>JAHDEC010000007.1 GCA_020629035.1 Saprospiraceae bacterium | reverse complement strand
GATACTAGACATTAGATACTAGACATTAGATACTAGACATTAGATACTAGACATTAGATACTAGACATTTGTAAGCAACATAAAGTATTTAAAGAACCATAAAATCTAACATCTAACATCTAACATCTAACCTCTAACATCTAACATCTAACATCTAACCTCTAACCTCTAACCTCTAACCTCTAACCTCATAAAAATCCAAGTACCAAGTACTAAGTACCAAGTACCTAGACATTAGACACGAGATATTCCTTAAAGCAGAATAATTTATTTAAAGAAACATAAAGTCTAAAATCTAAAACCTAAGGTCTAACATCTAAATACTTTTCCCTATCTTTTCGGCATTAAACTGCAACCAGCCCCATGCAGCAATTTATTAACTTGGAGTATCTATCTAATTAGTATCCCCAAGCTAAATATAAATGTGTATTAAACAACCTTCGAATGATGAGATTTGTAACTGCCTGCGTGTTTCTATTTTTAAGCTATAATTCTTATTGCCAAACGGTGATTTTAGATGATCCAACCGGAGAATCTTATAATCAAATAGATGATAATTATCCGGGTGATTATCCATTGGTGGACAATTATGATTTAGATATTTCAGATTGTACTTCAGTTGAATTTTCAATTGATTATGATTTTAGTCTACCCTGGCAAGGCAGTATGAATATGGAAAAAGTTGATGAATGCGGTGGATGTGCAGGAGATCCAGCAAATCCTTTAACAACAGGTTGTTTAGATTGTTGGGATTTTATGTGGATGCAAGTTTTTATTGATGGTGTTGAAGATTGTGCAAATTTAATTGGTGATGCTGCAACGACTGATGCGGAACAGTCTGGTACTTGGAATCCCAATCCAAAATGTACCAATGGGGCAACTGATGCAGACTTTACTATAACCAATCTTAATTGGGCTGATAATGAAACAAATACATTTTCAAATGTTATGGTTCTCTGCTGGGAAGCAAAACCTACAGTGGTCACGCCTCCATCAGCTTGTGAAGGAGAGGAAATAGACCTCGATGGTTCGGTTACTAATCCTGCTGATGCAGATAGCTATGCCTGGACAACAGATGGCAGTGCCAGTATCGCAGATGCAAGTATGGTGAGTACTACAGCAACGGGTGCCTCTGATGGTGACACCTTTACCCTTACAGTTACTGATGATAATGGATGTACCGCTTCTAGTTCGTTTACAGTAAACTTAACACCGGCTCCAGAAATTATGGATCCGATGATCGAGGAATGTATTTCTGATTTAGAAAATTTTGATCTAACTGAAGTGGATGGAGACGTTTCGGGTTCTGGGACGGTTACTTGGTGGGATGGTCAGCCTAGTAATGCAGGTACTCAACTATTTCCACCCGTGGATATTTCTTCAGGAAGTGGTATTGATTTATGGGTTCAGGTAGAAGATACCACAACTGGTTGTACTTCCGAAATACAAGTAACAGTGACAGAAAGTCCTGCACCAGATGTAATCGCAGGAGCTAATGATCTCGATGTTTGTGAAGGGGAAGATATAGAATTAACGGAAACAGGAGGTGATGCAACCTCTTGGATGTGGGACGGACCGAATGGATTTGGTGATACAAACCAAAACCCAGTTATTTCCCCGTCCACCGCAGCTGATGCAGGAACCTATAATGTAACGATAACAGATATCAATGGCTGTACGGCTATTGATATGGTAACGATTACGGTAAATGGTGAGCCTGCAGTAATCGCAGGAGCTAATGATCTCGATGTTTGTGAAGGAGACGATATAGAATTAACGGAAACAGGAGGTGATGCAACCTCTTGGATGTGGGACGGACCGAATGGCTTTAGTGATACTAATCAAAATCCAGTCATTTCGCCATCAACAGCCGCAGATGCTGGCACTTACAATGTGACGGTAACCGATGCTATAGGTTGTACTGCCGTTGATATGGTGACTATAACAGTAAATGGTGAACCAGCAGTCATTGCTGGTGCAAACGATATAGAAGTTTGTGAAGGGGACGATATTGAACTAACAGAAACAGGAGGCGATGCCACATCTTGGATGTGGGATGGTCCCAATGGCTTTAATGATACGAATCAGAATCCAGTCATTTCTCCATCGACAGCTGCAGATGCAGGTACTTATAATGTGACGGTAACCGATGTCATAGGTTGTACTGCTGTTGATATGGTAGTTATTGATGTTTTAGCTCCACCGACCGCTACAGCTACAGCAACTAACTTAACGGTTTGTGTAGGTCAAGATATAGAATTGATGGAAACGGGTGGGGATGGAGTAAGTTGGATGTGGGATGGTCCTAATGGCTTTAGCGATACCAACCAAAACCCAACTATCTCTCCTGCAGTATTAGCAGATGATGGTATTTACACGGTTACGGTTACTGATGCAAATGATTGTACGAGTACTGCGGAGGTAGATATCGAGGTTGTGGATGCCCCGATGGGTTGTATCTCTGGAGCCGCAGAAATATGTGAAGGAGGTTGTGGAGATTTTAGCTTTAATCTTACGGGTGGATCCGGTGATTATACAGGATCTATTTCATTTTCTTTCTTGGGATTGCCTTTCGGACCTTTTGATTTACCTATTGTTGGCTTAAATTCCATGTTCACCCTTTGCTTTGATCCCGATGCAAGTTTACCAAGTTTTACTGGAACAACGGTGACTTTACCTACCTGCGATCCTTTTGGGATTATTTGTTTGTCAGAAGGTGATGTCATTACTCTAACACTGGAAGGTTTAGTAGATAATGTTACGGGTTGTGATGGTGTTGTGGAGCCAGCTCCATGTACCCAGTCTATTACCTTCCATGCAGCCCCTGAAGCTATAGAATTACTCTTCGAAGGCTGTGAGGATGAAAGTGCCATGAATTATGATATTACTCAGCATGATAGCGAAGTAAATACAATGGGAGAGACGGTAACCTGGTTTGACGGTGAGCCGAGTAATGGTGGAACACAAATAGGACCTACTATTGATTTAACAGATGATGATTTAGACTTATGGGCTAAAGTAGTTAGTGCTTTTGGCTGTTGTAGTGAAGTACAAATGGTGCTAAATCTACAGGAGACTCCAACTGTTTCAGTAACTGGAGGAGGTGAATTATGCATTGGTGAGTGCACAGATTCGTCACCAAACGTAGATAATTTTAGTTTTGATGTTCAAGGAGGAGTGGGCCCATACTGCGTAAACTTTTTAGCGAACGGTGATCAATTTGTTTATCAGAACGTTGGCATGGGAATCTCGACCTTCCAAATTTGTTTTGAAGACATTAATCAGCCTTGGATAATTAATAATAATGTGGTACCACCTTCGATAACTTTTGATATCGATGTGGTTATTAACAATGTTGTAGAAATCATATCGGTACTGGATAAAGGAACATCTTGCTTTGGCACCATATTAGATCCTTCAGATGCAAAGTACGATTTACTTCCAAATGCAGAAATCAACGAAATAGACAACCAGTTTTCGTGTGCTGATCCCAGTGGTTTTGCTTGTTTTGATTTAACCAGCTTGGATGATGATATAGTGGTGAGCCCTCCAGGTTCTGCAGTGATGTGGTGGTCTGGACCAAATTGTGATGTGGCTATTGTCGACCCTACAAATCATTGTATCTCAGGTGATGTATTTGTTTGTTATACCGTACAACATGCCACCAGCGGATGCGAAACTGATCCAGTTATGATCATGTTAGATTACGAACCTTCACCTATGTTTGATCCTATTGATGATGTAGAATATTGTGGAGATGATTATAATTTACCTTTTCCTACGGGGACAAATTTAACGGGAAACGAAATGTTTTTTACAGGGCCTGGAGGTACAGGTACTTCTTATAGTCCTAATGATATTTACAATCCAGGTATTAATCCTACAACCCTCTACGTTTATGATTCAAACTCACCCAATTGTTCAAGTGAAATTAGCTTTGAGTTATGTGTAGTGGAGATTCCTTTGATTGTACAGCCGCAGGGAGAAGTATCTGCCTGTGCTGAATACATTCTACCTCCGATTGATGTTTTTAATGGTTCTGGAACCGCTACCTACTACGGAGGTTCAGGAGCCACAGGAACAATTTACGCGCCTGGAACAGTAATCACCTCAGATATAACCTTGTATGTCTACATAGATAATGGTTGTGGCTGTATTGATGAGAAAGAATTAATCATAGATATTACGGATGAAATTATTTTCGAAGTTCCTGAAATACCAGAAGCTTGTGGTTTTGTTAAGTTGCCAGAAATAACAAACAGCACAGGTACAGCCATATACTCGACATCTTCTAATTCAGTTTCAAACCCATTCTGGTCACCATGTGACACTATTTTTGATACGGATGGTATCAGCACTTTATATGTGTATGATCCGAATGATACAGGCTGTGTAACCAATAATGGTTTGGAGATTTTGATCAATATTGCGCCATCACCGATTGTCGATGCACAACAGGACATTGTGGTTTGTGATTCAGTTCAGTTATCGACCATTACCGGCATTGACCTAACAGGAAATGAAGCCTATTTCTCTGGTTCTAATGGGATGGGAGTGAGTTTTATGGCTGGAGATTGGGTAAGCACTAATACAACGCTATATATCTATGATACCAATGGTACTTGTGGGACTGAAGACACATTAAGTATTAGCATAGAAACGATCGATAATCCTGGGCTAGGTGATACCTTACGTATTTGTGAAGGCTTTACCGATCTAGTCGATCTAAGTGATTATATAACAGGCGCCGATGGTGGCGGATCGTGGATAGATTTAAGCGGATTTTCGCTAAATTTAACAGATGCCACTATGGTTGATTTAAGTAGTTTACCTGCTCCAGGAAACTACAATGTAGATTACGGTTTTTCAAGTGTAGTTTGTGGTGATGCAACAAGCACCATCCGAATAGAAGTATACGAATCTCCATTAATTAATGTAGATCCACTAGATCAGATTTGTAATAGTACTGACATGGACATCATGCTCTTTGATTACGTGTCTGCCTTTACAATGGGTAGCTATTATACTAATAGCTGGACAGAATTAGTGAATCCATCCTTATTTGGGATAACTGGTATGCCTAACCCTACTGTCAATTTTATGGGCGCAACTCCTGGCTTATATCAGTTTGTTTTCGAGGTAGAAAGTACCTTAGGAGATGCTTGTCCTTCGGCTTTTGATACGATAAAAATCGAGGTAATCGAGCAATTAGAGGCAGGTCCGGATGTGCCGATTACAGGATGTGCAGGAGATGTTTTTGACCTCACTATTTTTGTGGGCTCTTACGATCCATCCCTCGGAAGCTTTGATGATCTTTCGGGTTCTGGTGGCCTAGTGGGAACGGATTTTAATACAACAGGTTTGATGCCTAATAGCTATGATGTAGAATATATTATCATGGGTGTAGGCGCTTGTGAACCAGATACAGCACTCTTAACCATCACTGTAACGGATGTCCTCGAAGCAGGTCCAGGTAATGAAATAACGGTGTGTGAAGGTGCGGAAATAGATTTAAACACGATTCTTGCAGGTGGAGATGTAGGTGGAAGCTTTGTAGATAATGCATCAGGAAACATGATTTCAAATCCTTGGGTGGCATTGAACAATACTACCTTAACCTACACCATCGGAGGTGGTTCATGTCCAGTGGATATGGCAGAAATAGTGGTCATAGTTACACCACCACCAACCATAAACACGATAGAGCCGAGTGGTCCTTTATGTGACCAATCTTGCTTCGAATATGAAATAACCTTGGGTGGAAGCACCGCCTATATGTTTGATATAATCATAAGTAATGGTTCAGGTATTTTTGCAACCGAAACCATTAATTCGAATGGTACATACTTGCTGACGATTTGCAATTTTGATGATTTGCCAATGTTGCAAAACGATACGCTGTTTGTGGATAATACAAACTACGATGCTTGGATGATCAGTATTAATAATTTTACGAATGCTGAAGGATGTGAAGCGACCGCTTTATCTCCAGATTTTAGTTTTGAAAACATACCGACTCTGTCCAGTGAAGTGATGATGGATTTATGTCCTGGAGAAATCATTTTTGTAAATGGAACACTGTATGACGAGTCTGATCCAACTGGTATAGAGACCTTTAATGTAAACGGATGTGATTCGGTAGTGACGGTAAACCTTAGTTATTTTGAGCCAGCTACTTTGGATACTGTGGTAAATGCCTGCCAGGGTGATATAGTCATGCTTGGGGGACAAACTTTTGACGAGTTTGATATGCCTACAGGCAGCATTGATATTGCTCAAGGATCCATAAACAGTTGCGACAGTACCATTAATTACACACTCAATTTCGTCGAATCGATTCCGGTAAGTATTGTTGGTCCTTATTGTGAAGACGAGGTAGTCATCATTAATGGAAACCAATATGATTTCGATGATCCAGATGGTACCGAACTTATCGGTGGAGTAAATGGAGATTGCGATACTTTAATCACCATTGCTATGGAATTCTATACGAATGTACCTACAGATTTCAACCCTGATTTTTGTACTGGTAGTGATCCTATAGAATTAGGAGGTATGTTCTTCGATGAAGGTACTCCTACAGGTACGGTTAATTTGACTAGTCAGTTCGGTTGTGATAGTACGGTCATGGTTAGCTTAAATGTTTTAGAATCTATCATAGAACCTTACGGAATAACGGAAATTTGTCCAGGTGATACCATCGATATTGACGGCGAATTATTCCACGAAGGGAACCTAACAGGTCAGGTAAATTATCCTGGGGTTGCATCAAATGGTTGCGATAGTATTGTCACAGTTAACTTGACTTTACTAAGTATAGAAGAGGGTACAGAGACCGGACAAATCTGCCCAGGCGAAACGATTACTATTTTAGGTATGGAATTCTCTGAAGATATGTTGGAAGGTACAGTAGTCCTTGAGAATGCTTCGGTTCAAGGTTGTGATAGTACAGTAAATGTAAGTGTGGAATTATTAACGATTCCTGAAGGCGATTATATAGATACCTTGTGTAATGGACAATCCTTCACGCTGAATGGACAGGTATTCGATGAAGATACTCCATCTGGTCAGGTAACTTTACCAGGTATGGCAGCTAATGGTTGTGATAGTTTGGTCAATGTCGCTTTAGCTTTTGAACTAGAGTACACGATAGAAGCCTTTCCACCATGTCCAGGAGAGGGACAAGGAAGTTTAGTGGTTGTTTCTTCCGTGGGAGGTGAATTACCGTTTAGCTTAACGATTGCAAATACACAAGCTGTTGTGGAAATCACAAGTTTGCCATTTAGTATTCCGATTGCCCCGGATAATTATGAAGTCACGATTATCGATGTAAATGGTTGTGAGCTGACTTATGCAGTAGAGGTGCCGCAGGCTTCAGCCTTGGATTTCGATTTGTTGGCTATCCTATCGGGTACTAATACCTATGATGTTTCGATTGTTTCTGATATAACTGATTTTACTAGCATTAATTGGGAACCGAGCGATTTAGCTAGTTGCCAAGATTGTGAGTCAAGCAGTTTCGATGTATACCAAACGGAAACGGTATATGTAACAGCATCATTTGGTGATGGTTGTACTGTGACAGATAGTGTAACCTTAAACTTCCAAAAGGTAGTTAGTGTATACATCCCGAATGTATTTAATCCAAGTCTTGGAGATGAAAATGGGTCTTTCTTCCCCCAGACGGATAATGATAACGACTTGGTAAATTTCATGCAAATCTATGATCGTTGGGGAGAACTAATTTTTGATGCTCAGGAAGTACCTGTAAACCGACCAGATGTAGGTTGGGATGGAACTTTCAAGGGCAGAGAAGTGACTCAGGGAGTTTATGTTTATGTGGTAGAGATCTTGTATGAAGATGGACAAATCAGGAAGCAGGCGGGTGATATTACGGTGATTAGATAGTCTGATAATGATGTATGGACAAAAAGAATGTAACATTTACAGGTGGAGCACGTATAGCTAAGGCTAATGCTACCTTTCCTTTTGCTCGTTTAACAGCTAATAAAAATCGATTAGACCTTAATGCAAGTATTATAGGGAGTCTGTCCTTTATGTCTTCAGATATTATTTCCATTGAACCATATCAAGGGCCAAAGATTGGATCAGGTGGTTTACAAATCATTCATAATGTCGAAGCGTACCATGAGCAAGTTATTTTTTGGACGCTTGAAAATCCTACGCATCTTATAGAACAGATTCGAGCAACGGGATTTTTAGATTATAAGGATGAAGTTCCATCCAAGCAAAAAAAGGAAATATTAGCACGACAGAAGTCAGGAGGTAACCCAGTCAAGAAACCAGTTTTAAGAGCTGCTTTAGTTGCTTGGAATGTTTTATTTCTGATGGATATCATTCCACAATTTTTAGGCATGCCCACTGGCTTACCCTTTATGTCAGGAATGTTATTAGCGCTTAGTTTGTTTTTTAGCCTTGCCCTTTTCAGTCTTATTTCTTCAGATTTCCGGCGCTTAGTTCTTAAAGAGGGACGGACGCTTGAGGATATTAAACGCTTTGCGATTTTTATCTTAATTATCACTGGCTCTATGATGATTGCTCTGTTGGGTTTTTTATTAGCTGGGTAGGAGAATGGCTTGATGATTCAGATCAAATAAGTTGACCTGATGAAAAAACTCATAAATCTGAGTTAAAGTAAAGCATGAAAGTTCAACAAATATTTAGTAGCTTAACAGCTTACAATCATAACATACAAACTTCTAAAACCTTAAGACATGTTTATTAAATCCAATAATTTTTACTTCTTAATCTGCCTTGTTTCAGTCATATTTTGTTTAGGATGTAATAAGGATTCCAATATGGGTGATCTACTGGGGCCTACCAGTAGACCTTGGATTTCTCATGCAGGATTAGACCGAAATACTGGAGAATTGTCTATTAATGATGCTAACGATTATCATATTGTAGGCTCAGATTACATATTAAAAGTAGATGTTAATGGAAGCGTGACGGAAGAAATCCAAGATCCTTTTTCAGCACCAGAAAGCGGTCTATTTGCAAAGTGGGAAATGTACGATGAAAAGATTTACAGGATTACAAGCATTGGTTTTTCTAATGAAGATGATGAGCAAAAGATGGGCTTAGAAATCTATGGTCTTGATGGTAATTTGACGGAATCACTTGAGCTAGATGCAAGGTATACATTAATAGATGTGGTCATGGAAGAAGACAAAATCACCTTGCTTACTTGGGACTGGAATGATCCTAATACACTCGGTGCAAGAACGCATATTTTCCAAGTTGATTATGATGGCCAATTATTGTTTGATGATAGGCTTAGCGCATTGCCAGAAATCACTGGACGGGTCTTCGATTTTATGCAGCTGGCAGATGGAAATTTCTTGTTTGATTATGATAAAACACTCTATAAAGTGAATAATCAATTTGAACCTATTGCTTCATTGACCATGAGTAATACGATACATGAGTATACTGAAGATGCTGATGGCAACATCTATGTAGCTGGTATAATATCAGACGATACTAATTACATTACAAAACTCGATAGCGATTTAAATGTATCAAACGAGATTAGTTTTAACAATGAACTTATGGCACCTCTTGATCCTGCTCTTTCAAGTTATGCGTTTGGTGACTTGCTGGTAGATGGAGATAATCTTTATACTATGGAGGTAGCTTTTGAGTATGGACAAGAATTAAGAATCCAATGTTTTGATCTAGACTTAAATAAGCATCACGAATTTATTTTGGAAGGCTCAGGTCCATTATCTGATTTAGTGCTAAACGAATTAGGAAGTGTATCCTTTTTGTACGGTCTTCCAAATGAAGATCTTCCAAATGTTAATCCTACGGAAGTCAGACTCTTTAAAATAGGTACTGATTGCCAAATACCCGAGCTAATTATTGAGCATTAATCTAAGGATGACTTTAAGAATTGTAGTCCAAAAAATTAAGGGGAACGATTTATTTGATGCTGACTGATGTTTAAATCTTTTTTGTAGTGAAATCAGCATTGAAGCATAGAACAACTTTGATGCATTCCTTTTTTCCTTGAATGGTATAAATTATACAGTGCTCGTGATAAACTCTCCCAGACCAAAAGCCCTTTAAACCAAACTTTAGTGGCTCTGGTTTTCCTAAACCTTCAAATGGATCTTATCTGCTCGACTTTCTATGTTCAACTATTTTTATGTGAAATATCAAAAATGTTGGATGCTGCCAAAAATAGAAGTTTAGTGAGTTTTATTTGTTTTCATTAAAAATTACTTAAAGTCCATTTACAATACGACATTTGCAGCCTGAAGTCCTAAATATGAGAATAGCACTTACGATAATTTTACTAAACTTTTTGATAATTACTTGCCAGGCCCAAATTATCACTGATAGACCTGACCAGACAGAAAGTTCTTCTACTATAAAATCAGGTAATTTACAAATCGAGTCAGGAATTTTGATTGGTTTTGAAGGAGAAGGAGAATTGGCAACCCGCCAAATCTTAGCTCCGACTAATCTCTTTAGATATGGACTCACAAATTGGTTTGAACTTCGCTTACTCAGCCAATTTGAGACTTCTAAGAGCAGGGATTTCAACAACCAAGGTATTAGTGATCTTGAGATTGGAACCAAAGTTCAATTACTACAGAATGAGAACATTAATACTGAAATTGCCTTTCTCTCTCATTTAATCACCCCTTCCGGGTCTGAGGGTTTTAGAGCTGCAAACTTTGGTACCATTAACAAACTTTCCATTTCGCACAGGCTAACTGAAAACATGGGTATCGGCTATAATGTAGGCTATAATTATATTGGCGAGGGAATAGGAGATCTAAGCTATTCTCTGGCACTTGCTATAGGCATTAATGACAAAGTCGGCATCTATATAGAGCCATATGGTGATCTGGTGGATTTTGAGAAGCATGTAGCTAATTTTGATGCTGGCTTCACTTATTTGCAAAACGATAACTTACAATTCGATTTTTCTTTCGGCACAGGAATAAACCATACCATGAATTATCTTTCTTTAGGTTGTAGCTGGCTGATTCACAAGAGATCAAACTAGTTGTTTTATTGTAAGGCTGAATTAAATTGTCAAAAAAATAGGGCACCAAATGTTCTTTTATTTGAATCGCCTCAATGGATATGATACTCCACTGGACCTTATTTCAGCATCTTTGGAGCTGAAATTTTGATGATTTGTGGCTCTTTTAATCTTGGCCTATGAAGATGTAAATAACAAAAAGAAAAACTACATTGAAAAAAAACAAACATTTTCCAACCAAATAGAAATCTTATAAAGTCTTACAAATAAGTGACCTTTAGTTTATCTTTATAAACCAAGCGTTACTTACATATAATAGAGCTTTGAACTTAGAAAAGGCCATACAAGGATGTATTGAAAATGATCGTCGTAGCCAGCAGTGGTTCTACGAACGGTATTTTAATACATTAATTCCAATGTGTATGAGATACACAAAGGACAGGGATGAGGCTGTCATCTGCTTAAATAATGGCTTTTTAAAGATTTTTAAGAACCTTGGTTCTTTGCAAAAAATCACAAGTATCGAAGCTTGGATGAAACGAATTATTTACCATGCAATTTCTGATTTTTTAAGATCGAAACAAGGTAAAATTAAGTTTCTCGAATTAGAACACCGTGACAAGGTCGATCATAATCAAGGTTTACAAAACCTGATGATGGAAGACTTACTGAATATCATAGACACACTTCCACAACAAACAGCAGATGTATTCATTTTGTACGCTATACATGGATATAAACATCGGGAAATTGCCGAAATGAGGCAAATGTCAGAAGGAACATCCAAATGGCTACTCTCTGAAGCACGGAAAAGTTTGAAGAAGAAGATAACGATGTACAGACTAGAAAACTATAATGCAGGATAAGCGAACGTGGACAGACAAGGAGGTAAAGCATGCTTGGGGTGACCTCGAGCGAATGCTGGCAGATGAGATGCCAGTACAGGCTACAAAAAATGGCAGAAAGCCATGGCAATTAGCTATGATGTTGCTTTTGTCATTTGTGACTGGTCTGTTAGTCATGTTTATGTTTCTGCACGAACCAACCATTGAAGACACAAACTCTAAAGAGCTAATACCTGTTAAGACTGCGCAGACTGCACAGGCATTAAGTATGCTGTCTATAGATCGATTTAGTCAAGAAGACATAGCGCTGCGAAAAGAAGTAGCCAAAGAGTTTGTAGTAAAAAGTCAAGCAGCAAATGCATCAGTTGCTTTAGGAAGCAATAACAATAAGGAACAAGTTTCTCAACATATCCGTGCTAATCATTCGAATAAACATTCACAAGCAAAGGAAATAACAGCAAAACCTTTAGTTCAAGGGTCGACAGTAGATCATACTGACAGTCAAACACAATATGAAAAAACTACCAGTAACGACCGATTAGATCCTCTTGAAGCCCTTGAATTAAATCGAGTAGAATATTCTAATTCTTTGAATATTTTACTCGCTGCTGTACCTACGATTCGAAACAGAGTTAGCCATGTATTTATTGATTTAGTTAACAGTAGCAATTTATCCAAGGACATTTTAGGTCTTAGGGTTGGTTTAGGGATCGAAACTAAGATCTCCAAAAATACATCTTGGATTAAGGGCTTAAACTATGAGTTTGGATATCATCAAGATCAGTTTACTGAAACTAGACTAAACGACGGAAGAACAACTGCACCTACTAATCCTGGAGAGACCACGCCATCTAAGTATATACAAGTGGAGGTCGAGCAGTTTCATACTACTCATGCTTTTGGGCTAATGAGTGGATTGCGTTATAAGGTGAGTCCTAAAGTTAGTTTATCAAGTACTTTGGGCGTTGATTATATCACCTCTGTATCTACCCATGAAGAGTGGAATATTTTATCCGCTAACAGTAGAGAGTATCTAACCAATAATGATGCAATAAATAATTGGCAATTTCTTTCGAATGTGAGTACAGATTACGCTTTTACACCTTCATTTAGCTTAGGTTTAAACATGGAATATCAATTCAAACCTTTGTATAAGGAGCAGATAAATATTGATAGAGCGTTTGATTTAAGTGACGCACTTTCGATTGGATTACGATCACGCTACATTTTCTAGTGAAGACTTTACACTAGGATGAAAAGTAAATTTCTTTCATCATTTTTTCCATTTTAGCTCGAATGATTTTGTTCTTTGCTGAGTAGGCATTTATAATAATAGAAAAACTTCGCCACTCGCCTGATTTACTTTTTACGTATCCAGTATAACTCATAATATCCTTCATACTGCCACTCTTTGCCCATATTTTGCCAGCAGCAGAAGACTTTGCAAACATTGATCGTATCGTACCAGAAACACCACCTTGTGGCAAATATTTAACGCTGGTTTCAATGCTGTTTTTCAAGGCAAACTTCCTTAGAAATTCTGCTAAAGTATAGCTGGTGATAAAGGTACGCGCAGAAAGCCCAGAACCATCTTCTAGATTCATCCCTGCATAACTAACTCCTAACTTCTTCATATATCGTTTGATAGCTGAAATACCTAATTGTCCAGAACCACCTCGGCGAACTTTTAAACCTAAACTTTTCAGTAGGGCTTCGCTGTACAAGTTGTTACTTTCTAAGTTGTTTCTTCTGACAATAGCTGAAAGTGGAGGTGAACGAAATTCATGGATAATCGTAGGTTTTTTCTTTTTCTTGGATGGCTCAAAATTCACTTTAAAGTCTTGAGCCTCGATGTTTCTCTTCTTAAGTTCTTTGTGGACATGATAGGCTAGGAAATAAGGCGGATCAGGAATAGAACCCTTAATGGAGAATACACCGTCTCCCGCTGGAATAGTGCCCACTATGCGTTTTATATAATTGTAAGGACCGCCAAAGATATAAGCATTATCGCCAGTCCCTGCACTGTCGACAGCTAGCTCATTTGAAAGTTGTAGTTTAGGGACTTGCGGATAGTAAGATTTTATATTGGGTCTTCTTCCTACCTTGCCTCTTCCATCAAAGTAAATAGTGTATTGGTTTTCATTAATGTTAATTCCCCAGGCTCCGCTAGCATAATAATTTCCAAGATCATTCCATTGCCAGGAAGGAGAAATAGGAAAACTATTAAATACTGATTCATCAGCTATGATAGAACCGTCTATGCAAGTTATGCCGGCGTCTTTTACCGCTTTGGTAATTTGATCAAGCACCTCCTCAAAATTGGGATATTTCGCGAATTTGGTGCTGCCTAAGGTAGGATCACCGCTTCCATAAATAATTAAATCACCTTGAAGTGTCCCATCGGGGTCTAGCTGACCTTCATAGCCAATATTGGTGCTGTACTGGTAATCTTCACCAAGGATATCTATAGCAGTTAAACTAGTTATTACCTTTAAAGATGAGGCTGGCGTTAAGCTTTTTTTAGCCCGCACATCTGCTAGTATTTCTCCTGATGCTAAGTCCATGACGCAGACACTTACATTGCTGTATTTTAGTTCACTCGAAGCAAGGACTCGTTCGATACCAGATTGAAGTTTACTTTGTGCGCTAAGAGAGTAAGAACATATTAAATATATTACTAATATGTTGCAGAGGATTTTATGCATCTTCATAACCAATATGGAATAGTGCATCACCTTGGTTAACTACTGATGCATTATTATGCCCAATGATAAATCCATCTTTTTTTGCTACCACTGTAGCTGTTTTAGTGCCATACGGATTTTTTATACTACCAAGTGGCTCACCTGCTTGAACATAGTTTCCTGACTTTTTAGACCATATAAAAATACCAGAAAAAGAGGCTCTAATCCAACTAGTCCTTTTGATTCTGATGGTCTTCTGAGGCGTAATTTTGTTTTCTATGTCTACGAATTTAAAGTGTTCCAATATGTTTTGTATGCCTTCTTGGCCACGACTTATAGCGAGACCGTCTAAACGAATAGATTCCCCTGCTTCGTAGACAATGACAGGAATTTTTAAATCCTTGCAAATTCTTCTAAACGAATTTGGTATGGTTGCTTTTTCTATGGTTATGGGTGCATTAAAGACCTGAGCTAAATCATATGATGCTGCTTGGCCTTTAGTATATCGTATTTGCGGGTAGTTGTATCTGGAAGAGCCACCCGTATGGAAATCTACAGCGTAATCCACATGGGGTAGAATGGTTTTGGTCAATGTTCTTGCAACTCGCGAGGCTAATGATCCTTTGGTTGTACCCGGAAAACTACGATTAACATCTTTGCCATCAGGTACATCTCGACTAAAGTTTATGAATCCAAATACATTTAAAAGCGGTATGGCTATTACTGTACCTCGCTGTATGTTGTCAAAATAATTTTGCTCTATACTTTTTCTAACAATTTCGACGCCGTTAATTTCATCACCGTGTACACCCCCAAGAAATAAAATGGTAGGACCTTCTTCTTTGCCTCTAAAAACATGTGCTCGAATGGAAATGAGGTTATCGGATGGTAAACGACCTACATTTAGCTCTATGAGTGTATTCTCATTGCCTGCTATTTCCTGATTCTGAATGACTAGGGTGTCCTGCATATCCTTTACTTGCTCTTACTTTTTCTTCAACTAAATCAATAATTTTTCCAGCGATATCTACGCCTGAAGTTTTTTCAATACCTTCTAAGCCTGGTGAAGCATTTACCTCAATAATTTGTGGGCCCGCCTTTGACTGCAAAATATCTACTCCTGCTACATCTAATCCTAAAGCTTTAACAGCATTTAGTGCCGTAGTTCTTTCTTCATCAGAAATTTTAATTTGAGTAGAACTTCCACCTCTATGCAAATTAGATCTAAATTCCCCTTCCTTTGCTTGTCGCTTCATAGTAGCGACTACTTCACCACCAACCACGAAAATACGAATATCTGCACCTTTTGACTCTTTTACAAACTCTTGCAGTATAGTTTTTTGATTAGTTTTTTGAAAAGCTTCCAATAAGGTAACAGCTAGTTGATGTGAATCAGCTTTAATTACTCCTACACCATGGGTTCCACTTACCAGTTTAATGATTAACGGATGATAACCAAATGACTTAACTAAGTCCTCATACATGATGGCATTGTTAGTCATTATAGTTCTTGGTACTCGAATTCCATTCATAGCAAGAACCTGCAGACACATGAGTTTGTCCCGAGCTACAAATAAAGCTTCGGGTGTCAGGGTGCTTGGCACTTTCATAGCTTCAAATTGCTTTATAACAGCAGCTCCATATCTAGTAAAACTGGCGCCAATTCTCGGGATAACCGCATCTATGTTTTTAAGTACGGTTCCATAGTAGCTTAGTTTGGGCTTATTGTTTTCAACAATGATATCACAATGCTGATAATCAATTACACGTACAAAATGGTTTCTATTTCTTGCTGCCTTTATGAGGCTCTGTGTGCTATAAAGTGCTGCACTTCGGGAGAGTATTACGATATTCACAAAACCAATACAATTATTGAGCAAAAAAAGTTCCCTAAATGTTCCCTATTTTGCCTAGATCACTTGCCTATAATTGGCAATTGAAAAACTATACCTATCTTGGATTAAATCAAGGATGAATATGAGTAAGGTGACGGCTATCAATAATAAGAAGACTATAAGATCGTGGGCATTTTTTGATTGGGCAAATTCCGTATACGCCTTGGTTATTTCTACCGCAGTTTTTCCACCTTACTTTCTCTCTATTACCAATGAAACGGTGCCTTTTTTTGGAACTACCATCAGTAATTCGGCCCTTTATTCATTTATCGTTTCTTTAGCTTATTTATTGATTTCCATATTATTACCGGTGCTATCAGGAATTTCTGATTTTGGTGGTAAGCGAATGATGTTTCTTAAGTTTTTTACGGTTTTAGGAAGTTTCTCTTGCCTAGCTTTATATTTTTTTACGGACGGAAGTATGCTATGGCTTGGTTCAGTAGCCTTTTTATTAGCAACCATAGGCTTTGCGGGAGGCTTAGTTTTCTACAATGCATATTTACCCGAAATTGTTAGTGAAGATCGAGTAGACAAGGTGAGTGCCATGGGCTATGCTTATGGCTATGTTGGTTCGGTGATTTGTTTAATCATCATTTTGGTGGTCATATTGAAACCTGACTTATTTGGCATTCAGAATGAGACTTTCCCGGTACGCTTTGGTTTTGTGCTAGTTGGTTTATGGTGGATAGGTTGGTCTCAGATTAGTTTTCGAAATCTGCCCAAGGATAATCAGGACAAATTACCTCAAAATGCGATCAGTAAAGGATATTCGGAAGTAGCTAAGGTTTTAAAAAGAATCAGCAAGCAACCCATGATTCGAAATTATCTCTTAGCTTTCTTTTTCTATATAGCGGGTGTTTACACAGTAATTTATGTAGCTACAGTTTTTGCCAAGGAAGTGCTCAATTTCGAGAGTCAAGAAATGATAATCATCGTCCTTATCATTCAGCTCTTAGCCATAGGCGGTGCTTATTTGTTTGCCTATATCTCTAAGTTATTCGGCAATAAAAACTCACTACTTATTCAGCTGGTAATCTGGATTGCCATTTGTTGTGCTGCTTATTTTGTAGATAATAAAACGGCTTTCTATTTTATTGCTGGTGGGGTAGGGATGGTCATAGGCGGTATCCAATCGCTTTCTCGTTCGAGCTACAGTAAGATGATAGAAGGAGAAGAAGAAAACGCAAGTTACTTTAGCTTTTTTGAATTACTTAGAAACATTGCTACGGTTTCGGGTACTTTTATCTTTGGATTTATCGATGCAATCACGGGGAATATGCGATATTCAGTTCTTGGACTTATCTTCTTTTTTGTGGTTGGAATAATCCTACTAGCTCGAGTGAAATTTGACTAGTTAATCTTGAAATTCATAACAGCCAACATCAGGTAAGGCATCCCGCATAAATCCATCCTTGTCGAACTCAAAACCGCTAAATACTTTCCCTTTATCTATAGCAACTGCCATAGTATCTAAATGGAAATCAAAGCTATCTGGATTAATAAACATAGAATCTGCCTGATAGGCTATATTTAGACAATTGTTAGTGAAGCTTAAAAAGTCAGGAAAACCTGTTTCCTCATCCGTTAATTCATCTATAGAATACACACAATGGTCAAAGTTGTAGTTTAAATCACCAGACTCATCAGTGGCATCACCAAAAGATATTTGGTCTGAACTAAACCCAGCAAAAAGACAATTTCTAAATGAGCCATTGGCTGGAGCTACTAAAATTGTACCCTGACATAGCGGGTCGGTACATCTAAAATTAGTCATCGACAAGCCAAAATTTTGGCTCGAAGGATTGTAGACGGTACAGTGCGTCATACGATAGCTTCCGCCCTGTATAAACTGGACTGCATGACTTCCTGTATTATGAAGGACTGTATTAAATATATCGACATTGGACTGGATACCCAAAACTGCATTTCCTCCTATGTGGCCTATTTCACTGTTGTTAATCACTAATTGGGTAGCAGAATCTGCGCGTATTCCCACTAAGGAATGATATATCTGCGTGTGATTAAGTTCATTTCCTACAGAGCCACTAGAAAGTATAATCCCTGACCATTGACCCTGATCATCTTGGAAAGATTCTTCGAGTCTGTCTGTCCTAAAACTTACTGGATTATCTAGACTGCCTTCTGAAATAATCTTAGCATTGGATCCTAAAATTACAAGGCCATCATTATAGATACCTAGCTCATTATTGGCAATACCACCATGCACATATACGCGAGTTCCCGCAGGTAGACGCCAAGTACAAGAATCAATAATCAGTGACCCATATAGGACATAAGGGCGTGGATCATCCCACACCCATTCTCCAAAATCGCAACTCAAATAAGAAATACTTGATTTCTGTTTATTGGTAGGAATGTAATTCGCATTCTGACCCCAAGCTTGTATAAGTTTAGTGTCACTGCGATCACCTGATTTTATGGTTAACAGATTTTCTATAATAAAAGGGCTAATGGAATTCGGCTGGTCCGGATCAATGGTGGTTTCAATAAAGACATAAATGCTATCATTCGGCAAGAGGGTGATGTCTTCGACCTTATCCTGTGATTGGATACCATCAACGTTCATCCTAAAAAACTCGCTGAATTCATCTGCAAAAGAGATCTCATCGATTAATACTCGCTGATCTTCTCCATTATAGATTTTAATGTATTTAGTGGTGCTGCCCACAGAGGTAAATACCGTATCAAAGGTCAAGGTATCTAAGGAATAACTCAGTTGGGGTAATGATCCTTCATGATAGCTTTTGTCAATGCCGCAAGCACTAAATAGCAGCATAAAGAGGCCAATAAATACCGAGCTTAAAACAAATGATATGTAACTAGCTTTTTTCAATATGACACAAGATTAATGAAAATTTTACATTGTCTGCTGTATAACAAGAAAATGTACTTAAAACACATACTTTTGTCACTGTAAGATGACGAATGATTAACGAACAGAAGGTCAATATTGATGTAATTATTCCAGCTTTTAATGAAGAAAAGTCGATTGGTCATGTAATTGACGAAATTCCGAAAGAGTGGGTCCGTGAAATCATTGTTTGTAACAATAATAGTAAAGACAACACAAAGGATGTTGCCTTATCGCATGGAGCAACGGTAGTCGATCAAGTATTACCAGGTTATGGGAATGCTTGTTTAAAAGGCCTAGCGCACATTGCGGAAAAAACAAAACGTCCAGACATTATCGTATTTCTTGACGGAGATTACTCCGACTATCCAGCACAATTACCAAGCTTAGTTCAGCCCATTATAAACGATGAGGTAGATTTGGTGATTGGGAGCAGGGTCTTAGGTAAACAAGAAAAGGGATCATTAACCCCTCAACAAATTTTTGGAAACTGGTTAGCTACGACCCTAATTAGTCTATTTTATAAGTATAAGTTTACTGATTTAGGTCCATTTAGAGCGGTCAAGTATAGTTCGTTATTGGATATAAATATGGTGGATAAAAACTTTGGATGGACAGTTGAGATGCAAGTGAAAGCTGCAAAACTTGGAATGAAATGTATAGAGGTTCCCGTCGACTATCGACAGCGAATCGGTGTGTCCAAAGTATCGGGTACTATTCGAGGGACAGTCTTAGCAGGACATAAGATTTTGTGGACTATATTTAAATTATTGTAATATATAATTGATTGATAAATAAACATTAAGTGGAGATATTTGCAAATTTTGTTTTGGTGTTATACATGATTGCTCTTGTGATCATCACCTTGTATTGTCTAATGCAATTTCATTTATTGTATCATTTTATAAGAGGCGATAAAGATGAGTTTACTGGCCTTGATCCAGAGGATCTTCCAATGGTGACTGTGCAATTACCCATGTTTAATGAGAAATATGTGGTTAAACGTTTAATCGATAATATCGCATCTTTAGATTATCCAAAGGAAAAGCTGGAGATCCAAGTACTCGATGATAGTACGGATGATACTGTTTCTATTTCTCAGGAGCGAGTAGATCACTACAAGAACCTTGGCTATAATATCGAGTTGCTCACTCGGACAGATCGTACAGGTTATAAAGCAGGTGCCTTGAAAGAGGCAACACCCAAAGCAAAAGGAGATTTTATCGCCATATTCGATGCAGATTTTCTACCAGAAAAGAACTTTTTACAGAAGTGTATGCCATTTTTTAATGACCCTAGCATTGGAGTTGTCCAAACTCGTTGGGGCCATATTAATGAAGATTACTCATTACTTACACGTCTGCAAGCTTTTCAGTTAAATGTACATTTTACGGTGGAGCAAGCGGGTAGAGAAGGGGGTGATTTGCTTCTTCAGTTTAATGGAACGGCAGGTGTCTGGAGAAAGAAAACTATTGAGGATGCAGGAGGATGGTCTGCGGATACCTTGACAGAAGATTTGGATTTGAGTTATCGGGCCCAAATGAAAGGATGGAAGATTCGCTTTTTAGAGGAGGTGATATCTCCTGCAGAGTTACCTGCAGAAATGGGTGGATTAAAGTCCCAGCAATTTAGATGGATGAAAGGAGGAGCTGAAACAGCTAGAAAGATGCTGCCGGCGGTTTGGAAATCGGATCTTGGTTTGTTTAAAAAACTTCATGCTTCTGCACATTTACTCAGTAGTTCTATCTTTTTATGCGTCTTTGTTTTGGGACTTATGAGTGTTCCGCTCCTGGTCGTAAACCAGCAACTAAATATTTCAATGGATATACTTAGTGCCTTTATGATCAGTACTTTGAGCGTATTGATTGTCTATTTTGTGGCCAATGTTTTTAATGATATAGAAGGCAGTTCAAGGTGGAAATTAGCATTCAAATTTCTAATCATGTTTCCCTTTTTTCTCGCCTTATCAATGGGACTTTCGTTACATAATTCCATTGCGGTGATGCAAGGATATATGGGTAAAAAATCAGCCTTTATTAGAACGCCTAAGTTTAACCTTAACACGATTAAGGATAAGGTAAATATGAAAAGTTACTTAACGCTAAAGCTGTCACCTTTGATTATTATGGAGGGCTTGCTGTGCATTTACTTTAGTGGTGCTATTGCTTTTGCCGTTTGGAGTGGGAATTACCATTTGGTTTTTCTGCATGTTTTACTAGCTTTTGGCTATGGTTCGATTTTCTTCATTTCAGTCAAACATCTTTCGCTGAATAAAGGTTAATTTTAGCTATGCATTGGAAAGATGTTTTAGCTGTTCTCTGCCTGGTTGTCGGGGTTCTATCCTGCGTTACTATTCCAGAACAGGCTGATTTTCTCTACATAATTGCCTGCATAAGCATAGCCTTTTTAGGTTTTGGTTTACTGCTGTTGAGCGATAATATATCGATTTCTTTAAGGCAAGGGATTGTCTTGGGTCTTGGTATTCGTTGTATTATGCTCTTTGTTTTTCCGAATTTATCAGAGGATATTTACCGCTTTATTTGGGATGGAGCTTTGTGGCATCATGGAGTGCATCCATTCGCGATGACTCCTAATGATTTTATGGCACAACATGCTGGTCAAACTCCGTTTGCTGAACTCATCAGTCTCATGAATTCGCCTGATTATTATTCGATTTACCCACCTGTTTGTCAGGCTGTTTTCTTTATAATTAGTTGGTTTGAAGGCTTAGATCATTATTGGATGAGCGTTATCTTGAAATCCTTGATGCTGATTTCGGAACTAGTTAGTTTGTACTTTTTAATACGGATTCTGCGCTTTTTTAAGCAGTCGGAGTACTATGCCTTAGCTTATTTTTTAAATCCGCTCATTTTAATAGAGTTGATTGGTAATGTCCACTTTGAGGTCTTCATGATATGCTTTATGGTGCTCATGATTTATATGCTATGCTTAGAGGCGTATTTCCGAGCCGGTTTGTTTTTTGCTTTGGCTATTAGTGTCAAATTATTGCCTTTGATGTTTGTGCCACTTTTGTTTTTCTACTTATTGAGAAAGCAGGATGGTTTTTGGAAATTTGCGCTTAGCTCTGTGTTGCTGTTAGCGGTCTTATTTATACCCATGTTTCAGGATCACTATTTGAATATTTGGCAAAGTATCGACTTATATTTTCAGCGTTTTGAGTTCAATGCAAGTATCTATTACTTGGGACGTGCTATAGGATACTGGTTTAAAGGTTATAACATCATTGGGTTTTTAGGTCCAATGTTGAGTATAATAGCCATGCTATCCATCATTTATTTAGCCATCCGATCCTATGTAAAGCGTGTTAATTTATCGGCTTTGGTCAGCTTGTTCAATGTCTCTTTTCTTCTATATTTAGGATTCGCCACGACTGTCCATCCATGGTATTTAGCGATACCCATATTGCTAAATGTATTTACAAGATTTAGATTTATTTGGCTTTGGTCAATGTTGGTTTTTCTCAGTTACAGTGCATACATGACGGAGCCTGTCGAAGAAATAAGTTGGTTAATCTCTTTTGAGTATTTATTAGTATTCTTTGTTGTTATTTTAGAAAGGAAAAAGATTATACAAACGCTAGGTCTGAACTAGAAAAGACCTTGGTTAATTAATCTATTTTGTATAATAGTTGAGATACTGGTTGATCAGCATTTTCTATGAAAGTAATTACACAAGAGACTTATGGCTTACCTTCAGGTTTACAGTTGAACGAGATTGATGTACCGCTTATTGGGGGAGATGAGCTATTAATCGAGCTTAAAGCCTGCACGATAAATCGAACAGATTGTGCCATATTAAGTGCTAAGCCATTGATTATGAGACTAGTCTATGGACTGATGAAACCAAGAGTACAGATAAGTGGGACCGATTATGCAGGAGTGGTTATAAAGCTTGGGGAAAATGTCCAAGGATTTAAGCTTGGAGATCGGGTATTTGGTTTTGACGATATGGGCTTAAAATCACATGCGGAGTTGATTAAGTTGAATCAAAATGCAACGATCATCCATATACCGGAAAATACGGGGTTTAAAGAAGCTGTTGCTATTGCAGAAGGTGTTCACTATGCTCAGAATACATTGAACAAAATTTCCTTAAAGAAAGAAGATAAAGTCATCATTAATGGAGCAACTGGTGCTATAGGTATTGCCTGCTTGCAACTAGTCAAATCTATTGGATGCCATGTAACTGCAGTTTGTAATACAGCAAATATTGACTTGATTCGATCCCTGGGAGCAAATGAGATTATAGATTATCAACAAGAAGATTTTACGAAACGAAATGCTAGCTATAATTATGTGTTTGACACAGTAGGTAAAAGTTCTTTTTTTGCAAGCAAACATTTACTCAAGCCTGGTGGTATCTATATTTCGTCAGAATTAGGTCCTGGACTTCAGCATTTGTGGCTCTCTCTCTTATTTCCAATAACTAAATTAATTCGACTATGGGGTAGAAGAGGCGTTAAGTTTCCTATTCCTTCAAAACCTAAGGAAAGCTTAAGTATAGCAAAGGATTTGATGGAGCAAGGCAAACTAAAGGGTATCTATGAACGAGAATATGCTTTAGCTGATTTCGAGACAGCTTTCCGCTATGTGGCATCTGGCGAAAAGACTGGTGCTGTACTCTTTAGTTTTGAATAAGTTTATAATAGGTATAATGATTAAGAGCTGACTACCAGGCCAGCCCCTTATGCACCCATTTTTAAATGGCTCTAAGATTCTATAAAACAACCATCAATAAAGTCTTGGATTCTTTACCGTCGCTTAAATAAACAACATATTGACCTTTAGTTAAATCTCCTAGATAAATACCTCCTTCAAGATCCATTCTATCTACATTGTTTTTTCTCAGCACCGTTTGGCCTTGCATATTTTGAATGCTTAAATTATGTAAACCTTTGATGTTATCAACATTTTTAAAATAGATTACATCATCAACAGGGTTTGGATAAATGGTAATATCGTTATTAGCTGCTACTTCATTTTCTACATCGACAAACTCTTTAATTGCAAAATCAAAGATTCCTCTACCATAAGTACCAAAACGCGCTATCCCAAGTGCTGATACATACTCGACTGACCAGTATACATTGGCAGGTGCACATAATTGAGAAATATCATACCATTGCTCGTCTTGAACTACGTAAACATAAGGTCCATTCTCGGTTGCTGCAAATAGTAAACTTTCGTCATCATTAGCAGCTAAATCATATACTAAGGTTTCTGGTAAACCTTCGGTCATAGGTTCGAAAGTGAGTCCTTTATCTTCTGATTTAAAAACAGCATCACCACCATAGCCAGCACCTGCAACCCAGACTGTTCCTTCATGTACTTTAGAGACCATCAATGCCTGGCCATATAACCAGCTTCCAGCATTTAAAATAGTTGATCCAGTTTCCCAGTTTTGACCATCATCCTCAGAATAATAGAATCTACCGTTTTCAGTCACCCCGTAAAAAGTTCTATCTTCTAGGGTAGAAATCCCCAGTGCAGTAACTAATGAACCTGATGCAGCCATAAAATTAAATGGTAAGTTAGTAGCAACTATCCCTGAAGGTTCGTAGTCTAATTGTATCATATATGAACCAGAGCCTCCTTCTGCTGAACCTCCTGCTGCATAAATTCTATTTTTAGATTGGTCTGGATCAGCAACTAAATATTGGAGCCATGGAGCCTCGTTAAACGATTCGATGGTGTAACCAGCAGTAAATGACCCATTTTGGGCATTTAAATTGACGCTAATGGACCCAAATGGATATGTCGTCCACATGTTGCGTCCATCATTAGTAAAGACGATGTGTCCATAATCTCCAGAAATGTATTGCTCAAGATATAATTGCTCTTCTTCCGAAAAGGAAAATCCACGTTGGAATCCTTGATCTTGGGCCCCAGCAAATACAAGCTCAGGTAAATCTGGACTTGTTCGAACACTATAGTATTGACTAACATTAAGTCCTTCTAAGGCTAAATTTCGCTTAGTTACTAACTCGTCATACGATATACTCAAGCCACCATGATTACTTATCAGGGTAAAATATTCTCCTTCATTGGAAAGGAAGTTTTCGAAGTACATGATATCAGCATGCAATGCAAATTCTACATTGTCATAATACTGCCACCATTCGTTGACAGCAACCCAGGTTGCTCCTCCATCAGTACTTCGGTGACAATTTACTTCACCCATATAAATAATATCTGGCGCTTTTGCTGAAACATGAAGCCCTACGGCCCAAGGATTTTCAGGGAAACTTCCTTTTTCGATCCAAGTGTTTCCAAAATCTTCGGTCATGTAAATAACATTAGCAGAATTATAGGCATAAAACCTTGTTATTGTGTCATTATAGAGGATACCATCTAAATCTGAACGAAGTGAAAAGTCAAGATTGGAGTAGGTCGAAAGTGTGTCCACATCCATGTTGTCAAAATTCCATTGGTACATATGGGAAAACGTGCCACCTTTTCTTTCAATGATATATAATTCGTCTGAATTGTATGGCTTGTTAGCAGAAAGTCGATTAATATCTCCTGTATTAAATTCTTTAGCCACTTGAAAAGAAGCTCCAAAATCAGTAGAATAAACTAGATCCATATTTTGTCCGGCTCCACGTTTATTTAACATGATTAAATAAGTCGTTGAATCTTTTTCAAACGTAAAGACATCATCCTGCAAACCACCAGAAGAATTATCTATTCCATCACTTTTTACCCATGATATTCCATCATCATCTGAATAATGAGGATTTCCGTTGATACAAGATAAAATTCTCTTTTGATTTTCTTCCGGTCGTAAAAGCTTTAGCAATCCACGAGAAAACTGAAAATCTTGATTGATAACTTCCCACTCATTGCCTGTTCTTGGACCCTTAAAAAGTGTTCCGCCATCAGAAACGACATAAATCATATCTTCTACAGGATCATAATCGGTATCGTGGACACTTCCTGCCTGATTTATACTTCCCTTTTCGATCCATTTAGCTTGAATTTTATCATTAGCATAAGACTCAACTTCATCACAATTCCCCGACCTAGTTTCTAATAGAGCAAGTTTCGCTTTATGCTTTTTTAGCTGATTTTTATACTCTATTTCTCTCCAATCAACACCTTCTGGAGCTCTGTGGATATCTTCAAACCATGCTTTGCGGATATCTTTCATGCCACTTTCATCTTGGTGCTCTGAAATATCAGTTGGCTGAGGTAAATGCGAAGGGGTTTCAGAATTTGTACAACTAAGCGCAAAAAGAAGAGAAATGATAATCGAAGTGTAAAAAATGCTTTTCATCTTGGAATTGTTTGGTTTCTAAATGTACAACTTTTCAATATTATTCACTGTTCATTAAGCCGACAGTTTACCGATTATCCGCTTGGAAAAACTATATTTAATGTAAATTGAACACTATGATAGAAGTACAAATAGAAACCGAAGGCTCTCTAAACAGATATAAGGCAAGTAATGCCAATGGTGACAGCATCATCCTGGGAAATGATGGGAAATCAGTAGGTCCTATGGAGGCTGTTTTAATGGCTTTAGGCGGTTGTAGTACTATCGATATTGTCATTATTTTGGAAAAAATGAGGCAAAATGTAGAACACATAGAGGTTACTGTTAAAGGAGAAAGAAGAGAGGAAATGCCAAGAATTTACACAGCCATCGAAGCCCATTATACATTATATGGTGAGATAAAAGAAACGAAAGCTGCTCAAGCTATCGCTTCATCATTCGAAAAATATTGTTCAGTTTCAGCGATCATAGAAGAGACGGCAAGCATAAAGCATAGCTTTGAAATTAAGCCAGCACGGAGCTAATGATGGCAAGATATTTTTTCAAAATAGCTTATCGTGGAACGGATTATGGAGGTTGGCAAATTCAGCCAAATAGTAAAACCATCCAAGGAGAAATCGAACACTGTTTAAGCCAATTATTTGCTAGCCCTGTCAGTATTATGGGTTGTGGTAGAACCGATGCAGGAGTGCATGCAAGTTGTTATTATTTTCATACAGATTTACCAGCTGATGTAGATAAACAAAACACAGTTTTCAAGCTAAATAAGATGTTATCGAGGGATATTGCCATTTATGATAGCCAAAAAATGGCCCCTGATAGCCATGCTAGATTTGACGCGCGCCAGCGAAGCTATACTTATCTTTTACATACTATAAAAGATCCTTTTTTAAATCAATCTTCGTTTCACTATACATGGAAAAAATCACTGGACTTAGACAAACTTTTGTTGTTAAGTCAATTTATAGAGCAACAAGCTCTATTCGAACCTTTGTGCAAATCAAATAGTGGAAACGAGCATTTTAAATGTGAAATATTCAGTGCAAGATGGCAAGAACTTGGCAGAGGCCAATATCGTTTCGATATAGTAGCTAATCGGTTTTTAAGAGGTATGATAAGGCTTATGGTTGGTATGTATCTTAACTTTGAAAGAGATAAAATAAGTTTGGAAGAAATAGAACGGGCCTTCGCTGACCAACAACAATTAGCCATAAGCTGGAGTGTTCCAGCTATTGGATTATCGCTTAGTGATGTTATTTATGATTTTACACAGTCGGATGAATAGGGTAGCGTGACATTTTCTCTACCACCTTGGTTTTAATTTCTTTCAGCGTGTATTCATTGCTCGAGTTTTTCAAGACTTCATCCATCCAATCAACGATTTCTATACAGTCTGACTCTACTAAACCACGGCTAGTTATGGCTGCGGTACCTATTCTGATACCAGAAGTTACAAACGGACTTTTATCGTCAAAAGGAACCATGTTTTTATTAACGGTAATATCTGCCTGACCTAAAGCTTTTTCTGCTTCTTTTCCTGTAATGTCTAAATTAGCTCTAAGATCAATCAGCATTAAGTGGTTTTTAGTATTGCCAGAAATAATTTTATATCCTTTGTCCATCAATGCTGATGACATGGCTTGTGCATTCGCTATTATTTGATTGCCATAGGCTTTAAATCCTGGCTGGAGTGCCTCATGAAAGGCAACTGCCTTAGCTGCAATTACATGTTCGAGCGGTCCTCCTTGCATGCCTGGAAATACACCACTGTTTAGAATAGAAGACATCTTAATAGGATTCCCTTTCTTAGTGGTTCTTCCCCATGGGTTTTCAAAATCATGACCCATCATAATGATTCCACCTCTAGGGCCACGTAGGGTTTTATGTGTGGTAGAACTCACTATGTGACAGTGATCCATCGGGTTGTTTAATAGTTTTGTGGCGATTAAACCAGCAGGGTGGGCGATATCAGCTAGTAATAAGGCACCAACTTCATCAGCAATCGATCTGAAAGTTGCGTAATCCCAATCTTGAGAGTAAGCAGAAGCACCACAGATAATGAGCTTGGGTTTATGACTAATGGCTTGAGATCTTACCTTATCCATATCGATTAATCCACTATCTTTTTCTACCCCATAAAAGACAGGATTATACACTTTACCAGAGAAATTTACAGGAGAGCCATGCGAAAGGTGACCACCATGCGATAAATCAAAGCCTAAAACGGTGTCTCCAGGCTGTAGCGTTGCTAAAAATATAGCTGCATTCGCCTGTGCTCCAGAATGAGGCTGTACATTGGCGTATTCTGCGCCGAAAAGTTCTTTTAATCGTTCGATGGCTAAAGATTCTACTTCATCTACAACTTCACATCCTCCATAATACCTTTTAGAAGGATATCCTTCAGCATATTTATTAGTGAGTTCTGAGCCCATGGCTTCCATAACTTGCTTGGAAACATAATTCTCAGAAGCTATTAATTCTATACCATTACGTTGTCTCTCTTGTTCAAGGCGGATTAAATCAAATATTCTAGGATCTTTCACAATTCGAATTTTATTATCAGCAAATGTAAGATAGAATATGAAGATTCAAAAGAAAGTATAAAAAAAGCCCCACTCAAATATGAGCAGGGCTTTCCATTTATCTATAAGATATTAGATTATCTAATACCTAAAGCTTTCAATGTTTCGAAGTCAAGGTTACCAATTGGTAATCCGTTAGCTTTTTGGAATTTAACCAATGCAGCTTTTGTTGAAGGACCGAAATCATTATCAGCACCAGCAGCACCTACATCATATCCTCTTGAGATTAATGCATTTTGTACTTGTCTGATTAACTGAGGTGTTACAGCACCATCACAAATTACTTCTCTCCACTCAGTGAATCCACCCTGAGTTACTAACTGTCTCTTGCTAATTGTTTGGTATTTAGCAGGAACTTCTACTTGATTAGTTGTTGCTGGAGAAGCAAGTCTTTGGTAAGATCTTGTTTCGTATTTAGCAGGAATCTCGTTAGAAGTTGTAGTAGCTGGGCTAGCAATTCTAGAGTAAGATCTAGTTTGGTACTGAGCAGGAACATCAGTTGAGTTCGTTCCAGCTGGAGTAGCCAATCTTTGGTAAGATCTTGTTCCATATTTTGCAGGGATATCATTTGAAGTAGTTGTTGCTGGTGAAGCTAATCTTTGGTAAGATCTAGTTTCGTATTTAGCAGGTACTTCGTTCTGTGTAGTTGTTGCAGGAGAAGACAATCTAGAGTAAGATCTAGTTGTATACTTCGCAGGAATATCGTTAGAGCTTGCAGAAGCAGGAGTTACCAATCTTTGGTAAGTTCTTGTTGTGTACTGATCACAATCTCCACCTCCACCACCTGAAGTAGTTCCATATGAAATCATTTCAGTTCTTCTGTTTTGTCTCTTACCAGCAGCAGTTGCATTACTTGCTATAGGAGAAGACTCACCCATACCTTCGTAGCTTACTCTGTTAGAAGCAATTCCTTTTGCAACAACTGCGTCGTATACAGCTTTTGCTCTGTTGTTAGAAAGAGTTCTATTACTTGCATCAGATCCATCACTATCTGTGTGACCAACAAATTTTGCAGTCATATTAGGATCCGCATTCATCATAGCAACAACTCTGTCAATTTCTGAACTTGAAGATGCAGTTAATACAGCAGATCCAGTTTCGAAATTAATGTTGTTTAATACTGCTGATGATCCACCAGCTGAACCACAAGGACCTTCGTTAACGCTAGCAGCGTTAGTTAATCGCTTGTATGTTCTAGTTGTGTATTGAGCAGGAACATCTACACTTGTAGTAGTTGCTGGAGAAGCTATTCTTTGGTAAGATCTAGTTTCATATCTAGCAGGTACTTCAGTGGTAGTAGTTGTAGGACCAGAAACTAACTTCTGGTATGTTCTAGTCTGGTATGCAGCATCTACATTTTGTGTAGCTGTAGCAGCAGATAAGATCAATCTATCATACGTTCTAGTTCCATATTTAGCAGCTACCTCATTAGAGTTTGTAGTTGCAGGAGAAACTAATCTTTGGTATGTTCTAGTTCCATACTTAGCAGGTACTTCATTAGAAGTTGTTGCAGCAGGAGTTACTAATCTTTGGTAAGATCTAGTTCCATACTTAGCAGGTACTTCAGTTTGAGTTGTAGATGCAGGAGTTACTAATCTTTGGTAAGATCTAGTTCCATATTTAGCAGGTACTTCATTTTGAGTTGTAGTTGCAGGACTTACTAATCTTTGGTAGGTTCTTGTAGTATACTGTGCAGGCACATCAACTGTTCTTACACAGTCATCACCCATATCAGTATATCCAGCTTCACAAGCCATCTTAACTTTCTTGCTAATTGTTCTTGTTTGCTCTGGAATTTCAACTAAACACCAAGTTAAACAATCTTCAGGGTTAGCAGAAAGACAGTTTTTGTCAGCTTTCTTCTTTTCCCATTTAGTTGAAGATGGTGCAACTACGATAGTTTCAGTTACTGTTTCATACTGAGCAGGTCTTTTTTCAATCGTTGTTCCAGCTTCTTTCACTAGTACTTCTTCAGTTACTGTTTCGTATTGAGCAGGTACAACAGATAAAGTTGTGTATGCATCTTTTTCTAAAACTTCTTCAGTTACTGTTTCGTACTGAGCAGGAATTGTTTGGATAGTGGTGTAAGCTTCTTTTTCTAAAACTTCCTCAGTTACTGTTTCGTACTGAGCTGAAGTTGCAGCTAAAGTAGAGTAAGCTTCTTTTTCTAAAACTTCTTCAGTTACTGTCTCATATTGAGCAGGAGTCACTGATAAAGTAGAATAAGCTTCTTTTTCTAATACAGTTTCAGTGATTGTTGCGTAAACGTTTCCGTATTCGTCAGCTTTTAATCTAACGCTACCGCTTCCACCACCAGCACCATTTCCACCTGATCCTAAAGATCCTGATCCAGCACCATTTCCACCTGATCCTCCGCCATTAGCGAAAGCTCTGATGCTTCTTAATGCTTCTAATTCAGCTGGTGTAAAGTTTCTAACGATACCGCTTCCACTTCCTGAACCATTTCCGTTAGCGCCAGCTCCTATTCCAAGAACTTGACCACCACTAGATAATGTCATTGAGCTTGCACCACTGTCAAGCATGTCGTACAATGCTCCTAAATCAGTAACTGCAGGTACTTTCACAACTGTTGTGTAAGCATCTTTAGCAAGTACTTCTTCAGTAATTGTTTCGTACTGAGCAGGTACAACTGATAATGTTGTATAAGAGTCTTGAACTAACACCTCTTCGGTAACAGTTTCAAATGTAGCCGGAACTACTCTTAACTCAGTGTAAGCTTCTTTTACAAGAACTTCTTCTGTTACTGTCTCGAATTGAGCAGGTGAAACAGAAAGAGTTGGAGCTCCTTCTTTTACAAGAACTTGTTCTGAGACCGTCTCGAACTGAGCTGCACTTGTTGCAACTGAGATACCAGCCTCTCTGCTTAGTACTTCTTCAGTTACTGTTTCAAATTGAGCAGGCACCACGCTCAATACAGTTGAAGCGTCTTTTGCAAGAACTTCTTCAGTTACTGTTTCGAATTGCGCAGGTACTACGCTTAAAGTAGATGAAGCTTCTTTTTCAAGAACTTCTTCAGTTACCGTCTCAAATTGAGCCGAAGTAGCTGTTAAAGTTGTTGAAGCTTCTTTTGTTAATACTTCTTCAGTTACTGTTTCGAACTGTGCAGGTACAACACTTAAAGAAGAAGAAGCATCTTTTGCTAAAACTTCTTCAGTTACCGTCTCATATTGAGCAGGAACAATATCTACTCTTGTAGATGCAGCTTGAGTTTGAATTTCCTCGGTAATAGTTTCATATACATCTTGTATAAGGCATTTTGCATAACACTTACCTGGTTCAGATGGCATACCTGCCTCAGGTTGAGCGTAAGCCACACAAGCGAACAAAACTAAAACAGAAGTAAGAATTGTGTTTAGTTTCCTCATGATTTACTTAAGGTTTACTTAATAAAAAATTTAATAAATATGCTAATCAGGCGCGAAAGTAGTCATTATTCGGGAAACATATATAATTTTTATTAATAGATATTTCCGATGAAAAATTAACTAGATAATCCGAGACTGGCTTAACGTTTTTCGTTTTATCAATTATGCATATCTCGTCTTTACTTATATGCGTTTTGATCTTTTCTACTCCGGTTAAAAAGAAATAGGTGATTTCGTCTTTTTCTAATTTTAACCTTGTAACAACTTTCTGACGACATTCCTGAATAAAGTCACTTGAAATCTCGTCCTCACTTAAATATATATTAAATATATGTCTATTTACTATACATCTTGACAAATACCTTAAAATCGGGTCTTCGTCATTCATTTTACTTTTTAAAAGTTGCATTACGTCTACATCATCTAACAATAGAAATGTATCAATTACGGGCAGTTTCTGGGCATATAAGTCAAACAGGAGTGTAAAGTTATTATTTTCTAAGGTTTTTCCCAAAATATATTGTTCATTATACCGTTGTAAGAAGCTTATTAACATTTGGTCAATGGCAATCACGGTTTTATGAAGATACACCTGACTATACATCAGCCTCCTTGCTATTAAAAATTTCTCAATGGAATATTTACCTTTTTCTTCTACAACCAACTGATTATCATGTACATTAATCATATGGAGAATCCTATCATAACCAATCACTCCTTCAGCCACCCCGGTGTAAAAACTATCTCTATTTAGATAATCCATACGATCGACATCTAATTCGCTAGCAACTAATTGGCTTAAATATTTTTTTTCATAAGTTCCTTTAAAGATAGAAATGGCTAAATCGAGTCGACCATTAAAGGTTTTATTTAGTTTTTCCATCACGGCTAAGGAGATATCTTCATGCGACTCTTTTAAGAAAGTATGCTCGAGTACATGAGAGTATGGCCCGTGGCCTATATCATGTAGCAAAATGGCAATTTTGCTAGCTTCTTTTTCCTCTTTAGAAATTTCAATGCCTTTTCTCGTTAAGGTGTCTAGAGCTTTACTCATTAGATGCAGTGCACCGAGTGCATGCTGAAATCTAGAATGGGTTGCGCCTGGATAAACATAATTTGATAAACCTAATTGTGAAATTCTTCTCAATCTTTGGAAATAGGGATGTTCTATTAATTCATATAGAATTTCTTCTTCGAATTGGATCAATCCATAGATGGGATCATTGAATAACTTTTTTTTATTTTTCATAAATATGTAATAATGAAAGAATCACTATCGTTTCATTGTATCTTTTCGAAAATGTATTTTGCATCCAAAGCCTGAATTAGACGTTCGAGCTGAAATAAGAATTAAAATTAATAATAATATATGACCGCAATAAAAATCCTTTGGGCTGATGATGAAATTGATTTGTTGAAACCGCAATTATTCTTTCTTGAAAAAAAGGGATATGAAGTGGTTACAGTAACCAATGGACATGATGCTTTAGATCGCTTGGAAGAAGCTAACGATATAGATGTTGTTTTTTTAGATGAGTCAATGCCAGGGATAACTGGATTAGAAACATTGGAACGCATAAAAGCAAAATCAAATAATCTTCCCGTCGTGATGATTACTAAAAATGAGGCGGAGAATATCATGGAAGAAGCCATAGGTTCTCAAATTGATGATTATCTGATTAAACCGGTCAACCCAAATCAAATTTTATTGACCCTCAAAAAAATTGTAGATAATAAAAGATTAGTCTCAGAAAAAACAGCTAGTGGGTATCAACAAGATTTTAGAAACATTAGTCTAGATATCAGTGCACATCAGGATAAAGAGTCTTGGGTGGATTTGTATAAAAAAATAATAAACTGGGAGTTACGATTAGATCAATCTGACAACTCTGAATTATTTGGAATTCTCAACACTCAAAAAACAGAAGCCAATCGAGAGTTTTCGAAATATATTGAAAAGCATTATCCAGCATGGTTAACTGGTGATGAAGATGGACCAACATTGAGCCACCAACTTTTTAGGGAAAAAATTGCGCAAGAGGTACACAAAGGTCAGCCAGTGGTTTTCTTATTGCTAGATAACTTAAGGTATGATCAGTGGATGATATTGGAGCCCATAATAACTGAGTACTATAAGATCGCCAAAGAAGATCATTTTTATTCGATTTTGCCAACATCTACCCAGTATAGTAGGAATGCGATTTTTTCTGGTTTATTGCCTCAAGATATTAAACAGTCTTATCCTGATAAATGGGTGCATGATCACGAAAAAGGAGGGAAAAATATGCATGAAGAATTTTTTATGCAAGAGCAACTAAAACGGCTTTTTAGAGAGCCAGTAAGTATGCAGTATCAAAAAATTACTAGGGTGGATCAAGCAAAGGCATTGAATGAAAATATCATGAATGCAACCAACTATGATCTGACAGTGATTGTCTACAATTTTATCGATATGCTCTCTCATGCCAGGACAGAAATGGAAGTTCTAAAAGAATTAGCTAAAGATGAAAAAGCCTATCGATCATTAACTAAATCGTGGTTTATAAATTCTCCGCTTTGGGAAGCCCTACAAAAATTAGCCACAAAAGATATACGATTAGTCATCGGTACTGACCACGGGACCATAAAGGTGAGTACACCCTCGAAGGTAATTGGTGACCGAGATACTACGACAAATCTAAGATATAAAGTCGGACGAAATCTCAACTTCAAAAAGTCAGATGTTTTAGCTGTGGAAAATCCTAAAAAAGTAGGATTACCGATGCCAAATATTAGTTCAACTTATATATTCGCAAAAGAGGAAAAATTCTTTTTATACCCAAACAGTTATAGCTATTATAACAATCTTTTTCAAGATACTTTCCAGCATGGCGGAATCTCTTTAGAAGAGATTATTTGCCCGATTGTGACATTGACTTCAAAGTAAAATATTGATAGTTTTCGGGATACATTTCAAGGTATGCTTTGAAGGTCGCTGAGTTTAAAAGGAAGAATGGTTTTTTGCCCATTTTTCCTTTTTCTTTTAATACCAATTTCACCACATTTGTTATGCCGAAATCGAGCTCTTTTACGGTCTCAATATCCACTAATTTATAACGATAAGCTTTAAAGTAATTAGAAATAAAAATATGTTCTTTTGAGGCGTCAACACGCTTCAAACTCATGATAGTGAAGTAAAATAATAGCAAGAAAAAAGCGAACAAAATCAGGATGCTTAAGCGCACTATTGGCTGTCTAAAAAAGGGCATAGTATCTCCAGGTAAAAGTATAGCCATAAGACAAAACATACCGAAGAATACAATCCAAAATGTGGGCAGAAAGATTTTTAAAACTAAGGTGAAATTGCTCGATAATCTGAACGTTTTATTCTCCATTTTTCTGTTTCATTTTAAGCGTTCGTTTAGAAATTAAAATGCTTATTTCATAAAGAATAAATACAGGGATACCTATTAAAAATTGGGTAACTATATCTGGGGGTGTGATAATGGCAGCCATAATCAATATAATGATGACAGCATGCCTTCGATAATTCCGCATAAACTGGGGTGTGATTAAGCCAATTTTAGTTAAAAAGTAGACAACTATTGGCAACTCAAATAATACACCCGTCGGGATGGTAAACATGGTCAAATAATTAACATAAGAAGCTAAGGTAGGACTCGTAACTGCTTCTAAACCTACACTATAGTTTGCTAAAAAGGTAATAGCAAAAGGAGCAATGACATAGTAGCCAAAAAGGACGCCTGAGCTAAAAAGAAATGAACATACAAAAACAACTCCACTGGCAGCTTTACGCTCAGTGTCATATAAACCTGGCTTAATAAATTTCCAAAATTCCCAAAAAACAAGTGGGAAAGCTATAATAACACCCATCCAGATGGACACCTTAAGATGGACGAAAAATTGTTCACCCATTTCTCGTGTTATTAAATCAAATTTAGGCGGCTTAAAGCAAGTTTTATCGCTTATGGAACAGAAAAATTGATAGGTGGGAAACCAGTCTTTTTTGGGTCCAAAAATAATGGTTTCAAAAACGAATTCTTTGGCTAAAAATACGACAATGGCAACAGCCACGACAGCCAGAATAGAGCGTATTATATGCCATCTGAGTTCTTCCAGATGGTCCAAAAAACTCATTTCTTTTTCGTCGGTTGATTCTTTAGGAATAATATCTGCCACTTCCTTTATTTAGCTTTTTTATACCCTGCAAATATAGCTATAGATTAACAGTTAAGTAGAGCCTGAACATATTTAAATTTTGTACATTTGTTGTTTATAATAAAAACAAACCATTGAGCGGATTATTAGTATATATACTTCTTTTTGCAGTTAGCTTGAGTGTGCTTTTATTTGCATCCGATAAGTTTATTGAATCTGCAGAAAAAATAGGGCTTTCGCTGGGAATTTCTCCATTTATTATTGGTGTAACCATTGTTGCTTTCGGAACTTCCTTGCCTGAACTAGCGACTTCTTTAGCTTCGGTTTTTAGTGGGTCTTCGGAAGTAGTTGTAGGTAATGTAATTGGGTCGAACATCACTAATATCTTGTTGGTTTTAGGAGCAACAGGTATAATCCACAAGGAGTTTAAGATGGATTTTGATATCATGGATGTCGATATGCCTTTGCTATTAATCTCCTGTTTTTTGTTGTTTTTTGCACTAAGTGACCATCACATAAGTTTTGGAGAAGTTATTATTTTTCTGGCAGCTTTAGTGGTGTTTCTCATTAATTCGGTACAAGGAGCAGGGAGTGATGAAGAAGAAAGACCATCGGTAGGGATTAAGGATTATTTAATGGTAGTTGCCGGAATTTTCTTTGTGTTTCTAGGAGCTCACTTTACTATCCATTATATCGAGTTGATCAGTTTAGCATTAGAAATAAACCCTGAGTTAATTGCTTTGACGGTTGTTGCCTTGGGAACAAGTTTACCGGAAGTTATTGTTAGCATTGCAGCTGCAAGAAGAGGAAAGCACGCCATAGCTGTCGGTAATATTCTTGGTTCTAATATTTTCAACACTTATGCAGTTATGGGCATTCCTGCCTTATTTGGGGATCTAAAGATACCTGCAGGGATAACCGATTTTGGTTTGCCATTTATGGTAGTTGTGACAATCATTTTTGCTTTAGTAACGTTTTCTAAAAGAGTTACTAGATGGGAAGCTTGCATGTTATTATTGTTGTATGGATTTTATTTAATGGAATTAATAAAAAGAGGGTATTAAACTACTGATATATGTTTGATAATATGTTTGGAGGAATTAAAGAAAAACAAGCGCTTGCAGATCAAAAGCTAAAAGAGATGAGGATTGAAGAATCCATAGATGGAGGACTCATTAGACTGGTTGTGGATGGCAAGGGCGAATGGAAAGATCTTTCAATAGATCAATCAAAATTGCAAGACATCAGCCAATTAGAAGATCTTTTAATTTCTATAGCTAACCAAGCTCAATTAAAGACAATCGAACAGCAACAGGCTATACAGCAGAGTATGCTTCAAGACATCTTGCCTGGTGGCATGGGCTTAGACAGCTTAAAAGACTTATTTTAAACGATTTGATTATTTTCAATATAATGAACCAAAAGTTAATCCTAGTTATAGGATATCTATTTTTAAGCAGCCAAATACTAGCTCAGGGTTTTTATTACAATTTTGATAATTGTGACCTAGTGGATAGCAATGTTCAAGCTGGAGATTTAACAAGTGTTAATGATACCATTTGTGATTGTGGTGTGGTCGATCAATCCTTAGTTTTGGATGGATTTACGGATACCTTTTTTATGCCCAAAATGAACAAGGAGTTTTTTGAGCAAGATTTTACCTTCAGTTTCTATTTTTCTCCAGATATTTCTAGTGGCAATCAAGCACTTTTTGCGATTCAAGACTCTTGCAATAGAGATTCGATATTTAGTATAAGATATCTTGCAAGTGTAAATCAATTGGAAGTGAATGTGGCTGAAAATCTCGGTAAAAATTGGTCCTCAAGAGGTGATTTAAAAGAAGATGCTTGTTGGCATAGGGTGGTATTGACCAAAGAAGGTAATATTTACAATTTCTACTTAGATAATGAGTTTGTCGAGCAGTTTGATTTCTTCAATCCATTTCCTTTCCCTGATATTTCTAGAGTTTATATTGGCAGTTCACCTTGTGTAGCCAATAATGATATCCAATTTGCTGGTAAGATTGATGAAATCTTTTTAGATGATAGAGCCTGGACATTTAATGAAATTAAAGCTTCTGATTTTTATCCTGACCAAATAATAAGTCAGGATACTACCATATTCTTAGGAAATTCCGTTGAGATAATGACTGGAAGCAATTGTGCTACTTCCTTTTTCTGGTCACCGCTTGAAGATATTGAAGATGAAGACACCACAATGCCGACGGTCAGCCCAGAGGAAACTACCTTTTACTTTTTTGAAACAACTCAGGCAAATTGTTCCACGATCGATAGCATTCGAATTAATGTAGTGGATGAATCTTTGTTGGATTGTAGTGATTTGCTTTTGCCTAATGTTTTCACTCCAAATAGTGATAATGTTAATGATATATTTGAGATTAGTAATCCATTTATTATCGATGAATTGCTCAGCTTTGAAATATTCGATAGATATGGTGCAATCGTTTTTAAAGGTGAATTTAAATCCAGTGGTTGGGATGGGAAATACAAGGATGAGGATTTAATGTTGGGTATGTATCTCTATAGAATTGAATATATTTGTCAAGGGGAGGAAATAGCTAAACAGGGAAGTTTCTCACTTATGAGATAAAAGGGTGTTGAAAAAAGATATATTAAATAGCTAGTTTGCTTTTATTAAAATGCTAACTTTAAATGATATCGCTCTCAGCGGAATACCCATAGAATGAATAATATATTTAAATTTTCGAAGCTCAGGCTCTATTTAGCCATAGGCTGTACTATTATGATTCTCCAATCATGCATGATTGAAGGACCTGCTCATAAAGCTCCCAAATCTGACAAGATAGCTGATGTGAAACAAACAACATCGCTAGAAAAACCTGCAAAAACAAGCAAAACCTCTAATGAGGAATCGGTAAAATCTCAAAATCAATCAAGCCCAAGTAATACCTCAAAATCAACAAAAAACAACGGAGATAACATCCCACCTGAAGTAAAAAAGAGTATTGCAAAAGCTTTGAATGTCGAGCAAAAGGAGACGGAAGAACCCAAAAAAACAGCCCCTAAAAAAACAACTAGTAAAAAAGTAGAATCAAAACCCAAGGTTGAAAAAAAACCGATACCGTCGACACCAAAGAAAAAAGAAATTCCTGCCATCAAGCAAGTACTCCAAAAACCTGTAATGAGTTTTGATCGAACAACCCATAATTTCGGAAGAATCATTGCTGGGGATGAATTTGAAACAAAGTTCATTTTTACCAATACAGGTAATGCACCCTTGGAAATTATGAATGCCACAGCTTCTTGCGGATGTACAACTCCGGTATTTCCATTTTTACCCATCGAGGCAGGTGACAAAGGCACCATAGGTGTGCACTACAATTCTAAAGGAAAATTAGGTCAACAGAAAGCGGAGATTAAACTCATTACCAATATCTCAAAAGAACCTATTTATGTTTATTTAGATGGGGTAGTATTGGACAAAGAACCTGAAAAGTTAAACCCTGAAGAAAACTTAGCTAAGGATACCATTGATAATTAGTATGGCTGATTTATTTGAGGACACCGAACCGAAAACGTAAAGAAATCTCATGGCTGTAATAGCCAAAGCGATAGATTGAACCAGTTTTTAAGAAGGACGCACCTCTTCCTATTTGCTTGCCATAACTAATATTAAATCTAGCTAGATCTAAGCTAAGCTTCAATCCCATATCCAAACCTAGATCTATTTCATTTCTGGTATTAATAAATATGGGTCCTCGGAAAGCACCATAGTTCGAGCCTATCGATGCATCTTTACTTGATTTGTAAATAGCTAAACCACCTACTGTATAATCCACTTTTAGATTCCAAACCTTAATCAAGAGGTATTCCGCATTTAAATCTAAACCCAGTTCATCAAAGTAATTTACAAAATATAGTGATTTTTTATACCCGGGCCCTATCTCATCTAGATAAAGGGCTCTTCTATTATTTCTAGCTAAGCTAATCCGTGGAATAAAAGAAAATTTGTTGTACTCAAATTGTGGGCCTATCGAAAAATACCAAGCTTTTTCATAGTAGGGGAATGCCGTAGCATTAATTTCATCAATAAGTTCGTAATCAAAAGTGTAATTGGTTTTTATAACATCATTAAGAAATTGAGTTTTTTCTTTTTCTTGATAATAACGTTTAATCTGATGAGTAGAGGTTGAATATTGATTAAACATATTTTGTCCATAACTCACCTGAGGTATTCCGCAGCTGAAACCTAGAAGAAATAAAAAGTAATTGATTAACTCTCTAGTAGACATAGTTTTCACAGCAATGAATTGACAAAAAAATATAAGTATCGGAGCTATCTAATCAAAGTAACATCCTGCGTAAAGATGTAATCCTTACCATCTTTAAACCGTATGCTTGCAATCGAAACATAGACACCCATAACTGATTGCCTTCCGTTTACTGCACCATCCCAGCCATAATTTACAGCATCTTCTGGTTCAATGTCACTCACTGAATAGACTTCATTACCCCAACGATCATAGATATTGTAATAATTAATCATTTCAGCTGAAGGTCCGGCAAAAACCATAATAGTTCGCTCAGATTGTGGACCTATCGGACTAAATATATTAGGCATGAAGACATCCCTTACTTCTCTAACAAAGACATTGATATCATCATCTCCTACACAACCGTTTTCATCTGTTAAGCTAACAATAAATGTTTGATCTTTTATAGGATCAACGGTAACTGAGCTGCAATCAGGTACAAGGCAGTTTGCATCCTCTACAGGGCTCCAGTCAAAACTTACCACAGGTAATACACTGGTGTAATCAGCTTCTAAAGTGGTTGTTGCATCTCCTAAATTGACCGTTATATCGTCTCCTAAATCCACCAAGATTGGATCAGGTTCTGAAACCGCAATAATAGTATCTGTAAAGCATCCTAGTGAGTCAAAAAGACTGAGTAGGTATTCTGAAGCTCTTACTTCTACACAAGAATCTATACTGATAAGCGGTGGCTGATTGTTCAGTTGAAATCGGTATCGATCACCTGTTCCTCCATCTACATCTTCGAGTTTGATACAAGTTGTTTCACCTGCACATCGGATAGGTACAATAAACGGAATATCGAAACTTAATCGTTCTGGACTGATTACTTCGTGAGATACAATCTGAGAGCAACCTCCTTCATCGGTTACCGTGATGGTATAAATATTAGCGGTTAGACTATCTGCTATTAAGTTATCAGAAACATCAGGAAACCAATCAAAGGTGAAATTACTTGGGTTACCTGTACCACCTTGGGTAGTCAATATGATTCTCCCGTCAGGAATAAGAGATTCTGGGCACTTTATATCTTTCGTAAATAGGGAATCTATGCCTACAATAAATGGCATATTCGGTTCGTCTATACTAAAACTAAGTTCTTTAGTACATCCAGCTTCATCGGTCACGGTTACAGTGTAATCACCTGCACAAAGATCGTTTCGCTCAGCTCCTACAAAAGGAGTAGGGCTTGACCATTCTACAGTAACGATTCCATTAGGAAAGGTCCCACCATTGACCACAATGTTTGCGTATCCATCACATTCTCCTTTACAAGGCGGATCAGTAAATACAGAGTTGTCGGTATCTAAGCTTATTTCATCTGGGCCTGGGATATTGAAAAATAAAGTATCTGAAAGACAACCATTTAGATCTTCAGCGACCACCCAACCTTCTCCCTTCGGTAAGCCATTACACTTGCTATCTACCACAAATTGAATGTCACAAGTATTTAATGACCAGTAGTAATTGTACTCTCCATTTATGGTAGGTGTTCCACCGGAAGCCGCAGCGGTAACCATTCCTGTTTCATCTTCATTACAAATAACACCCATAACATTCATGGTATCAAGTACCAGGAGTGGGGGACAAGTTAGCTCCACAAAAGTATCCGCAAAACAACCCATGTCATCTGTTATCGTGACATTGAAAATGCCACATCCTGCAGTATCTATTCTGAGTGAGGTGTTTCCAGGAAAATCAGCCCATTCAGCAGTAAAAGGAGGTGCTCCACCCATACCGCTAATTTCAATAATTCCGTCCTGAGAATCTGGGCAACTAGGATTAGAGCTAGCTACTACATCTAGAAATACGTCCTGAACCTCTGTGAGTATGGCTGTATCTAGCGCAGTACATCCACTGTTATTGTCGATGACCTCAATGTAATAAGTGCCGGCAGTTAGGCCAGTGATACTTTCGGTTAATTCACAGAATGAGGCATCTTCTTCTTTGGTCCATTTAATGCTTAAATCATCGATCATGTTATCGATGAGTAGCGTGAGTCCACCTAATGAACTACCATTACACCCAATGGCGCTATCTCGTTGTATGTCTATATCAAAAGATGTAGCTCCAACTACCAATACGCTGACAGTATCGGTACACAAGTTTTCATCGGTTACAGTTACAAGATATAAACCTGCATCAGCTTCAGCATATATATCAGAATCCGTAACATCGGGATCCCAATCATAAGTATAATCACCAGTTCCTCCATTAGCATCAATGATAACTAGCCCGTTCGGGTCTGTACAGCTGGTATTTGGATCTACATTTCCCCCATCGGCAATTAATGTGTCTGGCTGGCTAATAACAATGGTTGTATCAAAAAAGCAATCAGCGCCAATTAAATTTGCTGACCAGTTATAAGTTCCTGCAGGTAAGTTGCATACCTGGATAATTCCATTAGCAGTATCTGCTAAATCTGGAGCAAATGGCACACCATTCGATGTGAATGTCGAAAATGCATAAGGCCCTGGCTGATTTAATTCCATATAAACACAAGCATCACTATCACCAAAACAATCTAATTCACTTTGTGTATATACTTGAGTCTGGATTCGATCAAAAACAAAAGGAACATAGACTTCAAATTCAAATGGGCATCCGATGTGATCTTCGATCTCAATAATGTAAAGGCCAGTATCAACATCCACACTTACTGAATTTACATCTTCAGGGAAAAAGAAAATTTCTGGTATTTGAACATCAAAAAGTAAACTTGGGTCATTCCCACCATCGATGTTAAATGAGATGTTTCCGTCTTGAGCATCAAAGCAAGTGGCAGGTGTTACTACTAAATCTAGTACTTCGATGGCTGGTGCGTCTAATGCACAACTGCTAACAATCGAGCAGCCTGATAAATCTTCAACAGTAACGGTATATATTCCATTACCGAGATTAATTAAGTCTTCGGAAAATTGAAAATTAGACCATTGATAGCTATAATCATCCGGAGAATTTGCTTGTCCTCCTGTGACAGTGATATCTATAAATCCATTAGAGAATGATGCGCAGGATGGATTCATTTTATTAAATTGAATATCAATTGGATTAACGTTGGTTATCACCACGTTGTCTGTATAATTTGTATTGTCGTTATCAGTAGTTTTTATGCTATAGTTTCCAGCTGCTAAATTTTCGAAAACTGCTTCATCTCCCATTGTTGTTACAGTTTCTGTTGCTATAGTTGCGCCGCCAGCATCACAGAGCGTCACAGTATAAGGCTCAGCACCTCCACATGGTTTGAAAACTATCGAACCATTGCTTGATCCATCGTCTCCACAATTATATACAGCTCCAGCCAAGTTGTCACATCCTACCTTAATACTATCAATTGGTCCTTCTTCAGGGAAATAGAAACAACCATCACATCCTGCAAAGGCGTTCTCAGAAGTGGTCTGAATTGGTTGAATGATATTTATATTAGTAGTTTCTCCAAATTGTCCAATGACATCAAAACATATTTGGAAAATGCATGTACCATCAGGATAGGGAACGCAATCACCCGTCTCGAAGTTAAAATAATTGATAATTAAAATTCCGTTGTCAACATTGGTTTGACCAACACCTGTAGGCCCATTTAGCATTAGTTTGTCTACGAAAACCACGTAATCTAAAACAGTTGGATCCCATGATATTACTAAGTCATAACCCTGGATTCCTTGACCATTTGGAAAATCCCACCCACTTGTGAAAAAATCAACACAGACTTGAGTGCCAATACTTGGACATAAAGGACCATCAAAAACAATACTGGGTTCGAAACCTGTACAATCTTGTGCTTGGGAAAAAATTGAGCCTAAACAAAGGCATACGGATAAGATAAAATACTTAAAATACTTTAAGGACATGCTGTGAATTTCGGACTGTTAATTTCGGATACAAATATACTGTTAATATATCAGTTACTAATGTAACGTTCAATTAAAGCTAAACGTTAAAAAACATTTAAAAATTTTAATCTATTGACTCTTTTTTTTGTTTAAAACAGGACACAAAATAAAGTTTCAGTAAACTATTACTAATAGCAGCTAGATATTGTAAACGTTGCGTTTAGCCAATTAAAATGGTTGCTGATTAAAAACATAAGAGATGCTCAAAAAAAATATAAGACAAAGCTTTAATATAGAAGGGCTAACTTGCGGCAACTGCAGCAAGTTTATCAACGAAAAATTATTAGCACATTCAAATATTTTGAATGTTGCTGTTGACAAAGAAAGGGGAGAATTAATCATAGATGCGGATAAGGTATTGAATGCACAAGCATTGAATGTCTACATTGATAATAAAAAATACTCCATTCTAGATAATCATTCAGAAAATTTGAATTTAGACACTAAGCTGAGTAAATTAAGCATCTATTGGCCATTATTGCTCAGTTTTTTATTCGTACTAGTGCTTAGTCTACTGGTTGTTTCTCAGATAGAATCACCATCTGTTCAGGCCTGGATGCGTTTTTTTATGGCTAGCTTTTTTCTTTTATTTAGTCTTTATAAATGGTTGGATATCGAGGGTTTTGCTATGAGCTTTAGTATGTATGATCCTATTGCTATCCGGTGGAAGAGTTATGCTTGGATTTATCCACTTATAGAATCAACCTTAGGTGTGATCTATTTTATTGGCTTTGGTTTATTATACGCTAACTTAGTCACCATCCTTATTTTAGGGCTGACCAGTATTGGTGTCTATAAAACAATATTGAACAAACAAAAAATACAATGTGCATGCATAGGCTCCATTTTTAAATTGCCCATGTCCAAAGTCACCCTAATTGAAAATAGCCTAATGATTATAATGGCGAGTACAATGTTGTATTTTCAGCTTGCTTAAGACTGAATTTTACCATCTAAAATTACTGTATCAATTAGATCAGATCCATAAGCATAGGGGATATAAGCAAGACTCTCCATCGGTTTTGTAATGAGTAATTGTGCTTTTTTGCCAATGTCGATTGACCCATAAAGATCTGCTAATTCTAATGCATGGGCGGCATTTATAGTTACTGCATTTATTGCTTCTTCAGGCAATAACTTCATCTTTATACAAGCTAAGGATAACAAAAATGGCATGTTTCCAGAAGGCGTAGAACCCGGATTATAATCTGTGGCTAAACAAACACCTAAACCATCGTCAATCATTTTTCTTGCAGGTGCAAATGGAATGTTTAGAAAAAATGAGGTTCCTGGAAGTAGGGTAGGAATAGTTGAACTATTTTTCAATGCGTCGATTTCTACTTGACTCGTTTCTTCTAAATGATCTACTGATATAGCATTATTGGCGATACCCACCTGTACACCTCCAGAAATTGCCAATTCATTTGCATGAATCTTTGCTTTTAATCCATAGGTAGCTGCTTTTTTAAGTATTAAATCAGTCTCTTCAACAGTATAAAAACCTTTGTCGCAAAATACGTCGCAATATTCGGCTAACTGATGTTCTGCAACATAGGGTAGCATCTCGTTTAATATAATGTCTATGTATGCTTTTCGATTGTTTTTATAAATGCTGGGAATTGCGTGAGCTCCGAGAAAAGTCGACTTAATAGGGATTTCTGGATGTTTATTTTTCAATGTTTTGATAACTTCTAACATCTTGATTTCTGCATCAAAAGATAAACCGTAACCACTCTTAATCTCTATAGCTCCAGTGCCAAAGGAAATTACTTCCTTAAGTCTTTTTTCTGCATCTCGATAGAGTTCTTCGAAGCTAGTTTCTTGTAGTTTTTTTGCCGAATTAAGAATACCTCCGCCACTTGCTGCAATTTCTTCATAAGATCGTCCTTTTATTCGATCGACAAACTCTCCTTCACGTGACTTAGCAAAGACAATGTGGGTATGAGAGTCAACCCAAGAGGGGAGTACAAATTTTCCAGTGGCATCAATCACTTGGTCAGCTGTTTCATAGCTGCAAGAATCCTGAGGTCCAAAATCTACTATAGTTCCATTGTCAACAAATAGAAAAGCGTTTTGGATATGGTCTAAAAAAGACATCGCCTTACCCCGTTTAAAAGGGTAAGGTCGATGATCTATGCCATAAAGAATTCTAATATTTTTAATCAAAAGCGTCTTGGGATGGGACATATGACTAAAACATATTTTATTAGTTAATTAATTAGTAGACTAAGGCGTTGAATGAAGGCTATTATTTTTTAATCAAAAGTGTCTTTGGGATGGAACCTATGATTAATAATAGATTATCAATCGATCATTTAGTATACTATAGCATCGTATTTATGTTTTGTTCTGAGAATTTCACAGAAACCGTCTGCTTCTTCTATTGTTTGAAATTCTCCAAGTAAAACTTTATAGTAGGTTTTACCATCGTTATATTCTGTTAGCACAATTACTTGTTCTAAAAATTCTTCTTTAGCAATTTTAACTTGATCAAAAGCTTCTTTGTAATTATCGTATTTACCAATCTGAGCATTAAATGTTCTAGATTCCATCGATAACTTTTCTTTGTATTCTTTATACAAATTGTCAAGCTCTTTTTGTTCGTTATTATAGCTTGCATCCTTAGGGCTCACGTTTGGAGAAACATTAATAACTTCCACATCATTGTGTAAATGGAACTCTATTAATGATTTTAGTTTCTTGACATCTAGGGTCTCTTCGATACGGTCAACTAACTTTCCTTGCTGGTTAAAGATTAAGATGGTTGGAAGCATCTTGATTTCAAATTGGTTTTTCAATTTATAACCAGCTTCATCATCTATGTCTACTTTATAAGAGACAAAATCGTCAGCTAAAAGATCGATGATTTCTTTATTCTTAAAAGTTGTTTCGTCCATCCATTTACATGGAGTACACCAGTTGGCGTAGAAATCAACAAATAAGTATTTACTCTCACCTAAAGCTTTTGTCTTAGCTGCTTCGAAGCTACCTTGGTAAAAAGAAACAATTTCTTCTGTTTCATTATTTGCGTGTAATAAGATACTTGAAGTGCTTATTACAATCAAGAGAATTATTCTTGATATTAATGTCGATTGGATGGCATTCATATTATAAATTTTAGATATGCGTATCAATTTGATTTGCATTTATTTACTTGGTTGCAAGAAGTGTGCCAACATATTATTTGAATATTTAATATGTTGTTAAATAGTCTTAATTACTTGTGAAGAGTCTCACTCAAAAGTGGGCAAAGCACATAGTATACTGAAAAAGCTTTAGTAACTTGGCGCCGGTTTAAAAAGAAGAAAAATGAGAAGAGCTGCAATTACTGGTGTAGGTAAGTATTTACCAGATGGAATACTGACGAATCAGGATCTTGAAAAAATGGTGGATACTAATGACGAATGGATCACATCAAGAACAGGAATCAAGCAAAGACATATATTAAAAGACAAGGATAAGGCCACAACCTTTATGGCCACTCAAGCAACACTAAAGTTGATTGAAAAAACGAATTTAGATCCTAAAGAAATAGATTTAATCATCACAGGCACGGTAACTGCGGACATGCGATTTCCAGATACTTCTAATCAAGTGGCTGCCAATGTAGGAGCAAGCAATGCATTTGGTTATGATATCAATGCAGCATGTAGTGGGTTTTTATATTCACTTGCAACTGCATCTAGTTTTATCCAATCTGGGATGTATAAGAAAATAGTGGTAATTGGAGCTGATACTATGTCATCCATTGTGGATTACACAAATAGAGCAACCTGTATCATTTTTGGTGATGGTGCTGCAGCGGTATTATTAGAGGCCGATGAAGAAGGTTACGGTGTTCATGACCAAGTACTTAAGGGCGATGGAACAGGACTTCAATACCTACATTTAAAATTAGGTGGTTCATTAAATGAAGTAACTCGTGAAAATGTTGATTCTGCCGATAAGTATCTTTTTCAAGATGGAAGACCAGTATTTAAAAAAGCCGTAACAGGTATGTCTTCGACAATGAAGGAAGTGATGGAGCGAAATAATTTAAGCAAAGAAGATATTACATGGGTGGTCCCTCACCAAGCTAATAAACGGATTATTAACGCGGTAGCTGATCAGTTAGATTTTCCACATGAGCGAGTAATGATGGTTATTGAGAACTATGGAAATACCACATCAGCGACGATACCTTTGTGCTTAGCAGACTACGAAAGTCAGCTGAGAAAAGGTGACAATTTAATAATTACGGCATTTGGTGGCGGGTTTACTTGGGGTTCTATTTATTTGAAATGGGCATATGACGGAAATGCTTAGATAAGATGACCTATTTGGCTATATTTGCGGACATTAAAAATTAAATAAATGGCAAGTACTTCTGACATTAAAAATGGCTTATGTATGAACTACAGCAACGATGTATTTAAAGTTGTTGAATTTTTACATGTAAAACCGGGAAAAGGTCCTGCGTTTGTTAGAACTAAATTAAAGAGTTTAACTACAGGAAAAGTAGTTGATAATACCTTTCCAGCAGGTCATAAGATTGATGTAGTTAGAGTGGAAAGAAAAAAATTCCAATTTTTATACAAAGACGACTCTGGGTTCAATTTTATGGATAACGAAACCTACGATCAGATCAATTTGCAAGAAAGCTTAATTGATAACTCACAGTTTTTAAAAGAAGGCGAAAACATCGAGGTACTTTTTCATGCCGATAAGAATTTACCATTAACCGTAGATTTACCTCAGTATGTAAAGTTGAAAATCACCTATACAGAGCCAGGAGAGAAGGGAAATACAGCAAATAATGCTACTAAGCCTGCTACTGTGGAATCAGGAGGTACGGTTAAAGTGCCACTATTTGTAAATGAAGGAGATACCATTAAAGTAGAAACAGCTACTGGTAATTATATGGAACGCGTAAAAATATAAAGTATGACATTCAAGGAATTACAAGAATTAATCAAATTGGTTAATAAAAGTGAATTGGCAGAATTAAAACTTAAGGATGACAATTATGAATTAACCTTGAGGACAAAACACTTTATGAACAAGCAAGTCCTTGCTGCACCAGCTGTACAAACTGTTATGGCAAGTGCACCAGCTGTTGCTCCTCAGGCTCCAGCTCCTGCCGCGGCAGAAAAGCCAGCAGCAGTTAGCGAAAAACCAGCAAGTAAAGCAGCCGATACATCTAAACTTTTAGAGGTTAGATCGCCGATTGTAGGAACTTTTTATCGTTCTTCTTCTCCAGATAAACCACCTTATGTAAAAGTAGGGGATAGCATTGAAGTTGGATCCGTTGTTTGTATTGTGGAAGCCATGAAATTATTCAACGAAATAGAAAGTGAAATTGGAGGTAAAATTGTGCAAGTAATGGTAGAAGATGCTTCTCCAGTCGAGTACGACCAAGTCCTCTATCTAGTGGAACCTGCTTAATTCATTGCTTTTAATCCCAACTATGTTTTCAAAAATATTGATAGCTAATAGAGGTGAGATTGCCTTGCGAATTATTAGAACTTGCCGCGAAATGGGCATAAGCACTGTTGCCGTTTACTCGACAGCAGATAAGGATAGTTTACATGTGCGTTTTGCAGATGAGGCAGTATGTATCGGTCCACCGAGTTCTGCTGAGTCTTATTTAAGTATACCTAAGATCATGGCTGCGGTGGAAATCACCAACGCTGATGCAGTGCATCCAGGTTATGGGTTTTTAGCTGAGAATGCAGATTTTGCCGAAGTTTGTACTGAATATGGGGTAAAATTTATTGGTCCTTCTGCGGAAATGATTCGTAAGATGGGTGATAAAATTACCGCTAAAGATACCATGATAAAAGCAGGTGTGCCTGTGGTTCCTGGTTCAGAAGGTCTGATAACAAATCCTGAACAAGGAGTTAAATTAGCCGAGGAAATAGGTTTTCCAGTCATCATTAAAGCAACTGCTGGTGGTGGTGGGAAAGGTATGAGAATCGTTTGGAAGGCGGAAGAATTTGTCGAGCAATGTGAGTTAGCAAAAAAAGAAGCAAAAGCTTCCTTTACTAATGATGGTGTTTATGTCGAAAAGTTCATTGAAGAACCAAGACATATCGAAATTCAAATCATCGGTGATCAACAAGGGAAAGTTATCCATCTTTCAGAAAGAGATTGTTCGATTCAAAGAAGACACCAGAAACTAGTGGAAGAGTCACCTTCTCCTTTTATGACAAAAAAGTTGAGAAAAGAAATGGGTGAGGCAGCGATAAAAGCTGGTGAGGCTATTAATTATGAAGGTGTTGGTACAGTAGAATTCCTAGTGGATAAGTTTAGGAAGTTCTACTTTATGGAAATGAATACAAGAATTCAAGTAGAGCATACAGTAACTGAGGAGGTTATTGACCATGATTTAATAAAAGAACAAATCAAAGTAGCCGCAGGGATTGCTATAGAAGGAGGTAATTATACTCCAGTTATGCACGCTATAGAATGTAGAATAAATGCTGAAGATGTCTATAAGGACTTTAGACCAAGTCCGGGATATATCAGCTCATTTCATTCAGCAAAAGGTCACGGAGTTCGTGTAGATACCCATGTTTATGCGGGTTATTCGGTACCACCTTTCTATGACTCTATGATTGCAAAATTAATTTGTAGAGCACAAACTAGGGAAGAGTGTATTAAGAAAATGAAGCGAGCTTTAGAGGAGTTTATTATTGAGGGCATTAAGACCACCATACCGTTTCATAAACAACTGATGAGAGATGAGAAGTTTTTGTCAGGTAATTTTCATACAGGTTTTTTAAATGATTTTGTGCTAGAAGAAGAAGAAGAGGCCTAAATATCCGTTAATATAAATATGAAAGCTTCTTTTTGGACTTTATTATCCAAAATCAAACCTTATCAGCAGGTTGTGTATCTCAGTATTTTCTTTTTAATACTTGAGTCCATTTTTGCGCTGATAAGCATTCCTCTTTTAATTCCCTTCTTCGAAATTCTTTTTGGCGGAGATTTAAGTGTTGTGGAGCAACCCGCTCATGATGCAAGCTTCATTGAGACAGTCAAGCATAAATTTTCCAGTTTGGTCCTGGTGCATTCTAAGCAAAAGACCTTGTTGTATTTATGCTTGTTTATTGCCGGAGTATTTTTCTTGAAAAACCTATTTAGATATTTGGCTTTATACTGCTTGGCAGGAATAAGAAATGGTGTGGTTGCAGATATTCGGTCTAAACTTTTTGATAAGTATTTGAGCTTACCCATCGATTATTTTCAAGATGAGCGCAAAGGAGATCTATTAACTCGTATGAGTTCGGATGTGCAAGAGGTAGAGACGAGCATTTTGCAATTCTTAGTGGTTACTTTTCAATCTCCGCTTATGGTGGTTGGTTGTATAAGCTATATGCTCTACATCAATGTAAACTTGACATTGTTTGTCTTTGTATTAATCATCTTTACGGGTGCTATTATAGGCACCATAAGTAGAACACTCAAAAAGGATTCTAAGGCCGTTCAGAATGATCTTGGAGCGCTAAATGCTGTACTTGAAGAATCTATAACGGGTATGCAAGTAATCAAATCATACAATGCCTATGATTATTGGCAAAATCGGTTTAATACCATTAACCAATCATTTAAAACAAAGATTAATGCGCTCATACGGCGTAAAGACTTGTCTTCACCTTTATCCGAATTTTTAGGTATTTGCGTGGTGGCTACTTTGCTTTATTATGGAGCATTTTTAGTGTTTGAAGGAGCAATGACTTCAGCCGTTTTCTTCTCATTTATCTTTGCTTTCTATCAAGTGATAGCACCTACTAAGTCTTTTTCAAATGCCTATTATAGTATACAGAAGGGTTTAGGAGCTCTCGAACGAATCGATCATGTTATGGATAAACCTTCTGATTTATCTATACTTAGCAAGGAAAACGAAACTATCGAATTCGAATCTTTGATTGAGGTACGTAATTTGAGTTTTAAATATAACGATGGGGAAGAAGTACTCAGTAATATAAATATTAGTATACCAAAAGGCAAAAAGGTTGCTTTTGTGGGCGCGTCTGGATCTGGAAAATCAACATTGATGAAGATTCTACTCAAATTTTATGATGAGTACAAAGGTGAAATTTTAGTTGATGGAAAATCGCTGCAAAAGATTAATGCACAAGCTTGGAGAGAACAACTGGCATATGTAACTCAAGATGCTTTTTTATATCATGCAAGCTTAAAAGAAAACATCTTATTTGGACGAGAAGGTTTTAGCGAACAAGATTTGTCTTCTGCCTCAGCAAGTGCTTATGCGGATCATTTTGTTGATCAGTTGGATAAGAAATACGATACGGTTGTAGGCGAACAAGGTTCTCGTCTTTCAGGTGGAGAAAAGCAACGAATATCAATTGCTAGGGCCTTATTAAACAATCCAAGTATTATTTTTCTAGACGAACCAACCTCAGCTTTAGACCCTAAATCGGAGAAGATAGTTAATGAAGCGCTCGAAGAAGCTACACACAATCGTACGGCGGTTATTGTTGCACACAGACTAAGTACTATTAAAAATGCGGATATCATTTATGTATTTGATGATGGACTAGTAGCAGAATACGGGACTCACGAGGAACTATCTAATAAAAATGGTATTTATAAGAAATACATAGAAATACAAAATGTAGTATGATGAGAGCTTTGCTTTACACTTGTTTTTTTCTCAATGCTTTATGCCTATTAGGACAAGTTCCACTTTCTACACTTAGTTATCAATCGTTAGATGATTCAGTAAAAGTCGCTCGTATTTTTAAGCCACAGAATATTTATCAAGGCGACAGTGAATCCTTAGACTACGATTTTAGTCAAGTTGACTATGGCTGTACTTATCCTCTGAATATTTCTGTGAAAGATAAGGACTTACACCTGACCTCTGATTTATTTAGCTATATGCAAAGGGAAGTAAAAGGCAATGGACACTTCATAAAATCATGGAGTTTTGATAATATTTTTGGTATTAGCAAACCCGTTCAATGTGTGTTTAAAAAGGAACTTGCCTACATCAGGTTTCCAGCGAGGGAAGGGCAGGGATTCGATCGAAGCTTAGAAGCAAGTATATCCTTGAGTAAAGAAAATGCAAGTGGTTTATTTGCTGATATTCTGGATAAATACCAGTTAGATAGTGCTGAATTTTTGCTCAATGTCGAGACGAATATTGAAGTTGATATCCAACAGAAAATATTATTTAAGTATGGTGAACGATTAGCTTATCCGGTCATTACCAATTTCGTTTTTAGTCTTCAAAAAGTTAGAAATGTAGATACAAATCAGTTAATTGATATATCATCATTTAATAATCAAAATACTGTAGGAGAACAAATAACATATATAAAAATATATAATTCATATAAAGGTATCTGGCTTGCGACGATTTGTAAATATGAACAGAATATCAGTTTTGTCGATCTAATTAGTCAACCAAATTTTCCGTTTACAAAACGATTTTGTCAGGGCTTGGATGCTAGCATTCAAGTTTACCCTAATCCAAACTTTGGACAAATGAAACTCTTCTCTAATTTAGAAGAAGACGGCACCTATTTTTTCGAACTATACAACATTATTGGCCAACGTATTTGGAAGACTGAATATTCTTTGCAAACGGGTATAGAGGTAAATGAGATTAATATCCCTAATCCTAAAAAAGGTACTTATTTATATTCAGTGAGAAATCCTAAAGGCGATCGCCTGTTTACCAGAAGACTCACGATTCTAGAGTATTAAATGTTAAAAATCCAAAATAAGAGCAGATATATATTAAATATATTAATAATATGTTCTATTTTTGATAAGTTGATTATCCGGCTTTAGCCCACAATTTTCTTTTCCTGAGAAAATTGGACCTTATTTTGATATACTATAAAGATTGTACTGTTCAGTCAGTACAGGCTTCTTTTGTTGTTTATACCTACAGTGAATAGGCATAAATAACAATCATTAAATCCAACCTGTAACGACCAAGAAATTTTGGTTGAACCTATTATTTGTTTGTAATCTAAAATTGCATCATGAGACGCATGTTTACAATGCTAGGGTTGTTGGTGGCTTTAATGTTTGTTTCACCAATTTTTGCAGGAGTTGATTTGGCTACCACCGAAGGGTGTGAAGATCCAAGTATGGTTGTGCATTTTGATTTAAATGCTTGTGACGCAGTCGTCGGATCGACCAATATCGATTATTCCGAAATGTTAGCCTCTTATCCGGAAACCACCAATTGTGGTTATTTCCAAGTAGAAGGTGGACACCTATATAGAGAAAACCCAACTATAAATTCTCATTCTTGTACTCCTGGTCTAAATGGAACAGAGGCAATGTGTGTGAGCTCAGTAGATGACTGTGAATTTATACCTTATCACGAAAAAGCAGTTCGGTTTGATGTAACACTAAGTCCCATAGATGGAGAAGTAACTAGTTTAACTGGTCTAAATTTTTACGAAAAAGCACCTGAAATGTTTGAATGGGTGGATGGCGCTTCTGGACCTAATAATTATCCTGAAAAATATGGATTAAGAGTAACTGTTGATTCAGTACAGATATATAGAAGAGAAGACATACAAACTCGTCGAGATTGGAATCTGGAAACCTTTGACTTTTCGTCGAACCCAAACTTTTCCGTGACAACGACCACAACGTTTCACTTCGAACTTTTACCTTATTGTACCTATGATAATGACTCTCCAGTAAATGCCTGGGATTTAGAAGATATTAAAATACTTTCTTGCTGTAATTCATGTCATGCAGAACCTTCTGTTATTTCTACAAATGATGAAACATCTATCTGTATTAATGACCAAGATCCAAGTGGTTTTTCTATAAGCCTTAATGGAGGTTTTGGAGAAGATGGTGATTTTTTATTGGTTGATAATCAAGGGACTATAATAGATATTGAAAAGAGCAGTCCTATAACTTTTAACTCAAGTCATACAAATGTAACAAGTATTTATTATGCTCAGTATGATGATGGTTTTGGCCCATTAAATATAGGGGAAAACATCTTTAATACGGATGGTTGTTTTGAGCTTTCTAATGCTATCCCTGTCAATATCTTTTGGTTAAATACTCAGCAGATTTATACAAATAGTAAAACAGATATCTGTACTAGTCAGCAAGGTGATTATATTGTCAATGTAGAAAACAATCTAAATACAAGTTTTAGTGATGCTTATGTCATCACCGACTTAAATGGTACTATTATCGAACTATCGAATGGTTCATCTCTAAACTTTAATAATTATGATCTAGGCACCTACTTTATATATTATGTGCTTTTTGATGATTTGGATGGTTTGCAAGTTGGAAATAGCATATTCGATTTGCTTGGCTGTTTTGATATTTCGAACTCAATAGAGGTAAATATCAAAGCATTGAATCCGACAGCCATCAGTATAGATGAATCCTCTTTTTGTCAGGGAGAAACAAATGTGCTTGTCGCTAATTCAAGTGGGGCCGGCGTTTCGGAGAGCGTATTCTTGATCCTTGATCAGTTTGGCAACATTGTTAGAGTTAGCAATAGTAACAACATTAATATTAATAATATAGGAACAGGAAACTATCAGGTAGTTGAGGTACTTTTCGAAAGTATTCAGGGATTATCAGTGGGTAATAGTATAAATGATCTTGATGGATGTTTTGCCATCTCAAATGAAGTAGATTTTGAAATCACAGCACCTGATGCTGGAACTATTACGACGAATGATCCGACCTATTATTGTTCGACGGATAATACAGCAAGTATAAATGTTTCTTTAGTTAACAGCACAGCACAAAGCAATCAATGGCTAGTAACTGATGTGCAAGGGAATATCTTACTCCTACCAGCTAATTCGCCAATAAATCTCGATTTATTAGCAGGTATTGCGACATACCAAATATGGAATCTTGGATATGATGGTTCAATAACTGGTCTCAACATTGGACAAAATATAAATAATATCAACGCTTGTTACGATTTATCTAATCCCATCAGCGTTTCTGTAGATTGCGTAGATGGAGGTAGTATTTCCACAGATAGTGAAACAGATATTTGCTTGACAGGAACTAGCGTCAGTTTTGACATAGATAAACAAAATGATAAAGGAAATAACCAAACATATGTGATCACTGATGAATTTGGAAATGTGGTTTTTACCAGCCATAATGATTCATTCGATTATGTCTTAACAGGTTCTGGAACAAACTATGAAATCTGGAATGTCAGTTATGGTGAGAATACTCAAGAAATTTCTACAGGAGAAAACATAAGCGATTTTACTGGCTGTTTTGATACATCTAATCCTATTCCGTTTACGGTTAACTGCGTAGATGGAGGTGTTATTTCTACCGATAGTCCTACTGAATTATGCAGTACTGATGGAGATGCAACAATAGATGTTACAGTCGATGATTCGAAAGGCGACAATGGTCAACTATTAGTGACCGATGCAACAGGAGAAATTATTTTAGTGACTGATGATTATTCCTTATTAATACCTACCACAGGCTCTGGTAGTTCTTATGCTATCTATTATGTGAGCTACACAGATGAGACAGAAGGCCTTAGCGAAGGCAATGATTTATCGGATATTAATGGATGCTTCGATTTATCCAATGGTATTGATGTCAACGTCCATTGTGTAAATGGTGGAGAAATTAGTACGAATAGTGAGACCGTTTTATGTAGCTCGGATTTAACGGCGAGTTTCGATATTGAACTAAACAATCAGAAAGGGGAGAACCAGCAATTTGTGGTCGCTGATGAAAATGGAAATATAATTTCCATCCAAGATCAAGCTGATGTAAATTTTGCCTTAACAGGCTCAGGTACTTCCTACGGGATTTACAGTATCTCTTATAGCGATGGCTTAAATGGTTTAGCTGAGGGAGAAAACATTAATGATGTAGATGGTTGTTTCGATTGGTCTAATCCTATTTCAGTAGCCGTAAATTGTGTGGAAGGAGGAACGATATCTACAGACAGCCCAACCAATTTATGTGGAAATGATACGTTTGCTTCTTTGGATATTGATTTAGTAAATGAAAAAGGAGAAGAACAACTATTTGTTGTTACAAATCACTTAGGTGAAATAGTTTACACTTCAGAAAGTGAAAATGTGAATTTTGCACTTACTGGCTCAGGGACATCTTATGATATTTGGAGTGTGTCATATACAGAAGGAACAACTGGTCTAATGACAGGTCAGCAAGTATCAGACGTAGAAGGTTGCTTCGATCTATCTAATCCAATAAACATAGATGTAAACCATGTAAATGGTGGCATGATAAGTACTGACAGTCCTACTGAGATATGCGGTAATGAGGCTGTGAGTCAATTTGATATAAACCTTGCTGGAAATCAAGGTGACAATACTGTATTTGTTATCACTGATGAATTTGGAAACATTGTATACACAAGTACAAACAGTAGTTTGAATGTAAGCTTAACTGGTTCTGGAACATCTTATGATATCTGGAGTGTTGCGTATACAGATGAATCAGCGAGTTTAAATGAGGGAGATAATATTAATCAGCTAACTACTTGTTATGATCTTTCTAATCCAATTCCAGTTTCAATTAACAATGTGGATGGAGGAATAATCTCAACAAGCAGCCCTACTGAACTATGCGCAAATGATGGACCTGCAACATTTGACCTTAGTTTATCAGGTGGAGTGGGTGAGCAGTTATTTATCGTCACCAATTCATTAGGAGAGATCATTGCAAGTTCTACAAATAGTACAGTAAGTATTTCGAATGTAGAAAGCCATTCAGGCCTAGAAATTTGGAGCATCGGCTACACAATTGATACTGAGGGAATAAACGAAGGAGCTAACATAGCAAACATCACAGGTTGTTTCGATTTATCTAATGCAATACCCGTTACGATTAATAGTGTAGATGGAGGAACCATAAGCACAAATGATAACACAATAATTTGTTCAACTGAGGATTACGTTTCTGTAAATGTTGATTTAGTAGGCGATGTAGGTATGTACCAACACATGGTAGTTATAGACGAAAACGGAATAATTATTCATGTAGATAGTGACAATAGCCTTGGGTTTAATGTATTGGAAGGTATTACTACTTATGAGATACTAAATGTGTCTCATACTAGTGATATACAGGATTTAGCAATAGGCCAAAGCTTAGCTGATTTAAGCGGCTGTTTTGACCTTTCTAATGCTATCATTATCGAAGTGAATTGTGTGAATGGAGGAAACATAACCACTAGCGATGAAACAACATTCTGTGGAATGAGCTCATCGATGATCGTTAGCCTTGAAATCACCAATAACAAAGGTGATAACACAGTCTTCTTAATCACTGATCTTAATGGAAATATCATCGAGATAAGCAATGATCATTCGTTAGATGTAGGCATTACAGCTATTGAAAATGGTTTACAACTTTGGAGTATAAGTTACACAGACACAACAAGCATAAGTATTGGTGATAATGTAAATAGTCTGGTAGGCTGTTTTGATATTTCTAATCCGATTAATGTCAGTCTAGACAATCTGAGTGAAACATCTATTTCAACGATAAGTTCGACCGTTTTCTGTGAGGAGAACTTCGGAGTACTTATGATTAATGTTCAAGGAGTTTCAGGCAGCAATAGCAGTTTTGTGGTAGTTGATGCAAATAATAATATTGTGCTAATCAGTGATTCAGCTAATGTGGACTTATCTAGCTTATCTGCTAATAATTATAGTATTTATCAGCTAAGCTACAATGATAATCTGACAGGTTTAAGTGTAGGTTCTAGTCTAACTAATCTTGATGGATGCTTTACACTATCAAATGCAATTAATGTAAAATCTTCTGAATTAGATGCCGGAAAATTAGCCTTAGAAAATGGGGATGTAGAAACCAGCATTTGCGTAGGAGATTGTGCCTCAGATTTGATTAATGTCAATTTAACGGGAGATGTTTCAGCAAATGGAGCATGGTTTATAACGGATGAAAATGGAGTCATTACTTCGTTGTCAGCTGGACCACCGTTTGACTTTGAAAACTCAGACATTGGTACTTGTATGATTTGGTACATCACCTACGAAGATGGGTTTGTCGGACTAAATATCGGCAGTCATATTTTTGACTTTGATGGTTGTTTTGACCTGGCTAATAGTATCACAGTAACTAAATATGGACTTGGTTTATCAGGAAATTCTTACGCACATGTAGACTTTGATGAGTGCCATTCTCATCCTGATAGTTTGACCAATGTTGATTTTAGTGAATTTACCGCGGACATACATAATGAGGAAGGCTGTGCAAACATCGATTTAGTTGGTGGTTTTGTATACAGAGATAATCCAAGTATATATAAACATTCTTGTACACCAGGTGTGGATGATAGTCCTGCTATGTGTGTGAGTTCTTTAGAAGATTGTACTTATGAGGCTGATAGTGACTATGCTATCCGATTCAGCATAGCATTGACTCCTGGATTAAGTGGTACGGCACTATTATCTAGTATCAGCTTCTACGAACGGGCGCCAGAGACTTTTGACTGGATAAACGGTACAGATGGTATAAATAATTATCCAACTAAGTACGGAATTAGAATAAGTGTTGCCGGTAATGAGATTTATAGACAAGATGAATTAGCAACTAGTTTCGATTACACACTTGAGTCTTTCGATTTTGCTGGACTTGCAGCCTTTGAAGTGAATCAAACAACGGTATTTGACGTGGAGCTACTAGGATATTGTACGATTGGAAATGGAGCTGAAGTTACCGCTTGGGATATCGATGATTTACTTATTGAATCAGGATGCAATAGCAAACTATATGCAGGAGAATGGACTATGCCACAAGGCAACGATATAGCAATTTGTTTATCAGATGAATTAAGCAATATTGTTGAGTTTAACACCAGCCATGGACCGTTTGATTACCAATATATCGTGACTAATGAATTTGGTAATATTCAATATATGCTGGATGGTAATAGTGTTGATTTTGGCCTATTAGGTGAAGGAACTTATCAAGTATACGGCGTAGCTCATATTGGAGAGGTTTATCCAGCGCTAGGCAGTCCTATAGACCTTCTAGTTGCCGATGGATGCTACGCAATTACAGAAACCTCTATTTCAGTAAGTGTAATAGATGTATGTCCTAACAGCGTCATTGAGCCAGCCCAACCAGATTTAGACTTTAGCTTAAGTCCTAATCCTACAACTGACTTCTTAAAAATAAAGATTAACAGCGCACCTAACTCATTAATAAGCATTGCGATATATAATGATTTAGGTCAAGCAGTGAAACAACAAACATTTAATATAACTGATGAACTAGAATACTTGCTTGATTTAAGGGATTTGAGTGCAGGAATGTATGTAGTGAAAGTAAGATCAGCTGATCAAGATATAACTAAGAAAATTATTAAAATAACTCGATAAATAAGGCTTACACAAGCACTAAACGGCATTTAATATGACTTGTATTAAATGACAAAATTTTAAAGGATGAAACGAATTTTTACAATGGCTTTGGCTATGGTATACACCAGTGTACTTTTTAGCCACACAAGTGAAGAAATGATAACTGCTGGACCTATTTGTCCTGATTCATTAATAGTAGCATACTTCAGTATGGAACAATGTGAATCGGTACCAGGAGTCAGCGATTATGATTACTCTGATTTATCCGCTAGTTATCCTATGGGATCGGATTGTGCTAACTTTGAGGTAGTAGGCGAACACCTATACAGAAATAGTCCGCTACTTAATAGGCATTCATGCACACCGGGTGTGGAAGATGGATCAGTCGCCATGTGTATTAGTTCTGCAGAAACCTGCGATTACATACCAGGCCATAGTAAAACTCTAAAATTTGATATTAAAGTAAGTCCAGAAAATGATCAAGTTGCATCATTTAGCGGCTTAACCTTTTATGAAAAATCTCCAGAGCAATTCGAATGGATCAACGGTGGTATAGATGATAATAATTATCCTACCAAATATGGAATCCGAATTCTAGTTGATGGAGAAGAAGTTTTTGCTCAGTCAGATATTACAACTGAGAGAGATTGGAATTTAGAATGTTTTGATTTTTCCAATATTGCTGCGTTTAATGTGACTGAGGTCACCACCTTTAATGTAGAGTTATTGCCATATTGTGTGGCTGAAAATTGGGGTAAAGCTACCGCATGGGATATCGATAATATTAGCGTTTTATCTTGCTGTGATTTTTGTCTTGCTGATGCTGGAGAAATTACTACCGATGATTCAGTAGACCTGTGTATTGGAGATGGTGAAGATGATTTTGTAGATGTCAGTGTCAGCGGTGATTTTGGTGATTTTAGTACTTGGGTGATTACTGATGAGTCAGGAATAATCCTAGCAAATCCGTCTCAGCCTCCCTTTAATTTTGAAGGAGCTGGAGCAGGTACTTGCTTAATTTATCATATCCGTTACTCGTCTATTTTCGATGGAATTGTGGTCGGAAATAGTGTTCATGATTTAGAAGGATGCCTGGATATCTCTAATCCAATATTTGTTTATAGAACAGAAATTCTTGGAGGTGAAATTAGCACGGAAGACCCGACTGATCTTTGTGTAGGTGATGGGCTTAGTGATTTGGTCAATGTAAGCTCCATGGGAAATAATGGCGATCAATCTGCCTACATTATCACGGATTTAATAGGAAATATTTTAGTTTTTGATGCTCAGATGCCCTTCAATTTTGAAGGAGCGGGTGTGGGTATTTGTTTAATTTGGAATGTATCTTGGTTTGGTGAATTAGAAGGAGCAGACTTCGGTAATAATATAGAGTCCCTAAGTGGCTGCCATGCTTTATCAAATCCAATTACTATAAATCGGACAGAGGTTGCTGGTGGCGAAATTAGTACGAATGATCCCCAAACGGTTTGTGTAACGGATGGTTTGGATGATCTAGTGGATGTAAACGTCCTATTTAATTTAGGTGCTAACAGTGCTTGGATAATTGCTGATGAAACTGGCAATATTTTGGTGTTTGATGGAACACCACCATTTAACTTTGAAGGAGCAGGAATGGGATCTTGTTTTATCTATAATGTTTCATACGAAGATGATTTTGAAGGCGGAGCAGTAGGAGAGGATATTGATGATTTCTCGGGGTGTTACTCATTGTCAAATCCGATAGAGATTATTAGAGAAGGTGTTGTAGCTGCTACCATTTCGACTAACCAGTCCAGTATTTGTTCAGTAGATGGTTCTTCCGAATTAGTTGATTTCAGTCTCAGTAATTATACAGGAACCAATGGACAGTGGATAGTCACAGATATAAATGGAGTAATTTTGGATTTGCCTTCCTCATCACCCTTTAGTTTAGTGGGAGATGTTGAGGAGTGTGTAATCTTCCATGTTGCGTATAGTGAAATTGAAGGCTTAACTATTGGCTCAACTATTGACGATCTATCTGGTTGTTTTGAGTTGTCTAATGAAGTTATAATCGATAAAGAGGTGGTAGTTGGTGGTGAACTAACAACGGATCTATCTCAAGTATGTATAGCTGATGGCAATCAAGCCATTGTGAATGCCACGATTACGGGTAATGAAGGCACAGATGCTGTATGGCTAGTTACGGATTTAAACGGTACTATTCTGGGCCTACCTCCAACATCAGCCATTGACTTTAGTGATGCTGGACCTGGTACTTGCTTGATTTGGCATGTAAGTCATGAGGGAGCCTTATCAAATCTTGAGTTAGGAAATAATGCTTCAGATATTATGGGATGTTATGCTTTATCTAATCCAGTAGAAGTGGAAAGATTGTGTGTAGCTCCAGGAGAAATATCTACTAATACACCCTTGGAATTCTGTGATAGAGACCAACCTATGATGGTCAATCTACAAATTGCGAATGAGAAAGGAGACGATAATACTTGGTTGCTTTTAAGTCCAACAGGCGTCATCCTAGCTACATCAAATACCAATAGTATTGACGTTCCAAATGCTACAAGCGAGACGGTTTATACCATTGTTAATGTGAGTTATATTCAAGGTTTAGGAGGCTTAGAAATGGGAGCAACATTGGACAATTTAACCGGATGTTTCGCTATTTCTAATTCATTAGAAGTGACGGTTCAACCTGCTGATGGAGGTGAAATCAGTACGAATGATGAGACTTCCTTATGTCTCGGAGGGATCAATGCTAATACTACTGTTAATGTGGATTTAGCTGGGGAAGTTGGAGAGTCAAGTCAGTGGTTAGTAACCGACGAAGCAGGAATAATCCTAGCCATTTCATCCAGTGCTACTTTTGATTTTGAAAATGCCGGCAACGGAACGTGTTTAATTTGGCATCTTAGCTATAATGGTGAAGTGCTTGGCTTAGTCATAGGAGAAAATGCTAATAACCTAGGAGGTTGCATAGATTTATCCAATCCCATAACGGTCATACGAAATTGTGTTGATGGAGGACTATTGGGCACTAGTGATCCACTAAGTCTTTGTGCTGATGACGCAGATAATTTGTATTCTTTTAATGTAAGTAATAATAAAGGTGAAGCCACTCAGTGGGTGATTACTGATAGTGAAGGTGTGATTGTAGATTTACCAGGATCTAGTCCATTTACCATTCCAGTTGATGATACACAGTACACTGTCTGGATTCTAAGTTATGTTGATAACCTAACTGGTTTATCAGTGGGTAGTAGAGTAGAAGACGCTACAGGTTGCTTTGATCTCTCGAATGGAGTAATTATAACTATAATAGATTTAGATGGTGGAGAAATCACCACTGATGGACCTACTGTTTTATGTTTAGGTGATGAGGATGAAAATGATGAAGTAGATTTTGAAGTTAGCGGTCAAGTAGGTGCTGAGTCTTCATGGATAATTACAGATGCAGACGGGACTATTTTAGCTTTACCATTAGCGCCACCATTCGATTTTAGTGGAGCTGGAGATGGCGAATGTTTTGTATGGCATATTAGTTATGATGGAATGTTAGCAGGTTTAGAAGTCGGCGGTTTAGCCTCGGACTTAGTGGGTTGCTTTGATTTATCGAATCCGATTTCTATTATCAGAAATTGTGTAGATGGAGGTACCATTCTTGGCGACGATATGATCGTTTGCGAAACAAGTGAAATGGCAACTTTTGATGTAGATCTTGAGGGCGCAAAAGGTGATAATCAGTACATAATTACAGATGTTACTGGTGAGATTATTGCCGTTTTTGAAGATTTACCATTGCATATTCCAGCCACTGGTTCAGGAACAAGTTTTGATGTTTGGAATGTAAGTTATTCGGATTTAGACGGTTTAGAAGTCGGTGGAGAAATCAGTGATATTTCTGGATGCTTTGATATATCTAACCCACTAAACTTAGAACGAAAGTGTGTAAACGGCGGTGAAATATCTACACCCAACGAGACCTTTGTTTGCCAAAATGGAAATCCAACCTTTATCACGCTTAATCGTGAAGGAGTAAAAGGTGATGGATTTATGTATGTGGTAACCAACTCGGACGGAGACATTGTATTATTAACAAACGAAACAGCGGTTAATGCTGCGGATTTTGGCGATGATCCAGTTTATCAAATCTGGAATATTAGTTATATAGATGGCTTAGAAGGCCTCAGTCTAGGAGCAAATGTGTTTGAACTAGAAGGTTGTCATGAATTTTCTAATCCAATTAATATTGACGTTTTGGCTCCAGATGGTGGTGTCTTAAGTTTAGATAATGGAGATGACGAAATCACGATTTGCGCTGGAGACTGTATACCTGATTTATTTAATGTAAACTTAGCTGATCCATATGGTCCTAATATGGGCTGGATGATTTTAGATGATGATGGTAATATATTAGATTTACCGCTAGGGCCTCCATTTGATTTCGAAGGTGCAGGGCCAGGCACATGTTTAATTATTCATATTAGTTATGGTGATTTAGCTGGTTTAAACGTAGGAGGTTCTTTATTTAATTTAGAAGGCTGTTATGATTTGTCCAATGCTATTACAGTAGATAGAATAGAAGCAGAAGGCAACGGCGAATCATATACTTACTTTAATTTCAATGACTGTCAAGCCCTTAATGTGGATTTATCGAATTGCGATTATTCTGAGTTTGTACCAGAAATTTCGAATGCTGAAGATTGCGCCACTATGGAATTGACCAGTGGATTTATTTATAGAAATGAGCCTACTCAATTTAAACATTCATGTACTCCAGGTGTCCAGATGACTCCAGCTGTATGTGTTTCTTCATTGAATAGTTGCAGTTTTGAAAATGATAGTGATTACGCCGTTCGATTTACCTTAAGATTAACTCCAGGGGTGAGTGGTATTGCTAATTTATCAGAACTAACGTTTTTCGAAAGAGCTCCAGAGGAATTTGAGTGGTTAGATGGATCTTCGGGAAATAACAATTATCCTACTTTATATGGTATCAGGATATTGGCCAATGGTGTTGAAATTTATAAGGAAGTCGATATTCCGACAAACTTTGATTACACATTACAAAGCTTTGATTTTAGTGCTAATCCGGCCTTTAGTGTAGATGAGGTAACAGATTTTGAATTTGAGTTATTGTCTTACTGTCTAATCGGAGAGTTAGCACAGGCCACAGCTTGGGATATTGATGATTTAGAACTGGTTTCTTCTTGTTCTAATAAGATGTCAGGAGGAAGCGTTTTCCTAGATGATGGTTCGCAAGCATTAACAGTTTGTTCTGATGATGGTATTAGCGATTTGACTCATTTTAATACGACTAATGTCTCAAGTGATTATGTTTTTGTGGTAACTACAGGAGATGATATAATTATTGGTGATGTTAATGGTGATGTACTGGAAATAGAAGGTGCGCCAGCTGGTATTTGTAAGATTTGGGGATTAGCCTATATAGGTGAGTTAAATATAAATGCAGGAGCAAGTATTCACGATCTTGATTTAGTATCAGGCTGTATGGCTCTATCTAAAGACTTTATTACTTTAACTAGGTTGACAGGTGATGATTGTGGTTCAATATCGGAACCGGAGCCAACAGCAGGCGGAACACCGGTGGAAGAGTTAATTGTAAACTTTAGTCCTAATCCGGCTTTGAATCAAATAATGCTGGATGTTAGTTCGTATCCTGATCCTAAAGTGCAAATTAGTATTTATTCGATCTCGGGAATCCAACTTAAACAAGTGAGAATGGATTTCAGCCTAAATGCCGAACAAATGTTAGATATCGAGCACTTAGCCCCTGGACAGTATTTGCTAAAAGTTACTTCAGGAAATCAAGTAAAAATTAGCAAATTGACGAAGATTCAATAAAAGATATAAATAATTCATAAAAAGCAAAAGGCGAAATGGTAATCACTGTTTCGCCTTTTTTCATGCATAGGCTCAAAAAATAAAGCACTACTTGGGTTTATTTCAGTCCCAGATGTTTATTTTTAGTTGAAGACATTGAAAAATTAAATCACCAACTATGAGGCTTTACCAAATCTCTTTCCTTTATTGCTTTCTTTCCATGTTGCTTGTCGCTGAGCTAAAAGCGCAAATTCCGATGGATAATCTAGTGGGTTATTACACCTTTTTTAATGCGGGTGTTGACGACAGCAGTGGTAACGAAAATCATTTGGACGATTTCGATATGGCGCTACTTCGAGGTGATGACCGCTTTGATAACTTTATAGAATCCATTGTATTTAGGGATACCTGGATAGCTTCCCTTGATACCTCTATGCATAACTTTGCGGGTGATGACAGTGCTTTCAGTATTTCAGTATGGTGTAAACCGGATAGTATACCACCCGAATGGTTTGGGCTCGTTAATAACTGGGCAGGATTTAATAACGGTGGCTACTTTTTAGGAATTAATCCAGCCAACACAACGATTAGATTTAATTTGAATATGGATATTATGCTTCCGACCTTAAATAGTTCGACCATTTTTGCCTTAGATGAATGGATACATATTGTAGGAACCTATGATGGCTCTGAAGGGAGACTATACATAAATGGAGAACTAGAATCCAGTTATGTATATGATGCACCGCTCAGCACATCAGTTCAACCTATGTTTATTGCTCGACAAGGTGATCAGGCTGCTGCCTTTTATTTTGGATCGATGGATGAGCTATTAGTGTATAATCGAGCGATTACGCAAGAGGAAGTGGATCAGATATTTACCAGACTTCCTTCTTCTATTGATAAGATAGAGCTTGCTGACGAAACCGTAAAACTATACCCAAATCCGACCAGTAATTTGCTGACCATTCAGCACGAAACAGAGTTCATCGAAAAAGTGATTATTTATGATGCTAGAGGGGTAGCGGTCCATCAAGAAAACATGGGTATGACTGATGCATTAGATGTATCTTCTCTTGGAAGAGGCAGTTATTTTGCACGTCTTTTCTTGGCCAATAATAAGTCATTAATTAAGCCATTTAAGAAAATGTAAGGAATCTTGGATTCCCGTTTCTATTACTTTAAAGCCATGTCGTTTAGTGGTGGATGCATAACTGCCATTTGTACAATCGTTATTTAAAAATCAAAATATGAGTAATCTATTTACTATTATTTTTCTTTTGTTAGCGCTCAGTGTTACTGGTCAAGAAATAAAATTTAAAAAGAATCAAATTTTAATTGATAAAGAGCCCGCCTATAACTTTACGAAAACTCAAGGGAACCCTGTTGGACCACAAGGGGCGATGTTTAATTTAAATGGTCATTTCTTTCTAGAATCCTTAGATGGAGAAAAAATTATTTCGTTTACAGATACCTCTTTTTATTATGTGCAATTACCTAATGAAACTGAAAAAAGAGTTGCCTTCAGAGCGATGCTTTTTACGGCTCATCAATTAGGAAAAATCGAAAGATATAACTAGATCTGATGCATTGAATTATCGGAAGTATTTTACTCGGGAGTTAATTGAGTTTGGCTTCTTTGAAGATGGTGTTTTTACGGATGAAGCATTTGAGACATTTGTTTCAAAACAAGACCTAACACCCATAGAAGCAGATAAAATAGAGATGGCAAAAATGGATAGCCTAAGGCTAGCAAATTATGCCATGATGAAGGAGAATTATGGAGCTTTAATGAAGAGAAAACCTGGGAAAGTAAGATATAGTGATGGAAGGGTTAAGGACGGTGGAGTTGAGATTGGGAAAGTTAAAGTAAACGAAAAAGGCTCATACAGCCATAATTACTACGTATTTAATGCAAATGGTCAGCAAGTTGCTATTATAAATCTGTTTCAGCAAAAGCAAAAGGGTAATATCATCACTGGCTCAGATCTTTACCAACCTAAAGCAAGATCTATTTATGATAAACAGTTTAAAAAAGACTCGAAAGACAATTGGCCAAGTGCAGACGAAAAGTTAAATGATCTGTGTAATTACCTGGTTAAAGTAGGAATTCTGTAGGTTTTATTTCCTAAACTATTAGCCATAAAATGGCTTTTGTTGATTAAGTTAATAGATTCAATACTGTTGATAAAAGATTAGCATGGCTTTAAAATAGCCCTCGCTCATCTAGAATCAATTTTCATAGCATAAGAAAGGGTCCTGAATACAATTGGGCCAAGCCATAGCAGATCCCCTAATAAAATTTCTTCGCTCCATGATTTTTTTAAATGCTTACTATGCTAAGTCCAAACACTAACTACCAGATTCCGACCAGCCGCATGATTTCTAAACTCACACAAATAAATGCCTTGCCAAGTGCCAAGTGCTAATCGCCCATTCACAATAGGGACTTGTATTGAGTGACCAACCAATGCCGCTTTTATATGAGCAGGCATATCATCGAGACCTTCTATAGTATGCTTCATTCCAGCTAAATGTTCGGGGGCAAGCCGATTAAAAAACAACTCAAAATCATGTAATACGTCGGGATCTGCGTTTTCATTAATACATAAACCAGCGGAAGTATGCTGGATGAAAACATGAAGAATTCCTTGTTCAGGCAACCCATTATTGATGGTTCGCAATACATCTTGAGTAATGATGTGAAAACCTCTTGATCGAGCGCTTAGCTTAGTAATGTATTGCTTTATCATGCTAGGGCGCTAAACGTTGGATTTGCCATGTATCTTCGATTAATTCATAGACAAATCGATCATGAAATCTATTAGGTCGTCCCTGCCAAAATTCAAAGTAGTGCAACTTTATTTCGATTCCTCCCCAATCAGGAGGCAAGGGTAGGTGTTCTTCATCAGCAAAGCGCATTTCTACTTTATCACGCAATTCCATCAAATAGTCTTTATTCATTACCATTTGACTCTGAGGTGAAGTCCAAGCAGAGATTTGACTATCACGAGGACGAGATTGGAAATACGCTAAGGACCGTTCGGCACTAATCTTTTCTGCTGTACCCCGAAGCCGTACCTGACGTTCCATTTCCTTCCATAAAAAGTTGAGAGCTACAACAGGGTTAATGTCAATATCTTGAGCTTTTTGACTCTCGTAATTCGTGTAAAAGACGATGCCTGTATCAGTTAACTCTTTTATGAGTACCGTTCTAGCAGATGGAATATCACCTGCTGAGGTCGATAAGGTCATAGCATTGGGTTCCACTACGTCCGAAAGACGAGCAGCATTGAGCCAACTATTAAACAAATCAAAAGGATTTTCAGGAAGCTCAGATCGATCTAAGCTTCCCTTACTATATTGTACTCGTAAATCCTTTAAATCTTTCATTTCTTTTTGAATATTTTAGTCACGCCAAACTTCATTCTAAACGCTAACCAGTACATCACTGGTATAACCACAAGGGTTAAAAATGTAGCAAATGATAATCCATAAATCACTGTCCATGACATTGGACCCCACATGGCAGTATTATCACCGCCGATAAATATCTTAGGATCCAACTCAGTTATCAAAGTAAAGAAATTGAAGTTAAACCCAACTGCCAAAGGCACCAGCCCTAGGATAGTTGTAATGGCTGTTAATAACACGGGTCTAAGCCTCGTAGCTCCTCCTTCAATAATGCACTCTTTTATATCTGAAAAACTCAGATCTTCTGCCGAATCTAATCCAAGCTTTTTAAGCTTTCTACGAATTAATAAATTGATGTAATCAATTAAAACGATCGCATTATTTACCACAATACCGGCCAGGGATATAATACCTACACCCGTAAAGATCACGGTAATTGTTCGTCCTGTAAACGCGTACCCTAAGAATACACCAATGGTACTAAACAGGATGGATAGAACGATGATAAATGGACTCAACAAACTATTAAATTGAGCAACCAAAATGATGAAAATGGCAAAGATGGCTATGAAAAATGCATTCATTAAGAAAGCCATATCTTCTGCTTGTTGCTGTTGTTCTCCTGCAAATTCAAAAGACATTCCATCAGCAAAATCAAAACTCTCTAGGGAGGCTTTAATTTCGGCTACTATTTCATTAGGGTTGTAGCCTTCTAAAACATTAGATGCTATGGTTATTAGTCTTTTTCCATCCTTTCGTTTGATGGAGCTATAGGTACTTGAATACTGAACATCAGACACCGCAGAAATAGGTACTTGGGTAAGTTGTCCATTGGCTGGGTTCCTAAACGTAACTTTCTGATCTAAGATGGATGAGATGTTGTTTTTATATTGCTCACTCAAGCGCACCATAATTGGATATTCCTCTTCTCCTTGCTTAAACTTAGATACTTCTTTCCCAAAAATAGATGTACGTATAGCATCCGCAATACTGTAAGTTGAGATTTCGTAACGTCGAGCTGATTCTCTATCCACATTGACGATAAGCTCAGGCTTTCCTAATCTCACATCTGGTTTTAATTCCTCAATCCCCGGAATGGATTGATCGTTTATGTATTTAATCATCCGATCAGAAACCACGACAAGGGAATCGACGTCATCACCTCTGAGTTCAATGGTAATTGGTTTTCCTACCGGAGGTCCACTCGCATTTTGGTCTACAAAGATTTGTACTCCTGCATAACCAGAAACGGCTGCACGAACTTCCTCCATTATTGTTCTCGAAGACTTTTCACCACGCTCTTTAGTTTCTACAAAGGAGATGGTTATCCTTGCTTTGTTAGGTGTCACACCCGGTTCAGGAGGAGAATTAGGATCAGAGGTGTTTTCACCAATCTGAGTTAATACCGCCTCAACAATATCCATATTGGGTTCTAAGGTTTCGATTACTCGATCCTCGATATCTTTTACAAATTCATTGGTAGCTTCAATATCTTTACCCATAGGTAACTCGATAAAAACATTAACGTAGAGTGGATCCGCAATAGGGAAAAACTCCACCTTAGGCATATTTAAACCGAGCAAAATAAGTGAACCAATTAAGAGTAAAAAGGTCCCAAAGAGTGTCAATATTGGCTTAAATCCGCCAAGAACAAATCGAATAAATTTATCATATAGCTTTTCTAGAACAGGTAATATTCTTTCTTGAAAATAGAATGAAGCTGGACGAAGTAAAAAGAAATTAACTAGGCTCACGATAAGTGCTATACCTAATAAATTTCGCACCCATAGGACATCAGCAAAATGGAATAAGATGGCTCCCATCAACATAATAACTGAACCAATCAATATATTTCTGCGCTTCTTATTTCTTGCAGCCTTATCATCAGTTCGTTGGTCGACTTTCATCAATGCAGAAGTCAACACAGGATTAATCACCAATGCGACAAAGAGCGAAGAACAGAGTACTATGATTAAGGTGGCTGGCAAATAAAACAAAAACTCACCCATTAATCCAGGCCAGAAGGCAAGCGGTAAGAAAGCGGCTAGGGTAGTGGCTGTCGATGCGATAATAGGCAGGGCCACTTCTCCAGTACCATATTTGGCAGCCTCTATATTGTTATAGCCATTTTGCATATAACGATAGATGTTTTCCACCACTACAATAGCATTATCAACTAATAAACCAAGCGCTAGAATCAAGGCAAATAACACCACGATATTCATCGTTGTACCAGTAACATGCAAGATTAAGATACCTGTCAACATGGATAATGGTATAGCAATACCCACAAACATGGCATTTCTTAAACCTAAAAAGAAAAGCAATACAAGTACCACCAAAATAACTCCTGAAATAATGGAGTTTAATAAATTGTCTACTTCATTTTTTGTGTAAACCGATTGGTCATTGAACAAAGAAATTTTTAAATCTGGCGGAAGATTTGGTTTCGCTTCCTCGATTACTTTTTTGATGCCATCGGCAGCATTAATCAAGTTTTCTCCTCTACGCTTAATGATATCTAAGGAAATCACTGGATATTGATCTGAACGTGCGATACTTGATCGCTCTTCATAATTAAAACTCACATCGGCGATATCCCTCAAGTAGATTGGACGCTGATTCTCAGACTTGACAATCATTTTTTCCATCTCTTCTACATCACCAAACTGGCCTATAATTCGTACCGAACGTTTAAACTGATTGTTCAGCATTTCCCCACCTGACATTGTCAAATTTTCGGTCCTAAAGGCATTCTCAATATCACTAAAAGAAACCTTGACCGCCTGCATTTTAACCATGTCTACATCGATCCTTACTTCTCGCTCACGATCACCCTTCATATCTACTTCTGAGACCTCCTTGATCAGCTCTACTCGGTCTTTAATATATTCTCCAAATAGCTTTAATTCATCGTTGCTATAGTCACCTGATATGTTTATGGTTACAATAGGGATGTCACTCATATTTACCTCGAGGACGGCTGGTTCACTAGATAAATCTTCAGGAAGCTCACTTTTGGCTAAATCCACAGCATCTTTCACTCGATTAACTGCTAAGGTCATATCTATATCAGCATCAAATTCTGCAATAATTACTGAGAAATCTTGGACAGATGTTGATTTTACATACTTGATGCCTGTCTGATTTTCGATCTCCTTTTCTAGGGGTCTAGAAACATAGTTTTCGATTTCTTCTGCCGAGTTTCCAAAGTATGGCGTATTTATATAAACCGTAGGTAATGAAGCTTCAGGAAATTGTTCCTTAGGCATATCATTATAAGAGCGTATTCCAAAAAGCAAGATCATAAATGCAATCATAAAGACCGAAGTTGCATTGTCTACAGCTAATGAAGTAAGTTTAAACTCTCTTAAATTATCAATTATATTCTTCATAGCTGATGCTTATATTTCAGTTGATTTAGTTTCTAAAAGTTCACCTTCTTTTACAAAGAAAGCGCCTTCAGTAATGATCTCATCATTCTCTTCTAAACCTGATTCGATAACCACTTTATCATCGTTTGATTGTCCAGCTTCTACGTAGCGTTTGATAGCCACTCCATCTTGATTGATAAATACGAACTTCTTACCGCTTACCTCCTCTTGGATGAGCTCTGGACTAATAGCAATGATGTCCTTTAATTGTTCGGCAACGAAATCAACCTCTGCTAATAAGAATGGCTTGATTAAACCACCTTGACTGCCGGTTTTCACTTCGATCTTAAAGGTCCTATTTGATGGGTCGATGGTTCTTCCCACCATTGAAATGGTCTTTTTCATTTCTTGGTCCAATGCTGGGTATCGTACCGTTACTGTTTGTCCACGCTTTACAGAAGAAATGTATTTTTCTGGAATATCAACAGCCACTTTCAGGGCTGAAGTATTTAATATTTTGACCACCGGAGTCCCAGGACCTGCCATTTCACCTTGTGACAAGAATTTCTGATCTACCACACCAGATATAGGTGCTTTGATGTATTTTTTAGTGATCTGAGATTGCAGGGTTTCTAGGGATTTCTCTAATCGTTCTTTGTTGTTTTTTGCTTCTAAGTATTGAATTTCAGACCCAATGTTCTGCTTCCACAATCTGGATTGTCTCTCGAAAACATCAGTAGCTAGACTAAGCCCCGTTTGCAGTTCAGCTTTTTGCTTTTCAAAACTTTCAAAATCCACGCTTCCAATGGTTTGTCCAGCTTTTACATAGTCTCCCTCTTGGACAGTCATAGTTAGTAGCCTTCCACCCATTTCACTGCTAGCCATTGCAAAGTTGTCGGATAGCACAGCGCCTTGAACTTGAGCAATTAAATCAATGGATTCTTTAGCTATTTTTTCAGTAACTACAATAACCTTTTCCTTGGCTGATGGTGGTTGTAGTTTATCGATTTTTGCTTGAATTTCTTCCATGCTTGTCGCTAAAGCCTTTGCTTCACTTTTCTGTTCAGTCAATAATTTTTTCAATCCAGCTAGGTCTTCTGGCATGGTGTTTTTTGTATCAGTTCCAGGGCTGCATGAAACGATAAGTGCGAGGCTCGTAAATATGATTAATAGATGTTTCATTATACTTGTTTTGATAGTTTTTAAAGGGTTCCTGTGATGATATCTAGATCAGCTTTTGCATTCACTAGATTGTAAATAGCATTCATGTAGGCAGATTGTGCCTGGTATAAAGAAGACTCGGCTTGAGTTACTTCTAAACTAGATCCTACACCTTCTTTATATTTTATCTGGGTAGTTTGCAGAATTTCCTCGTTCAGTGCCAAGTTTTCCTCAGCGGCACTTAGGCTATATTTTGCATTTATAAATTGCGATTTAGCATTCATAAATTGCAAGTTTAATTGATCTGCAAAATTTTGACGATCTAAATCTATTTTGTCTAGTTCAAGTTGTGCAGTGGCAAGTTGTGATTTTTTCATGCCGCCATCATAGATGGGAATGTTAGCACTTAAACCCACTATTGCCGTCGGAAGCCAGCCTGTTTGATCATTATCAAAGAGATTATTTCGCTGCAAAGATTCTTGAAACGATGCAAAAGCACTCAAATTAGGGTAGTATTGTCTTTTAATACGTTTTACATCCATCATCTGTAAATCCCTTCCGTAACCGATTTCTTTCCATTCAGGACGAGTGGTTACATCTAATTCTAATAGCGTGATATCTGTTTCTGTCTTTAGCTGATCTACTAGCGTATTTAAATCGTCACTCACCACTATATCTTCTTCCATAGGATGTCGGATATAAAACTTAAGTAAGTTTTTCGAAAGACTAATAAGCTCTTCGACTTTTAATAATTCGGACTGTAGATTACTCAGCGATAATTCTAATCTTTTTACATCTAATTGCTCGATAAATCCTTCTGCATAAATCGCTCGAGACTCTGTTAAGGATTGCTCTAGTGTACCAATGTTGTTTTCCAAAGTCACCTTGTTAATCTGGGCTAACATTACGTTTAAGTAGGACTTTATGACATTCGCTTTTACGGTTTGGATTTTCGACTCTAAACCAGAAGCTACAAACTCGCGGTACAATTTACTTGCCTCTACAGCCACTAAATATGATCCATCAAAAACTAACCATCGAGCATTAATTTCACCAGCTAAAACATTTTTAGGTACAAATGAAAATTCGAAGGTTTCTGGGGGACCAGTATAAGTTCCCATTGGCAATAGACCAGTACCTTCTAGCACGCCAAAAATAGATGGTGTAATAAAATCTTCTACTGGATTTACAGGAGCAGCAATATAGTGATTATAGGAAATGCCACCATTTACCTGAGGTAATCCAGAAGCTCTGATTTCCTTTATCTGATTTTCTGCCTTAGCCAGTTCGATGTTATGTTCATCTATGGCTGCGTTATTACTAGCAGCTCTATCTAGTGCTTCTTGCAACGTATAGCTCGTCTGACTGCTCGCCGTTAAACTTATTAGCCAAACCATGGCTATCCACATAAAATGTTTATGCATGTTCAAGTTTTTTAACATAGGCTTTATAAATAGCTAGTCCTTGCTCATTCATAATGCCTAACAAATGATAATTAATATATGCTCGATATACATCGACAGGAGCATGTTCTGTTTGCTCAGATAACCATCGAGTATTGTTCATGTAAAAAGAAATAATTAAAGTCGAATTTAAATCGGACCGATATAGTTTTTCTCGGATGCCTCTTCGGAGATTGTGCTCCATTACACCTCGGATATATTCCATGTGACCTACATCAATCAGTTCGGCCAATTTTGGATAATATTTACGCAGTTCGTATTGTGTAGAAGGTTTAACTTGCTTTAAAAACTCTATCAAGTAGGCACTCATCTGGAAGATTTCGTCTACCGCATTTTCCGAATTTTTGAAGATATTAGAAACAAAAGATTTTTCTTCTTTGATAAAACTTTCGATAACCGCTCGGATAAGGCTTTCTTTAGAGTCTACTTCTTGATATAGGGTTTTTTTGGATACGCCTAAATGCTTGGCAATATCATCCATGCTGATACTTCGAATTCCAAATTTTAGGAATAAAGAAAGGCTTGTATCTATTAATTTCTGATTGATGCTACATTATTTTATAAACCACGGAAACTATAATTGTGGTTTGAGTTTCCAAATATACTATGAGTTTAACAAAGAGGCCAAGTTTTAGTTTTTTATTCAGTGCCTTTTCTTCTAATTCATGCTTTTAAAGCATAGAATTCTAGCTCAGTACTACAAGAATTCTAATATCTTCGACATATGATGTATTTGCTAGGTATTATGACTGGAAGTTCGAAAGACGGAATGGATCTTTCGCTCTGCGGATTTAGTGGCCTGGATAACTTGCATTGGGAAGTAATCCAACATTGGTCCATACCCTATAATAATCAGGTTTTAGAATTAGTAGAGCTTAATCCATCAGACAGCTTAACTTCAGTACTTACAAAGCAAGTGGGCTTCACTAAGTGGATTGCTAATGCGGTAAATAAATTGGAAACCAAAGTTAAGATAGATGCCATTGCTTTGCATGGTCATACAGTGACTCATCTTCCAGATCAAGGTTTTACTTTTCAAATGGGAAGTGGAGCAAGTTTATACGCCCTAACCGGGATACCGGTTATTGCTGATTTTCGACAGCAAGATATTGCACTGGGAGGAGAAGGTACACCCATGGCACCGCTTGCAGACTTGGTTCTATTTCGGGATTATGACCTGTTTCTGAATTTGGGAGGCATTGCAAATGTTAGCTGCCGAAAAAACGATGAGATTACTGGATATGACATTGCGCCTTGTAATCAGGTCTTTGATTTTTTTGCAAAACAACTTGGATCATCCTATGATAAGGACGGAAGCTGGGCTGCAGAAGGTGTGTTAGATCAAGATCTTTATAATATGCTTGGTGGCGATCCATATTTTAGTCAATCAGCTCCCAAATCATTAGATAATTCCTACATTAAGGAATCATTTATACCTAAGATGGTAAACACTAAAATAACTCCCAAAGATGCTTTACACACCTTTGCTCACTTTTTAGCGAAACGTATTGCTCATGAACTTTCAGATGCAAAAACCATAAAGACAAAAGTATTGGCGACTGGAGGAGGAATCAGAAACACTTTCTTTAAAAATTTGTTAGATAATCAATTAGCCAAACTACAAATGGAATTAGTGCTGCCCTCAGATGACATTGTTGAATTTAAAGAATCGATTTTGATGGCATTGCTGGCTTATTATCGATTAAATAATCACGAAAATCTGTTGGCTAAGGTAACCGGTGCTAGTCGAGATTCGATAGGTGGCGCCTTGTACGGTGCTTTTCACAAGCCAGCAATTGATTGATTCCACAACATTGGGCCATATGAAAATATTCATTACTGGAGGTACGGGTTTTTTAGGATATTACATTATACAAGAGTTAGTGAACCAGACGGATCACGATCTTTTAGTGCTCCATAGGTCTTCTGCTTCCTTAAGCCATTTAGATCAATTTAAATCACGAATAAAATTTATAGAAGGTGACTTAGAAAATATACATCCAGTAGATGCTGCGCTAGCCTCTGCTGATATGCTAATCCATGCGGCAGCAAACATAAATTTCACAAACCATAAAGACGATTTGTACCAGACAAATGTTGTGTTCACCGGTCAGCTTATGGATCTTGCCTTATCAAATAACGTAAAGAAAGTGGTCCATATTAGTTCGACAGCTGCCTTAGGAAAAGCTTTCGAAAACAAGCTGCTAGATGAGGCTATGGACTGGGAAGCATCCAAGTACAATTCGCATTATGCAGAGACCAAGTATTTAGGTGAACTTGAGGTTTGGCGAGCAATAAGTGAAGGACTTAATGCCGTCATTATTTGTCCTTCTCAGATAATCGGGACTGGGGACTTTAGTAAAGGAACACCACATCTACTGCAACAAGTGGATAAAGGAATAAGCAAATATCCAATAGGGTCAAATGGATTTGTGGACGTGAGAGATGTGGCTAAAATGGTTCGGCAATCATTAGAAAATGACCTAGCATCAGGGAAATATATATGCAGTGCCGAAAATCTAAGTTATAAGACGATATTGTCCATACTGACGAAGGAGTTATCAAGCAAAATGCCGAATAGCTCAGTATCTAAAAAACAAATTCAATTCCTAAAAATGGTAGAGAGCATACCATTTCTAAGGCCAAGCAAAAGCATCAATTCGCAGAGTCTATTAGTCGCTCAGCGATCCATGCAATACTCAAATGCTAAAAGTATTAAGCATTTCAATTTTGCCTATCGAAATGTAGCAGAAAGCTTACAAGAAATGGCACTAAAGTACAAGCAGTGGAAAGATGATAAATCTTTATCTCCATACCTTCTATAGTTCTCATATTATAATTATCTTCAATATAAAATACCGCATTATCCTCTGTTGGTAAAATAATCTCCTTTAATTACGCGAGTTCGCAAAATATTTGTATACTTATTGTAAAATAAACTACTCGCAATATGGATGGTCATAAAATAAGAAATACGGTGCTGCTTGGACACTCGGGCAGCGGCAAAACTACCTTTGCCGAAACTATGCTTTTTGAAGCTGGAGCAATTAAACGAAGAGGTAGTGTTGAAGATGGTTCAACCACTTCAGACTTTACTAACATTGAAAAAGAAAGAGGTAATTCATTGTTTAGTTCGTTGATGCATGCTCATTGGAAAGATTCGAAAATCAATATTATCGATACTCCCGGTTCGGATGATTTTATTGGAGAAGTGGTCTCTTCGTTGAAAGTGGCTGATACAGCTTTGGTTGTGCTAAATGCCACCCAAGGTGTGGAAGTTGGAACCGAAATAATTTGGGAGCACATTCATAAAAATCAAACACCATCATTGTTTGTCATTAATCAAATTGATCATGATAAATCAAATTATCAAAATACTTTAGAGCAAGCACAAAGTCGTTTTGGAAATAAGGTGGTAGCTATTCAGTATCCTTTAAATCAGGGCGCTGAATTTGACACGATCGTTGATGCCCTCAGGATGACCATGTATAAATTTGGGGCAGATGGTGGGAAGCCAGAAAAAGTAGCTATTCCCGAAGATCAAATAGCCAAAGCGCAAGAGATTCATAATCAACTGGTGGAAATTGCTGCAGAGAATGATGAAGGATTAATGGAGAAGTTTTTTGACGAAGGGACATTAAGTGAGGAAGAATTAACAAAGGGACTTAGAATAGCCTTAGCGAATGGTGATTTTTTCCCAGTGTTTATTTGTTCGGCTACCCAAAATAAAGGAAGTGGAAGGATCATGGGTTTTGTGAATGACGTAGCACCAACACCTGCCGATAGAAAAGGTGCCTTTTTAGCGGATGGATCTCGACTAAGCCTTGATGATGGTAATACCAGTTTGTTTATTTATAAAACGCTATCAGAGCCTCAGGTAGGTATGGTGTCATACTTTAAGGTCTGTAGTGGGGAGTTGAAGGCAGGAGATGAATTAGTAAATGCTAGTAATCGTGGAGCTGAACGATTTAATCAAATGTTTGTAGCAGAAGGGAAAAATAGAAAGGCAGTGGAAAACCTTAAGGCTGGAGATATTGGTGTAACCGTAAAACTAAAATCAAGTCATACTAATGATACTTTGTCAGTGAAAGGCACTGACCGAAAAATAACGCCTATTGAATTTCCAGCACCTCGTATGCGAACGGCCATCCAGCCAAGCGGCAAAGGAGATATGGAAAAATTAATGAAATCACTTCAAAGTATTGCTGAAGAAGATCCAACCTTAATTGTAGAACAATCAAAAAGTCTTAAGCAAACCATATTGCATGGACAGGGTCAATTGCATTTAGATCTTATAAAGTACAGAGTAGAAAAAGTAAATAATCTAAATTTTGGTTTCGAGAAACCGAAGATCGCTTATCGAGAAACGATCACTCGTTCGGCTGATACACACTATCGGCATAAAAAACAATCTGGTGGGTCTGGTCAGTTTGCTGAAGTGCATATGAGAATTGAGCCCTACTATGAGGATATGCCTTTACCGGCTGATTTAACCATTAGAAAAGAGATGGAAGATGAGTTGCCTTGGGGTGGGAAACTGGTTTTTCTCTGGTGTATTGTCGGGGGTTCGATTGATGCAAAATATATTAATGCTATAAAGAAAGGTATTCTCCAGAAAATGGAAGATGGACCATTGACTGGATCGTATTGTCAGAACATAAGAGTAAGCGTCTTTGATGGAAAGATGCATGCTGTTGACTCCAATGATATGGCATTTATGCTAGCTGCAGGTAACGCATTTAAAACAGCATTTAATGAGGCTAGGCCTAAATTGTTAGAGCCTATTTACGATGTAGAAATATTATGTGCCGATGATGTGATGGGTGAAATAATGGGTGATCTTCAGACTCGAAGGGCGATGATAGTCGGAATGGGAGCTGAAGGTCATTATCAAAAAGTTATGGCTAAAGTACCGCTTGCTGAGATGTACAAATACTCTTCAACACTTCGCTCGCTTTCACAGGGTAGAGCTAAGTTTAAACGTGCATTTGCTGAATATGCAGAAATGCCTGCAGATGTTCAAGCCCGAATCGTGGCTCAGCAAGAAGAGGTAATGGCATAAGAATGAGGAAAAAGGGTTTGGTGTCAGCTGGCCCTTTTTCTTTTAATTTCATTGTTACCTTTGATTGCGTAATTTGCCACTATGAAAATTGGTTTCGATGCTAAACGCTTGTTTAATAATCCTACAGGTCTTGGGAATTATGCACGAACGCTTATTCGTCAACTCCATGAGCATTATCCTAGTCTCGAGATCGTTTTATTTGTGCCCAAAGTCAAGGCAAACGAGTTTAATCAGTGGTTTCTTGATCAGTCAAGTATTAAAATCGTAGAAGCAACTAATGCTATGCCCGCCTGGCGTTCTTTTGGTCTAGTCAAGGCAATTAAACAAGAGAAACTCGATATTTATCACGGCTTGAGTAATGAATTGCCCTTGAGAGCTATGCCAAAAGGTGTAAAATCCGTGGTGACCATTCATGATCTAATCTTTAAAGTTTTTACTAAACAATATTCTTTTGTCGATCGGCAATTGTATAACTACAAGTCAGCATTTGCTTGTCGTAAAGCCGATCAAGTCATCGCTATAAGCAAGCATACAAAAAGTGACATTGAAAAATTTTATGGCCAAACTAAAAGAGCGATAGAGGTGGTTTATCAATCTTGTAGACCCTATAAACCGGCTTTGAATCCATCTCGAGATTATTTCTTATTTGTTAGCTCGATCAATAAAAGAAAAGGTTTAGTGGATATTTTAAAAGCTATGCATCTACAAAAACCTGATGAAAGAAGCTTGTTAAAAGTGGTCGGTACTGGAGGTGCTTATCAAAAAGAGCTAGAAATGTTTGTACAAAAAAAACAACTTAGTTCTTGGGTGAAGTGGATGGGAAACATAAATAATAATCAACTTGAAGATTTGTATCGACATGCCATAGCGCTAATTTATCCATCTCAATACGAAGGCTTTGGGATTCCAATCATAGAATCCTTGTCAACGCATACTCCCGTAATCACCTCAAATGTCTCGTCTATGCCAGAGGCTGGCGGTAATCAAGCTATGTACGTAGAGCCTGGAAATCCAGCCAATCTAAAAGAGGCTATGGGTCTTATCTCATCATGGCAATTTGATGCTCTTGCTTTGAAAAATCATCTAAAATTATTTGATGCTAAAGAAGTTACTGATATCTTAGTAAATAATTACTCACGTCTTTTACCATAATTTAACTTTTCTGGTTCGAATCACTGATTATATATTACGATAATATATATATGTATGGTATTTATTTGTTATATTTGCGCTAACCTGATGTAATGGTATGAACGTAGAACCTTGAATTGTAGGATTTTACAAACATACTATGCATTACACACTTCGTTTAAATAGCGCATTTAAGCTTATTTGCTTATTTGGGTTTTTTCTAGTTTTTTCAGGCTTATTAGTTGCACAGGATATTTGGCCTATCAAAGTGGTAGGAGAAAGTACACCCATAAAACAAAGACGGATTGCTCTTGAGCCCATCTCGATAGCTAGCGATGGGAAAGCTTGGTCTAATCTAACCGGTTTGAATGCATTTGGCGGTGACCAGGCTTTTGTGGTCCTAGAACCAGGTGAGGAAAGTCAAGTTTTGTGGCTAAAAAACGTAAATGCAGCTATCCCTGATTACGCAAATATTGAGTCTATCCAATTACATATTTATGGAGCGCAAACAAGCACTGGAATTGTTGAAAAAACAGTCCAATGGTACAATGAGAGTTTAAGCTTAATAGGTCAAAACAAGGCAAATGATGTGCTTGGAACTATAGACCCTTGGACAACGAATACCAACTGGAAATATGGTGGAAATGGCGATGTATGGATGTTAGATGTCGACCCAGCATTACTAAACGACGTAAATACTGGGGTGCGATTACAGCTAGTTAATAATGGCAGTGAATTGTCTGAAGCACAAATTGATTTGGCTTATTTTTTAATTACTTACAGACCTGCCTATGATATTTGCGAACATGATTGCGTAAGCTTTTTTGTAGAAGATTTAGGCGAGAATATTCACTATGAATGGACGGTTCCAGCAGGTTACCACAACATTGACAATCAACCTTATGACAGAATCCTAAACCTTGGTAGAGATACAACCGGATATGGTATTTATGAAGTTTGCGTTCAAGCTTCTGCAGGATTTTTGACTTCAGATATATGTTGCCGAAATTTTAGATATGGTCCTTGTGGTACGGGAAGTCTAGGTGATTTGGTGTGGCATGATGAAAACGTAAATGGTCTGCAAGATGAGGGAGAAGAAGGATTAGCTAATCTATCCTTAAGCTTGTTTAATTACAATAATGAACCGATTGCAAGTACCACCACAGATGGTAATGGAAAATATGTATTCACCGATTTAGAGAAAGGAAATTACAGAGTAAGTTTAGATTTTGACTCACCTTATTTTATGACTGTTGAGGCAGAGAATCCAGACTTAAACAGTGATTTTGCTGGGGTATATGGCAATGGATCAGGTTTTGTATATGTCGATGAAGCAGAGGACAGACAAGATCTAGATTTTGGATTAATTAAGTACAGCAAAGTAGGGGATTATGTCTGGTTTGATGATAACCGAGACGGAATCCAAGATTCCAATGAATCCGGAATAGCCGATGTGCAGCTTAGCTTAATTGATGCAGACGGAAATGAAGTGAATACTGTTTTTACTGATGCTGAGGGCTTTTATTTATTCGAAGATTTATACCCTGCTACTTACAGCATTGAAATAGCCTTGCCTGATGATAGATATGAATTAACATCAAGAAATATAGGAGAAACCACAACAGATTCCGATTTTTATTTGGATGGCCTTAAGATAACTACAGGCTCTTTCGAAGTATGGTCAGGACAGATAGATCGGAGTCTGGATGCTGGTTTTAGATGGCAAACAGGAGAAATCGACGGAATTGCTTGGTATGATCTCTGTGCAGATGGTACATTGGATGCTGAAGACTCGAGATTGGAAAATGTGCTTGTAAGTGTATTTGATTGCAGTGGGAATTTTGTGTCGTCAAGCAGCACCGATAATCAGGGGTTTTATTCGTTTGAGGAGCTCATTATTGGAGATTATTATGTGGTTTTCGAATCATTAACTGATCATGTATTCTTACAAAATGAATCATCAGACTCTCAAATAATGAATACCAATGGGGCAGGATCAACGGCCTGTGTTACAGTCCAAAACAATGAAACAGAAAGTCTAAATGGCGGTTATACACAGCTGAGTAGCATAGGTGATTATGTATGGTATGATGAAAATCGGAACGGTATTCAAGATGAAGATGAAAACGGCTTAGCAAATGTATTGGTTGAGCTAAAAAACATTCAAAACGAATTAGTCGCAAGTATTTCTACCAATTCGAATGGTGCCTATTTCTTTAATGACCTTTATCCTGCTAAGTATTACCTTGAATTTTCGCCTTTAGAAAACTACTTATTTACCAGTGCAGATATTGGGAATGATCAACTAGATTCAGACGTTAATGGAACTTTTAGTTTTAACAGTACTGGAGAAATTAATCTAAAGGCTAATCAAGATATCATCGACGTTGATGCAGGGCTGAAATTGAATGCAGGAAAAGTAGAAGGCTATGCATGGCATGACGAAAATATTAATGGTTTACAAGATGCTAATGAAAATCCTTTAGCCAATATCGAAGTGAATTTATTTGATTGTGATGGAACATTCATAGCCACCACCGTGACTGATGCTAATGGAAACTATATATTTTGCGATGTTATAGTGGGCCAATATTATGTGAGTTTCGGAAAGGAATCCGCTTATGAATTTACCACGCCAAATCAAATTCCAGCAAATATCAATTCTGATGTCACCGCAGCAAGTGGTTCAGGAACTACAGATTGTATACAAATTGATTTAGAAACAACAGAAAATCTAGATGCAGGATATTACATGCCAGTATGTATTGGAGATTTTGTTTGGTTAGATCTTAACCAAAATGGATTGCAAGACAACGGTGAGTCAGGAGTAGGTCAAGTTACCGTATCCTTGTTTGATGAAAATGGAGCTTTTAAAGAAAGTCAGCTCACAAGCGCTAACGGTAGGTACGAGTTTACAGGCCTAAAACCAGGAAATTACTACTTGCACTTTGCCATCAGTGATATGTTTTTATTTACTCAAAGTAATGCTGGCGATGAGACCCTTGATTCTGATGTTACTAATGAAAATGGATCAGGAACCAGTTCATTAATAAACCTATGGTCAGGCATTAAAGATTATAGCATTGATGCAGGTTTAGTCTATAGTGCTAGAAGTATAAGTGGAACCACTTGGATAGATGAAAGTTGTGATGGGATACTTCAAGCCAATGAAGCTCCAAAGGCCGATATACTAGTGGAATTATTAGATGACAATAATCAAGTTATTGCAAGTACTACAACAAACGTAGATGGTGCTTACAGCTTTGAAGAGGTGCCTCTTGGAGAATACATCATCAGATTTGGAGACACTAACCAATTAGAATATACGCTAGAAAATCAAGGAAATAATGAGGCCATAGACAGTGATGCCATAGCCGCTAACAACGGAGCAACTGAACCGATAATTATTGATGGGTCAGAAGATATTAGCGGAGTAAATGCGGGTTACAAATACATTACACAAATCGTTACAGGCTATGTTTGGGCAGATTGTAAAGTAGATGGAATTCAACAAACAAGCGAGTCAGCAATAGCAGGTGTCGCAGTGAATCTCTTTGCTGAAAATGGAGACATAGTCCAAGCCACATTTACTGATGAAAATGGTGAGTATGAATTAACAGCCATCGCCTTAAATGACTACTACTTAGTCATAGATTTAGATGGTATGTTTTATATGCAAACACTCCAAAATGCAGGGAATAATGATGCTATAGACTCTGATTTTATGCTAGTAAACGGAGTCTTCCAAAGTCCAACATTTAACTTGAATGGTCAACAAATGTTTGATGCAGGCTTTTATGAGTTTGCAAATCTATCAGGTACTGCATGGCTTGACGCAAATATGGATGGTGTAAACAATAGTGAAGCAGGACTCGCAGATGTCATGGTTTATCTAATGGACGAATTTATGAATGTGGTCGCTTCAGGCACTACTAATGCAAATGGAACTTATCAGTTTAACCAGCTTATTCCTGGCATCTACAATATTGGCTTTGATATGCACCCTAACTACATTTTCTCATTGCCGGATCTAAACAGCGACTCTGATATCGCTTTAATCGGAACTTCGATGGGCGTAACCTCAAGTTTTGTATTAAGATGCGGAGAAAGTTTAGCCAATATAGACGCTGGATATGAAGAAGAGCCTCCACTATTATCAAGCATTTCAGGTCAGGTTTTTGAAGATTTTAATGCAGATGGGGTTAATGAAAATGAAGGATTTTTTATTAACCATGAGGTGAGTTTATATAATGACAGTAATGAGTTGATCGAAAGCGTAAATACCAATGAGTTAGGAGAATACTCATTTACAGTAGCTAATCCAGGTAGTTATTATGTTGTTTTTGAGAATACTTACGAGTTAAGCCCATATCAGATTGGTAATGCTGATACTGATTCGGATATCCAATTAAATAATGGAATAGCCAGAACGGATGTTTTGTTGGTACTTCCAGGCGAGAACCTAAGCAATATTGATGCTGGATTTTTCAGATTTGCTAGTTTAGGTGATTTTGTTTGGTTTGATGATAATAAAAATGGTTTACAGGATTTAGATGAACTTGGTGTTGCTGATCAATCAGTTATGCTTTTTGACTCAAATGACCAACTCGTTCTTTCAACGAGCACTGATGACAATGGAATGTATAGTTTTAATCAAATCAGACCTGGATCATACTATGTTTCTTTCGGCCTCCAAACAGACTATGAATTTACTACGGCTGATCAAGGTAATAATGAATTTTTCGATTCTGATGTGCTTACACTTAATGGTTTTATGGGTAGTACGGCAATGCTTTGGCTAGATTCAGGAGAAGAAAACCTAAGTATTGATGCAGGAATGTCAGCTATCGAGGTGGATGGCGCATCATTGAACGGTCTTGTATTTGAAGATTTAAATGCCGACGGTTTGCGAGACAGCGATCCACTTATTGAAGGGGTTTCTGTGATGCTTTTTGATCAAAATGACAACTTTGTACAAGGTGCCTCAACTGACGAAAATGGTATGTATGCCTTTTTGGATATTGTTCCTGAAACGTATTATGTAGTCTTTGATTTAGAAGATGATCAGCTATTAACTTACCAAGATGCAAGCGATGAGAATGTAGATTCCGATGTAAGTCTATTAGATGGAATAGTAAGAACCAATGATATCAGCTTAAGTCCCGGAGAGAACCTCAGTCATATTGATGCAGGTTTTTACTATCCAGCAGCGCTTGGTGATCAAGCTTGGTTAGATCTTAATGAAAATGGAAAGAATAACCCGGAAGATACTGGAATAGAGAATATTGAAGTACGTCTGCTGGATGATCAGAATAACGAACTTGATCTTCAGATTACTGATGAAGGTGGCTTTTATCGTTTTGATAATCTTCGTCCAGGAACCTATGTTATTGGCTTCGGCACTTACGAAGAGCATAGATTTACCAAAGCTAATGTGGGTATTAATGAGTCGATTGATTCAGATGTTTTACCAGATTCAGGTTTAACAGAGCCGCTTAGTCTTTCATCGGGTGAAGTAAATAATCGAGTCGATGCGGGTTACAGAGCTATCGAGATTGTCGATCCACCAGCAGTATTGAGTAGTATAGCAGGAAACATATTTGAAGATGCTAATGCGGACGGATTAAATTTTGATGCAACAGGCTTAGCAAATATAGAAGTTGATTTATACGACGAAGCAGGTGAGTTTATTGAGTCGACATTGACCAATAATAATGGGAACTATGTATTTGGTGATCTATCAGCAGGAGCTTATTTCTTGGAAGTAAAGATCAGTGAAGATTTTAACCTCAGTCCAGTAAATGTTGGTGCTGATGATACGGTAGATTCGGATTATGAGTTAGCACCTAATGCGTTTAGAACTGCTGTGATTACACTAGGTGAGGATGAGCATTTGACAAATGTTGATGCAGGTTTCTGGCGTTATGCTACTATCGGAGATTTGGCTTGGCTTGATGCGGATATGAACGGCTTATTTGATCTTGGTGAATTAGGTGTCGATAGTATCGATGTGTTCCTATATTCACCAGAGGATGATCTGTTACAAGGAAGAATGACTAATGAGGATGGCTTGTATTTATTTACCAATGTCATCCCAGGTAGCTACTACGTGGAATTTTCTGAAAAGAGTGGATTAAAGTACACATTTGCTAATGTGAGCACTGACGACACTATCGATTCTGATGTGTCAAATGAAACTGGAAGAACTGCGGTTTTTAACGTTAAATCTGGAGAAAATGATTTATTCATTGATGCCGGTTACATCGTAGATGATATCGTAAATCCTCCTGTATTTGGAACGATTTCAGGTAACGTTTTTGAAGATATGAACGCTGATGGTTTAAATCTAGAAAACAATGGAATAGCAGAAGCGATGGTTGAGATTTTTAATGCTGATGGCCTTATGCTAGAGGAATTATTCACTGATGAAAATGGAAATTATACTTTTTCAAATCTAGTGGAAGGGATGTATTTTATAGCTGTCAAATTGGATGAGCCATATAACATGACGAACGCAAATGTTGGGTCTGATGATTCGATTGACTCAGATTTTGAAATCGGTCAAACAGGCTTGAATTTGGCAGAAGTTTTCCTAGGTGAAGGAGAAGATATTGTCAATGTGGATGCAGGTTATTATAGGTATGCGAGTCTGGGTGATATGACCTGGTTTGATGAAAATGAAAATGGTAAGAATAACGCTGGTGAGCCAGCTGTTTCAGATATAGAAGTTAAACTTTTTGATCTCGATGACAATCAAGTGGCTGCTGATATAACAGATGTAGAAGGGCATTACTTATTTGCCAATGTTGTGCCAGGTAGTTATTACTTGAGTTTCTCATCAAAGGAAGGATTGCGGTACGCAAAAGCAAATGTGGGATCTAATGAGTCCAATGATTCAGATGTGGTAGACTTCGAAATGGGAACGACTGATGTATTAACGATAGTTTCAGGACAGAACAGATTAAACGTGGATGTTGGTTACCGAGAAGAAATTGAGCCACCAGCTGAGTTGGGTAGTATATGTGGAATGTTGTTTCATGATTTAATGGCTGATGGAGTTAGTTTAGATGATCCTGGAATGGCCGATGTAAGTATAGATTTATTGAGTGGTGAAGATGAATTGCTTGCTTCAATATCAAGCGAAGCTGATGGAAGTTACTGTTTTGAAAATCTTCCAGTAGATGATTATTATTTGCGATTGAGTCCATTAAATATCTATAATCTTTCTCCAGCTAATGTAGGTGCAAATGATGCGATAGATTCAGATTTTGAAAACTCAACTAATGGCATGACCACAGTCCTATTAAGCTTAGGCGAAGGGGAAGACCTAGATAATGTCGATGCCGGAATCTGGAGAAGCGGTAGTATTGGAGATTATGTTTGGTTGGATGAGAATGGTAATGGTCTGCAAAATGTGAGTGAATCAGGTATAGATAGCATAGAAGTGTCCTTGTTTAATCTGGACAATGACCTGATAGAAATGGTGCATTCTGATTCGGAGGGAGTTTATATGTTTGCCAATGTTGAGCCAGGAAGTTACTATCTATCCTTTTCGTTAAAGGAAGACCTGGAGTATACTACGGGAAATGTGGCCAATAATAATTTCATAGATTCTGATGTAATCGATGATTCAGGGAATACAGAAACCATTCTAATACTCTCTGGCGAACTGATCGATAATGTAGATGCTGGTTATTTCTTTGATGACCAAACACCGGTCTTCACCGGATCAATATCAGGATTTTTATTTGAAGACATGAATGGTGATGGACTACGAATTAGTGAGCCGCGACTTGCTAATCGTGAGGTTAATTTATATAATAGTTTAGGAATCGTGGCAAGTACAAGCACTGATGAAAATGGCTTTTATACATTTAATGGGCTATCTCCTGATACTTACAGTGTACAGGCAGTATTTTCTTCAGAATATGAATTAACAGATTATCAAGTAGGAGACGATCCTAGCATAGACAATGATTTTATTGCACTAGATGATTTATTTGCGACCGTAAATATTGACTTAGGTGTAGATGAAGTGATTACCAGCATCGATTGCGGTGTTTATAGACTGGCTGATTTCTCTGGACTTGTATGGAATGATGAAAATGGAGATGGGCTTAGACAAGAAACAGAAGAACTTATTAATGAGATTACTGTGGTACTATTGGACGAGTTTGGTAGTTCATTTGGTAATGCTAGTACAGATGTTGACGGAACTTACACCTTCGAGGCGGTTCCTGGAACTTACATGATTGGAATCATAACTCCCGATGGATTTTCTTATGCACAGGAAAACGTTGGTTCAGATGATACTATTGATTCTGACATCATTGATAACTTAGGTCCGTTTGGGGTTACGAATCAAATGTCTGTAGAGTCAGCTCAATCTATGGGAAATATAGATGCTGGTTTAAGAATGGATCCAGTACAAGGAGATTTAAGTATTAGTGGGACCATCATAGAGGATTTAAATGGTAATGGTTTACAAAATCCAAATGATCCGCCATTGAGCAACATAGAGGTTTCATTATACACCCTAGATACCATTCTTATTGCTAATGAAATGTCAGACGAAGATGGAAATTACCGTTTTTCAAATTTAGCAGCCGATGACTATTTTTTAGTGATAGAATATGCTCCATCAATGGATTTAAGTTTTTATCAGTCTGGCATTGATCCAAGTATAGATTCAGATTTTCAGCAAGCAGGTTTATTTGCAAGAACTGAAGTAATTTCATTAAGTACAGAATCAGTAGAAAATATCGATGCTTTGCTTTATCAGTTTATTAGTATTGGTGATTTTATATGGAATGATTTAAACGCAAACGGTATCCAAGAAACTGGGGAACCAGGTATGGAGGGTCTGCAAGTGATTTTATTTGATAATGGGAATAATGAAGTGGCTTCAGTTACTTCGGATGAAGAAGGACAATACAGTTTTGATGGTCTTCGACCAGGTAACTATAGAGTAAACTTTATCCTTCCTAAATATTATATTTTCTCGGAAGGTTTACAAGGTGGTGATGCTACGTTAGATTCAGATATTGTTATTGCTTTTGGTGACATTGGCACATCAAACTTTATACCGCTAGCATCAGGAGAGACGCGAATTGATATTGATGCTGCTGCTTACCTTGACCCAGAAGTCGATCCTAAATCCTTTTTATTTGGTTTTGTCTGGGAAGACTTAAATGCTGATGGAATACTTGGAAACTTTGAAAATGGGACCAACGGAATCGTAGCAGCTTTAAGGGATGAGAATGGAGATATTGTAGAGATGCAAATAACTGCTAATCACCCAGAAACTGATAAAGGTGGTTATTATGAATTCACTATTCTCACAGAAGGAACGTATTATGTGAGTTTCGATTTACTAAGTGATGTAATACTTACGGATGAAAATATAGGACTGGATGAATTAGAGGATTCAGATGCGTTTTTAGATGGAGGAGTGGTTCGTACCTCAAGCTATGATATAGATTTTGGGGACATCATTCAAGGGGTCAATGCGGGTTACTATACTAATGCGGATTTGACTGGATTCATTTGGTTTGATGAAAATCAGAATGGAATACAAAATGATATAGAAAGTGGATTAGAAGGTTTTAGTGTACTATTATACAGAGCTGATGGGAGTATAGAGTCTATGAGCACAAGTGATGAGGATGGACAATACAGCTTTAATGGGATTAAGCCAGGAAACTTCTTTATTCGAGTAGATCTTGTTCCAGGTATTGCTATTACCATTCCTAATCAAGGCAGCGACGATTCGGTTGATTCAGATGTTGATGGAAGTAATGGACCGAATGGAACGGCTAATTTCAATTTGATTTCAGGAACCTTAGAAGTTAATTTGGATATTGGACTAATCCTGGAGCCATCTTCTATCGGAGACTTTGTCTGGGATGATTTAAATGGGGATGGATTGCAAAGTCCGAATGAGCCAGGAATCAATGATGTAATTGTAGATCTATATTATGAAGATGGAAGTCTTCGAGGTACAACCACGACGGCAACTATTGATGGTGTGGCAGGTAGCTACCTTTTCGAGACCATCGAACCAGGCAATTATTACATAAGATTCCAAGCACCTAATGGCTATCTATTTGCCCTGCCTTACGAAGGTGCAAACGCAGGTTTTGATTCGAATGTAACGGAAGCAGTTGCTTCTGGGTCGACGGATTTATTCCCATTAGGAGCTGGACTGTTCTTAAATGATATTGATGCTGGATTATATAGAGAATCCACCATTGGGGATTTAGTCTGGAGCGATGACAATCGAAATGGTATAAAAGATTCAGATGAGCAAGGTTTAGCAGATATAGAAATTACTTTGTATCGAATAGGTTATGGAGATTATGGCAGTACGACTTCTGATAATAATGGCTTCTACAACTTTTCTGAGTTACCTGCAGGCCAGTATTACATTTCTGTAGATTTAGAAGGTGAAATGCAATTTAGCGCAAAAAATGTTGGAGGCGGCGACAATGATAGTGATGTAAATGAAGCAGGAAATTCTGACATATTTACTTTAGGATATCAGGAGGATAGGGAAGACCTAGATGTGGGAGTTCATCCAAGTACAGGTCTAGTTGGCAAAGAGGTTTGGCTGGATGAAAATGGAAATGGTTTAAAGGACTTTGAAGAAGTACTTATGGCAAATATCGAGGTCAACTTATTAGATGCCGCTGGAGTCGTCATTAGAACTACAGCCACTGATCATGCAGGACAATATACTTTTGACAATTTAGATGCAGGAGATTACCAGGTAGAGTTTGTAGCCCCAATGGGTTATGAGTTTACTAAAAAGAACCAAGGTTTTGATGATAGCCTAGATAGTGATGTTTCTGAAGAAGGAATGAGCGATATGGTTTTTGTTGACCCTGTAAACATTGTAAGAGATTTAGATGCTGGAATATTTGAGGAAGGTAGCGTGAAGCCAGAGGTTTGGCTTGATCTTAATAAGAATGGAATTAGAGAAGCAAGTGAATCTTCATTAAGAGACTACACAATCAGTCTGATAGATGGAAATGATCAAGTAGTAGCAAGCAGTAATCAATATGTGGAATCTAACAGTCATTGGAAGCTAATCTTTAATGGACTAGCTCCTGGTGAGTATTATTTAAAAATGCAGCAACCAGCGAATTACCAAGTAACTACAGCCAATATAGCAAGTGAAATGATGGACAGTGATGCATTTGTAAAGGCTGAATGGATCGAAACAGAGAAGTTTCTATTAAAGTCTGGAGAAACGCTTGAGTCGGTAAAGATCGGATTAATATTGAATGAAGTAGAAGACATTTTATCAGCTTCAGTCTTTCCAAATCCAACAGCAAAAGATGTGGTTATCCAATGGAGCCCGGCATTGAATGAAAAGTCAAAACTGATCAGAGTGTTTGATCAGTTAGGTATTTTACTGTTAGAAAAAGAGGTGACATCTTCAAGTGAAAATGATTACTTGTTAAGCTTAGAAAGCTTATCTCCTGGAGTCTATCAATTATACATTTATTCAGATAATAAACGCTTTGTTAAGCAGATAATAAAGTTGTAAAAATCCTATTGAAATGGGGCTTCATTTATTGAAGCCCTTTTTTATTGAGTAGAAAAAGGGTTCTTTATTGACTGATAAGTTTTGAAGAATTTATCCGTCAGTATTTAGAGGCTAAAAAAAAGCTTGATGGTTATTCATCAAGCTTTTTAGTTTTTTATTTACAAAAGGCATCAAAGGCCTGGACTAGATTGCCGGCTATCATTTGAGCAGATCTTCCTTCGATGTGATGTCTTTCTATCATATGCACCAATTGACCGTCTTTAAATAAAGCGATTGCTGGTGATGAGGGAGGATAAGGTAGCATGTATTCTCTTGCTCTTTCGGTAGCTTCCTTATTAACTCCTGCAAATACAGTCACCACATTATCTGGAGTAACTGCATGGTTCATAGACATTTTAGCAGCGGGACGTGCATTTGCTGCTGCACAACCACAAACAGAATTTACAACCACAAGCGTTGTCCCTTCTTTTTTGGACAAAACAGCATCGACATCTTCAGGACTAGCCAAGCCAGTAAATCCAAAGTCTGTTAAGTCTTTTTCCATCGGTTTTACTAATTCAATAGGGTACATATATTAATATTTTTTTATATGTTTACAATATAATAAGCAAATGTAGTAAACAAGTGCTACTAAAGTACTCGTTGATACAATCAAATTCTATGTACTAAAGTTCATTAGCCATGAAGAATACTTTATTTATATCATCATTTATGTTGGTTTCATTGCTTTTATTGGCCACTGCTTGCTCGAGAGACAAGATAGAACCCGTTTTACCCGGTGAGTGTATTGAAGGTGTTGAGTACAGCTTTAATACGAACATTAAGCCTATAATAATTAGAACTTGTACGAATGGAAGTAATTGTCATAACGCCACTGGACAAGGTGATTATGCGCAGTTTTCCGTATTAAGTAATGATTTGCACAATGATGCAAATGGATTTACAGAAAGAGTCTTTGAGTTAAGAGATATGCCGGAACCAACGCAGCCTAGTGATTTACAACTAACTCCAAGTGAATTTGACAAATTAAGATGCTGGATGGAAGAAGGTTATCCGGAAAATTAAACATATTCTAAAGCGCAATAAAAATGAAGCTAGCTAATATTCTATTCTTTATATTTTTCTTGATCTTAGGCAATGTCTCGGCTCAAGAAAAGGTCCATGATACATTTAAGGATACACGTGTCATTAATACGCATTCCGTAGAAACGTTGAAGAAAGGACACATGGATATTCGTATTGGTCACAGATTTGGTGACTTTGCTGGATCTGCAGGAGGATGGAGAACATTCTATGGTTTAGAAAACGCCGCGGATATATCTATTGGAGCTGAATATGGGCTTTCAGATGCGCTAATGGTGGGATTACATAGAGCCAAGGGAGCAGGACCTTTAAGACAAAACATTGTGGGATTGGCAAAGTATCGGATTATGCAGCAAACCATCAATAAAAATGGTTTTAGCTTATCTATATTAGGAATGGCCTCAATTAGTACTATGCCTAAAAGTCTTGAACCAGGTGTTCCTCATTTTTTCGAGAAATTTGCACATCGAGTGTATTATAATGTTTCCTTTTTGTTTTCTAAAAAGTTTTCCAATAGATTCTCGCTGCAGGCCCATGGTGGATGGACTTACAGAAATCTTGTTCCTTCCACAGATGTAAATGATTTAGTCAGCGCTGGTCTAGCTTTTAGACTACAACTTACTAAGGTAATGGGGCTAATATTTGATAGTAATTTTGGTTTCAATGCCGTCAGACCTCCAGAAACAGATTATTTTCCAGCAATTGGAGTGGGCTTAGAATGGGATACAGGAGGAGGTCATGTTTTTCAATTAAATATGACCAATGCAAGAGGGATTTTTGAAACAGATTATATTCCAAACAATTTATCAAATTGGGGAGAAGGTGAATATCGTTTAGGGTTTACAATAGCAAGACAGTTTAAGATATGAGAACCAGTATTATAGCTATACCGATTATACTCTTCTTATTGCCAAATATGATTAATAAGCAAGAGGCAGCAGAGAAAGAATGGGAAAAATACAGTGTTTCTAAAGTACTTAAAGCTTTAGGAGATGAGGCCTATTGGGAAATAGACGAATCGATTAGCGGGGTGTCTGCTCAAAAAGGCCATGATTTATTCCATACTGGTTTTATAACTTCAGAGCGAGGTAACAAAAAGCGAAAGCAAAGCAAGCATTTTGTTTGTTCTAGTTGTCATAATGTGGTTAAGGAAGAACTTGATTTAACACAGGCTAATCCAGATAAAAGATTAGAATATACCTATGCTAATGGATTACCTTTTCTGCAGGGCACAACCATGTATGGAGCTGTAAGTCGAAGGTTGTTCTATAATGATGACTACGAGAAAAAATATGGTGATTTAGTTTTTAAAGCAAGGGAAAACATTCGAGAAGCTATCCAATTATGCGCGGTTGAATGTGCACAAGGCAGAAAATTAGCTGATTGGGAAATTGAATCGCTGCTAGCTTATTTATGGACCATAGATTTAAAGATTGCAGATTTACAGCTAAATGGTGAAGAATTAGAAGAACTAGCGAAAGGACTAAATGGCGAGGATGTTGACAACGCTGCATTAATAGAGAACATTAAATCCAAATATTTAGCGGGTTCTCCAGCGCATTTTTCTGATCCAAATATTGATCGAGCTTTGTATGGCATGCAAGAAGGTAACGCAGATAACGGTAAAAAGATATATGATTCCAGTTGCCTTCATTGTCACAAAAACCAACGATATTCCTATTTCAATCTAGATAGTACGCAAATGAGTTTGCGTTATTTGAAGAATAGAATCAATAAGTATAACGACTTCTCTATTTATCAGGTAGTAAGATATGGTGTACATTCTATACCAGGCAGAAGATCATATATGCCACACTATCCGGTAGAAAAAATGAGCCAACAACAACTCCTAGATTTAAGAGCTTACATAGAAGAGAAAGGTTAAAATATTTGGCATAAGGTGGTTAATGCCAAATAAATAATCGAAATATAAAATAAATACATATATTTATTAGATGAATGTATTCGATCTACCGACTTTATAGTCGCCGCTTCCATCTTGTTATTTACAGATAATTCGTTTAACCAAAACTTTAAAAATGAAAAAGTATCTTGTTGAATTTATTGGAACATTTTTCTTTGTTCTAGTTATTGTTTGTGTAGTAAATGGGAATGACAACGCGGCTATTGTAGCTCCGCTTGCCATTGGTTCTGCTTTAATGATTATGGTATATGCAGGAGGGCATATTTCTGGAGGTCACTATAACCCAGGTGTGACGCTAGCCGCATTTATGCGAGGTGCATGTCCAGCGGGTGATGTACCTATCTATATGATTTCCCAAATTCTAGGTGCTATTTTAGCAGCAGTTGTTGGTGCTACTTTACTAGGTAAAGGAACGATCATGGGAGGAACTGCCGGTCCAACTGATATGGTTGCAGGTTTTACCGCCGAATTACTAGGAATGTTTGCCCTTGCTTGGGTTGTTCTTCAAACAGCGACTACAAAAAGTACCTCTGGTAATTCATACTATGGATTAGCGATTGGTTTTACTGTAGTAGTTATGGCATATGCCTTAGGAGGTTTCGGCACAGGTGGCTGCTTTAATCCAGCCATTGCTATAGGAACGGCCTTTAATGGAATGGCAGGCTGGGGATCAGCTGGATTGTCCATCGTTGCTAACATTATAGGTGCTGCATTAGCTGCTCTAGCATTTAAAGCAGTTTATTCAGGAGAATAAATCTTAGGATGTAAAATAAAATAGTAAGCCACTCCAATTTGGGGTGGCTTTTTTGTTTGGAACTATTAAAATACAGAGTTCCGTGCACTTCATTTAAGCAACAATCATCAAGTTAAAATTCTCCGAAGTCAATTAAAACGTCTAATCACAAAATAAAATTTATCAAATAGACACCCACTTAGAGTTTGCAATCATTATATTATTGAACATACACAGTATGCTTAAGGAAGAACAACTAATATATAAATGCATAAGAAATGACAGGGTCGGCCAGAGAATTCTATTTGATCGTTACTATAGATTAGTGTATTCAATTATCTATAGATATCTCTCGAATCACCATGATACCGAAGATCAACTTGTCGTTGTTTTTAATAATGTCTTTTCTAAGCTAAATAATTTTAATTATCAGGGCGAGGGATCACTCAAGAGTTGGATAAGTAAAATAGCGATAAACCAAGCTATTCAATTTTTACGATCCAAGCAAAAATTAGTTTTCACTGGTCTGTTGGACGAACTGAATATTCAAGATGTAGAACCAGAGGAACCAATGAATCTTGATATGGTCAAACAAATCAAAAAGCATTTAAAAAACTTGCCCGAAGGCTATAAAACGATTTTCCAACTTAAGGTCATCGAAGGTTATACTCATCAAGAAATTTCGGAAATTTTAATGATTAGTCGAAACACCTCTAAATCACAATTCATCAAAGCAAAAAAGAAGCTTTTAAGTCTAATCAATCTAGATTATTATGGACTCAAATAAAGAAAATATAATTAAAGAACACTTCAACGATTTAGCAATTCCCGAAATGGAAAATGCCAAAGAAAGAAGTTGGGATAAGTTGGAAATTAATCAGAGCAAGCCCAAAAGAATATGGCCCTGGATAGTGGCTCTGCTAGTCTTACTCCTTAGCCTACTAAGCCTACTTTTTAATAGTAAGCCAGCGAAGGAGAATTTACATGCCACAGAACAAGAAAATAAGGAACTTGAAAAAGAGATATCTCATGAGACCTCACTCAATAATCAAATTGCCAATTTACAACAGGAGTTACGATCAGTAAAACTAGCCCTTAGTGATAGTTTAGAGAGTCTTAAAGCTAAGATGGTACTAGAAGTTTTAAATCCTGAAAAATTTAGGATTGATACAATTTATATTCAGAAAGAAGCTGAGATTGTTTATAAGCAAAAGATTATTTATGATACAATTTTTGTAGAAAGAGTCCCCCAAGCTCATGAACTTCCAATATTGCAAGAGTTAGAAGAAGATACGCTATTAGCTGAAGTAGAAATATCGAAAAAGAAAAGTATTTCACCACGATCAATCATGATTGATTTACCCTCTAAAAAGCGAACTAAAAGAAAGAAGAGCTCCTTTATTTTGACAACAATCAAAAAATACGAAGAACCAAGTGAATCCATAATAAAAACTACCATAAACCAAAAACTATGAACAAATCGTTGATTGTAATAAGTATCATTTTTTTGACTATCCAATCTCTATACAGTCAAATGGACAGAAGTCGAACAGTTTTAGATATTGTGATGGAAGATGACAGAGAAATAAAATTGTTTGGTCCTAAAATAAGTGATTATGAAGTAAATGGTGATTGGTATTCCTTGCTTATTACATTCCAGAATGATTTGCAAAAACTACAGAATACCATACAAGACTATGAATTTTTTACGATCCTTTACAAGGAAAATGAATCTATTGAAATAAATGAATCCGCAGGTGGTGAAAGTTATCGAATTGGAAGTAATGAGAAACTCAAACGAAAAAACATATGCTCAATTATTGGAGAAGAATATAGGATTATTATAGAGTTTTCTAATGCTTCAGAATTGTTAGAAAACGATATAGCACAATCAATAAATCTAGCAATTCAAAACGTGGATTTTAATTTTTATCAACGAATAATACGCTACCAGTACTCATTTAGTCAAGGAGGAAAACCAATAAGCCCTTATAACTTCGATAAGTTAAAATTCGTTGTCCTACCTGGCATAAATATGGGGCTTTATAAAGGGAAGGTAATTAGTGAAGTTAGACTGGGCTTTGGTTTAACAGCGGATAAAAGAATATTATCCCTATCTGGTGCTTGGTTAAATCGATACGATCATTCAACGGATAGGCTGCTAAACGCAACCATGGTTGGAGTTTCTTATTATAGAGGTAATAGTGGCGTTGAAATGATGTTTAGATTATCAGATAAAAATGATTTGCTGAATGATGATTTAGACAGGGTAAGTTTCCTATGGAAAGTTAATTCACTTAGACTAGCATTTCATACCTACATAGGTAAGCCGTATGAAGTTCATTTTGGAGTCTCAGCTGGTTACGGATTTTAGGATTAGTATTTCTACCTCCTCTGATAAACTTCCCAATCCGCCAAATGGTCAATATCATTCAGTGGTTTTAGATGATCGATACTCAAACCTAAATCCTGAGCTAAGGCTTTAGTTTTTGTAAGCACGGTATCTGTGCTCCAAGCTACACCTTCAAATAAGCTGGAGTGCAGCCGACTCATGCCTAAGAGATAGTATCCGCCATCTAAACTTGGTCCCACAACAAGATCATGCTTTTCCAAAGAAGTAAAAGCTTGTTCTATGAGTCTTGAATCTAAATCGGGACAATCAGTACCAATAATAACGACATTTTTATGATTGGCTAAGACTGATTGGAAAGCGTTTTTCATGCGGGTACCTAAATCGCCACCAGATTGTATTCGTTTTATGTAATTAGCCGTTTTCCATTCATCCATTCCGTGAATGTACAAGTCATAAAATACATAAATAGGTATGGACAATGGGCTCAGATTAGACCGGCAAATTGATAAGAGTTGTTTGTATATTTTGTGCGCTTCTAACTCACCAGCATCTTTAGCAATTCTGGTTTTTGCGCGCCCTATGATTGGGTTTTTACAAAAAACAATCAGCGCATTTTCTGTATTTAATCTAGCGTTTCTTTCGACCATTTTTCTTTCCACCTTCTTCATCCATTAAACGTACCTCACTCCCTTCCTCTAATTTGTCTGCTACGGCCGAATACGGGCCGCTGATCACCTCCACACCTTCGGCTAAGCCATCCACTATCTGAATGTATTCATCGTCTTGTATACCGGTTTTTACCGTTTGTAGAACTACCGTGTCCTGTGATTTTTTAAATACTACTTCTAGGTAATCGCTATTGTTGTCATCCTTATCTTCCAGTCTTGCTCCGATTGCTCCTATAGGTAATGAAGCCACATTCTTCGCGTGTTCTGTATAAATGTCAACTGAGGCTGACATACCCGGTCTAAATGGATGTGGTTTACCCTTTTGTATTAAGTCTTTATAACTATCGTAATCTATGCGAATTTCCACTTCGAAATTCGTTACTTGTCCCGAAGAATTGCTTAGCATAGCACTTGAAGCAATATTCGAAGCACTGTTTGATATTTGTGTTACTTCACCTCTGAACTTTTTATCCAAATAAGCATCAATTTCGATACTTACTGAATCATTCATACTGACGTTAAGTATGTCATTTTCACTAACATCTACCTTTACTTGCATAGCATTAAGATTGGCAATACGCATGATTTCAGTTCCTGTCATTTGGATAGTTCCTACCACGCGTTCTCCTTGTTCGACAAATAAATTTGAGACTATACCATCTACCGGTGATTTGATAGTCGTTCGACTAAGACTTGTTTGTAATTCTCGTAGGGTTGCTTCTGCACTTTTAATATTAAAACTGGCTCCTTGAGTACTTGATTCTGAAGATTTAAGTGCGGAATTTGCAGCTTCCATATTCGCTTTGATACCATCTAATGCTGCCAGTGATTGCTCAAATTCTGCTTGGGATATGACTCCATCATTAAGCAAACTTGTATTACGACTATGGGTTTTTTCTGCAGCGGCTAATTGGGATTGTATCTGTTTTATTTGCGCTTTGCTCGAAGCTATTTGTGCTTCGGACATTTTGTATTGAGACTTAGCGCTATTTAAGCTTGCCTGACCACGTTCTACGGAAGAAACATAGGCATCTGGGTTTATTTTGGCCAATATCTGACCGGCTTTGACAGAATCACCTTCCATGACATATAATTCTACGACCTCTCCTGATACATCAGAACTGATTTTCACCTCTGTTTCTGGGAAAACCCTGCCACTGGCGGTGACTGTCTCATAGATGTCACGGAGTTCGACAATAGTGACTTCTACTTCTATCCCTTCTTCTTCCTTCGAGAAATGCTTATAAGCAGCGAATATTAAGCCTATGAGTACAATTCCAATCAGTATCCAAAGCCATGTTTTTCTTTTCTTTTTTGCCATGTTCTTTCTTAATAGTTACCTAAATAATAGTCTAAGACTTTTACTTTAAAGATGTAATCATATTTAGCTAGTAGTGTATTAAAACTTGATTGTTGCCATTGGATATTTGCACTCACTAACTCCAAACTATTTAGTGCTCCAATCTGGTGTTTTTTTACTGCATTATCATAAGAAGCTTTCTGTGCCTCCTCGACAAGTTGCGATGTTTCATACTTTTCCTTAGCATATTTTGCCTCCAATAAACTTTGTTGAGCGGTAAGCGTCAAATCTCGGATATGCTGCTCGTACATTAAGGCTTGATTTTTTGTGTTCAATTTTGCTTTTTCTACATTTCCCTTGACTTGATAATTAGAATAAATCGGGATGGCAAGTCCTAAACCTAATCCATAAGAAATGTTATCTGTAATTTGATTTCCGTAAGGAATATCTATCAGTACAGGTGTAAGATTAGGAAAACCTACAGTAACTGGGGCTCCATTAATGATAACAGTTTGGTCCACAAAATCGGTATCAAAACCATCTATATCTCTTGCTTGATTCGAATAGGCTGTTCTTATATTGCCACCAAGGGATAGTGTGGGGTAGTAGGAAGAGGCGATAATTTCTTCATTTAGCGCTGAAGAGGCTAACTGTATTTGTGCTATTTCAGTATTGGGATCATTAGCGATCAGTTGTTGTAGGTACTCATTAAAATCTATTTGATTAGGATCTAATAAGGCATCAATGTTTGCCGATGGATCTATTTGAATACTCAAGTCATCTAGCTGCATTAATTGCGCCAGTTGCAATTTAGCCATGGCTGTGTTATTTGCGGCTAAAAGTGCATCTTGATTTCGCTGAGCTAGAAGTGCCTCTAATTCCAATTGATCATTTCTCGGAGTAGCGCCTGCAGCAATCAGTTTTCGTAGGTTTTCTAGTTGCTCGGTTGCAGAGTTTATTTGAAGTGCAGCTAGTTTTTCATTCTCTTCAGAAAAGAGCACATTTAAGAAAAGCGAGGCAACCTGAAGTGCTAAATTATAGGACTGATCTTTGGTACTAAGACTGGCGGATTTACGCTGTAATTCACTTTGTTTGATGGTGTTACTAATCCGATTTCCGTTGTATAGTAAAACACCCGAACTAAGTCCGAAGTTGTTTGATAAAAACGACTTGGTAATAAATTCGTTGGATGTCGGATCTATGGTTCTACCAAAGTTTAGACCGGCACTAACATCACCAGATAAATTTGGAAGACGTGATTTTTTAGCTTGTTGTAGGTCAATGTCGCTCGATTTTTCTTGAAGTTGAGCCTGCTCAATAAATATGTTTTTTTCTTGAGCATGAAGAATGCACTCTTGAAGTGTCCATGTTTTCTGACCATAAGCAACATTGGCCAATAAAATGAAACTAAGAAATGGTATGATGTACTTAAACTTCATGCGGCATAAACTATTTTAAGCAAGGTAAAAAATATAAACCTGCTTTCAATGTTTAGATATATAAAGCTTAATAATTTATGGACTAATGAAACTACAACTTGGAAGTAAAGGAGACTAAACCGATCACCTCATCATGATATTTTACTGGGTCCTTATAGTAAATAAGAATAGTATAGTAATTTTCTGTTTCAGAATGGCTTCCTTCCACTTCCCGATAATCAATATAATCACCTTTGTCTAAGCCGAAAAAATAATCGTAGTACCCTTGTTTGAGAACTCCAGTGCAAAGGTACATTCCTAATTCTGAGTCATATCTCATTTTATATTCGTCGACTTTCTTAAAATTATTGAAGGCACCTAAAACATATAAGTCTTCATCATAGGGAAAATCCACTTTTAAATTAAAAATCACATTGGTGTATTCGGATTCGACCACTGATCTATTGTAGGCTCTATCAAAATTTGTTTGCAGATGTTTAGTTATGTAAAATTGGCCATTATTGTCATTTATTGCAACATGTGAAATGTTGGCCCGTGGGAGATTTTTATCAAGTAAAACATCAATTCTATCAGGATGAATGTCTATTGAAAAAACATTTAATGTTGTGTAATCAAGACTTCTTGTATCAAATGACCTAAACTCTGTTAGTCCTTGAAAGGATAAATCTAGATGAGGGGAAAAATGCAAGAATTCTTCAGTTTCATTTATAGGAACAATATTATGATAAGCTATATCCCAATTTCCATTTTGAATAACGCGTATCTCAATGTTTTCCTGTAGATTATTCGAACCCTCTGGCTTTACAAAATCTTTTAGATGAACTCTTTGGTGCGTCCTAACTTCATCTGCCTTGAAACTTCTTTCGACTGATTTATCAATACCGACTTTTGGCTCAAAAACTACAAATCTTCTGGTTATTATGGGCTGGTCATCTTCATCAACAATCACTAAAAGGTAGTTACCTGAGATTAATAACCGCTGATTTTCATTTGGAATGTTAAAGGAGTAATGTACATAAGAAATTGTGGTCTGACCACTTAAACGATAATCAGGTATATCCTCACCATTGAAGCCTCTCAAATAATCTTCCTCGTCTATATCTGTTGGTTGCCAATCTCTGTCCATGTGGATGATGTGATAATAGTAATCGGCTTCTCTTCCTTCTATATCATCAAAACTTATTCTCAAAGGTACTCCACCATTCAATTTTAAAAATGGGAATGAGGAGTCTAGGTTATTGACTTTTGCTTCCACTGTCTTAATATAATCGACATATGTGTGGTCATCATAGATGATATTTTCAAACTGTGCATCTAAGCTAGATACTGTGAATATCATAATCAATATAAAGGCTAGACTATTTTTCATTGTGCGAATCATAAAGTAAAGGTACATAATGACCTCAGTTCTTATTCATTCCTAAAGTCCTATTTTCCAACCCATAAAATTCAAAAAATATTGGACAGTAAGCCATAAATTATTGTTAATTAGTTGGCGATCGAGACCGACTCGCTTGATTTCCCAATATTGGACCTCCAAGAACTAGAAAAATAAATAGCCATCAAGAGAACACTTAAGAAGTATAGAATAAACAAGGTGTAAACAAAGGATCCAGTTAGTCCAAACCAGCCACTATGGAAATATAACAGGCTTAAACCCATAATCCCAAAAGCAATCTCTGGGATAAAACTCCAAAAATCTTTATCCATTAATGAAGTATAACCGTAAATGCTTAAGCCTAAGGTTCCACCATAAAGTATTAAATGCACATATTGGTAAGAACCGAAGCGATAAAACAACCAGAGTAATAAACCTAGGGTGCTTACAAAGCGAAAGGCAACCCAAGCGGAAAGTAACCATCCTGGCTTGGTGTCATACTTAGTGAAGTTATAGACATCTTCTATGATATTTCGTTGATATTTATCGACTACATCCTTAGGCCGCCAGCCTGTGGGCATAAACCATATCCTAAGTTTGTCTAGCCAGTTATTTGTTCGCCAGGCATCCTGAGCAATGCCCCAAATGTGTTGAAAATTTATCTTAAATGGATTCCAAGTCTGGGCTGGTTTAAGGACACCAAATACGGGTGGCACATCTTCTAACTCCTCCTGAAACGTTCCAAAAATTCGATCCCAAATACAGAATATGGCAGCTAAGTTTTTATCAATGTACTCGGGATTAATCGCATGATGGACCCGATGCTGTGATGGAGTAACGATGACATATTCGAGCCAGCCCAACTTCCCAATGTAGCGCGTATGGTACCAAAACTGTAGAAAAAGATGCAGAGGTGCGATGGTTAATATAACCACATGCGGCACTCCCATAATAGCCGCCGGAATTAAAAACACGGCAAAGACTCCAAATAGATTAGAGACTGGTTGGCGTAAAGCGCAGGGTAGGTTAAACTCCTCAGAGCTATGATGTATCACATGACGATTCCAAAAGAGATTTATGCTATGACTAACCCGATGTACCCAATATTCTGAAAAATCAATAGCTATAAAAGCCACCACAAAAACCCAGGTATTGGAAGGGATCTTAAAGAGGGCTAAGTGTTGCTCTAAAAAGGGATAACTAACTAAAATGACAATCAGCCCAAGCGAATCTTTGATGCTATTAGTAATACCGGAACTTAGACTTGAGATGGTATCGAAAAGCCCGAGTTTAACATCCTTAATATAGAGCCCATAGCACCACTCAATAAGTACCAAAACCACAAAGGCAGGAATAGCATAAAGCAGGACCGTAGTGTAAGCAACCATAGGTTTAAATTACAATAATTGCTAGGAAGAAGGAAATAGATGGGTGATTTTAAAGAGGAGACTTGGGGGCAAAAAAAAAGCTGCCTAAAAAGGCAGCTTTCTCAATTTATTCATTTTTACATCATGCCTGGCATTCCACCACCCGGCATTCCTGCTGGCATTGGAGGATGATCCTCAGGCTTATCACTGATGACTACTTCGGTAGTTAAGACCATACTTGCAATAGATGCTGCGTTTTGGATAGCAACTCTAGTTACTTTAGTAGGATCGATAACTCCTGCTTTCTTTAAGTTTTCGTACTTATCAGTTCTAGCATTGTAACCATAATCAGCTTTACTCTGAGTAGTTACATTTTGTAGTACCACAGAACCATCAACTCCTGCATTTTCAGCAATAGTTCTTATCGGAGCTTCTAATGCTTTTCTTACAATCTGAACACCCATGTTCTGATCTTCGTTTTCTCCTTTAAGCTTATCTAATGACTTCATAGCATTTACTAAGGCTACTCCACCACCGATTACGATTCCTTCTTCTACCGCTGCTTTCGTTGCATGCAGAGCATCATCCACTCTATCTTTCTTTTCTTTCATCTCTACTTCCGTCGGAGCACCAACATAAAGAACAGCTACACCACCAGCTAATTTAGCCAGTCTTTCTTGTAATTTTTCTCTATCGTAATCTGAAGTAGTCGTCTCGATTTGAGATTTAATTTGATTAATTCTAGCTTGGATAGCTTTCTTAGTTCCTGAGCCATTAACAATCGTAGTATTGTCTTTGTCTACCGTGATTTTCTCTGCTGATCCTAAATCGGCAACATCTACACCGTCTAACTTGTATCCTTTTTCTTCAGAGATAACCGTACCACCAGTAAGGATGGCTATATCCTCTAGCATCGCTTTTCTTCGATCTCCAAAACCTGGAGCTTTTACAGCAACAACCTTTAAACCACCTCTCAATCGATTAACTACTAATAGACCTAAAGCTTGTGACTCCACATCTTCAGAAATGATTAATAGGGGTCTTCCTGCTCCAGCTGCCTTTTCTAGAATAGGTACTATATCCTGAACGTTAGCTATTTTCTTATCGTGGATAAGTATAAGCGGGTTTTCGTATTCCGTTACCATATCTTCACTGTTAGTGATAAAATATGGAGATAGGTAACCTCTGTCAAACTGCATACCCATTACTTCCTCTACATAGGTATCGGTTCCTTTAGCTTCTTCTACCGTGATAACACCATCGACAGAAACACGCTTCATTGCATCAGCGATAAGACCACCTATTTCAGCATCATTATTAGCTGAGATAGAACCTACTTGTTCGATTTTTTTGAAGTCTTTTCCGATAACTTCACTTTGTTTTTGAAGATTGGCTACTACTTTTCCTACAGCTAAATCGATACCTCTTTTAAGGTCCATTGGATTAGCGCCAGCAGCTACATATTTCATACCTGCAGTTACAATCGCTTGAGCAAGTACTGTGGCAGTAGTTGTTCCATCACCAGCTGCATCTGCTGTTTTAGAAGCTACTTCTTTTACCATTTGAGCACCCATGTTCTCTACAGAGTTCTCTAATTCTATTTCTTTGGCTACGGTTACACCATCTTTTGTAATGTTAGGAGCACCGAAGCTTTTTTGGATAACTACATTTCTTCCTTTAGGTCCTAATGTAACTTTTACTGCATTAGCTAATGCATCGATGCCGTTTTTTAGGGACATTCTGGCATCTGAACTAAAACTTATTTCTTTAGACATTTTACTTTCTTTTGATAATTAAACAATGAAGATTTGCTGGATTATTTTTCTTCCAGTATGACAAGGATGTCATCTTCTCTCATGATTAAATAATCAACACCTTTAAAGTTGATTTCTTGGCCGGCATATTTGCCATATAATACGATATCTCCTTTAGCAGCTGTCATAGCGTTTCCATCCTTTCCAGGACCTACGGCTACTACTTCACCTCGTTGTGGTTTTTCTTTGGCTGTGTCAGGGATAATGATTCCTCCTGCGGTTTTTTCATCAGCTTTAGCAGGTTTAACAACGACTCTGTCATTGATAGGTTTCATCATAGTTGATAATTTTTTATGAGTTAATAATTAAAATTGATTACACACTATGTTATCATAAGATGTGCCAATCGGTAATTTGCGCCAAAATTACATGTTTATCTAGGCTGTGCTAATTAAATGGCAGAAATCTTTGCAATTTTGGCAGTAATTAAAAAAGCCCGCTAACATGTAGCAGGCTTCATTTATATTTTTAGCTGGATGTTATTAAGCAGCTCCCTTTACAATTAGTGCCGTAATGATGCACAATACAAATAAAGTGATGGCTAATCCCCAAGTTAGTTTTTCGATAAAATCTGTTGATCTTGCAGCACCAAACATTTGGTTAGCGGCTTGTCCTCCAAATGTAGCATCTACTCCTCCTCCTTTTGGATTTTGGATTAAGACTACAAGCATTAATAAAACGCAATTTAATCCGATAAGAATGGTAAGGCTTACTACTAATTCGGTACCCATAATTTCTGTTATTTATTTAATTCTGTAATTCGAGATGCAAAATAACTACTTTTTTCTGGGAATTTCAAACTTAGCTTACGGTACATGTCAATAGATTCTTTTATATGTCCTTGCTTAGCGAGTATTTTAGCTAGCGATTCGGATATGATATCTTCTGTTGAATCTACACTTTGCTTAACGTTTGATGCCAAGCTACGTTTGTCGTAGGATGGATCATGGTTTGCCGAGAAGTTATTTATCCATGCCGTAAATGGCGAAACATTTTCACCTGTCGCCACAAAGCTTGAGCTTGTATTAATCCCACTAGTTGTTTCTTCTTGACTTACAAGTGCTGGTGTTTCTTGACTTAGTTCCTCAGTTAGCTCTTTAGTTTCTGCTTCTTCCTGTATAGGCTCTTCCACCATGGCTTTTTCGGCTTTGCTCTCCGCTGGCTCTTCTGCTTCTACTTCTAAAGATTCTAGCTCCAAGGTGCTTTCTTCCGGTGTGTCGGTCGAATCTTCAGCTGCTGGCGAAATTGCTAAGTCCATCTCCTTCTTTTGCTCGTTTAATTCGATGGTTTCTATTTCAAGCACACTGTCATGAATAGCTTCTTCTAAAACATTAACCTCAGCGAATTCATCTACTGGCTCCACTTCAAGTTTATTCTCTTCAGCTGCAGCAGCTTCACTAGTTGTTTGTTCAATGTTGTTTTTCTTTCCAGACTTCTCTTTTTTATCTTTTTTGAGCTTGATATACTCAATTTCATAGATGTTTTCTTCGGTTGATACTTCGTCAATGAGTGTTGTAAGGGAAGGAATATCTATAGGTCCGTTTGCGAGAAATTTTACTTTTTTGAGCGGCGCAAAACTTGCTTCAGTTTCGTGATGGAATAAACTCTTAATGGTTAAAAGTACATTTTGAATTAAATCAAACGGCTTTTTAGCAAGTTGGTATTGCATCCATCCTGCATCCCAATTCATTGGATCTTTTTCACCATTTAAAGGGTTACGCCACTTCATTTATATCTCTGTTCGGTTTGTTAGTAATTTAAATATACTTTGGAAATTACCAATTTGTATACGTGTCATTAAATAATTTCTCAATTATATCGTCAAAGATGGTTACTGTTAGTTGTTCCTGTACACTTTGGAAATCATCATCAGCCGAAAAATCTTCAAATTCTGTAAACGTTTTCTCAAAGCTATTTTCGGGCTCGATAGTATCCTCATATTTAACCATGACTCTCACATTTAATCGGTTTAGCGTTACCTCATCTCCTTCCGCTGCCGCCGCAATACCTATGTCAAAGGCTGTGATGGATCCAGAAAAACTTACATCAGGATTCTCATCATTAAAGACCAAACGTGCTTCTTCTCGCATCTTTTTTCTCAATGCTTCAGTAAAATCTAACTCTACATTTGAAGGGGCGTTAAATGCACTTACGGTAAAGTTTTCTACATAAAAAGTTTCGACACCAACAGGAACAGTAATACCTTTAAAAGAATAACAGCTTGATAGTAGGCAAGCTATAATGAGGATCATACATTTATTCTTCAATGCCATATTCTTTAATTTTTCGGTACAGAGTTCTTTCAGATATACCTAAATCTTGAGCGGCTTTTTTTCGTTTATTATTGTGTTTCTTGAGCGCTTTTATGATTAATTCTTTTGTTTTATCGTCAAGTGATAAACTTTCTTCCACCTCTACAGAGCTATCATAAAAAGATTCCGTTCGCTCAATCACGATTGGGTGATCATCTCCATGATCTGGTACAATGATATCTGCAGTTGGATCCGAGTTGGCAAAATTTGCTGGTGAATAGTTATTTGTATTTTTTAGTGATCGGAGCTCTTTAGTATTAGAAACATTAAGATCATTTGAGTTTATAAGTTCGAAAACTAAATTTTTCAAATCGTTCAAATCACTTTTCATATCGAAGAGAAATTTATACAATATTTCTCTTTCCTCTATGGAGTCTGCTCCCGATTGTTTGTTGGTATTTATGCTAATCGGGAGGTTCGACTTAAAAATTTGAGGAGCAATTTCCATGAGTTGGTCTGACGAAATGTATTCATCAACTTTTAGAATGGAAAGCTGTTCCACCAGATTTCTCAATTCACGTATGTTACCGGGCCAACGATAATGCAATACTGCTTCTTTAGCATCTGGTAATAAGCGTACTGGTTCGCTATGATATTTTTCAGCAAAGTCAATGCTGAATTTTCTAAATAACAAGTCGATATCCTCTCTTCTTTCATGTAAGGCTGGAAGATAAATAGGCACCGTATTAAGGCGGTAGTAGAGATCTTCTCTAAACTTCCCTTTATTTATTTTTTCGACCAGATTTACATTGGTTGCGGCTACCACACGAACATCCACCTTTTCTACCTTAGAAGAACCTACTTTAATGATTTCGTTGTTTTCTAGCACCCGAAGTAAAAAAGCTTGGGTATCAAGTGGCATTTCGCCTATTTCATCTAGAAATATAGTCCCAGTATTCGCTGTTTCAAAGTAACCCTTTCGTTCAGTAGTAGCGCCAGTAAATGCTCCTTTCTCGTGACCAAATAACTCTGAATTAATGGTTCCTGCAGGGATAGCTCCGGTGTTTATACCGATAAATTTATTGTGTTTTCTTTTACTGTTGTCGTGTATGATTTTAGAAATTGCCTCTTTTCCAACTCCACTTTCTCCCTGAATTAATACCGATAGGTCAGTAGAACTTACTTTAAGTGCAATATCGATCGCCCGATCTAATTTTTCAGATCGCCCGATAATACCGTAGCGTTGTTTTACACTTTGTATGTTCATTTATTGTTCTATAATTTCTCCTAAAAGGGTAGCGCTTGTTGTACCAGTTACTTTAACAAAAACATAGTCTCCTGGTTTAACTCCAGGTTTCTTTTTGAAAATGGTCATTTTATTGGTTCCGGTTCTTCCTTTGAAATCTTGATCCGATTTTTTAGAATCTCCTTCTACCAATATTTTAAAGGTTTTCCCTACATCATTCAGATTATGCTGGTGGGAAACTTCAGATTGAACTTGAACAACTTCTGCTAATCTTCGCTTTTTTACGGCTAGTGGAATATCATCTTCATATTTTCTAGCGGCTAGCGTACCAGGTCTTTCAGAATAGAAAAACATATAAGACATGGTATATTTTGATTGTCGTATGATACTTAAAGAATCTTGATGTTCCTCCTCAGTTTCAGTACAAAAACCAGTAATAAAATCCGAAGAGATCGCGCAATCAGGGATGATTCGATAAATTGCTTCCACTCGTTCCTCATACCATTTTCGATCATAGGTACGATTCATTAATTTAAGTACTCGACTATTACCAGACTGAACCGGTAAATGGATGTAATTACAAAGATTTTCGTGTTTAGCAATGGTATGCAGCACTTCATCAGTTATATCCTTAGGGTGTGAAGTACTGAATCTTACTCGTAGGTCAGGGTGTATTAAAGCCACCATTTCTAGCAGCTGAGCAAAATTTACGATTTCTTTTGTTTCTGGGTTTTCCCACTTAAAAGAATCTACATTTTGTCCCAATAAGGTTACTTCTTTAAAACCACGATTTACTAAGTCCGTAGCTTCTGCTACGATGGTAAATGGATTTCTACTTCGTTCTCTTCCTCTCGTAAAAGGCACTACACAAAAGGAGCACATATTGTCGCAACCTCTCATAATGGAGATAAAGCCCGAAATGCCATTACTAGCTAATCGTAAGGGAGATATATCAGCATAGGTCTCTTCTCTAGATAACAAAACATTGATACCGCGATCACCTTCTTCAGCTCCAGCAATTAAGTTTGGTAAATCTCTGTAGGCATCTGGTCCTACAACTATGTCTACAATTTTTTCTTCTTCTAAGAATTTAGTTTTGAGTCGTTCGGCCATACAACCTAAAACACCTACTAATACTGCTGGTTTAGTCTTCTTTAGTTTATTGAATATATGAAGTCGCTGCCTTACATTGGCTTCTGCTTTTTCTCTAATTGAGCAAGTATTAATTAAGATTAGGTCAGATTCTTCCATGTTTCGGGTGGGAGCGTATCCAGCCTTAGAAAGAATCGAGGCCACAATTTCTGAATCACTGAAATTCATCTGGCAACCATAGGACTCTATATAGAAATGCTTGGCATTTGGATCTTTATTAAATTCATCAAAGTAAACATCACCTTGCTTACTTTCATCTATTTTCTTAGGCTCAAAGGCTATTGTAGGATTATCGTTGTACATCTCAAATCTAAATTGGTCTATAAAAGTACGTTATTTGTGACAAATTGGCAGCACTGATTTAGCATTGGGGCATAAAAAAAGGCAACCAGATGGTTGCCTTAATATTTTTCGTTCAATTTGAATTTATTTATAAATTCCTTGCTTTTTGAACTTCACAGCTAACATGTAGTAAAACATTGCTCTGAATTTATTTCTATTGCTTGATCCAAAAGTATCAACAACTTCTTTAATGGCCTCATCTAATTTAGGACCGTCTTTTAATCCTAATTTTTTGATAAGAAAGCTTTTTTTAACTCTGTCTAATTCTTCAGCATCTGCAGAAGAAACTTTTGATGCATCAGCATTGTAGATAGATGGTCCGCAACCTTTAGCTACTTTTCTTAATAAATCAGCATCGTACGATACTTTTAATTTTTTGAATTCTGCTTCGTATTTCGCAACGCATTCATCGAATTTGCTCATATCAGATAATATTATTTGGTGATTAATAGATTTCGCCTGCAAATATAATATAAAAAGATATAATCATATGTTAATTATACACCCTCAATCACTAAAGCCGAAGCACCACCTCCTCCATTGCATAGGGTGGCGCAACCTATTTGCTTTTCGTTGGTGTGGAGCGCATGTACTAAGGTCGTCACAATTCGTGCTCCCGAAGCACCTAATGGGTGACCTAAGCTCACGGCCCCTCCATGTACATTTACTTTGTCCACAGGTGTATTTAGGTCTTTCATAAAGCTTAATGGAACGACGGCAAATGCTTCATTAACTTCGTATAAATCAATGTCTTGAGCATTCAAACCAGCAGTAGCCATAGCCTTTGGAGCCGCTTTAGAAGGTGCGGTAGTGAACCACTGTGGTTCATGGGCAGCGTCTGCAAATGACTTTATTTTTGCGATGGGTTTTAATCCATATTTTTTTACTGCTTCTTCACTTGCCAAAATAAGGGCTGAGGCTCCATCATTTATGGTGGATGAACTTGCGGCTGTTACAGTTCCATCCTTTGTAAATGCGGGTCTTAGCTGAGGGATTTTATCAAATTTCACCTTTCTAAATTCTTCATCTTCTGTCATGATTATTGGATCACCTTTTCGTTGTGGAATGCTTACCGGTGCAATTTCATTGGCAAATTTACCAGATTCAGTAGCTGATGTTGCTCGCTCATAGGACTGAACTGTGTAAGCATCTTGGTCTTCACGACTAATTCCGTATTTACTAGCGGTAGCATCTGCAAAGATTCCCATTGACTGCTTATCATAAGCATCAGTTAATCCATCGTAAGCAAGTCCATCCACAATTTCTTGGTTCCCATATTTACTTCCCCATCTTTGCTTAGGTAGATAGTAAGGCGCATTAGTCATGCTCTCCATACCTCCAGTTACGACTATTTCATTAAGACCTAACATAATAGTTTGTGCGCCAATCATGATAGATTTCATTCCTGATGAACATACTTTGTTAATAGTTGTACAAGGAGTGCTTAGATTGATACCTGCTTTTATAGCAGCTTGTCTTGCTGGTGCCTGACCTAAATTAGCAGATAAAACATTGCCGAAATAAACTTCATCTACCTGATCACCTTTTACATTGGCTTTGTTCAATGCTGCTTCAATAGCGATTGCGCCTAAATCAACAGCACTGAGTTTACTTAGCGCACCACCAAAACTCCCCATAGGAGTTCGTTGTGCAGAAACGATATATACTACTTTAGTCATAATTATATTTTGGTGCAAAGGTACTATAGATTATGCTTGATTTAAATTTTTTATTGCTTAAGTGTCATTTTCGCACTTTTTGGATTCATTTTTGTTATCAACTAGTTATATATTATAAAAATATGTCATATGATTTTAGTTCGTTAAAGTTGTTTTAAATCATGAGAGGATAAAATTTTTATAATGTTTATAATGTTTTGAAATAAATTAGGATGATATGTTAAGATTAACCGCACTTTTTATTTTATGCTTTGGATCAAGTTTTATTTTCGCTCAACCAGTAGAGGATGAAGTTGGTTTTATTTATGTAAAAGCAGAATATCTTTTCCAAACGGAAAGATACCATGAAGCCATTGACCAATATTCCAGCATTGTAAGCAAAGATCCGTCTTATGAAGATGCCTTAGTTAAACGTGCATCATCTAAATATATGGTAGGGAATTACCAAGGAGCTAAAGATGACATAACACAATCAATAAAGCATACAGGTATTTCACAAGAAGCCATTAGAATACTTGGTTTATCTGATTACGAATTAGGAAACTTTAAAGCGGCAGCGGGTTCGCTAGATTTGAGTTATACTTATAAAAGTTCGGATTTGTTAGTTGCGGAAGCACTAGCTCAGTCATTTTACGAAACCGATAGAGCCAGTGAAGCGTGTAAAGTAGCTAAAAAAGCCAAATCCTTAGGTTCCACAAAAGCTGGTTCGTGGGAACGGAAATACTGCAATGCATCTTCTAATGGAAGCGATGTTGTTAAAGCACCTAAGTCTGGTAAAAAACCAAAAACGCCTAAACAGAAGAACAACACGGAGATCGATATCATCGATAGTGAAGATGAAGTATTAATCGAAGACAGCGAAGAAGAAGTAAAGGATGAAGTAGTTGTTGACAATACAGAAACCAGAATTGAAATAGATGAAGATTTACAACTCGTTATTAAAAACGGTCTTGGGTCTCGTAAAATCATGGACAAGCCCAATATCCTAATCTTGTCTGATCAAACTGGCGATGTAGCCGTTGATATCTGTGTTTCGAAAGCAGGTAGAGTAGAGTCGGCTGAATTAAATGCAGCAGAATCTAGTATAGAAACGCAAAGTTTACAAAACTTAGCCATACGAAAAGCTAAAGAATTTTGGTTCGAAAGAATGGGAACAAAACCGATCTGTGGAACTATAGTGTTCGAAATAACAGGTCGTTAAAAATAAAGCATATCAGTATAATAAAGCGCATTCGATGTTTCGCTGCGCTTTATTTTTTATCCTTATTGTAAGAATATCTAAATCCTACATAAAACTCCCTTCCTCTAGTTGGACCCCAATTAAAAGCTGTGTCAAAGTAAGGACCGAATGGATCATCAGCAGCTAAAATCGGGTCATTCTGCCTGAAATCAAAAATGTTTTCAACACCAAAATAGACTTGAAATTTCTCCCATCGTTTAGTCAACTGGAAATCAAGAACTCCAAAGGGTTCGGAAAAAGCCTCTCGTTGGTATTGGCTTGGGAAATTAATCGTCGATGGTAAAGGCCTTTCTCCAACCCATCTATAAGTAGCATCTAACTGCCATGCTTCATTGATGCTTGTATATGAACTGTTAACCATAAAACGATGCCTTGCAGTAAATGGCAAAGTCTGTCTTTCATCTTCTATTATGTGATAAACATCCTGAAAATTATAAGCATACTTGAGTTCTATTTGCTCGGTAAAGGTCCACTTGTTTTCGATTTGAAAAGTGTTAGAAATACTTGTGCCTCGATAATTGGTTAATAAAATAGCATTTGGATCAAATTCATAATCAGGGAAAATCTGATTTTGGAAATTGGTGTGGTAGAAATCTGCTGTAAGACTTCCTGCAATATCATTGATAAAATAGCGGTACAATACATTGGCTCCGGTATTGATTGCTTCTTCTAACTGAAAGGCTTCTGGTATTAATACGTCTCTAGCGCTTGCTAAAATATTGGTTCGCTCAGCAAAAGGAGTAGCTATTCGATATGCTTTACCAGCAGAAGCTCTAAAATCTAGTTGATCTGTGACCGCATACCTAAGCAAGAATCTTGGAGTAAATTTTAAGCCTTCATCACCAAAGTAATCTGCTCTCAGACCTGTATTTACTGTCCACTTATTAAGCTTCCAACTCGCTTCACTGAACACACCAGGAACTACATAGTTTAACTCGTATAATCCGTCAAAGTTTCTTGATCCATTGGTGTTTATTAGTTCATCTAACTGGTTGTATCTAAGACTCACTCCAGTTTTTAGATTATGGTCATTTGCCGCGAAAAACCAATCAGTAAACACATTTGCATAGGCATTAAGCTGATCTGCATTATACTCCGTCAATCCAAAAAAGCTTTGCTGATCATGAACAAAACCACTAAATTCCGCGTGAAGGGATAAATCTTCGGTTAACACAAACTCATTTCTAGAATACATATCTAGGTGGTTAATATCCACGGTCTGACCATAACTGTTTTGGGTCCCTTTATCTGTCGCTTTATTAAAATCCACTTGACCACCGATACGTTCTTCGTTCCAATAACGAGCTGCAATTTCTGTTTGGAACTTTTGTGCTGGATGCAAATAATTCCATTTATCATAGAACATAAAACGAGTAGTTCGTGGAAAGTCCATAAAGTCATCATCATTTATGTCTCGATTTATTGATGGAGTTGCTAAGTGTGCAACGGCATAATTTGACCAGTTGTTTTTTTGAGCTTTGTAATTCACATTAAGGTTGGTTTCGCCAAACGAATTAGCAAAACCATTTAGAAACAACATAGGTGTCTCCTCTGTTTTTTTAGGAATAATATTTATCTGCCCGCTAACACTCTCAAAGCCCTGAAGTACTGAGTTTGCTCCCTTAGCTATAAATATTTGTTGAATCATAGGGCCAGGTACACTACCTGTTATATAAGAATAGGATGCTCCCTGTACAAGTGGTAAGCCATCTATTAATACTTGGTTATAAACTCCTGAAACACCCAGCAATTGGAGTTCTTTGGCATTATTCACCACATTGGTGGTTCTTGATTCTACGCTCGCTTCCGTATTAAAACAACCTGCAAGACTACAGCATGCAGCCCGTTCTAATTCTCGCGTACCAATGGTTTCAATTTTTGCTGCCTCGTTTAAAAATCCGGTTGCTTGTTTTTTTGCAGTGATATCCACCTCAACTAGGGTATAATCCTCAATCATCTGCAGCTGCCAATTCGTTATATCGCCAACGTTAATGGTATCTGATTTAAATCCGATGTAAGAGAAAGCCAAACGTCTATCGGCTGGATTGATATCCTCGATTTCGAAATAACCATCCACATTTGTACTAACGCCTTGGCCAGTACCTACCCAAATAACATTTGCATTAATTAGGGGTAAACCTGTAATATCGGTTATGGTTCCACTTATATTCTGAGCACCCAGATATATAGGCAGTAAACACATACATATAAATAAAATACGTTGTAAGCTCATATTCAATATTCTTAACGACAAATCAAAGATAAATTAATCTTAATGAATTAATCATAATTTAATATTAATATCACATTAGTAAAATTCATAAACTATATAAATTTATTTATCAAATAGATACATATGATAAATAATTATAATATGTGGCATGTATTTTGTTTTAGTTTACTGAATTATTATGTTTTTAAAACGTGAAATCATGAAAGCTAAAAGGGTACTTGTTCTGTCGTTGATTATTCTATGTGTTCTTTGTTTCCAACATAAACACATCCTTCCTTCTTTTGATTTTAAGAAGCCAAAGAAAATTACAAGAATTGCGGATGCTGGTTATCAAGAATGGCTTTACTCAAAGAATCCAAGCACTCAAAAAATAGATAAGTCACACTTAATTGATATTTCTAATGAGGCTAGAAAATCAGCCACTAAACAATCCCTGTTTTGGACAAATGTAGGTCCCAATGATGTAGCTGGGAGAATTAGAGAAATACTAGTAGATAAACAAGCTAGTGGGAATCATAAAGTTTGGTTAGGATCTGCCTCTGGTGGTTTATGGAGTTGTGAAGATATTTATAGTGTCAATGCAAGTTGGGAGCCTACAGATGATTTCTTTTCATCCCTTTCTGTTTGCGCTATTGGACAAAATCCAGAAAATTCAGATCATTTAAGCTTCGGTACAGGTGAAGGCTATTTCGAGCATGATGCATTTCCTGGTGCCGGTTTATATCAGTCAATTGATAGAGGCAGAACTTGGCACAGAAACCCAAGCACCTTATCACCTGATTTCAGATACATTCAAGACGTTATCCATTTAGACAACCAACATATCCTTATCAGTACCTTAGATCAAGGTATCCAACGATCAACAGACCGTGGAGTAACATGGTCAAAAGTACTTGGAACAGGAAAAGGCGCTAGTGTTAATTCGGCTAATAAAATTATCCGCCTAAAAGATGGTACAATCTACGCGACGATGGGTTTGCATGAGCAGGGAGATATTTATAAATCGACCAATGAAGGAGCAAGTTGGACTTCATTAAACATAGGCAGTGTTATCACCAATTATCAGCGGCTAGAGATTGCTGTTAGTGACGACAATCAAAACTTTATTTATGCGTTAGCTCAAGACGCCACTAATGATGGACTCAGAGCCGTATTAAAGTCAACTAATAAAGGCGCAACATGGACTTCTTTACCGCTAACAGATCTTGGAACTAACAAGGATTTCGCTGGAAATCAAGCATGGTATAACTTAAGTATTGCGGTAAGTCCAGCAAATGCTAATCATATTATCGTAGGAGGTATTGATCTGTATATTTCAAAAAATGGAGGAAGTGCTTGGGAGCAAATAAGTAACTGGTCAGGCACAGGTGTTTTACCTAAAGTTCATGCCGATCAACATGCTTTTGCTTTTACTACTGATCAAGATATTATCGTAGCCAATGATGGTGGAGTGTATCTCTGTACCGATGTTTTCTCGGATAGCAGGCAGTTTGTAGAAAAAAACAACCAACTAAATGTCACACAATGCTATGATGTTGTGGGACATCCAACGAAAGATGCAATTCACCTAGGAACACAAGATAATGGGACTCAAAGAATTGAAAATTTCGATTTAGTTGAGGCCGAAGAAATCACGGGCGGAGATGGAGGAAGGACCTACATCGATCAGCTTAACCCAGATATCCAATTGACATCATATATCAAGAATCAATATTATGTGAGTAACAATGGGGGAGAGCAATTCTATTATAGATCATTTAATAATAAAGGACTATTTATAAACCCTACAACCTACGATCAAACTAGGAAAGTTCTTTATGCTGCTCATGATAAGGGAAAAATATTTAGATGGAATAATCCAGCCCAACTTGGAGTTCATGCTGATGAGGTAATAGTGAATAACATATTTAATCAACAGGTAACGGCATTGAAAAGCTCTATCCATAATGAAGATAGACTGTATATAGGGACAGAAAACGGAGAGGTACAGCGTATGGAGTTTGCCTTTATTGGAACTAATCGAACAGGTTTATCGATGCTTGACTTACCGGATGGACACGTGATTGCTGATATCGAAGAAGACCCTACAGATCAAAATCGTTTAATCGTGGCGGTATCTAACTTCGGGGTTATTAGCTTGTATGAAACTAAAAACTTTGGGGTTGATTGGGAAAATATAGAAGGTAATTTACCGGATGTTCCTGTGCGTGATGTTTTACTCATTAAAGAGCAGAATGATAAGGTATTTATAGCCACGGAAATTGGTGTTTTTGAGACAGAAAACCCGAACGGAAGTCAAACTAATTGGACTTTAGTTAATCAGGGTATGGCCAATGTTAGGGTAGATAAATTATCCTTTCATCCACATAGAAAATCGATCATAGCGGCAACTTTTGGAAGAGGAATCTACGAGGCTCACTTAAATCAAAGCTTTAGTCTCAGGTTTGAAGAAGCTGGACCTATCAGCTTATTTGAAGAGCACTTGGTAGACAATAATGATGGATGTAATGACACATATCATTATCCAGTTACGATAAAATCTAACAGACCTGCTGACGCTAACCTTCCTTTTCAAATTCGCTTAGAATATGGAAATGCTTCATCTTCAGATGTCGGACTTCCGCTTAAAAACTTTGTGTTTCCAGCTGGCGACACAGAAAAAACATTTGATCTAGAGATTTCAGAAGATTTATTAGTAGAAGGTGAAGAAAAAGCTTCCTTAAGACTGAGCTATAATTATAATGGAATCAACTTTAATGAACAGCTTGACATGAGTCTAATTAGTAATGATGTAGGAGCAAGTTTTAGTTCAGGAAGTAGTGAATTGGTTATGGCAAATGGTGATAAACCAACGATCGATTTTCCTTTTAAAGGATACTATGAAGATGAAAAAACACAATGCCTTTTTACGGCTGATGAATTAAGAGCTAAAGGTCTGACGGCTGGTATGTCCATCCAATCATTGTCACTTGAAATCAAACAAAAATACAGCAATAAGCCATTTAATAATTTTAATATAGCTTTAGCACATACAGACCAAAATACAGCTCAAGACCCTGGAAGTCAATTCATTCAGGAGGATATCATCGACGTTCATACCAGTAATTATACTACCAAAGCAGGATGGAATGATTTTGTATTTGATCGCTCATTTGAGTGGGATGGTACTTCTAATGTTATGGTTCAATTTTGCTTCGATAACAAACAATGGTCTAATAATGATGTGGTCCTAACAGAAGATGCAGGTTTCTACTGTACACAAATTGATTACAAAGATTCCAATCGAGGTTGTGGACTCACTAAAATTCGTAAAAAATCCACTTTGAGACCTAACATGAAGTGGGGAACAGGTACAGAAGGTGATCAAATTTGCGAAGATATATTTTATAAACAATCATCGATAGAAGCAAATAGCCAAGCAGTATTCAGAGATGCTGACCAACATATAGCCGGAGAATTACTGGCAGGAACGCAATCCGAAGGCTGTGTAGATTTATCTATCGATCAAAAGGGAAATAAACTAACGAAAACTAACTGGAATAACACAGTGCATAGAATCCAGAAAAGTTATTATTACGAGCAGGATCACGCAGAAATAAACGAACTAAAAATCTATTTCTCCGCCGATGAATTAAGTATGTTAAATCTAAGCGATGATTTTTATCTCGTCGAAACTACATCACCTGTGGCAACAGCTATTGAAGCAAACCACATACATAAAGATGATTTTGATTGGAATATCGTAAATGGAGGTGGATTAGAGGTGATTGTCCAAGTTTCCTCAAATGCTGGATTCACGATTGCCTTAGGAGAAAACAGTGCAAATAAATTAACCACAAGAGCTAAATCAACCAGTCTAGATAATGTTAATATTTATCCTAATCCTTTTGAGAATAGTTTACAATTTGACTTTTACGAAGCTATTGAAACAAGTAAACAGATAAATGTAATTGATCAATCGGGTAAAATTGTACAAAAAGTCACAGTACAAGAGGGGCAGCAAGTCTACTTAATGACCATGAATCATGAACTTCCTGCTGGACCTTATTATATCCAGATAGTTTTACCTGATGGAGCACAATGGATGAAACGAGCGCTTAAGATTTAAGGTGTTTAGCTTAGAAATCTGATAAACATAAAAATCACAATTACAGCAGTAACAATAAAAGCAATGGTAAAAAACTTTTTCTCTTGAGCTTTATTTCTTTTTTCTTCTTGGAGTTTTCTCTTTGACTTTGCCATTCGTTTTTGTTTTCGTCTAAATGAAGTTAACAAACCGAGATTAAATTACCAATAATAGCGTTGAGATTCGTAAAATTCTCTAATTCTTTCATCGGTTAAAATATCTCTTGGGCTTATTTTTTGTTTCAAAATAATGCCTTCAAAAGTTCTGCAGCGTGAGAGTGCTACATAGGTTTGTCCATACTCGAAAGCTCCACGACCTAAATCAAGAATGACATTGTCAAATGTTTTTCCTTGGCTTTTATGGATGGTTATAGCCCAGGCAAGCTTTAGGGGATACTGAGTAAAACTACCGGTAACTTCTGTTTTAAAGGCCTTTGGATTTTTTTCGTCCAATGCATATTTAACAAGTTCCCATTCTTGTCTTTCTACGTCTATCACCTGTGTATCACCTTGAGCATTAATGATTTCGACCTCTACGCGATCATTGCTGACGTGCAGTACGGTGCCGATGGTGCCGTTTACATACCTTTTTTGTAGATCGTTTTTAACAAACATTACTTGAGCTCCTTCCTTAATGTGTAGAAATTGGTCAGTCGGAAAAACATTAGGTTTGAAGACGCCTTTTATATCGGCTCGAAATTCCTGAGGATTACTCTCAAGTGCATTAAGTCGTTCGCTATTTATTTTATTTACTGTTGCATTTACGCTGCATAAAATGATGTAGGGGTTTTCATCTTTCTCAGCACCATAGCGCTGATTAAGCAAATCCAAATCATCATAGTCCATCGTGCTTAATCGGATATTATCTAACAACTGGATAAATCCACGATCATCTTGCCTGTAAACTTCTCTAAGTTCGATCATCGGCAGCTCGAAACCCTGTTCTAAAACCTTGGCACTGAAGAAATAAGGAGAGCTATATTTGGTCCGAAAATATTGTTTTTCAAAGGCAGATGAGATGACTGGCGGCAGTTGGAATAAATCTCCAAAAACTAATACTTGAACCCCACCAAAGGGTTCGTCTATTTCACGATTCTTCCTTAAAAACAAATCGATATTGTCAAAAACATCCGCTCGAACCATGGATATCTCATCGATTACTAAGGTGTTTATGTTTTTATACAGCTTGTGATTCCGCAGTTTATGTATATCATGATGATTCATCATTTTTGGTGGAAACCGAAAAAAAGAATGAATCGTTTGCCCCTTAACATTTAGGGCTGCAATTCCAGTTGGAGCTACAACCGCAATGCGCTTTCGGCTGGTTTTTCGAAAAAGTTGTAATAAAGTAGATTTTCCAGTTCCTGCTTTTCCCGTGATAAAAAAGGACTGATTAGTATTCTCTAATTGGTCGAGAATACCGGAGTATTCTTGTGATAGAAATAGTGGTTCTTTAAGTGCTTTTTTTGTTGGTTCAATGTCGGACAAAGGTGATTAGAGTTCTTTGGTTAGATAAACATATACTGGAAAATGATCGCTGTATCCTCCCTTGTATTGACCACCTGCAAAGGTTCTAAATGGATAGCCTTTATATTGTCCATTAGCCTGCTTTAATAAGGCAGGCTTGAAGATTTTTGCCGAATGGTATTTGTATGTTTTGCTGCCTGCATTTACCAGTGGTTCTGAAACAATCAACTGGTCAAACAAGCTCCAAGAATCTCTCCATGCGGTGGTTCCATTTCCTTGACGAAACATGTTTAGCATGGGATTGTAGAGTCCTTGTTTTTTTAAGCCTTTTAGTACTCCTGTACTCTTTAAATCTTTGACTACACTCTTATTATTGGGATTGTCATTTAAGTCTCCCATTATGATGATTTTGGCGTTTGGTTCTTCAGTGTAAATAGAGTCCACGGCAGTTCTACATAGTTCAGCTGCCGCTCGACGTCCACCTTCAGATCGTTTTTCTCCTCCAGATCTTGATGGCCAATGATTGACCATAAAATGCATGCGTTCGTCATCAAATTCGCCTGAGACCACTAGGATGTCTCTCGTGAAGTTCCGCTCCCCATCATCCTTAATCAATATTAATTCTAAACTTCTTGCTTGGTCTAAGGTGAAGTGCGAGGCCTGATATAATAAAGCTACATCGATACCTCTTTCGTCTGGAGAGTCTTGATGCACGATTTGATAATTTCTATCAGCTAATAAGGGATGTGCCACTAAATCCTCAAGAACCGATCGGTTTTCTATTTCACAAACCCCGATGACAGATAAACCTGATGGACATAAATCAAGCCCAATTTCTGATAGGATATAGGCCATGTTAGCCAGCTTTTCCTCATAACGTTCTTGACTCCACAAATTCCTTCCTTCAGGCGTAAATTCTGTATCTCTTACATCCTCGTCATCCTTAATATCAAATAGATTTTCAAGGTTATAAAAGCCTATAGCTCCAACTTTATATTGCTTCTCCTGCGCTTGAGCAACATTGAACAAAAAAAGGAGGCAAACCAGAGAAAAAAATGGAATAAATTTCTTCATATCTGTCAATTGTGGCGTAAAATAGTACAAAGGTTTACAATATTATCAATGTTTAGAAAAATCATATGGTTAAAATATTAATTTTACCATATACTTAAGAATTAACGCATTTTCTTAGTTGAGCATTCATAATAAACCAATAAGAAAGTGTTAGGATAAACCAAACCATGAAGAATACGAAACAAGTAGTCCTTTTTCTATTACTTATTACTGCATCCTTCCATTCATTTGCACAACAATTTACGGGTCAATTATTTGATGAAACAACGGGTAAAGCCGTTATCGGAGCCGTGGTTTCTATCGCAAATTCGGATGTTCAAGCTATCAGTAATTCCACAGGAACGTATAGAATTTATGACATCGAACCGGGTGAATACCAAGTTTTTATCAAAGCTGGTGGATATGATATGTGGACTGGAAATATTACCCTAGATGGAGAAACTGGCCTGGCTACCGAAGTAGTGATGGTCGCTTCCCAAAACAACCGAAATACAGACGGTGGAGTGGATATCAATGTAATCTCTGAAGCACAACTTGATCAAGTGGAAGACGAAAGTCAAGTTTCTAGTCTACTTACAGCCGGAAGAGATCCGTTTAATAATGCTGCAGCATTTAACTTGGGTGCGGCAAGATTTAGAATCAGAGGATTAGCACAGGAATACAATCAGACCTATTTAAATGGTATGCCCTTTAATGATTTAGATGATGGACGTGCTTTTTGGACTATTTGGGGAGGACTCAATGATGTACTTCGAGTACGTGAATCTGTCGAAGGTATTAGAACTTCTAATTTTGCCTTTAGTGGGGTAAATGGTGCGACCAATATAGATATGCGTCCTTCTGTGCAGCGAAAGCAACTAAAGGCTGTGTATAATTTTGCCAATTTTGCATACAGCCATAGAGCGATGTTGACCTATTCCACCGGTCTAAGTGACAAAGGATGGGCCTTTACTTTTTCAGGTTCAAGACGTTGGGCACAAGAAGGATATATAGAAGGTACTTTTTATGATGCTTTCTCCTATTTCGGAGCAGCTGAAAAAAGAATAAACAATAGCCATGCACTTTCTGTAAACGTATTTGGTGCACCCTCAAAAAGAGGAAGGTCTTCAGCCAGTACTCAAGAAATGTATGATCTAACAGGCAATCCGTTTTACAATCCTAACTGGGGATATCTTAACGGTGAAAAACGAAATCCAAGGCAATTTAGAGTGCACATGCCAGTCGGCATGTTAAGACATGATTATACGCCTTCAAATAAATTAAAGATCACCACTTCCATGGCTTATATGACTGGAAAAAATGCGAGTGCCGGCATTGACTGGTTTGAGGCAGCTGACCCAAGGCCTGATTATTATCGAAGACTCCCGAGTTTTCAAGATAATATCCTGCTCGCTAATTTAGTGGAGGAAGAACTGAAAAGTGATAAAGCAAACCAGCAAGTTGACCTAGAATCCATGTACGCTATAAACGCGAATCGATTTAGTTCGATAGAAAATGCGAATGGGATTGCTGGAAATACCGTAGAAGGAAAACTAGCCGCCTATATTCTTCAGGAGGAACACTTTGATACAGATAAGTTTGTGTTTGCTTCGACTATGAATAGTATTATAAACTCATCCATTAATGTAAATGCAGGTGTTCAGTACATCAATGATAAGAACGAGTTTTTTAGACAAGTCGATGATTTAATGGGCGCGGACTTCTCAGTCAACTGGGATCAATTTGCACCTGAGGAAGGATCTTCATCATCTATAGTGGATACGCTCAGACAAAATGATTTAGAGACGCCTAATAAAATTCTTTACGAAGGAGATATTTACGGTCATCATTATTTTATTAAGAATCAGAAAATAAGTACTTGGATTACCGGTGAATTTACTTTTTCTAAATTTGATTTTTTCGTGGGAGGTCAGCTATCCCAACTCTCATACCAACGAGAAGGTATTTTTAGAAATGGAGCTTTTCCTGATGACTCGTTTGGTGATGGCCCAGTAAATAGTTTCTTGACTGGAACCGTGAAAACTGGAGCTACTTATAAGATTAATGGGCGTAATTATTTATATGCCAATGCTGCTTATGGTACTGATGCACCGGGATCGCGTAACAGCTATGTGAGTCCGAGAACTAGGCATGCTATTATCGAAGGTTTAGACAATGAGAAAATCTATAGCGCTGAGGCAGGTTACAATGCTCGATTTCCGAAATTTAAAGCAAGACTTACGGCTTATATAAACCAAATCGATGATCAATTCGAAACAAGAAATGTCTATGTAGATAATACAAGACAGTTTGGAAACGTGATTACCACAAATATAGATCAACGCTTTTTGGGTCTAGAATACGGTTCAGAATTTAATATCACATCGACCATAAACGGTAGCTTGGCCATTGCATACGGAGAGCATTTTTACACCGATCGGCCTAATCTTCAGTTTGCTATTGATGATACAGAAATTGTCAATGACCTAGGTCCAGTATATATTAAAAATTATCGTGTAGCTTCAGGTCCACAAACAGCTGCCACCGTTGGTTTAGAGTATCGTAGCCCTAAATTTTGGTCTTTTTCCTTAAATGCAAATTACTTTGATCATAATTACTTAAATGTAAGTCCATTTAGACGTTTTGGCGGCATAGCCGATGATCCAATCGTTGCCTACAGTAATATTGTTTCTGATCTTGAAAAAACAGAATCAAGTAGTGAGCAATTATTAAATGCAGAACAACTCTTTGATGAGTTAGGTATCTCCTTAGATCAAGTATTCGAGCAAGAGCGGTTTGACAGAGCTTTAACAGTAGATCTATATACCAGAAAGTCATGGAAGGTTAATGATAAGTATATCGTATTAAGTGCAAGCGTAAACAATGTATTAAACAACATATTTAGAAGCGGAGGTTATGAGCAACTAAGAACAAGATTTCTACTAAGAGATCGAAATGAAGATGGACAGTATAGTCTTGACAATTTGTTTCCTCCTAAATACTTTAATGCTTATGGTAGGTCGTATTTCTTAACGGCAAGCATCAGTTTAAACTAATTTAATCTTTAAAAAAAAACAATTCATTAAAATGAATAATCTTAAATATCTTTTTTCTTCTTTATTAGTTATTCTTTGTTTAACTCAGTGTGTGGATAGTGAGTTAGATTCGCCTCCTTTAAATGGGGTAGACCCTAACATTTCTGCAGACCAGATTATCAGTCTTTCTGAAGTACTTGATATGTGGGTGCCAGGTGTAAACATTGAAATAGGCCTTGATAAATATATCGAAGCTATCGTAGCTGCTGATGATCAATCAGGTAATTTTTTCAAGACCCTTATTATTCAAGAAGGAAACCAGGGAATCGGTGTTGTAATCGACGAAACAGATCTATTTAATACCTATCCAACAGGTCGTAAAGTGTTTGTACACTTACAAGACTTATGGATTAGTGATTTCAATTTTAATCCGCAATTAGGAATGGCACCAAGTGATGGAGAATTGTCTCGAATACCTTCAGCCTTATTAAGCGACATAGTACTTCCAGGTACCATATTCAACGAATTATCGATCAATGAAATCAGCTTAAATCAATTGAGCGAAGAATATTTAAATACTTTGGTTAAACTATCAGATGTTGAGTTTTCAAATGAAGCTTTGAATGAAACATTTGCTATCTCGACAGCCACAGAGAATTTTTCAGTTAATCATCCTATCCAGGATTGTAATAGCAACACCTTAGATTTTAGAACCAGTGGATTTGCAAGCTTTGCAAATGATGAAGTACCATTTGGTAATGGAACCATCTATGGTGTCCTGGGAAGATTTGGTATTACAGGATGGCAATTAATGGTTAGAGATCTAGGAGATCTAGAAATGACCGCAGATCGATGTGATGGATCTGGCGGCGGCGGTGGCGGCGGAGATGCTGGACAAATCTCGATAGAGGAATTGCAAAATATGTGGAACAGTGGAAGTACGATTATCGGAGATAACTTTATCGAAGGAGTCGTTATATCTGATTTTGCAAACGGAAATATAAATAACCAAAACCTTCAAATACAAGAAGGAGAATTCGGTATTACGATCAGATTTGATGAGCCACACAGTTTTCCTATGGGTGAGCAATTAAAAATAGATTTATCAGGAAGAGAGATTTCCGAATTTAATGGCCAAGTTCAGGTGGCCGATTTATTTATTTCTCGCGCAGAGTCTCAAGGACCTGGCACATTACCAGAGCCAAGAGTGGCTACCGTGGAGGAAGTATTAGCCAATCACGATTTATGGGAATCGACCTTAGTTAAGCTAGAAGGAATCACAGCCTCTGGAGGAACGGTTTGGGAAGATGTTTCCACTTTATCGGATGCAACAGGAACTATTGGAACATTCATTAGCTTCAATTCTACTTTTGGTGGAGATGGAGTTCCTTCAGGATCTTTCGATATGGTAGGCATTGTAAGTGAATTTAATAATGCTCAAGTCTTACCTAGAAACGAAGAAGATATTCAGTAAAACGAAAGATTTACAACAATATAAAGATGATGCACCATTCAGGTTTAAAAACCTAGTGGTGCATCATCATTTAAGCAGCTTAAAAGTTAACACTGACGGCGTTTTATTAGCTGCCTGGGCTTCCAGTCAGGTAAGCGCTTCAAATGGCTTGGACATAGGTTCTGGAAGCGGAGTGATCTCACTAATACTGGCAGCAGAACATCCAGGATTACAAATGAAAGGCATTGATATTCATGAATCATCGGTATATCAAGCCAACTATAATGCAGAAGTAAATGGATTATCTTCCAAAGTGCATTTTGAGTTAATGGATGCGACAAAGTTTGTAAGCAAAGTTTCATTTGACTTGATTATTAGTAACCCGCCTTTTTTTTCTAACAGTACTTTGTCTTCAAGTAGGGACAAGCAACTGGCAAAACACACAGGAAGTTTAAACATTCAAAGCCTAATACGAAAAGTGGCTTTACTGCTAGGTCCTAGTGGGTATTTTTATGTAGTGTTACCTGCTGTGAGCCAAGAAGAAATAAGCGACCAATTGGTGCTTTGTGGTCTCTATATCGAAGAGTTAGTCCAAGTGAGTAGTTTTCCTGATTCGAAGCCTTTTAATCATATGTATAGAATTAGTAGGAGAGAAGTTGATAGAGCAGATGTCTCGAACTTAGCCATTTATGAAACGAAGGGTGTGTATCATAAAAAATACAGATCCCTTACTAGGAATCTGTATTTAAAGTTTTAAACAAAAAAAAGCTGTCAAGGACTGACAGCTTTTGCTTTTGTTTAATTCATCTTACTTGATGACGCAAGAATTTCTTTAGCCGCATTAAGGATTGTAGTATCTTCTAAACTTACAATTCCTCCATCCGGTCCTGGCTCGATATTCATTGAGGCAATTTGACCATCAGTAAATTTTTGAGCACCAAAATAGTTACGCACCGTTTGTTCATCCACTTTTAGCTGGTTTGCGATCTTGGAAACGCTCCCCGTAGGTAAGCTGTGTTTAATTTGTCTTAATTGATTATAGGAAATATTCATATAGGCAAGCAGTTTTGATGATTAACAAAATAAAATTCCAATCATTATAAATCTAACAAAAATATCTATTAAATAAAACCTATTTGGCAAAATTTTTATTACGCCAAGAAATTATCCACATCATGATACTCATGACCAAAAGCTTCTGATACACCTTTATGTACCACCTTTCCGTTTATTACGTTTAGTCCAGGCTTTAATTCTGCATTTTCTTTACATGCTTTCTTCCAACCTTTATTAGCTAATTGGATAGCGTAAGGTAGTGTAGCATTAGTTAAGGCAATGGTGGATGTATAGGGAACAGCACCAGGCATATTCGCCACACAATAGTGCACAACATCATCTATAATGTAAACTGGATCTTCGTGTGTAGTAGGTTTGCATGTCTCGATACAACCACCTTGATCTACGGCAACATCGACCACTACTGTACCAGGTCTCATATCTTTAAGCATGGCTCTTGAAATAAGATTTGGCGCTTTAGCACCAGGAATTAAGACTGCACCTACGATTAGATCATGATTTTTTATGTATCGTTTAATGTTGTATTCATTACTATAAATGGTACTTACATTCGCAGGCATCACATCCGCTAAATATCTTAGTCTGTTTAAGTTTATATCTAATATGGTCACATTAGCTCCTAGACCTGCAGCCATCTTTGCAGCTTGGGTGCCCACAACTCCGCCACCTAAGATTAATACCTTGCCGGGAGGTACGCCAGGAACTCCACCTAAAAGCACACCACGTCCCTTCATGGGCTTTTCTAAGTACTTAGCACCTTCTTGTATCGCCATTCTTCCAGCCACTTCTGACATGGGCACAAGTAAGGGTAGTGATCCATCGGCTGCGGTAACTGTTTCATAAGCTAAACAAATGGATTTGTTAGCTATCATGGCTTCAGTAAGTGGTTCGTATGAAGCGAAATGAAAATAGGTAAAGACTAGTTGATCTTCTTTAATTAAATTATACTCTTGCTGGATAGGTTCTTTGACCTTCATAATCATTTCAGCAATATCAAAAATTGCCTCAGCTGTAAGAAGCATCTTGGCACCTGCTTCTTCATAATCTGAATCTGAAAAGCCTGAGCCATCTCCTGCTGTTGATTGTACGTAAACAGTATGACCGTGCTTAACAAGTTCTAGAGCACCCGCTGGTGTCAAGGCTACTCGGTTTTCGTTTGTTTTTATTTCTTTAGGCACTCCGATTATCATCGACGATTTATTTTGTTGGTTTAAAACTAAATTAAACTGAAAAATAATAATTAATGACTAATGTTAATGGAGATATAGAAAGCTTTTGAAAAAATATATTACTAAGGAAAGTATCAAAAAGAAAAAAGCCCGTGAGAGGATCACGGGCATACTCAATTTAATAACCAAAACTCATATTCAATCTACTATTTGCAAGTACTGTGCCAAAATATATACATATGGCATTATATAACTATTTCTTTTTCTATAGTTGATAGATTAACAGGTAAAAATCCTATGATAGATTTTACTTAACTGTAAGCGTTTAGCCTACAGTGTATAGGCATTTAGCAGCAGCGAAAAGTAAAAATGACATGCAAATTTTACTTATGTATGAAGTATGGTTTGATTTAGTTATTATAAATTTTTCTCATTTTCAAAACCTATAAAAAGGTGTAGAGATATCTTTAGTAGACATATAATACATAATATAAATATGCCTCTTAATACCTCTTCCAAGCCCAGGATAAAATATTTTGAAAAATATTCCACTATCGCTATTTAGATTAATTAAAAACAATAGTACATTTGTTTAGATTTAATCCAAATAGAGTAAAGCAACAATGAGAATACTAATAATTGCAGCCATATTCATTCTGTCATTGCCATTTCTGAATGCTCAAACCATTGACTTTGAGAATGATCGTTCGATTGCTAATTTATTCATTAAAATGTATGGTGAAATTCATTACTATCAAGAAGTAGATAATGATACTTATAGACCAGGCAAGCTAGATGCTAAAAGGGTAGTGGCTTTATTTGGTTACCAGTTTAATCGGAATACTCAGTTTTTAACTGAGTGGGAATTAGAACATGGGAACGAAATGTTTATCGAACAAGCATTTATTAAGCATAAATTAAAAAACAATCTTTCGCTTAAGGCTGGTATGATCTTAATCCCAATGGGTAATATCAATGAAAACCACGAACCGACGAATTTCTTTTCGGTTGATAGACCTATTATCGACAGAAACTTAATTCCTTCTACATGGAGAGATATAGGTGTAGGAATCACAGGTGTTTTCCCTTCAGCGAGCCTAAAATATCAAGCTTATTTAGTAAATGGTTTGATTGGCTATAAAGGAGGCGAAGGATTATTCCAGGCGTCTAATACCTTTAGAGGTGGAAGGCAAAAAGGAATTAAAACAGTCCTATCAGGATTACCATCATTCAGTGGTCAATTAGAATACTTTGGTTTGTCAAAGACAAAATTGGGTCTCTCTGCTTATTCTGGGATGTCAAACTCTGATGCATTTTCAGGTTTGCCAAAAGATAATTCACCAGCTGTTTTATCCGCGGATAGTACTGTGGTTTATTCTACAATGTTAGCTTTGCACGCAAATTCTACTATAGGTAAAAATGTATTGCGAGCGCAATTAGTCTACAATATTAATGGAGAAAATGTGGAGGCTTATAATGCAAAAACAGGAATGGATTTAGGTAAATCACAACTGGGAGCCTATATAGAATATGGTCGTTATTTTGATGAAGCGCAAAAGTGGATGGGATTTCTTAGGTATAGTTATTTTAATGAAAACACCCTTAAAACAGATGCCTTAAATGCATGGGAAGATCATCATTATTTTACCTTCGGATTTAATTACCAACCTGTAAATGGTGCCTTATTCAAAATAGATGCAGTATTTAATGATTTTGATAGTTCGGATGAAAGAAGATTGTTTATTAATACAGGAATAGGCGTATGGTTTTAAATAAAATACTACTAGCTCTTTTTTGTTGTTCAATATCGTTTATGGATCAGGATATAAAGCTCCTGAAATCATACGAAAAGAGCATTCGTAAAACCATTAAGAAAAATATAGAAAATGACTTAGCTGAAGTAAGTTTTCATCTAATGAAAGATGAAATAGATAAATCTGAATTTTACCAAGTTTTATCTCAGCAAGATCAAATAGGTTACCTAATGATTAAGGAAGTTCGTGCTTGTGATCTAAATGGTTGTGCTAATAAAAATGAAAATTCCAGCCTTGAAGGCGAATATTACGATCTAGCAACATTGGTAAATAAAGAAGGGACTATCATTTTTACAAAAGTGCTCAACTACTTTTCAGATTATGGTTATGAAATAAGTTCGAAAAGATACCTTTCAAATTATAAGGATAAATCTATCTGTACCTTTAATACGCAACCATTAGCCGTAGACGGGATTTCTGGAGCCACTATATCGTACAATGCGCTTATAGATTCCTTAAATGAGTTTTGCCAATTTCTTGATAATAAATAGACTAATTCTATTTAAAAGAATCGTTATCAACTTATCGACTTTACATTCCTAAACCTTTTAGGAATTTAGTAGTTTTATCATTATACAAAAGACAAACAATCATGTTAGGAAAAAGAATGCAAGAAGCCTTAAATGAGCAAATCAGAATTGAAGCTGAATCATCACAAGTATATTTAGCTATGGCTTCGTGGGCTGAGATCCAGCCAGGTATCAATAACATAACTGCATTCTTTTATCGTCAAAGTGATGAAGAAAGAGAACACATGCTTAAGTTGATTCACTTTGTTAATGACCGTGGTGGGTTTGCAGTTGTGCCACCTTTAGAGCAGCCTGTACTAACCTTTCCATCTTTACAGCATGCCTTTAAACAGCTACTAGAACACGAAATATTTGTTTCTGAAAGTATCAACAAAATGGTGGATATAGCGCTTCAAGAAAAAGATTACGCTACACACAACTTCTTACAATGGTACGTTGCCGAACAAATCGAGGAAGAAGCGCTTGCTCGAACCCTAAATGATAAACTAGAAATGATTGGCAACGAAAAGTCAGGACTTTATCTCTTTGATAAAGATATCCTCACAGTTACTGTCATTGACGGAAACGCTGAATAACTAATTACACAAGATTATTAAACCTTGTCGGTGGTTTACCTCAGGTTTGCCAATGGTTGACGTCTGGCTTGCACTGGTTCACCTATAGCCTGCCTAAGGTCCAGCTAAGACTAGCCTAAGGGCTAGCCTCTGGCTTACTTATGGTTTGCCTCTAGTTATACTCCTGTTTTTTCTTTAAAGGCCTTACCGCTAAAAAGCACCAACAGACTTTAAGATTGTCCGCATGAATTACATTAAGACTATTTGACTCCTAGATAATTGAGGGTTTCACAGTTTTCAATCGTGTTCTCTATAACCACATGGAAATAAACTAAGCGCAAGGTTTACTATCATAATGATCAAAAGGATTGATTTATTAACCCTTAAAATGGAACATTATGCGATATCTACTAATACTTTGTAACATACTCTTTAGTCTTCAAAATACCTCTGCCCAAACCAATACTAAAACCATACTTAAAGGAACTGTCACTGTACAGGGAACTGGCGAATTTATTCCTTTCGCAGATGTCATTTTGTATCAAAGAGAAGTACCTATTACGGGCACACAAACTGACTTTGATGGGAAATATCTTTTTAGTAATCTAAAACCTGGAGTTTACACAATCGAAAGTCGATTTCTTGGCTTCTCCACAGCAAGGATTGATAGTATTACGGTGAATCATGGTGCTACAATTGAAGCTAATATAGAGCTGAGTATAGAAGGTGAGCTTATGGATGAAGTGGTTGTTAAAGCCTATAAAGCCCCATTGATAAATTTAGATCACACCAGTTCAAGAAATATTGTAACTGCTGAAGCTATTAAGAGTTTACCTACTCGAGCAATCCACGGGCTAAGAGCTAAAACATCAGGCTTGAAATCAAGAAGAAATAGTAAAATGTCTATTCGGGGATCTAGGTCTAATGCCACACATTATTACATAGATGGAATAAGGGTAGACCAGTCAGCTCAGCAGGATAATACAAGAGTATCTAAATGGTTTAATAAGCGACAAAACCCACAGACACCTGAATCCCTTGGATTTGGAACAGAGGAATATGATCAAATAACGGAAATGGGTTTTAAACAAGCTGCATTCGAACCACTTTCTACTTTTTCTATTGACGTAGATAGGGCAGCCTACAGTAATGTCAGGAGATTTTTACAACAAGGACAAATACCACCAGCTGATGCTGTGCGAATCGAAGAAATGATTAATTATTTCGAGTACGCTTACGCACAACCAACGGACGAACATCCTATGGCTGTTGAAACCAACCTAACTCATTGTCCATGGAATAGGAAGCATAAAATAATGCACATAGCCATGCAAGCTAGAGCATTTGATAAGGAAGAAATTCCAAATTCGAATCTTACTTTTTTAATTGACGTTTCTGGAAGCATGGGTTCACCTAACAAGTTGGATTTAGCTATCCAGTCACTACAATATTTGGTTGATCAATTAGATCCTGAAGACCAAGTGGCTATAGTAACTTATGCTGGTAGTTCTGGGATTGCTTTACAACCCACAAAAATTAGTAACAAAACTACCATTTTGGAATCACTACGGCGTCTTAGGTCTGGTGGTTCCACTGCAGGAGCGCAAGGAATAATGACCGCATATAAATTAGCTGAAGAAGTATTCGAGAAAGACCGTAATAATCGAGTTATCCTATTAACGGATGGTGATTTTAATGTTGGTATAAACACACCCAATGGCTTAGAAAAGTTAATTGAAAAGAAAAGAGAAACGGGTATTTATCTATCAGTACTAGGTTTTGGTATGGGTAACTATAAAGACAACCGAATGCAAACGCTGGCAGATAAAGGCAATGGAAACCATGGATACATTGACAGCTTTAAGGAGGCGAAGAAAATATTTGGGAAAGAATTCGCTGGAACACTCCATACCATTGCAAAAGATGTAAAGCTGCAAATCGAATTCAATCCAGAGCATGTAAAAAGTTATCGTCTTATTGGTTACGAAAACAGACAATTAGAAAACCAAGACTTTAATGATGATAAAAAAGATGCCGGCGAAATGGGGATGAATCATTGTGTGACAGCTCTCTACGAAATCATTCCGAAAAATAAGAAAGACGAGTTCACTAGCTCGATTGATCCGCTTAAATATCAGATTAATCAAGTGGTTCAAGAATTATCAAATGAGACAGCCACAGTAAAAATCAGATACAAACAACCTGATAAAAAGAAGTCCATAAAATTTGAACATGTAGTTAGTGGATCAGCTATGGAAAGAAATGCCATTTCATTGGATAGTCAACTAGCTCTTGCTATTACTGAGTGGGGCCTGATATTGAGAGATTCTTCATTTAAAAAGAAAGCTTCGATCGATGATGTGCTGAGTTCTTTACAAAGCATACATGTAGAGAGACCAAGTGAAGAGCTTACCGAACTTATAGATTTAGTAGATATCCATAAAACCTTATTGCAGGAACAATCTTGAGATAGTCATTTTGAAAAGTGTTGATTAGGGATGGTTGAAGGCAATCATCCCAACTTTTTCAAAATTTTCCCCAAGAGCAGAACTGCTTCAATTAAATACAAACAATAATAACAAGCATGGATAAAACAAAAATATTTAAGCACCTATTAACCTTAATTCTTTTTTTAGGCTACCTAACGCTTAACGGACAAGCTTCCCTTTCAGGCACGGTAGTAGAGGAAAAATCTGGGGAAAGCATTCCATTTGCAGATGTCATTTTATACTTAAATGAGATGTTAATTACGGGCACGCAAACAGACTTTGATGGCAATTATCATTTAAGTGGATTAATGCCAGGAACTTATGATATAGAAGCCCGATTTTTAGGTTATGCAACTGTTAGGAAAACAGGAGTAGCCTTAAAGAATGAGACTATTCAACAGTTTGACCTTCAATTACAGGAAGAAGGAATATTGTGCTGCGGAACGGGGTGTGGGCCATATTACAAAATACCTCTTATTGATATTGATAATATGTTTTCAGGTAAAATTTTTGGTTCCGATGAAATTAAGCGCATGGCAGTTACAAGATAAACTTATTGATTAAAGGCAGGCAAACTGATTTTGGTGGTAAGTATTATTTCAAAAACTTGATGCCGGGTGCTTATGATTTTGAGGTAAGATTCTAAGCTTATGCATCAGCGAGAGAAACAAATATTATTTTAATAAATGAAACTGATAGCTATAAAGACATTCGATTAATAGAAAAAGTAATTTTAACTTGTGATTTTGGCTGCTGTAGAGGATATAGATTACCGCTTGTTGATTTTGACAATATGTTTTCTGGTAAAATTTATGGTTCAGATGAAATAAAGCGCGTGGCACTAAGCAGATGGCGATAATTTGAAAGAAGAACACACAAAAAATGCACAAGAATATATTTGCGATAATATTAATTGGATGTCTACTAAACTCGTGTAGTTTCCCAACGACTAGAGAAGCAGGAATAAAATATTCCACAAGACCAGCTTTTCAAGTTCCCAAAAACATTGAATGGAGAGAAGTTGGACTCGCTAAAGAACTCATAAATGTAAAAGAGAAAATAGTTATAATCAGTGGCGGCAGCAACCCATTGCCACTTAACCAATGGGAAGGATTAAATGTTGGTTTTCCTTGGAAAAAAAATATTGACAGACACATATTAATCAATAAAACGGCACTTGTTCGATCTCCCAATGCGAATTCTAATTGTAACCGAACAGACTGTCTAATTGAGAGAGATTATAAAGGCTATTCTTGGATTGAATTAGCTCAACCTTTGGCTGTTGATTTTATACCTTCAAAGACAGATATGTTGAAACCTGAAGAAGGTTATTTGGTCGTAAAAATTATTAAAAAATGCCAGATACTACGTTTTGAAAATGAAATATATCAGCTAACTGATCATAATGGAAATTACTACGTAATGCACGCCACTGAATCAGGCGAGCCTAATTTAAATGTTAGTTTGCCCAAAGGTTGGGCACTCAAAAAAGTAAGTTTGAAAGAACCCCTAGTTATTTTGCCCTTTGGCAAAGGAGAAGATTGTTATTTTAATATAGTAGGAGACCATTTAGGGCAGGGCTACCACCAATACAAATACGCAAATAATCAATATCCTGAATAAAAACTACCACCAACCATGTACGTAAAATACTGGGTGCCTATATGCTGGTTTGCTTTAAATACAAAACGATAAATGACATAATTTCGGACTTGACTAAAGCTTATCTGCATTATATTGGAATACGATTTTCTTTTTATCGTATCTCTGCATGTATCTGAAAATGAGCACAAACTATCTTCATTAGGGCATAAAAACATAAAATTACCAAGCTAAGTGCCTTGTTAAATACCTCTTGTGCTAAGAAATATAGAGTAAACTACAACTCATACTTACAATTCAACAGTTCATCCGATCTAATTTTATTTGGACTATGATTCACTGCAAATTTGAATCATAATTACAAACAAATGAAAACGATCTACTTATTGCTATGCTTGCTTCTCTGCCAGAGTGTTTCTTCACAAACAAGGATTAACGGTCTGATCACTGATCCATCAGGATTATCGATCATAGGTGCCAATGTCTTTATCGAAGGTAGCTATGATGGAAGTATCACTGATGTAGAAGGTCGATTCTCATTTGAAACATCGACAATCGGTAAGCAGACACTTTGTATTTCATACTTAGGCTATGAAACTAAAAACATAAGTGATGAAGTAGATAACTTAACCAACTTACAGATTAAGCTTCGACCATCTGCGAAAGTCATGGATGCTGTCCAAATTTCAGGCAGTACTTTTAAGGCTGGAGATAACTCATCATTAGCAGTCCTAAAACCAATGGATATTGTGACGACTGCAGGATCTATGGGAGATGTGATTGCTAGTTTCCAAACCCTTCCTGGTACTCAGTCAAATAGTGAGGACGGTCGATTGTTTGTTAGAGGAGGAGATGCTGACGAAACGCTGATATTTATCGATGGCATGCGTGTTTTTGCACCTTATACAAATAGCATCGGCGGCAGCCCTTCAAGAGGACGATTTTCTCCCTTTTTATTTAAAGGCATGAGCTTCAGCACAGGTGGTTATGATGCTAGTTATGGCCAAGCTTTATCCGGTGTTTTGGACATGCAAACAGCTGATGAAGTCAATCAGACGGAAACAAATGTAAACTTAATGACGGTGGGTCTTGGAATAGGGCATAAGCAGGCTTTTGGCAAAAGCTCAATCACTGCTAATCTAAGTTATATAGATTTAGGACCTTATACTTGGATTGCACCTAATCGTATTAATCAAACTAGACCCTACCATGGTTTTTCAGGGGAGGCAGTATTCACCCATAAAACGAATAAGGGATTATTCAAGTCTTATCTTTCTGCTGAAAAAGGAAGGATTGCCTTCGAGCAGAGAGATATTAATTCGGAAGTGCCAAATGCTCTAGATCTACTAAACACAAATGCATACTTATCGTCTTCTTATAATCATTACTTCAATGACAAAACAAGCTTATTTGCTGGCATCAGCATTGGACAAAATGGAGAAGAGATCCAACTTGATAGTGCCCAAATAGCTCAAGGTTTAGATGGCTTACATGCTAAGATAAAGGCTACCCATTTTTTTAACGATCACTTTAAAATCGGTCTGGGAGCAGAACATATTTTTCTCTCAAATGACCTGAGTAAAGCTATAGGCAATAATGAATTAGTTTTTAACGGAACAGCAAACCGTAATATCTCAGCATTATTTGCAGAATCAGCATACTTTTTTATTGCAAATCTTGCCCTCAAATTAGGACTTAGAACAGAATATCATTCTTTATTTGGTTCAATGTCGATTAAACCCAGAATGACATTGGCACAAAAGATAAATAAGAAGCAACAAATCAGTTTTTCTTTCGGGCAATACACTCAAGAAGTTGGAGAAGAATACTTATTTGGAACTGAAGAACTAACTAATCAGCGAGCTAATCATTTCTTGCTTAATTATCAGTACAATTCGAAGAAGCACATTGTTAGACTAGAAGGTTTCTATAAAAAATACAACTTCTTAATCAGCTTTAAGCAATCAGCTTTAGCATCAGAAAATGTAGGGAATAAGGGTTTTGGGGATGCCTATGGTATGGATGTTTTTTATAGAGCGAACCGAGTCATTAAAAATACCGATTGTTGGATATCCTACAGCTGGTTACAAAGTGAGCGAAAATATAAAGATTACCCAAGTTTAGCTACACCAAACTATGCTACAACTCACAACCTTAGCTTAGTGGCAAAGACCTGGATTCAAGCCTTAAGTTCTCAGTTAAGTGTGACTTATTCGGTAGCAAGTGGACGACCCTATGAGAACCCTAATAAGCCAGGATTTATGAATGATTTATCAAAACCCTACCAAAATCTCAGTTTAAGCTGGGCGTATTTGATAACACCACAAAAAATTCTCTTTGTGTCTGTCTCTAATGCCACTGGCGTTAAAAATGAGTTTGGCTACCGATACGCAAACGTGGTAAATGGCGAGGGCATTTATCCGGGAGAAATCATCAGACCTAATGAAGATCGCTTCTTCTTCGCAGGCTTTTTTATGACGATCGGACGTAATAAGAAAAGCAATCAATTACAAAATCTATAATATTTATTAATACAAACTTCATAAAATTTATCATCATGAAATACTTAGCAACATTATTAATTGTGCTTACATTTTTCAACACAAATGTAAAGGCACAAAGCACTAGCCAAATCAAGGGAACGAGCACATTAATTATCCATTTAAATGGATTGGAATCCGATGATGGAACTGTCATCGTGGGCATATACAACGAAGAAACCGCTTGGCTAAATAAAGTTTATAAAGCAGTCAATACCGAGATAATAGATGGAAAAGCATCGGTGAGCATTGACAGTTTACCACAAGGAACGTATGCAATTTCTTGCTACCATGATCAAAATGGGAATAAGGAGCTAGATACCAAGTATTTTGGAATCCCATCCGAACCGTATGCTTGTTCTAATGGCGCAGTGGGACGATTTGGACCGCCAGCTTGGGATGATGCAAAATTGAGCCTAACCGAAAACCAAACAAAGACTTCCATCCAGTTTTAATCCAATTATTAATCAATTAAAATATTAACAATGAAACAATTCATATTATTCGTCGTACTTTTTTCAAGTTCTTTTTCAATGCATGGACAAAATGATTTTGCAAGTGGAATGCAAAAAGGCTTAAGCCTTTGGGGAGAAGGTGATACAGCAGGAGCGATCGCTATGTTCGAAAGAATAAGTCAAGCGGAAGCAACTGCCTGGCTGCCAAGTTATTATGCAGCTAATGTCCACATAGCGTCCAGTTTTACTGAGAAAGATGCTAGCAAAAGAGATGAGATGCTAAATCAAGCTAAGAGACACATCGAAACAGCCCATCAGCGATCAGCAAAAAATGCAGAAATACTAACACTTGAAGGCTTGCTTTACACGGCATACGTTGCAGCCGATCCAGGAACCTATGCCATGAAATATGCACCTAAAATCATGGAACTTCACGATAAAGCACTTAGCATAGATGGAGAAAATCCAAGAGCTTTAATGAACAAGGTAGAATTTGAAATGGGTACAGCAAGATTTTTCAATGAGGATATGACTCCATATTGTGAAAGGATACAAATAATATTGACTAAATTCGACGATTACAAATCAAGCGTTCCTTTTGCTCCTAATTATGGAAAAGAACGTCTTATTCAGTTGGTTGAAAATTGCAATAGTTAATGTTTACTTGGATAAAAGAGTTAAAATCTACCATCATTGCTGTCCTAGTCTTGTGCATTGTGGGTGCTCTAATCATGGTATTTTTGAGTGGAGAATTTAATCTTTATGAAATAGGCAGACAAAGCTTCTTTAACATCTATTATGGAATTCCATTAGGAGTGGTGAATGCCTATTTTTTTAAGAAATTATCCATTAAATATCCCTGGCAAGAAAACCCTAAACAGCGCACTTGGTTAGGTGTAATTGGTTCGATTTTCTTTACCATGCTTGCACTAGTTTTGCTAAACATAATTCTTTGGGTTTTTATTATTGGATATCCTTGGTCGAGCCTCCTTAATGCCACCTTTAAACAGTTTTATGTTATTGCATTGATTATAACGGTTGTTATTTCTTCTATCCATCACGCCATCGAATTCTTTAAACAAGTAGAACAAGAAAAACGGATCAACGAAACATTAAGGAAAGAAAAACTAAGTACTGAGTTAAGTATGCTCAAAGCACATATTGATCCTCATTTTTTATTTAACAGTTTCAATGTTTTGTCAGGATTAATTGACGAACATCCAGAAAATGCCCAGGCATTTTTAAGCAAGCTATCGAGTATATATAGATATATTTTGGAAACAAGAAATGAGGATTTAAGCAGTATTAACGATGAGATTGCATTTTCAAAAAAATACATGGCGTTACAACAAACCAGATTCGAAAACGCGATTAAACTGAAAGTATCTGTAGACGATGTGGTCTCAACAAAAAGCATCCCTTCCTTAACACTCCAACTGCTGCTAGAAAACGCTGTAAAGCATAATAGTTTTAGTCCTGAAAATCCTTTGATAATCGAACTGTATAATGACCAAGACTACTTAATTATCAAGAATAACAAACACAAAAGGAGTTTGATTCAAGCATCCAATAAAATGGGTTTGCAAAATATTCGAGATCGATATAAATTAATGGTCCAAAAAGATATTCTTGTGGAAGATAAACCAAGCACCTTTACCGTAAAAATACCGCTGATATGAATCGAGTATTAATTATTGAAGATGAAGGAGTAGCCGCAAGAAGACTAGAGAAAATGCTCGGAAAATTTAAGCTGGAAGTGGTAGGTATTTGTCCGTCTAATACCAGCCTTGTTTCCCATATAAATACAGCGGGAGAACCGGATTTATATCTTATGGATATACATCTTAATGATGGGCTAGTCTTTGATACCTTGAATAAACTTACCTTAAAATCTCCTATTATATTCACTACCGCCTTTGACCAATATGCCATCAAGGCGTTTAAGCAAAATAGCATTGACTACCTGCTTAAGCCTATTGATGCTGAAGAACTAAAAAACGCCATTCATAAATTTGAATCTAAGCAGCAAGCTAGCAGTATCGACTTGAATGCATTAAGTAAATTAATGCAAGCAAATAGTGAAAAAGCGGTTTATAAAGAACGGATCAGTGTAAAAATTGGAGAACGCATAAAGAGCATTCAACTAAGTGCAGTTCATGGGTTTGTGAGCGAACAAAAAGCAACATTTCTTTTAAGTCACGATGGAAGACATTATCCGATTGACTACCCATTAGATCAGTTGGAAAGTGTAATAAACCCAGCACATTTTTTTAGAACAAGTAGGGGAGTCATTGTAAATATAAATGCAATAAAAGACATCATAGCCTATTCTGGAAGTCGACTCAAGATAGTGCTAGAAAACCATGAATCGAGAGAAATTTTAGTGGCACGCGAACGAGTAAAGTCTTTTAAAACTTGGTTAGGTTAGATCGACTCCAACCAAACGGCCAAATCCTCAGCCTGATTATCAGTCATCTTAGCTCCTGAATGCATAAACTTGAAGCTTTTTGGAGGCATGTGACCATCTCGAATTTCTTCAGCACTTTCTCTTAATTTGTGCTTTTGTGTTTCGGTATCATATTGCTGCCAAGTCGAAAAGTTGAGCTTTCCCCTAGCCCCTTTTATATGACCATTAATCCATAATGAAACTGGAGCAACCTGGGCATACCAAGGATATTTTGTGTCATTGGAATGGCAGTCGTAACATGCATTTTTTAGTAGAGTAATTTGAGCTTCACTCCCAGTAACTATATTTTCAAAAGCTTGAGAAGCAGCTACTTTTTCTACTTTTTGCTGACTTAAAGGAACAAACTGAAGTCCTATTAATAAGCCAATAATATAAATCAATATTTTCTGAGATCTTTTCATGCCGAAAAAGTAATGAATCTTAAGACAATAGTTGGTGCATTCTTGAAGCAATTTTCATCATCGCTCCTTTGCTATCTAATTTTTTCATGAGCATCTGATAGTCTTTTAGCATTTGGGCAGGATCATCTAATAAGCGATGTAGCGCTGTTTTAATGTGCTCAATATTCGCATCTGCTTGGATTAATTCTTTGACTACTTCCCGCTCCATAATTAAGTTGACCAATGAAATATAAGGCACCTTCACAAATGATATAGCAATAGCATATGATATAGGATGAGCTTTGTAGATCACCACTTGCGGTACACCATATGCAGCACACTCTAAGGTGGCTGTTCCACTGCAAACAATAGCTGCTTTGGCCCGATTAAATAATGTTGTGGAACCTTCATGGTGGAGGCTGATATTATGATGCTTGCAGTTTTGTGTCAATGCATAATCTGCATTGGAAAATCCAGGAGCCTGGAGGATGGCAAATTGTTCATCTGGAAATTGATCGGCAAGGCTAAGCATCAGTGATAAGTGACGTTGAATTTCTTGTTTTCTGCTACCCGGAAGTAAGGCAATCAGCTCCCTACTTTGTTTGCTGTTTTTTACTTGATTTTCAATAGATTCAGTTAGTGGGTTCCCAAGGTATTCTACCTCAATATTTTTTGTTTGATAGTAGTTTTTTTCGAAAGGGAAAATGACAAATATTTTATCAATATATGCTCGAAGTTTTTCCACTCTAGATTCTTTCCAAGCCCAAACCTTGGGTGGAATAAAGTAAAAATTTTTGAAGTTTCGTTCCTTAGCCCATTTTGCAATCCTTAGGTTGAAGCCTGGATAATCGATATAAATAATCACATCTGGATTGAACGAGAGTATATCCTGTTTACAGAAGCTAAATAGCTCCCGTATTTTACCATAATTCATTAAGACTTCTACAAAGCCCATAAACGAAGTTTCTCGAATATGCTTGGCTATATTCGGATCAGCAGCTTGCATTTGGTCGCCTCCCCAAAATCTAAATTGGGCATTGATGTCCGAAGCTCTCAACGCAGTTATTAATTGGCCACCATATAGATCACCACTCGTTTCTCCTGCAATAATATAGTACTTCATGATTACTTAGAGACCAAATAGTGCACCTTTAAATAACCAGATCCAGGCGCCAACATAAAAGACAGTTGGTAAGACAATTCCACGCATGCTGTCATCCATTCGATGTCGTTTAAAAATATTAAGTGGAATAAGACTACAACAGATAGCAAGCAATAAAACGGTACGTTCTCTTCTCCCAGAAATGCTGCCACTCACCTCATCCATAATACCCATACTTCCTAGGAGTTCGAAAACACCTCCAACTAATAAATAACCTAAAACGGGAACAATTGCACCCACCAGTAATCCGAAGCCAAAACTATCTCTGCTTTTCATATTTCTAAGTGTTTATTATTGCTGATGGCACTATAAATGGTTAAATCAAATCCAGAAGGGACTACAGAAACATAACTATTTTCTAAGGCCCATAAATCAGAACCTTCTGGCTCATTCTTTTGTATAAAACTTCCAGATAGCCAATAATATTTTTGACCTCTAGGATCTTCTCCTTCTTGAAATTCTTCCTTCCAATTCCCGTTTCCTTGGTGGCAAAGCTTAATCCCTTTAATTTCACTGAGCGGCAACTTCGGTATATTAACATTAAGCAGTTTGCAATCATTTAGTGGTTTTTCTAATACTTTTTTGATGATCAATGTTGCGTAATGTTTAGCTGGCTCGAAATCTGCTTCAAAGCTATAATCTAATAAGGAAAATCCTATGCTTGGTATACCTTCAATACTCGTCTCCATAGCTGCAGACATAGTACCAGAATATATAATATTTATACTCGCATTAGAACCGTGATTTATACCAGAAACACACAAATCTATCCTCCGATCTTTGAGGATAACGTGCTTGGCAATTTTTGTGCAATCCACGGGTGTGCCCGAACATTCATAGGCTTCGATACCATCAAACAGATTTACCTTATGAAACATAATGGGGGATGTTAAGGTGATCGCATGACCTTGCCCAGATTGAGGGGAATCAGGTGCAACGACTACAACTTCGCCAAACTGGCTGGCTGCTTCTATCAGGGCTCGAATCCCAGGAGCAGTTATCCCATCATCATTTGTCACGAGAATTAATGGCTTCTTATTCATTTTTTTTCTTTATTGTTCAATGTTGTTTTTAGCTTATTTTGCTAGCTATCCAAATGTTGCAATGACATCGATATTACCCCTTACAACTTGGTCTTTTTTAACGACAATATTTGCGTTCAGCGGTAAAAATAAATCCACCCTAGAGCCAAATTTGATAAAACCCATGGTATCACCTTGTGTTACTTCATCTCCAGCCTTTTTATAGTTCACAATTCGTCGAGCTAAAGCGCCAGCTATTTGTCGCATCAGCACCTTGCCTTTACTAGCTTCGTAAACAGTGGTATGACGTTCATTTTCTGTGGATGATTTTGGATGCCAGGCCACTAGATACTTTCCTTTGTGGTACTTTTCGTAAGCTACCTTGCCAGATACGGGATTTCGGTTTACATGCACATTTAGCGGCGACATAAAAATGGAAACTTGAATGCGCTCATCATGTAAATATTCCGATTCTTTGGTTTGTTCAATGACGACTACCTTGCCATCTGCTGGCGCATAAATTTTATTTTCATCTGTCTTTTTAATGCTTCGGTCAGGATTTCGGAAGAACGACAAAATGAAAATGAAAAAAGCTAACCATAAGAGAGTGAAAAATATGAGCCAAAACATACTTCCCCATACATAAGCTGCAGAGATCACTACAAGCCCTAATAGCAAACTTAAAAGTATAGTAGCTTTTCCTTCTTTGTGTATATACATTTAAATAATTTTAAAAACTAAGAGTAATAATATAAACCAAGGTATGGCAAAATAGAAACCATCAAATCGGTCTAAAAAGCCTCCATGGCCTGGAATCAATTGACTGGAATCCTTAATCGAATATTGCCGTTTAAATTTGGATTCGACTAAATCTCCTAAGGAAGAAAAAAGCCAAATAACCAGCGCAAAACACAGCCAAAAGGCAAGTGTATAAGTGAAAAATAGTTTCCAGAAAATAAAGCCACAAAGTAGTGTAAAAAAACCAGCACCCAAACTACCCTCTATGGTCTTTTTCGGAGATACTGCTTTATAAAGTGGTGTTTTTCCCCATTGTCTTCCCACAAGATAGGCTCCAACATCTGAAACCCAAGTAAGTATGAAGTAAGGTAGTATCAAGGTAAACGTATCGAAACTGTGAATCGAAAGGATAAGTAAAGCAAACATCATCATAATATCCTCAAAGCTCCTCGTTTTCCACTCCTTGTGTAATGGGAGTGAAACAACATTGAACAAATCCAACAATTTTAGTAAACTATAGATGAGGGTGAACCCAACTAAAACATAGAGTATAAATTTTGGAGCTAACCAATTAAAATAAAGACTCAATAGTATCAAACAACTCAATATAAGAACACCTATAAAGCCTGACTTTTTCATAGCCGTTATCGCTTGGTACTCATACAAACAAAATAAACCCACAATAAGTAAGAATAATATTATGGCCCACGAGGAGTATAGTGAGGCAAAAAATACTAAACTTGCATAGACTATTGCTGATAACGTCCTAACTCTAAATTCAGAAGACATAAAATCGATCGTTTATGAAGACAAAACTAAGTGTTAATCTTAATAAGGTAGCCTTAATTCGAAATTCTAGAGGACAAAATTTTCCGAATCTAATAAATGTGGCTCAAGATTGTGAAAAATTTGGAGCAGATGGAATCACAATACACCCACGCCCAGATCAGCGCCATGCTAGATATCAAGATATACACGATTTAAAATCCGTAGTAAATACAGAGCTAAATATCGAAGGCTATCCATCGAGAAAATTTTTAGATGAGGTGCTACTTGCTCGTCCTCATCAATGCACCCTAGTTCCTGATGCACCCGGAGTCCTTACGTCTAACTCTGGTTGGGATACCATAACACATCAAGCACTTTTAGTAGATGTTGTTAAAGAACTAAAAGCAGAAGGTATCAGGGTTTCCTTGTTTATGAATCCTGAACTTGATCTTATAAAAGCAGCTGCAGATACTGGAACAGATAGGATAGAACTGTATACTGGAAAATATGCAAGTGTGAAGGACGGTGATAACAAACAATTAACAAAACACGTCGAAGCAAGCAAGCTTTCAGCACAGCTGGGATTGGGTTTAAATGCTGGCCATGATTTAAATCTTAATAATTTATTAAAATATAATTTGGCAATTTCCAACCTTTTAGAAGTTTCTATCGGTCATTCTTTAGTAGTGGATAGTATATATTATGGGCTACAAAATACTATTCAGTTATATAAAAGACAGTTAAATTAACTTTGAGTTAAATTTTAGCTATTAATTTTTAGTAGTTTTATTAACAATTCGTTAACCTAAATTGCTAAATTTATCGATTCGAATATTAACCACTCTCCTTAAAGAAGGACAATTTTTCAATAAATCGAAAAAACTTTTTATTAACCAAACAAACTTCAATATGAAAAAATTTTCACTATTGTTTTTCATTTTGATTATTTGCGTAGGGCAGACGTTTGCACAGAGAATGGTCTCTGGAAACATCACTGACGTAGATAATACTCCCTTAATCGGTGCTAATGTCATCGCTAAAGGAACCTCCATCGGTACAATTACTGATATTGATGGAAATTTCAGCTTGGAAGTTCCAACTGAAACAACAATGCTAGAAATCAGTTACACTGGTTTCGAAACTCAAAACATCGATATCGCTGGAAGAAACGAAATCGTTGTTGCACTTTCCGAAGGAACAGTTCTAGAAGAAGTTGTAGTAACAGCTGTTGGTCTAGAAGCAAACCGAGCAAAACTTGGATATGCTGTTCAAAATGTTGATCCTGACGAATTATTAGGATCTAGAGAAACAAACCTTGTAAATGCCTTAAACGGTAAAGTAGCAGGTGTTCAGGTAACTAGCTCATCAGGTTCACCTGGATCCTCAGCTAACATTAGAATTAGAGGAAGTGTGTCCATTACTGGAAACAACTCACCTTTATTTGTAGTGGATGGTATGCCTATTGACAATGATACTTATGGCAATGCAGTCGATGGATTAGATAACTCAAACAGAGCTATCGATATCAATCCAAATGATATTGCATCAATGACAGTATTAAAAGGACCATCAGCAACAGCACTATATGGTGTAAGAGCTGCAAACGGTGCTATTGTTATCACAACTAAAAAAGGTAGTTCTGGAAAACCTACTGTAACGGTTTCAGGTTCTTACTCACTTGATAGAGTAAACAAGCTTCCAGAAATGCAATCTACCTATGCACAAGGAAGATATGCTAATGGAGTAGCTACATATTTAGGACCAAGCACTGGTAATGGATTTAGCTGGGGACCAAGAATTGCAGACTTAGAATATGATGGAGTGCCTACTGTATTCAGTGAATTAGGAACACTGCAACCAAGAGTTGAAGGTTCAGGATTAACACCTGCTCAAGCTTACGACCAGTTCGACTTCTTTGTAGATGGTGGAACATATGATTTAAATGCTTCAGTTGCTGGAGGAACAGATGCTATGAATTATTTCATTAGCGCTGGAACATTAGAAAGCAATGGAATAGTACCAAATTCTTCTTTTACAAGAAATTCATTCAGAGCTAATATCAATTCAGATATTACTGATAGATTAACAGCTGGGGTGACTGCTAATTTTGTGAATTCAGGAGGTGATAGAATCCAAAGAGGTTCAAATTTGAATGGTGTGATGTTAGGTTTATTAAGAACCGCACCGACTTTTGACAATGGTAGAGGATTAACAGGTGTGAATGCTGTTAATAATCCTGAGTCGTATATTAATCCAGATGGAACTATGCGTTCTTACAGAAATGGTATTTACGATAACCCATACTGGACAGTAAACAGAAACCCTGCAAGTGATGATGTAAACAGAATCATCGGTACGGGTATGTTAAGGTATAAATTAACAGATTGGTTGTCAGTAAATTATCGTGCAGGTGTTGATACTTATACAGATAAGAGAACTCAATCGTTTGATTTACAAACAAACTCATTTAGACAAGTACCTGGAACAATTATTCAGGATAATATCACGAATAAAGATGTAAATACTGATTTATTCTTGACGGCATCTTCAAGCCTTACTGATAATATTGGTATTTCTGCTGTTGTTGGATATAATACATTTAGCCATTTGTACAATAGAAGAAATGTAACAGGAAATACTTTATCTATACCTAACTTTTTTGCTATCTCAAATGCAACCGATATTACTACGGAAGAGGTTGTTGATAGATACAAAATCAATGGATTGTACGGAACAGCTGATTTAAGTTTCAATGACTTTTTATTCTTGAATTTAACAGCAAGAAATGATTGGTCATCAACTTTACCGAAAGAAAACAACTCTTATCAATCATATTCAGCAAGTTTAGGTTTTGCATTTACAGAAGCCTTAAACCTAAGAAGTGATTTACTTTCTTATGGTAAATTAAGATTATCATATGGAGTTGTAGGAAATGATGCAAGTACATTTTTAACTACTAGCGTATTTGATCCAGCATTAGCTACAGGAGATGGTTTTATTACTGATGTTGAGTTTCCAGCATACGGTGTAAATGCTTTTGAAAGAAGTACACGTCTTGGAAATAATTTAATTACACCAGAATCAACAAGTACGTTCGAAATCGGTGGTGAGTTTAAATTGTTTAGAGGTAGAGTTGGATTAGATGTTACATATTACGATGCAACCAGTGAAGACTTAATCATACCAGTAGAAATTGCTCCTTCAACAGGATACTTTGAATTTGTACAAAACGCAGCTGTTGTAACCAATACAGGTGTAGAAGCTGTATTAAATGTAACTCCAGTAAGAAACGATAATTTCAGTTGGGATATAGGAATCAACTTCAATACATATGAAAATAATGTTGAATCGCTTGCGCCAGGTATTGAAAATATTGGTCTTGCAGGTTTCGTATCTACTTCTGCAGATGTAGTTGCAGGTTTACCTTATTCATCAATTTTTGGAACAGGTTTCCAAAGAACGGAGAATGGAGATGTTATTATTGGTGCAGATGGATGGCCTTTAGCTGATCCAACGAAGAAGGCTTTAGGAGATCCTAATCCAGATTGGACAGCTGGTATCAGAAATACATTCAATCTAGGTGGTCTTTCAGTTTCAGCACTTGTTGATGTTAGACAAGGTGGTGATGTTTGGTGTGGTACATGTGGTATCATTAACTACTTTGGTACTTCTGAGCAATCAGCAGTTGAAAGAGATGATGTAGTTACATTTGATGGTGTTGTACAAACAGGTACTGATGATGAAGGTAATCCTATCTATTCAGAAAACACGACAGCTGTAGCTTTAGCTGAAGCTGACTTAAACGGTAGCTTCGCTTCTTCATACAGAGTAAGATATGGTTTTGGAGGAATTTCTGAAATGAATATTCATGATTCTTCTTGGATTAGATTGAGAGAGTTATCTATTGGTTATAATGTTCCAGCAGAAACTTTGAAAGGACTACCTTTTAAAGGTGCTAATATTGGATTTACAGGACGTAACTTATTATTAAGTACTGACTATCCAGGAATTGATCCAGAAACAAACTTAACAGGTTCTAGTAATGGTATAGGTTTAGATTATTTCAATATGCCTAATACAAAGAGTTACTCTGCAACTGTTAAATTAACTTTCTAATCAGGTTTTTTAATTAATCAAAAACGAAGAAAGAATGAAAAAAATATTTTATATACCATTGTTAATGTTAGGTTTACTCCTTTCGTCTTGTAATGACTTTGGAGATACTAACTTAGATCCTACAGTGCCAGTGGATGCTCCAATTGAGCTTGTATTGCCTGGATTATTAGCACAAACTGCTTTTAATGAAGGTAATAATGCCAATAGAGTTGCAGGGATTGTAACACAACAATTTTTTGGATTGGATGCACAGCAATTAGCATACAATTCGTACGTATTAGGCCAAGATGTTATGAATAACTATTGGAATTTTGGACTATATGCGGGAGTATTAAGAAGTTGCCAGGTAGTTATTGATAAGGCGGAAGCTGAAGATAGACCTCTTTATGGTGCTATCGCTCAAATTGTTATGGCAAATGAATATGGAAAAGCAACAGCTGCTTTTGGAGATATACCAATGAGCGAAGCAATGCAGGGTACTGATAATTTAACACCTGTATATGATTCTCAAGAAAATGTATATGCTCAAGTGCAAAGCATGCTAGATGCTGCAATTGCGACTTTATCTGCAGATGGTCTTGCTGATCCTAACACATCAGGTGATTTAGTTTTCGGTGGAGATGCTGCTTCTTGGGTTGCAACTGCAAAAGCAATGAAAGCTAGATATATGCTTCATACAGCTAAACGAACTGGTGATTATGCGGGAGCTGCTGCTATGGCTGCTGATGCTATTTCAAGTAATGCGGGTAATCCTTCATTCCAATTTGAAAACACAGCTACAGCAAATCACTCATTAGCAAAATTTGCGATTGAAAGACCAAGTACGCTTGGGATTGATCCAAGATTTGCTGCAATGATGGACGGAGATCCTAGACAAGCTGTTTACATGTTTGAAGATGATGGTGGATGGCAATGGTTTGATATGGCAGACGGTGGGGCGACTATATGGTCTCAAAGTGCAGCTAATATCCCATTGATTACTTATGTTGAAATGCTATTTATTCAGGCTGAGGCTGATGCAAGAGCCGGTGATGGTTCTGCTATGTTAGAGCAAGCAATTCTTGCCAGCATGGAATTAGTAGGCGTAGAAGATGGTGGATATGCTGCTGCTGCTGCCGCTGATGGTTCTCTAGAGAATGTTCTAACGGAAGCTTATAAAGCATACTACGGATTCAACTTCCATGAGACTTGGTCTAATTGGAGAAGAACAGGTATTCCTGCTTTGACTCCTACAGATGGAGCTACTAATGGATTCAATCCTTCAGGAGCTGTTCCACAAAGATTCCTTTATGCAGAAAGTGAAGCAACTACAAACAGAGTTAATGTAGAAGCTGCTCAGGCTGCACAAAATGGAGCATTATTGGATGTGCCTGTATGGGCTTTTGAGTAAAATTTTATAGTTTAATTGATATGAAATTTTCAGTTATTATATACTTGTTTGTTTCTTGTTCAACTATGTTGTTGAGTCAATCTTATGATGATTCAACTAAAATGAGCGGAAAACTTCAAGACTCGAGAACTGCTGGGCTGCAAACTTACGACAACCGCTTAAAAGGGGTTGAAGGAAGTCCTTATTTGCAGGATAGTTGGTCAGAAGGTTTTGTGGTGTTGCTTAGTGGCGATACAATTCAAGATTTAGTATTGAAGATAGATGCACACAATCAAGAATTTGTTCATAAGACAGAAACGAAAATGATGTCTATACCTAAAGCTTTTGTCGAGCGTATTGTTTTTACTGGTATCGATGTTTTTTCAGGAAATAGAGTCAATTCACATTTTGTTTTGAAGACTCATGATCTTGAAAGAAAAATTTTCAAGGAACTTGTTATAGGTGATTATAGCCTATATCGAAATGATTATTGTGTATTATTAAAGCCTAGCTACAATGCAGCTATTGATGCTGGAAATATTAATTATCAATTAAGCAAAAAAACTAAATATTATTACGAAATCGATGGTGTTGTTAAACAGGTGCCCTCATCTAGGAAAAAATTTATAAAAGAAGTAGCTGATAATGTTGAATTGCAAGCGGCACTTAAGAAAAGTAGATTTGATACGAAGGATGAAGAAGCACTGCTTAATTTTTTTAAAACCATCAATAAATAATTAAAAATGAATAAAATATTTCAATTAAGAAATCTTTTCATTTTGGCTGCACTAGTTTTCATTGGTACATCATGTAATGATGAGCCAATCGTAAACAAGGCCGAAGATGATTTGTTTTCTGTAGGAGGAACCATTGTAAATTACGCTAACATAACGAATGGTGGTTTCTACAATTTATTAGATAGAGAAAACACAAGTGTTGGCTTTGATCTTTCTTCTGCTGGTGAGAGCATTGACGGGATTACCGTGATGAAATCATTAAACGGAGGTGACGAAGTCGAACTAGGTACGTTTTCTAGTTTACCATCTATACTTGATATTTCTTTAGCTGAAGCAGTTGAAGGTCTAGGTGTAACAATAGATGATGTTATGGTAGGAGATGTTATTTCCTATGCATTTGTTATGAACAATACTGGTCAAAGATCTGGAAAAGTGTTACAGATTCCTTGTACTTGTCCATCGGATTTAGGTGGTACGTATGCTTACGAATCTCTTAGTTACTGGTGCGGAGAAGCTGGTGCAACCGGTGAAATTACATTTACTGCAGCAGGTGGAGGAGAGTACGAACTAGATGAATGGTCATTTGGTGGTTACCCAACATGTTATGATGGCTTTAATGCAGCTAGTTGGGGAACATTAAGAATGAAAGATCTTTGTCAGGAAGTTTCTATTTTAGGTGAGGATAACTACACTGATACATGGAGCTGGACAATTGATGATGTTTCTGGACGTGACATGACAGTAACGTGGATGAATACTTACGGCGAAGGAGGTCAAGTAAAGATTTCTAGAACCGAAGAACAAGGTGATTGGCCTGCTTTATTTACAAACTAACATGGATTAAAATTCCAAAGTAAATAATATAGAGAGGAGTCAATTGGCTCCTCTTTTTTATTAAAAACATATTACATATATTTGTAATATGATAGATGGTTTCGACAGCTTCATTAATTACTTAACTTTTGAGAAAAGATATTCTCAGCATACTATAACAGCTTATACGAAAGATATCCATCAGTTTAACGCTTATGCTAAATCCACTTATGACGATTTAGACATTAAACATTATACACATCATCATCTTAGAAGTTGGATTGTTTTTTTATTACAAAATGATATCACTGAAAAATCCATTAATAGAAAAATATCTTCAATTAAAACTTTCTTTAAATTCCTTAAGCGGAAGGGAATAATTAAAACAAACCCAACGGCTAAAATCACCGCACCAAAAATTCCCAAAAGAGTGGCTGAATTTGTTCATGAGTCGGAAATGGTCCGGGCACTAGATATCATAGAATGGGGAGATAGTGAATTTTCACACCTTAGAAATAAGCTCATTTTCTTTTTGTTGTACAGTGGTGGACTGAGGAGGTCTGAATTAATAAATATCCAATTGAGTGACGTAGATATTATAAATACGCAAATCAAAGTACTCGGTAAGGGAGCAAAGGAGCGTCGTATTACCATTTTGCCCGATTTGGTAAAATTAATGGAGGATTATCTTGTTTTGAGAAACCGTTTGTTTGGAACTGAGATAAAGAGTTTTTTCGTCACAGAGAAGGGGCAAGCTATTTATCCTAAATTAGTCTATAAACTTGTAAAAGAAAAACTCTCTAGCGTAACCACGATAAAAAAGAAAAGCCCACATACATTAAGGCATTCATTTGCTACTCATTTATCAAATAATGGTGCTGAAATAAATGCTATTAAGGAACTCTTGGGTCATAGCAGTCTTGCCGCTACCCAGATTTATACACAGAACTCAATTAAGCAATTAAAAGAGGCTCATAAAATGCATCCACGATCGAGCGAGAAGTAATCTTTTTCATGGCTTAAATTGCCCACTCACATATATTTTTTACTAATATTTGACAAAAAATAAATATTTATTTTCTTTTATTAGAAAAAACACTAATTTTGCAATCGCTTTTGAAGAAAAGTGCATTAAAGCCGATGTAGCTCAGTTGGCCAGAGCAGCTGATTTGTAATCAGCGGGTCGGGGGTTCGAATCCCTCCATCGGCTCTTGAAATATTTATAAGATAATGTTGGGGGTGCGCCGGAGCTGGAGAGCCGGGCCAGACTGTAAATCTGGTGTTTCGACTGAATAGGTTCGAATCC
>JAHDEC010000006.1 GCA_020629035.1 Saprospiraceae bacterium | reverse complement strand
ATTTAGATGAGGATGGATTTGTCTTGGCAGAAGACTGTGATGACAGTAATCCGAACATCAATCCAGGCCAAACGGAGGAACCTTATAACGGGATAGATGATGATTGTAATGCTGAGACACTAGATGATGATTTAGATGAGGATGGATTTTCATTGGTAGAAGACTGTGATGATAGTAATCCAAATATCAATCCAGGCCAAACGGAGGAATATTATAACGGGATAGATGATGATTGTAATGCTGAGACACTAGATGATGATTTAGATGAGGATGGATTTGTCTTGGCAGAAGACTGTGATGACAGTAATCCGAATATCAATCCAGCCCAAATGGAAGAACCTTATAATGGGATAGATGATGATTGTAATGCTGAGACACTAGATGATGATTTAGATGAGGATGGATTTGTCTTGGCAGAAGACTGTGATGACAGTAATCCGAATATCAATCCAGCCCAAATGGAAGAGCCTTATAACGGGATAGATGATGATTGTAATGCTGAGACACTAGATGATGATTTAGATGAGGATGGATTTGTCTTGGCAGAAGACTGTGATGACAGTAATCCGAACATCAATCCAGCCAAAATGGAAGAACCTTATAACGGGATAGATGATGATTGTAATACTGAGACATTAGATGATGATTTAGATGAGGATGGATTTGTCTTGGCAGAAGACTGTGATGACAGTAATCCGAATATCAATCCAGCCCAAATGGAAGAACCTTATAACGGGATAGATGATGATTGTAATACTGAGACATTAGATGATGATTTAGATGAGGATGGATTTGTCTTGGCAGAAGACTGTGATGACAGTAATCCGAATATCAATCCAGCCCAAATGGAAGAACCTTATAACGGGATAGATGATGATTGTAATGCTGAGACATTAGATGATGATTTAGATGAGGATGGATTCATCTTGGCAGAAGACTGTGATGACAGTAATCCGAATATCAATCCAGATGCTGAGGAAATTATTAACAACGGAATAGATGAGGATTGTGACGGTATGGATCTAACATCTTCCACTTATGAAATTTCGCAAGCTACAGTAAATATTTTTCCAAACCCTGCAAGTTATGTTGTCAATATCGTAATTGAAGGTAAACTTGATTTTGAAGCAACACTTTATGACCTTAATGGAAAAATAATTGACACCTGGAAAAACAATTATCAAATTAATACAGCAATGTATGAAAATGGAATTTATCTTCTTGAAATAAAAGAGCTTAAGTCAGGTCAAAGAATTGTTGAAAAAATAATTCTCAAGCATTAATTTAATGCATATCAGATGACAAGCCTGAAAATGTATTTTAAATTAAAAAAAAGGTGAGTTTTCCTGAAGTGAAAATTGCCGGTAACACTAATTATGTTAGTATAGTTATTCTATTTTGTAGAAAAGCTAAGTAGAATACTAAGCATAAAAAAAAGGCAGCTTTTTTCAAAACTGCCTTTCTATCTGTTTAGAATCTATAATTCAAATTCATTTTTACGACGGTGCCTAAAAAGCCAAATTGATTAACTTCCCAAGGATATAAGAAACGTCCTCCTAAATCAGTAACGAAGTCTCCTTTTGTATCAATTTCGTCAGGATACACATTTAATAAATTGTTGACTACTAGATTTGCTCCAAATTTCTCAGAGAAATCGTAACCCAATATTAAATCCGTAATCACCTTAGCTGAAAACGTCTGATCTTTTGCAGGATCATCAGCATGCTGCCAAGTAACCTCTCCAAAATAAGTGTTGTTTAAACCAACTCTAAAATCAGCTATATTAAATGTAGCTCCTAGCAATGCCTTAGTTCCAGGTCTTGCTGAAGTGATTCTGGACTGCTCTTTACGATTGAATATTTCATAACCAGCATCTCCCACTGCTCCAGGAGAAGTAATCTCTTCATTAAGTATTGCTGTCTCGTTAATATTAACTGATAACAATAAATCTAAGCCCACTTTCCCTAAATCAATGCCTTTATAATCTGCAACGATATCAAAGCCAGTTGTTCGAGTGTCTAAAGCATTTACGAAGTACTTAATACTTGTTACGCTATTGTCGATTAGTATTTGCTCCACCTGATTAACTGTAGAGGTATCTCCATCAAAGCCTATTTCACCTGTAAATAATACTCGGTTATCCACTCGGATATTATAGTAATCAGCCGAAATAGAGAAGTTATCCATGAGTCTATAAGTAACTCCAGCCGTGAAGTTAAATGAAGTTTCTGCATCTAAAGCAGGTACACCTAAACCTGTTATTACATCTGATACATTATTGAATGTTCCTTGGTTAGAAACGGTACCTCCTGATACTAATGTCTGAACATTACTCAAATAGATTTGGTGCAGCGATGGTGCTCTAAATCCGGTACTTACGGATGCCCTAAAAGCACCTTTTTGATCAGCAAAAAATTGACGACCATTTAGCTTCCAAGATAGATTGTTTCCAAAATCCGAGTAGTTCTCAAATCGTACTGCACCACCTAGGAATGTAGACTCACTTAGGTCATAATCCAAACCAGCATAAAGACCGATATTAGTTCTTGACTCCTCTAACTCATTAGAAGGTTGAAGACCTGGAAATGATTGTGCACCTCCGTCAACATAAGATTCTTCTTGACCAGCCACAACCCCAAAGTTTTCCTGACGAGCTTCGGTACCTAAACTAAGTGTCAGATCACCAAAGGTCTTATTCACATCTAAATTTAAAATTTGGTTATCGAATGAATAAGCACCTGCATCAAATTCGGTTGGGCTGTTTGCACCAAGCGCAACATTGATCGTATTACCTATCAAATAAGACACATCATTTTGTCCATAAGTAAAACTGAAGTCTGTATTCCAACCAGCAAATTCATTTCGAGTTCCTGCAGAAAAGGTAATGTCATTAATTGCCGTTTCAAAGGTTGGTTGAAAGCCATTATACGTTTCTCCATCTGGTGTTAACAAGCCAGAATCGTCAGTAATCCAGTAAGGAGCCCGATAGAGTGCAAACGATTTACCATCTCTGTAGGTATATCCCCAATTAGTATAAAATTCACCTGAATTTCCATAAGGTAATCCAAGATTCAACATAGCTGAATATTTGTCATATTCTGGTTGGCCTATAGTCATACCCAGATCAGGGTTTTCTTGGATCCAAGGGTGCGTACCATTCAAAATATCATCGTCTCCAAAGATGACTCCGAACAGGCCATCGCCACCTGGCTCACCCGCTCTATTCGTAAGATCTTGGTGATAATAGCTTCCCGTTAAGTTAGCATATCCACCTTTCTTTCCGATTTTAAACCCTTTGTTTATTCCGACATCATAGGTAAGTCCATCGCCAGCAGTCGTGATTCCAGCACCTGCTGTTACCTCACCGTCTGTACGTTCTTTTAATACGATATTGATTACACCGGCAATGGCATCAGAACCATATTGAGCCGCGGCTCCATCTCTCAGTACTTCTACTCTTTCGATAGCTTCTTCAGGGATACTTTTCATATCTGTTCCTACCTCACCTTTACCAGGTGTATCATTTACGTAGACTAATGAACTTTGATTTTTTCGCTTACCATTCACAAGTACTAGGGTTCTTGAAGGCCCAAGATTTCTTAATTCACTAGGATCAAAATGCGCGGTAGCATCAGAAACCGTTTGATTAGACGAGTTGTATGATGGCACTTTATAGTTGAGCATTTGATCAACAGACTTTTGTCCGCTGGCTCTTAGTTCAGCTGCATTAATATTATCAATCGGTACTGCACTACCGAGGATCGTCCGAGCCTTACCACGAGATCCTGTAACCACTACTTGATCCAATTGGAATCCTTCGCTTAGTTCAATGCTTAGAAAATCGCTATTAGTAACATCGATAATTCTAGATGTAAACCCAGTGTAACTAACCTTAAGTTGAGTTGGGATATTAGGAACACTTAAGGTGAACTTTCCATTTAAGTCAGCAATGGTTCCAACACGTTCACCTACTACAACTACGGTTGCTCCTATAAGTGGTTCACCTTCAGACACCACTTGCCCACTTATGTCAGTTTGTGCAAAGCTTGACTGGCTAAAAGAAATAAAAAATAACATGATTGGGAGTGCTTTTGCACTCGAGTATAGTTTTTTCATAAAAGTTTTGTTTGTTAAAAAAAGAAAGTTCGTCTTTACGAATAGTATATATAAAGAAAATAAAAATTTATTAATTATTGGCTTATTAGCGAAATAGTATAAGAAATGTTCTTTGAATGACTGAAATGGCGAAATGTTTGGTGGGTTTTTGAGAGCGGGTTGGGTTTTTTGAATATGTTGATTGTTTTTCTGTTCTGATACTCATTATTTTAATCGCTTTACACTATCTTTAATTTAAGAGCAGATTGCCAATCTTCCATAGCTTCTTTGAAATTAGGATGCCCAATTTCAAGTTGAAATTTGTGATTCTTATCGAAATCGGATTTTATCGGTTGATTGTATAATTGTCCGTCTTTCCAATATTCAAAGCATTGTCGAATCAGTTTGATATCACTTTCACTGGTTGCATCCATATCTAAGCTGGCAATTTTTTCAATAAATTCTTTAAATTCAGTCGTCTTACCTTTCATATCATCACAGTATATTAAAGGGGAAAGTCTTATGAATGATTTAAGGTTTTCCTTATGGTTCGTATTCGTTTTATACTTGAACAGATAAGAAACGTAATTAGACCAATCAGGCGGTTCGTAAAGAATCGTTTTAGATAAATCCATAACATTGGTAAAGAAGAATTTGAGACCTTTAATCGGGTTTAATTTCCTAGACTTTTTAACAATGCTATAGAGCTTATAGTAATTTTTCCTTTCATCCATCGTTGGGACTTTATGTCCAGTTCCGATAGAAACTATATACAGTTCTTCTATTGGAATCCCTAGTTTGATTGCTTCTATGATACCGGAGGCAATAGGATTATTAAATCCTCCAAGTGCTCCATCCCATAAGTAGTAAAATTTATTGGTTGTATTGGCTTTTACCTTAGCTGGAAAATCAAAATAATTTACAGGTGCATTTGAGGAGCCATGAATTGCTTTTATTATATCCATTGATTCGAATTCCACACCTTCATTTTTAGATGTTGAATAGGACTTGAAAAATTTTGCTCGTTTATTTAAAGAATCAAACGTGCAAATAATAATTTTCAACTCTTTTTTACCAACATACGCTGGGATATCAATTAAATTCTTGTTTTTTAAGATTTTGAATATCTTTTGAAAAGTGAGATATTTTTTGGAGGTTGAATATTTTGGTCCGACATTAAATAAATTAGTTATGCCTGTCGGGAAATATTTTTTCCTAAGTTTATTTTTACTGAAAATACTTGTTCTTAATGCTTCATTATCAAACAATTTTAAACATTCATCAGGAGTCCAATTGGCAACTAAGGCAGTTAAAACTATACTACCACCAGAGTTTGCAATTACAATATCATAATCTCTTAATATTTCATGACCCGAGATGTTACCATATTTTTCTTTCAGTGTAAGGATTTGGATGAGCGCCCAACTTCCTCCGCCATCTAGTGATAATATTCTTTTCATTTTTTAGTGTTTTGGTCAAACATGATGAGTAGTATATGTGCTAATTTTATTTAGCATTTAATAATTGATATCATCTAATAAATTGATTGTTTTTGATATGGCATTTTCTGCTCTAAACTCAAACCCATAGGTTCTTCCTCTTCTTCGTTCATCATAAATAAAATCTTGCAACATATGCTCTAAATCATATTTACCTTTTCGGTTGGTCATATGGATGGTGAAGTCATTCCTATTTCGGGTAGCCATTGATATCATAACAAGCATGGATTTATCTGGGTTATGATGACTGCCATCCGCTGAAATAACATAGTGTTTTGCTTTTACTTTTTCAAAAAAGTTTCTTGACACATTTCTATCACTTCCATGATGTGGTACTTTTAAAACATCAACGGTAATTTCACCATTAGCATCTAACAAGTCAGCTTCTTCTAAGCCATTCAAAATATCATCATCTCTAGCATCGCCTGTTAACAGGATTTGCTTTCCTTCAGTTTCTAGGAGACAAACAATACTAGCAAGATTAAAAGGTGAATAGTCTCTTGAAGCAATGGATGCAAAGATTACATTAGGGTCCCCACTTGCTTCATATTTTTTCAAATCTTTATCCCATTTAGCTTGCATTTTTTCTAAACGATTCTGATTAGGATGTAAAACATGTATATTTAAATTAGCATCCCAATCAATGAGACTCGACCCCAAATCAGCCCGTATAATAGGTAACTTATCTGGGCTAATAGCATCAAATGGATTATTAACAGATATTGATAGTTTCTTAGCAAGATTTCTAATATTTCTACCTTGTTTAGTAGATGCAATTAATGCAGTTGCATGTTCATCAGCATTTGATAAAGCAGGGATACTGCTTGAAATATCTGCCAGACTAGCTCCAGGTTCTAATGTACTTATTTGAGGGATCTGGTCATTTCCTACTATATCATCAAATGCATTAAACCAAATATTGGAGATATCTACTAAGGGTTCACTATTATCATCAAAATCGGCTTCAATATCTTCAAGCAATCGAAGGATGCCTGCAGCATGATCATCATCCATATGGCTGATCAAGGTCATTGAAATAGGCAATGCATCATTTGGTGATAATGTGTTCTTTATCTCCTTTAGTCTAGGTTTTAGTGATTCCTTGAATGTGTTGAAATGTTTACCAGGACCACCATCCACAATAATTATTTGGGGATCATCAATTGTCCCAAAATGTATTAATAAACAATCACCTTGTCTAGCTTGCAATAATTCAATGGAAAAGATCATAATTTTTAGTTTACATAATAATTTTAATGTTCAGTTTATACGCTTTGGAGTGCCCGCAGAATGTCCACAAGACCTGCTCCTTGAAAGTATCTTTCTCTACCCAAATCTGTAGCTGTAGAGCATAATATTTCTTTGATTCTACTTGGATTCCCAATTAGTTCTCTGTTTTTACAAAGTAGGAGTGCAGCTGCTCCTGAAACATGAGGAGCTGCCATTGATGTACCATCTAGACGCTCTTCTTTATTATCAGGGTAAAGCGAAACGATTTTTTCTCCAGGTGCTACAATATCTGGTTTCATTCTTCCATCACCTGTCGGTCCTCTACTAGAAAAGTAAGAGACTCCATAAGTATGTGGTTTATTTCTGTGTGTCGCCCCTACGGTAATAGCCAATTCAGCATTTCCAGGATCCGTAATGCTCACATTTCGATATCCTTCATCCTTGAAGCCTTGGTCCGATTGAAACATTGATCTTCCTGCATTTCCTGCAGCAGCTACGACAACTGCTCCTTGGCCTACTAGCCGATCACATTCATCACAAATAGGTGTTCTTCCACAAGCATAATTTTTCACTTCATGTTTTAACGACATACTTAAGTTAACCCCATGAATTAATGGTTTGTCTTTTTGCCGATTTAACCATCTGACAAACTGAAGCGCGGCCAAAATGCAAAATTCATCACCTTTGCCTCGTTTATTAAATACCCTTAAATCATATAATTCTATCCCTGGGCAAACACCCATTAAAGTATTGCTGCCATCGGTACCCTCGCTTAGCTCCATATTAGCACCAATAATTCCTGCTACATGCGTCCCATGTGGATGTTGTGGTTTGGTATACAGATCTTTTCTATGGGGTATTCTGATTAAGGGGCCGAGTACAGACCAATCTAAATCTCTTCCATTTTTTATTATCCTTTCTAAATCCTTCAAATAATTGTTAAACTCTACTTTGGATAAGCGTTTATTATTATCATCCGAAGTCGTTGTGATTGTTTCTTTTCTCATAACACTCTTTAAGGTGCCTACCTTTTTCTTATTCACATCCGCCAATATTAAACCTTCGATATTTGTCATAATATCTCGAAGCTTTGTAAAGTCATAGGTGGCTTTAATACGTGTTTTGTTCACTTGTCTTTCGTCATCAATAAAAGGAAAATCAAAGTGTTTTTTTGTAGCCTTATCTTCCAATCTAAAGCCTAAATGAGTTGCATCGATGCCACTATCAATGACAGCCCAGGTAATTCCAGTGCCATCAATTTTAAACAGTCTTCTTGTAGATTCTGATTTTATAGTTTTATTAGATCTATATAAACTTATGCTCGCTGGTCGGTTCCAACTAATTGCCCATATTGGGGTTATATAATTTGAGCTGCTGGATCTATTAAATGATGGTTTTTCTTCTTCTTTTAGATAGAATTCATCTAGAAGTTTTTTATTCAAAGCGTCTAGCGCTTTCGCATCCATATCTAGATGTTTCTCACGTTGATACCATGTGATGGCCATAACCATTTCCTTAAACCAAGACTTTTGCATAGATGCTTTATTATCCTCACTAATCCATAAGTACTTTTCCCACCAACTAGTTAGTGGCAGTGCCACATGGATTAATTCTTCAAAAGTAAGTTTCCCCGCGATGGTTTCTCCTGAGGTAGCTAAAGACCAAGAAAAAGTAGTCTTTTTAGATTCAGACTTTCTATGATAATCTAATAAATTTTCTCTCAGGATCGTTAATAATTGAGCAGCGGCATATTTTCTGTGAGTGGTAAATATTAAATCAACGGCTTGATCTTTATTTGCCATGAAATACTGAGCCCAGACCTCTGGAAATATTGGAGAATCTTGAGTGAAACGATTGACTCCGTTAGTTTTCCTAAAAATAAAGTCTTCGAAAAAGGCTATATTCTCATTCATAATTAATGGCTTATTTTATTTTCAATCAACTAATTCTAGTTAAGCAAATCTAAACGACAGGTTAGATTTTGGACTAATGTCATGTTTGATTTCATCTGTACATAATTACAGTCATCATTAACTGAAATAGTTTCTTAAATATAACCAACCATACTTGTATTTCAAAGTTAGTATGGAATTGCACCTCCTATTAACGGAAAGAACCAGTCGCATAGAGGTTTTATTTTGAAAATTTAGACTGCCCAATAGTCTTTGCTTTTGATTGCTTTTTCTTATAGTGTTATATTAGGAGAGAAAGTGACCTTTTTTGGTTGCTAATTTTGAAAGTAAAAAGTAATGAATTTGGAATGTTTACCCAAGATTGCCTTCCTTTTTTCCTAGCTTTTAATTTATATTTATCAATTTCTAAGTTGTTTAGTTTTGAGTAAGTCCAAAGTTGGATTGAAAAATCGACTATTAATAAAATAAAACTCCAGTTGGTTTTCATAGATTGAGAAATCTAAATCCCCAATTAAGTCAGAAATGGAACTAGATTTTCAGTAAGTACAAGCACTCCTAGCCCAATTTGTAATTAGCCTTCAGATACCGCTCGACAACCTATGTTGCATTGAGCAAAGCTGGATTAGCTCGAAGAAATGAAAAGTAACATTATCAGAGTTTCAAGTGACGCTTTAAAGTTTTGAGAGTTAAAAAGAAGGACTTCGTCTTTCCGAATAGTATATAAAATTAAAATTTAATAATAATGGATTATGAGGGAAATAGTATTCTAACTAGTAGACATGTGATGCTTTGATTGTTGCTCTACTGAATAAGGATATTTAGTCCATTAAACTGTATAATTGATAACATTATTTTGACTGTTATTTTAGTTTTTTGAGATTTTTTTTCCTTACTTCATTTATTCTAGTATCAGGCCTTCCCGGGTCCATTAGCCACCTGATATAGGAAAAATTCAAAAAGTAATTTGGCCAGAAAAAGTATTTTTTTATAAAATTTATGAGCGTTTTATTTTTCACGTATCCATAAAAAAGTTATAGATGCGGAAGCCCCCAAAATGGTAGCTCCCGCAACATATAATCGCTTCAGAAGGTTACCTATTTTTTATTGTAAGCTTTTTGATAACCTCTGTCACCCTTTTCAGGATAGAATCATTCCGCATGTTTGCCATAATTATTGATTTAAATATTCAGAAATAAATTTTGTATCAATTTCATCGGTATTGTGGTTTTTACTAACTTTTATTCCAATCATACAATCCCATCTTTCTTGCCCATCCCAGAACATATTGTATGGGCCATAATGACATTGTGCTGGCTTAAAAGAATGAATGGAGCATTTATTTTCAACTAAAAAATTGCAATTTCCATTTGTATCCTTTAAATAAAACAAGGTTAGATTTTTTCCCTCAATTTTATGTTTTTCAAAATAAGTGAATTCATTTTGAAAATCTTCTATTGATAATTCAAACTTCTCAGAAATTCTCTTCATGTCCGAAGGGAATAAAAGAACTCTATTGTTCTGAGAGAAATTTTTACAACAATCGCCACATTCAGTGCATGTAAAACCCTTTGGAGTCATCTTTTTGTGATTTTGTACCTGAAATTATATCTGTAATTTACATGAGGTTTATTTATTGTCCAAGTTATAATGGATCTATCTTGATTAGTTTCGGCATTTGGTGTTATCACTTCTATGTGTGGTTGCCTTTCTCCACTACTGTCAAAAACAAGTATACTATCTAGAATTTCAAATTTATGAAGAGGAGGAGCATGGTAATTTAGTATAGCAATTTTTGTTGGGGCATTTATAGGAAAACCAGCCAAGCCACCAATTTTACTGAAGACAATCTTATCCGTATTTATTCCTTGGACATCCTTAATAATTAGGATTTTATCTGATGGCTGTAGTGCAGGATATATAATATCATACCAAAAAGTAATAAAATGTGTCCTATCTTTTCTTCCTGCCCAGTTAAAGAAAGTTTCATAGAAATTTCCTCGAGATTCCTTTAAGACATAGTTAGTTTCACCAATATTTTTTATTTCTGTATTTTGAATAGGCTGATTTGGTAATTTATGCCATCCTATATCCTCGACAGGCAATGCATGAATTGCTCCTTTGCTAATGTTCTTAATGTGATATAGGTACCTACCAAAAAAATCTCCCTCTTTACTAATACTCCAATCATATTCTGTTTTTTCGTAAACAATACTATGTCTTAATTGTCTTAACCACTCACTTCTTTTTTGTCTTTCATTAACTATTGTTACAAGCAGTGAAATTAGATAATACAAGACCAAAAAATATAAGCTATAAAGTAGGTATTTGTTTATATCATCATCTAAATAAGGAATAGTAAGACTGTAAATAGTTATAAAAAGTGCCGTAATAGGAGACTTAATTATTTTGTCCATCTCGATTTAATTTTTCTACTACTGATAATACTTTTCATAGAGAAAGATACGAATAGATATGCTTTTATCATACATCTCTTCAAATAGTTTAATTGTAGAATCATGAAGTTTTCCCTCAATTTGAGCATGCTCCAGATTGATAAATCTATTAAAAGAAATAGTATTTGATTTCAACTTGTAAAGTATATAACTGACGGTTTTTAACTGGCGCTATGTTTTTTATAATGTTTGTGAATCAAGGTTTTAAGGTTTAAAGCGAGTTGATGGTGGAGAGAGTAAATATACTAAAATTTCAAAATTAGTAATTCAAATGGCTTCTGCAGTGAAAAGAGTTAATTTGATAATTTCTTCTTTATTTTATCAATTGTAACTGAAAGATCTCCAAATATAGATTCGATACTATCTTTTTCAAATTTTAGTTTTTGTACTCCTGATAAATTTGCAGGGTCTTCACAACCTTCCTCTAGAAGAATAATTGTCTTTTCTGCGCCAAGAGCATTTTCAAACATCCCAACTTCATACATTACATTACTTCGAGGACGAAATATTTCATCCTCTCCTTTATCATCTCCAGTTAGTACCAGTACTGCAATAGTTGCATCTGCTACTAATTTTTTCAAAATATTAGAAACTTGTTTTCCTACACGTAAATCATTTTCGTAGTATTCAACATTCAATTTTTTCGTATCTCGAAGAAAATCTCTAACTTTTTTCCACTCATTGCTTCTTCCATGACCAATAAATACCAATTCTTCTGTTCTATGGTCATTATATTTTATTGGTATTGTTAATTTTTTTCCATTTTTCCCCCTTGCAATCTTTACGTTATGCCAAATGGCATCAAAATTTTCGGAGAGAAAATCATAGACATCGTTGCTTTGCATTATATCATCTACAAAAATTAGCCATGGGTTATAAATAGTTGAACTATTATAAAGAATAAGACCTTTAGCGGCAAATTGAGAAATTAAATAAACAGGGGTTTCGGTTGGGGTAGAATAAAATTCAATTTCCAAATTGTGTTTAGGGCCAAGTGTTTCAATTTCATCAAGTTGTGATTTTAGGTAATGAATTTGATCTTCCTTGGTTATTAATTTTTTAAGTTCTTCCCTAAGCCTCTGCTTTTTAACACCCCTTTTAAATCCGTGTCTAATTGCATTCAATGCCTTGTTTACTTCAAAAACTGGGTCTATGCCTTGGCCTAATGATTGAGATCTTCTTTGCGCCATATGGCTAAAGGGATCAAGAATTAAAATTTTGATATCAAATTTTTTTTCGGGAGCATCGACAATCATTTCTTCGAGCAAAGTTCTAGGAAAGCTATCTGAAAAGAAAGTATCAAGTAATCGTATAGTTTTATGTCTAGCCAGAGTTTTTGTATTTTCTTCACCAATTTTTAGTTTTTGTTCGAGTTTAGCCCCGAACTTACTTACTTCTTTGGCATGTTCATATAGATCCCTGAACTGACCCTTAACGTTTGATTCTGTGATGACAACCCGTTGGAATCCTTGAAACGAATGGAATTGCGGTGAATTATACTTTGGCATAGAGGATTGGCTTTTTAATTTTTTAATGAAGTAATTCTTTTTTATCGGATATTGCTAAATATTCTTGGACTACAACCTCGGAGAGTAATTCCAATGTATCAATATAGTTTTTACCACTTTTATGTCTTTTATTTTGAAAATCAATTAAAATTGAAATTTCCGTCAAAGCGATTACAATGTTCTCCGATTTGACTGATTTTTTCAATAAATCCCGCAACATATTTAATCCTTTACCTGTAGCTCCTTCTTGCTTAACTTTAAAAGCTAATCGATGAATATCATTTAATGAGCTCTCTGACAATATTTCAACATCACAACCCTTCAAGTCCGCAAATGCACTCCAATCATTGAAATCTGTAACATAACTTACTCCTAACAACGCAAACTCATTTATATCATTTTGTTCTAAATGGTTAAGAGTAGTTTCAACCATGGAAATATATTTGATATCATATTCTTTACAAATGCCATTTATCCTTGAATTGAAATATTGGATTGTATTACAAGGAATACAAATTACATCGACTCCTCGCCTGCACAAACTTAACAAAGCTTCTTTTATCCCACTCCAAGTTTCCTTTTCCCTGAAATCAAGTTCCATCGAAAGACCTAAATCAGGTATCGACTCAATTGAAATGTAAGGTAGAGAAATATCACCTAAAAATGAATTTCTCATTTTTCTCCTAATTTGACGATTAATTAATTTCCATAGATATATACCTGATTCAGGTGCATTACCAGTGATGATGCCTATCTGGGGAGGCAAGGAATTAGCGGCCATAGAATCATCATAACAAATCTGAGCAATAACCTTATGATCAATTACATCAATAAGTTCTTTTGGCTTAAATTCAACTGCCCAGGTGAGTTCACCTGCATTTGTCATCATTGAATGAGGTAATCTTCCTTTTGCCAATAAACTTTTGTCAAAAACTTGCAATACAGGAAGTCCCATAAAGAGTGGATCTAGATTAAATGGGTTCACTTTGCCATATTCAAGATTAAATATATTAGCAAGTTCTTCCCCTGAAAGTCTTTCGATTTTGGTTTTGGATGATATGATTTCAGTTGCAACTGACTCGTTAATTTCCTGATCTCCTCTGCAATGGAGGATTACATACTGCTCGTTATTCTTCCGATTAGTGAATTTACCGAAATAGGATTTTAGTTCGTCCTCTAAAGGAATCCCAGTATGTCCTAATCTTTTTCTTTTTTGAGCTGCATCCCTGCAACTAAATGCCTCTTCATTTCTCGATAGCTTAAAACTAATTCCAGACTTTGTAAAATAGTCTACAACCCGATTTACATTTTTTGGAATATTTGATTCTTCTGGATGAAGTAAGTCTTTTGGCTTTTGCATTTTTTATAGATAAACTATTTATTCTGTATAATATAGAACGAGTTCAGCTGATACGTAGTCGAATAAATCGGTCGTTGATTTTATTACTAAGGTAAATGATGCAAATTCATCAATTGTCCAACCACCGTTTTTTGTAATATCAAAAAAAACATAATTTGGCGAAAGTACTGGCATTTTTTTAAAAGAACCTAAGTGATTGTTGCCACCTTTTTCGAGGGCATCCCCAGGGAATACGTCTATGTATATGTCAAAGATTACTGGTGAATCATTCTTATCTTTTTTCGATAAAGTCGCTTTTCGAAAGGCAAGCATCACTTTATTTATCTGGTCTTCATTTAACGGTAGATTTATTGGGGAACCTTTAATATAAATTCTTTTTATTTCACCCTCAATTATCACCTCACGTTCAATTCCAAGGTTAGTTGAAAAAATACTGAAACTTTGTTCTCCAACTTTGTTTTTATTTATTTCATTTTTAACTCTTAAAACTCCTGGTATCCCTTCTGCCTCACCTAGCAAAAACATTAATTTAGTTACTGCAGCTTCGGGAGTAAGGTCAACTCCACTAATTGCGCCTAAATCCAGTAGTTGTGCACTCGTTTCATAAAGCCCCAACTCCACTCTTCCAATTGGACATTGGGTTAAGATAAGAAAGATGACTCCTCTCGAATTTGCTGCCCTAATCTGTCGTAATAATTCGATATTCTGTGTAGGTATGTTTCCAGAACCGAATGCAAGAAAAATTACTGCTTTAATTTCCCTATTTTTTAATGTCTCTTCTAATATTTTACTGTCTTGGATGCCAGGAAAGAAATGAAGCATTACAACTCCTTTCTCCATTTTTGATTGTAGTCGAAATTTTTTTCGACTTGGTACCTTAAGAATATTCCTACGATGAATCTTTATATCTTCTCCATTCTCACCTAAAATTGGATAGTTTGGAGAAGAAAAAGCCTTGAAACCCGAAGCATTTATCTTTGTTGTTCGATTTCCTCTGTATAGGCTATTATTAAACCAGATACAAACCTCTGGGACAAGGTCAATATCATACCAAGTTGGGTTAGCAATCTGAATTGCCGCTACCATATTTTGAAATCCATCATTTCTAAGATTGTGAAGAAATGGTACTTGGGCACCAGTAAGCACGACAGGCTTTCCTAGGTTTTGAAACATAAAACTTAGTGCTGACGCAGTATACGCCATTGTATCAGTGCCATGAAGAATTACAAACCCCCCAAATTCATCATAATTGGCACTGATAATTTCACCTAAAGTTTTCCAATTGTCCACCCCCATATTACAAGAATCATATTCTCCTGGACTCACGAATTTCAATCCAAAAGGGATGTGATCTTCAAGCAATTTTCGCGTCCGCTCTTCAAATTCCTGAAGGCTTATTACAATTTGAGGACTTTCAGGATCTTCAGGATCTTTGGGCACACTACCGATAGTACCTCCGGTATAAATTACTAAAACACCTTTATTTTCCATATGTATAAAAATACGATGGGAAATCTTATAATAATAAGTAATTTTAGAAAATTACTTTACTCTGTCAAAATCAAACTGAATGGAAGGAGAATATCAAATTTTTATAAGTTACGCATGGGAAAGTGATACTGATAAAAATAATAAAAACGTTTTAAAATTTGTTGAGCTCCTTGAACGTGGATTGAATAGTGTGTCCGCCAAAAAAATTAAGTGCTTTACTGACAAAAAGGATCTAATTCCTGGAGATGATGTGACCCAAGTCATAATGGAAAACCTCAAGAATTCCCAACTGATGATTCCGTTAATTTCTCCACCATACTTTACATCATCTTGGTGTCAGAAGGAATGGGCAGAATTCGAAAAATTAAAACGTGGCTCGAATTATAAAACAATCCTGCCTATTGAGTACAAAAGTGTAACCTATGACGATGGGAAGTACTCTGTTTCAGATGATCTGGAGACAGAAGAACAAAAAAATTTTTTCCATAAAGTTAATTCCAGGTTGCGTACCAAGGAAAGAGAGGTGAAATCAATTTTGAACAATGATGATCAATCAGTAGAATTACTTGACAAAATTTGCCGGAGAATTTATGTAAGACTTAAAGAACTCGCAAATGAGAGGATTGGAGAAAAAGGACACAATCATTATATAATATGTGATGACTTAGAGAACTGGCAATCAAAGAAATTTGACTTTTCTAAACAAATTGAAGCAAGCAGAAAAAATAGATCTTACGAGGATTACAACCCAGTTGCCGTAATCTATACTGGTGGGACCATAGGCATGGTTGATGAAAATAATGAAACTGATGATTCTAAATACAAATCTGGGAACATTCATGAAGTGATTGATCAACTTCCAAAATTAAGTAATCTAGAAGTCGATGTACACTTTTATTCTTACTCTTCTGAAAAACTACTTGATTCTTCCAACATTGCAAGTCGAGAATGGCAATTTTTAGCCCAACTAATTGAATCTATATATTATCATTACCAAGGGTTTGTGATTTTGCATGGTGCAAATACAATGAGCTATACTGCTTCAGCATTATCTTTCATGTTTGAGAACCTGAGCAAACCAGTAATTTTAACTGGTGCAGAAATCCCATTAACTGATTTTGTATTTACTGACGCAGATGATAATACCCTGCGAGCAATTGTTCTTGCTGCACCGCTTTCTACACAACGGATTGGTGAAGAAATTCCTGAGGTTTGCATCTTATTTGGGAAATATTTGCTTAGAGGAAATAGAACCACTAAGAAAAAATCATTGGATAAGAGTGATGGGTTTGATTCTCCTAACTATCCTGCACTCGGAACTATAGATAATGACAAATTTAATCCAGTTGATGGTGGAGTTGTTACGGAAATGCCAGGTCGAGCATTTAAGCTAGGCAGTTATTCTCTTGCTGCTCCGGTTTTTATACTTGAAATCTACCCTGAGATGGATTTAGACATTTATAAGAAATTACTTATTAAAGATGAGCAACCAAATATTAGAGGTTTAATAATAAAATCCTACGGTCCAGGAAATGTCCCTGATGGCAATCAAGATTTTATAGGATTGATAGAGAAGCTTGTTGCTAAGGGCGTCATTGTCCTAAATATAACTCAATGTTATATGGGTGAGGTTGTTCTTCAATTATTCGAAAATAATTCAATTATGTTTGACAAAGGTGTTGTGAATGGGGGAGATATGACAACAGAAGCTGCATATTGCAAATTGAAATATCTTCTCGGCAGATATAAGAATGATCTTAAAAAAATTCGTAGAGAATTAAGAAGGTCTATTAGAGGCGAGCGTTCGAAAAGTTCTTTTTCAGCATACTTTGGGAATGGGGATAAAATTTTGGTTCAGCCTTCTGCAACTTTAACTACTTCGGCCGGCACATTTCCATTTAACAATTGTGAGAATGTGTTTCTTCGCTTTAAAAATATTAAATTATCAGATAAGGTTTTGTTAGATCAGAAGATCGAAATTTTAATTTTTGCAGATCTCCCAGAGGTACTCGAGGCAAATTCCGACGAACTGCTTGAATACCGTAAGAGTAAAAAATTCATCGCTTCATTTTCGAGAAATTTAAATCTCAATAACTCTATTAATCATAACCTAAATGTTGGGCAAAAAATTTATAAATACTTAAGTCCTGAAATGACACTTCAAATCATTGGATTCAGTTCAGAAAGAAAAAGAAAATCCCTTAGTTTTTCAATTGAAAAAGTAGAAATGGTGATATTCTTCCAGAATTAAAAAAATGATTTGAGAAATTCTTATAAGCTTTGTAAAAGTAGAAGATTTTGGCTTGTCCAAATATTTTTGACGTTGCATTTGTTCCCTAGCAAAATGTTTCTCTAGCCCATCGCAGATTTTGTGAATAAAATCACTGCAATTTTTTCCATTGGTTCCACATTTACCTGCTTAATTGTATAATTAATTCAATCAACTTATTTGATCTTACTTCATTTGAAAGCCCATCTTCAGATATTTCGGCAATCTTTTGCATGACAGAATCAGCATCAGAATAATATTGTTTGGGATCAGCTGAAATCGTATCAAATATTGATTTTGCTGCATAACCAGTATGGGGTAAAGGGATAGATATATTTCCATTTTCTCTTGTTATCTCAAATTCTCTAATAACACCATTAGCTTCGACTATTTCACCGTCAACTAATTTGTTTCCATGCAAATAAATACTTATTCCACTTTGAGCAATCATTTTTTGCCGATACTCTTCCCATAAGTTCTTAAGCGATTTCCCCCCTGTTTGAAATTGTGGAAAAGGTTTTAATATTAGTTGGTTTTCAGAATACTTGTTTGGGTTTCTATACACTGCATCCAATGCTCCATTAATAACAGAACTGCCAATACCCCATCCAAAGCCATTAACTACTCTATATCCTTTTTGCACTAATTTCTTTGATACTATGTGAATAAAAGATAATGCAGCTTTTTTTTCTATAGGATCATACACTTCAGCACTTCCAGAAATGAAAATAGTTTTTCTTCTATATCTGAAATCAATTTCATTTAATATGTCTGTTATTTCAGAATATTCATCAATTACCAAAGATTTGATGCCATACCGTTTCAGATCATTAATAATTAATTTTTGCTTTTTGACATTATAATCCAATGTAGCTTGGTCTGGTGACGAAGTATCCCCTAGTTGTGGATTTTTCACAAAAGAATAGTGTTGTCTTTTATTTAGAGAATATTTAAAATTTAGCCGACTTAATACGTAATCAAGATTTGGATCAGAAAAACTAAATCCAAGGAATAAAAATGTTTTGGTAGTCAGTTCGCCAGTTAAAGCATTGATAAATGGTTCATGTGTTTGATGGTAATTTTCATATTGTTCTTTTGTTAGAATTGCTTCAGTAGGATGATCAACATCACCATGCATTTTATAAATAACTACATCTCGTTTTGGTTTTGTAGTAAGTAGTTGATTTATTGTAAATTTTACATCTACAACTTTATTTTCTTTAATATATGCATGTTCAATTAATTGATCATAATTAGTTGTCCAAACAGAATCTATAGGCAACCGAGCCATAATTCTGTGATTCTCTGTTTCTTCTGCATCTTCAGTAAATTCTTCTAATATCTTTCTGTTAATCTTATTTCTATTTCTATTCTCATTCACGTGAAATTGTGCTAAAGAAACTAAATCAGATTCAGCAGTAATGTCTAAACCCAAATCTTGTGCGATTTCAGCAAGCAAGTCAGACCAATTAACAAAGCCCGCAGGAATAGACATTCCAGCTCCTGCGAATAATGCAGCAGTGCCATTATTTAAATCCTTCACATAATCATTGATGAATATTTCTATTTCTTGAGTAAATTCCATTTTTTATTTTTAAAACAACCAAATATGATTTCAATTTCATTTTTCCACCAATAGTTATTTTTTCAATCATCTTGTATCTAACAAGTGATGTCAACAATACTCGGAAAGCAAATTAAAGACAATTTAAGAATATTCGAGCGTCAATTTAATCGTTAACCTCCCTAAATATACCCAATTCTAGTAAAACACAAAACACTACAAACTCATTAGCCCAGCTACCCAAACCGCCCAACCAAAAAATCCACCTCACTCTGCGTCAACATCAAGTTATACATAGCATTTACCTTATTAAATAACGCAGTCAGATACTGGTTTTGGACGTTGCGGAAGTCTAGTGAGGATAGCTGACCGTTTTTAAAGCGTGCTTCGGTCATGTCTAAGTTTTTTTGTGATAAGGCTACTTGCTCGTCCGCTAGTTGTAGGATGAGTAGTTGGTTGCTGTAGTTGGTGGCTAGGATGTCTAGCTGGTTGCTTATTGCGGCTCGGGCTTCTAGTATGTCTAAACGTCCCATTTCTTCTTGTAGCTTGGCGTTTTGGATGTTGGTTTTTCTTAGGCCGCCATCGTATAGATTCCAATTTACATTGGCGCTTAGTCCGCCGTTTATGCGTTCGCTGAAGAGTAGCCCGAAGGGTTCTCCGGTCATGGGATTGTCGGCGTAAAACTGGAAGGCGTTTTCAGCTATGCCTACATTTCCGTTTAATGAAACGGTGGGTTTTCTAGACGCTTCCTCTAAGGCAGTATTAAGTGCGTTTAGCTCATTGATCATCGATAAGGTCTTTAGGGTGTAGTTCTCTTCCGACATGATTTCTTTTAATTTATTAATGTCTAAAGGCTCTGCACTTACTGCTAATCGTTCGTTGAATGCGTAGTCGGTATAGTCTTCTTCGTTTAGGAGCAAGTGCAAATTCCTTTTGGCTACTTCGAGCTGTGCAGACTGACTTGCTAGATTTATGGAATCGGTGTAAATCGCGTTTTCGAATTGTATGATGTTGTAAGAGTTGGATGCTCCGTAGTCCTTTTTTGTTTCTTCGTAGCGGTAACGATCATAGCTTAAATCTAAGCTTTGTTGCAAAACATCCATGCGTGCTTGCTGAAACAAAACCGCATTGTATGCTTGGATCACCTGCTTCATCAAATCATGGATTTGCGTTTTTTGGGCAAGTTGTTGTTGGGCAACCAAGCTTTCTAATTGTTCTTTAGCAATCTTAACGCGACCACCTGCATAGACTAACCACTGAGCATCAAGGCTTGCCCCTAAGGCTCCACTAAAATAACTCCCTTGCAAGAAGCTAGCTGGGTTATTATCATTGGTGAGATTGCCGCCCAACTGACCATTTAGATCTATGGTCGGGTATTTACCTGCTCTTGCCCATGTGTCATTGTTTTCCGCAATGGCAATGGATTTTTCGGCTATTTGGATTCCGTAGTTGTTCTCCATGGCGATGGAGATCGCCTTTTCTAAACTCATATCGTTTTGCCCCGACATTGAACCAACACCTAAGAAACAAACCAGATATGTCCATATATACTTTCTCATCTTACAAAAATATTTGAGCTATTTGCAAACTAATCATGACTGCTGCAGCTAGCAATGCTAAGGTCAATAATGAAAATACGAGGGTTAGCCCCCAAGGATGTTTTCTGCCTTCCATGGCTGGTTCTACCATAGCTGCCGTATGTTTTTCTCCCGTCCATAAACGCGTCGAAGTCATTCTAATTCGACTGGCAATGGTTAGAAATGCCGGTATTAAAACCAGTAAAACGAAGGTGCCGAGAATTAATCCGAAAGCCACAGATATCGCCATCGGGATTAAAAACTGAGCCTGAACACTCTTTTCTAATAGTAAGGGTAGCAAACCAGCAACCGTCGTTACGGTGGTGAGCAATATTGGCCTAAAACGATTCAAACCTGTCTCATACAATGCGGTCTCGAAACTTGCACCATGCTTTATTTTATTGTTGAATGTCGAGATAAACACTAAGGCGTCATTGACCAAAATACCTATTAAGGCGATGACTCCTAAAATCGATAAAATACTGATCGGCAAGCCCATAAACCAATGTCCAGCACCCACTCCGATAAAACCAAATGGTAAGATGGTAAATACTAGCAGGGCCTGACTCACTGAATTAAAGGTGATGATGATGACAAACAACATGCACAACATGATCAATGGCATGACACGTTTCATAGAAAGCATCGCATCTTCATTTTGTCGTGCCTGCCCTTCAAAACTTACTTTAACCCGTGGGAATTTCTCTAACACTCGGGGTAGGATAATGCTTTGAATATCAGCATTGATATCACTCACTGATACATCCTCACTGTTAACATCTGCTGTGACTCGAATTTCTCTTTGACTGTCAATGTGGTTTATATTTACCACTCCGCGTTCTGTGGAAAAATCCACTAAATCTCCTAATGGAATGGTCTGTCCAGTGGCTGTTCGAATACGCATTTCGTTTAGATCGGCAATCGAATTACGATCTTCCAGCTTGTATCTAATCCATACTTTCACCTCGTCTCTTCCACGCTGTAAACGCTGGATCTCTGCTCCGAAAAATCCCTGCCGTACCGAACGCATAATATCGCCTATGGTAAATCCTAGACTATAGGCTTTGGGCTTTAAGGTCAGTGAAACCTCCTTAAGTCCTTTCTTGTTTGAGTCCTGGATATCAGTTAAGGCCGCCACATTGCCAAGCTCCGATTTTAGTTCATCAACAGCCGCTAATAAGTCCGACGAATTAGGACTTAATAATGAGATAGACACAGGATCACCAAAGATGTTTCCTTGACCAAAAATGAGTTTTTCTGCTTCGTGAATAGTGCCAAGGTTTTTTCGAATTTTATTTGTGATCATTCGGTTTTTAACCTGTGGACGCGACTCACCATTTAGTAAATAATAGGTCAGTCTTCCTTCATAGGAATTAGGTCCCACGCTTTTTTCTATTTTTTCAATGACGTTATTTTCTCCGCCAAAAAATTCATCTTTTAAGTCCTCATTGACTGCCCACGAAACGCGTTCGATCGAATCCAAGACTTCGTACACTTTATCTACAGTTGTTCCTGCAGGCATCTCTAAACTCACCGAGAAATTATCCGACTGTACAAAGGGAAAGAAAGTACCCTTTATCAGTCCTCCAGCAAACGCTCCAGCAATAATCATCAAGGAAGCCAAGCAGATAGCGACTGTAGGAATCGGAAACTTCATCGAGAATTTTAAAACGGGTCCATAAAGATGGGTTTTCATCCACTGCATGATGCCATCAAAAAACCTAGTCACTCGATTGCCAGATTCCTCATCCAATGCCTTCGAATGGGCAATATGTGCCGGCAGGATAAAGACCCCTTCGATTAATGAAAAGACCAAGGTAAATATCACGACGGTCGACATTGGACCAAAAACATCCCCTAAAAATCCGTCAATAAAAAAGAAAGAGGAGAAGGCAATCACGGTCGTTAGAATGGCGGAAGAAACGGCTGGTAATACTTCCATCGTCCCATCGATTGCGGCCTTGTAAGGTCCCGAACCACGTTCGTAATGCTGATAAATATTCTCTGCAATGACAATCCCATCATCGACCAGAATTCCTATCACGATGACCATCCCGAAAGTAGTAATCACATTAATCGAAACGCCCAACCAAGCCGCACAGGCAAACATACCGGCAAATGAAATCGGAATCGCAAGCGCTACCCAAAAAGCTAAGCGAAGATTCAGGAACATGGCTAATAAGAAAAGCACTAAGAAAAATCCGATAAGACCATTCTTTTTAATAAAACTGATCCGTGTATTTAGGTATTCTTTACCGTCTCTGATTTGGGTTATATCTACATCCGGAAACTGCGCAGCAAAACCTTCCAAGTAAGTCTGAGCTGAGGCCGAATTATCAAACATATCCTCCTCCAATGTATTGTAAACTGTTATGATTACGGCCGGATTATCATTGATGTATGATCGGCTAGGGGAGTCTTCCCACTGATCGTTGATATCCGCAATATCGACCAATTTTACCGTACTTCCATTGGGATTGCTTTTTACGACAATGTCCTCAAAAGCCTCGGCATAGTAGGCCTTGTTTTTAGCACGAATTAGTAATTCTTCTGTTGAAGTTTTAATCGTTCCCCCGGTGGTTAAAAGATTCGTTTTTGATACGGATGCGACCGCTTCATCGAAGGTGATATTCATGGTGCGCATATCGGCTTCTCGGAAGGCAATTTCGATTTCTTCTTCAGGATATCCTCGCACATCTACTCGAGAAATGCCGTCAATGGCGAGCAAATCGTCCTCTACTTTTCGTGCATAATCCTTGAGTTTTCGAAGGCTAAGCTTGCCACTAATCGAAAAAATATAGGCATTACTTAGTTGTTCGCCTTTAAAGATGATGGGTGGTTCCATATTGGCTGGAAAGGTAGAGATTTGGTCGACGGCATTTTTGACATCTTGAATAACCTCTTCAACGACAAATCCTTTTTCGACCTCGATATTTACGTTGGCTGCATTTTCACTAGAGACAGAGGTGGTTCGTTTTACACCACGCACTCCGACCAGTTTATCTTCTATTTTACTGACCACTCCTTCCTCCATTTCTTCGGGAGAAGCTCCTGGATAAACGAGTTGGACTGTAATGTTTTTAACCGGTGTTTCTGGGAAAAAAGTAGTCTTCATTTGAGTGAGTCCAAAGATTCCCACAATAAAGATGAATACCATGAGTAAGTTAGCTGCAACGGTATTCCGTATGAAATAGTTGATGATACTTCTCATGGATTAATTTGATTCGTTTACTTGCTGACCTACGTATAAATTATTAATGCCTGCGATGACCACTTTATCGCTAGGATCGATGCCTTTTACCATAAGTGATTCGTCCGTGCGCGAAACGATTTCAATCGCTTTTTTAGCTACTTGATCGTCCTGCACAATGTAAATATGTTCTTGGTCTAGCATTATATCTCTGGGAATTTCCACCACATCTTTGAGCGCGTTTCCTTGAAGAGTTCCTTCGAGGAAAATCCCATCTTTAAGGCCAGTTCCTTGCACACTGATATACACGGGTACACTTTGAGTGGATTGGTCGATCTGTCGACTTACTCGCTGAACGGTGCCTTTATATGTTTTATCTAGTACTGATGAGCTTAGTGTTAATTGTTGGCCTGGTTTTATAAAAGCTATCTTATCCATAGCGACGGGTGCGATCATTTCATATCGGCTTGTATTCATGATATTTGCCAATGTCATACCGGGTGAAACAAGCGAACCTGGAAAGGCATTAATGTTAAGCATAACTCCGCTAAAGGGAGCATAGATTTGGTGGTTTTTTAAACGGTCTTCTTGCGCCTTTATGGTGTAATAGAGGTTGTAAATATTTTTTCCAGCGATGAAATATTTTTCTGAGTCAGTCTGGGCTGTTGGCAGCGGAGCGGTGTTTTTTTCTACGGAAAATTGTTGTAGGTAATTATCCCATTGGGTAAATGCGGACGGGTAATCAAACTTAAGATCGGGCATGATTTGGGTGATCGCATTGAGTAGAGTAGATCGTTGGGCATAGAGGCTATAGGTCTCATCATTTTTTTCGATGTTGAAGAGGAGATCACCTTTTTCGAAGTAGGAGCCTGTTTTATATGTTTTATTAGCGGGAAGCAATTTACCCGTTACTTCGGGCATAATATTTATCTGCTCATAGGCACTTACTCGACCATCGATATCGATTTTGGACGGAAGGGTAGCGCTGGTGAATGAAGCGGTTTCAACGAGTCGAATATTGCTTTTAGTTTCTTCGGTAGATTTATCCGAAACGGTTGATTCTTTTTGCGCTTTAAATCGTTGGAATGCGAAGGCTCCGATCAGAAGGATGAGTAGGGTAAGGACGCCTGAGATGAGGTATTGTCGTTTAGTCATTTTACTTACTTTCTGGTTGATGGGAATTAGTTTGCGAAGGTAAGCTAAGTTGGCTGGATGGTTTGTGTTGGGATTTGTTTTTTTTGGTTGGTGAGGATCTAGTGCTTGGTATTTGGCATTTGGTAGTTGGTACTTAGTACTTGGTACTTGGTATTTGGTAATCAGATTTTAGACGTTAGATGTTAGAGTCTCAAAATACTTGATAGTGCTTACAAAAATGTCTAGTGTCTAATATCTAGTACTTAGTACTTGGTACTTGGTACTTGGAATTATTTTAGGGGTAGATATTAGATATTGTAGTCTCTAAATACTTGATAGTGCTTACAAAAATGTCTAGTGTCTAATATCTAGGTACTGAGTACTTGGTACTTGGTAATCAGATTTTAGACGTTAGATGTTAGAGTCTCAAAATACTTGATAGTGCTTACAAAATATCTAGTGTCTAATATCTAGGTACTGAGTACTTGGTACTTGGTAATCAGATTTTAGACGTTAGATGTTAGAGTCTCAAAATACTTGATAGTGCTTACAAAATATCTAGTGTCTAATATCTAGGTACTGAGTACTAGTTACTAAACATCAGTTGAGTTGATCCTCAGGTAAATGATATTGAAATTCGAATAAGGCATTAAGTAGTTTATTTTTCTTGATGGTAGAAATATTCATAAAGCCTGTAGTCTCTATATCTATGAATCCAAAGTAATTGAAGCATCTTGAGAAACTTCTAGAGGCATAGCAGCTTTCGTGACTATCGTCTGTCATGTCCACGATAGGTTCTTTTAGTACGTGTTCAAATTCTTTAAAGGCCTTCATATAGTGCAGGTAGTAGAATTCTAAGGATTGTTTTTTATCACCATAAGCATCAAGAAGAAATAGTGTGTAGACGATTCCGAATATTCCCAGACTATCACTTGAATAGGCATCGAAGTATCCCAAGTTGAATTTAGTGCTAAATGTTACTAAAATAGCTTTCAATAATTGATTTTTATCTTCAATCAGTTTCTTGCCCTTTGAAGATAAATGTATGGTCTTATGTTTTTTGGTAAATAGCGGAATCTTTTTAGAAATAATATGAGTTAAATGGATTTCTTCACATTTTTCTTCACTGTATAGTTTATCGATTCCTTCTTCGATAAAATAATTCTTTAAGGGTCCAGCGGCATACAATTCTTTAACGATAGCTACAGGTAAATTACCGGTTTTGGTAAGTGTTATTTTTCCATGGCTTTGGACAATCTTAGCAAGTGCAAGTATTTGTTGCAGGACTGGAATTTGTGCCAGTTGTTTGTCTGATAGAGGTTTTAACTTAAGGGGTGATTTTTCGTTAAATGGATCGAAAAATAGGTATTGGAGTTGGTTGTAGGTTATTGTGGCCATCTTCTATTTTACAAGTATTAATCTCACAAAGTATTCAATTTTAGTTCAAGGTCTCTATTTTTTGTTTGTGGGATGCATGCTGTGGATTACTAGGTGTATATTTTTTTGGATAGTGCTAGGTACTTGGATGTTAAATTGATCATCGTAATTTGAGTTTTTTGTTTATCGTCTAGGCATTTTTTTAGAAAGTCAAAATTTAAGCACCAAATACTCAGTATCTAGACATTAGACATTTTTGTAAGCACAAATACATCTTTTCAACACCACATCCTGGATGCTCTTCCTTGAGAATATCAGCATCCTGAATCAGCTGATCAATTTGTTTATCAAAAACAAGTTGTCGCTTAGCATATTGGTCAACTGCCTGCTTAGATATCCCTACGGTTTTATAAAGGCTATTTAGTGAATAATTCATTTGCCCTTTATTTTGTTTGAACCATTGGATGGTTGGATGTTGAAGTTTTTTTTAATATCTATATCCAGTTCATCTTTGGCAATATCCATCATTTTCTCCAAATAGTCAATCTTGATTTGTTTATTACCAACAATACGCTCTAACTCTCTAATCTTGGCTTCTAGTTCTTTGAGTTTTTTACTACTACTATTTTTCATTTCAATAACTCGATAGTCTTTTTCATTAAAATTTGAATACTTATATATCCATGAATAGATACTTACATTGCTAATGCCATGTAATTTCTCTAGTTGCAAAACACTAAATTTACCACTTTCATACTCTTTGACTATCTCTTTTTTGAATGCTGCTGTATAACGTCTTTTCTTCTTAAGTAATTTGATATTTGCTTTCATTTCTTAACCATTGCGGTCAACCTATATCAGGGACGTACAACGTACAAAACTCTAACATCTAACATCTAAACTCTAAAATCCAAGCCCCAAGCCCCAAATGTTAACCAGCAGACCTATATTTATTCCCATACGAATATTCGTTTTCATATATTGCTTAACTTAGTCCAGTCTAAACATATTTAGGAATGAGAATTTTAATGCTAAGTGTACTTTTCTTAATTAGCCTCCACGCCATTGGACAAACAACAACTACGCAAGTAAATCCAGATGGCTCGCACACAACGATCCACAATAATGGTAATACCAGCACTATTGTAAATCCGAATGGAACGCACACTACACAATACCACAACGGACAAACAACCACTCAGATAAATCCAGACGGTAGCCATACAATTCAACATCATAACGGACAAACAACTACTCAGATAAACCCTGATGGTACACACACCATCATTCAAAATAGTGGAGAAACTCAAGTGTTTAAACAACAACATCAAGAGGAGGAAGCTAACATTTCCTCAACTGAGATAAATCAAACGCAAAGTGAAACGACTCAAGAAATCTCTATTTGGATTTCAAGATTAATGAGTTTGGCTGGAGTTATTGCAAGCCTAATCATTGCCCTATTTATCCTTAATTAAACCAATAAAAGAAACCAACAGATTATGAGAGGATTATTACTTATTGCAAGTCTTTTTTTAGCTACCCTTGGGACAAGCCAACATACTTTTTCCATTGTAGCTGTTGATACATTAACTGGTGAAATAGGTAGTGCAGGAGCTACATGTGGTGATTCAATCATATGGCCAGGAACTCCAGGTGCCTACATTATTTCTGATGTTTTACCAGGCATTGGAGCTATTCATACACAATCATTTTGGAACGCTACTAATCAAGCTTTTGCGAGAATACAGATGCAAGATGGATTGTCTGCGCCAGAAATTATCGAATGGCTAATCGAAAATGATGTGCAAGGAAATCCAAGCATACGTCAATATGGAGTAGTGGAATATAATGGAGGCAATCCTACCTCTGCCGCTTGGACAGGTAATGAATGTTTTGACTATAAAGATCACAAGACCGGTCCCGGTTACTCTATTCAAGGAAACATATTGTTGGGTCCAGAGATTTTAGACTCCATGGAGGCTAGGTTTCTGAATACTGAAGGCTGCTTAGCTGAACGATTAATGGCATCTATGCAAGGAGCCAATGTGCCAGGTGCAGATTCTAGATGTTTAGATGAAGGTGTAAGTTCATTGTCGGCTTTTTTGAGAGTAGGTAAACCTGAAAATACCATCACCACTTTATGGTTGGATTTAAATGTTGCTGGGACGGATTTCGGGGTAGAACCGATTGACGAATTGCAAACTAAGTATGATAATTGGAAGCTTAATAATGATTATGATTGTCCAGATCCGGTGAGTAGCACAAGTGATGATGCTATAGCTGAAGAAATAAAAGTGTTTCCAAATCCTTCAGCTGGGATATTAACCATTAATCTAAACAATTTGCAAGCAACACATATAGATGTGTTTAACCTTTTAGGTCATCAAGTTAAGCGGATTTCTTTACTAGATTCAGGGAGTCAAACCAAGCTAGATTTGTTAGAGCAATCCAATGGACTTTACCTATTGAATGTGATGAATAAATCGGAAAAAATAGCAGCTAAAAAAGTGATAATAAATCGAATCTAATTTATTCGGTTGCTTTTTTATCATCTTCAGTTTTAGGTCGATATTTATCTTGTAAACCGTAGATGAAATTTCGAAGGATTTGATCCTTGCACAGACGATATTGAGAAGTGCCAGGTCGCCTAAAGAATGCACTTATTTCATGTTTGCTAAACTTTAGATCGACCGATTGGAGAATTTCTATGATATCTTCAGTTTGTAAATTAAGGGCAATCTTTAATTTTCTTAATATCAGGTTGTTGGTCAATGTCTTTTCTGGTGGTCTTGGCGGTCCTGATTGTTTACCTCGTTTTAAATTGATAAATCCATTGAGAAAAATAGCTAAATCCTTATCGTACAAGGATACTTGATTAGGATGATCATCTTTTCGTAAATAATCGGAAACTTCCCCTCTTGTAATCACTTTATCAGCTAAGCCAAAAATCTTAATCATTTGATCATCATTGAGGTCAAAGATGTACCTAACCCTTCTTAATATATCGTTGTTATTCACCTAATTTAAACTATTTGGACAATGATACGACTTATCTTAATTAATAGAAAAAGTGAACAAAGAAAACTATAGAGGACGAATGCTGATGCTAACTATTTACCTAATAAGCTTGGTTCTTTAATATTTTTAGGTAATAGACAAATACTATCCTTCAACTCGAGCATACCTCCATCCTCAATTAATTTTGAAATGGTACTTAGAATGGTTTCGTCCAATTCGTTTGGAATTCGATTTTTAGGATACTGTTTAGCCATCCATATAACGTAATCGTGAATGGTCTTGCTTCCATCAGCATCTAAATAAATTTGTTGAGGCCATGGATCCATTGTTATCATTCTAGGAGCATTAGAATCTATAACATGAATCATTGTTTCATTAAGCCAGCCCCATTCCATAGTTCTCACAAAATACTTATCCTTTATTTCTGAGTTTGCAAGCGTATCAAAAGGTGGAAATTTAGGTCGCTTTTGTTTGAAGAACTTTAGCATTTTAGATGGCGTCTGATTTGAGATAACTTAAATATACTATTTTGTTGAGGAATAATCCTAACATTGCTTGTGCTCTACAAACTACAAATTCTACACTAAGCTAGTTTGTAAACTTCTAGTCAGAAACTACGGTTTGGGACTATCGACAAACCTTTGCTTGTCGAAGGTTGGGAGCATTTAAAAGCCTTGCAATCCCCACTCACACATTAGACCTCCCATTAAGCATAAGGAAACCGTCCAGTAACCCACATACACAAGAAAGTATTTCCAAGACTTGCTTTCAAATAAAGTGACATATCCAACAATAGGAATAACAAACAGCACCACTGCGGGAAAAATGCCATGAAATACCCCGTGCCCAAAACTTAAATGCGCATCTCCATAAGCATCCATAAAAGCTCCGCCAACTCCTGATTCGAGGAGTGACATTTCAGCACCAACCATTCCGAAGGCTCCAATTTGATGCACTGAAAAAGCAAACATTCCAAATGCAATCAGAAAATTGAGGACTAAGGAAAGTACAAGGTTTAATGGAGTAGCTGGTTTGCGATCTTCTCCACGTAATTTAGCAAGCTGGTACCAAGTTTCTCCACCAAACACTTTTGGGTGAAACCAAACATAACCAAAGAAAAAAGGTACAAGCGTTGCAACAATCCAGACGAAAATATTAGGTAACATAATTATTGATTTTTGTTAATTAAGTAATTTTAAAAGCATACCGAAACTAGCTCCTGACTAGGGGACAAAATCAATAAAAAATATTACCTGATGTAATTATACCTTCTGCGAAGTAAGTACAAAAGCTGGTGGAAGATTTCGAAAAACAAAATGAGTCACCACATTTCCAAATACCTTTCGATAGATTTTACGAGTAAGTAAGGAGTAGTGAATTTGGACATAATAAGCACCTTGTTTCATCACATCTTTACAAGCATAAAGAATTTTGAAGGTTAGCTCCTCTGGAATGGCAACAAAAGGAACAGCCGAGATGATTGCATCTGCTTCCGTGAATCCGTACTGGCTCAAATATTTTTTAATGTGCTCTGCAGAGTCCTCGATTACGATTAATCGTTTATCCTCGATGGATCTTAATAACTCACAAAAGTTAGGATTAACCTCAAATGATAATAACACCGCATCCGGAGACAATGCTTGGAGTATGTGCTTGGTAATCACTCCGTCGCCAGCACCTAATTCGACCACCACTTTAGCATCAGCTTTGAGTTGCGCTTGAGCAACCATCTTCTTGCACATAGGGCCCGAACTTTTAGTGATGGTTCCTACCTCTTTTAAATTTTTTAGACTTTCACTCAAGAAACTCATGTCTACGCTGCTTTCTGTTATTTCTCAAATTACTAATGTATAAAAAAATTAAGATTTCTTGCCAATAGGGATTGGACACGAAATGGTATTGCTCTTATTGAGCTAAACGTTTATCGTGCCGCATTTCCTTTGTATTCTAAAATCTATCTTACCTTAGCAATGATGAATCATCCAATAATTAAAGGCATATTCTACTCACTCATCGTTCTTTTAGGCCTATGCTCCATAAGCTGTGACCGTATCAATTGCCATCCTGAAAAGCGAAGCTTTAGCTTTCAGGAGCAAAAGATGATTGAACTTAATACCTTTTTTTTCGATACCACTGCTCGAGTAGTGGTTGGATCATTACTTGTCTTCGAATACGAATACCAAATTCCACAATGTAATCATATTGATGCTGATGAATGGATGGAACGTATTCATTTTGAAGTTGATCCGTCGCTTGATTCTTTCTTTTTTACTGGCCAAAGTTTGTTGGACTCTAAGTGTTTTCTTTATGAAGATGGCCACCTAGCTTTTGAGGCATCTTTTTTTATTAGCGCTGGAAGTATTCATGGCCTTAAGTTGAGTGAATCCCTCTGGAAGGTTGATGCGGATTTATCAGTAAATTCTGTTAGTTTGGGTGGAAAAGAACGTGCTATCAGCTTTGAAGGTGAATTTGAATTAAGGTGACTAGATTCTAAATATGTCCATCGACAAAATAAATCTACAGTTAAACCCAACCATTTAATCAGTTCTAAGGTCTTATTGGAAAAACAATGATTATGAGATATTTATTCGGATGCCTATTACTTAGTATGACTTTATTGACCATTGCTTGCGATCCAGACAATTGCGACGCTGAAATGAAAAGCTATACGGTACAAGCAGATAAATCAATACAAATAGCTATTGACACGCTAAGCCTAGTTGCAAATTACCAAGTTTCTGATGGAGAAAATTTAGTTTTCCAATACCATCATGTGAGAGCGCAATGCGATAATATAGCTGATGACGAATGGGCTGAAACCTTGAGTTTTGAAGTTGATAAAAATGCAGAAACCTTTATGTTTGAAGACGCAGACTTAAATCTAGCGAATTGTTTTGTTAGGGAATCTGGCGCATGGGTAAACGGTAGCTCAAACCCAATTATGAAAGGTATGATCACTGGAACTAAAAAGAATAATAACGATTGGGATGTAGAGATTTCGATTGTGGTCGACCCATTAAATGTAGGCGGAGGATCCAGAGAAATCGTGCTGGAAGAAGTGTTTGAACTTGAGTAAAATCCGCATTGGAATTGGTTGGTCAATAAGATCTTCGATTTCCTAAAAAATAAAGACACTAATTAGGAAAATGACGATCACAACAATAATTAAAATAGCAAATAAGGCTATGGCTAGCAGCATTGATTTTAATAGTGTTTTAAACCAACTCTGCTTAAAGTATTTCTTTAAACTATAAACAAAAAATAGACTCGTGAAAGCCAGTAGGTATGGGATGGAATTTCCTAACCAACTGGTTTTCGGACTGAAAATCAATATAAGAGATATAGGCAAGAAAGTGATTGTGAAATAGTTAGCTAACATCATGACATGTTCCTGATAGTAGGTTTTGTGTCTCAGATACAAAAGATAAAAAATAAAACTCCCTAGAAAGAGGACGATGACTATTCCCCAAAGCATATTATTAATAAAAAACCGAAGCGTTTTATCCTTGTCTCGACTGGATCTTAAGATTTGACGAACAGCTAGACGATCAAAAAATCCTTCAACCTTATATTTGTCAAGAAGCTCTCCTTCTTTTAAGCTATAAACATCCTTAACAGTAATGCCATATTTCTGTGCATAATCGGTGTTATTTATATCAAAATTAAAATCGAAAGTATCCTGAGCCGGATTAGACTTTTTCCCTAGCAATAGCATTTTCAAGCTGTCTACATAGTTATCGGAAGTGAGCCATGATTTTCCTGCAAGAGCATCCAACTGGTAAGCTTGCTCCATTTTAAGTTGGGACTTGTAGTAATTATCTCCTTGATTCATATCCAGATCTTTAATGAGCTGAGAGATGGCAAAGAAGAGGATAATGAGGCTTATAAATAAGGTTTTAAATGGATGGACATAACGTTTAGTGTTTCCTTTTACAAAGGCTTGAGTAATTTTATTTGGGATGTATAAATCCTTAATGGTTTGAAAGACCTTATTGTCTACATTGAAAAAGACGGCAATAAAAGAGGTGATTATATTTTTAATAGATAAATCAAAATGTCGAGCTTTTTGACCGCAATGCAGGCAGTACTTATCGCCTAGGGATAAGTCAGCACCACAATTTAAACATGATTTATCTTGATCTGTCACCCCATTAAAGTATAAAAAAATGAGCTATTCATTATTTCTAAAAGCCATAATATTAATCTATTTAATCCGGCTTCCTATTCACTTGGTTTGCCTTCGACTAAGTAACATTGAAAAAGATACAACCCAAATCAGTATAAAGAGCATGGCTAGCTTTTGCATAAAAGGGAGATAATAAAGTCCATAGCTTGTATAATACATGACATTAAGGACTAACAAAACAAGCAGGATAAAGAGGGCAGACCATTGGTAGTTCCTCAGACTTGATAGGTAAAAAGTCCTAACAACACCTGTGAGTGCAATGAAAGCAAATATACTTGAGCTGATAATCATGATATTATGCCAGTCAGAAAAAATTAACACAGCATTGAACATAGAAATTATACCACTGACTATAATGATCCTTTTCCAGGTAAGGTTTTTTACCAATGTTTTGCTAAATAGAACAAAGAAAACAGCCATCGAAATGCACAAACTCAGGAGGGCAGTTATGGCATAGTTGGCCCCCGGATTTTGCAAACCATTGGCCGCTTTTTCGCCCATCAAGTCACACCAGTAATTATGAAACCAATTAAATCCTGCAGCTTCTAAATCATTTTGAGAACCACCAGGATAAAGCATACTGGAATAAAAATATAATATGGCAAATAGAGTTACTCCCGCGTAAATAATTAGGGCTAATCTTTGCTTTGTGTTTGGCTTGTTCATCTAGATCACAAACTCATGCGGCTTCCACTTTTAATCATTTGATTATCCAGTTTAGGATGTTGCACCGCATAATCAAAACCTGCATGTATACAGTATCCACCATATTCTCCTGCCTTATTAAGGGCTATAAAACCAACCTGTATATCACGCCAGTCCGGATTTTTGTCGATGACCCGCTGAACCGCTAGTTCACAAGCTTTCTGCGGGCTATGACCCTGACGCATAAATTCAACGACTAAAAAACAACCGACTGCTCGGATAACAGCCTCGCCCCATCCCGTTGCTGTCGAGGCGCCAACTTCGTTATCGACGTACAGCCCAGCACCAATGATGGGAGAATCACCGACTCTTCCTTTCATTTTCCAAGCCGCACCACTGGTAGTGCAAGCCCCAGAAAGATCACCATGTTTGTCTAAGGCCAATAAGCCTATAGTGTCATGATTTTCTACATTTATTTTAGGCAGGACTTTCTGCTCAGATGCTTTCCATGCTTCCCAGTCTTTTTTAGATTTTTCGGTCAGCAGGTTGACTTCAGGAAAACCTTGTGCTAAAGCAAAATCTTTGGCACCATCACCCACAAGCATTACATGTTTAGTCTTTTCCATAACTGCTCTTGCCACCGAAATAGGATGCTCTATGCCTTTTAGATAAGCCACCGAACCGCAATCTCCTGCTTCATTCATAATGCAGGCATCCAAGGTGACCTCACCGGTCATATCAGGAAGTCCACCGATACCCACACTTTGGCCAGTTGGATCTGATTCAGTAATTCGTACACCAGCTTCTACGGCATCGATCGCCTTGCCATTTGTTGAGAGAATTTTCCAAGCAGCTTCATTGGCAGCTATTCCATGGTTCCAAGTCGAGATGACTACTGGTTTTATGCCTTCGGCTGTCTCAGTTTGATTAGCAAAACATGAGACTATACCTGGGATTCCAACAGCTCCCAAAGCTGAAGTTTTGATAAATGATCGTCTATTTTTATGCATACGCTGTATTATGGCCTTAAGATACTTAATTCAATAGATAGGTATATTGGCATTTCGTGCTTCTGTTTTCTCTAGATCAACTTAAACCTACTAGCTTATAGAACTTCTCGAGCGCTTCCTTTTTAGCAGGAATTTCATGATGTTCAATTTTATAAATTTTAAGCTCATTATTTAGATAAACCCATTGATCACATTCATAGGTATGAGAAATGCCTTTGTGTTCTAGGTAATCGGTAAAATGGACCTTATAAATATCGTCTTTAATATGGCTAACTATTGCTTTTCCCCATTGTAATCTATCAAATTTTGCTTTGCCCGCTTTCATATTTGACTCGTATAGATTAGCAATGTCTGTCGAATTATGATATGTTTTATCATGGATTTGGTATAGACAATCTTTAGTCAGGAGCTGCTTAAATAAATCATATTGATCAGTATCTAAATATTCTCCAAAGAGTGCTGCAATCTTAAGTTTAGCTAATTGTGTCATCCATTTGGCTTTACTTGCTAAAAATATGCGGTGTTCTACTTTAAGGAATCGATTCTTTTCATAGCTTAGCTGTTGCTTAAACTATGAAGATGAAGTTAATAAAACCATGTTGTACCGCGATATTTTTGTGCTTAATGTTTAGTAGCATTGGACAAAACACAGTAGGCCTAATTACTTATCAGCCAGATAAAGTATATGAAGGCTACAATTTAATCTATCCACACAATCAACCCAATGTTTATTTGCTTAACAACTGTGGGGAAATAGTCCACATGTGGGAAGATAGCTTGGACACCAGGCCTGGAAATACTGCTTACTTAATGGAAGACGGATTATTATATAAAGCCAAACGATCAAGTACCATAACTGGAGATCCCATTTGGGCAGGGGGTGGTGGAGCCATTTTAGAAATTAGAGATTGGGATAATAATCTATTGTGGGATTTCGAGATGAATGATGGCGAAAATAGGCTGCACCATGATTTTGCCATAACGCCTGAGGGTACGATTATAGCATTGGCTTGGGAATTAAAAGATGCAGATGCTTGCATAGCAGCTGGTCGTGATACATCTACCTTAGCTCAGGGAGAAATGTGGCCAGACTGGGTTTTTGAAATTGATCCTTCTAATGATTCGATTATTTGGGAATGGCATGCATGGGATCATTTGGTTCAAGATTTTGATGACACCAAAGCTAATTTTGGTGTAATTTCAGAAAACCCAAATCTGATCGATGTAAACTATGGAAGAGCCGATGGTCATCCTGATTGGATGCATGGAAATGCGCTAGATTATAATGCAGAATTAGACCAAATTATGCTCAGTATTCCTTATTTCGATGAAATTTGGATTATCGACCATACCACAAATACTGAGGAAGCTGCTGGTCACGACGGAGGCTTAAGTAATCTGGGAGGTGATCTTATGTGGAGATGGGGAAATCCTCGAACATATGGTAGGGGAGATACAACAGATCAGCAGTTGTTTTTCCAACACGATACGCATTGGATAGACGATTTTCTTGATTTCTCGAATCCCTCATTTAGAAAAATTGGAGTGTTTAACAATCGTATTGGAGACGATTATTCTGCTACTAATATTATAAACCCAACTTGGGATATGTATGATTGGAGATACATGATGGATGATGGGGTGTTTTTGCCCAATGTCGTGGAAAGTACCACAACGCATCCGGATACAACTAAACTTTTTTCTACCGGTTTATCAAGTGTCCAACTATTACCTAATGGCAACAAACTAATTACCTCTGGACGTTTTGGCTACTCTTTTGAACTAAGCGGAGAAGATGATATCGTTTGGGAATATATTACGCCAAGAATTGGGACTGCGCCTGCAACTCAAGGTGATACCTTAGTTGTAAATAACAACTTGACCTTTAGGATGAAGAGATATCCGGTTAATTTCACAGCTTTTGATGATAAAGACTTAAGCCCGAAAGGCTGGATAGAACTGGAACCTGATTCTACTTATTGCGAACGCTTAGTAGCAGTTATGAATCCTATGGACGAATCAGCATTTAAAATATTTCCAAATCCAGCAGATAACTTGCTTGTAGTGGAATGGGATGGAATGATGTATGTTGACTTTGCAATATTCGATATTTTAGGTAGAAAAGTAAGTAGTTTTAGTGCCAATGGTGGAAGAAAATATATTGATGTTTCAGCTTTGGAAACAGGAAGTTATTTCTTATCTTTTGTGAGTAATCAAACGAGATATTCTAAACATTTCATTAAAAACTAACTTACATGTCAGCTTTTCAAACCTATTTTGTAGATACATTCAAGCATCGTTACATAGATTTCAAAGGGAGAGCCAGTCGAAGTGAATTTTGGTATTTTAACCTCTTTACGACCTTAATTTATATGGTATTGTATATTCCAATTATGGTTTCACTTTTTAGTTCTATTGAAACTGGAGCACCTCCTGGCACATTGATAACTGTGCTTTCGGGCTTGCTTAGCTTATTTGGACTAGCTATATTTTTGCCAAGTCTTGGTCTAATTGCAAGAAGGTTACATGATATAAATAAATCTGCATGGAATTATTTATTTATTCTAATTCCTCTCATAGGCTTTATTTTACTTATTGTTTGGTTTGCAACCGACAGTCAGCCTGGAACGAATAAATGGGGCCCTAATCCATGGGGAGTAGGTGTAGATGATGCTGCGGACCTTTTGGTAGAAGAATAGCCAATACTTTTAAAACACTCGAAGATTATGCTTCAAATATTGCTCTTAGTTGCCTTGATTATGATCGCCTATTACTTATATGATCAAGCAACATTGAAAAAGAATCTTCAAAAGAAAAATACTGCCGAAGTTCAGCATAATCCATTAATGGAAGCGCTTGTAGACATTAATAAGAAAGGCAGAGGAGACATCCATGCTTCGAATGATGGATGGTTTACATTGTTGTATAACGATGGAAGTGAGATGGATAACCATCTCACTTTTTTAAAAGAACATGGTTATGAAGGGGATAGCAGAAGCTGGAAAGGAATTATTCATGGTGCCTTGCTTTTATCAGATCCAGATATCTTGGATTATATTAATATGGAAGAAGAAGGAGAACAATTAGCTATTCATTCTAAGAAGGAAGCAGTCCTGCAATCTGTCGCTAGACTTTTAGCTAAAATTAAGGAAGACGAAACCCTACTAATCGAAGCAGTTCAAATGGCTGAATTAAATGATAAGATGGTATAGTCAAAATATGCTAAATCAGTACGAACAACCTAAAGGAGATGGATATTCTTAAACTTTACTTTATTGATGTACTCAAATACAAATTTTTCGATTTTGGTGGCCGTGCCAGTCGAGCAGAGTTTTGGTATTTCCACTTATTTTATTTTTTGCTAATATTTTTATATTCGTTGTTTGATACAAGCTATATTGGCAGTATTGGTTTATTAGGTGGGTTACAAACTGTGCTATCAAAGATATTTGGTGTAGCACTATTTGTTTTGCTAATCCCCCGATTTGCACTTGTGGTAAGAAGACTTCATGATGTAGACAAATCAGGTTGGTATTATTTAGTAAAGTTGATTCCACTAATTGGAGGATTAATACTTTTCGTTTGGTTTATAAGCGAAGGTTATCATGGAAATAACAAATGGGGACCAAACCCTTATGAAATTGCAGAAGACGAAAGCTATAGTCATCTATTAGTGGATGATTAACAACTAATAAAATTCCCAGAAAATCATATGACTATATTTCAAGCTATCGAATCGATAATAGAGCCACAAAGATTTATTTATGGGGATCTGCTAAGCAATGAGTATTCGCACATTTGGAAAATGGAAGAAGGTTTAAATGCCTTGGGTTTAGTGAAAGTAAAAAGCACAAAAGAGCTTTCCGAACTATTAAAAATTTGCTATAAACACAACCAACCGGTAGTGATCCACGGAGGGAAAACGAATCTTGTAGGCAGCACGGAATCGACGAAGCAAGAGCTTGTGATTTCACTTGAAAAAATGAATGCCATTGAAGAGATAGATATTGTATCACGAACTATGACCGTCCAAGCAGGAGTTGTTTTAGAAGAGATACAAAACAAAGCCAGAGAGCAATCACTTTTATTCCCGCTAAATTTTGGTGCAAAGGGTTCAGCTCAAATAGGTGGTATTATTTCCACAAATGCTGGAGGGCTTAGAGTCATTAAATACGGTATGACAAGGCAGCAAATATTAGGCTTAGAGGTGGTTTTAGCTGATGGAACCATCATAAACTCCATGAAAAAAATCATCAAGGATAATAGTGGATATGATTTAAAACAACTGTTTATTGGTGCTGAAGGAACCTTAGGAGTAATAACTAAAGCAGTACTTAAACTAACTGAAGCTCCAACAAGTAGAATTTCGGCTTTTGTAGCAATTAAGCAATATCAGCAGGTGGTAGATTTATTAAAATTTATGGATAGTCATCTGGGCGGAAAGCTCAGTGGTTTTGAATTAATTTGGCAAAAAAGTTATGAAACCATGACTGGTCCTAATTATCAAAAGCCTCCTATCCCACATGGATATCCTTACTATGTCTTGATAGAATCATTAGGTGCTGATCCATTAAATGATGCCACCCATTTTCAAGATTTGCTTGAGCAAAGCCTAGATCTAGGGCTTTACGAAGATGGAGCAATAGCACAAAATGAGGCAGATTTACAATGGTTTTGGAAGATACGAGAAGATGTTCATGTTTTAGTGAGTCAAGGCCCTATAGATCAGCATTTTGATATAAGTTTACCTATTCCATTAATAGGTCAAATGGTTACAAAAATGTATGCTGCCATCATGAATTTAAAGGGTGTTATTCATTGTTTTCCTTTTGGCCATGTAGCTGACGGGAATATTCATTTTATCATAATTAAACAAAATTCAGATGAGGCCTTGACATTAGCCATTAATGATATGGTCTATATGCCATTACAAGAAATTGGAGGTTCTGTTTCGGCAGAACATGGAATAGGAACCCATAAAAAGCAATATTTATCCTTTTGTAGGTCAGCTGAAGAAATAGCATTAATGAAATTGCTTAAAAAGTCAATGGACCCAAAAGGCATTTTAAATTTTGGAAAAATTATTTAAAATAAATTATTATTTTGCATTATATAAACAAATAACAATTATGAAAAGAACTATGAATTTATTGTTAGTAATCATGACACTAATGTTTACTCAACAATTTGCGATGGCAGCGCCAAATGCAACAAAAGCAACAAAAAGCGAAAGAACAAGCTTAAAGTCAATCGTGAAATCTAACTTCGAAGTGGTAAAAGCATCAACAGTAAAAATAGTTGAAGCAGCTAAAGTCACTGCTAAGAAATGGAAAAAGTGGTGGCTACTAGGTTGGGGGTTAGGAATAGTAGTTTGGTTAGTAGGTGTTTTACTAGCACTAGTATCAGGAGGTCTAGGTGTAGCAATTGCTTGGTTAGGCTATCTAATGATTCTATTCGGATCCTTTAGTCTAATTATGTGGATTATTAATAGATAAAGCATTAATAAATAAGAAAAAAGCCAGAAGTGATATTTCGCTTCTGGCTTTTTTTTTATCTCCTTGCTCTGGACTTTTTCCGATTAGCAAAAAACTCTTGCTTCCTTCGTTGTTTTTCCTTATTCCATTCTTTCTTTTCAGCCGCAGTCATCGGCTTATCGGTTTGTGGAAATGGATTATCGTTTTCAACTTTAATTTTCTGCTTTATTAATTTTTCGATCGCCCTGATATGTGCATTTTCCTCTGGTTCACAAATAGCGATGGCTACTCCTTCTTCACCAGCTCTTCCTGATCGACCTATACGGTGTACATAAGTTTCTGCCACATTTGGTATATCGTAATTAATAACATATTTCAGTTTATCAATATCGATACCTCTAGCTGCAATATCAGTAGCAACAAGTACGCGTACTCTTCCTTCTTTAAAAGATTTTAAAGCTTTCTGACGCTGGTTTTGTGCTTTATCTCCATGTATCGCCGCTGCATTTATATTTTTCTTTTTAAGATTTCGTACAATTCGGTCGGCTCCATGCTTAGTCCTTGAAAATACAAGCACTTGGTCTAGTCTTGGATTTTTCAGGATGTGTACTAATAATGCATTCTTATCTGCACGGTTAGTATAGTATAGATATTGCTGGATAGTTTCTGCAGCACTCGAAACGGCAGCTACTTCTACTTTAATAGGATTATCAAGGATTTGTCTTGATAATTGAACTATGTTATCAGGCATAGTAGCTGAGAAGAACAATGATTGTCTCTGATCAGGCAAGAGTTTTAATAACTTTCTAATGTCATTGATAAAACCCATATCAAGCATACGGTCAGCTTCATCAAGCACAAACATTTTAATGTCTCGTAAACTAATATGTCCCTGACTAATTAAATCTAACAATCTTCCCGGTGTTGCCACTAATATGTGTACACCTCGTCGTAATTGTTCTACTTGTTTATGCTGCTTAACACCTCCAAATATAACGGCGTGTCTAAGCTTTGTGTATTTGCTATAGTCGCGAATATTCTCGTCTATTTGTATCGCTAATTCTCGAGTGGGAGTGACAATTAAGGATCTCATTTTTGGGAATTCTTGCTTGTTACCTTCTATTTGTTGGATTAACTGGATAATCGGAATTGCAAAAGCTGCTGTTTTACCAGTTCCTGTCTGAGCACATCCAAGCACATCTTTTCTTTGTAGTACTAATGGAATTGCTTTTGCTTGTATCGGGGTAGGGTGTGTATATTGTTTATCACTTAATGCATTCAACACGGGATCTATAAGATCCAAATCTTCAAACTTCATTTAAAATATTTAATCTAGAATATAATTGGATAAGACTGTTGTCGGGTAAGAATTTATGACACAAAGGTAGATAAAATAAATTTGGGAGAGTTTTAGAGCTATTTGGAAAGAACCATTTGGATGATTAGAAGGACTCAACTTGGTTTGACCTATTAATAAAGTAAATCAAAAAATATTACCTTGCATTTTTCTTTCACCATTGGAAAATATCATATGAAACAGATTGGATTTCTTTGTATCGCTTTATTGATTTCGTGCCTTTTTGCTTGCAAAAGCAAACAAGTAGTTAGCGAAGTGCCGAGTAAATTGGAACAATCAGAGAGAAATCGCCTTGGTCCTCGTGGCGCCATGGGTTCGACGGATGATTTTTATGATTCCATGGATTTAACGGAGGAGCAACGTCTTGCTATGGATCAGTTAAATCAAGATTTTAGATTAAAACGAAGAACTGCCCTCGAAGGAAATAGAGATGATCGAGATAAAGTTAGCCAAATAATGCAAGCACTTAGAAAAGAACAGAATCTAGAAGTTGAAAAAATATTGGACGCTAATCAGTATGCTAAATATCTAGATTACTTTAATGAGTATTTGGATAGAAGAGGCTAATCCTAATCCTCTAGGAGATTTTTAAAATTTTGCATGGTTTTTAATGGGCCACTGCTCACGCCTAGATTTACTAACCAGGCTGGTAAATAACCACCCGGATTCATGCTAACTAAATACTCAATTTCAGTTTGTTGGCTACCCACTGGACGAATTCGCCATTCGGATTTAAACTTTTTTATTCGCACATTATCTTCAATTTCTTCATAATGCTCGGGTACGCACTCAGAAACAGAATAGATTAGACCGGTTTGATTGTCTTCATATTGCCTAGAGTGCAAGACTAAATCTCTATTAGAAAAAAGGCCAGGTAATTCTGTTTCGCTATAGTAAATAAACTCCTGTTCTCCAATCTCCTCAATTTTGAAGGATTCCTTGCATCGATAAACCCATTGTTTGTATAGTTCTACATTACTGAGTGACTCTAAAATTAGCTCAGAGTTTGCATCAATGGTAGCATAAATTTTTACTTCTTTGATGGGATTGTCCTCGGTATATCGGGTAGATACAATGATATCGTCCTCATGACTTACTACACTCCATTCGTCGTTTTGACTAAAGAGTAAAGAAGCATTAAAGAATGCAAATACAAAAATTAATATATGGATGGAATGTTTTTTCAATGCTTTGAATTAGAATAACAAGGTTAAGCTTAAATTAATCTAGGAATATGATCTAAAGCACGACTTAAAAATAAACATTCATAATGAGATACTTATTGTGAAATAGCAGCTACTTTTTATAATTAGCTACAAAATAATAGCTCCTTAAAGAAACTCATTCATCATTAATCTTCAAAATAACTTTACCCTGAATTTTATAATTTTCAACTAAATCGTGAGCTTCTGCCGCTTGTTCTAAAGGCATTATTTTGCCAATCACAGGTTTTATTTTATGGGCTGATAGTAGCTTAAACAGCTCCGCTAAATCTTCTTTAAACCATTCAGGATGTTGCTTGCGAAGGGCTGTGATCACGTAGAAAACCGTAGATGGTCTGTTGGGCAAGATATTCCACCATTTGACTTTAAAGTAATCTAGCACCACGTTACCGTCGATACCAGAAGCTGCATTTTGATAGCCATAGGCAAGCAAAGTGCCTTTCTTTTTTAAAATACTTAATGAACGTTTAAAGTAAGAACCTCCAATGGGATCAAAAACGAAATCTACACCTTCTGGCTCATGTTTATTAATGACTTCAGTGAAGTTTTCATGTTTATAGTCAATGGGTATGGCTCCCATGTTTTTAATAAATTCGTGCTTATGCTTAGAAGCCGTTCCGTACATTTTTAGTTTCAATATTGAGCCCAGTTGTAAAAGAGCAACACCTACTGCACCCGAAGCCGCATGAATTAAAAGCGTGTCACCTTCTTTAGTTTAATGCATCTGTGCAACATTTGATAAGCCGTTAGATAAGACAAAACCATACTCACGGCTTCGGAGTCATCTAAATGGTTTTGGAACACTAACTAAATCCTTAGCATCTAAGCAGATGTATTCTGTGTAAGAACCTATAACGGTTAAACCAGCCACTTTTTGCCCAACTGATAAGCTTTGGACTCCTTCTCCTAAAGCATCGACAACACCTACTAAATCGTATCCTGGTGAAAAAGGCGGCTTATTTCTGACAGCTGGATAAATTCCTCGACGAATTAATGTGTCTGTATAAGAAGCACTGGTTGTTAAGACTTTGATCCTAACTTCTCCTTTGTTTGGGATTGGAACACTAGGCTCCGTTACTTTTTGTAAAACTTCAGGTCCCCCAAATGATGATATGACTATTCGATTATAATTCATGTGATGCAATCTAGCTCATTTTCTAAACTAATAAACTTGAATATCGAACAATTTATTAACTGAAAATTTGAGTCAATAGTCCAAACCATCTCCCTTTAAGACATACAAGAAAAATCACACCAGATTTAAATCAGCTTTCTGTAACTTTAAAGCAAATAACTACTTGATACCAAATAAATGCGGACACTACAACTAATCAGCACATTCCTTCTCTTCTCAGTATCAAGCATTATTTATTCACCCATACTCACAGCTCAAGAAACGTATACCGTTGATAAACAAAACGAACAAAAATATATCCTTGCAGGATCAAGCCTTCTGCTACTCAGTGCCTACCAGCGAGAAAAAACAACTCCTCCAGATCTAGATTTTTTAAGCAACTTATCGTCGGATAATATACCTGCATTTGAGCGAGATGCAACATTGAACCATGACCAACAAGCGGATATCTATTCGGATATAGGAATTTATTCTTCGATAGGACTTCCAGTAGCTTTGTATCTCTTGCCAGACATTGACAAAAAACAACTAACTATCCTATGGGGAGAAACCATTATCCTTACAGCAGGAGGAACCCTACTCACTAAATATCTAAGCAAAAGACCGAGACCATACATGTATAATACCTCCATCCTGCCTTCAGAGAAAATGGACAAAAATGGGCTAACATCGTTCTTTTCTGGGCATACGTCTATCACGGCTGCAAATGCCTTCTTTGCCGCCAAAATATTTAATGACTATTATCCTGACAAAGCTATAAAATACTTGGTTTGGACACTAGCTGCCACTTGGCCAGCATTTACTGGATATATGCGAGTAAAATCAGGGAATCACTTCACTACAGATGTGATAACAGGTTACGCTTTTGGAGCCGCGGTAGGTATCTTAATACCGCAGCTACATAAAAACAAAAAGCCTTCTGCAGCTTGGAATATATCCGGCTCTTCAGACGGTATTTGCCTATCGTACTCTTTAAATAATTAAATCCCAAAGGAAGCTACATAATCATCGATAGCCTGGTGATGCTTGGCAATTTCGGCAGGTGACAACCAACTAGCTGTAAAGGCGTTTTTGGACAGTTGAGCGAGCTCAGTTTTATTCATGGCTAAGGCTTCGGCAACAGCCATAAAATTTTCATTCATGTATCCTCCGAAATAGGCTGGATCATCCGAATGGATCGTCGCTAATAAACCTAAATCCATCATTCGCTTGACGGGATGGTCTTCCATCCGCTTAATTACTTGCAAGGCAGTATTTGATAATGGACAAAGGGTAAGCGGCATTTGCTCATCGACTAATCGCTTGGTTAATGCTTCATCATCTAAGCACCGGTTTCCATGATCAATGCGCAATACCTTTAGCTCGTCCAATGCCTCCCAGATATAATCGGCCGGTCCTTCTTCTCCGGCATGAGCCACTAATTTAAAGCCTGCCTTTGCGGCCGCTGCGAAAACACGCTTAAATTTGCTAGGTGGATTGCCAAGTTCTGATGAATCTAAACCCACACCATCGATGATGTCTCTATATTTCAAGCCTGATTCTAAGGTGTCGAATGCAGATGCTTCGTCCAAATGACGCAGAAAGGACATGATCAATCTATACGTAATACCATAATTTTTCTTCGCTTCTTCAAGTGCTCGATGTATCCCAGTGATTACTTTATCAAAATCCACTCCTCGATCAGTATGTGTTTGTGGATCAAAGAAAATTTCAGTGTGGACGACCTTTTGGCGGTGTATTTTGTCTAGATAGGCCTTAGTCAATTCGTAAAAATCTTCTTCCTCGATCAAAACATTGGCCCCAGCATAATAAATGTCTAGAAACTCCTGGAGGTTATTAAAAGAGTAGGCCTTTTTCAGTTTTTCTACTGAATCAAAAGGGATAGAAATATCATTGCGCTCAGCAATTTTAAACATGAGTTCGGCTTCGAAACTGCCTTCAATATGCAAATGCAATTCGGCTTTCGGTAAACCTTCTATAAAAGTGCCTATGTCTGTTTTATCTTGAATCATGTGAGCTTATTGTTTACATTAATGTGATAGATAGCACAGCGTTTGATGGCCGGATAATCACTTAATGCGGGGTGATCAAATTCGTCTATTTTGCTTAAGCCTAACTTCTTCATTACATGCATAGACTTAACATTTTGAAGGATGGCAACTGAGTAAATGTCTTCTATAGCCATAGTTTCTTTAGCAAATCTTAGGCATCGTAACGAACCTTCAGTAGCATAACCTTTGTTCCAATATTTTTGGGCTAGGCGATAACCTATATCTACAAACGGTGAATAGGGAGTTTCGTAGGTCTGGTAGGCAAGGCCGATAAATCCAATAAATTGATGGTTTGATAATTCATCTACCGCAAAATAACAGTATGCTCTCTCTGCTTGATGCTTTTTCATCCGCTCGATAAATCCTTTGGTTTGTTCAATGCTTTGTGTAGAAGGAAAGAATTCCATAACAGCTGGGTCTGCATTTATGGCAGACATAGGCTCTAGATCCTCGTCTAGCCAAGTTCGAAACCCTAATCTTGCAGATGTAAATAAATAGTTCGTTTCCATGTTGCTTATTGGCGATGCACGAAAAGAAGAATAATCTTCTCATTACACAATCCATAAGCACAAAACTAATCAATCGATAGTTATTGGATGATGATTCCTCTCAAGGCTGTTTCTGTTTCAGGAAGTATTTCACAATTATCCCACAAGCCAGTTTCCAAAGTAGCCGCATAGCTTTGTGGTAAACCTGCTGATTTCATTAAATGGGCAGCTTTCTGATGGTCATAATTCAAAGGAACTAAGCTTTGACTAATGATGCCTTGATCCGCATCTATTAGACCATACCAAACACGACTTGTTCCATCATTAGCAGGCATACCGATTACTCCTGGATTAAACCATTGTTTTCCATCTTTTGAATCCTCAAAGGGAAGACCACAATGCCCACCAATAATAGTATCTACATCGGCTAAGTCAAACTGTCTTTGCTTTATTTCCCATGGAGTAGATTTAAACACAAAATGAGAGGTATCCGTATAGCTTCCATGTACCACTAAACAAGATTTCCCTCCAACAGTAAATCGAAGGAATTCGGGTAAATGGCTAATAAATTCGAGGCTATCCTTACTGAGTGAGGCTTTAGCAAAAGGATACCATTGCTTTGAAAGGAGATCGCATCTTCCTCCCTCATTAAAGTTACAGCCGCAATCATCTAAACCCTGTCGGATATTTAATTCGACATTGCCTGCTATCACATGGATTCCCCAATCTTTAATCAGCTGGACACATGCTTCCGGCTCTGCGCAGTAGGCAATTAAATCTCCGGTGCAAATGATGTTTTCTGGGCTAAAACCTTTAGTTGTAGCTACTGATTTTAAGGCTTCTAAGGCTTGGAGATTTGAGTAAACGCCTCCAAATACTAGGATAGTATCTTGACTAATCTGTATTTTCTTTTCTTTAGTCATAAAGCGGAGATTTTGACACATTGGGTTTAACTAAACAAGCCACAAAAAACAAGGTAAAGCAAGCCACAGTCCCTAATAGATTAGCACTTAATAAATCAGCGTATTTGCCTGTAGTAAATAACAAACTTTCAGGATAGCAACCAAAGGCTAAGCAAAGCCCAACTATTAGTCCCACACCCACCGAAGCATAAAAAGCCCATTTTGCTGGTCTTAAAAACCAAAGGATAAAGACGGGCGCTAATCCTAAAACCATCGTCCCACTCACCGTAGTGGCAGATAAAATGGCAGGATTTAGAAAAACTGGAATCGTACCTAAAATAGTAATAGCAACCATCGTTTTTCTTCCGGCAGAAATACTCAAATGCTTCTCTTTTTTAATATCGAGCTGGACTAATTTGGCAAATGAACTAAAGGTCGAATCTAGGGTAGAAGCGGCGGAAGTAATCATGATAAAATTAATTAACAACATCATGGGGATACCTAGCAGTTTTGCCACCTCCACAGGAGCTTGACCGCTCACTCCGCGTATCCCACCAAAGATGCCGACAAAACTGAATAATAATATACAAACCATGCCTATAAGTGCGGCTAGCAGAAAGGATCGCAAGGTGGTTTTAGCATCAGTGATAAAACCTCGATCAGTCATAACTGGATCATGAAAAGGATAACTAAATGATTGGATAAAGGCAACCAACAGTAAGTTTCCACCCATCGCCATGGACCATTCTCCAGACTGTAAATAAGTGCTAATGCCACCTTCGGTTTGCGGGATGATCACGCCTAAAACCACGATTAAAACCAAAGCAAATAAAATCATCTGAATAAGATCCGTCATAATCGAACTGCTCATACCACCTTTTAATGAGTAGGCTAGGGTTAATATCGTAAATACAAGGATAGAAAGATAATATGATGAACTGCCAGCCTCTCCAAAATAGCTGCCAATAACCATTGTATTTGACCAAACTTCATTAAATAATCGAAAGGCTATTAAAACGGAAAAAATAGCTACTGAAGCCAGTCCATACCTAGTTTCTAAAAACTGATGAATACTTTTAAATCCTCCCTGGGTCCTCAGCTTATAAATGACCAGGCCAGCTACTACAAAAGATAGGTAGTAGACTGCATAGGCAAGACCACCGAGCATTCCAAACTCCAAGCCTAAATTGGCAGCATTGGTAATGGATTTAGCAAATAACCAAGAGATGACCAAACTGCTGGTTAGTAGATAAATGTTGACTGTCTTTCCCTGCTTACTTCCTTTGAAAAAATCCTGTACAGTCCTTGCCTTTGGAGCAATCCAAAGTAAGAGTAAACTGGATGCTATTACCAAGATCCATTGCCATATTTGTATTGGATAATCCATTAGTTTTTATCCCACCAAACTCGCACGTTTACACTGTTTTGTTCTGTATTATTAGCAGCCTCCTCATAGTTTGTTTGGTTCAATATCGCTTCATCTTTTGGATAAGGCATTCGGACAGGAATAAGTCCATCATTTAAACTGGATGCAATGGGCTTTAAAGCAGGTAGTCCAGTTCTTCTATACTCGATCCAAGACTCATATCCATTGATGGTATTGCTTATCCATTTTTGAGTCATAATCTGTTCTAGCGAAAATTGGTCATCGTAGGCAGCTGGTCCATCACTTAGGTAATTAGCGGGTAAATCTGTTTCCCAATACTCAAATGAGAGTCTTACAGCTTCTTCATACAAAGCTTTTGCGTTGGCTGATAATATGCCTTTTTGTGCTGCTTCTGCTAAGAAAAAAGCCGTTTCCCAAGCAGTGGCATAGCTGCCATCGAGTCTTTGTGTTTCCTCCCTAAATAAAGCACCACCTAGTGAATAATCAGCAATACTTATGGATAAGGAAGATGCATCTTGTCCATTCAGTAAGCCTTGATATTCACCCGGATTACTTTCAGTTTCTTTGTAAAAAATAGAGACTCTTGGGTCTTCAAGACTTTCATAAATGGTTTGCGCGGTTTCAGACATAATAAACAAATTGAAATCACCTGTCCTTAATTCAGCCATTCTAAAATTGTTAGGCTGGTTTGCACTGAAATTAAAGCTGGCGTTATCTTGATTATTATCGATGTATAATCCCTCGTCATAAAGGTTTTGAATAGCCTCCCTTACATCTACTAAATCTGAGCTACGCATATGATATTTTATGAGCAATGAATTAGCCATTAAAATCCATTTTGACAAATCTCCACTATAGAGTATATCTCCTTCTAGTTTTTCTAAACCAGTGTAGTTTTGTATTTGTTCTTTAGCAATAGTTAATTGGTCTATAATCCCATTTGGTCCTAGATAAATGGATGCCTGATCATCATAGATGGGATTAACTATTCCTGAGCTGGCACCTTGTCCAGCTTCACTGTAAGGAACGTCCCCATATAAATCAGTAATAAGACCTATTAAGTAAGCTTTTAATATACGAGCTGGACCTTCGTATACTGCATACTTAGGATCTTCTATTGACTGATTTAAAATAAACTCATTATCCCTAAATAATTGATAAAGGACAGGCCATGGATTTCCACCAAATTGTGGTTCCGATAAACTGTGTCGATCAAACAAATTAAAATCGACTGCTGTAAAATGCTGGGATAAGAGATGCCCAGCTACATATGACTCGTAGGACATTTCTTCTACCGTATTCCAGAGTATTTGTCTGAGTAAGAATGAAGGATCGGCTGTAGTGCCAGCTGTAGGATCTGTATTTATTTCCCCAAAGTCACTGGTACAGGTGATGGATAAAGCACCCATTAAACAAGCAATCATTAATTTTTTATAGTTGATAAATTTCATCATTAGCTTCTTTAAAAGTTTACATTTAGGTGCAGTCCAATGCTGCGTGAAGTAGCATAGGACATATCTTCTACACCACTCACAAAACCTTGTCCTTGAACAGCTAGTTGCTCCGGATCAAAGTGCTTAATTTTAGATATTGCCCATACATTTTTGGCAATTAAACTTAAGCTCATCTGGTTTGCCCACTGGAGATATTTACGACTTGTTTCGAATTGGTAAGACAGGTTGAATTCGCGCAGCTTTACATAACTGGCGTCGATGGTGTTGTTTTCCTCATGGTTACGATCATAGAATTGGCGATAGTAAGTTTCGGCAGATATAGCCGTGGTGTTTAGTACATAATTTGGCGACTCTGGCGTTCCAATGTTTTGTACGCCTTCAGCCACAATACCTGCTTCTGGTCTATATTCCGTTTCTATTAATTGACCGGCAACACCTGCTAAAGCCTGGGTACGAGATACTATTTCACCTCCTTGCCTCCAATCGATGACAAAGCCTAGTTGCCATTGTTTATAGCTAAAACCATGCTGCCATCCAAGTATAAAATCGGGGTTTGCATTACCCAATAATTTAAGGGTGTTATCCACAATATATCTCCCATCTTCAGCAATGACAAAGTCCCCATTTTCATTTTTTAGATATCCAGTTCCCCAAATATCTCCAATCTCCGAACCTTCAGCTCCCAGAAACCAAACTGTTTGGTTTACATTATCATACACACGATTGTAGCCAAGTGTGATTTGAGTAGATTCATCCGGTAATGAAGTTATTCTTGAGGTATTATGACTCATATTTAAAGCACTATTCCAACTAAACCCTCGTCGCTCCATCATCCTCGCAGCTAAGATGGCTTCGATCCCTCTTGACTGCACCGCGCCGCCGTTTACTAATTGGAAAGCATATCCCGAGCTTTGCGCAATGGGTAGAGAAAGAATTTGGTTTTCTGTTTGCATGGTGTAAGCAGCAATATCTAAGTTCAGTTTGTCGTCAAAAAACCTGAGATCAGCACCTAGTTCGAAAGCACTCGTTTGTTCAGGCTTTAAATCTTGGTTTGCGATAAAGTTTTGTTGGGTCAATGTTGCTTGACTTTCAAAAGGAGTGTCGGCTAAAAATACATTGGCTGTTTGGTATGGATCTGTATCATTTCCTACTTGAGCCCAGCTTGCTCTCAGTTTGGCAAAGGAAATGGCAGATGGAAGATTAACAACATTGGACAAAATAAAACTAGAAGAAACAGAAGGGTAGAAGAAAGAAATATTACCAGAACCATCTGTGTTTGCTAATGCACTCGACCAATCATTTCTCACTGTTAGATCTATAAATAGAAAATCTTTATAGGATATATTCAGCAAGCCATACACACTATTTATCCGTTTGCGGCTGTGGTTGATGAAAGACTCGATCGGTACGGCGGCATTGCTAAACTGATATATACCTGCTTGGGCGAGTGACAGGGTTTGAAACTGTTGATTTTCCGCCCTTCGATTCATTTGATTAGCACCTATTGATGCTTGAAATTTGATATTATTTATGGAAGATTTATAATTAATTAAAGCATCAGTATTGCTTTCTCTAAAGCTGATGTTATGTTCCGCATAGGCACCATTTTTAAATCGATTAGAACTAAATGCTCGACGGAATGTCCTGTCCTCATTATTTTGATCCATCCCTGATCGCAGACTCAAGGAAAGTTTCTCTGTCAATGCATATTCCCCCTTTATAAGGCCAAATAAACGGTGCCTAGCTAGGCCATTCCTATTCTCAAACAAGGTAAAATATGGATTGTCAAAAAAAGTATAGTTGTAAGAAAATTGCTGCACATCCTCTAATCCTGGCTGCCAGTAATCTTTCATCGGATTAAGATTCGTCTGTCTACCCATCCATGCTACTAAAGCGTAGTTTATGTTTTCTGAACCATAACCACTGGCTGGTCGATTGTTACTAGATGAGTAGATGTAATTAATGTTAGCACTTAGCTTAAAGCGATCTGTGGGCTTAAAGTGTAGATAGCTACTTATGTTTTTACGATCAAAATCAACACCAGGAATGATCGATTCGCTATGTAAATTTCCAAATGAGAGCCTAAAAGATCCCAACTCATTGGAAGAAGCTAAAGCTAATTGTTGGATATTGGTTATGCCTGTCTGATAGAAATTTTTCAGATTGTCAGGCTGGGAAACGAAAGGCGTAGCCTCGATATCAGCACCTCCGTGTACTCTTGTATCACCTGCTCTAACAATCCTCCCATCAGGCAAAGTAACTGGGCTGTCATATTGTGGTATAGATAATCCAATGTCTAATTGTGGTCCATAACTATAAGTAATGTTATCATTAATTCCACCACCTAGTCCGTCTACATATTCAAACAGTCCAGCATTGCCCTGGCCAAATTGATTTTGGAAAACCGGAAGTCTAAATGCTCTATCAAGGGTTGTGCTTGCACTAAAACTAATGCCTAAACCTTCACTTTTCGAACCATCTTTTGTTTCGATTATCAGCACGCCATTAGAAGCTCTGGTGCCATAAAGTGCAGCGGCAGTAGGGCCTTTCAGCACCGACACACTTGCGATATCTTGCGGCATAATATCCATAGCTCCATTTCCGAAATCTACCGATTGGAATCCAGCCGCAGCTTCATTGGTTACATTAAAATCTGTGTTGTTTTGAATGGGAATGCCATTGACTACAAACAAAGGATTATTGTTAGTAAATGATGACTCACCTCGAATGCTAATTTTCGAGGAGGAGCCCACACCGGTAGCTCCCTGATTAATTTGGACGCCAGCTAATTTTGCGGTGAGGTTATCAAGGAAATTTACGGATTGCACCCTAGCAATTTCTCGATTCTCAAGTGATTGCACTGAATATCCTAAACCCTTGGAAGCGCGCTTTAAACCTAAAGCCACAACCACTACCTCATTTAGGGATACTCCGGGCGATAAATAAATGGCAAGTGTTTCTTCATTTTCGATGGTCAATCGCTGTTCGCCATAACCTATATAGCTGACAACTAAGTCGTCCCCAATATTTGCTTTAATTTGGAAGCTTCCATCATTGTTCGTGATTGTACCTGTTTCATTATCTAATAAGATACTTACTCCTGGAAGTGGGCTTTGATCAGTTTCATCGAATACTGTTCCTTTGATGATGGTTTGTTGAGCAAAAGCAACATTGACCAAACAAAATAAGATGCCAATAAGGCTAAGTTTCATAGCTGTGTTTGTTTACCCGAAGGCAATTAGAAATAGAAATAATTAAAATGAATACCTATGAAAAGGAGTAAGGTGGACCTCGAAGTGTAGGATTCTTAGCAAGATAAAATGGAGAAAATAAAGGGTTTAAGAACCAATTGGCTTTATCGACTAGTAAAGTTTTAAGTTGCTTAAAAACCCAGTCAGTGTGGGCGAAATTAACCTTGATAAAACTATGTATATCATCTAGATCAGCTAAAGTCTTAAGTGTGTTAATAGTTAAGCCTTCACGTTCTAAATAGCTTCTATATGCTCCTACAAGTGATGAACTTTCCCAGGGCATCATTATAAATGCATCTTGGTCAAAATGATCTTTGGAAACACTCAATAAATATAAGCCACCATCTTTGGCTGGTCCGATGGTGCAGTGGCCATGCTTGGCGTTTTGAACCGCTTTTTCTAAGAGTTGCTTATGAATATTGGGACAATCTGCACCAATGGCAATCACATGCTCATAACCTTGATCAAAGACTTGCTTAATGGCGTGAGTGATTCGTTCACCAAAGGAATTCCCAATCTGCTGGGTTTCAGAAACAAGATAGTGTGGTGTGTCTAAAGACTGGACAATTTGCTTAGTTCTCTGGTAGAGCAAGTGACTGATGCGCTTATTCAGATTAGCTTTTTTGCTAAGTTGCTTATGGAGGACTTCGGCCTCGGGGGTCCGCGCAAAAAGTAATATACAGGTATTAGAGTGACTCACTAAGCAAAGAAATGCTTTTTTAACTAAAGGTGTTTATATAATGTTGGAAGTTTTAGTCCTTATATAGACATCTTAGTTTGCGACTTCTTCTTTCTTTTTTAGGTCAAAAGTGTAGCTTAAGGTACTTATTATAAGGTGTGTGTCTGCGGACTCAGTAAAGTCATCAAACCAATAGTACAGTTCTAAAGCTAGAGGTTTACTAAAAGCATACTTGCCTCCTATGTGGTATCTAGTTCTAAAGTACTTTGGATTTTCGATTACCCTGTAGTGAGCATCGAAACCTAGCTTAGTATTAAACTTTTTAGAATGTATAAATTTTATGGCTGGCTCATATCGCAATAAATCGACATCGTCAAAATCATTAATTTTAAGACCCCAGTGATATCTTAGTTTGTGCTCCCAAAGAATCTTTTCAGTAAATGATCCTTTTTGTCCAATGTCGGCAAAAATCCAGTGATTATACTTAGTATTTCTATCTAACAAACTACGATTTCTTAACATCACCCAAAAATCACCAAAACTTCGCTTAAGATCCACATCAATGAAAGTCGTGTTAAGAGTAGATAATTGTTCCCTCATCCGCCAAATAGGGTTTACAGATAAAGAGGTTTGTTTATCCAGTTTTGTAGCAAGTTTAACCCCGGTCCAAGATCCTAAATCAGTTTGTGCTTGTACCTTTTGACACAAAAAAAACGAAGCAATAAATAAGCAATAAAAGACTGAATGTTTCATAGGAGCAAAGATAGTTATGTGTTTGAATTTAGAAAGCGCAATGCCTACAAATTCCATGGTTTCACAATATTCACCTGATAGGGAGATTCTATTTCGGAGATTTCTTCATGAGTCAAACTAATTTCCAGCGAATGTGCAGCTTCTCTTATGTGATCTGTTTTAGTGGCTCCAAAAATAGGTGAAGCTACGATTGGATTTTGATGGAGCCACGCAAGTGCTATTTCAGCACCGCTCACATCTTTTTGATCAGCAATTTGCATTACAGTATCAGCCACCTTATAGTCAGCTTCACGGTTATAAAGTCGATCAGCGTGAGGGTCATTGGTACTTCTCAAGGTTGTGCCTCCATTTCTTGTTCGAGTACCACAAACCAAGCCTCTAGCGACAGGACTCCAAGGAAGTAAGGAAACTCCAAGATCTTGACAGAGTGGATTCATTTCTCGTTCTTCTTCTCTATAGATAATATTGTAATGGTTTTGCATGCTGATAAACTGAGTCCATTGTTTTATTTCAGCTAAGTATTGGGACTTACTAAACTGCCAAGCATACATACTCGATGCACCGATGTATCTGAGTTTCCCACTTTTGATTAGAGAGTGAAGAGCTTCCATAGTTTCCTCGATGGGAGTGAGGTAGTCCCAACGATGGATTTGGTATAAATCTATATAATCCGTTTTTAGTCTTTTGAGAGATGCTTCAAAGTTTAAAATGATTTGTTTCTTAGATAAACCAGTTTGACTTGGATTTTTAGGGATGGGTAAACCGACTTTTGTAGCAATAATCACTTTATCTCGTTGGCTTAGTTTGTTCAATGCTGTGCCCGTCATTACCTCACTAACTCCTGAAGAGTATATGTTAGCTGTATCAAAAAAGTTAATCCCTAAGGATAGTGCTAAAGCCACATGTTCATCACAATCCTTTTGTGTGTCCAGTACCCAATGGCGCCATTCCTTACTACCATAACTCATCATGCCTAAGCATACTCCACTCACCTTTAAATCTGAATTCCCTATTTGTTTATAAATCATAATTGGTTTTTCAAGTTTGTTCAAACTTAGAAAAAATGTAAAACATAGATTTAGATATATCATTTGAAAGTTTAAAACACCTACCTCATTGTATGTAAAAACTTTAACATATGTTAAAGTTTTTATTGAGGTGTTACCTTGAAAAAAACTTGCGTCAAAATGAATGTAAGTCAAGATAGGAATTGATCAGCATTACTTGTAAAAGCCGCCAAATGTGAGCGGCTTTTATTTTTTGTGCCTTTTAGAAAGCTATTTGACTTTGACTCCTTACCTTTGGATAGACTATTCGGTCTAATGTATGCCACAAAAACATATCTATTTTGCTTCTGATTTTCATTTAGGTAGAAAGGGTTTAGATAGTTCTGCTATCAGAGAAAATAAGATACTTAATCTCTTTAAACACTTCGAAGAACATGCATCAAAAGTATATTTGGTGGGTGACTTATTTGATTACTGGTTTGAGTATAAGCATACGATACCTGCGGGTTTTTCAAGATTTATTGCTGGTTTAATAGACCTTAAATCAGCTGGTGTTGATGTTGAGCTATTTACTGGCAATCACGATATGTGGATGAATAATTATTTCCAAGATCTTGGTTTTAAAGTACACAAGGATCCGATAATTGTGGAGCATTTTGGAAAGACTTTGTATATCGGTCATGGGGATGGCTTAGGTCCAGGAGATTATAATTACAAGTTTTTAAGAAAGGTATTCAGAAACAAATTATGCCAATGGTTATTTGCTCGCATACACCCAAATACTGGCATCGGACTTATGAAATATTTCTCGAATCGATCGAGAGAGAAGAGTTTTGGCAAAGAAGAGTTTGAATCTTTTGATAAAGAGTGGTTGGTCCAATATTGTGAGTCTTACCCAGCTGAGGAGGAAGTGGATTATTTTATTTTCGGACATAGACACATACCCATGGAATATATGCTCCAATCTGGTAAAGCAAAATATATAAACCTGGGTGATTCACTTTATCATTATACCTATGGTGTATTAAAAGAGTCAGGATTTTCGTTAATCAGTTATGGAGACAAAGATGCCCATATTGAAACTAATTGCTAGTCTATTGCTTTTCGTATTGAGCACTACCCATGGTATAGCTCAAGAAAAGCTGTTTGATTTACCAATAGATATAAGGGATATTGAAAAATGCGTCTATGATATTTTTGATAACGCCTATATATTGACCAGTGAAAACAACCTATTAAAGATAAATGATAAAGGTGTAGAGGTAGAATATCAAATACCTTTTGGCTATTCTATAGATGAAATGGGATTGAACCATATCCACAAATTGTTTTTATTTTCTAGAGATCAGCAAACGGTAATTTTTCTTGATAATCAGTTGACAGAATTGTCGAGTATTTCATTTGAGGAGTTAGGCTACAATAATGTGACTAGCGTAGATTTAAGCGAAGAAGACCGATTATGGTTTGTGGACGCAGATCGCAGAGAAGTCATTGAATTTCCGGCGAATAGTGCAGTCTTAAGTACTTCGTTTGCCATTCGTGAGGTTAACCGGAATTTAGCTGATTTTACACTTGATGAATCAGTAAATGGGATATCCCTTATTGGGAATGATTGTATATATGTTTATAGCTTAATAGGGCAGTATAAAAGCTATGCGCCATTTACAACGGAAACCATATTGGATGAAAATGGAGATTCATTTTCAATTAAAGATGGAATGCTTTGGAAAGTTGAACCACTCATGCCTCAGGATGTAAAATTAGTCACACTGAATGAAGACCATATGGATTGGAAACATACATCGATAAATAAAAACAGCCTTTACTATTTACATAATAAAGGCTGCTATAAAATGTCCATGATGTCTAATTAGACAGTCATTATATCTTTCTCTTTTGCCTCGTAAATCTTATTAACCATATCTCCGAAAGAATTGGTTAACTCTTGGATTTCCTTCTCTTTCTTCTTGCCAGAATCTTCAGGGTATCCATTTTTAACTTCTTCCTTCACAGCATTCATCAACTTCTGTCGTTCATTACGTAGTCCCACTTTAGCTTCTTCGCACATAGACTTTACTTGTTTTACAAGTGCTTTTCTGCGTTCTTCCGTCATCGGTGGAATGCTAATTCGTATAAACTCTCCATCATTCATAGGCGTCAATCCAAGATTTGCAGCAAAGATTGCTTGCTCGATGGTTGGTAGCAGCGATTTTTCCCAAGCCTGAATACTTATTGTTTTAGGGTCTGGTACTGATAAGTTAGCTACCTGACTTAAGGCAGTAGGTGTACCATAGTATTCTACCATGATGCCATCTAACATGCTAACATTAGCTTTTCCAGCTCTTACCTTTAACAATTCAGCTTTTAGATGGTCCATGGATTTACCCATCTTCTGCTTACCAATGTTTAATATATTATCTATATCAATATCCATAATTACAATTCTTTTAATTCTATTAATCTCTTCCCATCATCTGCATTAAGAAATACAGAAATAATACTAGTGAAGATAATGCTTGTACAACATATGTCATAGCTGCCCACCACAAAGCGTCTTTAGCACCATCATATTGTTCTCCCACTGTTACGCCTGAATTATCTAACCAGACTAAAGCTCTTCTACTAGCGTCAAATTCTACTGGCAAGGTGATCAAGCTAAACAAGGCAGTAATACCAAATGTAGCAACTAATGCTAACATCAATATTTGACCTATAGCAGATCCTCCACCTGCCATAAAACCGAACATCATACCGTAGAATAAAAATTGTTGCATTCTCGAAGAGAAATTAACTACTGGTACTAGTGTTGATCTAAGTTTAAGCATTCCATAAGCAGTATCATGCTGGATAGCATGTCCACATTCGTGAGCCGCAACAGCAGCAGCCGAAATATGTCTTCCTCTAAAAACCTCAGGACTTAAAGCCACTGTTTTAGATAATGGGTTGTAATGATCCGTCAGCTTGCCTTTTCCTTCCACAATTTTAACCCCTCTTACTCCATAGTGATCCAACATTTGTTGGGCTACTTCAGCTCCGGTCATATTGCCAGACGAAGGTATTTGGCTGTACTTAGCAAATTTGCTTTTTAATCGATTTCCAACAATTCCTCCTATAAGTGTAAATACACCTACAATAACCATGTAAAACATCATAGTTCTTTAATTTTTTTTAGTTTATCCAATCAAATCCAATATAAGGAACGAGAACAGCTGGTACTTTAATGCCTTGCTCGGTTTGGTTATTTTCGAAAATCGCGGCTATTATTCTAGCTAAAGCCAACGCACTTCCGTTTAACGTATGAGCAAGTTGTTTTTTACCTTCTGAATTCTTGTACCTTAATTTTAACCTATTACTTTGATAAGTTTCAAAATTAGATACCGAACTCACTTCTAGCCATTTTTTCTGGCCAGCAGAATATACTTCAAAATCGTAAGTCAAAGCTGAAGTAAATGTAAGGTCTCCACCACATAAACGAAGTATACGATAAGGTAGTTCCAACTTTTGTAGTAATCCTTCCACATGATCCAGCATTTCTTGATGTACATCGTATGAATTTGCTGGGTGTGCAATTTGCACAATCTCTATTTTATCAAACTGATGCACACGATTTAGACCTTTTACATCTGAACCGTAAGAACCAGCTTCCCTTCTAAAACAAGGAGTATATGCTGTCAGCTTTTGTGGGAAGTCCGCTTCATTTAATATAACATCTCGGAAGATATTTGTGACAGGTACTTCGGCGGTAGGGATTAAATACAATTCATCTCTTTCCGCCACATACATTTGACCTTCCTTATCCGGTAAATTTCCTGTAGCTGTTGCTGTTGGAGCATTTACTAAAAGTGGAGGAACAACCTCTTCATATCCTGCTTTGGAAGCTTCATCAAGAAAAAAGTTGATTAATGCACGTTGAAGTTTAGAACCTTTGTTTCTAAATAAAGGGAAGCCTGAACCTGCTATTTTTACACCCAATTTAAAATCTATCAAATTGTATTTTTCAGCTAACTCCCAATGCGCTAAGGCATTATCACCTAAATCGGGTAAAGCTTCTGTCCAATCTTTGTATACTTCATTTTCTTCTTCTGAATTACCAAAGGGTACTAATTCATTTGGCACATTTGGGATAGTCAGTAGTTTTGCTTCTATATTATCTACGGCCTCTTTCAGCTTACTTTCCAGTTCTTTTGAGTTTTCTTTTAGTTCGCCCACCTTTGCTTTTAAAACTTCTGCTTCTTCGCGCCTGCCTGATTTGTATAAATCACCAATTTGTCCCGAGAGAAGATTCATTTCGTGTAATAAACTATCAGATGAGGTTTGAATCTTTTTACGCTGGTCATCCAGTGTGATTACTTCCTCGAGAATAGCACAACGGTCTTCGCTCCAGTTTCTCTTAATCAGTCCTTTTTTTACTAATTCAGTGTTGTTTCTTATAAATTCTGTTCGTAACATCTACTTTTTATATCAATTGGGTATTTAGACAAATATTTATTTCGCAAATATATAGCTTTGAGTTTCAAATAATAAATATATATTTGCAGCAACGAAACGCACCAACTTTTTAAATCTTTGTGTGCCTTCCTTTTAAAATTTCCTTTATTTATTAGTTTCTACAAATTTATTCCTTCTATTATTATTACACCATTCTATGTACGATATTCTTCAGTTAAATGAAATGCTAGTTCCTGAACTAAAGGACTTGGCAGAAAAGTTAAATCTTAAAGCATACAAAAGATTAAGCAAACAAGATCTTATTTACAAAATCTTGGATCACCAAGCGCTAATTGGTAAAGATAAAATGAAAACAACTTTGGGTGACGATATGCCAGCGGCTAAGCCTGCTGAAAAAGCACCTGAGAAGAAAACAAGACAAAGAAAACCTGCAGCTAAAAAAGAACCTGCTGCAAAAAAGCCAGCTCCTGAAAAGAAAGCTCCAGTAAAAAAGGAGACTGCAAAAACTGAAGAAGCTGACACTAAAGACGCAGGGACTACAGAAGATAAGCCAAAACCTAAAAAGGTGATTATGCTTGCTTCTAAAATGAATAAAGACGGAACACCTAAACAGCCAGCAAATAATAAGGCTAACAATAAAAGTGGCGATAATAATCAACGTAACCACCAAAATAGAAACGACAAACATCAAGGTGGAAGACATAAAGAAAAGCCACAGGATGACTCTGGATTCAACATAGATCTTGATGGATTAATCGAAGGCGAAGGAATTTTAGAAATGATGCCAGATGGTTATGGTTTCTTACGTTCTGCGGATTATAATTATCTAACCAGTCCAGATGATATATATGTATCACCAAGCCAAATTAAATTGTTTGGTTTAAAAACTGGTGATTTAGTAGTTGGAGCGGTAAGACCACCAAAAGAAGGTGAAAAGTATTTTGCACTTCTTAGAGTGTCTAAAATAAATGGTTTAGAGCCAATGAAGATAAGAGAAAGAGTACCTTTCGATTATCTAACACCTCTATTCCCTACAGAAAAATTCAATCTAGTTTCTCATCCTGAAGGAAAGGATTTTGGAAATAGAATGATCGATATGTTTAGTCCTATTGGTAAAGGACAAAGAGGATTATTTGTGGCTCAGCCAAAAACAGGTAAAACATTCTTACTTAAGGATGTAGCTAATGCCATTGCAAAAAATCACCCGGAAACCTACTTAATCGTTTTATTAATTGACGAGCGACCGGAAGAGGTTACAGATATGGCAAGAAATGTAAATGCTGAAGTAATAGCATCTACCTTCGATATGCCTGCTGAAAATCACGTGAGAGTAGCTAATATAGTTATAGAGAAAGCTAAAAGAATGGTTGAGTCAGGTCACGACGTAGCTATTTTATTGGATTCAATAACTCGTTTAGCAAGAGCATATAATACCGTTTCTCCATCATCTGGAAAAGTATTATCAGGTGGGGTAGAAGCGAATGCACTACAAAAGCCTAAGAAATTCTTTGGTGCTGCTAGAAATATAGAAAATGGTGGATCACTTACCATTTTAGCAACAGCATTGACAGATACAGGATCTAAAATGGATGAAGTAATCTTCGAAGAATTTAAAGGTACAGGTAACATGGAGTTACAATTGGATAGATCATTAGCTAATAAGCGTATGTATCCAGCTATTGACCTAAACAAGTCAAGTACTCGAAGAGAAGAATTACTATTAAATGAAGGAATGCTTAAGCGAATCTTCATTTTAAGAGAGCATCTAGCCGATATGAAACCTGATGAAGCAATGGGCTTTATCCGTAATCATCTGAAGTCGACAAGAACGAATGAAGAATTTTTAGTTTCAATGAACAGTTAGAATTTGCTTAAAAGAAAAAATACCCTATCTTTGCAAAACTTTTTAAGCAGGGCTAGATTTTAAATTAGAATACTATGAAACGGACCTATCAACCATCCAGAAGAAAGAGAAAAAACAAACACGGATTCAGATCAAGGATGGCATCTAAGAATGGCAGAAAACTTCTTGCAAGAAGAAGAGCTAAAGGACGTGCTAAGTTGACTATCTCTGACGAGAAGAGACTTAAGTAATTTCCTGAGCCAAATAGGGATTCCCTTATCACATCTATGCATAGAATAAGTTTGGGTAATGAGAGTGTAAAACTTGAATTATCCCAACTAGGTGCACGTATTACCAGCATTAAGTATAAACAGGATAATCAATGGATAGAACTCCATGAGTATTATCCCACTGACGAACCATATCTTTCTAAAAGGAAATATACAGGTGCAACAGTTGGTCCAGTGGCAGGTCGAATTACTGCTGGTAGCCTAGTACACAAAAAACAGCAGTTCCAACTAATTCAAAACGAAGGCCCTAATACATTGCATAGTGGATCTCAAGGATTGCATTCAGTCAACTGGAAATCTACACAAATAAGGCAAAATCAAATCGTATTCGCTTGTACCAGAAATCAGACGGATGATGGCTTTCCTGGAGAAAGAACTTTTCAGGTAATGTATACTTTAGACGGTAGCAGCATTGACATAAAATATAAAGTCAGAACATCTCGCACCTGTCCCATTAATCTGACTAATCACGCCTATTTTAATCTTAATGGAAATCAGGAATTGTCACAACATCAATTTATGATTAAGGCTAGTCATTTTGTAACATTAAATAGTGAAAAAATACCTACTGGAAAGTTAGAGGAAGTAGCCGGAACAGATATGGATTTAAATACCATGCAATATCTGAATGGCCGCGTTTTTGATCATTGCTTTGTCCTTGGTAAAGAAAATGATATGGTCGCATCTGCCATTGGTTTGAAAACAGGTATTCGGCTGGATGTTTTAACAGATCAACCAGGCGTCCAGTTTTACAGTGGGAACAAAAAGTACTTCTGTTTTGAAACCCAGCATTTCCCAGATTCAATGAATCATCCACATTTTCCTAGCACATTATTAGAGCCTGAAGATGAATATAGTTATCATTGTAGCTATAGGTTTTCAAGCATAGAACCATGAAAAAGCTTTTTTCATATCCTAAGAAGGCAAAATTAAAAAGCCGAAAAGCCATTGCCCATTTATTTGCAGAAGGGGAATACCTTTACAAATACCCTATAAAGATGTATTACATAGAAAATGGGGAATTGGAAAATAAGATTACCGTAACTGCACCCAAAAGAAACCATAAACGCGCGGTAGATCGCAATATGCTTAAACGTAAAATGCGCGAAGCTTATCGCTTAAACCAACAAATCATTAGTCATACTCACTTTAATATACTACTGCTTTATACCGCAAAACACAAAGAAGAATTTGAAAAGATATCGAGGAGTACAATTTATTTGCTAAACGAATTAGCTTTAAGAAAATCGATAGCTTTGACATAAGAATTTAAACCTTTCCCGACGATCGAGCAAATACAAACTGCTTCCAGATAACTATGATGTCTAAATGGTTCACGTTGTTTAATGTCGGACATGTGCACTTCGACAAAGGACATAGGGACAGCGCTCACAGCATCCCGCAAAGCAATAGATGTGTGGCTTAGTCCTCCAGCGTTTATTAATGCAAAGGCCTGCTCTTTAAAGCCAATTCGATGGATTTCGTCGATGATGGCTCCTTCGTGATTAGATTGAAAGTAGTTGATATTTATCGACGGATATTGTTCTTTAAGTCTTGGGATAAACTCTGCGAAACCCTCTTCTCCATAAATACTTGGCTCTCGTAAACCGACAAGATTTAAATTGGGACCGTTGATAATATGAATGGTGAAGTCCTTAATTAGTTGGCGATTTCAGTCATATATTTAACACGTACCATCTTGATTTCTTCCAAGGTAATATCGTCTTCCTGTAGTTCATCATAGGCCGATTCGATAGATTCAGATTCAGCTTCATCAAAATAATCAAACACATTTTCTATAACCTCTTCATCTAGATTTTCTTCGATGTAGTAGTTGATATCTAGCTTTGTACCAGCATTTACAATGTTATTCATTTCATCCAGCAAATCTTCGAATGGGATTTTAACATTGTCCGCTAAATCCTCCAGCGGCAGTTTTCGATCGACGCCTTGAATTATGTTAATCTTGGATTTAGATTTATTAGCCAGCTGCTTGATAACTACATCCGTTAGACGTTCGATGTTGTTTTCTTCTACGTATTCTGCAATTAACTGAATAAAAGCTTGTCCATATTTTAATGCTTTTCCTTTCGATATACCAGATATTTGTTCCATGTCAGCCATACTAATCGGATAGTAGGTTGCCATTTCTATCAAGGTCGGTTCTAAGAAAATAACCCATGGCTGGACATTCTTTTTCTTGGCTTCACTTTTTCTAAGATCTTTTAACATGCCTAAAAGCGTATTATCCAAAGCAGTTCCTTGACTATCATCGGTTAGCACCTGATCATCAGACATATTTTCATAGTCTCTGTTGATCCCAACTTTAAGTTCGACCGGGTTTTTAAGGAATGCATGACCTTGTTCAGATATTTTAAGGATACCATATTGCTCGATCTCCTTTCTTAAATATCCTATGGTGATAGCATTCCTAATCATACTATACCAAAAGATAGAATCCTGTTCTTTGCCTATAGCGAAGTGAGGCATTTTATCAAATTTGTAATCTTTGATATCCTTTGTTTGGTTTCCTAAGATAAAATCGACTAGCACTTTGATGCCGTAATTCTCTTTTAAGTCAGCCACAGAGAGAAGGACATTTTTAATGTATTCCTTTCCGTCTACCTGTTCTTTTGGATGCTTACAGTTGTCGCACATATTATTACAAAGACTATCATCGTAGGCTTCTCCAAAATAAGAGAGCAAGTATTGTCTTCTGCAATTCCCAGTTTCAGAATAGCCCATTACCTCATCCATTAGAAGTAGCGATAATTCTTTTTCTGCAACTGGTTTGTCTTTTAAGAATTTTTCTAATTTGACAATGTCTTTGTGTGTGTAGAAAGCAAGGCAAGTGCCCTCTAGTCCATCTCGGCCAGCTCTTCCTGTTTCTTGATAGTAATTTTCAATGCTTTTAGGAATGTCATAATGGATGACAAATCGTACATCGGGCTTATCTATTCCCATACCAAATGCAATGGTAGCTACGATAACATCCACCTCTTCCATGAGGAAATCATCCTGGACTTTAGATCGTATTTTATTATCTAGACCGGCATGATAAGCAGCTGCATTTACGCCGTTGATATTCAATACCTTGGCAATTTCTTCGGTACTTTTCCGAGATTGAACATAGATAATACCTGATTTATTAGGATGTTTTTTGACAAACTGAACTAGACTTTTAATCGTCTGTTCTTTATTTATTTTAGGCCTTACTTCGTAGTATAAATTGTCTCTATTAAATGATGAAATGAAAGTATTCACTTCCATCATATTCAAGTTTTTGACAATATCGGATTGTACTTTTGGAGTAGCCGTTGCGGTAAGAGCGATTACAGGAATATTGTCTCCTATAGCCTTTATCATGGCTCTAATCTTACGATATTCAGGTCTGAAATCATGTCCCCATTCTGAAATACAATGCGCTTCATCAACGGCAACAAAGGATATGTTTGAATTTTTAAGAAAAGCTATATTTTCTTCTTTTTTCAGTGATTCTGGTGCTACAAAAAGCATCTTAGTTTCTCCGCTACTGACCTTGTCTTTTACATGTGCAATTTGCCCCTTATTTAATGACGAATTAAGAAAATGGGCGACATCATTATTATCATTATGACCTCGTATGGAGTCCACCTGATTTTTCATTAAGGCAATCAAAGGAGATATAATTAGTGCAGTACCTTCAGAAATAAAAGCGGGGAGTTGGTAACAAAGGGATTTTCCTCCACCGGTAGGCATGATGACAAAGGTGTCATTGCCTTCAAGTATAGATCTGATAATGGCTTCCTGATCATCCTTAAAGCTATCAAAGCCAAAATATTTATTCAAATGTGCGTGCAGAGTCTCACTGTTGTAACTCATAAAATTCATTTTTTGGGGAATGGGCAACAATTAAATGGTTTGCCTACTTTTATGTTATCAAAACATACGGAACTTATAATAAGTTCTCATTTGGATTTGATCTTCATTTTCACTATTAAAATACGAAATTTTAATGACGGAGCGCGAAAATAATAAAATATTACAAGATGGAATATCTTCTCTCGACATTGAAATAGAAACCTTAATTGCACTTAAGAAGAGTTTAGATGATCAATTTACATTGGCCATCCAAAAAATTTTAAAGTGCAAAGGAAGAGTGGTATTAACGGGTGTGGGAAAAAGTGCAATAATTGCTCAAAAACAAGCCGCAAGTTTTAATAGTACGGGTACCCCTTCGATCTTCTTGCATGCGGGAGATGCGATCCATGGAGATATAGGAATGATAGATAAATTGGATGTGTGTATTGTTTATTCTAAGTCTGGAAATACACCTGAGATTAAGGTCTTAGTACGTATGATCAAAGAGTTTGGTAATAGCATCATAAGCATACACTCTAATAAGAATAGTTATTTAGATAAGGAAGCTGATGTCAGTTTATATGTACCTGTCGATAAAGAAGCTGATCCAAACAACTTAGCGCCAACCGCAAGTACCTTAGCACAAATGGCGATGGGTGATGCGATGACGGTGGCATTAATTAAAGCAAAAGGTTTTACGCGTGATCATTTTGCGAGATTTCATCCAGGAGGCTCACTGGGTAAGGAGCTTTTTTTGAAGGTGTCCAATGTCATTCAATCTGATAAAAAACCTGCTGTTACTATTGATGCTAGCATTAAAGAAGTCATTATAGAAATTAGTAGTAAGCGTTTAGGTGCGACAGCAGTCTTGAACCACAAAAGTGAAGTAGTAGGGATCATCACCGATGGTGATTTACGAAGAATGCTGCAATCAGGAAAAGATGCTTCAAGAATTACAGCTGCAGATATTATGAGTGAAAACCCTCAACAAATCCAAGAAGATGAGTTGGCAGCGAATGCTATTTCTATACTTAGACAGCACAATATCTCACAGTTAATTGTTCGTAACAATCTAGCCTACATTGGGATTGTCCATATCCACGATATCATTAAAGAAGGTATTAGATAATCATATATATAAATTTGGAATGATATGTGCTCAAATTGTTATATTGGAGTTAAAATCCATCTAAACGCTGTTTAGGCATAACAAAAGGTCTAAATTTTACATTATATAAACATTGTTGACTAAAACAAAATGAACTTGAAGAGTATAATAATCGCAATATCCGCTGTCCTGTTTTTTTCTTTTGGATCTATGTTTGGTAATGCAGACCCTGTAGAAAAAGAGAAAGCCATTTTAGATTCAGTTTTGAAATTTTTAGAACTATTGCATATCCAACCCAAGGATATAAATGATGAGTTTTCTAAGACTCTTCATAAGAGCTATCTTGAATCATTAGATCCTGGAAAGCGATTTTTAATGGCCTCAGAAATTGAGCAATTAAACCAGTTTGAATTATTGTTGGATGATCAAATAAATGAGCGAACTTTTGACTATTTCAATACTTCAATCGAATTGATAGAAAAGGGAATAGATAGAGGTGTCAAGTTTTTTGATGAGGCTATTCAAGGCGAAATAGACATAACGACCAAGGAATATATCGAGATGGATTACGATAAGCGTACTTGGATGACTAGCGAGGAAGAGCTTAAAAGCGTATGGTTGAAGTCTATAAAGTATGATGTTCTAGGCAAGTTAGATCAAAAGATTGAAGATCAAGAGGCAGATACGACATTGACAGAAAAGTTAAGCTTTGATGAGTTAAAGTCAGAAGCCGTAAAAGAAACAAAGAAAACCTATGAGGATTGGTTTAAGCGTTTAGATAAAGTTAGAAGATCTGATCGTTTTGAAAATTACATAAATTCGATTACCCACATTTTTGATCCGCATACTGATTATTACAATCCAAAAGAAAAGGAGGATTTTGATATTCGTATGGGTGGTAAATTAACAGGAATAGGAGCTAGGTTATCCCCAGAAGGTGATTACATTAAGGTTGTGTCTATTATACCAGGAGGTCCTGCTTGGAAAGGAAAAGATTTAGAGGTGGATGATGTAATCTATTCAGTTAGACAAGAAGATCAAGAAGAGGCCATGGAAATACAGGGGATGCGAATGGATGATGTAGTAAGTAAAATTAGAGGTGATGTTGGCACCGAAGTCACCCTTAAGGTAAAGAGCAGTGATGGAACCTTTAGATTTATTTCGATCGTTCGGGAAGAAGTAATAATCGATGAAGGATTTGCTCGATCTGTGATCCTAGATTTACCCGATGTTGCTGATAATATTGGATACATTTTACTACCTAAGTTTTACTCTAGCTTCGAAGGTAAAGAAGGAAATAGCTGTTCGAAAGATGTAGCGATTGAGATAGAAAAGTTAAAGCGACAGAATGTAAGCGGGATCATTTTAGATCTTAGAAATAATGGTGGAGGATCACTACAAGATGTAATCAGTATGTCTGGCTTATTTATCGAAGATGGACCGATTGTTCAGGTTCAAGACCGCGTAAGAAAAGCACATGTTTACAAGGATAAAGACGAGGATGTTAAATATGATGGACCATTGATTGTTATGGTTAATCAGCATTCAGCGTCTGCTTCAGAAATTTTAGCGGCTGCTTTACAAGATTATGAGCGAGCGGTCATTGTAGGTTCTAATTCTACTTTTGGTAAAGGAACGGTCCAACGTTTTGAAAATCTAGATAAGTATATCAGAGGTTATGATGATGTAAAACCATTAGGTCAGTTAAAGATTACTATGCAAAAATTCTATAGAGTTAATGGTGGATCTACCCAGTTAAATGGGGTAGAATCTGACATTGTGCTTCCTGATGCTTATAGCTATATAGAATCGGGAGAAAAAGAATATGAATTTCCTATTGGATGGTCTGAAATAGATGCCGTCGATTACGATCAGTCAGTGTTTGAATTAGACCAGATAGATGATTTAGTAGCGAAAAGTCAAATGCGAATTAGCAGCAATGAAACCTTCCAACTGATTGATGAAAATGCAAAGCGATTAAAGGAATCTAGAGAGAATAATACTTTCCCACTAGCTTATGAAGAATTTAAGGCATTTTTAGATGAACGTGAAGAGCAGGCAAAGCAGTTTAAGGACATAATGAAAGACGAAATCAAGGATTTAAATATTACTAATCTGGACGAGGATTTAGAAAAAATCAATAGCGATGAATCTCGCAAGGCTAGAAATGATGATTGGGTAAAAAATCTTAGTAAGGATGTCTATGTAGAAGAGGTTTTACATATCATGAAGGACTTACAGGCTAAGGCATAGCATAAAAGGTAAATATCGACTTATTGCTTCATTTTATCGGTGATAAATAGGATTCTTTAACAATACTAATATCTTTGATTAAGTAAGCAGATATAAGCTATTTATGGAAGACTTTCTTAGTCAAATTGATGATGCCAAATTACCCGAACACGTTGCTGTGATCATGGACGGTAATGGGCGTTGGGCTAAAGAAAAGAACAAACCTAGGGTTTTTGGTCACAAGAATGGCGTTACATCGGTTCGAGAAGTATCTGAAGCATGTGCAGAATTAGGGGTAAAGTTTTTAACCCTATATGCTTTTTCTACCGAAAACTGGAGTAGACCAAAGGCAGAAGTAACGGCACTAATGACCTTGCTGGTAGAAACCGTTCGAAGAGAACTAAAAACGCTTTCAAAAAACAAGATTAGACTACACGCGATTGGCAACATTGAACAACTGCCAAAGGCCACACAAAAAGCTTTATTAAAAGGGATCGAAGAGACAAAAGATAACGACCGTATGACCCTAACACTTGCCTTAAATTATAGTGCAAGATGGGAAATCATGAACGCTACTCAAAAAATTGCTCAGCAAGTAGAGCAAGGATTACTCAAGAGTGCAGACGTTACTGAAGCCGTTTTTACCTCTCATTTAGAGACTCATAACATGCCTGATCCAGCATTGCTAATCAGAACTTCAGGCGAAATGAGGATTAGTAATTATTTACTTTGGCAATTAGCTTATACTGAATTATATTTTAGCCCGGTGTATTGGCCAGACTTTAGGAAGAATCATTTGTATGAGGCTATTGTAAATTTTCAGCAAAGGGAAAGACGTTTTGGTAAAACAAGTGACCAATTGCAAGCATAAAAGCCTTTATTCAGCCATTTATCTTAAAGTATTCATAACATTAGATATAAATCCTCGTTTTCTTATATGTCATTAAGTGAAATAACTATTTTTGCCATCCGCATGAAAATAGCCAAAATGTATAGTAGACTCCTCGCCATAATACTCGTATTGAGTATACCTTTTTCTTTGCTTAAAGCCCAGACTGAAGAGGTGTACGATTATTCTTCTCCTCAGACCTATGAGATAGGAGGTGTTAAAGTGACTGGAGCCGAAACAAGAGACCGTAATGCTATTAAAACGATTACTGGCTTAAAGGCTGGAAACACCATTGAAATTCCGGGAGATAAGATTCCTAAAGCGATAAAATCACTTTGGAAATTACGATTGTTTGAAGATGTACAAATACTTCAAGATAGTATTTCAGGCAATTTAATTTGGCTTGAAATATTCCTTAAAGAAAGACCGCTTTATTCTAAACATTCTTTTAAAGGAGCCAAGAAAGCAAACCACGATGATTTAAACGATATCATCGGTGATGTACTAAATAAGGGTTCCATCGTGACGGAAGACCGATTGCAACTAGTAAAGTACAAAATAACAGAGTACTATGTGGATAAAGGCTTTCTAGACATGAGTCTTAACATCACAGAGTCACCTGATAAGAATAAGGAGAATGCGGTTGTCCTCCTGGTTGATATTGATCGTAAGGAGCGAGTTAAAATAGACAAGATAAACATACATAATAACGAAGCTTTTAAAGACTGGAAGATTCGTTGGAAAATGAAAGAAACTAAGAAAAAGTGGACGGTTTACAAACGTTCTAAATTCTTGAAAGAGGAATACAAAACTGATAAAGATGCGGTTATAAACTTTTACAACAAGAAGGGATACAAGAATGCCAAGATTGTAAAAGATTCCATGTACCGAAATGTGGATAATGAGATCGTATTAGACATGTACATCGAAGAGGGAAATATTTTTTACTACCGAGATATAACTTGGAAAGGAAATTCAAAATATACAAGCGAACAACTAGCCAATGTGTTCGGGATTGTTAGAGGAGATGTTTACAATGCAGAATTGTTAGAGAAACGCCTAAGGTTTAGTTTGGACGGTAGAGATATATCATCTCTTTATTTAGATGATGGTTATTTGTTTTTTGATATTCAACCGGTAGAGGTTGCCGTAGAGAATGATTCTATAGATATAGAGATGAGAATCTATGAAGGGCCACAAGCGACGATAGATAGGGTAGAGATTGTTGGTAATGATCGTACCCACGAAGATGTTATTAGAAGAACCATCCGTACACTGCCTGGCAAGAAATTTAGCCGTTCGGATATTATCAGATCACAGAGAGAGCTTTCTAATCTTGGATACTTTAATCCGGAAACGCTAGATATCCAGCCACAAGTAAATCAAGAAAGAGGAACAGCGGATATCATATATAACTTAGAAGAGCAACCATCAGATCAGTTAGAGCTTTCTGCAGGTTACGGAGGATTTAGTGGACTAATAGGCACGCTTGGGGTTACGTTTAATAACTTTTCAGTGGCCAATGCCTGGGATAGGAAAAAATGGAATCCAGTACCCCAAGGTGATGGACAAAAATTATCCTTAAGAGCCCAATCAAACAGTCGATTTTTTAGATCATTTAACGGCTCATTTACTGAACCATGGTTATTTGGTAAACGTCCAAATTCCTTAACAGTAGGTTTATCCTACTCAGATTTTGATCGTTCTACACTAGGATCAGGTAAGTTAGGGATCACCAGAGCTTTTGCTGGTTTAGGAAGACAATTAAATTGGCCAGATGATTTTTTCTCGGCTAATACGACCATGACTTTAGAGTGGATTGATTTACAAGACTATAGTTTTAGCCAGTTTTTTGTAGAGGATTCTAATACACCTATTACTAATGGTAATTTTAAAAACTTTAGTTTACGTCAGGTATTCACTCGTAGTTCGATTAGCGAACCGATTTACCCTAGACGTGGATCAAGAGTGTCTTTAAGTATTCAAGTAACGCCTCCATATTCTCTGTTTGGAGATAAGGATGTTAGTTTGACTGATGATGAGAAGAGAGATCTAAGAGAAACGTTAGAAAGACAGCAAGGTCCTGCTAATCCTCCAACAGATACTGAAATTGATGCACTTTATGGTACTGCCGAATTAGGCAAAAAGTTTGAATTTTTGGAATACCATAAATGGAGATTTGATGCAGAATGGTATTATAATATTATTGACAAATTAGTATTTGTTGCATCTGCTAAAATTGGATATTTAGGATTTTATAATTCAGACATTGGTATTAGTCCATTTGAGCGATTTGAGTTAGGTGGAGACGGATTATCGAATCAGAATGTGGGTATTACTGGAAAAGACATTATCTCCTTAAGAGGATATGAAAGTACAGAGATAGACGTAAACAGCGCTGGTGGAGCTTCGATCTTTGATAAATTTACGATGGAGCTTAGATATCCTTTATCACTTAACCCTTCTTCCACTATTTATGTGCATGGATTTGTGCAAGGTGGAAATGCTTGGGTAGGTGCTAAAAACTTTAATCCATTTGATTTAAAACGTTCTGCAGGTGGAGGACTAAGAGTTTTCTTACCGATGTTCGGACTACTTGGGTTTGATTATGGTTGGGGATTTGATAAAGCACCAGGATCTTCTTTCGGTCAGTTTAATATTGTCCTTGGATTTGAACCAGATTAACATTTTAAATCGCAGTATATTAATCAAAGGTTAAAGAAGAGTGAATGACAATCTATTTGTACATTTGCGGCGTTATTAACTGAGAAAACACACTACTTAGACCTAAAAACATCATTCAATATGAAAAATATATTTACGCTATTAATTGTTTGTTTAGTTTCTATCCAAGCAATGCAAGCTCAGAAATTTGGTTATGTAAGTTCAACTGAAGTACTTGCAGAACACCCACAAATTAAGACAGCTGACCAAGAACTATTAACTTATCAGAATACCTTGATCGAGCAAGGAAAGCAAATGGTAACCAGCTTTGAAAGTAAATATCAAGCTTATGTTGCTGAAGCTAATCAAGGAACACTTTCTCAAATACAGATGCAAGAAAAGGAAGCTAGCTTATCTCAAGAGCAGCAAAAAATCCAACAGTTTGAAATTGAAGTTCAACAAAAAATTGCATTGAAAAGAGAAACTTTGTATGCTCCAATTTTAGAGAAAGTAAGAATAGAGTTAGAGAACATGGGTAAAGAAGAAGGATATACTTTCATTTTTGATTCGAGTGCTGGAGTGCTTCTACATGCTGATGATTCAGAAGATCTAACAGCTAAACTAAAAAGCAGAATAGGTATCTAATTAAAGGTGAAACCAAGAAAACTTGGTATGCTCTTTTACATATTTGCCGAAGGTTATTCGATCGATCGTACCCACAATTTGATGGCTAGCATTGGTAATGCCCACAATGGCTAAGCCCTGTTCATTCATGAAGGTAAACAAGTCTGAAAGATTTGTTTCGCCATCTAATGTATGACCTTTAGAACTTGCTATCTGAGCTACCTGATGATTATCTAACTTTTCTTTTTTGGCTTGAGCTAAAAATATGGAAGGTAAAGAGCCCACAAGCACATCATTTTGATTAAAAACTAAAAAGCTTTGTTCTGCTTGCTTGGCAGAGATAGCTAGTGGTTTACTCACTAAATCATCTTGATAGATTTTAGTCCAATTGCTCAAAACTATCTCGTGAGCTAAGGTGCCTTCTAGTAATTTTTTGGTCCGAAGATTTTGGTATTCCTGGTTAGCAGTGATAAAAACAAAGACTGTAATAATGGTTAAAATGTATTGCTGGGTAAGTATAGCATAAACGAAAATAATAAGGGCCAATATTTTCCCCACAGCCGTAGCCCATCGAGTAGCTTTATCAAAACCCCAACGCATGCTTAGCAGAGATCGGAGAATTCTACCACCATCCATGGGGAATGCAGGAATTAGATTAAAGGCAAATAAGGTTAGATTCATCCAAAAGAGAAACTGTAACACTCCGTTTAATGAGGGATTCAGGAATATATATTCCATGTCTAGTGCAAACGAAATATTCCCAATAAACAAGCAAATAGAGACTAGGATAAGTAACACAACATTGACCAAAGGACCACCAATAGCAATATAGAATTCTTGCATCGGAATCTTAGGAATATACTCTAAGCGAGCAAGACCTCCAATCGGACTCAGGATAATATCTCGGGTCTTAATACCATAATTTTTAGCTACAAGAGCATGGCCAAACTCATGAAGAAGTACACATAAAAAGAGTAATAGAAAATAGGCTAAGAAAAAGAGACTTTGATTCAGTGATTGACTACTTCTGAATATGGAACCTAACACAAAACATAAGAGCAATATAATAGACCAATGAAGTTTTACTGGAATACCAGCAAACCGAGCTATAGTTATATTTTGACTCAAATTAGTTTATAGGTACAATTGGTTTCCTTTAAAGATGTTTCTAGATATTACAATTTTCTGAATTTCAGAGGTTCCCTCATAAATTTGAGTGATTTTAGCATCTCTCATTAAGCGCTCTACATGATATTCTTTTACAAAACCATAGCCACCATGGATTTGTACGGCTTCCACCGTATGTTTCATGGCTGCATCGGAAGCTTTTAGTTTAGCCATACTACTTGCTTGATCGAAATTTAAGCCTTGATCTTTTAGCCATGCTGCTCTATACACTAGTAATCTTGCAGCTTCAATATCTGCAGCCATATCAGCTATCTTAAACGCGATGGCTTGATGCTGGGCAATAGGTTTTCCAAATGCTGTACGTTCCTGTGCATATGCAACCGCTAATTCGTAAGCACCAGCAGCAATTCCTAAAGCTTGAGCGGCAATACCAATCCGACCACCAGATAAGACCTTCATGGCAAACTTGAAACCAAAACCATCATCTGCAATTCGGTTTTCTTTCGGAACTTTTACATCATTGTATAAGATGGTATGCGTATCAGATGAGCGTATCCCTAATTTATCTTCTTTAGCACTTACCGTGACTCCTTCCCAGTCTGCTTCTACTATAAATGCATTAATGCCTCTATGACCAAGTTCAGGATTAGTTTGTGCTATGACCAGATGAACACTTGAAGAGCCACCATTTGTAATCCAATTTTTTGTGCCATTCAGTAAATAATGATCACCCTTATCCTCAGCAGTTGTACGTTGGCTCGTTGCATCACTTCCTGCCTCGGGTTCACTAAGACAAAAAGCCCCAATCCATTCTCCTGTGGATAATTTGGTCAAGTATTTTTGTTTTTGGTCCTCCGTTCCATACTTTTCTAAGCCCCAACAAACTAAGCTATTATTAACTGACACAATCACAGAGCAAGAATTGTCTACTTTGGAAAGCTCTTCCATAGCTAGTACATACGATAAAGTATCCATTCCACCACCACCATAAGCAGGGTCTGTCATCATTCCTAAGAAACCAAGTTCAGCCATAGCCTTAACCTGTTCTGTAGGATAGCTCATGGTGGAGTCTCTTTCGATTACTCCAGGTTTTAATTCGTTTTGAGCAAAATCTCTAGCAGCTTCCTTTACTGCTAATTGTTCTTCGGTCAACTTAAATTGCATGGATTATGGTTTTATAGTCAAATTAAAGCTTCTATACTTCCAAATCATTAAAATGATTGAAAAAATTAAACTCAAAGTTAATATATCATAAGTATAAATTATGTGGTTATCCTGAAGGAAATATGAAAGACTGAATATTCCAATAAAAATAATACGAAAAAATATGTTTAAAATCTTAAAAACGCTAGTAGCTCTGCCAAAAAGTTCGTTCGGAACTGTCCGAAATAAATAAGTCACTCGTTGGATTCTAGTACCAGCATTCATTAGTCCTAAGATAAAGGCCATGACGTATAAGATGTATTCTGATTTTGTATGGGCCAATATGGCAAATTGTAAGGCAGTAATGACCATCATGATTAAAATACTAAGTGGAATATTCAAGTTTTTAAACATTCGTCTAATGATCACACCAGCTATTAAGGCACCAAAAGAATAGGTCATTTCGTTGGTGGCATAAACATCTGCATTCGCTTCTAAATGATTATTTACATAGATTGCGGTTAGATAAAAACCCTCTATAGAAACAGTTAGGAATACAATGTATGACAAGATTCCAAACCAGAAAATTGGAGGATTCTCTTTCAAGAATTGGATGCCGCTTGATAGCCTTTTAACTAAACTCCCTGTTTCGATTTGCTTTTGGATCAGTGATTGATAGCGCATGGCTAGGATAATCAATAGCGAAATAAAATAACTGGCTGCATCTATGCCGAATATTTTGTAGATCGGCCATGCTTTAATATCGAAACCAATATTGAAAGAAAACCCAAAAAGTCTAGCGATTCCATTAGGTGCTCCTTCTATTAAGAAAATGGCAAAGACACCGGCAATAATAGCGGTAAATTGACCTTGAATTTCTAGATAAGAGCTGATCCTGCTGTAATATTTTTTTTCTGAGATTTCCTGAACTAAGGCATACAAGGCCGTATAATGGATATTGTAATTGAGAAAAGTGAGGCAAAAGGCTCCGGCTATAAAATACCAAGGCAAGGCGCCATTAAGATAGCCAAACAAAGAAATGCTCGCTAATATAAAGCCCGTAACAAAGTTTAGCACCAAGAAAACGCGTTTGCGATTAAAACGATCAACTAAACTTCCTGCATAAGGTACCCAAAACAGACTGATGATATTTACGGCTATATAGGCAAAACCAAAAGCTTGCATGGATTCCGTCTTAGCAAAATACCATGGAACAGCAATCATGCTAATGCCTTGTCCTGCACCAGAAATAATATTGGCAATAAAAAGTAGAATTAAGGCTTGACGATTCTTCAAGCCCTAGTCATTTGAAGAACTCACAATTTCCATCAAGGTTCTAAAAGCCACATATTTGTCCTTGTATCTATTCGTATGTTGAGCTTGAAGTTGCTTTGCAAAATTTGCTTGATAAGTATTTAGATCCTGATGACTTTGGCAAATGTACTGGATAGCGTAACTGTGTCCACCATCGCCATCATCATGGAGAATTTTATTCATCTGATAACTCAAGAAACAGCCTGTGTTCATCACGTCTGGAATGTGAACCTCTTGCATCCATTGCAACCAATCGATATGGATTTCGTCCAATATCTTGACTGTAACATTATAAACGATCTTAGGCATTACTTTTTGTGCAAAGATAAAGATGTATTGTAAAGTGAAGCCTCAATCTCTGTATATATTCCTAAGCTCAGGTGTTTATCAACGGTTCTCGATAAATTGACTTACACTTTCAGGGATGCTCAAGTGTCTAATCACTTGTTGATCATCGAATTTAACTTCATTTTTATCATTCAGGGATGCCACTCGATTAGTTACTGTTAAAAAGTTCTCATTAGTTTCATTAGCATATAATGTGAAAATGCTGTGATTTTTAGATTGGTGATCATCAACTTTATTCGGTTCTGTTAGTTCAGAAACATTAGATGAAGTAAAACTATCAATTAGATTTGAAGTGTTCTCAATGTAGTTAAATGGACCAAAGTTTTTAGATTCAAACCATTTATTATTTACTTCACAGAACGGTTCTTTGCTAGTACTTATGGGAATTCTACTCCCAATGAATAAAATTGCTATAGCTTCAATTGCCCAAATGATCCATAAAAAGGTCCCGGTTACTGGGTTTTCGCCAAAGCCCCAAACTCCAAATGTATTTATGCTCTGAATCATTTTAATTAAACTTGTAGGATCTAAAGCAAGACTAATTATTCCAGAAATCATATGACCAAAATTAGTGCCTGTGGATGCATTCATGGCAACTACACACCAAGCGACCCAAGCAAAATAAAGACCCATCAAACTCCCCAAAAATCCAAAGAGTAGTGCCAATTTTGAATTTCGAACTTTCCCATATTTTACTGCTGAAAACTGTATGACCATACCTATCCCCATTGCAAAAGCTCCAGTGAGGATGAAATTAATATACGGGAAAGGAATGTACCAGATAGCCAAAGCGTAAATGGTGGCTAATATGGGAACTGCTGTAAGAATTGCGATAAGGAAGAAAATGAAACTTGTCGGTGCAAATCGATTCGATGCTTGGTAGTATTCTGCCATGATAGAAGTTGTTTATTTGTAAATTAAATTACAAAAAATTACCGACTAAAAGTATGCGCAGACAAATTAACTTGGAAGTGGTAGGATTGTTAAGCTAAACAACTATTAAAACACCATCTTAAATTTCATCTCCCCGAAGGACTCGGTAACGTTTTCGCGCTTCGACTGCTAGTGTGCTGTTTGAGTAATCAATAAACAACTTCTCGTAAAGGCTTTTTGCCTTTTCCAGATCAGGAATCACAGTCTCATACATTTGAGCAAGATTATACAAAGCATTGTCAGCCCTTATTTCTTCTGGATAATTATCGATGATTTCCTGGTATGCCTTTACAGCAGCATCGTATTTTTTAGTGTCTTTAAAAATAGCTGCTTGCGTGTACAGTATATCATCCTTTAGACCGTGCTCGGGAAACACAATAAGTATAGAATCTAGTTTGTTCAATGCCGCTTTATATTTATGTTGGTATGCCTGTAATTCTGCTCCTGCAAACATGGATAAGGGTACTGCAGTGGTATCTAATCCTAAGTTATCCATAATAAAAACAGACATGTCTATCGCATCATTAGAGATAAGTCTAGAAGTGGCTGTTTTAAGAATATCGAATTGAGCTTGTGCCCATTCAAAATCTCCAGTGAAGTAAGAAAATTTAGCATTCTTGAATCTAGCCAATTCACCAATGTATTCTTCTTGGTGATCTTTATCTACTTGCGAATAAAGCAGTGTTGCTTCCCAGATGTTGTTATCAATTAAATAATAATCTGCTAGGTCAATTTTTACACTAGAGAGTATATCTTTTTTAAGTCCTCTGTTCTTAATTAAGATGTTCAGTAATTCAATGGCTCGGTGGATATCATTAGCATAGAGCGCCACAAATTCCGCATATTCTTGAGTCATTTTTGCGGTGGCGGAATTAATACCAAATTCATCTAAAAAAACCTTGTATTCGGTATCTAAGCTAGTTAACTCATCAGGAGTTAGTTGATAATCTTGCATAATGAGTTTACGTTTACAACGCAATACTGATCGCTTGGCATTTACATAGTAGCTGGAGCCCGGTCCTTTATCTTCCACTAAGAAATTATAAGCATCTATGGCCGTGTTATAATCATCATCGTCTTCTGCTAGTGCAGCTAATTGGTAAACTCTAGTACCATTTTCGTTCATCTTTCGATCAATCGATCTGACCTGTTTAAATGCTTTAGCATAGTCCTTACTTTGGATATAGGTCCATGCTAATAGTTCTGGAAAATTTGGATTGTCTGGAAAATTTTGAATACGTGTAAAGAGTGCTGTTTTTAGTAAGGTAAACTCTTCTTCAGTTTTTATTTCCCTATGCAGATTACTTTGGATACTACTGATTTTAGAACCAGGTTCGCTTACAACATCCAAATAATACTCAAGCATTTTTTCCTTATTACCTTTCAGTCTATATACATTAGCCAGGTTATTGCTAAATAGTTTATCGTCATTCAGCAATTTCCTTCCTTTTTCAAAAGCTTGGATGGCTAAATCATATTTCAGATTACTCGAATAAGCGTTACCCAGTCTGCTAATAATGCTTGCATCTGCTGACAGGTTATTTATGGCTTTTATGTATTGCTTATCTGCTTTTTCATAATCATTTTGTTGTTCTAAAAGAGCTCCATAGGTTACATAAAGCTGGACCTTTTTAGGGTATTTTTTGATTTGGGACTTTATGCTTTTTTCGGCGTCTTCATAGGCTTCTAAGGCGATGAGTGTTTTGATATACTGATCGAAATAGTAATCTGAATTTGTGTTTTTCTCGGCTAGTTTCTTGTAGAGTTGCGAAGCTTTTTCGTATTCTCCATCTCGATAGTATTGATTGGCTAGGGAAGACTCCTGAGCTAGCAGGCTGAAGCTAAAGAAGATTAAATAAACTAATAATCCGAGTGATTTTTTCATGTTCAATGTCTGTGTGTCATAAAGATACCATTGCTTTATGGTTATCTCTCATATATAACGTAAAGGTAGCTCCTTTTGGTTTTCTAAATCTTAATTAAATGGATTTTCAGAAAGCCTTAACTAAAAAGGAGATTGATCGTTTTTAAGACCACCAATCTCCAGCAATGATTTAGTTTTTCTATTGCAGACTAAACTTTATGGGAAGCGTAAATTGCACCTTTACTTTACGACCCATTTGGTGACCTGGCCTCCATTTTTCTTCTAAATCATTCATACTTTCCACTACGTCTAAGGATGCTTTGCCACAGTTACCTCCGATATCTTTAACAATTTTTGCTTGTTCAATGCTGCCATCTCTATTGACCACAAACTGAATCACACAGTAACCTTGAATGTTATTTTCTCTTGCAATAGCGGGATATTTTAAGTGCTTGTTTATATAGTGCATTAGTTTAGTTTTGGAGCATTGTTCTAACTCACTTTTGTCTAAATCTAAACCTTCACAACCGGGAAACCTGGGCATGTCTTCTACATAAACGTATGGTAAATCATCAGCTACTTCTTTCTCCGGCGGTAGCGGTAGAGGAGGAGCCGTGACAAACGAATCGATGCTAGGACTGACAGGATTTTCTATTTCTGTAGGCTTGATTTCAGGATCTATAAAATCTAAGGGCTGATCCTCGATGGTTTTTATTTCGAAGACTGGCTCAGGTGGTGTTACTTTCTTTAAAGCCACTTTAGTCCTGGCTTTTTTTTCTTTCAATACGATTCTTTTCTGGACTTCAAAAGTAAATTCTTCTTCGTCTGCTGGTTCTGGCTTATAGATAAATGGAACTTGATGAGTCGTCCAGCTCATAAGTACGAGTGTGAAGAGTAGAGAGAATGATAATCCGATTAATAAAAATTTAGTTCGATGGTAAAGCGGTTTATTTTTTCTCGCTTCTATTTTTTGGCTTACGAAGGTTGATGTGTTTGTGATGTTGTTTTTCATAATCTTAGATTGTATATCTCTAAGATTCAGAATAAGCTCTTTTGGTTGTATTGTTCTGTGATTTTTTAAGCAAGGGGTGGATAGGTCAATCTGTTTTTTCGGAAATAAAATCCTAAAGCTAAGCCAAAAACAAAACCTCCTATATGAGCCCACCAAGCAGTCCCTCCGGTCTGAGCTGTTTCAGGGCCCATAGATGCAAAACCTGAAAATAACTGTTGAAGTATCCAAAAGCCAAGAAACATCAAGGCAGAAACATAGATGACTCTGACAAAAAACAACACTTTTATTCTTGACTTTGGGAACATGACAAGATAGGCACCAAGCACGGCCGAAATAGCACCGCTGGCACCTAAGCTTGGAATCTCTGAGCCTAGATTAAATACTATATGGGCAAAACTGGCAAAGACTCCACCAGCCACATAAAAGAGCAAAAATTTAATCGGTCCAAGTATGGCTTCAATATTATCAGCAAATACCCATAAAAACAACATATTTCCAATTAGGTGCATCCAACCACCATGTAGAAACATAGATGTAAATAAAGTGTGCAAGTCCTCACCATTTACTATTTCAAGAGGTACGCCAGCAAAATCAGCATAAAAGCTTCTCATATCGCTGATTAAAAAAAATTGAATCAAGAATATGATAATATTCAATGCTATGAAGGTGTAGGTTACAAATGGCTTGTATCCTCCTTTAATATTATCATCACCAATTGGAAATATCATCGATCAATGTTTATCTATCAGGTTAAATCTTTTTACTAAATACAAAAAAAGCCTGCAAAAATTGCAGGCTTTGATTTATCTAATCGAATTATATTATCCTTCTAATTTAAATTTAACTGGAAGCGTGTATAATACTTTTACTGGTCTACCTCTTTGCTTTCCTGGAGTCCACTTAGATGGAAGATTATTCATTCCATCGACTACTTTCTTAGCCGCGTCTCCACAACCTGCTCCAATGTCTCTAACAATATTTACATCTTTAACTCCTCCGTCTTTGTCAACTACAAACTGTAAAACACACATTCCTTCTACACCATTTTCTCTTGCTATGGCAGGATATTTTAGGTTTTTATAAATGTATTGTAACATCTTACCTTTTGCACACTCTTCTTTTGCCTTATCATCTCCAGCTTCATCTTCACAGCCTGGGAATCTAGGCATTTGTTCCACTACTTTAAATATTTCCTCCTCTTGAGGCGGTGGTGGTGGTGGTGGAGGTGGTGGCGGTGGAGCTTCTTCTTCCACTTCGACAACTTCTTCTACTACATCGTCTTCTTCAACATCCATATCCTCGAACTCGATTACTTCTTCCTCTTCGATTTCTTCTTCAGGAATTTCTTCAATAATTGGAGGTGGAGGAGGTGGAGGTGGAGGAGGTGGCTCAGCGGTTCTTGGCGGCTCTATCTCTATCTCTTCATCCATTTCTAAGGCACCATCTGGAATAAATACAGGTGCATCATAACTAGTCCATGCAAAAGAAAAGATAGTTAATAGTAAGGCACTTGCTGAACCAACAAGCCACATATTAATGGATTCTTTTAATGGATTAACATCCGGATATTTATTTCTAGCCGTTAGCGGAGAACCCCACTCTTTGCCAGCAAACCTGTCCGTAAGTTTTGATTTTTTGCTATAGCTGTATCGGAAAAATAAAATTAAGCCGACCACTAAGGCAACAAGTAAAAGAACAACTAAAAATGTTCCCATTCCAGTAAAGGAAATGTCATTCATAGGTTTTAATTTTTAATGCTAAAAAAAACAAGTATCCTAATAGAACACCTGCTGTATTTGCAACAATGTCCAAAATATCAAAAATTCGTGATTCAGTCATGTACTTTTGTAAAATTTCTATTAAAATCCCGTAAAAAGTCACGCTGAAAATAACTTTAGCTACATTTAGCTTAGACAAATGGTAATTGTTTATCGCAAAGAACAAGCTAAAACAGAGCGCAAAATAGGCCAGTAAATGGCTAAATTTATCTACTCCATTAAGTACAAGTACTTCTACTTTTGATACTGAAACTAAACTTCCAACAGTTAATACAATTAAGCAGGTGCTAAAGAAAAACCATCGTAGGCCAGGTCCAATATTAGATAGATGCAGATTAAATCAATTTTGGTGTTTGCAATACAAAAAAAAGCTAGCCAACTAGGTTTTGGTAAGCTTCATGATCTAATAAATCATCTAATTCTGCCACATCTGATAGCTTAATTTTGATGATCCAGCCCTCTTCAAATGGAGACTCGTTTATTAAGCCTGGATTATCATCCTTATTTTCATCAAGCGCAGCATTGAATTCTATAATTTCTCCACTAATGGGCATATAGAGATCTGATGTAGTCTTCACAGCTTCCACTGTTCCAAAAATTTCTGACTTGGCAATGGTTTCTCCCACTGTTTCTACTTCCACATACACTATCTCACCCAATTCACCTTGAGCAAATGCAGTGATTCCTACTGTAGCGATATCACCATCAATAGCAATCCACTCGTGCTCTTCTGTATATTTTAAACTTTCTAAATTTATCATGATTCAAAAATTAACTAGCCGAAATAAATTCCTTTACCCATTTAGAGGTTACCGACTTTGGTCTTTCTAAAGGTAGCCCTAAAGCTCTAGACCAACAGCTTGCAGCCATCACCCCTAATGCTCTTGAAACACCAAAAAGTACTGTGTAGTAACCATATTCTTTTAATCCGTAATGCACCAGTAATGCACCAGAATGAGCATCTACATTTGGCCAAGGATTTTTAACTTTCCCTAAGCTATCAAGAATAGGTGGTACAACCTCAAATAAATTCCAGACAATATTTACATAGTCATCATCCTTGATATACTCTTGAGCAAAGGTTTTTTGCGCCGTAAATCTAGGGTCTGGTTTTCTAAGTACTGCATGTCCATATCCAGGGATTACTCTGCCTGAATCTAAAGTGTCCTGAACATATTTAGCAATTTGATCTTTACTAGGTTTAGTAGTTCCCAACTGCTTAGTCATTTCAAAAATCCACTTAATCACCTCTTGATTAGCTAAACCGTGTAAAGGTCCTGCCAGTGAATCCATAGCTCCTGAATAAGATAAATATACATCGGCTAAAGTCGAATTGATCAAATGGGCTGTATGTGCTGACGCATTTCCACCTTCATGATCTGCATGAATTGTTAAATACAACCTCATTAAGCTTGTAAAATCAGCATCTTTCATACCTAACATATGCGCATAATTTCCAGCCCAGTCTAAGCTCGTATCAGCTTCAATATGCTCTCCATTATGGTAAACCTTTCGGTATATGTATGCCGCAAGCTTGGGTAATCTTGCGATTAAGTTCATAGCATCTTCATACGTTGCGTCCCAGTAATCGGATTTTTTCATACCCTCACTGTAACGCTTAGCAAAAACACTGTCATAGTTCATACTCGCGATACCCATGGTAAATTGGGTCATCGGGTGAGTATCAGGTGCTAATGCTTCCAATACTGCATAAGTATGAGCTGGTATAGTTGAACGTTTTTCCCATTCGTCAGCCAACCATTCCACATCTTCTTGTGTTGGCATTTCATCCACAAGCATCAACCAAAATAAACCTTCTGGTAGTGGCTCTTTCCCATTTTTCCATTTGGGTAATGCTTCTCTGAGCTCGGGTATTGTATAACCTCTAAACCTGATTCCCTCATTGGGATCCAAGGCTGAAGTTTCCCAAGTCATTGTTTTTACTCCTCGAGCTCCCCCAAAAACTTGTTTGAGTGTTACTTCACCCACAGTTTTAGCTCCGTGTTCTTTTAATAGGGATTTTATTTCCACTTTAAGTGCGCTTGCCTTATCGTAGAATTTTTGCTTTAATCTATCCATTGAGAGATATGTCCTTAATTTTGAAATATGTTCGCACGAATATATCAATTAAAGTGCTTATTTTGAAATATAAATCGCACAGTAACTATAATCACAAAAACTTAAAAAAAGTTTGATACTGATAGAAGAAGTTTTGATAAATGACGACATCGCTAATAAACCCTTTGCTTGTGACCTAAGTGCTTGCAAAGGCGCGTGTTGTTCAGCCGGAGATTTTGGTGCCCCTTTAGATGAAGACGAAATTGTGATTATAGAGGAATTAATGCCTCAGTTACTCAAATATTTGCCTAAAACTTCCATAGCAGCCATAGATGATCAGGGCATTGCTCCTTATTATAATGGTATGAAAAAGAAAGGAACTCCACTTGTGGACGGCGGGGCTTGTGCTTTTTTGTTCAATGATGCTTCCGGTATTTCTTGGTGTTTATTCGAAAAACTATACACAGAGGGGAAAATAGCCTTCCAAAAACCCATTTCCTGTCACTTGTACCCCATTCGAGTCGAAACCAATCCGCAAACGGGTTTTCAAAACATGCATTATGACGTTTGGGATATTTGTGCTCCGGCCTGTGAGAAAGGTAAAAAGGAAGAAACCCCATTATACCTCTTTGCTAAAGATGCCATTGTAAGAAAGTACGGGGAGGATTTTTATGAGCGACTCAGCCAAATTGTAAATCGCTAGAGGCAAATGATAGATTAAGTGCTTGTTTGCTAGTCAGTCTATTTAATAATGCTGAAAATGAATATAGAAAGTTTACTTTTGACTTTAGTATTTTCTCATGCTACTTTTTAGCTTAACTTATTTATGCAATAACCGATTTAATGCGATTAATATTTCCCATACTGCTATTGATAATGTGCTTGCCATTTCGCTTGGATGCACAACTCAGTTTGGAGCAAATAAACCTTGAGCAAATAGAAAAAAAATCGGTCAGGAAATACATAAAAAAACAAATAAAGGATGGCTACCAGAGTATTGAAGACCTAAAACCTTCTTGGAGTTCGCAGGACGATTTATCATCATACTATAAGCATGTTATGACTTTATCAGTCGATGCATCATTACAAAAGGTTTGGGAAAGCTATTTACTATCCGACCCATCAAAAGTGTGGAATAACAAAAGCAGCACAAAGCAATTGGTGCTTCAAAAAACACCTGAGAAAATATATCATACCACTGACCCGATTTCCACCACTAAAATTGGACAAATTTATTTTTTAAACCTTAAACTACTAGCTCGCTTGGTTAATATGGCAGTAGCTTTTGAAATAGTTACGATTGATGCTCAGAAAAGGCTCATTGAGTTTAGTTACATTGAGGGAAACACGTCAGAAGGAGTCCAACGAATAGAGTTTTTTGCGCTGGATGAGCATTCTACTGAAATCATTCATACCAGTTATTTTAAGAGCGGAAAGCGCTTTAGAGATAGATGGGTATATCCATTTTTTCATAAAAAGTTAACCACTGACTTCCACACTAATGTTCGAAAATTTTTGGTTCTGGAATAGAACCGTCCAGTTGATATTATGGGGCTAGTTGGGATTAAACGAAATTAATTAGTTTTAAATTTTTATAAATTTTGCTGTATTAATAATCTTTCCTTGATCAAGTATAGCTAAGTAGTAAATACCTGGTGACAAGTGATGCACATCTATAGTATTTGTGCCGAAAAAAGCCTTTTGCTCTTGTATTAAGTGCCCAAATTGATTCCTTATTTCTAAGTTTCCATTTTTCGGGATATAATTGTTAATGTTACAATTAAATACATATGACACTGGATTAGGGAAAATTTCAACCTGAGTTTTTAAGTATTCTTCAGATGTACTTGATGTTCCTAGATACAATGTTTTGCACATCTTATCCTCTTGAAATTGATTGGAAACAGTTAGACAAACTTCATAGATGCCAGGTTCTGAATAGGGGTGAGAAGGTGAGTGATAATGTGACTTGGTATTATCCCCAAAATCCCATGTCCACTCGGTGGGTTCAAAGTATGATAAATCAAAGAAATCAATTATAAAGGCATCTGAGGTATCTGGCTGATACCTCCAATTAGCCACGGGGTAATTATTAATTCCTAAGGAATCACAAGGACTTCCATCTATGGGCCCCAGACGATGATTTGCGGTTTTTGGCACTGTGGGTGACATAGTTGTATTTGTGTACAAGACATGCTGCTGGACTTCACATTTTGTGCCTTTGCGATCTGGATATTCTATTCGATGTAGGTATCTATTAGAAGCACCATTCGTAGCGCCATAAATTTTACCATCAGGGGCAAGCCACAATGGACCAAAGTCGGTATCCCAAAAGTCTTTATATTCAAAACCATCCCAGATTGCGACTATTTTTCGAGATTCTTTTATATCATCAGCTTTTAAATCATATTGGTAAATAAAATTGTCTAGAGTAACATACCAAAATCTTTCTTTTTGGGAAAAAGCCATACCCGTTGATGGAAATAATGACTCATTCAGTGTATCAAGCATAATTAATTCAAAATCTCCTGAGCAACGATTAAAATTATATAAGAAGACACCTTTTTTTTGTTCTTGACCATCAATCGTGTGCAATTGCCCATAAAGTTCCCCTGACGGAGAATAAAGACTTTGACCAAAAAAACTTATGTCTAATTTTGGGCCAAAATCCAATCGTTTTTGTAGTTTTATTTTATCAGGATCTAGCAAAAATAGATACATACTATCATGATTAACACCCCAGCTACTGATCCACCAATCGCGACCATTGGCATGTCTTACTGCAGCAAGTGAAGATCGCTTTAAAGTATCTTGAAAAATAATACTATCTACAGTTGTTAATTGATTTGTTGCGCCCAAAGTAATTTCGCTATAGAATATGCTTTCTGTAAATGAAAGGGGAGTTGTTTGTATATTGAAATTAAGATCTTGATGCACTAAGGATACTTTGTTTTCGTCTCTGGGGTGCTCAAGAAATATACAATAGTCTGTCCCACTAAATCCCCAATGATCATCTAAATCTTCATCATATCTCAAAAACCAATAATCGCACACTGAAATTCTTTCTCCTCCAGTCATTATTTCGTGATCCTTCGACCATACACGAGCATTATTTGTATAGGCTTCTAAAACACCATCATCATCGCAATACATCGAATAGGCATGCTCAAAAGAAGCCGTCCCTTCATCAACGTAATACATACTTGGGGGGTCACTATTAAAATCTAAAGCGGTAACTCCCCAAGTTGTATCTGTTGGATTTTCCAACCCACCATATCCCATTAGCCAGATATAATCATTCTTTTGGGCATCTGAATTGTTCAAACTTAGAAGTAATGCCAGGAAAAGCAATATTTTGGTGCTCTCAATCAATAATGTATAATTTATATGATGTATATGTGTTAAAAACCCACTTCCATTGTTGGATTTGGGCATTTCAATATAGCATTACCTTAAGGTACTAAATTATGTGAGAAATGAACAAGCATCACCTTAATAAAATCAGATGCAAATGCCACTCTCCTTGGGTGTTATATTCCAATGTAGGAGCTGGCATTTTAAGTAGATTTAAGCCAGAAAGAATGGGTTTTAGCCAAGCTTGATTAGTCTGTATTTTTGCAAAATCAACGTCCAGTGATAAAAAATATTGACGATATCTCTTACGATCATAGGCCTGAAAAACTTCGTCATCTACCAGCCATTCATTTTCAAAACCACCTAATAAATTTTCAGAGCCAAAACCAAGCGCAACATTTAGCCATGAGGGTACTTTCGTGGTGTTAAAACAAGAAGCAACATTGAACGAAACCCAAATAGACTGCGCATTGTAATCTTTTAAAAATCTAGATAAATAGGGGCTTCCGTACAACTGATTTATCCGATCAGTATAAGCTAAAGATTGTCCGTTATTAGATACTAATGGAGGCTCATTGTATTTTCGTTTAAAGGAAAAAACCTTAAATCTGATTTTTTGTTTGTTCCAATAATATTCTTGAGCGCCAAAAGCTGCTACGCCTAGTATATTAAATCCTGTATCCCATGTAGAAAAACCCCATTGCTCGGAATAGCCATCAAACATTTCAATCACCCCTTGGATAGTACTGCCTGCAATCATTCCCCCAATTATGGATTTATTTTTGGATAAGCCAGTCCACTGGAGCAACTGAAAGTAAACATCAGCTTGATTATAGGCAGAATACAAATGACCATACTTATCCATCTGGTTCCATTCTTTGCTATCATCGAAAAAATGAAATGAACTTCTTGGATATTGTTTATACCAACTGTTATATAATCCGTAACTTAAGGCTGAACCTGTGACAACGGTGCTGGATAACAAGGTATAAAGACGTGGTTTATTAATTTTTGTGGAGTCAGCGAATTGAATTTTTGGAACATAGTTATACACAACTTCCGCCCTAGTCGTTATACAAGAGAACGTCGCGAAAACAATAAGAGACGCTTTAACTATGCTTATTATATGAGAGATATTATTCAAATGAAAAAATAGCTTTATCTTTCCGACACAAAAATTACAACTAAGATACTATTATGATAAAACGTTATTTATTCGTAGTCAGTTTAATGTTATCTTTTATTGTGGCAGATGCCCAATTAGTCCATTTCACACAAGATTACTTAACACCCATGGGAATCAATCCCGCAATGACCGGTTCATTTTACGGTACATTGAGAGGTAGTGCTGTTTTAAGAGACCAAGACAATCGGATCACTTCATCAGGAGATGAGTATCGCTCACTTAATGGTTCGGTTGATTATAACCTAGATATTGCATTCAGAGAACAAGACTGGACTTCTGTGGGAGTTAATGTAGCTCGATTAGGAGCCGGGATTACTGGTTTTGTTAGATCAGAATATACCGCGAGTGTTGCTTACCACATTTCGATGAGTAAGAAAAGACACCAAGTATTTTCCATTGGTTTTGCTTTTGGAAACATTGGAAATAGTTTTAGTAATAGGAACAGAGCCGAATTTGTAGATGAAAATATTCTCCTAGGTGGAGGAAGCGGGATCATTAACAATTTCTTCAGTAGTGCTGACCCTACAACTGGAAGAGTATCTAATAATGTGAGTGATTATGGACTCGGAATAGTTTATACTGCACCAGCAGGTAGAAATGCTGATGTAAGAATGGGGCTTTCTATGAAACAAGTGATTAGACCAAGAATTGGTATTGAAAATCAAAATTTAGAAAGACTAGATCCAGAGTTTACTGCCTTTGTTAAATTCTACTCTGATATAAACAAGCGAACAACTTTTATTCCAGCTATACTTTTCAGCCGAGAAGGTGCGGCTAGCCGTTTTTTAACCTTGAGTGGAATGTTGTCTTATCAATTGCAAAAGGGAAAAGACATCTACCTAAACGGCGGACTTGGATTACGTACAGCAAATAACTCACAAGACTTAATGGTTCTTACAGGGATCGATTGGAATCTTTGGAGATTTGGTTTAGCTGCTGATTTTAACATGGCAAGAGTTGCTAGCACAGCCAATGGATTTGGTGCCATAGAATTAGGAGTTTCCAAAATTATTTTCATCCATAAGAAACCAAAAGTTTCTCCTGTGATGTTATGTCCTAGATTGTAATACTTAATTAATTAGTCTAAAAGAATGATAATGATAAAACATTCATCCATATATATATTACTATTTGTTTGCCTAACTTCCATTAGTCTGCAAGCGCAACCTGTTAAAACAAATACCTTAGCTCAGATGCTTGAAACAGCAGGAGAGTGCATGGAAAAAGGAGACTTTTACAATGCATCCGAATGGTATGAAAAAGCATATAAAGAGGAAAAAAATTACGATTTAGTTCCCGTAATATGCAACTTGCAATTCAAACTGAGAAACTACGAGAAAGCCATAAAGTGGTACGAACGTCTCTTTAAACGAGAAAGAGATAATGAGTATATGGACCTCAGATTACCTTATGCACAAAACTTAAAGCGATCAGGTAACTATGCGGCAGCTCTTGAGCAGTTTGCATTGTTCTTATCTTTTACGGAAGATGAAGAAGCTAAAATGATAGCAGTAAACGAAGTGGAAGGTATTAACGCCTATAATAGCTTAGCCGAAAATGTTGAAGTAGATATTAATCCTGCAGCAGGCAATCTAAACTACGCAGGTGCAGAATCAAGACCTATTGAATATACTGACGGAACGGTCTATTATTCAACATTCAAAACGAATAAAAAATTAGACTTTAGCGAGATAGAAAGTGACTATCAAATGAAAATTTATACTTCTACGCAAACAGATGGTAAATTTTCTAAACCCAAAGCACTCAAGAAAACCATAAACAGGGAAGACTACCATACATCTAACCCTACATTCTCAGCGGATGGTCAAGAAATGTATTTCACAAGATCATTAATCGAAGGAGTAAACCTAACATCATCTAAACTATACGTGAGTTATGCTAAAGATGATGGTTGGAAGCCACCTTTAGAATTAGAGACGGTTAATGGTGATTGGATTGCTAAAAACCCTTGCGTAGGAGAATTATACGGCAACAAGGTGCTTATCTTTTCTTCAGATATGGATGGAGGATATGGAGGTTTTGATCTGTATTACTCAAATATTAAAGGAGATGGAAATTTCAGTACACCAACTAATATGGGTGAAGTAATTAATACGCCCGGTGATGAAATTACTCCTTTCTACCAAGATGGAAATCTATACTATAGTACAGATGGCAGACCTACCATTGGAGGCTTTGATATATTTAAGTCTACTTGGGATGGAGTGTCTTGGAGTGAAGCAATGAATATGGGGAAAAACTTTAATTCATCTGTTGACGATATGTATTTAAGTTTTTCTGCTGGTGGTAATAGAGGATACCTAGTATCTAATAGAGCCTATGATAACAAACGAAAAATAGAAAACGAAACTTGTTGTGATGATATATTTTTCATTAATGTACGAGATCTAGTTATAGATTTACAAGCGATAGTTAATGACGAAAATGGTCCACTGAATGGAGCGACAGTAACCTTGACTGACTTATCGATAGTTGAAAACAACATTGATAAAAAAACAGAAACAACTACGCACACCTTTAATTTCTTACTAGAGCAAGAACATAAATATAAAGTTGTGTTTAATCGTGAAGGATATTTTCCCGACTCTCTAGAGTTTAATACATTCGGAATCATCGATGATTTCACTGTTGACCGATCAGTAACTCTAAAAGCAAAACCAGTACCTAAAGTACCAGAAAAACCAAAAGAAGTAGTAGAGGTCGTAACCATCAATCAGCCGATTAGAATGAACAATATTTACTACGATTACGATGATGATAAAATATTGTTAGATGCTGAACAAGATCTAAGATTAATCGAAGGTTTAATGGCTAAGTATCCTACCTTAAAAATCGAACTTTCTTCGCATACAGATTCGCGTGGTAAGGATCGTTATAACGAAAAACTATCTCAACGAAGAGCAAATTCTGCGAAAGAATGGTTGGTAAATAGAGGTTTAGATCCTAATAGAATTGTAGCTAAAGGATATGGTGAAAAACTAATCATCAATCATTGTGTAGATGGTCAGCTTTGTTCAGATGAGCAACACAGAGTAAACAGACGTACTGAGTTTAAGATCTTAGAAGGTCCTACCAGTATCGAAATTACTCGACCAGTTAACAGTACAGGCACTAGCGGAAGACAGTCTTACAAAGTATTTCCAGATTGGCTATTTCAAGATACAACCAGTGCAACACCTGTTATGAAGTTTAAGGACGATAGCATTAATATCGGACCAGTCACCAAGGGTGAAGTGACGCGCATGATGTATGAATTCGAAAACGTAGGCGATGCCGATTTGGAAATCGAACTGGTGACAGCTTGTAAATGCACAGAATTAGAATGGACAAGAGGAGCGGTTAAACCAGGTGAGTCTGGTTATATCGTTGTAGCCTATGATAGCACGGATGATATCGGCGAGGTCAGTAAAACAGTGGATATTATTGCTAATACAGATCCTATTGTTGTAGAAGTGTTTTTTCAGGCTGAAGTTGTTGAATCAAAATAATAATTGGAAGTAAGGACAAGCAATCCTTAGTGCTTACTAAAGGTTTGCTGATAATCCTCAAGATGATATAATCTGCCTCTTTTCGAAGGAGGCAGATTTTTTTGTTTTATACCTATCGAAACACTTGTTGCTTTAGCTGGAATTTCTAAGCTAAAGGCTAAATTATCTGCTTTGATTGCTTTATGTAGTTTTTCAATGCTTTGTGACTTAATAATTTGACCATCGCGCTGGTAAGCAATAATCTCTATGTCTGCGTGCTTGGTTTCTACCATTTGAGATGTTAAACCTTTAATTTTAATGCTTCCACTTAGTTGCTTTCCATTTATGATAACTCGTTTAAAATCTAAGACAGCGGAAGGGTAGAGCTTGAAATCAGGATAGTTAATGAATGCTCGTTTTTCACCATTAAACAGGTAGTGTTCTTTAGTTTTAAAACCAGCGTAAGGAATCAACGTAACGGATTCTTTTGATAATGGCCGATCACTAAGCCAGATGTTGTACTGGCTTTTTCTTCCATAAAAGTCGTTCCAAGAGTAGGCCGATTCGTCAGTATAAAAATTATAGAGTGCAGCTTCTGGATAACTATTCATAAAGACGGTTCGATCTCCAGTACTTATATCTTGAATGCTTTTTGCCCAATGTTGGTTTTTCTGATAATAAGATTGCAGTTTTGCTGGCAGTAAATGCTTAGGAATGAGTGGCACACTTAGGCTTATTCGGAAAACGAAAAGCATTAAGATTAAGGCGAATAGTGATCTTCTAGCAAATATTGAAAAAGATAAATCACGAGGCAAACTAATAAGCATAGGGATAACAACCACTATGGTCCAATGAGCTTCCGACCAGGAGTTCATAGCATTAATGCTAAAAACACCGATTGTTCCAATGATACAAAAATGAAGTACCCGTTGCCAAGCATCTCTCCAATTAATAGCTTTAAAGCAACGGAGATAGACGAGTAAGATAGGACCTAAGGTAAGTATTTGACTACCAAGAAACAACCCAAAATTAGCATTGGATGAAAGCTCGTCTCGCTCATATAAATGGTAACTAATAGAAGGAAAATTATGGCTTATTTGCCAATAAATATGAGGACTCAGCAATAATAAACTTGAGATAAAACATACATAAAAATACTTTGATTTAAGCAGTGAAGGGTAGGCAAGTAGGGTAGATGCAATTAACAGAATACCATGGTATTTGCTGTAGATCAGCAAAGCAATCGCTAGAGAAAGCAAAAGACTCACCCCTATGTCTGGCTTGTCAATAAACTTTTTTAAGTAAAAGAAATAGCATACTGCAGCAAGCATTAAAGGTGCATCAGGAATAGCTAAGCTAGACATTACTTGAAGTAATGGAATGCTTGCAACTAGCAAGAAAAAACTTGTGTTTGACAGACGAACCATCCTTTGCAAGAGATACAGACTGAAGACAACAGAAAGCATGGCAAAAAGTCGAACAGTAAAAGCACTTTTAAAGATAGAACTACTCAATGCGATCAGCCAAGCGATCATGGGTGGATGATCAAAATAGGCTACATCTAATGATCTTGAATATTCCCAATAATAAGCTTCGTCACCAAGGAGAGGAAAGTAGATAGCTTGGATGCAGGCTACACTGATCCAGCATAGATAAAAAACTAAATTTGTTGTTCGTTTATTCAAATTTCGGAACTAAGTGATTGTTGAACCAATCTAGTGAGCTCTGAAGCTCTTTCAGATTAGTTAAAACATTATAATCACAACTTCCGATGTTAGTTAGTAAAGAAAACAATAGACCTTGGCCTTCATTCTTTTTATCCTGCTTTAATGCATTTGATAGTTGGTTTAACGCTGGAAGTGTTCTGATTATATCACTATAGAACGAACATATAAAATTGGATATTTCTTCCAATTGGGGAGCGGACAGCATTCTTTTGTCCTTAGCAAGACTTGTCTCAATTATCATCCCAATCGCAATGGCCTCACCATGCAATAAAGAGCTTGGTGCATCTAAATAATGACTTTCTAAAGCATGTCCTACCGTATGACCAAAGTTTAATATCTTCCGAAGGCCTTTCTCTAAAGGATCCTCGGATACCACATTAGATTTTATATCAATACTTCGTTGGATGATGGGTCCCCAAGCAATATCCTTACTTAATGTCTTGATTGATTTTATTTGGCACCAATAGTCTTCATCAAAAATTAATGCGTGTTTTATAACTTCTGCAAAACCACTCCTGAGTTCTCGGTGAGCTAAGGTTTTTAAAAAAGGACTATATACAAATACGGCCTGAGGGTCTGCGAACAGTCCGACAACATTTTTCAACCCCAGCATATCGATACCCAGTTTGCTACCTACCGAAGCATCAACCATAGATAGTAAAGTCGTTGGAATCTGAATAAAGGGGATACCTCGTTTAAAGCTTGCAGCACAAAAACCACCCATATCTCCTATGACGCCACCACCTAGATTTAGTATAAGCGACTTGCGACTTGCCTCAGCCTCCAGCAGTGCAGTCCAAATCTTTTGACAAGTATCGATGTTCTTATTTGTCTCTCCAGATTGAATAACAATGGTAATAAAATCCAGTGCAAGATTGGAGCTAAGAATAGGGTAACAATCTTTATGGGAGTTTTCGTCAACAAGCACAAAGATTTTATCAGGATTTAGCTGAGCAATTTGTGCTTGCAAGACACTCCAATCTTCACTAACGGATATAGGATAGTTAACACTCATTTAATCACAAATGTAAACCATATTCTTGTTTAGCTTGCTTCATTTTCAATGTTGGTGGACCAAGCTTTTGCTTTCCCATCCATCATAGCTTTTGTTTTTTTCCAAGTGGCAGCAAAAAAAGCGGAATGTCGATAGTTGTTTAGATCATCTTCGGATTCCCAGAAGCTATAGGTAAAGAAGAGGGTAGTATCATGGATATCTTGTAGAAGCTTTACGCCATGACAGCCTGGTGAGTTTTTAATTTTTTCTTTTCGTTCATCAAATAATTGTTTAAAATCCTCCACATGTTGTGGCTGAAATTTCATGCAAACTATTCGATTAATCATGGCGTTGTATTATGTAGGCTCATTAAAATGAATCTGGATGGTTTCGTTTTTCCTTAATCCAAACAGGGTGGCAGCCTTACCCATATTTATGGAAATCTCTAATAGCCCAGCCTCGTTAAATAAACAAACAGGATCACCAATTTGGACATCAGAATAGTTTTTGGCAATTTGATCTAATGGATCATCGTGTTTGTAATATAGCTCAAACCCTCTGTTTTTACCAATGCGCTCGAAGGTAGATTTATCTACATTCGTAATCACATTATCGAATCGATCGATATCTATGATAGTGGCGCGGATTTCATTTTTCGTGACTACAGGCTGGACCCACATTTTCTCCTCAATGCTAGACGCCTTGGGGCCAATTTCTTCATGCAGATTATTGACTAAACAAGCAATAGCGTGAGATACTTTATCGAAGATCAGCATAGTTGATCGATCTTTGTCTAGCTTAATTAGTTGGCAAGCATCGGCATTTATCGAGTTAAACATAAGTCCTGGCAAGCCATTATTAGGACAGATAAAATAGTGCTCATCAAATTTAAACAGAAGTAACTCTGCGTTAAAATCATAGTAGTTATGGACAAGTATTACATGGACTGTGCCAGCGGGAAAATGTTGGTAGCTGTTTTTAACCAGATTAGCTGCACTCAGAATATCAAAAGGATTGACATTATTAGAAATATCAATTAGCCTTACATCAGGTGATTTTGATATTATTTTTGCTTTAAGAATAGCTGCATAGTTATCCTTTAAGCCTAAGTCAGTAGTAATACTAATGTTTTGCATTAACTAGTTTTTCAATACAGATGGAGTCAGCGCTCCGATGTTTCAAAGCACTAAAGTAGTTCATAGTTGAAAAAAAGTTAATATATAGCTGTTAATAATTTCATATTAAATCCCTGATGGCACCTTTTCATTCCTTATTTTCGTTGTACTTGCACAACAGACATTAATTTTTAACAAACCTAACATATCTATTGAGCGAAATTATTTTAACTATTCAGGATGTAAATCCATTGGATTTACTAGGCGAAAAAGATTCAAAACTAAAATTACTTAAAGAAGCTTACCCAGAAATCACCATTACCTCTCGTGGTAATAATATTAAAATTACTGGTGAAAAGAAATTTACCCAACAAGCTAAAACTTCCTTTGAAAGGATGGTCAAGACGCTAAAGGATGAAAAGGAATTAAGCAATGAAAAAGTAAAATCCATATTAAAAGGAAACTACGTTATAGACTTAGAGGAAGTCAATGGAATAAGTGAGAAAGCCATTGTACATGGTCGCAACGGCAAAGCCATAAAAGCAAGGACACGCAACCAGAAAAAGATGGTTGAGCAAAGTGAAGCAAATGATATTCTATTTGCTATTGGTCCTGCGGGAACTGGAAAAACCTATACGGCTGTTGCACTTGCGGTACGCGCCCTTAAAAATCGACTAGTCAAGAAAATAATATTAACAAGACCAGCTGTGGAGGCAGGGGAGAATCTTGGATTTTTACCAGGAGACTTGAAAGACAAAATTGACCCATACTTAAGACCTTTATACGATGCACTAGATGACATGCTTCCAGGTGATAAGTTGGAACATTTTATGAGCAATCGTACGATTGAAATAGCTCCTTTAGCATTTATGAGAGGTAGAACATTAAATAATGCATTTATCATTTTAGATGAAGCCCAGAATGCGACAGGCACGCAATTAAAGATGTTTTTAACTAGACTAGGTCCGACAGCTAAGTGCATCATCACTGGTGATTTATCACAGATAGATTTGCCTAGAAATCAAAAATCGGGTCTCTATCTAGCACTTGATATTGTAAGTGGAATTGAAGGAGTTTCGCATGTAAAGTTGACTGCTGAGGATGTAGTTAGACACAGATTGGTAAAAGCGATTATTAAACGTTACGATGAATATGCAGAAGTACAACGTTTAGAACGTGAAGCCAGAGCATTTGATAAAAATAAAACCAAAAAAGATGACGTCTAGCATAAAATATAAAGGAGGATTGCGCACTGAAGCTATCCATTTGAGATCCACGCAAGAGATTATCACGGATGCTCCCACAGACAACAATGGACAGGGCAATGCTTTTTCTCCAACCGACTTGGTGGCTACAGCCTTAGGGAGTTGTATGCTAACCATCATGGGTATTTATGCAGACAAGCATAGTTTAAATATAGAAGGTACTACCGTATCTATCAAAAAGCATATGGCTTCCAATCCTCGACGCATCGAGAAGGTTGAAGTGCATTTGCATATGCCAGAAATGGATTACGATGATCACAATAAAAAAATGATCGAAAAGGTGGCCTTAGCCTGTCCTGTGGCTAAAAGTTTACACAGTGATTTAATCCAAGATGTAGTCTTTCATTGGGCATGAAGCAGCTAAGATTAAGGGCTCCAAAAGGTCCATTAAAAGGTAGTATACAATTACCCACCTCTAAGTCAATAGCCAATCGGTATTTATTGATTCGAGCACTGGCAAAAGACTCGTTTGTTATTGGAAATCTTCCTGATAGTGACGATACTCAACTACTGAACAATTTGCTGAGCAGTGATGCTGAAATTTATGATGCACACCATGCTGGAACAACCTCAAGATTTCTGGCTGTTTATCTTGCCTTTAAAGAGGGGAAGCAAATCCTCACTGGTTCGGACCGCTTAAAACAACGACCGATTAAACCGCTAATAGATGCACTAATTTCATTAGGGGCTTCAGTAGAATATATGGAAGAAGATGGATGTTTGCCAATATCGTTTGACAGTACTAAATCAAGTAATACTAGTAAAATAAGCATCGATGGTTCGGTGAGTAGTCAATTTATTTCTGCCTTGCTTATGCTTGCTCCAAGCTTAGCTCAAGGATTAAACATCGAGGTAAAAGGTAAATTGGTGAGTGAATCCTATGTGGAAATGACCATACATATTTTAGAGTCCTTTGGTATACAGGTTGATCGGTCAGCTTCAGGATTTGCTATTAAACCACAATCGTTTGCCACTAAAGATGTCATCGTAGAGGCGGACTGGAGTGCGGCATCCTACTATTTTGGTCTATGCAGTGTTTTTCCAGCGAGTGAGTTAGTACTTATGGGCTTATCTGAAAATAGTATTCAGGGCGATGCAGCGCTCCTTAAGATTTATAAAAAATTAGGTGTACACGCAAGTTTTGAAGAGGGTGGATTATTGCTAACGCAGAGTGGGAGTCCTGCGCCGATGCTTGATTATGATTTCAGTGATTGTCCAGATATTTTTCAAACGGTGTCCCTTTCTACTGCCTTATTAGGGATTCAAGGTTTATACACTGGATTATCGACATTGGCCCATAAAGAAACTGATCGAACACAAGCCATTAAAACTGAGATTGCTAAATTAGGTGTGGCCTTATATAAAATGCCACCTCACTTTTCTCCTAAGTCCAATAAGGAGTATTTTATGCAAGAGGGCAAGGCAAAGGAGACTGAATCCCTCGAATTTCCAAGCTATCAGGACCACAGAATGGCTATGTCCTTGAGTCAAGTTGCTAAACTGCAAACCATCACGATTTTGGAACCCAATGTTGTTACTAAATCCTATCCTCGTTTCTGGGATGATTTAAGTCAATTAGGATTTAGCATTGAATATTCATAAGCCCAATTTATCTAGCCAAATCATTAAACCATTCGCTAGTATTCATGTTTGATTATTATGTCGAAAAATATAGTGATAATAGGAGGTACTAAAGGAATAGGCGAAGCCTTAACCAGCCTACTTGCAAAAGAAAACCAAGTGTTTTGCATAAGTAGAAATCCTGGTGAAATTATAGCAGGAGTAAACTACATACAAACGGATGTTAATAATGATATGCTAGATATGGATAAGCTTCCAGATAGCATTGATGGTTTAGCTTATCTACCCGGAACGATTCGATTAAAACCATTTCATTCCTTAAAGGAAGAGCATTTTCAGGAAGATTTTGAGATCAATGTCATGGGAGCTGTAAAGGTGCTCAAGCAGTGCTATCGATCCCTCAAGAAAGGAAATAATCCTTCGGTAGTTCTTTTTAGCACCGTGGCTGTCCAACAAGGGATGCCGTTTCACAGTTCGATCGCTATGGCCAAAGGAGCGATCGAGGGATTAGTGCGATCATTAGCTGCCGAATGGGCACCGACCATCAGAGTAAATGGTATTGCGCCGTCCATAACAGACACACCTCTTGCGGCAGATATTTTGAGTAATGATGAACGCAAAGAGCGATCGGCTCAACGACATCCACTAAAGAAAATAGGGATGGCAGAAGACGTGGCTCAAGCTGCAGCGTTCTTATTAAGCGAGGAGTCCAGTTGGATTAGTGGTCAAATCTTAGGAGTAGATGGTGGTTTGTCAAGCTTGCGAGTCTAATGGTCTTCGGTATAGATTACGGTAGTAAGCTGGCAGGTACAACTGCGATAGCCTTCATACATAAAGAAGCGTTATGCATAGAACAGTCTATAAAAAAGCAGGATGCCGACCTATTTATACAACAGACTTGCATAAAGTATAAACCTAGCTTACTGGCTATAGATGCGCCGCTAAGTTTACCTAAAGTCTATACCCAAGGCGATTCGGATAACTACTTTTACCGAACATGTGATCAAGCCTTAAAAGCCATGTCTCCTATGTTTATTGGTGGTTTAACCGCAAGAGCTATCAAACTAAAAGATAGTTTAGGGATTCCAAGTATCGAGGTTTACCCGAAAGCCGTCCAACAACAATTATTACCAACATTGGTCAACTACAAAAAAGAAAAACCAAGTCCGACACAAATACAACTTCTAGAGGAAATACTTAAATGTCCAATTAATTGCATTAGCAATTGGCACCAATTTGATGCCTGTCTAGCTTTGGTTTCGGGGCTTAGATATCAAGCACAAGAAGCAGTTTCTATTGGAGATCAAGAAGAAGGACTCATCTGGGTATAATGGGCTTAGTGAATTAATCATGTTATAGTGAGCTAGGCCTAAAAATGCCTGTCCTTCTCTTGGGATACAAAACTTTTAATCAAACAGCATTTAGCTATATTGTCTCCCAAAAGCGTGCTAAACTCAGAAAAAATACTTTTTTTTTAAAACCTTTCAAGCGTTTTAGCTAATTCGTGAATAGTATGTTTAGAAAGTGTATACAAGTTCTAATTTCTTTCAAACAACAATTATTAGAATTAATTAAAAGAGAAAAAATGAAAAATGCAAAATATAAGGTGAACCCTTTATTAAGGTTGATCGTACCGATTTGTTTATTGTTTATTATCGCAAGTTGTGGAGACATAGATCAAACTGAAATAATAGATACTGAGGATGTAAATGGAGAATTTATGCTTACTGATGCATGGATTTGTGATATGAAGTCTTTTGAAGAGGATGGTTGGTATTATGAATTGTATATGCAAGACAACGGAGATTATATTGCTGTGTCTAATAATAGAATGCTAAAAGTAAGTAAGGATGGCACACTAGATGCGATGATTATGCTTTCCTATGATGATGACAACTACGGTATAGTCCGAATGCATAACGATAAAATTTACAGATTCCATACGGACAACGATTTCCAAAACTACGATCCAAGCATAGCTGTTCAATTAGAGATTTATGACTTTGATTTCACCTTACTAGGTGCCTACGAATTGGACACCAAAGGTTTAATTTATGATGCCGAACTGGAGAATGATGAAACTTTTGGATTGTTAGTATACGATGTAGATGCGGTTACCATGACACTGAAAAAAATACATCTTACTGATGGATTAATGCATGAGGTAATCCTGAGTACAAATGGTACGTCTCCTACAAATCTAAGTATTACGGAAAGTGGTCAGTATATCTGCTCAGCAAGTTCGAACAAGAAAAATCTTAGCTTGCTAGACAATGATTTAAACATTATCTGGGCTAATGAATATGATGATTATCTGGTTAGTGATCTTAAATATGTTCCTGGTCAAGGTATTTATATTACTGGTAGAGTTTCTACTTTCTTTGACCCTGAAAGACCTACTTATATTGCGCTAATTGATTTAGATGGGAATGTGGTTAATTCGTTTTTATTTGATGCGGGTGAACGTTGGGCGCCATTTCTGGAAATCAATGATGAGCGAATTTGTCTAATTCAAACGGAACCTGAAACTGGTTTAAATATGCTCTTTTCGATTTTGGATCTAGATTTAAATCTAGAAAGTACCCTCGAAATACCAGGAAATATAGTTCAGAGTGACATTAAAATTAATGAGAACGGAAGCTTTTCCTTTGTGTATGGAATTGCGCTTGATCCAGAAGATCCGGCTACTTTTCCAGAGAATAGAAATACTAGGATTTTTAAATTCGATATGACTTACAGCTTACCTACTAACATAATTGTACAGTAGATAGCTAAACGTCTGGCACGAAGTATTGATACAAAATAATGAACGAATGGTGATCCGACATTGACCAAGAAAAAGAACATAAAAAAGTTAATAGCAAGTTGTAAAAAGCAAGAGTGGGCAGCTCAAAAAGAGCTGTACCTGCTTTTTGCTGATGAAATGATGTCGATCGCGATTCGGTATGCAAGTGATATAAATTCAGCTAAGGATTTAGTCCAGGAAACCTTTCTAATATTTTTTAAGAAGATTGATCAATATGATGAAAATAAAGGAGCACTAGGTGCCTGGCTACGAAGAATATTAATCAATAAATCGTACGCTTTCTATCATAAAAACAAACGCCTGGACTATGATGGCGATGAAATAGCAACCGCTGAATTATCAGCAGAGACTTCTGCGATCGAACTATTAGAGGCAGAAGATATTATCAAACTTATTCAACAACTTCCAGAAGGTTGTAGAATCATCTTTAACCTAAAGGTAGTAGAAGGTTACAGCCACAAGGAAATAGGAGAGATGCTAGATATAACAGCCAGTGCTTCTCGATCACAATTAAGTAGAGCAAAGCAGATGCTAAGAAATATGATAACTGCCAGTGAATCCATGGGCCAATATGAAAACCAATATTATAAGCAAACCAAGTTAAGTACTTAAGGAGATATCATGAAGATGAATTCAGAAGAACATATCAGGAATAAACTAAAAAATCATACTGTCGATTGGGATAAGGAGGATCTTTTAGAAGGTTTAAAGCAGGATTTAAATCCGACAAAGAAAAAGCCAGTTTGGAAGTGGTTTTTAATTCCCCTCTTATTCCTACTGATAGGTTTGGGATGGTGGAACTATACTCAGCATCAAAAACCAACAGACCTAACCACTAGTCAATCAACATCCATTAATAATGAGCAAACCATAATAAACGAGCAACTAGCCAATCAAGCGAGCAACAACATTGATCAAACACAAAAAAATACTAAAGATGCCTTAGTAAAAGATAATAAGGTAAATATCCCTAAGCCAGCAATTAATAAACAAGCAAACGAAATAGAAAGAGTAGACTCCAAAACCAAAACCAAAACCAAAACTAAAACTAAAACTAAATTAAGTGTACCAGGAAATTCAGAAACAAAATCAGAAATGCCACTTGAGACAAGCATTGAGTCTGATCGACTGAGCACTTCAGGAAAAGCTAATCTAATGGAGGAAAACAAGCAACTTGCGCTTCGTCAAACACCTCCCATACAAACACAAAATCAACTTAATAGCTCAGGCCTTAAGGAAGCGGCAGAGCATAAAACCTGGGATTCTAGTCCAAGATCGGCCAGAGCAAGTCTTAACGAAAAATTGAGCATTTCTATGTTACCAGGCCTAGAAATTGGACCTTTTCTAGTGCCAACTTATCGATTAGCAAAGAAAGCGACAGCAACTGAGAAAGATGAAGAAATAGTGAGCACATTAGCAGGCATAAATCCATGGTATGTTACCATAGCAGGAGACATAGGTGTTGTGAAAAGAAATAGAACTTTTCAAACTCCCGACGCTTCCTTTTTAAATCTTTTGGAAGCTAATGAAGCTACAGAAAGCGCTATTTATCACGCGAATACTCAGTTTTTGCTGGGTTATCAGCACACATCAGGTATCTCATTGCAAACCGGTTTAGCCTACCATGAAGTAAAAGAACTTTTTAACTATAGTGAACAATGGCAGGATACGGTGCTACTTCCAAAGGATGAGGTTCGATATATTATTGTCGACAAACAAGATACCACCTTTGTTATGGATACTAGTACAGTGATTAATACATACGAAAGGACGATAAGACACAACAATAAACACAAATTGTATACTATTCCTGTACAGCTCGGATATCAATTTGATGTAGGCAAAGCAAAGCTCGTGACACGAGTGGGTGTGAATTATACCTTCCTGCACAACTACCAAGGAAAAGCGAATTACATCGACGAAGAAGGGAATAATCAGATTTTGGAGAACAATGCTGAACTCAGTTATACATTAACAGATAGGATCGGGTTAAATGTAGGTTTAGAATGGCTTCAGCCAATTATGCATCAGCACCATTGGTTTGTTTCGGCGAATTATAAAAGGACTCCGAACGTACATAGTGGAATCATTAATCAACATTATCATTCTTTGTCCCTTGGTGCTGGAATCCAGTTTACTTTAGCTAGCCATAGATAGCACAAAACCCAGTAGAATAAATGTTATCTAGCCATTTGGAGCCAAGTATGTGGTGAATGGTACTCACTGAGCTTAGGCTATTTTGCAGGAATATTTTTAAGCACCTCCAATAAATATTTCCAAAACTTCTGTACTGAGCTAATTTGTACTTTTTCATCTGGACTATGGGCGCCTCTGATGTTAGGACCAAAAGAAATCATATCCATATCTGGATAGTTGGTTCCTATAATGCCACATTCAAGTCCAGCATGGCATGCATTTACGTGAGGACTTTCATTGAATAGCTGTTCGTAAATTTCACTCATTAATTTAATGATTGGAGCTTGAGGTTTTGGTGTCCAGCCTGGATATGCACCACCTGTTTGGACACTTGCTCCAATAAGTTGGAACGAAGATGTTATGGCATTTGCTACATCTTCTTTTTCGGTATCCACCGAGCTTCTCGTTAGACATAGCATTTCATATTGTCCATTATTTACACTCACCTTTGCCAGATTATTAGATGATTGGACTAATGATGCTATATCTGGACTCATGCGATAAATTCCATTAGGACAAGCATAGATGGCCCTTAGCATTTGCATCAAATCTGATGGTTTTACGCCTGACTTAGCTTTTGATTCTTCGCTTAAAACCATATTTATTTCCGGGTCGGTTGTGCTATATTCTTGTTGTAGGATATGCTGGAATTGGTCAACTTGATTTTTTAATAGTTCTTTTTCTGCAGCACTAACAGATACTAAACAGAAAGATTCTCTAGGAATAGCATTGCGAAGACCACCTCCTTCGATTAATGTGATTATGGGATTAGTATGGCTTGCAAGTCTTAGGAGGAAACGATTCATGAGCTTATTAGCGTTTCCTCTGCCTTTATGTATGTCCATTCCTGAATGTCCACCAGTTAGCCCTTTAATAATGACTTTATACGTTGTATAATCAGCAGGTATTTCGACTTCCTCGTAAGTTCCATTGGCTGTTAAATCAATCCCTCCAGCACAGCCTATGGTAAGTTCATTGTCATCTTCCGTATCAAGATTTAAAAGTATGGAACCTGTGAGCAATCCACCCTTTAAACCCAGGGCTCCAGTCATCCCCGTTTCTTCATCGATTGTAAATAAGGCTTCGATAGCAGGATGTGCTATGTCTGAAGATTCCAAAAGCGCCATAATGGTTGCGACACCTATTCCGTTATCAGCACCGAGGGTAGTACCTTCTGCATGCACCCAATCGTCTTTGATAATCATTTTTATTCCTTCAGTATCAAAGTCAAATACAGTATCACCATTTTTCTGATGTACCATATCTAGATGGCTTTGCATCACGATGGTTTGTCTGTTTTCCATTCCATCACTAGCAGGCTTTTTTATAATCACATTCCCAACACTGTCTTTCGTGGTTTCTAGGCCTAATTGCATTCCATAGTTCATCATAAAAGCGATAACACGCTCTTCTTTTTTAGAAGCTCTTGGTACGGCATTTAGATCAGAAAAATTTTTCCAAAGTGATATGGGTTCTTGCTTGATTATAGTGTTAGACATATTTGCTCATTTATTTGGTAAATATAGGCTTCTTACAAATTAGTGTTGGCAAAGAAAGGCAATATCCTCAAGATTTTAAGCTATGGATTTTAAACGAAATTGAATAAAAAAACAAAAATATTTAATGTCAGCGAGGGAAATACAAAAACTAATCTACTAAGTATTTAATCGCGATAATTCGCGAAGCCTTTTCGAAACATTTATATCATACTTATAGTTATTCGGCCGAATAATGAATAGAAAATCCTATTAGGCTCATGCTTGGGCATGAACCAGAGTTAATTATTATTTAACCATTAAAACAAATAAATATGATGATTACGAGAAAATATTGGGCGCTCCTTTTAGTTGTTCTACTATTTACTGCACAATCTTGTTCAGACGAATTAGAAACTGACTTAATATCAGAAGATGCTTTAGCCTTAAGAGGTGGAGGAAATGGAGGTCCTGGCGGAGCAAACCAAGGAGATATAGAATTAACTGATCTGACCCATGAGGTCAGCACTGAGTGGGCAGATTTGTTCCTTACGGTGGATCGTTATGCCTATGGGATGAGACCAAATGCAACGGCTAGAGCGATAGCTTACATAAATCTAGCTGCGTATGAGACTGCGGCTCCTTTTATGCGATCGTATGAGACCACCTCTAGAAAGTTTCAAGATTTAAAAATTGATCAGCGGAGAGCTCGAAAAAAGATTGATATTGAAGTTGCGCTTAATGCGGTTTATGCCGATGTTTTAGATCACTTTATGACCAATGTCGATAACGGTGCAAAGGCAGGCATAGCTACTTTGGAAGCAAGCTTACAAAACGAATTTCAAGAAGATTTGAGCACTGAAGAAGTACAGAATTCCACCGCTTGGGGAGCTTATGTTGCTGAGCAAATAATTGCCTTTAGTCAGACAGACGAAGAAGCTGAAGAACAAATACTAGAACCACAACCTAGTAGTTATGAACCACCGACTGGTGATGGATATTGGACATACAGTGCTGAGCCTGAGCGTGCGTTATTTCCATACTGGGGAAAGGTAAGAACCTTTGTTATTTCTTCTGAGAAAACTACCAGTGTAGCGCCAGTTCAGTATAGTGTAAATCCTAATAGTAATTACTATGCTCAGATGCAAGAAGTACTTGAAGTTAACAATACCGCTAAGGAAGAACAAAATGAAGATTTATGGATTGCTGAATTTTGGTCAGATGATGTGGAAGGTTTGATGATGAGTCCTCCGGGAAGACAAGTATCATTGGCCAAACAACTCACAGAACAAGCAGATTTAAACTTGCAAGAGACTTTAGTACTATTCCTCAGGTTAGGATTTGCTTTGAATGATGCTGCCGTTTCGACTTGGGCTGATAAGTACGAGCATATGGTCATGCGACCAAGTAATTATATACGTGCGTTCATCGATCCGAGCTTCCAAACCAACTTGTTTAGATTGGTTTACTGGCCTAATCCTTCTTTCCCAGGATATCCATCAGGACACTCATGTTTTGCCTCTGCAGCGGGTGGAGTTTTTATTGACCAGTTCGGAAATGATATCAATTTTACGGATAGAAGTCATGAAGGAAGAACAGAGTTTTTAGGAGAGCCGAGAACTTTTAGCACCATAGAAGACATGGCGAGCGAAAATGCGTTTTCTAGAGTACCCCTAGGTGTCCATATCCGCATGGATTGTACCGAAGGCTTAAGACTAGGTTACGAAATTTCAGATGCAGTCAATAAATTTGATTTACGAAGAGGACATAAATAAAGTTTTATTAGAACTGCCCCATTATCTTAGATGATGGGGCAGTTTACTTTTATGCTCATCGAAAATTAGGCAGGAAAATAAAATTAGCTAGAAGGCGAGGGAATTCGCCATTTTTGTAGACTAAGCAATATATTCAATACTTAAACCACTAAATATCCAGGAATTACTAAATATAGATCGGCTGAAAAAGCAAAAGCCAAGTGAGCTAAAGTTGCTTTCGCATTTGGTTGTCGACTGGACCTATTCGGTGGTAATGAGCTATGTTAGAGATGAGCAAGATGCTGAAGAGATTATACAGGATACATTGTTAGCCACTATTTCTGGCATTGAAAATTTTAGGAATCAAGCATCGATAAAAACTTGGGTCTATCGAATTGCTATCAATAAATCAAAGGATTTTTTAAAATACAAACATCGACAAAAGAGAGCTGGCAAAGTAATTTCACTGCACCGCAATGAGTTAAATGATGGTGCGGATTATGAGCCTGCAGATTTTTGGCACCCAGGTTTACAAATGGAAAGCAAAGAAAAATTGGACATCATTTTTAGAGCTATTAATGAGCTACCTGCAAATCAGAAGAAAGCATTAATCCTTAATAAATTGGAGCATCTAAAGATCCAAGAAATAGCAGATATTATGGAGTTAAGCTATAAAGCAGTGGAAAGTTTATTACTTAGATCACGTCAAAACTTAAAGAAATATCTCGATACTGAGGGAATTTACTTAATGAAAAAAGGCATATGAATACAAATAACTTTACCAATGAATTATTAACAGCCCTTGAGAACGCACATGTTGTCAAAGCCCCAGGTGCTTTATTTAAAAAAATGGAGCAGGTTGCATTGTCGACTATTCAGAAAAACAAGCGTTTTTCTAAAGCCATGGTGATTGGGATTGCGGCTTCATTTTTAGTTTTATTAACGGCCAATGTTGTTCTAATTGGTATGTCTAATGCTCGTTCAGAGATAAGCGCTGAGCAAATGGCATCTAGTTATCAATTAATACCTACAAAAGCACTCTATCATGAATAAAGTAAAACTTTTAGCCTGGCTTGTGGGTCTATTGATTTTGCTAAATCTCGGTTTAATGATGAGTATGTTTATGGGAAAAGGTGGTTTTGGTCATAAAGGGAAAGGACATCATAAACCCAATGATGAAGCTCACATCCAAAAGGTTTTTGAATTAAATGAAGAAGACTTTAGCAAGTTTAAAGCATCTAAGGCTAAACACATAGAAGTTACAGCTAAATTAAATCAGGATTTAAAGGACTTGAGTAGTCAATATTATCAAACTACTTTGGAACCATTAAGGGATAGTCTACTTGATTCGATCATGGAAGTGAGCGAACAAATATATCTTGCAAATAGTCAGCATTTGAGTGAGTTGAGACAGTTGGTTACATCAGGAAAGGAAAAACAACTTGAGCGATTTATACATCATCTAGTACAAGGTGAATCAACTCGTGGAAAGCATAAGAAAGGTCCACCACCAAGACATTAGTTATCATGATCAATTTTCTTCTCAGATGACAAGCTTCAGCACTAAGCATTTTCTTCCAGTAATCGGAAGCCTACACCATGCACATTTTCAAGTTTAATGCGTGGGTCAGATTTCATATACTTTCGTAATCTGCTGATAAAGACATCCATACTTCGACCTAGAAAGTAGTCGTTTTCTCCCCAAATTTGTTCTAGGATATGTTCTCTTTTTATAATGTTCGGCTTATTAGCGCAAAGCATTTTTAGTAATTCTGCTTCCCGCTGTGTAAGATTATGCACAGTTTCTCCTCTCGTTAGTTGTAGGTTAGCAAAATCAAAACTGAATTCACTGATCTGAAAGGTTTCCTGAGGACTACTAATTTCCACAGATTTACGCTTTAAAAATATTTCTATTTTCAATATTAGTTCTTCTATGGAAAACGGTTTTACGATGTAATCATCGGCGCCTAATTGCAGTCCTTTAATTCTATCTTCTTTTAAAGATTTAGCCGTTAAAAATAGAATAGGAATGGATTGATTTCGCTTTCTTATTTCTGTTGCTAAGCTAAAGCCATCCATTTTAGGCAGCATGACATCCACGATACAAAGATCATATTTACCCTTTTGGAAAGCAGCTAATCCTTCCTCACCATCTTGGCAGTGATGGACGGTATATTGATTCATTTCAAGATTGTCTCGAGTTACAAAACCTAAAACTTCATCATCTTCAATGTATAATATGTGTGCTTTTGAATCCATAATTAATTTGGTATTTGTAAAGTGAAACGAGATCCTTTTTCTTGCTCAGATTGTACCGTGATCGACCAGCCATGCGAAGTACAAATGTTTTGTACGTAGAATAATCCTAGACCGAAACCTTTGACATTATGTACATTGCCAGTGGGTACTCGATAAAATTTATTAAACAACTTTTTTTGTTCTTCTTTACTTATCCCAATACCATTATCGCTGATAGATAAATTAATCATTTTGTTGTTTATCTCTAACGAAACAGTGGCTTGAGGATTAGTTGTAGTGTATTTTCTGGCATTATCTAACATGTTCGAAATGACATTGGCAAAATGTAAACTATCTGCATGGATGGTGGTCTCGTTAGGAAGAGGCTTAAAGACGAGAGCACCATCTAGTTTTTCGAATTGTATTTTTTCTTGTTGGATTATTTTTTGGATAAACTCATTCAGTTTAATTTCTTCCTTATTCAGTTTAAAATTATCGACTTCAACTCTAGCAATGTTGAGGACTTTTTCTACTTGATTATTGAGTCTTTCATTCTGATCTCGGATGATTTGCGTGTATTGTTTCATTTTATTATCATCCTTTATATGCTCATTTCTAGCTAAAAATTCGGAAGCTATTTTTATCGAAGAAATAGGTGTTTTAAATTCATGCGTCATATTATTTATAAAATCCTTTTGGAGGTCAGTAAGTTGCTTTTGTCTAAGGATGACATAAATAGCATAGATAAAAAAGAGCACGGATAGTAAGGCTATAAGACTAAACCAAATGGTTTGCTTCATAGTTGACATCACATAGCCCTCTTGGTTCGGGAATGAGACTACAAAGTAATAAATAAGGTCATCGAATTTTGGAAGGGTGGTGCTCGCTGACTTTCGATCCTCATCGCCCATGCTGCAATAACTACCATAAACCATATCATCTGTGGCACAGTCATATACTCCATATTCAAAATCAGAATTGATTGAGTATTCATTAAAGGTTTGTGTTAGGTATTCTTCTAACACATTTGCATCTATGGCTGTATTAATATTAACCGAGTAAAAATTTGAAGCTCGTCGTTGGATTAGGTTTTGTTTGGGCAATTTTGCTCCGTTGTAGTTGGCAATTTGAGTAGCTACTTTACGTAAAGCAATGTTTATAGTTTGATTTAATTCCTGTTGTTTTTGATTCCAGGTCTTGTAAAATAGATAGGATTGGATAAAGATAATCCCTACAATGGCAAGACCTCCTAAGACCAATATTCTTCTAATTGTACTGTTGGACATACCTAAAATTACGATAATAAATGGTGGGAGTAAATTATTGTTTTTTTGATTAACAGTGCATTAACAGCTCATTTAGGAATCAATTGTGTTTCAACTTATCATGGTGAATTCATCATTAGTTGTAGCTTTGTGGCGATGTACAGAAAGCGCTCAAAGCAAGCATTATTTATTCTCATCTCCTGGTTGAGTATTTTAAACACAGGAGTAGCTCAGGATAGTCTTAATCAGCGGCTACTTAATAATGTTTTTGATGTATACAGAACTGATGGTGATAGCTTAAATATTGTGCCTTCTGATTATGGTCAAGAAGAAGATCTGGCTAATTTAAGTGTTGCGGAAGCAGCATCAGAATTGGATGAAGAAAATCCATTTGAAGTAAATCACATACCTATTCGAAAGAATCAACTTGTCGATAAAAGTATTACCGATTCGGATGAGACGCCCTTAGATTTTTTTAGAAAGCACTTGGGTTTATGGGCGATTATACTGATGGTGGCCTTGATTGCTATTGCTTTAGGTATAAATCGTGATATAATCGGTAAGAAGTTTAGAGCGCTGATTAACGATAACCATTTACTTATTTTTCATCGAGATGAGCGAGAAGGATTATCACCGGCTAGCTTACTTTTAGTTTGTAATTGTATTTTCAATTTTTCGCTACTTGTTTTAAGTGCGCAGACGGAGGCAAGCCAACAAACGTTTTTAAATTTTATACTGCTTTTTCTGGTGATGGCTGGCTTGTACGTATTAAAGTACTGTCTTTTAAGCTTTATAAAATGGGTATATCCAAGTTTAAAGAAAATCATAAATTTCTACCTGACCTTAAGTATATCCATCCTTGGTATGATTGGAATAGTACTAACGATATTTAATTTTTTTATCCATTACGGCCCAGATTTTATCAGAACAGTCTTCCTCGTTACAGCCTTGATAATCATAAGTTTATCCTATGTTTTTAGGTATGGAAGAACCATTTTGTCTCATACCTATTTGTTCTCAAATAACGTATTCTTTTTTTTATTGTATCTTTGCGCGACTGAAATAGCACCTGTAATTATAATATATAAGGTTGTAGTTGATCATTTAAATTTCTGATAATAGGATATTATATGGCTACAAGTACGAAAAGTGAGCACAAAGAGAGTTATGATAAGATAGAGTCTATTCTCATCTCTCAACCTAAACCAGAGCGATCAGTTTATTTTGAGCTTGAAAAAAAGTGGAATATTAAGATCGATTGGAGGCCTTTTATACATGTAGAGGGTGTTACAGAAAAAGAGTTTAGACGTAACAGGACACGTCCTGACGAATTCACTTCTATTATTTTTACTTCTAAAAATGCTATTGAACATTTCTTTCGTCTCACAAAAGAAATGAGAGTACAAATGTCTCAGTCGACCAAGTATTTTTGCCTCACAGAGACCATAGCAAATTACCTTCAAAAGTTTATAGTTTATCGAAAGCGAAAGGTATTTGTGGGTCAGCGAAAAATCGAAGATCTGCATGCTTCTTTTCAGAAACATAAAGAAGCTGAGAAGTTTCTTCTTCCTTGTTCCAATCTTGGAGCAAAAAATGTTGTGAAGTATTTATCAGAAAACGACATTGATTTTAAAGAATTAATGATGTACAAAACAGTAAGTTCTGATTTGTCTGATTTAAAGGATATCACCTATGATATTCTAGTTTTCTTTAGTCCTTTAGGTATTACTTCACTGTACGAGAATTTCCCAGATTTTAAGCAAAATAAAACGCGTATGGCGATTTATGGGAAAACAACCAGTAAGGAAGTATTGGATCGTGGCTTAACCATTAACATAGCAGCCCCTGCTGAAGGTGTACCTTCAATGTCTATGGCCATTGAAAACTACCTAAACAAATCTAACAAGTAGGGATTGTCTAATTAATGGATAAAACCTACCCTAAAGAAATACAACTCATTCAAGCGGCTTTAGTTACTAAGTCTTTACCTGGCTGGGAAGCACAAAAGCTGATGTCACCCATGTTTTCCGAAAAGTACAGAGCAGTACCTGAAGAAGCAACACCTTCCGCTATATTACTGACTCTATATAAAAATGAGCTAGGTAATTGGTCCACTCTTTACATCAAGCGGGCTTCTAAGTATGAAGGTGACAAGCATAAAGGTCAAATCAGTTTTCCTGGTGGAAAGCAAGAACCTACAGATTTAAATAGCGCAGCTTGCGCTATTAGAGAGTGTGAAGAAGAAATCGGCATTGATCCTAAGCACATTAAACTATTAGGAGCTTTAAGTCCATTGTATGTTTTTGTTAGTGGATTTATAATCTATCCTTACATTGCCTATATTCCACACCTTCCTACATTGAATCCAGATCCTTCTGAAGTGGATTATGTGATTGATGTTCCACTATCCGAATTGTTTCTTTCCAAATCGATTAGAGATTTTAGTATTCGAGGAATGAAATTTAAGGATAGCCCATATTATGCCTTAAAAAATGAAGTGTTATGGGGTGCAACGGCTATGATTACTTCCGAATTTGAACAATTGACAAAAGCCCTTAACATCAAATTCTAGTTAAAAACTATCAAATTCTAAGTCATACTATCCCAATGCCTATCCACTGGGCATTCGGCTGTTTGGTGTCGCAACTTTGAGGTATAATAATTATTCAACTATTAAAACCTTTGATTATGAAAACGACATTCAAAAGCTTAATGATGCTAAGTTTATTTTTAACAGGAAGTATAGCATTTGCTAATAACCCACAAAGTTTTCTAAACGTTTCTGCTACTTCAGGACTCAATATGCGGACAGTACCTGGAGGACAAGGCCAAGTTATTAAAACCATACCCTTTGGAGAACAAGTGATGTTAGTCAATGATGAAAATGAACTTGGGTATGAAGAAAGAGTAGATTGGATAGATGGAAGATGGATATTAATTGAGCACGATGGAGAGATAGGGTATGTCTTTAATGGCTTCCTAACTGACCTTCCATTGCCAGATGAAATAGACGAATTTACATGTGAGGATATTGACATTTCTTATCCTTTAGAGTCATGGATGAAAAATAATTTTACAAGTCAGGCAGCACCTGATACGATTATGGGGTCTACTACAGTAGGAGTAGTTCAGAAATTTACGGAAGGGCACACTTTTAAAGAAAAAGATAAGCAATTCCAGTTTGAAGTTTTAGCTGAACTACAAGGAACTGAAGTGATGGAAGTTTATCAAATACTACTCAATATGTTAAGTAGTAAGCCAGAAAAAGTAAGCTTCTTAAATCAATCCACCTTTGTTGAAGATGAATTTGGGAGAATTAGAAAAGTAAAGGTAGATGTTGATTTTCCAGTGTACATCACTAGGATGCCTAATCAAACGGTCGCTGTTAAAGTACTAACTTATAAAAGCGGCTGTACCATATAGTGTTTTATCAAAGCAGAAAGAGCAGGTTACCTACCTGCTCTTTTTTTTTATTCTTTACAAGCTTGATATTCGTTGATTTTGGAAATTAAGTAATCTCTAATATTTACATTAGTTAAGTCAGATGATGTAATTTCTTCATACAAGGTTTCGCAATCTTCAAATGGATAAGCAATAGCAAAACGTTTACTCGTTCCAGGGTTCTCTTCTAATCTGTAATATCTCTCGTTTTCATGATGATAAATAAGATATTTTAAGACTGCGTTAATATTATCTTCTCCTGTCAAAGTTTCATCTATATCAGAAACGAGATTTGCAATATCATCTAAATGAGTAAACGCAATGTTGTATTCTTCATCTTTAGTGAAATAGCTAATTAAATCACTTTTTTCAGTGCTATGCTCTAAAAAGGTTATTGCATTGTAAGCGGTCCATGGACCAATAGAGATGTTTTTTTTAGCATATGATTTATCACCAATAAAGATAGAATCTATCACTTCGTAATTAGGTTTTATTGTATAGACTAATCCACGTTTCATAAGGCATAATTTTAATTTATTTTTCCCGAAAAATAGAGGATGGTTTCCGTTGGATCTCGGAGAAAAATAAGCGAATAATCCGCTTTGTTTTCTGCCATCTTCAAAAACTATGGTCCCTTCAGTAAATTGCGTATGTTCTTTTTTGTTGGTAAACTGATTAAACTCGACAAGTTGTGTCAGTTCGTTGTTAGCAATGGCTTCTTCTCTTTCTTTGCTTTTGGGTAGCCATTCAAAAATTGTATTATTGGCTAAAATTTTATCAGAGTGATTGCTGCTAATTTTTCCTAGTTTTAAGTCTGTGGTTATTTCGGAAATTTTGAGCAACCAATCTTTTCCCTTTTTGTTTTTGTAACCATTTTCAACAATTTTTAGGGCATATGACTTCGATGTTTCAAAGTTTTCTAGCCAGAAATGTATAGTTGTTAAATTGTCTAGTAAGTGATACCTTATGGCTTTCTCTGTAGAAGGTGTATTTGCTAGTAAATCTTCCCAAATAGCTATTGGTTTTGCTGCCAATTCTTTTGCATAATCCAAGGATTGATAAGAAATATTTTCGGCAACTTTTTCAGCTAAATCAAGGGCTTCTGTCCATCTTGGGTAGCTTTGTTTTTGTTCTTTTGGAGCATAATAAAAGGTAGCATAATCACTCTTTAATGTATAGCCTTCACGTTTTAATAAGTCTAATTGGATGTCTCTGATCGCGAAGTTATAGGCATCTTCAACCACACTATGCATATGATTATCATGAAATGTATCTAGCCACCACTGACAATTATCCCCACCCTGAAATGGTCCTACTTCTTGTTTACGGAAAGTTCCAGCATAACTTGGTTTTCCTTTGACAATGGTTTTATCTGTTTTATTGTCAATAATGGAGTACTTATAATCAAATTGGCTATTATATTGAATGATAAACTCCGAAACTAATTGGTCGAAATAATCATAGCTCTCATCTTTTAATTTTGTAGAATGATCAATTTTCAACTTTTTAAACTCAATCAGAAAGCTTAAGTCTCCTCCATTTGCTACTTGTTCAAGACCTTCAATTTGGATAGCTGAGGAAATGTAAGATTCTTCTGCTGTTGAAATATTCTGCTGATCAATGTTTACATCATCTTTTACTTTGACACTAAAGGATGTGTATTTGCTTAAAAATTCCTTTTGCCCAAAACCAAGATATTCAACATTTGTATGTTTTTCCGCAAAGTATGATTGACAAAATACATTTGTATTGCTGATCATCAAGATCAAGATGAATAGTTGTTTCATAAATATTTTTTGTTCTTTAATTTAATTTATCTAATGCCTCCATAAGTTCCGCACGTTTTCTAACTGAAACTGGGACATGCTGGGTATTTTTTAGTAAGATGTAGCCACCTTCACTCTTCACAAATGACTTGATAAATTGGATATTGACCAGGTGTGATTGATGGACTCTTAAAAAGGTATTTGGCAACATCTTTTCATACTCTTTAAGTGTTTTTGAAACCAGTAGTTTGGTGTCATCATCGAAATAAAAAACAGTATAATTGTTGGACGATTCACATCTTACAATTTGGTCTATTTTTACAATCCTTACTTCTTCCTGAGTATGTAGAATGATGGTTTTTCTTACTGGTGCCAAGCCATCCTGTAGCTTAATAATTTCCTTTGGTTGTTCCTCGGTTTTATTAGCCTTATCTACCGCTTCTTTTAGTCTGTCTGGGTCGATCGGTTTAAGTAGATAATCCAGTGCCGTATATTGAAAAGCTTTAATCGCATATTCTTTCGAACCCGTTGTAAAAATCACTTTGATCCAACTGTGATCTATAATATCTAGTAAGTCGAATCCATCTCCATCATTCATCTGAATGTCTAAAAAAAGGATATCTGGTTGGACGTTTTTTAATAATCTTGCGGCTTCTAAAACTCCGTTTGCCGTATTAATGACCTTAATATTGGGACAATGGTCTTCTAGTTCTGCTTTTAAACTAGCTATAGCCAGAGGCATATCGTCAACGATAATGGCGGATAAGATGTTATTCATTAGACCCTAATATAGGTAATAAGATTCGAACAATGGTACCCGTAGGCGCACCATTTTTTTCTTTGTCTTCAAATGAAATAATTTCGTTTTCTGATTTGAATCTGAAGTAATTAGCTAATCGTTCTTTAATAAAATTAATCGCTACAGATTCATGTGCATCATCTTTTTTTGATTGGGATATTTTGCGACCCACACCATCATCTTCGATGGTACATACTAAATGATTTCCTTCTGGTTTAAAGCTAATATTTATCCGTCCTTTATCTTCTTTCCATCGCATACCATGTTTGACCGCATTCTCTGCAAATGGTTGTACTAACATCCCTGGGATCATGGTGTTTTTCGCTATTTCAGTTGAATAGTCAATCTCGAAATCAAACTTATCTTGATGACAAAGTTGCTCTAAAGACAAATATTTTTTTAGCAGATTAACTTCATGTTCTATGGATACTGAAGAGGATGCTTTTTGATTTAATTGTGCCCGCATCAACTGGCTAAACTCATTCAGATATTTTCTGGCTTTTTTATTTTCGTTCAATGCAATGAGTCCATTAATGCTATTTAAGGCATTGTAGAGAAAGTGAGGATTCATTTGCAGTTGGCGTACTTTATTTTGCTCCTCCTGCAGCGTTTGTTGCATCCTTAGCTGTTCTTTTAATAGGCTAAACTTTCGCTTGTAATTTTGTAAACTCAAATAGGAAAAAAGGCTGATTAATAAAGCCAATAATAAACCCGTAGCCATATATTTAATCCAGCTTGGCATTTCATTAATGTCCAAGTCAATATTTAAAATATCTCGTTGCGTAAATTGCTGATCACCAATTTGTCGCTTCACATGCAGTTTGATGTCGTTGGTTCCATTGAGTGGAATGACAAGGGCTTCATTAATATTAAATGACTTCCAATTTGAGTGTATTCCTTCTAGTTGGTAAGTATAAATTTGTTGTTTGTTCTGCCAGTCTGTAGTTGAAAGCTGCACAATAAGTGATTGATCACCTTTTGATAAAGCAAGCTTTTTTGTTGGTTTTAGACTTGAGCCTTTATGCTTGATAATTGATGGCCAAATAGGAGGATTAGCCATAGCATGATATATTTCTATGGTTTGATTGTTTACTGCAAAGAGTTGCTGGTCCTGATACACAGACTTCTTTACATCATTTATGTGGTAGTCCAATTTCGTGACTTGGTATAAATGATTGATAGTATAGGATTTTGTGCCATTACTCACCAGTAATTGATTGTCTAAGGCTAATGCATGCTTAAGCGGATACCAACTGCTATCTTGTCCAAGATTAATCTTGTTTAAGTAGCTGTCATTTACCTCATAAAGACCACTGACTGAAAGTACGGCTAGACCTGCCTGAGTGGGCATTATACTAAGTATAGAATCTGGTAAATAGTAATGTCCTATTTCATCACATATTTTCATTAAGTGGTCATCATTATATGCGTACCATTGGCCGTTCATATACTGATAGCTGTAGTCCATTAATGCAGACTGGTCATCAGTCTTTCGAAAGCAAACCTCGTGATCTATGCAAATATACTCATCGTGGATGCTAAGCATTGGGGACTGCTGAGCACTGTGTAAAGATTCGATTTTTTGGTCCTCATATGTGTGGATTAGTTGCCAGTTTTTAAGACTTGAGCGCCATTGAAAAATCTGAACATCATTATATCCAAATATGCTTTGCTTTGTTTGACTAAACCCTCTTAATTGGTGAGGGTTTTCAAGCGGGGTTTTATCGATTCCTTGGAGTAAAAATAACTGATGATTGTCATCCAGCACTAGCAGTCTATTAAGCGAATCAACCGCTAAGTCTTTTAGTTTCGGAAAGGGTATGCTAAAGCTTGATTGGCACGAAAGAGTACTGGGCAAAAATGTGAAGCATAGCAGTGAGTATATGCAAATTGGAAAAAGATATCTCTTCAATCTAATCAGCATAAAGTGCTACATAATACTGCGATTAGACAGTAACTCCCGGTTTAGGTCTAGTTGCATTTTTTTAAGATCTGATAGCTGCACATTAAAAATAGGTGAAGCATTATTGCCATTTGATGCAATCAATTTTATGTATCCTAAACAAACTGTCCAACCCTGAAGGGTTAATAACATGGGGTCATATTTAGCTAAGATGCTCCCATCATCTTGACCTCTTTTTATTTCTTGAGCAGAAAGTTTAAAGGGACGATTTTGGATGTCTTGGAGCTTAGTATAGTATAAACTATCCTTTATGGCTGTAGTTAATTTACTTTCATCCTTCCCTTGAGAAGTTGAACGCACCATTGAAAAATAATCTAATAAGGTTTCAGAATAAAGATAATTCGACTCACAAAAAGTCATAAAGGCTTCCATTAAGGCGATCGAACCATCGATTCCTTGCTTGTTTCGATGCTTGTTAATCGTTTCATAATATAAATCGATTAACAACATTAAGGCTTTATAGGTGACGCCAAGGTATAAGTTCTCCTTACTCTTGAAATAACTGTATAGGGTTACTTTGGTGATTCCTGCTTCTGCCGCAACATCCTCCATTTTTGCGTTTCGAAAACCCACCTCACCAAAAACGTGCTCTGCCGCTTTTAGAATGTTCTGCTCTTTTTCTGTTCTCTTTGTATTATTCATCGTGATGTCGAGCTATAAAAGTAATGATTAATAATGATTCGTTTTCGACAATCTATTAGCAATTTGTCTTTCAGTAATATGTACCTTTGGAGAATACATAACTGATGAATAAAGCATTATTAATACATGGAATAATCGAACTTTTGGGGGCTATTATTTTGTTAGCTAAACCTGAGTTTTTATTCCTAAAGGAGTATACGGATGAGAGTCTACATTTAATCAGAATGTATGGCTTACTTGCAGCTGCTGTAGGAGCGCTGTCGCTTGTGCTATGGAAGCATTTTGAATATCGAGGAATGTTTAAACAGATTTATTTAATCTTGTTAGCCTTTCAAGTATTTGTGGTATTTCATTTACACGGTATGTTACAGACGGGTACATTAACTCATAAAGGACCTTGGATTGTCCATTTGGTTTTAGTGGCCGTTTTTGGATTGTTTTATTTTAAAGATTTAGATCGATTTGGCCATGAAAAATAGTTTGCTCCCTGATTTATTAGACATCTTAGCACTAAAGAAAGTTGATGAATGTGAATTCGATGCTTCCAATTTAGATATCGGAAGTTTTTCGGTGTATGGTGGGCAAGTGCTATCACAAGCCATCACTGCTGCTTATCAGACGGTGGATAAGGAACGATGCATCCATTCACTTCACAGTTACTTTTTAAGGAGAGGGGATAATAGTAAAACCATTAAGTATCGAGTGGCTATTATTCGAGACGGAAAATCGTTTTCTACTAGAAGAGTTACGGCATTTCAGGATGAAAAAATGATTTTTATTCTTGCTGCTTCGTTTCACATCCAGGAAGATTCTCCTTTAGAACATCAAAAACCTGCATTAAATGTTGCTGATGCCGAATCACTATCTTCTTTTGCTGATAACTTTGCGCAGTTTGCAGAGCGATTTGATATTAAGCCTAAAGGGCTTTATGCTAAAGAAAGTCCGTTAATTTTCCATCCTTTGGAAAAATTTGATCCCTTCCATCCTGGAAAGCGCCCGCCCTTAAGTCATGTTTGGTTTAAGGCAAATGGAACATTGCCGGCGGATCGAAGAATACATGAAGCCGTTACTGCTTATGCTTCGGATTTTAGTCTTTTGATTACAGCATTATTTCCACATGATGTGTCCTTATTTACTACTCCAATGCATTTGGCAAGTATAGATCATGCTATGTGGTTTCATAGACCGATAAAGGCTGACGATTGGTTATTGTATGCAGTTAATAGTCCTACAATGGCAAATTCCACCGGATTTTGTACAGGTTCGATTTTCGATAGAAGTGGTAACCTTGTAGCAAGTGTGGCTCAAGAAGGACTTCTAAGAATAATAAAGAAATAAGACTTACAGCTTATATTCGTTAAGTGCAATCATGTGATCGGCCACTTTTCTATAATGGGTCTTTTGATTTTGTAAAGGATATTTAGTTAGCGTCTTAATACCACGTACAAATAAACCAGTCATTTCTTCAGGGCAAATCATGGAACACAAATTCATTGCATTTGTGTAGCTTTTAAACATGCTTTCTTGACATAATGCTTTGAGTATAGACTCATATACATCCATAGAATCTTTAGCGGCTTTATTCAGTTTTTCTACACGTAATAAAGTAGACTCCAATGTGTAAGCGTCATTCATTAAATCGGATAATGCCATTAATATTTCTTGCTCTTCTTTAAGGTTAATAGTCTTTTGCATGGATAATTGCCCAGCAAATCCTAAGAACATTAGATTCAGTTTTTTAAGATTATCTACAGCCGCTCTTTCAGCTGAATATGCAAAGTTGCTATAGTCTTTTTTGGTGCCATTTTGTAACTCGGCCTGAACATTCAATGCAGCCTTAGCCAAATCAATATCACCACCGAGTACTTTTTTGAAGTAGCGATTAATCATAAGTAGACGATTAATCTCATTGGTGCCTTCGAAAATTCTATTAATTCTAGAATCTCTGTAAGCTCTTGCAGCGGTTCCTTCCTCGGAAAAACCCATCCCACCATGGATTTGCACATTTTCATCAACTACATAATCTAAAATTTCACTACCTAGGATTTTCAATATTGAACATTCTAAGGCAAATTCATCTGCTGCTTTTAATTTAGCTTGAGATTTAGTTTCTCCTTTTTCTAATTGATTTTCTATTTCATCATTCATCCATTTAGCTATCCGATAGCTTACAGATTCTGTGGCAAAGCATTTTATGGACTGTTGAGCAATCTTAGATTTAATCGCTCCAAAACTTGCAATTGGCACACCAAATTGGATACGCTCATTGGCGTATTCTATACTTTTGGTTGTTACTTTTTTAGCACCACCCAAACAAGAGATACCTAGTTTATATCTTCCAATGTTGAGTGAATTAAAAGCAATTAAATGTCCTTTTCCTATGTCACCCAATACATTCTCAACAGGTACTTCTACATTTTCTAAAAACACCATTCTGGTAGAAGAACCTTTAATACCCATTTTTCTTTCTTCCTCACCTAAGCTTAAGCCAGGTGTTCCTTTTTCAACTAAAAATGCGGTAAACTTATCGCCATCAACTTGAGCAAATACGGTAAAAAGATCAGCAAAACCAGCATTGGAAATCCACATCTTTTGTCCATTAATTATATAATGAGTCTTGCTGTCATTTAGAATAGCTCGGGTTTTGCCCGATAAGGCATCACTACCGGCACCTGGTTCAGTTAGGCAGTAGGCTGCTTTTAGTTGACCCGTTGATAAGCCGGTCAAGTATTTACTTTTCTGCTCAGGAGTACCAAAATAATAAACGGGCAACATACCTATACCCACATGGGCATTTACTGGAACTGAAAACGATCCAGCACAACCTATGCCTTCTGCGATTAGAGCATTGCTGATAAAATCTAGATCCATTCCATTGTATTCCTCTGGCATGTGAGCACCTAAGAAGCCTAGATCACCGCACATCTCTAACATGTCTGCAGCAATATTATTTTCCATTTTTTCAATCTTCTCAGCATTTGGGAATATTTGCGTTTCCACAAATTCGTCTACTGATGATTTTATCATTTGATGTTCCTCAGTAAAATTCTCCGGTGAGTAGATTGCTCCTTCTTCGTTTTCTGTGGTTAAAAAATCACCACCTTTTCTTAATATTGCCTGTGTTATCTCCATGGTTAAATTAACTTTAAGTATAGTCTAAGTTAAGTAAAATATGGTATTTAATCAATTATTAGAATAAAAATTATACTCAGAGTTAAGTTAGCTTAGATTTTCTACCTTGCATGAGGGAAATAATGTGAATAATAATAGCGGAAGGAGCTAGGAAACCCGCTAACAATAAATAAGGCATTTCCACGAATTTAAGATCCACCAATATAGTTTCAGAACCCCAAATAGAAGGATTGTATATCGAACTAGCTACAATAAAGGCTACAAAAAGCACCATAATGATGCCCAGCATGTTCCAATATTTTACCAATGGTTTTTGTTTATTGTTCTTGACTAAAAAATAGGCAACAAAGGGTGCTAATATTCCCATCATTATATCAAAGTTATATCCATTGAAGGATGCTGATTTAGGTAAAATGGCGGCTATAAAAGTGAAATGGATCATGGTTTCTACCGCTATTCTAAAGGTCTGATAATAGATAGGCCAGCTTTGCGGCAAAGCATCTAGGCGAGGATCATTTTTGTATTTAGTCCAAGCAATAACTACCATAAGAATGATCGGACCGAAGATTAAGATCGGAAGCTTGGGAGGTAGAGAAATATCCTTTATTAAATCAGTTTGACTTATCAGCACTAGATAAATATGCCACCCAAGAAGAACAGCTACAGATTTTATAAAAGGTCTTTTTGCTGCTTGTTTTGTATCGTAAAACTTGACTAAGGAATACCATATACCTGATAAAATAAGTATGGTCATTATGACTGAAAGAAGGATATAACTAATAGCTAGCATAGTGTAATATATTTATTATAAATTACACATAAATGTGAAATTAAGTTGAATGTTTCTAATCTGAGAATCCTTAATTAGAATCAGTATTAATATGACTGATAAGTACCTAAACTATAAACCTTCTATATTTTTTAGAAATGGTCAATTTAATACCATTTACACAGCACTATTTAGAAAACCTGAGACTCCTATTTGGTCTCGAGTGAGGATAGAAACACCTGATGGAGATTTTTTTGACACTGATCAGATTTTACAAAACAACCGTCAATTAGTCATCATTTTACATGGTTTAGAAGGTTCCACGAGTTCTCAATATATGATAGGTTTATCAAGTTTCTTGTCTGAAAACCAATTTGATGTTATAGCCGTAAATCATCGTTCTTGCAGCGGAGAAATGAACCGACTTAAGACGATGTACAACAGTGGTTTTACCAATGACTTACACCAATTGGTGACTGAAAACGAAACTACGTATGAAGCAATTTTTATTGTAGGTTTTTCTTTGGGAGGAAATATAGTATTGAAATACATTAATGACGGTATTTACCCACAAAGTCCTAAAGTAAAAAGGGTAGTTGGGGTTTCAGTACCTATCCATCTCTCAAATTGTTTACAAGAAATCATCAAGCCCAAGAATAAAATGTATGACAAAATGTTTAAGCGAAGCCTGATTAGTAAGCTCAAGTTAAAGCATAAGCAATTTCCTAAGGAGGTACCCATAGAGAAGTTGGATGAGGTCAAAACCTTGTGGCACATTGATGAGTTTTTTACAGGCCCCATGCATGGTTATGATGGAGCAGAACATTATTACGAAAGCTGTAGTTCGCTTCAGTTCTTAGCAAAAACTCAAATTCCTTTGATGCTCATAAATGCCCAAGATGATCCTTTCTTATCAGCTGACTGTTATCCCTACCGATTTTCCGACGAGCACCCATATTTTGAATTAGTTGCTCCTAAGCATGGAGGCCACGTAGGCTTTTATACTAAGGGGAAGGTTTTCTGGCATGAAAAACTAATCGCTGATTTTTTTAGAGCTGAAAATAAGACATAAAAAAAGCGCTCAAATTGAGCGCTTTCAAGCTTTGTATATTTTCTATTGGTTACCTAATATAAGTGGTAGCCCATCTTCTCCACTGCCGATAATGACTACCTTTGAATTCGGTGATTCGGCCAACTCTAAGGTTGCTTCAATACCTTTATCCCGTAGGATTTTATCGGTAAGCGATGCATTCAAAATTCTGTTCGCATCAGCTTTTGCTTGGGCTTCAATGATTTTTCGTTCGGCTTCTTTTCTCTCTCTATCAAGTTTAAATTCATACTGGAAAGACAACTGCTCTTCCTCAAGTTTCGTTTCGATCGCTGCTTTTAATTTTGGCGGAAGGATAACGGAACGTATAAGAATGGCATCAATATTTATATATTTTGGTGAAACGGCTGTCTTTACTCGGTTTAGAATTTCACCTTGAATAGCTTCTCTTTGAGTTGAGTATAGCTCTTCTGGAAGGTATTTACCTATTATCTCCCGTGTGGCCGATCTTATTTCTGGTATCAGGATTCTTGCTTTATAGTTAGACCCAATTTCACCATGTAAATATCCTATTTTATCGGAAATAGGTTGATATCTATAGGACATCTCTACCATAATCGATAAACCGTTTTTAGATAGGACTTCCATTTTTTCGAAATCTTCATTAATCCTCACATCGTATTGAATTAATTCATTCCATGGTGCTATCACATGAAATCCCTGACCTTTCGGTGGTGCTTCTTTATCTATACCACCGGCAAAACGCTTAAATACTATACCTTTTTTACCGGGTGGGATGGTTACAAAGGTGGTTCTTGTTAGAATGGAAATTAGGATTAGTGCAAAAATTCCAAGAAAAATATATTTAACAAAACTGCTTGGGATTTCTACATTTTGACGTTGTCGCTGAGCCATGTTTATTGGTTTTATTTAGTTTATTCAACACAATTTAATCAATAATGATTTTCATTTATCGATGAATGCATTAATTCCTTCGATTATTTTTTCAGAATCTAATTGCTGCATGCATTTAAAATGCCCTTTTGGACAAGATTGGTGACCTAGTTTGGAGCAGGGTCGACAGGAAAGTTCTTTATTTTCAATGATGCGATAATGTTCTTTAGACTGATAAGGATACATACCAAAGGCTGGAATGGTATTTCCCCAAACGGTAACCTGAGGTGTATTTAAAGCAGCGGCGATATGCATCATTCCTGTATCTGGAGTTAATAGACAGGCCGCGTGTTTTATTAGTGTTGCACTCTCATCGATACTAAGAGCACCTACAGTATTTACACAAGCCGTTTTTTCTTGAATCAATTTAGCATCTTCTTTTTCTGCTGGTCCTCCTATTAATACACATGGAACCTTGAGCCTATCGATGCACTCAATAACGAGCTCATTAGGCATTCGCTTCGTAAGATAGCTTGCTCCAATGGCGATACAGACGTAAGGGAGATTAATCTCATACAGTTTTTTTATGTTGTTCAATGTTGTATCTGAATCAGTAGGCAGCGTGAAATCTAAACCCTGCTGATCATTAGTTACATTAAGGGCAGTTATTGCTTCAAAATACCTGTCCACAATATGCTTGTCCGGAAGTCTATTAATGGGCGTATTGACCGCTAACCATTTTTGGATGTTTATCTTATTAAAGTCGACATAAGGCACCTTCAACATCCGTTTGATTGCCTTAGATCTTAGATTTTTATGTAAGTCTATAATTTGATCATAACCCACAGCTTGTAAACGGTCTTTTAATTCGTCCACTTTTTTCTCTATGGTCCATATTTTATCGATGTATGGGTTATTAGCTAATAGGTTTTTAAATGATTGCTTAGTTAAGAAGTGGAGCTCGGCGTCCAATTGAGTTTTGACGGCACGAATGATGGGTGTTGTTAGCACTATATCACCGATCGAGCTAAAGCGAATAATCAGGATTTTCTTCTTCTCAGCCATAAAGCCAAATTAAGGAATATATTTTTTAGACTTGTTTGGGTATAAATACAAAAAAAGGCAGAACCAATGATTCTACCTTTCTTTATATCTCGTTTAGACGATGTTACTCCTTTACAAATGATTTGATAGTCCAGTTTAATGGATTCGCTAATTTTATCATGTATTGTCCAGATGGTAAGTCAGATATGTCTACTCGATTGTTTTGAAGGTTGCCACTTTGAAGGATTGCTCCTTTCAAGTCATATACCGAATAATTGTCAAAACTACCTTCTTTTACTTCTATGTTTAATAGAGTAGAAGCAGGGTTAGGAAATAGACTTATATTACTTTCCACCAAGGCTACATCATCGGTATTTACATACAGATTTCGATCGCCATTGGCAAACCAAACACCTAATTGTGCTCCTATAATTAAGAAATCATCTGAATTAGGCACAGGTGAAATTTTATCTCCATTTACATTGGTAATCCCAATATCATCTCCAAAAAGGGTGGATAAATTATAGATGATTTGATTATCTGTTCGAGAGTAATTTGGCCATGATAAGCCTGTATTTTGATAAAGGGTTCCTATATCACCTGTTTCTAAATTGGCACCTAATAAATCGTAATTGTTACCTTCTAGCAAATCAAAGGCTACGATAAAAGGTGAGTTTTTAGCAAAGGTTGGATTACCAGCACTAACACCTTCAGGCAAAGCCGAGAATAACTTTGAAATGTAGTTATTATTGGTGTTAGAGGTAAAATTATTAGTTGATCTATCCCAACAGTGTAAGAAGCCAATATCCCAATATTCTATAGAAACTCCAGTTCCACTAGGTATCTCATTAGAGGCGTCATATACTACATATTGTCCTGTAATATCGAACTCCATAGCATCTGCAAAAAGTACATCACCAGTCGAGACTCCCTCTGAGAAAGTCGGGTTATATAGTTCATATTCTCGTTGATTCTGTGAGGCAAAATTATAAACCCAAATACGAGGTGTTTCATCATCAAACAAAGCAGCTATGTGTTCTCCATCTTTGGAAATGACTACATTTCTCCAAATAGGATCACTACTCAAAACGCTTACATTCACATCTCCTGAATCCCAATTTACCGTTATATAATACATCAAACGATCTTGACCAATAACGACCATTTCAGATCCATCATCGGTAACACTAATTCTGGATAAAAGACCACCACTAACGACAGGGTTTCCTAAGAAAGTTGTGTTCACTGTTTCATCGACAATGTTTAGTTCATCTTTAGCCAAATTAAAAAAGGCTATTAAATCATCACCTGGATTTACACCCGCATCTTCTTGGGTAGTGGTTCCACTTCCCTCACCAATTCCTACTGCCGAAAATGCATTTTTTGCAGCGTCTACTTCAGCAGTACCGTAAAGATCATCTGCTGCTTGAACAACAGCATTTCTTAAATCCACAAATCTCGAAGACTTTGTCAAATAAACATCCAGTGCTCGGTAAAATACTTTCTCTGCTCTGTCCTTGTTGATTTCTGTGGCAAATAGATAGAAAGCATGGTTTGGTATACCACTATTTATGTGTACACCTCCATTGTCTTGAGAACCAGTAAATTGTTCGTTTACATGTTTTGGTTGCCATCCACTGCCGTAATCATTTGTGGATGCATTATTATGAGGATCCTGCATATCTCTTAATGCTCCTCCTGGAAATACATTAGATTTTGCCACATCCTCACCAATTTTCCAATCATCTCTGTCGATCATGGCTCCAAAAATATCTGCAAATGATTCGTTCATAGCTCCAGATTCTCCTTGGTATTCTAAGTTTGCTGTATTTTGTACCACACCATGGCTGATCTCATGACCTGCAACATCAAGTGCTCTGGCTAGTGGAAAAAATGCACTATCACCATTGCCATAAAACATAGCTATTCCATTCCAGAATGCATTACCCATAGAGCTTCCATTTTCGTTGGCAACGTTGATGAGTGAATACACTGATCCACCTTCTCCATTAATAGAGTTTCTGTTATGTGTATTTCTAAAATATTCGTACGATTGACCTGCATTATAATGGGCAGAAACACCTGTGGGATTATTTCCCCAATTATTATTAGAAGAAGTGACGTGTTCCACTTGGAAGTCACTATTCTGAGGTGCTGTGTTTTTTGCATCTAGCGTCAAAATTCCACCTACAGGATCATCTGGTAATTCAGAAGCTCCTGCATTGAACATAGATCTAGATGCATCAAGCATAAAGAAAGTACTACCAACTTCATAAGTGTTAATGGTTCTATTAATTCCTAACAAATCTTGATTTGTCGCGGTGGTTGGTCCATCTGGTGGGGCTAGATTTCCATGGTCATGAAATTTGCAAATAGTGCCATACGTATTTAGTATTTCACCACTCACTGCATCAACAAAGTAATTGTGTCTATCGGCTAAATTTTCGTAGACATCTACATACCAGGCTAAGTGATAATGATCATGGTGGTTGTAATAAACTAGTTCCGCAGACCACTGATTAAAATCTTTTTCAAACCATTCCACTGTTTGATAATGTGTAAAATTTGATTGAATAGTCTCAAATGCTTGATCTTTAGTAGTGCTAGCTTGATGCGCTAGTCCTTCGAACATTTCTGCAGGAATCACTCTCCCCATAATTAGTCGTTTTCCATCCTGATAGAAGTGTGTGCTAATTTGACCATCATAAACTCTTACATCATTTGCGTATTGATTTGCTTTAACATGATATTGTCCAATGTCTTCCATCTTCTCATTGATAGGTCTGAAAGATTGTACGATTTCAGTTTGTTGTAGCACTTCTCGTTGGCTTTCCAACAATTGATAAAAATCAGCTCTAGCGAAGTTGCTCTTTTTAACTTGAGTATGGACCTCAATTAATTGTGGCACTCCAAATTCATTGTTTGTTCTGTTTAAAGAAACAGCTGATTGCGCAACATTACGCTGATCTCGATTTTTAAAGTTTATAGATTCATGATAGCGAAAACCCTCATGATCGTTGGAAGGCTTTACTACTTTGTTAATCTTATTAATTTTTAAGTTGTCTGTATTGATTTTTTTCTGGCTAGGCGCTGCTTGTTTAAACTGAGCAAAACCTTGAGCTGAAACCAACAGAACAATTAGAAGCGATAGTATATGTTTCATAATTTTAAATTATTCTATTTAACTGGATTTTTTGCCTGCGAAGCAAGCTTAAAAAGATTAGTGTAAAAACGTTTTAGATTCGGATCTGGGATTTGAGATGTTCCTCCCCATTTTAAGGTTTGCACCCTTTTGCCTTGCCCGAGGGATACATAAAAGGTCATGTTTCCTGGATCGTTAATCCTCATTTCATTAAAACCAAGTGTTTCGAAATTTTCAAACATTTGCTCGGCAACTTTTTTATCCATACTGGTAATTTCCGTGAAATTTTTACCGTCATTACTTTTAAATAATTGACCATTCTCCATCATTCTGTAGCAATCTATGGCTCCGGTAAATCCACCAGAATTACCAAATTCTAGAATCATCCCTTCGTAAGTATCTAAGGACTCTTTTTGAGTTTTACAGGAAATAATACATAGTAGAGAAAGCAAAATAGCAAGGTTTAATTGTTTCATAGATAATGTTTATTAAATTAGTTTGTCTATTTTATGACGAATGTAAAGTGTATTTGGGTCACGAGTTGTTAAAAATTATTTAATGAAAAATAAGTGACTAAGAAAATTCGTACATTTAAGGAACAAAATACGACGAATTGTAATTCATTCAATTGTATATTGTATTTATTTATAATGTTTAATTTATTTCAAATATTTTAATTTAAAATTCCATGAAGAAGATTTTATTTGTTTGCACACTAGTATTCATGTCAGGAATGGCTTTCGGTCAGACTAAAAAAGCATGTTGTAAAGGAAAGAAAGCTTGTATTAAAACAGCATCAGCTCAGGTTCAGTCATTAGACGGAACTACAGTTGTAGCATCTGCATTAGCAGAAGCTGAATTAGCTGCAGAGCAAAATGAAAATATCGAGAAGAGAGTATGTTCTCAATCAGGAAAAGTAAGCTTCCACGAGAAGTCTGTTTGTTCTCAATCAGGTAAAGTGAGCTACTCTGCTGTAAATTTTGATGGTGCATCAAAAACGTTTGTAAAAGCTGCATCAATGGAAGCAGGTACTCAGCCGATGATTAAGTCATTGGATGAAGCTCCAACTCCAGTATCTGCTAAAACAAGCTGTACAAAAGCTGAAAAAGCTGCATGTGCTAAGAAGTGTACAAAGGCTGAAAAAGCTGCTTGCGCTAAAAAATGTGCTGCAAAGAAAGGTGCTTAATATCTTAAGCATTCAAGAAATAGAAAGCTCAGGTTTCCTGGGCTTTTTTTTTGCCCAATATTGAACAAAAGCAATGAAAGCGTATACCATTAAAGTCATCGGCGTAGTGCAAGGTGTAGGGTTTAGGTTTTATAGTTGTCAAGAAGCTAGACGACTAAATTTAATTGGCAATGTAAGAAATATGGCCGATGGATCTGTATCGATACAGGTAGCTGGTCCAGAAGATGATGTGCTGAGCTTCATAAAGTGGTTACATAATGGACCTAAAACTTCTAGAGTAGACCAATTAAACTACCACGAAATACCTATCTTCGCCGCGACTACTTTTGAAATAATACGATAGATTTTAGCTACATGAGTGACACATTCAAAGAATCCATTAAACAAGGAATACCTTCCCAACTACCAGATGCAAGACCATTAGATCCATCCGTAAGTCATGCACCAGTAAGAAGATTAGAAGGAGTTCTTTCCAAGGACGAATGGACACTAGCTATCCATAATGCTTTGCGTTATTTTCCGTCTGAATGGCACGCTGTTTTGGCGGCTGAATTTGAACAAGAATTGAGAGATTTAGGTAGAATTTATATGCACAGATTTAGACCTGAATATGATATGTATCCTAGAGGCATTCATGAATATCCAGCCAAGACTAAGTCAGCAGCGGGGATTATGCTGATGATACAAAATAATCTAGATCCTACGGTTGCGAAGCATCCACATGAGTTAATAACTTATGGTGGTAATGGTGCAGTATTTCAGAATTGGGCCCAGTATTTATTAACCATGCAGTACCTGTCTGAGATGGAAGAAGACCAGACATTAGTGCTCTATTCTGGTCATCCTTTAGGTCTATTTCCTTCAAATAATAATGCTCCTGGAGTTATTGTAACTAATGGCATGATGATACCTAATTATTCGAGTAAAAACGACTGGAATAAGTATAACGCCATGGGAGTTACCTCTTATGGGCAAATGACAGCTGGATCTTTTATGTATATCGGTCCTCAAGGTATTGTGCATGGAACAACAATTACTTTATTAAACGCGGGCAGGTTAAATAATTTGGGAGAGAAAGACCTTCGTGGGAAAATATTTGTGACATCAGGATTAGGAGGAATGAGCGGAGCTCAGGCATTAGCAGCCATTATTACTGGAGCTGTAGGTGTGCTTGCGGAGGTTGATCGAGATGCTATAGATCAGCGAATTACCGATGGATATATTAAAGAAGAAGACGTTTTTACGGATGCTACAGCATTGATAAAAACCATGCTAAAAAAGCAAGAGAATTTAGAGGCTTGTGCTATAATTTATCATGGAAATATAGTGGAGTTATGGGAAGCATTTGTGGCGCAAGACATCCATATTGACCTTGGTTCGGACCAAACATCCCTGCATAATATTGATGATTTAGGCTATTGTCCGATCGGATACAGTTTTGATCAAGCTAAGGCTTTATTACTCGCGAATAAGGCTAAATTTATGGAGGAAATTAGATCGACCCTTTGTCGTCATGTCGATGCGATAAACACCTTAAATGCTAAAGGAATGTATTTCTGGGATTATGGAAATGCTTTTCTAAAAGAAGCTGGAGAAGCTGGTGCTGATGTCTGGAAAGATCAAAGCAAAGGACTCTTTAAATATCCATCTTATGTAGAGGATATCATGGGACCAATGTGCTTTGATTACGGTTTTGGTCCTTTCCGGTGGGTTTGCACGTCAGGTGATTTAGAAGATCTTAAAACAAGTGACTTAATTGCTGCAAAGATTATTAAAGAAATTCAGCAAAATGCACCTGCAGAAATTGAAAGTCAATTAAATGACAACTTAATTTGGATTGAAGGAGCCGAGGAGAATATTCCTGTTGTGGGTTCTAAATCCAGAATCCTGTATGCGGATGCAGAGGGTCGAATTAAAATTGCTTTGGCTTTTAATGAAGCTATAAAATCTGGTGAGATAAAGGCTCCAATAGTTTTGGGTCGAGATCATCATGATGTATCAGGAACAGACTCTCCATACAGAGAAACATCCAATATATATGATGGTTCTAAGTTTACTGCTGATATGGCGGTGCATAATGTGATCGGTGATAGTTTTAGAGGCGCCACCTGGGTTTCGCTTCACAACGGAGGCGGTGTAGGCTGGGGAGAAGTAGTAAATGGAGGATTCGGGATGTTAATCGATGGTAGTAAACAAGCAGCAAACAATATTGCTTCCATGCTGCATTGGGATGTAAACAATGGTATAGCTCGTAGATCTTGGGCAAGAAACCCACACGCAATATCCACCATAAAACGAGCTATGGAATCAAATCCAAAGCTTAAAGTGACCTTACCTAATTTAGTAGATGAGGATATACTCTAGCCGTTAATGTAATCTTAAAGGAAGGCAAAAAGTTAAGCTCATGATGGCTACTTTTTTAATTTGTGCCAATGTCGATGGCCAGTCTTAAATACTTGCTCGCTTTACAAGTCATTTGTTGGGTTTTACCCCTGCAAGCTTATGTGATTTCTGGATCGGTCAATATGCAGGGTGATTGGCAATATCAAATTTATTTAGCGACGATTGATAAGCTAGATGATTATTATGGGACGAGTGCTTCTTCAGTGATTAATACGGGAATCATAGACGAACACGGACATTTTTCAATTAGTGGAGAAAACTTACCCGAGAGTCCCCAATATTATAGACTTTATTTAATAAAAGAAGAGCATTCAGAATTTAATGCTTGCTTGTTTGTAGGTGGAGAAGAACACAATTTTATTCATCTATTATTAGAAAACGAAACAGAGGTGAGCATTAAACATGGCGAGGACACTTTTGCTCCCTTTGGAGACTATACCATTAAGGGGGATAAGGCTAACCACGGAATGAAAGCATTGAGTTCTTTAGTCTACCCAAGCTATATATTTTACGAGATTAAATTTCCTTCGGCCTTGCAGTTTTCTGAAGATAAGCTTAATCGTGATTTGTTTCATTTTGCAGACACCTGCGCCCACTCTTTAGTGGCATTAGCAGCATTAAATAATACGGATTATGACAAATACTTTCAAGCAGAAAATGAGCGCTATAAACAAATGGGAAAGCGCTTACAAAATGAGCTAAAGGATCACCCATATACTAAAGACTACTTCCGTAAAATGAGGTATTATGGAGATTTTTCAAGCGAGAAGACAAGTTATTTGCCTTGGTATTTATTCGGATTAGCTGGGCTGGGATTACTGATTTTATGGTTTCAAAATATTCAGCTTCGGAGAAGTTTACAAAGGATTCAGCCCGAAACTCCCGTGAAACAACCACCATTTACACCTCAAGAAATGAAGATTTTGCAGTTAATTTCAGAAGGACATTCTAATAAAGAAATTGCTGCTAATTTATTTATTGAATTAAGCACGGTTAAGTCTCATATCAATAAATTGTATGCTAAAATGGATGTAAAGAATAGAGGAGAAGCCATGCTTAAAGCAAAATCTTACCAACTCTTATAATTTTATTATTTGCTCAGTATGTAGTTTTTCTTGGTTTGCAAATTTGATCTTCAATGTATAGCATCCGCTAGGAAAGTCATGTAGGTAAACATTTTGTTGTTTTCCTTTTATGACTTCTTGGCCATTACTATCAAACAAGGAAAAATATTCTACATCACCACTAATGCTAAACTGATGAAGTGTGGGGTTTGGGTAAATCAAATTTGAATTAGAGGAAGAAACACCGAGATTTGAAGAAATGAGATCTAAATCATACAGCGCTTGATCGGCTAGTGCATTTTTTTCAGATGTAATGTAAAATTGATCATTCTCTCTATGAGTTAGCCCTTCGATTTGGTGTGAATAACCACTGATCACGTTAAGTTCCAAACGCTCTAAATCATAGCTAGAAAAACGAGCATCAGTTATATTTTCAATGTTCATAAAAATGGGAACAACTGTAAAGTAACCAATTAGACTTAGTCGCTGATTTTGTGAGTCATAGGTAGCATCTGTTACTAGGCAATCTGCCTTTAAAGTTCCGTTTTTGTGGATACTATATGCTCCTGGTGTTTTAGAAACTGCATAAACATTTGTCTGATAATCAAGTCTATTTTTAGTGAAAATGTAGAGACTATCACCATATGCTATAAATGCTTCAGCATCAAAATTGTGGTTGCTATTGGCTTCAAATTCTGTTTGATCACTATATTGGAAACTAATAAATGATGCATCGACGGTATTGTTATTTAAATAGTCATCTATAGAGATTTTATAAATGCCTAGGTCAGTTCGATTACCGAGATTGTTACCGAAATCCCCAATGTAAATAAACTCATCATCATAGCACATCGCTTCCCAGTCTCTATTATTGGCATCGTTTATAACCACAAGCCGGCTGGTTTCTCCTGTGGTTGGATCAATCTCTAGGATAAACGGCCCGGAGGTACCACCATCTTCGTGTGTTATAAGTCGATCATCCAAATAAATCAGTCCCGACGATTCTGTTATATCCTCTTCTAAAGCAGTAAGCAATTGTAGTTCTTGGGCCAATGTTGTTTGACTAATGAATAAGCTGCTAAGAAAAAAAAGAGAGTGGATAAGTTTTAGGTGGTTTAGCATAGCCAAATGTGCTTTATTAATGCAATAAGTTATTTGAATTCGGAATATTCTAATGGTTTGTTGTGCATTTAATTTGCAAGGCAAGTTAAGGTGAAGTTGCCTATTTTATTGAGTTATTATGGGTTGTAGTCCTAAATTCAACCCTTTATTTATCATTTATCCAACCTTGTTTTCTTTTGACAGACTTGCCACTAGATCATATTTGCAGGGTTATTAATTGTTAATTAAAATTGTAGAAATGAAAAAATTAAATGTAGTTGGACTAGCCTTATTCTTGTTGTTTTTTGGAGGTTTTGCAGTTAGCTGTATTTCAGAAGTTAGTGCTGAAAAACCAGTAGCTACTAAAACTAAAGCCCCAGGTTTAACTTGGCATTCTATGGAAGATTTGGAGGCATTGATGATTCAAAATCCAAAAAAAGTGGTGGTAGATGTTTATACCGATTGGTGTAAATGGTGCAAGGTTATGGATAAGGAAACTTTTCAAAATCCTGAATTTATTGAATTCGCAGGTGATGAGTTTTATTTTGTTAAGCTTAATGCAGAGCAAGCGAGTAGTATCCAATTTAAGAATGCAAAGTATGATTTTGTAAAAGGTGTACGACGAGGTCATCACCAATTAGCTGCTTCGCTATTAGATGGTAGACTATCTTATCCATCTTTTGCCATTTTGGATGAGTCATTAGAAAAGCTTGATATCATACGAGGTTTTAAAGATGCTCCAAGCTTTCAATCATTAATAGCGAAAGCAATACAATAGACTAGGATGAAAGTGGAGTTCTAGGTGGCTCCACTTTATTAAATTAAGCAGTTTACTTGATAAGTGTTTGATTTGTAGGTGGTTTTAGAATTTATTCGTATTTTTTAATTAATCAAACATAGAAGGTTGTGCAGAATTTTCGATTAGTCATCAGTGGTGTACTTATCTTCCTCAGTTGTTCCATACTCCAAGCAGAGCATATAATGGGAGGCTATATGGTGTATAGTTGTGCTGGAATATCAGCCGGAGAGGCGGAATTAAATGTCACTATGGCTATGTATAGGGACAAGTTCGGAAATGGAGCTGGTTTTGATGAGTTTGCATCTATTGGGGTTTATAGATTTGAAAATGATGGTAGTTATACGCTATTTACTAGTGTTAACGAAATACCTTATTCTAGTATCAAAGACTTTAGCTATTTGGATGATCCTTTCATTGTTGGTGATGAAATAACTGAATTTGAATCTGCGGAATATTCTTTTTCAGTTAGTTTACCGACTGATGGTTCTGATTTTTTATTGGCTTATCAGCGATGTTGTCGAGTGCCTTCAACAATAAATACAATCAATCCGCTAGAAACTGGAATTGCTATAGAACTATATATTTATGGAGAAGGTCTAGCAGTATGTAATCGTTCCCCTTATTTTAGCGACATACCTCCATCCGTTTTACCAAACGGAGAGAATATTCAGGTGCCATTAAATATTATGGAGGAAGAAGGTGATGAATTAGTTGTTAACTTTTGTGAAATAAAATCAGCTGGAGGAACACTTGGTTGGATTACTCCGGGAAATGCTAATGCATGCAATGGTGTTTCACCTTGGCCAGAGGTCTGTTTGCCTCCATTTGATGATGTTGTATTTATAGAAGGTCAATATAGTTCTCAAAAGCCATTTGGTTTGACTAATACGCAAAGCATCAACCAAGATGATTTATCAATGGATGTAACTTTTTCTCAATTTGGTCTTTACAATTATGGTTTGTGCATCGATGAATATAGAAACGGAATTTTATTAAGTAAGCAAATACTAGATTATACCATCGCTGTCATTGGAGTAGCTAATTCCTCAGTTATTAAGGGGCTTAGTTATTGGGATAAAAATGGAAATGAAATGTATGATACATTAATCGATCAAACCTTGCCTTTTCTTGATTTAATTGTTGAACCATTTTATTTCGAAGAACTACAGAGCGCTGATGCTTCGTTTGCTTTTAATGTAGGTATAGGAGAATATAGTCTCTCTTTGGGTGGAGAAAACTCTTGGGAAATAAGCACGCATGCTGATGTTTCTGTAACAACTATTGGCGACTATTATATAAAGAATGTTGGATTTCTACCTGCGCTTGAAACGACCATTTTTGAACTCAGTTCAAATAGTCAATTGACCATCTGTAATGAGATTACAAAAGTTTGGCTTGAAATAGAAAATAGAGGAACTATGCCCATTCGTGGCTTACTATCGTGCTCTTTAGATAAACTAATTTCTTACTCAGGTCAAGCAAGCATTACTCCAGATCAAATAGAAGAAAACAAGTTAAGTTGGCTGCTTACAGAGGATTTACAACCTGGTGAAAAATGGAATGTTTGGTTCAACATAAACAATGCAACAGAAGAAGATATTGGCGAACAAATAGAAATCATCCAATCCTTTGAAGATATACACTCAGGTATATTAAAGGCGGACACTGTATCCCAAAAAGTGCTCTGTTCCTACGATCCAAATGATAAGCTGGTAAAACCAGATCTCAGTAGTCATCGAGTGCTTTTTGAGACTCCATTAGAATATACAATACGTTTCCAAAATACTGGAAATTTCCCAGCTAGTCGAGTAAGGATTGTTGATGTTATTAGTGAATATATGGATTTGAACAGCTTCAAATACTTAGGCAGTAGCCACGATGGCAGTTACAAAATTTATGGTAATACCATAGTTTTCGAATGGGATATATATCTTCCCGATGCAGAAAGTAATGAACCGGAAAGTCATGGCTTTGTTCGCTTTAGATTAGATCCATTGCCGGATTTAGCTGAAGAAACAACTGTTCGTAATGGTGCAAATATTTATTTTGATAATAACCCACCCATTGTTACCAATTTAACTACTTCAATTTACGTCTCTGAATTAAATCCTTTAGATATTGAAGAACCATTAAATTTAGTAGATATTTTCCCAAACCCGAATACAGGTAACTTCACCATACAATTAAAAGAACCTACTAACCATCAATATCAATTAGCAATATTTGATCTTGCTGGCAGTAAAATATCAAGTCAACTGTTGGTTCATCCAAACGCTGAAATTCAGTTAAATAAACCATCAGGACTTTATGTGTTAATTGTAAAGGATTTACAAAGTAATGAAATCATAACTTCGCAAAAATTGATCATTTATTAGCGTGAGTTCGAAAATGTTTTAATAGTTGAAATTATGAGTATCCCTATTCTTGTCGCAAATGTCCTGACCTTATTAGCCTTTATGCTACACGCATTTATTGGTGATAAGGAAATAAGGATGTTTGAGCCAGTTACCGATAAAGATGATGGATATGTCAAGCAAGAAAAGTGGACGATGGCTCGAAGTGGCTGGCATTGGGTTTCTGTCGATTTATTACTGGCGAGTATAGGCTTAGCGCTCATTAATTTTACTGAATATTTACAGCACGAAGCATACCTTTTGAAGATTTTGTCATCCTATTTCTTATGCTACGGACTTGCTTGGTTAATCGGTATAGGCATATCTAAAAAATTTCCCAAAAACTACCTTAAGTTGGGTCAATGGATTTTGTGCTTCGTCCTAAGTGGATTGCTTTATTGGGGCAGTTTATTGCTAGCCTAATAGTAAAAGGGCAAGGACTTAGTATAGCTCATAGAACTTTCATATCATTTTTTTTTTAACCCTCAGGCAACCCTTTTTACTATTTTGTCCCATAAGTAGATATAAAGTATGTAATTAGGATTTGGAAAAGATTCAACATATCATAAAAAAGGCAGTTGCTGGTCACGAAAAAGAACAGCGAATGCTATATGACGAATACCGGACAAGATGGTATATGTTGAGCTTGCGATACGCTAAAAATTCATCTCAGGCAGATGATATATTTCAGGAAGGATTAGTTCAGATTTTTAGAGACCTACACCAATTTGATATTACAAGAAGTGCTTTTACCACTTGGTCATGCAGAGTCTTAGTTAATGCAGCATTGAAATACCTAAAAAAACATAACTGGGTAAACACCTTGTCTGATCAGGAAGAATCAAATTACTATGCAGACGAATCAGAAACGATCTACGATAAATTAGCCACTAAAGAACTGACCATGCTAGTGCAACAATTACCCTTAGGTTATAGGATTGTATTTAATATGTCAGTTATCGAAGGCTATACACATAAAGAAATTGCAAAAGAACTGGGAATCAGTGAAGGAACTTCCAAATCTCAGTTATCTAAAGCACGAAGAACATTGAAAAAACAATTAGAAAACCTTTTAATCACTAACAGCCATGAATAATAAAATGGATGATTTTTTTAAGAAAAGGTTAGAAGAATATACACCTGCAGAAGATGGCTGGAACGTGCCTTCTGAAGAACTTTGGGACAAAGCCAAACCAAGCTTTCCCAAAAGAGAAAAGAAACCGTTTTTTATGTGGTTTTCACTCGCTTTTTTACTCATTGGAATAGCTGCAAGCACATGGTGGTTTGCAGGCAATGAGCAACATAAAGAAACACAAGCATTAATCAGTAATACCTCGATAAACCTGGCCGAGCAGTCAAATGAACAAGAAACAACTAAACAGGAACAAAGCACAAAGCAAGCACTCACACAGCCTATAGTTTCTAAAGAACCAAAAACTCCGGCAAGAAAAACAACATTGGACAAAACCAACAAAAAGACTATTAGTAAACCAGTTCAATCGTCCAAAACTAAAACGAACTCAGGTCTAACCACCGCTTCAAGGCCGAAAATAAAATCACCACTGGCAAAGACTAAAGCTGTAGAAAGCAATCCAGTGCAAACTAAGCAAATCACAAGTAATATAAATCAAATAGGTTTCCCTAAGGTTTCTGAGGCGAATACTCCACCAACAAGCAAGCATCAACCGAGCATAACTAGTCAATCACAACATGCAGCTATTGGACTTGCTACTCAGCAATTATTCGAAATTGCTTTGCTAGAACCAGCAGCATTGAACAACTTAATCCATAATCGTGCAGCCCTACGTTTAGCACAAGAAGCTTCACCAACAATGCATGTTAGCCCGATTATTAAGCCATTTGAGTATGGTATCGCCTACAGCACTTATGTAGGGTTTAAACCATATGATGAGATGAATCCAACGATCATAGATGGCATTAGCTCTATCAATGCTAAAAACAATAAGCAATATGGCTTACATGTCAAGACAAATCGCCTATATGATAATGGCTTAGGTTTCAATTCTGGATTAATGTATACGGTTCAGAATATGGATGTAGATCTTGGATTAGCATTCGAATATCAAGATGGTTCGTCTTCTACACTAAGATCTTCAAGCAGTGTAAATAGTGATTCATTGATCATTAAATTTTACGATGATGCTGATCTTAAAACAGGTGATTTAATCGAGGGTAGTGGAACCATTCGATTTGCCGTGAGTTCGGTTCGTTTACCTATTGGATTAAATTATCGTTTACGCCTTAAACAGTTCGAATGGTATGCCGGTGTAGGGCTCACACTTGGTGTTCAACTCATAAGGCTATCCGAACCAAATATTTATGTTTATAACCAAGGTGTAGAAGTGGGTGCTTTTGATCCAGAAGCAGACCAAAGCTTTACTTTTCCACTGCCAGAATTTGCAGTTTACGCCGGGACAGGTTTTAAATATCATTTAAATAATCAAACAAACATTGGAATATCGCTGAATTTAGACAAGCGTTTAGTACTTCCAAGACAATACCTCAGGGCCGATTTCGGTGTGTATAAGAGGATTTAAATAACAACAAAGCATAAGGGTCGACATATGTTTTACATAAGTATTACCAGCCATTCCTATGCCCAAATAAAACAAAACAATGAAGCAAACAAGTATTATATTTTTGATGATGATGCTTTACAGCATGATGGGCTTTTCACAAGAAAAAGTGACATTGAGCGGCCACATTAGGGATGCTTCCTCAGGTGAGGAGCTCATTAATGCCAGTCTTTATATTCCCAATATTCAGGAGGGAACGGTGAGTAATGTCTATGGTTTTTATTCGATTACCGTAGAAAAGGGAGAGTACGACATTAACTTCTCGTATGTCGGATATGCGGATGAAAGTAAACAACTTTCCCTGCAAGAAAATACAGTGATGGACATCGAGTTAAGCACGGCAGGTTTGTTTATGGAAGAGCTTGTAATCTCAGCCAAGGCTGAAAATGAACGAGTCGAAGAAGTGCAGATGAGTAAGGTGAATGTAGATATTGCAGCATTGAAAAAAATGCCAGCACTGATGGGCGAGGTAGACATTATTAAAGGCATTCAGTTTTTGCCTGGTGTTGCCACGGCAGGTGAGGGTAGTAGCGGTTTTTACGTGCGAGGTGGAAATGTAGACCAGAACTTAATCCTCTTAGACGAAGCACCAGTATACAATGCTTCCCATTTGTTGGGTTTCTTTTCTGTGTTCAATGCTGATGCAATCAAGGATGTCCAGTTCTACAAGGGAGCTATGCCCGCAAGATATGGAGGTCGACTTTCTTCAGTAGTTGATGTACGTATGAAGGATGGAAATTCCAAGAAATTTAGTGGTTCAGCAGGTATCGGATTAATTTCAAGTAGACTGAATCTTGAGAGCCCGATAGGCAAGAAAGGTTCGGCTATGTTTGCAGCAAGAAGGACTTATGCTGACCTATTTTTACCCTTATCAAGAGATACTACTATACACGATAATCGATTGTATTTCTATGATCTGAATGGTAAGGTAAATTTTGATTTAGGTGAAAAAGACCGTTTGTTTTTATCCCTTTACACAGGTAATGATTTAATGGGGCAGGGAGAGGAGTTTGCGATTAATTATGGCAATAGAACAGCCACTTTAAGATGGAATCATTTGTTTAGTCCTAAGTTGTTTTCTAATCTAAGTATTTATGCTAGTGATTACGATTATGCCTTAAATCAGACGGGTGGTGTTGAAGGGTTTGAATGGACCTCACAGTTGATTGATTACGGTGTCAAGTATGATTTGGTACATTATCTAAACCCTAAAAACACGCTACGATATGGCCTAGCATCTACCCTGCACACCTTAGACCCAGGAACCGCGAAAGGAACTGGTGAGTCTATTTTTGATATTCTTGAAATTCAACGAGGAAGAGCCTTAGAGAATGGAGTCTATGTTTCTCATGAATTAGAAGTAAACGATGCCATCAAGATTAATTACGGACTTCGAGTTTCGAATTTATTGAATCTTGGGAAGCAGACAGTTTATAATTATAATGAGGATTACGAATATGTGGATTCCACAGATTATGAGAAAAACGAGGTCTATCAAAGTTATGCGAATCTAGAACCTAGATTTGGTATGAGATATCGATTAAATACTTCAAATTCCCTAAAATTTAGCTACAACCGAACCAGTCAATACATCCACCTTGCCAGTAATACAACGACTGCATCTCCGCTGGATGTTTGGTTTCTAAGCAGCCCTAATATTAAACCACAAACTGCTGATCAGTGGGCCTTGGGTTACTTTAAAAACATAGAAGGTAATGATTATGAGCTATCAGCAGAAGTTTATTATAAACAATTTTACAACGCAGTAGACTTTAAAGATTATGCCCAACTTTTGCTAAACCAACGCTTAGAAGGTGAGTTGAGGATTGGTAAGGCTAGATCTATGGGACTCGAATTATTGCTGCAAAAGAATACTGGAAAGTTAACCGGTTGGATAGCTTATACTTTAGGGAAAACACAGAAGAAAATAGATGAAATTAATAATGGAGGTTGGTACAGCGCGAAGTATGATCGAACGCATGATTTAGCGATTATTGCCTCCTATGATTTGACGAAGAAATGGAATATTTCTGGTAACTGGGTATATCAGACCGGTAATGCGGTAACCTTCCCGACTGGCAAATATTATCAGTTTGGTAAGCCGATTCCTATCTATTCAGATAGAAATGGGGAACGTATGCCAGCTTATCATCGACTGGATCTTGCAGCGACTTATAATCCTACAAAAAAGCTATTTGGTAAAATTGATCAGAGCTTAAATATTAGTGTTTATAATGCATATGCTAGAAAAAATGCTTTCAGTTTTGAGTTTAGCCAAGACGCACAAAATCCTGAAATTTCAAGCGCGACCAAAATTTATTTGTTTTCTATTATTCCAGCATTTACTTACAATTTAAAATTCTAATCTATGAAAAACCTATTAATTTTTTTAGCAATAATAAGCCTTGCTTTTGCCTGTGAAGAACCTGCAGATCTTGATCTGAATAATGGTGATAATCTTAAGCTGGTAGTTGATGGACTCATAACCGACGATCCCGATGATCAGTATGTCATTTTATCGCTCAGCAATAATTATTTAGGTGCTGATGCTAAGGAGTTTGCCACTGGTGCGGAAGTAAGCATTACCAATGGAGATTTGACATACAATCTTGTCGAAACAGATGAAGGACGGTATGAGTTTGCTGAACCAATGCCCTTAAAAGATGGTGATAGTGTTAGCATCGAAATTTTGTACAATGATAAAGTAAGTCAGGCTAGTGATGTGGCAAATCGATCACTAGAATTACTAGATGCTTATGCTGCTATTACTTCCTATATTGAAGAACAGGATGGTGAAACTGGCGAGATTGTAGAACGTCCTATTTATAGCATTTTTACGAGTATCCAGGAGCCGGCCGGTCCAGGAGATTTCTTTCTTTTTTCTATTGTGCCTAAACAGCTAACTGAAGAATTGACCTTGGATTATATGTTCAGTGTAAATGATGAGATGGTAGATGGTGTTCTGTTTGAGGATTTTGTGATTGCAGACGGAACATATGCTGCAGGAGATACAGTGGTCGTGGAGGCTTACGGTCTTTCTAAAGCAGCGTTTAATTATATTTCGAGCGTAGATCAAGCAGTCTACGGACAAGCAGGTTTGTTTAGTCCTCCTCCAGCTAATGTTGGGACAAATATTAGTGGAGATAGTGCTCTTGGTTTCTTTATGGTAGGCATAAAAACGTCGATGGATGTAGTGATAGAATAGGGTGGTCCAATGTTGGTTTAATAACTAAACTGGTTTGAGTCTTAAGCCATAAATCTTACCTTTTGTAGCTGTTCCTTTGGAAAGGTTTAGTATGTTAATGACTGTTAGATGGTATGGGGATCATTTGTAGTCTTTGGGTGTTACTTTGCTATTCCCTAAGCTCTAAGATCCCCACATAGTACAAATCAAAACCTCCCATACCGCCTGGTTGATTAGATGAGAAAATCATGATGTCATTATTAAAATCCCATTGTTGTCTAACAATAGGTCTAAACTCATCATGTTCTGTATTAATTTTTTCACCAAAATTTATCGGTGCTGACCATTCGTTGTCTTCCCACAGAGCATAGTATAAATCGTATCCACCAAAACCTCCTTCTCGGTTCGAAGAAAAGACCAGTATTTTTTCATTGATAAAAGGACATTGGTCATCAAAAGCTGAGGATAAAACCGTATCCAATCTTGACTCAGCATTATTGCTTACTAAGAGGTCTAGAATGTCTTGTGAACTGTCCATTTCGTGTGAATATATATTATACTCACCTGCTCTATTAGAGCTAAAAAATACGGTTGAATTATCCATGTTTAGACTTGGATATGCATCATCGAAAGGTGAATTTAGAAAATCTATTTTGATAGGTTCAAGGTAGCTTTCATCATCAAGATTGTGTGTGTACAAAATATCTTGATTGCCATCATGTTCACTCGAATACATTAGAATATATGATTCATATCGATTATTTGGATTCGATGATCCACTTACTAAACCTCTAGGAATTAAGTAAGGCCCAAATTCGTCTGAGGATGTATTTATTTTATTCATGGCATTGGCTATATTGTTGTTTTCGATGACAACACTCAGATTTCCACTGGTGTTATTAAAAATCCTGAGTTCACGATCATCTTTAGAAAATTCAATGGACATCAGTTTATAGATAATGTCATAGTGATCTCCATTACTTTTTCTATTTGAGGAGAAGCAAAAAGGAAAAGTTTCGCCAAAACTGGGACCTGTCGAGTTGTAATCATCATATTCAGTATTAAACTCGGTTAAGTTTGTGGGTGTGTCTGGAAACTCGCCAAAACTTTCACGGTTGTTGTTGGGTATACATGCATAGACAATCACTGGAAGTATGACGCACAGAGCTAGGTATTTAATGGCTTTACTAATGTGCATTTTGATCTGTTTAATTCCTCTAAAAAGGGTTGATTTTTTACATTAAAAACATAATGATTTAAGCTATTCCAAAGGTATTATTTATCAATAGGTTTGGTTAAATAATAGATATTTAGTTCTCCAGAATTTGATTCAATAATATCTAAATATCCGTCATTGTTTAGATCACCGATTTCGATATGGTAAGTGTCAAAGTAAATTTGTTCGCCCAGTTCGATTTTGGTGAATTCCTCATTAGCATTGCCTAGATAGACAAAAGTTGACTCTTCATCATTTCCTTCGATTATATCCATATAACCATCATTATTTAGATCTGCGGCTCGAATGGAAGTGGTAGCATTTTCTTCTTCCATTTCAAAAACCCGACTGAATTTCATATCCTTATCACCATAAGTAATCGTGTTCTTCCCGCCAATATTTCCGGTTAAAATATCGACCAAGCCATCCTTATCGAAATCTGCAAGATCCAGTGATCGACTAACATCTGATGCTTCTCCAAACTCGATGATGGTTTCAAATCCCATGTTTCCATCGTTCAGAAATATTTCGTTTTTTGATTTTCGATTAGCAGTGATTAGGTCTAGGAAACCATCCTGATTGATATCGAATATTTGGGTTTGAATAGTTTGTTTATCCTTAGATCCAAAAAGCTTGGTTGTGCTAAAATTACCATTCCCATCATTTAGGCAAATTTCATTGGATGCTTTTCTATTTGAAATAACGATGTCGATATCACCATCATTGTCCATATCAGCAATGGCTAAGTTTCTAGATGGTAAAAGCTCATTCCCAAAAGAAGCATAGTATTTAAATTCAAGATCTTCATTAGCCAAGTAGATTTTATTTGGGGTATTATCATTAGCCACCACAATATCCAAATGCCCATCTTGATTAAAATCAGCACTTTTTAGCGCATAGGAAGCATCTAAATATTTTCCTAACGGAGTAGCAGTCTTAAAAGCTCCTTTCCCATTATTGAAATAAATATAGTTTTGTTCAGCCCAATGCCTACCATTGGCAATTAAAGCATCTAAATCTCCATCTTTGTCAATGTCAACAAGCGTAGTTCCTGCCGTTCTATTGGTTTGAGTTCCGATAGACAAGAAGCCATTATAGTTGAAGAAAGTAACATCTTGGGCAAGAAGTGGGACAGATAATAATGAAAGACTAATTTGTATGAATAATAATTTCATGTTTAATGATTGCTGTAAATTGCTAATCCTCAAGATATAACAAGTATTTCTATGCTACTAAAGCACTACCGTTAATTTTTAAGACTAGCTTAAATTAGCTAAGGAGACTAACGGATATTGAGAAGATTTTTTCTTTTTTGTTCAATGTTGTATTTTTAGTACAATGCAAGCACAATTCCATACCACAGATTTGGTTGATAAGAAAGTTTTAGCTCAACTAACTATTCGCTCAAATCATCCAGCAAGTAGTCGATTTGCTATTCAGTATTTCTTATTTATTTTGGCTTCAGTGGGTTTAGTAGTGACATGGGATGGTCGCTTTTGGATTTCTTTAGTGTTTTATGTCCTTTATGCCTGTATTGTTTGTGCTATGTTTGCTTGCGAACACGAAACGATCCATAAGACAGCTTTTGCCAGTAATCGCCTTAATAGACTGGTTGCTTTTTTTGCAGGAATTGCTTATTTGTACCCCTCATCGATGTTTAAGGATTTTCATTTTGAGCATCATAGTTATACTCATATTCCAGGTAAGGACCCTGAAATTTCCTTAGGGAATAGACCCGTGCCTTCGATCATTAGCTTATTGCCATCTTATTTGGCCTGGTTAAGTGGTTTGCCACTGTTTTTATTTAAAGTAATGCTTCTTGTTACCGGAGCTTTGGGTTCGCCAACTATTATAAGAAAGCATGTTTTTCCATTTATTAAGCGACGGAATATTAAAAAGATCTTTATTGAGAGTTGGGTTGTCTTATTGATTTACTCAGTTATCGGCTACTTGGCCATTTTTATAGATGCCGCTTTTTACAGTTTATTTATAGGACAATTAGTGGGGCATAGTTTACTAGCTTATTATTTAGCTATGGAGCATAATGGTCTTCCGCATGATGGTGATATTTTAGAAAAAACAAGAAGTATAAGAGCTCCCAGGTGGTTAAAGTGGTGGATGTGGAATATGCCATACCATGCAGAACACCATGCCTATCCAGCCGTCCCTTTTTACCAATTACCAGCATTGAACAAACAGCTAAAACCAGCCTTAGTAAATGATAAGGATAGCCATCTAGATTTTCACACGAAGGTAGTAACACGAAAGTTGAAATAAATTCAATAAATAGAAGCACAGGCAAATTGTTAAATATTGAATTATTTTAGATTAGTAAGCTCTAGATTAACTTAGATATTTATTAATTGATATATTTATGTCATTGAAAATCAAAACGAAACGAAAAACACAGATTTTTACCAATAGATTCTCTCCGGATTTATTGCCGTAAATGGAAAGTCGAAAACCGCTAGTTTATAGTGCTATTCGAAAGACATATTAACCCCCTATATATATATCAGTTTACCCGTAGCAGCAAGCTAGTCATTCCCAAAGAGTGATTGGTGCTACGGGTATTTTTATTTATCCCTCAAGCTAGAAAAGATGCTTAATTTTAATGAATTTATCATATTTGTGCCATGTTTAGCAAAACCTTGTTTGATAATCTAATTGCAATAAATATTTACAGAGTTTGAAGAAAATCGAATGTGTCATATTTGATATGGATGGAGTCATCATTGATTCTGAGTTTTTGCACAAACGTGCCTATTATGAGACATTTATATCCTTAGGTTTGGATGTTTCAGACTCCTTGTACAAAACCATTACTGGATCATCTACCATAAATGTTTTTCAGCGCCTAGTGGATCATTTTAATTTGAATGATGATCCTGAGGATTTAGTTTTACAAAAGCGGTCTCGCTATGTAAATTACTTTGAGGAAGATCCTAGTTTGCATTTAGTGGATGGGGTAGAGGACATCATTAAGTATTTCTATAATAAAGGAATCACATTAATTTTAGCCTCCTCCAGCTCTATGCCCAATATTGACCGAGTTTTTGATCGATTTAATTTAAACCAATACTTTACGGCAAAGATTAGTGGAGCTGATTTAGCAGCTTCTAAACCACATCCAGAAATTTTTGAAAAAGCTGCCTTAAAAGGAGCAACTCCTAAGGAAAATTGCGTGGTTATTGAAGATTCAGATAATGGAATCAAAGCAGCTAATGATGCAGGTATTTTTGTATATGGATATAAAAATCCAATGTGTACCGATCAAAAGCTAACAAATGCGGATTACGTGATCGATCATTTTAGTGAGTTAAAGAAGTATATCTAGTATTAAATTACTAATTATTCCTAGCCTAAAATACCCTATACTTGAGCTCTACTCTTTTACGAATTTGTCGATATTTTCACCAACTTTAAGTGTATAACTACCAGCTTCCAGGTGACTAACATCGATGTTGTTTACTCCTATACTTAGCGTGGATTTTAGTAAGATTTGGCCAAGATTATTATAGATAGTTAGTTGATCTTGATTCGAAGATTCTACATTTAAGTGGCTACTAACAGGGTTAGGGTAGAAGTTCGTATTTGCTTCTTTAGCCAGATCATTGGCACTGGATTCTATTTCCATATAACGACTAAAGAACTTCCAAATTTCTTCAGTTCCATCAATGCCTGTGTCTACCCAAAATCCTGGCCAGGTATGATCCATGCCAGTAATTACATACTGCCAAACTTCATGCTGATTACCGGCGCCTCGGTGGTAATGCATTTTTGTGGGCATTGTTGTAGATGTCGAGTCCACTGCTAATTCTGTGCAATTATTTTTTACTACCCATGAGTCGATCACATTATAAATATCAGGTGCTCCGCCCCAACCACCAAAGGTAGTGATGGAGCCATCCATGGGGACAACCTCATCGATAGTACCACTAATTTGCATGACGGGGATTGGATTTTCAGATTGGCAATTATTCCAATCATATCCACTCATGGTGCCAGTCACAGAAGCAATGGCTTTAAAAACGTCGGGAGCTTCACAGGCTAGCGTGTAACTCATAAAACCGCCATTAGACATGCCACAGCTAAAGGTGTTTGCAGGGTTTAAACCATGTTCGTCCTGCAAATAGCTAGCTAAACTACTGAGGAAACCAATATCATCTACATTTGATATATTAAGATTTGCGTTCCAATGTGTATTACCTGCCGCATCTGCTAAACCTCTTGGAAAGCAAACTGCAAAGCCCTCTTGCTCTCCAAGTTCTAGGAAGCCTGAATATTGACTTATAAATTCATTATTACTTGTGTATCCATGTAACACAAATACCAAAGGAGCATTGCTAGATAACTCAGAAGGCATTTGGAAAATGTATTCTCGTTCCACACCCTCATAATCGTAGAATAGGTTTTCTTGACCACTTAAGTGTAGGCTAGAAATCAAGCAAATCAATATAATTTGTACAAACGAACGCAAGTTTAGCATGGTAGATTTATTATACTTCTAAGATAATTCTTGTCAGTACAATAATCTATAAAATCAAGTAATATCTATAAAGGTTTTGAATTTGGACTCTAAGGCTAAGGTGATAAATTATAAAGCCAATAGCTAATCAATCTTTACGAATCTAGCCTTATAAATTATATCAGTTTCCTTGTTTTGAAGCATTAGGAAATATATTCCTTCGAGTAAAGATTGGCATTCAAGTTGATCTCCATTTTGAGCAATTAATTGCTTTTTACCATTCATATCATATATATTAAGGACTTCATAGCCAAGTGGTAGGTCTAAAAACTGGCTGGTTGGATTTGGCTGCAAGCTAAGCTCCGGAGGGTAATGATTTATTGTTTTACTCTGGATAGAAGATTCGAAGCAATCAAAAGATTTAAAGTGTATGGTGTCTTGATCAGACACAAAACATCGAAGTTCTACCCATTGATTGACATCACATAATCCAGTACCTAAATCTGGAAATAAGATACCTAATGGATAATAGCCTACGCCCTTATAAATGGTATACTTCGTTTCGTCATCATAAGACATATTATTGATGATTCTTAGATACTGGGTGTTAATAGATGTTCCATCAGCGGTTGTTTCCACCCCAAAGGAATCAATGAGTGCAATGGCTAATTCTGTTTGTCCTGAAGCAGGGCTGTTATACAAAAATTCGAAATTAAACATTTCTTCAAAGTCAATGAATTGAATGTCCGCCTGAGCTTCTGGGTAGTATCTATATACATGTGGACCGTCTTCTCTGAGGATTTCATAGTAGCTAAAGATGTCACATGGATGCCTTTCAGTGCTTTCCACAATTTTATAAGTGGTACCATTAATTAGCGTATCCCTCGTAACTTCTATTTGCTCCATTGATTGCAGGTATTCATCCGGTCCAATGCTTGTGTTTAATTCGAAAATCCATTGATTTCCGATATCTAACATATTTTGAGAAGCGGCATTGAACCACAGCAAATGAACTAAGCCTATACTGATGAATATTTGTTTCATTTTTTTGCAGATTTTCGTTTGAGAAAGACCGTTGGTACTAGCTTTCATTACGTTCATTAAGATAAATTGAAATCATCAATAATTACTTGCTTTATAACTTTATTTATTCTTTATATTTAGTTGGATCAACTTTTACAACAAAACAACATCGCTATGAAACATATCATCCCATTGGTATCCCTTTTTATTTTATGCAGTTCACTTCAAGCTCAAGTAAATAGAAATATTGTCCTGGAAGAGTTTTCAACAGCTCCCTGCGGAGCTTGTCCAGATGGAAGAGTGGTTGCAGACGAATTGCTTGAGAAGCATGACAACCTTATTGTAATTACTCATCACTCAGGTTTTGGAGTTGATTCAATGACCATTGAAGAAAGCCCCATTTTATCTTCTGGCTATACTAATGGAGCTCCTACTGCAGCTATTAATCGGACCTATTTTGAAGGATCTACGGTTTATTTAAACGCCACTGGAATGGTTTGGAGCAGACAGCGATGGGATAGTGTAATAACAGCTGAATCACTTAAACCGTCTCCAGCTAAAATAGTGGTAACACCCAATTACAACCCAGCAACAAGAACATTAAATGTAGATCTATTATGCTTAGTATTTGATGATATGGAACCTGGTGATTTAAGATTTAACCTGTCGATTGTGGAAGATAGTGTGGTAGGTATGGGACCTGGTTATGATCAGACTAATTACTACAACGAAGCAACAGGGCATCCAATGTTTGGCTTAGGTGATCCGATTGTGGGCTATGACCATCGTCATGTGCTAAGAGATATGTTAGGCGAAACTTGGGGTACGGAAGGGATTATCCCAGAAGGTCCTCAAAATGGTGATGTACTGTCGCATAGTTATTCTTATCTGATTCCTGAGGAATGGAATGCAGAACTAATCAAGTTAGTTGGCTGGGTGAATTATTATGATGAAACAGATTTTACCAAGCACGCGATTGTGAATGCTAGCCAAATAGATTTACTGGCAGGGATTGTAGATGTAGAGGATGAGACCCATTTTCTAGATATTAGCATTTCTCCTAATCCAGCGAGTGATTGGTTAAGTATAAGAAGTAGAGATGCCTCTCCATTAAATCCACTCGTCCTCGAAATTGTGAATCCATCTGGAAAGGTGGTTTATGCAACCGAAATGATTTCGAATCATAGCTCTGTAAATATTGAGCATTTAGTAAGCGGAAATTATTTTGTCCGATTAATTAATAAGCAAGATCAGATGGCAATTACTCAGATCGTGAAAATCTAAACTAAGGCCTAATCATTTTGCATCCAATAGGTTTTTCAGCGCTTTCTGAGCATTATCGAACTTGAATCTAAAGCCTTGCTCCAGTAAAATGCTAGGATAGACATTTCGGCTTTTTAATAGCAGTTCCGTTTCTGTTCGCATAATAAATGCCCCCAGAGCAAGTAAAGGTTCTGGCTGGCTTAGACCAAATGGGATGTTCAGTGTTTTTCTTAAGTCCACCATAAATGCTCGATTCTTTACAGGCTTCGGAGAAGTAATATTTATGCTTCCTGTATACGTTTTTCTTTGTATGATGTGATCGATAGCCGCAAGGAGATCATCTAAATGAATCCAACTAATCCATTGCTCACCATTTCCTTGGTGACCACCTAAACCCAATTTCGTAATTTGTTTTAAGGCCGGTAAAGCTCCACCATTCTTTCCTAAAACTATAGACATTCTAAGGGCAACTTTTCTCAATTTTTTCTTGGCAGGTTCGTAAAAACATGCTTCCCAAGCTTTAACAACATTCATTGAAAAATCATTACCGATTTTACCTGTTTGTTCATTGTTTTGATGATCAATGCTGTGCTCGTAAATAGTTGCACTGGATGCGTTTAAAAAGAGTTTTAGTCTACTATTTTTATGTATCGATTCGTTAAGCACTCGAGTGCTTTGAAGTCTTGACTCAAGAATGGTTTTTTTATTTTTTTTAGTGTAACGACAATCAACGGATTTACCTGTAAGATTTATCAGAATATCGCTGTCGTTTAGCTTAGTAACCCAGTTTCCTGCTGTCTTTGCATCCCAAAAGATATGGTTCTTTGCTTTTGGTTTTCTTGTAAGAATGTGGACGGTATGACCTGCCTCAAGAAAATGACTCTCCAAAGCTTGTCCAATAAAACCTGTACCTCCAGCTATAACTATTGTATATTTCATATTAAGTGAATGTAGATAAGTAAGATTAAGAATATAGTTCGATAAAGCACCCAGCTAATGGTCATACAAAAACTCAAACCCATGATCGAACAACGACGGATGTGCTCGTATAACATAAGGCAAACAATAGCTCCAAATGCAGTTAGTAAGAGTATAGCATTCATAGTTATTAAATAATTTGCGAGTAGCACTATGGATACTAATATGCCGCCAATAAGAGATACAGTAGACATGTTACCTAAATAATCTAAGGTTTTATCCTTTTGTAGCATTGTAATAAGCATGGCTTGCCAAATAATCTGGCCAAAACACATTATCCATTCTATATAGGGAGAATGACTCAGCCCCATTTGCGCAAATACTGCGGAGCTAAAGTAATTCAATATCAGTCCGGTGACTAGGGCTACAAATAGGATGTAGGCCCATCTAAAGCCTTTATGCATATCTGGAGTACAAGTATATTTATCTTGACTCGATTGTGCAACTGGGTATATTACTTTGCGATTGTAAGAAATAAAGTGATAGAAAAAATTGAGCACTTTATAAATCCATTTGAGATTTAATACTTTATAAAAAAGTGTGTTGTTTTGAGTAAGAATCTTGATTAATGCATCTATGCCATAAACCGTTTCGTCTTCCATCACCAAGGCAATTTCGTTTCTAGCTCTATCCATATTTACTTTACTTGTTATTGCTGTAGATGAAGATTGGTAAGGACTGAGTGTATGGCTATCTATTAATTTTGCTTTAATAAAGCCTTTGCCATATGCTTTGCACATTGGACAATCCTGATCGATGAGTAGTTTAGCTTGCTTAAGCATAATTTAGTTTTTAAGATTTTATATTTATTTAGAATATGGCTTGTAGATAATATAAGTGTATATACAAGCCATAGGGTAGGGAGTGACTAGCATATAATATTCTCGGTTTATCCCTTCAAACCAGCCAAGACTACCGAAATAGAAACATAGAAAAAGCGGAACAGCCATGGCGTATTTAATCAGGTTTTTTCTATATGCTTCAGGTTTGTTGCACATGGTGCATAATCGAATGATCAAACTGAGTACTTGGAAGGGGCCAAGAAACAACAATCCGTATAAGAAGAACAATACCATATCTGTAAGTTTAGAAGTTTTAGAAAATAATGAAAGTTGTAGTCAAATTTTTTTAGGATAGCATTTTCATCATATTTTTAAAAAGTACGTTTTTGTTCAATTTGATAGCCATTTCAGATAGTTTATCCATCTGGACAACAAACTCTTCTAAGTCGTCTATGAGCGTTTGGAAGTGTTTTACTTCTTCTATTGGTCCTTCAATCTTTGTCTGCTTGAGATCTTTTATCATATCATGAACGGGCACTAATTCTCTTCGTTTTCTTTCCGTAACTATGTTTTGTGCAATACTCCAAATGTTCTTATCTGCAGTAAAGAACTCTTTACGTTCTCCTAATTTGTGCTGCTTCTTTACAAGATTCCAATTGATTAACTCCCGCATATTTATATTGACATTTCCTCTAGAAAGTTGTATTTCTTCCATCACTTCTTCGGTGCTTAGGTCTTTATGGGTGGTGAGTAGCAAGGCGTGAATTTGCGCCATTGATCTTGGGATTCCCCATGCACTCCCTAATGCTCCCCAAGTTTGTATAAACGATAATCTAGCCTCTTGTATGTTCATACTTTAAAGTTAGATTAAAGTTTTTAAACTTTCAAATAATATTGAAAGTTTATTTTAGCGATAATATTTTTGCATACTAAACGTGTCTTGAGTTTTCTTAAAACCTGCAGGGTCTTCGAAAAACAATTTAAGGATTGAGTCATTACTTAGTTGCTTATACTTTTGCCTATTTTGAAATCGAAGAAATTTTTGTTTTACAAGGGCTTCATTTCGTCTAAAAAGTGGAAATATATCCACTTTCCATTCTCCATTATCGTCCTTATTAAATTTAACTTGGGATGTCAAATATTGGGTTTCAAGGGTCTCTAAATCTTGAAATGGATAAGCTATCACAACGTAATTTTCTTTTCCAAAACTGGTTTGCTCAGGTACTAATGTGGGCTTTGGCAAAACACTAAGGAGTGGTAAATCTGAAAATCGCAACATTTTGATAAATGAATCACTATTGTTAACGGTCCCAAGTTCCTGCATGTCTTGGTAAAATCCCAAGGTAGTTAGTTGTTTATTATGTTGCTTTCCAAAGGTATTCATGCTGTCAAAGTTTCTATTTTTCGGATCACACATAAATTCCACATAAGCTTTGCTGGGCTTATCAAGGTAGTTATAAACTTTATCGTAAGCTTGTAACTCTAAATGACCTAAAAGGTCTTGATATACGTCTAAAAGCTCTTGTTTGCTGCTCGAACAAGCGGCTAGAAATATAACTACACAAAGAATAAATGAAAGCTTGGCTAAACGGCGAATTTCCTTAATCATAATTGCTTGATAAATGTGTGATTAGACCATCCTTGATCTGTATAAATTAATAAAGTATAACATGCAGGTGCTAGGTGTTTAGTTATGTAATATTCACCTGTCTTCGGCAGTTGGATCTTTTTTCCATACATATCATAACATTGGACCGAAATAATATCATGAATACTTTCAATGCTTAGCCAGCTAGTCGTAGGATTAGGATAAATATTAATATCCGAGTTAATGGCTGTTTCTTTAGTAGCAACTATGGTTGTATTGGAGTGACAAGAGGCTAAGTCCGTATAGGCTTCATAAGGAAATGAAATGGGGTTCGCAAAATAGGCCGTATCACCTTCAGTAATTACTTGAAAAATCGAATCTTCCTTACCAACATATAATTGGTCTTCTAAAAAGAAACTGCCGTAACAAGTATTTGGGTCTTGGTCCATTGCATACTCTCTTAAAATTTCACCCTCAGGATTAATTACCATGAGCGTATCCATATTTTCCAACAAAACACCAGTGAAGACCCAAGCGTGACCAGCACTGTCCACAGCCACATCGGCAACACTAAATATAGAATCCTCTAAGTAATAAATAAGTGTAAAATTTTCTCCATCAAAATGGTATAAAGCAGTACCAGAACCATCATAAAGTCCTTGAAAGTATTGATCATCTCCATTACCACCATTATTAAGTAAGGGTTTGTCATTGGGAATAATCGTCCAACCCTCTTCTTTGTCAAAATAGGCAACCCCATGATTCGGAAAATTATCGCTATAAAAACTCGCTTTTTCTCCCACACCACAAAAGGCTAAGCCAAAGCCAATAGAAGTATTAATCACTTCTCCTCCCGAAATTTCATGGTCATCAATAAACCATTCTTTTATTTGATTACTATTATCTACTGTCCAGAAAACGCGTTCACATTCAGCACTTGGATTTTGAAAATTAAGATCAAAATCAGCATCGTTCGATAAAGGCAAAGACAGTTCTCCATTGGTCTCCTGGTTAAAATATTTTTGTTTTGAAACATGAGAAGCATCATTCAAGATCTGCGCATTTAGCGTCTGTAAGCCCGCAAAGAGCAGCAAGAATAAACCTTGAATTAATGCAAGAAAGTGAGTAAACTTTTTCATTATTATTATTTTAACAGGGTTATGTTGCCCCTTCTTTCTATCATATTATCGCCACAGGCTATCATAAGATAATAGCCATAAACATCAGGATTCAAAGCTACATTTTTATAACTTCCGTCCCAGCATTCTAATATCAAATGATTTATAAACAACCTCTCCCCAACGGTCTGCAATGATTAAGTAGTAACTATCAAGGTTTTCAGCATAAATTTTAAACTCATCATTTAAGCCATCATTATTAGGAGAAAAAACAATCTGATGCGTCTTATAGTTAAGATAGGTTCCTCAGTCTTGGCCGCATAATGGTGTAGTTGTTTGGTTAAGATA
>JAHDEC010000056.1 GCA_020629035.1 Saprospiraceae bacterium | reverse complement strand
GAGCAATGGACTGAAAATCCATGTGTCCCTGGTTCAATTCCTGGAGGCACCACTTTTTAAAAAATAATCTATTGTTCTTCAATAGGTTATTTTTTTTTGCTCTTTTCTATACTCAGTTGACTACCTTGTATCTATTAACTCTAAACATCTTCTATGTTACTTGCCGCAAAAATTGTCATTTCCCTAATTGCACTGCTGCATATTTATATTATGTACTTTGAAATGTTTGCATGGACCACTATTGGTCGAAAAACGTTTCGCAAATTTCCTAAAGAGTTGTTTGAACCCACCAAGCCTTTGGCAGCTAATCAAGGTTTATACAATGGTTTCCTAGCTGCAGGTTTAATTTGGAGTTTATTAATTAAGGATCACGCTTGGTCAATCTACGTAGCTATATTCTTCTTGTCCTGCGTAGTTCTTGCAGGAATCTATGGGTCGATTACTGCAGATAAGAAGATCTTATTTGTACAAACGCTACCTGCATTGATAGCGCTTGTACTATTACATTTATAATTTAATTTAGATAACCTCTTAACATGGTTGCTCTTGCAAACCAAACTAAAAAGGCGGCAAATAGTAACACTAAAGAACCCATAACCATAGAGCCAGAACCCATTATTTCATAAGCATTCGTCATAAAACTATTGGCCATCTGGACTAAAACACAAATTAGAGAAAGAACCAATACTGGTCTAGCCCACCCTTTGCGCATTAATAAACCTATCGATCCAAGAGTACCAAGAATTACTGCTCCTCCAAAAGCAATTTTAGCCCATAATGCTTGTGTTTCGTAAAGGTTTCTTTGTGCCTCATCCATGGCTGCAAGTGCGCTTTCGCTAATAGTCATGTCCGAATAAAAAGCAAATAAGCCCATTAAGTTCCAGAGCAAGGCTACAACACCTACTATCCAAAACCAAATAGGTAGTTTGTTCGTTGTTTGATTCATATTGTTTGATTTTTTTATTGAATATAGTTCATATTACTTTTCTAAGAATACCTAGTATTGATGTATTAGCATGCAGCTAACTTTAAAATCATCCTTATCTTTCGCTTGTGAATAAACACGAACAAAATAAGCTTTATGATATTACCATAATTGGCCTTGGTGCTGCTGGTAGTCACCTACTGCTTGCCATGATGGATGATCCATTCTTTGATAGCAAGCGCATTTTAATCCTAGAAAAAGAGCCAAAAGAAAAGCATGACAGAACTTGGAGTTTTTGGGAAAAAAATGATGGTCGATTTGACCATATCTGTGAAAACATTTGGAGTCAGGGCGATTACTTTTCTCGAGACAAACGTTATCCTCTAGAGCTTAAGGAGTACCGATACAAAACTCTCCATTCTAATCACTTTTATACACTCGTTAGAGAAAAACTTGAGTCAAAAGCTAATGTTTTTTTATTAGAGCAAACGGTGCATAACGTTGCAGATATTGGGGAAAAGCTTCGTATAGATACAGAACAAACAAGTATCGATAGTTATTTAGTTTTCGATAGTCGGATTCCAGAAGATTTTGAAAACCAAGCTGACTTCCATGTCAACATTCTCCAACATTTTAAAGGTTGGTTAATCAATAGCAAAAAGCCCGTTTTTAATAGCGATTCTTTTACCATCATGGATTATAGAGTCAATTATAAAGACCAAACCTGCTTTACCTATGTGCTTCCATACGATGCTCATAGAGCTGTTATCGAAACCACCTTTTTTACTGAGTTTTCGGTGGAAGATGCTGTTTATGATGATTTACTAAACAAATACATTTCAGAAATTTTAAACATTGATGACTTTGTAGTAGAACATGAAGAGTTTGGTGTAATTCCTATGAGTACTTTTCCATTCCAACACTACAATACAGATAAACATATTAGGATCGGTACGGCTGGTGGATGGGTTAAGGCTTCTTCTGGTTATATGTTCCGGATGGCTCAAGATAAAGCCGCCCAAATGCTAGCAAACTACAAACAATCTTTACCTATAAATCAGTCTTTGTTTAAAGCTAAATATCGCTTTTATGATCGTTTACTGCTTGATGTTTTAAAAGAAGAAAATAAGCTCGGACCCGCTATTTTTACGGCTTCCTACGGTGCTAATCCTCTCGCTCGACTGTTTCGTTTCCTCGATGAAAAATCTAGTTTACTGGATGATATTCGATTTATTCTTAGCATGCCCAAAGCTCCTTTTCTGCGCGCGCTTTGGAGACAGCGACTAAACATATTTAAATAGGGCGACAACATTGGAAAGATACCTACTTGGCTGTTTTTCTGTAAAGCTTATTAATATGATAGCTTCATCATCTTTCCAGTAATAAATATATTCTTCGCTTGCTGTTTTATAAGAGTGCTGGTCTCCTCGTTTCTCTAATCCTAATTCACTTATTATAGTTTTCCATGTTTGTCTATCTATTTGACTAGTCAAATGTTCAACATCATTACTTAAGAAATCTTGCAAAGTCAAGACATATTTATCAAGGATTACTTTGTGATCTTCTGCTCTCTCCATCGAACCATCTAATATTGCTATAGTTTCTGTTTCTACTCTTTGCCACTTTCCTGTCTTTTTTATACTTGGTCTTTTAGGTATATAGCTGTTTAATAATTCTGTATACTTTTTCTTTGTGGGGTAACATTGGGCCGCATACTGAATTACTGGATAATAAAATTCTTTTTCCACATCCAAATAGGCTAAATGTATTAAACACAATTCGCCTATAGCCTTTATGACATGTTCCTGCTCACATGCATAAAAGTAGTCGCATAAAAATGGTAATATTTCTTCTCCGTGCACTCCTTCGTAAAGACCTACCCAATGACTTATTGAAGCCTCGCTCATACTCGATAGCTCATCATAAGCTCTTTGTTTTTGCCCTGTTCTTATTTTATTTAATAAGTTTTCCATTCAAATATATTATCCCATACAAGCAGCACGCATTATTTTATCATTGCCAAATCGTTTACGTATCCAGTCTTTTTCCTTAAGTAAGCTGATTTCCTTAGCTGTATCATCGAACAAGCTAATCTGATAATTTCCATTAACCAAACCACTAAACTTTACCCCTATTAAACGAATGAGTTGTCGTCGCTCATATAGTACCTCAAACAACTCTTGAACCTGCCTCGATAGCATTTTATCATTAGCCGAATAAAAAATTCTGCGCTGTTTTGTATAAGTATTAAAATCAGCATAGCGAATCTTTACCGTAACACAAGAAGTAAGCTTATTCATCTTTCGCAACTCGAAGGCTAAACTATCCGATAACTTTAAGAGCATATTGCGAATAAAGCTCAAATTTAAGGTGTCATCTGTAAACGTTCGTTCCTTTGACATTGACTTCTGTTCATAATAAGGAACTACCGGAGCTTTGTCTATCGCATTGGCTTTTTCCCACAGTTTTCGCCCGTGTTTCCCAAACTCGTTCTCTAATAAACGTACGGGTATTTTACTTAAGGTATGAATTTTTCGCACACCCATAAAACTTAGTTTTTTATACGTTTCTTTACCAATGCCTGGTATCTTTTTAACGGCCAGTGGAGATAAAAAAGCCTTTTCTGTGCCATTATCTACCATAGTAGCGCCATTAGGTTTTCCTTCTCCCGTTCCTATTTTAGAAACCAACTTATTAATCGACAAACCGAAAGATATCGGGAGTCCAGACTCTTTAATTACTTTTTGCCGTAATTCTTTCGACCATTTAAAACACCCAAAGTGCTTATCCATACCAGATAAGTCAAGATAAAACTCATCAATCGACGCTTTTTCATACAAGGGTGCATCTTCAGCTACAATATCTGTCACTAATTGGGAATACCTAGAATAACTATCCATGTCCCCTTTAAGGACTAAAGCATCTGGGCACAAATTAAGCGCCATCTTCATAGGCATAGCCGAATGTACACCGAATCTTCTCGCTTCATAACTACAAGAAGCAACCACTCCTCGACGACTCGTCCCACCGATAATTAACGGCTTTCCTTTAAACGCACTGTTCTTCAAGCACTCAACCGAAACAAAAAAAGAGTCAAGATCCATATGCAATATAGCCCGATCATACATAAATTAATTTAGATTAGAAACACTTAATAGTTGTTGACAAAACCAACAATATTGCTCAAATATAGACCACTATGTCGGTTTTTACAACAATTATTGGTTTTTTTGTTCACTTTGTCAACTTTTATCAGTTGGTTTTTTCGACAAAATGGTCTAATGTTTGTACCTTCAGTATGTAAAGCAGTAAAAGATGTTGGACCAAAACCTAAAATACTTACGCAAACAAAAAAGTTTATCTCAGCAAGATTTAGCAAACGCTATGTCTATTCCCAGATCTACTTTAGGCGATTACGAACGAGGAAAAACGGAACCGAATATTGCATTACTTATAAAAATGGCCAACTTTTTTGACCAAACAGTTGATGCTATAATAAGCCAAAAAATCTATCAGTCAGAATATCAAATAGCAGCATCTGAAAATTTGAAAGTACTTGCTATTTCTGTAGACAATAATAATGAGGGCAACATTGAACTAGTAGACACAAAAGCAGAAGCAGGATATCTCGATAGTTATCAAGATCCTGAATACATCAGAGACCTTCCTAAGATACAGTTTCCAAGTATACCGAAAGGTACCTATAGAGGATTCGAAATTTCAGGAGAATCCATGCTGCCTATAGAATCAGGATCAGTGATTATTTGCTCATACGTAGAAAAAATAGAGAATGTAAAAGACGATAAAACCTACGTTGTCGTATCAAAAAGTGAAGGCCTCGTCTATAAAAGGGTAAAAAAGGACGACTCACAAAACCAGCTAATCTTGCAATCTGACAATGAAAGCTATTTACCTTACGTAATTGACTACCAAGAAATAGATGAGATATGGGAGTATTATGCCCATTTGAGTTTTTCCGATTCTAAAGCAAGTTTCTATTCTATACTAGAAGAAAAACTAGACGATATTCAGCAAAAAGTCAGAGAACTACATACAAAACACATCTAAACTAGGGACTAATCGTTTCCAATTCACAAGTTTCAGCCCTAAACATTTCTCCGAAAAAAGAAGGATCTGGAAAACTTAATGGAATATCGTTTTCATAGAAGGTTGCACTTAATCGGACAGGTAAATCGGCCTCTTGAAAACGTTTAGCAACATCAGGTAAAAGCCCAACTCTTAAAAGGCTATCATTAACCACATAAGCAAAACCCCAAGTCTCATAACAACTATAAAAATTCATGGTCGCTTCTAGCTCATGTTCTTCAAATAAACAAGCGCCATCACAAACCATGCTTTTATCGCAGTTAGAATTACAAGATGCTAGCAAAATTAGAGAGGCAAATAATGGAAGAAATAAATTTTTCATAATAACGATTTTTAAACAAGACGAAAAAGAACAGTACTTGGTTGGTTGACTATTTGATATTTCTTATTTTAACCTAATGAACAATAATGCTAAAAACTACCTAGACAAACAACTGCAAACGAGTGAACTATCTGTAGGTGATACCCTATCAAAAACTATAGAGATATGGAAGAAAGACATTCCTATGTTTGTGCTTTTTGGCTTTGTTTTCATGGTAATTTCTGGAACGGGTTCTATGATACCTTTAGTTGGAGCAGTCGCAGTGTCCTTATTAGTAACTCCGGCTTTATACCTAGGGTCGTACTACTTTTCTCACAAGGTAAAACACAATCAAGAAAGAGAGTTTGGTGATTTTTTCAAAGCTTTCAATGAAGCTGGAAATATAATTATCACAAACCTTCTTTTAAGCTTGTTATACATTGCCTTACTAATTCCGTGTGCTTTACTTTTTTTTATAATACATGGTTCAGATATCTACGACTTATTTTTAAATGCTGGGACCATAGAGGAAATAGCAAACCCAAACTTTATAGCCATGATGATCACTTTGATGATTATAGCTATAGTCTATGCCTTCTCAACTATCTTTTTTATGTATAGTATACATTTTTTAGGGTTTTTTAAATTGGAACCTGTAGATGCTATTAAGTACAGTTTTAGATATGCAAAAAAACATTTTCTTGTGCTTATAGCCATTTCTATTTCACTGGCTTTTTTAGCAATGCTAGGCTTTTTTCTGTTTATTATTGGAATAATATTAACCTTCCCGCTTGCCCTAATTGGGAGTTATGTCTCTTTTAGCGAAATGACTGATTTTGATAATTTTTCTGAAGATGGAAGCTCAGAAAACATTAGTGATATGCTAGTTGAGCTGTAAACTATTCTAACAATTCGTAGCAGTCTTCATTAAAAGCAGGGGTACAAAAACACAAAAATAATAAGTCCTGATCTTGTTGATTGCTGATTCTTTGGGGAGTATTAGGTGGAATTCGATAAATATCACCCTTTCGTAACACTTGAGAAACTTCTTCATTTATCTCGATTAAACCTTGTCCTTCTAAAACTAGATAAACCTCAGAAGTATCTTTTAACTGATGCCAAGCAGTGGTCACTCCGGGCTCAACCCTTGCTCTGGCAATGGACTGACTTTTATCGTCTTTATGGTTTAATAGTTCTAAAATATGACATCGTTCTGCACTTAAAAACTCCTCATCTTCATCAAAGGCTTTATAGTAAGGTTTCATTAATTAGATAATTAGCTAGCTTAAAGTTTATAATTTTTATTAACTATTGCAAATGCTATCATTTTCACGTTTACTTTTAAGTGGTGAAAAAGATAATTACTGGAATATACCTTGGATTCGGGCTATTTGATTTGATAAACATCATGTTTGACCTACCTATGCGTATGATGTCTAAGCCCACACTTATGGCAATTTTACTGGTATACTATGTCTTATTCTCAAAAAAAGGCCATCCACTCATTTTGATGGCTTTGATCTTTTCCTTAATGGGAGACCTTTTTTTATTATACCCTGCAGGATTTATATTAGGGCTTGGTGCATTTCTAATAGCCCATATCTTTTACGGCCTATTTTTCTTTCAACAAAGAGCCATGTGGAGTGCAAAAAACAATTGGACCTTAGGAGGCTTATCCCTTTTGCTTGTTTTATTTTGGTCAATGTTGTTTCCTGAATCTATGAAAGATTACTGGCTATCTGTTCTTGCTTATTCATTAATCTTATGTTCAATGTTGTTTTTAGCCATCAACAGAAAACCATCTATTCCTGGCTATAAAAATGTGCTACTTGGTGCTAGTTTATTTGTACTTTCTGACATCTTAATCGCAGTAGAACAGGTTGTGCCCAATGTAAAAATCATTAGTGTATCGATTATGGTCTTCTACCTTATTGCCCAATACTTAATCATAGAGGGAGTTGTTTTATATGACAATAGACAGCAGAGTGTTGCCTAAAAAATCAATCAACTTCTTCACTAGTCATTCGATCTTTAAGTAGATAAACTCCCACTGCACCCACTCCGCACATAAGGAAACAAATCATCCAAAAATAACCATAGCCTACTTTTTCAGATAGCGGTAATCCAGCTGGAGCAATGATTAAAGCTATAGAAAACAAAACCGCGACTGCACCCATATAATTACCAGTGTTTTCCTTTCCTGAGCGACGAAGTGCCACAGTATTAATAAATGGAAAATTGATTATCTCTCCCACCGTGGTAAGTATATTGTAAAGTGAAATAACAAACAAAGTTGATAAGATAGTAGCATGAAAGGATAGAAAGGAAAGCCCGATTAATATCATACCGACAATCAAAGGAATAAATATGGCTTTTCGCTTTTCTAAAAAGTAAATAATCGGCATTTCCAGTACCACAATCATTAATCCATTGGCCATAAAAAAGAGCCCTATTTCTTCTTTACTAAGCATGAGAACTTCTGAAAAATAAACAGGTATAACTTGCAAGATTTGGAAGAAAACAATCAAGTTTAATAGATTAAAAAACAAGTATAAAATAAAAACTTTGTCTCTATAAGGGTTTTTCGTTTGGGCGGGTTTTTCAGGGTCAGGCTTACGCTTTTCTTTAGGTGGAGATAAACTTAAAAATAAAAAGAGTGCCCCTAGTAAACAGGTAGTACCATCGACAACAAACAACCAAAAATAACCTACAGT
>JAHDEC010000055.1 GCA_020629035.1 Saprospiraceae bacterium | reverse complement strand
ATACGCTGCTATGAGACCTAGTAAAACGCTAAATGATATTATAGATAATATGTAATTGATAATAATATAATAGCGAGGTAAATAATAAGTAAATAAAAAAGGCAGCTCAAAATTTTGAGCTGCCTTTTTTATATCATTAAACTAATTATTCTTCTAAGCTTTTAGGCTTCCACTTTAAATAACCAACCGGTACAGATTCAGCTTTCTTTACGGACTTTTCAGATCTACTTTTATCAAAAATCATGGCACCAGTCATGATTAAACTGGTACCGATTATCACAAATAATAAAATACCCGAATTAAATGATTCGAAAGCTAATGAATCTGGTATTTGGGTAAATAACAAAATAGTGATCAAACCCCTAGGCGCAATAAATATTTGTGGCAAAATGTCTTTGCCAAATGCTAATCTCAAAAGGGCTAATCTAATTATATAAATCGATGCAATTATGAGTAAACTTATTAATGCAACTTGAAGGTCTAAAAGTGAGCTTAAAAGGATCGTGATCCCAAATATTACAAAGAAAAAAGTTCTTACCACAAAGGCTGTTTCCAAGGTGATTATATGTAATTCTTCATAAATATGAATAGCTTTTTTATAGTTTAAATACTTCTTCATTTTCCCAGGAAAGAACAATTTCATATTTGCAATAACTAGCCCGAAAATTAGCACAATTAGCAAAGCTGATAAATGGAATTTTTTAGCTACAGCATATAATAAAAGTAAAACTGCAATTAGTAAAAACAGCTTTACATGTGATTTGATTTTTTGGAAAATAAGAATAATCAGATAACTAGATACTAATGCAATTAATAATGTTAATACTAAATCTCTAAAGAAAACGAACCATCCGCTAGCAGCTGAAACAGCATCTACAGAATTAATAAAATAGTAGAACATCATAATTCCTATTATGTCTGAAAAAGTACTTTCATAAATATGGAATTCTTTTTTATCAATTCTAAGATCTGAAACTGAAGGAATAATTATAGCACTAGATAAAATAGACAACGGGGTAGCATAAATCCATGCTTGTAAGTCTGGTAAATCTGTTATAAAATACTGCAGTATTAATTTAGCAACAAATGCGCTTGCAATTAATCCTACTATAGCAATCCCCAAAGCTAATAAAATAGGAACCATCTTCTCTTTTTCCAGTTTAAGCTCAAGGGCGGCTTCTAAAACTATCATAATCAGACCGACAATTCCTAAAATTTCCAAGGTGGAATCAAAATTGTTATAAAGTCCGAGAGCATCCATTCCGATCTTTAAAAAAATCCCGAGAATAATGAGTAAAAGCACCGAGGGAATGTTCGTCTTCTTCGAAATCTGATTGAAGAAAAACGATAAAATAATGATCGATGACGCGGCTATGATTAAACTATATGGATCATCAAAAAACGATCCTCCTGATAAAAAAAATAGATTCATAATTTATATTCTGTGTAGAAATTCAAAAGTTATTTGGTCTAAGTGGTTATTTAAATAAGCCATAATTTGCGAAGGTGATTCACCGGTTTGCAGCTTAATACTTATTCTTTTTTTATGAAGTGTTATATCTATTTTGGTGTCTAGCAGTTGGAACGGATACCTAAAGAGTAAACTGATTACCTGCTGTTTTATGGCGATTAGATCAAGGTCTACTTTGTTTGATCTTATAACATAATTGAAGACTTCTTCATTGGCAATGGACGAGAATTGGTAATAAATCTCGTTTGAAATAACTGGATTAATTTGGATTTTTTGATCGTTTCCACGAATTAAAAGTTTCAGCATTAACATCTTACCTAAAAAGGCTCTAGTTTCCTCTTTTTCAGCAGGTGTTAATGTTTTTATTATTTCGATTTCGCTAATGCTTCCATGCAGTAAAATGTAATTTAGAATATACATATACTTATTGCTCAAAAGCCAAGGAGCAATCGATTCGTGTTTAGAAAATATCACATCAGATCCTTCTGCAGTCGTCACACTGCTTGCCCATTCAAGTAGCGAGGCACCGAGATTAAAATGATTTTCATGGAAAATACTAAGCGCTTTCCTTCTCAGGTTTATTTGAGATATAGTGCTACCATCTTCGTTGATTAAGTTTTTATGGGTGGACTCATGTCTTATCCTTGTTGAGTCTAAATATTCCTGTTCAGTTGCCTTTGATAAATCTATTACGTAGGTAAATATTTCTTGGAAATCATAGATAATATTTAAGGCTCTAAGTAATTGTGGGTTTAAAACACAGACGAAGAAAATGTTTGATTTATTTCGGCTATAGAAATGCATCAATGACTGAACATTTTCTTCTAAAGAGATGCTTTCATCCCTCCACAATTCTAAATCATCGATAATCACACAAATGTAGTCATCGGTATTCGTTGATTTAGACATTTCTATTAATGCCTCTCCTAAATCACAACTGGTATTAAACTTACGACCCATCACCACCTGCTGGCTATTTGGAGCAAGGTGATAGTTGGTTTTAGGCCAAAATTCATTGCATATTTGTTGGACAAAAGTTGTTTTCCCTGAATTGGGTGCACCCGTTATAATAGCAGATATACCGAATCCTTCGTTCCATGTTTCGAAGGCGTATTTAATTTTTTCTAGTTGCTTTTTCCGATTTACCAGATAATAGTTGGATACCTTTATATTGTCCAGAAAGATATCAGTGTATGATAGTTCAGCAGGAGTCAGACTACGATCTCGTACGTATTTTACAATTGACTCGTTTAGTCGTACTTTTGTATCGTAAAGATTATTCTCTTTAAAAGTTATCACCTTTTCTCGCACTTCTTTATACTTATCTGCGAGATATTTAAATACACCTTCTGTGCCTAGTTTAAATTGCGAAAATGCATTCTGAAGGCCTAAATCTAACCACGTTCCATTATTGTAGAGTTGGTTAATATTCAGAGTTTGTTCAATGTTACTTTTCTTATTTTCAATTTGTTCCTTCAGCAGGTCTTGCAATTTTTTAGTCTCCTCACCATGCTCCACCATTAAGGACTTTATTTCATCCAAATATTGCTCTTCATTTTCTTTGGTGATTAAGTGGAGTTTAGCAATCGAATTTCGATGTTTTTTTTCTGCTAATTGGACAAACATAAACAGCTTGTTTTTTAGTTGGCTGTGTAAAGTGAGTATTTCCACATTGAGCCAGGCTTCTAGTTGGCTGTTTAACTTAAATCTTCTTTCGATGACTTGGCCACCATCGTAATCTACAATGAGCGGAACTTCTTCCATATTTTGAATAAACTCTAAGAGGTTTTTACTCGTATGCTCATCTTTGCTAAGTTCATGTATAGTATTTTCAATAATCTTATGTGATTCTTCAAGGGCTTCTTCGATTTGCTCTTTCGATTCTATATTTTCGATCACATTGGATGGAACATCTTGAATCTTGTTAATGAAGCCAACTATACTATCGAAGTATTTAGCCAGTTTAGCATTTATGTAGTTAAACTGATTGTTTACCTTTTTTACTTTTTTATCATTACTGAGTAGGGTCTGAACTTGTTCTTTTATAAGTCCAAACTGTCTGCTGTAAATAGCGCTAGCATCGTTTTCAAGACTTGATTTGTATCTGTAGCCATCTATAAAACCAGGCATGCGATACTGCTTAATCTTTTCTTCAAAAATAGTTGCTAATTCTGTTCTAGTCCTTGTTATCGAGTGCCTCAACTTATCATTAAAATCAACAAAGCTTTCCTCACTTACATTTTTTGACTCTAATTTGACACTAGCTTTATTCCACTCTATTAGGGAGTTCCTTAGAAATAGAAGATATTGCTTTAGTTCGATGGCCATTTCGGACTGATAGTAGCGATTAAATAAACTATCTTGATCATTGTACAGGCTTATATCTTGATTATACAAGTCGATACAGGATTGTATTTCTTGCTTAATAAAAGATGGAACTTGAGTTAAATCTTTTGCAGTTGCGTTAAGATATTCGAGCAAAAGACTTGTTGTTTTTTCAGTGGTTTTATTCATTTTACTGGTATTCCCCCTAATTTGATTAAACTGATTCAAACATACCAAATAGTAACAAGGATCAAAGTTTGAAAGTTTCAATTAACATCTATCCCCTAAGATAATATATACTCTGAGAATAGAATTTCTAAGACAGATTTTATGAAAAAAAATCATCGAATAGTACAGCCTGCCTTTGATTTCCCAGAGTCCTACTTAGATTCGACATCTATTATTCTCCATTAATTTTAACTAATTAATTACTTTAGTTAAACCTTTCATTATAGGCGAAGTCTAAATCCAGTGTACTTTTTTTTAGTTGTTGGTTCAATGTCGTTGACGTTTTATTAAAGTCGTGCTGTTTTATGAAATATTACTTTACTTGCTACATTGTGTGTCTTAGCCTCTTTTTATTTAGTGATGTAGTAGTTGCTCAGACATATCCGGATCATTTTGGAACCGGTAATGATGTAGGAATCAGTGTGTCCTCTAGCGAAGATGCGAATGAAGAAGAGGGAAGTAGCACACTAGATGGTACTGGAGGTTTCCCTGATATGATTGGAGCATCAAGATTTCTAGCACAAGCTAGTTTAGGAGCCAATTACGAAGAAATTGAGTACCTAACGGAAATAGGAATTGAAGCCTGGCTAGATGAGCAAATTAATATGGAATACTAGGACTATTCCGATAAATATAATGAAGTATATAATGACGTAAGTTTATTAATCAATGAAACCTACCCAGGTACCCAGGTCGATAGAAATCGGGAGTTTTTGACTTTCTCATTCTACGAAAAGGCGCTAAAAGACCAGGATGTACTTAGAAATAAAGCGGCTTTTGCTTTATCACAAATATTGGTTGTTTCTGCTAATGATAATAAGTTAAATAGGAAAGGTCTTTCACTTGCTAGTTATTACGATATCCTTTATAAAGGAGCCTTTGGGAATTATAGAGATTTATTGATGGATGTAAGTCTGCATCCAGTGATGGGCTTTTTCTTAAGTCATTTAAAAAACCAAAAAGGAGATCCAGACAATGGGACCTTGCCGGATGAGAATTATGCACGTGAAATTATGCAGCTGTTCACCATTGGTTTATTTGAATTAAATACGGATGGAACCTTGCGTTTAGATTCGGTTGGGGAACCAATCTCTAGCTATACAATCGAAGATATTCAAGAGTTAGCTAAAGTTTTTACTGGCTTATCTATGGGAGCATATGATATCACTACATACCCTGAGCTAGCGAATGAACCACATAGGTTTAATGCTGGATTTAGCTTAATTGATGGCACAGTCTCGATGGCAATGTTTCAAGATCGACACGACATTGGAGAAAAAAGAATGATCGATGGATCTGTCATACATGCTAATCAAGAAGGGATGAAAGATATAGAGGATGCAATAGATGTGCTCTTTAACCATCCGAATGTAGGACCTTTTATTGGTAAGAGATTAATTCATCAATTAGTTAAATCTAACCCAAGTCCTGCTTATGTACAGCGAGTGGCCATGGCCTTTAACAACAATGGCAACAATGTGAGAGGTGATATGGAAGCGGTCTTTAAGGCAATACTTCTAGATCCTGAGGCTCGTGATTGTATTTATCTAGAAGACGCTAAAAATGGTAAACTAAGACAGCCAATCGAGCGATTTACTAATTTATGGAAGGCCTTTGATATCAGTAGTCCTTCCGGTAAATTTTGGTTTTCAGATAGACAAGTGATGGTGGATCAGTTAGAGCAAGCCTTTTTAGCCGCACCTTCTGTCTTCAATTTTTTCAGTCCGTTTTACGCTGAGGAAAACTATGTCAAACCCAATGAAATGGTTTCACCAGCCTTCCAAATTCTCCATGCTGTAACGGCTATTTACTATTTAAATTATGCAGAATTCTCCATCAAGGAACAACCCTTTCCAAATAGAACAAGAGTAAGAAATAATAACCCTGCACTAGCTAATGATAACAATCAAGATAAACCATTGCTAGATTTGTCAGACGAGATTAGTGTTTTAGAAACAAGTGGAATTGAGGCATTATTAGCAAGAATCAATTTAATTCTTTGCCAAGGTCAGTTATCTGATGAAACAACATTGACCATCAAAAATGCCCTAACAGCTTTGCAAAACAATGGTTTCGGTGCTGAAGATATCGTTTTTAATGCCTTATACTTTATTATGGCATCGCCTGATTTTATGATCCTAGAGTAAAAGAACTCCATAAACAAAAGAAAAATTACAAGATGTCAAAACATCATCATTTAAGTAGAAGAAAGTTTTTAGGAAGAGTCACCATGGGATGTGCTGCATTGGGTGTGACGCCACTTTATTCTGGAATAACAAACATGGGATTGCTGAATGCTGCTGCTGCAGCTAATCGCACTAGCAATACTAAGGGTGATTACAAAGGATTAGTCTGTATTATGCTTAGTGGGGGAAATGATAGTTTTAACATGCTGGTTCCTAAAGGAGAAAGTGAGTATAATGAATACCAATCTATCAGAGGCAATTTAGCCATTCCTCAGAGTGAGTTGCTCAGCATAAATCCGCAGAACACTAATGGGATGGAATTTGGTTTACACCCATCTTTACAGAATACACAGCAAATGTTTGAAAGCGGTAATGCAGCATTTGTAACTAATGTAGGCGCCTTATTAGAGCCTTTTACTAGGTCAAGCTATCAAGATGACACTCCATTACCAATAGGCTTGTTTTCTCATTCAGACCAAAGGAGGCACTGGCAAACTTGTGTGCCTCAGAATGTTGATTCTTTAGGCTGGGGTGGGAGATTAGCTGATATATTGTATACAAATAATGCAAACCAAGATGTCTCGATGAATATCTCCTTAGATGGAGTAAATGTTTTCCAACGAGGTAATATAATCAAGGAATTTGCCATAGGGTACCAAGATAATGGAAGTGTGATTTTAAATGGAGCTGAGGAAAATGATTTTTACAATCAACTGAAGCGACAAACCCTCGATAATTTATTAGATCAAGAGTATCATAATATCTTGAAAACCGCCTATGCAAATACCATAACTGATTCAAACAATAGTTCATTTAGTTTTAATTCAGCCATCGCAAATGGGATGGAAATTGCTACTGAATTTGGAGCTGATGTCTTTTCGCAAAAGTTATTAATGGTAGCTAAAACGATTGCTGCCCGAGATATTTTAGGTGTTTCTAACCAGACTTTCTTCATCGAATTAAGTGGATGGGACACCCATGATGAATTGTTAGATGATCATAGTTTGCTGTTAAGTCAATTAGATACAGCTATTGGATCATTTAATGAAGCGATGGCAGAATTAGGAGTTGCGAATGATGTAGTAAGTTTTACCATGTCAGATTTTGGCAGGAAGCTCCCATCAAATGGTGATGGAACTGATCATGGGTGGGGAGGACATTCATTAGTTTTTGGAAATGCAGTCAGTGGGCAGAAGCTTTACGGGGAATTTCCTGATTTATTTCTTGACAATGATTTAGATCTAGGTGGTGGAAGAATTATTCCTACAACCTCCTGTGATGAATATTTTGCTGAATTGGCATTGTGGTTTGGAGCCTCACATTCAGATTTAGATCAAATACTTCCGAACATAAATAATTTTTGGACACCAAATGCAGACGGGCCTCTAGGCATGTTTTAGCTTTAATAAGTACTATATGAAAGCCAATTTATTAGTCGTAATCTTTAGTCTTTGTAGTTTCAGCATATTTGCCCAATGTGAGGATAATGGTAACTACTGGAATAAAAGCTGGGTTTCTTGTGAAAAATCAGCCAATCCAAATCCCGTCAGAGCTGAAAGTCACTGGTTATTATACGAACTACATGAAGCACACTATTTAGATTCGACACATATTTGCAATGCCAATCGAGTCGGAGAAAGTGGCTCAGGTGTATTTGAGTTGTTAATCGATTATTCAGAAGATGGTGAGGAGTGGATTGAGTTAGGTGAATTCGAATTTCCAAGAGCTGACGAAAGTCTAGATTATGCTGGCTTTGGAGGACCAAGTTTTGATGGTGCTTTAGTCAAGAAAATATTGTTTACCGTTTTATCCGTTCATGATGCAGGTGATTGCGCTTCCTTTGCAGAAGTACAATTACAAATAGATACCACAGCCTGTTATGGGGAATTGGATGAATGTGGGGTTTGTGATGGACCCGGAGAAATGGCTTGGTTTGCAGATGCAGATGGGGATGGTCTTGGCGATCCATCAACTGTTATTATTGCTTGTGATCAACCAGATGGTTTTGTGAGTGATAGCACAGATTTGTGTGATAATGGTGCCCTAGCTTGGGAAGATGTTGCTGTTCTCTTTTCAGATAATGGCTGTTTAGGCTGTCATGGTGCAGGAAATATAGGAGGTTTAGACTTAAGAACCTACAGCTCAACTATGTTAGGTGGAAACAAATGCGGACCGAATCTCTTAACAGGCAATAATTTTGCAGGCTCAATTCTTACGCCAGGATATGAAGGTTGCGACACACCATTAACCTTACCTTCTATGAATAGTCGAGCATCCGGAGATTTTGATGATGATGAAATTGCTCTACTTCAAGCATGGATAAATGGAGGCGCACCCGAAGCCTGTGCAGATTATCAATTTCCAATTGATACCGATGGGGATGGATATAATTCGGATGAGGATTGTGATGACGCCGACGCCGACATAAATCCCGGGTCGAGCGAAATCCCAAATAATGATGTTGATGAGGATTGTGATGGAATAGCCTTGGTTATAGATGAGGATGGGGATGGATTTAATTCAGATGAGGATTGTGATGACTCCGACCCCGAAGTAAATTCGGAGGCAAGTGAAATACCTAATAATGATGTTGATGAAGATTGTGATGGAATAGCATTAATAATTGATGAAGATGGGGATGGTTTTAATTCAGATGAGGATTGTGATGATGCCGACGCCGGAATAAATCCGGGTCAAG
>JAHDEC010000029.1 GCA_020629035.1 Saprospiraceae bacterium | reverse complement strand
ACATTGAACCAGAAAATCATAGGTATGCTAGCTCATAAGACTTTACTGTAAGCTATTAGTTAGAGGCTATAAATTCGTCGACCATTTTTTCCAATGTTGCCATCGGAACTGAACCCTGTGATAAGACTAAATCATGAAATGCTCGAATATCAAAACGATCAGCAAGTGCAAATTCAGCTTTTTTCCTTAGCTCTCTGATTTTGAGTTCACCCATTTTATAAGAAACAGCTTGTGCTGGCCAACCTATATATCGATCAATCTCTGAGTTTACTTCTCTAAAGGACAAAGCCGTGTTTTCAGCCATAAATTTAACAGCCTCTTCCCTAGTCCATCCAAAATAATGCATCCCTGGATCTACCACTAGCCTACAAGCTCTCCACATCTCATAAGTCAACCGACCAAACTCTTTATAGGGTGTATCATAAATTCCAGCTTCTTTGCCTAAAAACTCCGTATACAAAGCCCAACCTTCGCCAAAAGCCGATAAATACATTTGTTGTCTAAACGTTGGTACATTTTCCATTTCTGAAGACAACATAATTTGTGTATGATGTCCAGGAACTCCTTCGTGGAGGCTCAATGCTGGCAATGAGTATAAAGGACGGCTAGGTAAATCATAGGTGTTTACCCAATATTCACCAGGTTTGGTATTCTTGTAAGATCCTGGAGAATATCTTCCAGCTGTATAATTGGGTGCTAATGCCTCAGGAACTGGCGTGACCGTTAATGGCATTCTTGGAAGTGTATTAAAGTACTTTGGCAACATACCTTCCATCCGCTTAGTGATCCATGCTGCTTCTTTTAGCAGTTCATCAGCAGACTCAGCATAAAACTGTTTGTCATTTCTGAGAAAAGATAAAAAGTCATCAAAATCTCCATCAAAAGCTAAGTCTTTTATAATGGCTTCCATTTCACTTCGAATACGCTTCACTTCGCTCATTCCTGTATCAAATACCTCTTGTGGACTGATGTCAAAAGTGGTATAATACCTCACTCGCTCTTCGTAGTAGCTTTTGCCATTCTCCATTTGAGAAACTCCTATCACAGTTGGCGCTTTTGGCAAGTATTCTTGCTCTAAAAAATCATACAAGCTTTGATAAGCCGGAAATACTAACTTTTTTAAAAGTAATTCTATGCTCGATTCCCTAGATTTATCACCCATGAGAGGATCTAAATAAAAAGAAGATGAGGGTCCTGCCTTCAAAATACCTTCTATATTTTTCATGGTATTTTTCACTATTAAAGCAGGCATCATTTTGTTAGCTGAAATACCAGCCTCAAGGTGTGATGTTCGCAGCGCAATATAAGCAGGCAAACTTGTTATTAGCTGTTCATAGTCTGCAAATTCTTCATCAGATGTTACTGATTTTCCTCGTATGCTATAAAGAATATCTGTCAAAAATCCGCCTTCAGAATTGATAGGAAATAAATAGCTTTCGTAAGCCATTTCACTTAATTCATTGTCAACTATAAGGCTTAATAAATCTCGATTGACTAGCTTGTTTTGGTCAAGCTTCTCAGGGTTTATTGCTGCTAGACTTGATTTTAGGCTTTGCAAATGCTGCTTTCTTTCTTCCAGAGACTCAGCATCTAAGGCTGGCCAGGAAGACTTAGTGTCTTTATCTTGGTCTGAATTATCTAAGTTTTCGTACTGATTTATTATACTTGACAACTTTTCCCCAGCAGATTCAGATTTTTCTATTTGTGCAGACAAGTTGTTAATAAGTATCGTTAAAGAGAGTATAAAACTATATCGTAAAACAGTTTGCATAGGTAGTGTTTTCCTTGGATTTAAAAGTAGAAAGAATTCTAATAATAGCTGACTAAAAGACTACAACTAGTCATTTTTACTCGGTATTTTAATCCTACCTTTGTCGTAGATTTTCAAGAACTGAAGATTTCCGATAAATTAAGGTGATTTTTAATTTTTCGGCACGAATTTTAATGCTATTACAAAAGACGTATCAATCTTACACACATGAAATTAAGCACAATCTTGTTGGCTTGTTTTTTTATTTTGGCTAGTCTACCACAAGCCATAAGCCAAGCTCCTAATTACTTTAATTCTATCCAGACAGACAAAAGCAGCAGTTTAAACTATATACAAGGGGAATATGCTTTAGCTCAAAATGACTTAATGGCTGATCTTTCAGCGGCTGAAAGTTACAAAAAACCCAAAGCAAGAGCTGTAGAATTATCCTTTCCTGTAGGTCCAAATACCTTTGAAACATTCAAAGTATTTAAAAGCACGGTGATGCATCCGGACTTAGAAGCTAAGTTTCCAAAAATCCGAACGTACATTGGTTATGGTGTGGAAGATCCCACTAAAAGATTACGTTTTTCTACGAGCCATAAAAACATTCATGCAACCATAAAGGCACCTGGTGAAGACACTTGGTATCTCAACCCTGAAGATGGCAATTATGTGCTTTACAAGCGAGGAGAATATAAGGCTCAAACTAGAAAGCACAAAGAAGTTTTCTCCTGTGGGGTAGATGCTTCTGAAGATATCCAAATAGATTTACCTAAAGAAATTACACAAACAAACGACACACGAAGTGGTTCTGATTGTAGGTTGAGAACTTATCGTTTAGCCATTGCAACTACGGGAGAATACACTCAATATCATGGAGGAACTGTTGAAGATGCCTTAGCTGAAGTAGTTACATCTATGGTTCGGGTAAATGGTATATACGAGGATGATTTTGGTGTAACTATGCAGTTAGTAGCGAATAATGATTTGGTTATATATACTGACGGAGCCAGTGATCCTTTTTCAAATGGAAGTCCAGGACCCATGCTTGGAGAAAACCAAACTGCCTTAGACAATGTTATCGGCTCTGAAAACTATGACGTCGGTCATGTTTATGGAGTTGGTGGCGGAGGTTTAGCAACGCTAAGATGTCCTTGTGGTAACAGCAAAGCTCGAGCTATGACAGGTCTTGGTAATCCGATTAATGACCCGTTTTATGTAGATTATGTTTCCCACGAAATAGGTCATCAATTTGGTGGAAACCACACCCAAAATAATGACTGTAATCGAAGCGGAAATACCGCTTGGGAGCCGGGTTCTGCTTCAACTATTATGGGTTATGCTGGTATTTGTTCTCCAAATGTCCAAAACAACAGTGATGATCATTTCCATGGAGGAAGTATCGGAGAAGTTTTAAGTTTTATTCAATCTGGAGGCGGATCCACCTGCGGTACTAATGAAGACATTAGCAATGATGCTCCCATCATTAGCCTAACAAGTAACTTTTATACTCTTCCTATCTCAACACCATTTGTATTGACAGCTGAAGCTGAAGATCCAAATGAAGAAGATATCCTTACTTATTGTTGGGAACAAATGGATCAAGCGGTAGCAACTATGCCTCCAAGTCCTACAAGCACAGTAGGACCGGCTTTTCGATCAAATAGTCCTTCAACCAGTGGCTCAAGATACTTTCCTAATTTGAATGACTTAACAAATAACATCAGCCCTACCTGGGAGGTATTGCCGTTTTTTAGCCGTGATATGAGCTTTAGAGTGACTGTACGAGACAACCATTTATTAGGAGGTTGCCAACAAAATACTGAAGTCTTACTAAGCTTCGATGAAAGCGCTGGTCCTTTTCTTGTCGAAACTCCAAATACTAATGTTACATGGATGGCTGGAGAAACAAGAACTATCGAATGGAACGTAGCAAATACTGATCAGTTTCCAGTAAGTAGCCCTAATGTGGACATCTTTTTATCTTCCGATGGCGGTTTTACTTATCCATTAACTATTGCTGAAAATGTCCCTAATAACGGAAGTTTAGAGATTACCGTACCAGCTATTTTTAGTGATTCTTGTAGAGTTATGGTAAAGGGAAACAATCATGTTTTCTTTGACATTTCGGATGAAAACTTTAGCATCACTTCTCCTTTTGCACTTACTGTAGAAAACGATGATCAAACCATTTGTGTAGGAAATGTGGCAACCTACAACATAAATTTTGAAGCTGGTGATAGTTTCGAAGGAGTGGTAGATTTTAGTTTAGAAACCGTGCCTCTAGGCGGGTTTTATGAATTTACACCTTCTTCATTATCCACATCTGGTACTGTCCAACTTGAACTTATTAATATAGCACCCAATAATTATTCGTTTGACATTATTGCAATGAATGATCAGCTTAGCGTAAATGAGCTTATTCAGTTAAATGTTGTTCCTGCCATTTTGGACAATATTGAACAACAAAATCCTCCTGATTATGCTGAACAAATCAGCTCCAATCCTACATTAGAATGGTCGGAAATAAACCATGCAACCGAATATATTATCGAGTTAGATGTAAATCCAGCCTTTAATACCCCTAATTATCAAAGTTTTGTAAGTGAAACGAATACACTACAATTAGATGCATTAGAAAAAGCAAATGTCTATTACTGGAAAGTGAGCGCAAACAATGATTGCGCTATGTCTATCTCTCCAAAGGTTTTTAGCTTTCAAACGGCCAACACTTCATGTGACATGTATGCGAGTGAAGATATCCCTATTGCACTAAGTACTAATGAAGAAGGTAGCTATTTCTCAGAATTAGTGGTTAATGAATCTTTCAATATAACTGAAATTGCTGTTTCACTTGAAATAGAGCATAGTTGGGTTGGAGATATAGACGCATTTTTGGTAAACGAAAGCGTTGGCGAGCGGATTGAACTATTTAATCGTATCGGTTACGATGGTGCTGGTTTTGGTTGCGATCGAGCTAATTTATCATTAAGCTTTAGTGATTTTGCTGAAAATACTGCCGACAATTTAGAAGCAACTTGTGAAAATGGTGATTACGCTGCAGAAGGAGAATATCAGTCTATCCAACCCTTAAACAAATTGCTCGGGGAAAATGCTAACCTTGGACCATGGGTTTTAGAAATTAATGATTATTATGCTGGAGATGGTGGTGCATTACTAGCATGGTCCATGTTACTTTGTGGTGAGACTCCTATCACTCAGGAAATTGGCATTGAACAAAACCTACTTTTTGTAAACCTTGGAGAGAAAAGAACCATTGAAGCTAGTTTTTTAAATACAAATGATGCAAATCCAACTAGTGCCGTTTATACGCTAACGACTGTGCCTTTTGCAGGTTCACTCTCCTTAGAAAATGGTGGAATGAGTACATCGCTAAGCATAGGGGATCAATTTACTCAAGCAGATATAGATGCACAAAAATTAAGTTATACACAAGATGGCACACTACAATTCATGGATAGTTTTAAGTTTAATCTTTTAGGAAGTGGTGGAGCTTGGATTTCTAATCAAACGTTCAATATTCAGATTATTACCGAAGGCTTGTTTGTTTCTGCTGAGGCAAACACGCTCATAGATTGTCCTGGAGATGATACAGGTAGCTTAACTATTACGGCTACTGGTGGCTTAGAACCTTATGAATTTAGTATTAATAATGAACCATTCCAAGAAAGCAATGTGTATGAAAATTTAACTGCTGGAAGCTACACTCCTCGAGTAAGAGATCAAGGTGGAAATGTAATGACTGGCAGTGTGGTCGTTTTAAATGATCCTGATCCAATAGTCATAAATTTAAGTACCAGCTTTTTCAGTATTATAGTTGATGCCAATGGTGGGACAGGAATGCTCTCTTATAGTTTAGATGGCATAGATTACCAGACTTCTAATACCTTTGAAAACCTAACTAATGGAGATTATACCATTTATGTAAAAGATGAAAATGATTGTAACTCCTCAGAAATGATTAGCATTAGTGTGCCATTGTTAGATGCAACTGTTATTCCTGATCATCCTCTTTGCGCAGGAGAAACCAACGGCTCCCTGGAAGTGTTTGCTTCAGGTGGTCTACCTTCTTATGAATATTCTTTAGATGGTTCAAATTACCAATCTTCTGCCATTTTTGAAGGCTTAGGAGCTGGATCATATATGATTTTTATAAGAGATGCTGCCAGTCAAATATTTATAGTAGAAAATACTGAAATAATCGAACCAGAACCTTTAACTGCTATCATCACTAATGAAGGTTATAGCTTAATTATTGATGCTGATGGTGGAACAGGTGAATATTCATACAGCTTAGATGGAGGGGTAGAGTTTTTATCAAATCCTATTTTCGATAATTTAGAAATAGATAATTATTCAATTGTAGTTATTGATGATAATGACTGTTTATTCGAAACTGAAGCCAGTGTGGATGTACAAACCTTAGGAATAAGTATTAATGCAATGTCAATACAATTAAGTTGTTATAATGACACCAATGCAAGTATAATAGTTGATGCCACAGGAGGATTAGAGCCTATTACGTATAGTCTTGACAATATAAACTTTCAAACAAGCAACATCTTTGAAAACCTTGCTGCCGGATCATACACAGTCTACGCAAAAGATGCTGTGCAAACAGCTATAATAGAAACATACGATATTATAAATCCTACAGAAATAACATTTACTACCTCTGTTTTCAATAATGAAATCACTGTAATGGCTGAAGGAGGGACCAATGTATTTACTTACTCTATTGATGGTATAAACTTTCAGGAAAGTAATGTTTTACTCGCAGGAGATAATGGAAATTACGAAGTCTATGTTCAGGATAGTAACGGATGTCTTGTAAGTGGTGCGGTTGCTATTTCTTCTATTCTCAACGTAGAGTATAATCAACAAGATATTTTATGTCACGGTAATTTCGAAGATGTATTTATTGAGGTAGTCGAAGTGATTGGAGGGTTTCCGGCATATGAGTATTCTACGGATGGGATTAACTACCAAATGAGTAATCTATTAGCTATCACTTCACCTGGTAATTATAGTTTGTATGTGAGAGATACAAATAATCAAAGTTTCCAAGTAGATGATATCATCTTTACAGAGCCTGAATTACTTAGTTTGGATTATAGTGTCGACAATACAAGTATTACGCTTGAAGCAAGTGGTGGCACAGGTAGTTATAGCTACAGTCTAAATGGTGCTGATTTTCAAGATAGTCCATTGTTTGAAAATGTAGATTTCGACACGTATGATGCCATAGTTGTCGACGAAAATGGATGTGAAGCTTTAATAACAATCGTTTTATCATCCCTTAATAAACAGGGGTTCGATCTTACTATGAATATTTCACCTAATCCAGGAAATGGAATATTCAATCTTAGATTAGAAGCAGGGTCAAGGATAAATTATCAAATAGAAATTTTCGATGTCAGCAGTCAATTGATCTTGAAAAACGACCTAAGGGGTGCTACATCTGTCAATCATCAAATAGATATTTCAGAAGCAAGTGCAGGCCTCTATTATCTAGTCATAACTAATGAGAAAGGAAAGCGAAATGTCTACAGTCTTGTAAAAGAATAATGTAGAATTGATACCATAAAAAAAGCTCATACTTAGTTGTATGAGCTTTTTTTATCTTATAATAATTCGTTTAATGCTTTCCGAATTCCTGAACCACTTGAAGGTCGTGGTGCATTGGAAGAAACAATTTTGTGATCTGTGTCAAGTAGTATAAATCTTGGTATACCACTGATTAAAAAGCTTTTAACAAATGGAGAGTCCCATCCACTTCCAGTAATTAACTGGGTTCCAGACATGTTTTTTTCCGTCACCATCTTTTTCCATTTTGCTTCTTTATCTGGTGTATCTACTGAGATGCTCACAAATTCCACATTTTTACCATGAAACTCTTTTTCTAACTCCTGTAAATGAGGAATTTCCCGTTTACAAGGACCACACCATGTTGCCCAAACATCGATATAAACATTTTTACCTTTCATATCCTCTAAACCTACAATCTTACCGTTTATATCTTTGTACTTAAAGCTAGGAGATGGTGCTCCTTTATCTATACTTTTTAATTGATTATGTTTATTGGTCAATGCTGTTTTTAGTCCTGGATCTGTACTCATCGAAACCAACTGTTGCATGTTATTATCTAGATCTTTAAATCCAGGTTTAATATCATTGTACAACTGCTTAATTAATGCATCCTTAATCACTGTACTTTCAATACTTGCCATAGCAGGTATACTAGTCTCAATAGCAGGCTTTATATAATTTCTGTAGACCATAGTTTTGTATTCTGGAATACTGACAAACAAGGCCTCATTGCTAAAATCATCGTGCCCATACTTTTGCGTGAATGCATCAGATACCGTAAAATTAATATCGTCTTTATAATAGCGCTGAGCAGTTTGATAATCCACGGCAACAGCTTTAATGCCAAAATCTATATTCATTTTTTCCCCTTCCACAAAGCCAGCATCTAATCCCTCAGTAGATTCTAAAAGACTGAGATAATCAGTGCGCTGTTTTTCGATAGCGTCGATAAATTCTGCTTCTTCAAATGCATAAGCTTGTCTAACCGCATTACTATATTTTCTAGTAATCTTTTGCTTTTTAGCTAAATACATAGTTTCTATAGAACCTTCACCACTATAGGTAGAAAGAGACATTACATTTCTCATATCCACGTTCGCCACTAAGGTACCTTTCCCACTCAAGTATATAGGTACTCGTTGACGACCTAATATAATTTCATAGTAACCCGGAATTCCTTCAAAATTTACCGCATAAGATTTGTCAGCTCCTAATGTTATTTCAGCTACAACATCTTCTTTAAAGATGGCAATTTTAGGAACATTCGCATTTTGGACTACTCCTTGGATGCTTAAAGTCTGTGACGTTTGACTGACTGCTGCAGAGCCAGCGGATGCTTGTTTGCAAGCATTTAAGCTCATTATAGACAGTAAACAAATAATTAATATTCTAGTCATATGGTATTATTTTCTTGATCTTCTAACTTTTGTATTTACTTGTTTTGGGTGGACCAATGTCATTTCTTCTATTAAATGACTGGCACCGGCAAATTTATCTACCACAAATAATATGTATCTCGCATCTACCATTATGTTTCTGCAAATAGATACATCATAATTTATATCACTCATAGTTCCTTCCCAAACTCTATCAAAGTTTAAGCCTATTAAGTTTCCGTGTGCATCGATAGCTGGACTCCCAGAATTACCACCTGTTGTATGATTCGAACCTAAGAAGCAAATCGGTAGTTTACCTGTATTGGGATCTGCATAATCTCCGTAGTCTCCTGCTTCATACAACTCAATTAATTTTGCTGGCACATCAAACTCATAGTCACCTGGTTTATATTTGGCAATGACTCCATCTAGGTAAGTAACGGGTAAATACTCTACCGCATCTTTAGGATAATAGCCCTGCACTTGTCCATAAGTTACTCGCATAGTGCTGTTTGCATCTGGATAGAATTTCTTATTAGGGAACGCATCCATTTGAGCAGCCATGTACAATCGCTGCAGTGAGTCTATTTGCGTTTTTATTCCATTGTATTTTGGTCCTACTGTTGAATTATAATGGTCTGCCCACTCTGTAGCGAAAGTGTACATAGGGTCTGCCCCTAATGTTGTGGCAACAGAAGCAATATCGCTACTATTTATTAAAGCAAGAACTTTAGATCCATCCGTAAGCATTGTTTCACCATACATCTTATCTGCTAGCGAAGCCATAAAATCTCCTTCAGGTTTGCCTAACATTTTAAGTGAAGCAGGCACATAATTAGGGTCTACATTTGAACGATACATGCCTACTAATTCTTTAAACACGTCTTTGTCCACTTTAGCTTCATAGTTTTTATATAGATCCGTTAAAAACGGTTCTAGTCTATTTTTAAACATGGTATAAGCTTCTTCTCCATTGCTTTCATACCGATCAACTAAGCGCTTTAATAAACTGGCAATTCGTAAAGCTTCTACGTTTCTTCCGCTGATTTCTCGGTAATAGTCCTGCGTTAGAGCATAAGGCTCTAGTTCCGTATACAGCTTATCAAACTGGTTTAATATAGATTTTGCTCCTGCATTTTTTGCCACTAACTCAGCTTCATAGCTTCGCTTCTTTTCTAGTGCATTTGTGCGTTCCAAACCAGAACTTTCACCAATCCATTTTTTCCAATAATTCGCAATGCTCGCAAATTTTGATGCATATTTTAATCGGATGTTTTCATCTGACCTCATGTATTTATCAACGATAGCTAATGCATTTTCTCTAATGCTGATTTTTGCTGGGTTTAAGGTGCTAAGCAATTGCTCTACAGCTGGAGAAGGCAAATATTGATTTGTTCTGCCAGGAAACCCAAAGACCATAGTGAAATCTCCTTCTGCCACACCATCTAGCGAGATAGGTAAGTGATGCTTTGGCTCATAAGGTACATTATCTTCTGAGTATTCAGCTGGCTTATTATTTGGTCCAGCGTAAACTCTAAATAAAGAAAAATCTCCTGTGTGTCTTGGCCATTCCCAATTGTCTGTATCTGCTCCAAATTTTCCAATTGATTCTGGTGGTGCACCGACTAGTCTTACATCATTATACACGGTGGTTAAAAATGCAAAATATTGATTACCATGAAAGAAAGGCCTGATCATCACTTCCTGGAACTCCTCTACTTCATAGCTAGCTTTTAATTCTGATAAGTTTTTATCTACGATTGATTGTCTTTCTTTATCAGACATTCCGTCTTCTACGCCCATTAATATCTTGTCAGAAACATCATCTATTCGGTCGATTAAACGAACAAATAAACCGGGGTTTGGTAGCTCTTGTCCATGTGAGCCTGCCCAGAAACCATTCTTTAATAGGTTATTGTCTAAACTCGAATGCCCTTGGATTTCTGAATAACCGCAGTGGTGGTTAGTAAGGATTAGACCATTGGAAGAAATCAATTCTCCAGTACAAAATCCACCAAAATGTACTATGGCATCTTTTAATGATCCTTGATTTACAGAATAAATATCTTCCGCTGTAAGTTTCATGCCCATTGATTGCATTTCTGCTTCATTCAGGGATTTAAGTAACAAAGGAAGCCACATCCCTTCTCCGGCAAACAAACTTGGAAAAGCAATGAAAAAACTTAATATCAGTGTGTAGATAAATTTCATATGATTTTTTTAATAGATTTCAAATGGTGAAAACTCAATTAGCTATACTATATACGCTTATAGTAGGCCATAAATTATAATTTGCTAAAATAGATGCCTAAATTTAATTTATCCTAAAAGAGACCCCTTAATTATGCTTTGGTCCTTATTCTTAACTTCGAGAACATTCATTCATTTTAGTTTTGAACATTGGTTCCCTTTGTTTTTCATTGGACTAATTAGCTTCTTGGTGATTCTCTATGCCCGCAAGCAAAGTGAGACAAGCCAAACATACATAGGCGTTTGCTTAGCATTGATACCTTTACTTGGTGTAGTCATTAGGATGATCATTACAGCTTATCTAGGAGAATTTACTGTACAGAAAGAACTGCCTTTTCACTTGTGCAGACTCACAGCGATTATGGCTCCGTTTGTGTTTTTTAAGCGCAACCGCTTCTGGTTAGGTGTGTTTTATTTTTGGATTTTGGTTGGTACTATGAATGCTAATATAACTCCCGACCTTAAAAATGGATGGCCTCATTATGATCACATTATTTACTTCCTGACTCATGGCTTTTTAAATGTCCTCCCTTTTTATGCCATTTTCGTATTTGGCTTAAGGATTAACTTTCAAGATATTAAAAACACTTTTTGGGTAACCAATGCCTATCTCGTTTTTACTTTGATATTAAACTATTTGCTTGGTAGTAACTATTTCTATACAATGCGAAAACCTGAGGTCGCTTCTCTACTCGATTTGATGGGTCCTTGGCCGTATTATATCCTAGCTGGAGAAGTTTTGATTATGGGTTTTTTCTTGATTTTTTACCTACCGTTCTGGCTTTTAAAACTTAAAGAGAAGAGGCATTAAAAAGATTGCAACTTTTCCACTTTTACTCTTTTACCATCTTGATAAATAACTAAATAATAGAAACCTTGGCATAAGTTTTCAATCACTAAAGGTCCTTGATGTTTCATAGCTAGCTTTCTGTATCTTCCTAGTTCATAGGATATATAATAATCATAGCTTGCATTATCCGGAGGATTAATAGTAACCAGGTCTACACTTGGATTTGGACTTACTTTAAATGTTTTTTCTTTTATTGGATTATTACTTGGTACAATTTTGCAGGCCTCAGAAACCAAATCGCAAAAAGTCCTTCCAGCAAGTGTGCAGTCTAAAACATAAGGATTTGGCTTATCGTTTTGATAGCCAGCAATTTTGAAAGTACGTTCCCATTCCAACTGATCCACAGGATCTAAATCATGCCAAGCGCACAAAGTTTCTCGCTGCCATTCAAAGTATTCATCATCTGCACTATCTGCTTCATTTTTATACATTGTATAGAAATAAAACATAGCTCTTGCTACATTTCCTTTAATAGATTCCCTTGGTTCGAATTTCTCATTATCATCTTCAGTGTACAAATCTCTATTAGAAGGAATGGTATTCATTTCCTCGCCTCTATAAAACCATTTTAATGTAGATTCGTCTGGAATTTCAGCAAAACGATCACTTCCTCTAGATGAATTAACTAATCCCCTACAAGGAAATAAGTGATGCATATCTGATTTTGCATTGCCATTACCGGCACCTTTACTCTGAGGATAAATGTGTTCAGTATTTATACCATTATTATTGTCATTCATAAAGAGAAAGTCGGTAGGGTCTGCTCCTGGCTCCAGATAAAGCGTATAATTAGTATAACTGCAAGAAACCGAATCATTCACATTGTAAACAACCCCATACAAGGTATCTCTGGCTTCTCCATAGGAAAAGGTGGATGCTGTTTTATACTGATCCACTAATGCCGACAGTAAATCTTCTCCTTCCAATCCTGGTAATACAGCTTGGTGGTCATATTGAGATGAGGCTACATTGGCAAAAAAGAATAAAAAAAGAATAGTTTGTAGAAGCTTCATGGATTAGTACTTAATCCAAATGTAGGGTTAATTCAAATAATCCGTTCGGAAAATGATACCTTTTTTAGCATCATAGCCGGGTTTAATACCTTTGTGAATTAAATGTTGTTTGTAAGGAAACTTCTTTGCATCTACAATGTAAACTTTACATGCAATGGCTTTATTTAGTTCTCGGTGCGATTTTTTCCAAATGTGACCCATTTCTTGGGCTGTGAGATTGTAGTTTTTATTCCACTTTTTCGAAATCACAACTTCTATCTCCAAAATTCCGTTTTCAAAGTCTAGCAACTTTGAAGAAAGTCCATAACCTACCCGATAATACATATCAGTTTCTAGGAAGTGTTTTCGGTTTATTTCTTCGATATTCATAACATACATATCGAAGCAGAAATTGTGCCATTTCCGTTGACGAACTGAAGATTTTAGCAGCTATGTGCCCATAACTAAGCGCTCAAAACTTTAGCTAAATGGCTCGAAATCTATTAATTATGAAGCCTAGAAAAAAATATTTAAAAAATACTTTTAGTTCAAATTTCAGGATTAGATGAGTGCTTAAATCAGCATCATGTGTTAATGTATAAGCTCGATAGATATTTCTTGTTCCTCTGGAAATGAGAACATGGTCTGATTAAACGAAGGGACAGACAATCTTGGAACTACATTGTTAGAAAAGCCATAACCTTCCACAGGCATTCCTATGAAATTGTAATTACACTCACCATCTTGGTTTTTATCGTGGAGAATAATTACAGAATAATCACCTGGTGGTAAATCATCAACTTTGATTGAGGCAATCGAGCCTAATACCTTTTGAGAAATTATTTTTTTAAACTCATTACCAGATTTTGCAAATCCTTCTGCCTTGTTGTATAAGGTAACTATGATTTGGCCTTGGTGGTCAATAATGTTCGAAACCTTAACCTTAAGTGATTGCTGCTGACCAGCAAGTGAAAAGACAAGACATAATAGTATACTAGTTATCCAAAATTTCATAACCTTTAAACGTCAAGTATCTTGCCTAAGTCACTTTTTTGCTTAGCTAATTATTTTGAAAATCAAACTTTAACTATTTAAAGAGTTATTTAGCTCTGCTGTTTGTCATGAGCCTAAAAGTAATAACTCTTAAGAGAGTCAAAGACAGGTAAAAACTTCAGTCTGATCGAAGTAAGCAGCGATGATTTGATCGCAACTTTTGGCTGAAATCAATAGTGCTTGTCTTGAAAATTAATTTGCAATCATTTTTGATTCTTTAGATCACAGCAAAAGAGCATCGAATACTTATATTTGAATTTGCTCTCCATAATGTTTAAAAATCTGCTCATGAGAACCTTTATCTATGCCTTTGTAGTTGCTTCTTTTCTAATGTCTTGCGCTAAGACTTCCGAAACCGGTCATTTGTCTGATGCAACCAATGTCATTGACAAAAAATATCCTGAAGCCACTTATTTTCAATTAAGAAATTATCCAGACGAAACGTTTAATAAAAAAGCATTTCTGAAGGCTACCACTCAGGTAAAAGAAACCATTAACCAACGATCGGATGGGCAATGGCTAACACAAGGTCCTGGAAATATCAGCGGTAGAGTGTCTTCAATCGATATTGATCAAGAAGGAAATATTTATCTATGCTATTCAAAGGGAGGAGTCTATAAATCTTCGGATAATGGCCAGAGCTATGAATCACTGATGGACGATGAAGCTTTCCTTGCAGTCTCAGATATAGCTATCGACCCAACAAATACGGATATACTATACGTCGCTTCAGGTGATGTGGATATTTCTATCATGTTTGGCATTGGAAACGGGGTGCTTAAATCTACAGATGGAGGTCAATCGTGGGAAAACAAAGGCCTTATGGAAGAAAGCATCATATCGAGAATTCATGTAGATAAAAACAATCCAAATTTAGTGTTTGCCTCAGCTATGGGAATACCCGGAAAGAAGAATAATAAGCGGGGTATCTATAGAAGTGAAAATGGAGGTGATGACTGGGAACAAATATTATTTGTGAATGATTCGACAGGTATACAAGACATGATTGTTCATCCAGATAATCCAGATATCATTTACGCAACGGGATGGAATCGAATCAGGAATAATCGACGTTCTGTGGTTGCAGGGCCAGATGCAAGAATATATAAAACTACCGATGGAGGCACCAACTGGAGCAGCCTTACAAACAACTTACCTGAAGGGGACTTTAGTCGAGTAGGTCTTGCCATGTCTGGCAGTAATCCAGAGGTAATCTTTGCTAATTTTGCAAGCGCTGGTAACTTTCTTAGCTTGCACAAATCAGTCGATGGGGGAGAAAATTGGACCACGATAACCGAAGCAGGAGAAAATGGATATCCGGAAAATACACATGGTGGATTTGCCTGGTTTTTTGGCCAGATGGCTGTGAATCCCAACGATGATGATGATATCTTTTTATTAGGTGTCCAAGCTTATAGAACACTTGATGGTGGCCAATCTTGGGAAGATGTCACTGCAGGTCATGTGGACAATCACCATGTATTGTTTCATGAAAATGATATTTACATTGGAACAGATGGTGGAGCTTATCGCTCGAATGTAAACAATGTAAACTGGGAGGATATAGATTTCAATGTCACCGGAATGCTCTATAAAGTTGGTTATAACCCTCATCTACCAGACTTGTATTATGGCGGCGCTCAGGATAATGGGACCTATCGGGGCAATGGAGAGAATATAAATGATTGGGAGGTTTATGGTTTTGGCGATGGTTTCCAACCTGCTTTCCACCCTACCAATGATGAGATTATATTCGCCGAATCTCAAAATGGATTTATTTATATGCTAAATAGTGTCACTGGTAATTTCCTAGGTTTAACAGACGGTTTAGAAGGACCTTTTTATTGGGACACACCTTACTTGATTAGCCCACATTTTCCCAACCAAATTATAACGGCTTCTAATCGAGTTTACTCGATAGTTTATGATGAAATAAACTTTGATATAGTTGAGCAAGTGGAGCTAAGTGATAACTTAACAGAACCTAATAGTAATTGGCAAGCACATAGCATTTCTTCAGTCGACCAATCTCCTTTTGACCCTAATATTCTTTTTGCTGGTACCACTGATGGATTAGTGTGGAGAAGTTTAAATTATGGAGATTCTTGGGAGCAAATTATGACAGGTCTTCCTAGACGATATGTGTCAAAAATCGTGGCTTCAACTGATGACATTAATACAGTCTATGTTACGTTTACAGGTTATAGAGACGATGAATATATTCCTCATGTTTTTGCTTCTAATGACCAAGGTGATTATTGGCAGGATATAAGCAGTAATCTTCCAAATTTTGCAGTTAATGATATTATGGCATATCCATTTAGTGAGGACCGGATACTTTTTGTCGCAACGGATGGTGGTGTTTATTTTACAGAAAATGCTGATGAGGAAGCCATAAGTTGGGATCGTTTAGGCGATAATATGCCCATTATTCCAATCTGGGATTTAGCCTATAATGTAGTGAATAATCAACTAGTTGCTGGAAGTTTTGCTCGTGGAATATTGTCTTTTGATTTGGAACAGGTGGATATTGAAGAAACAGTAAGTACTGAGAATGAGCTTTCAAATACTTTTACGGTTTATCCTACAGTGGCAAAGGATCTAGTGTACTTTAAACATCTACCCCAAGGTGTAGATAAAATACAGATGGTTAATGCTTCGGGAGTCAAGTCAAATTATGCCATTCATTCGGCTAGTAAGTCACTAGATATTACAAATCTTCATTCAGGTATTTATTTTGTTCAATGTCGTGATAAATCCAATAGATTGCTTGCGGCATCTAAGATAATCAAGCACTAATACATATAGCGAGCTATTAAGGATGCATAGACATTTCATAATCCATAAACCTGTCAATTATTTATCCCAGTTTATAAATAATCAAACTAAGCGAAGAAACAAAAATCTATTGGGTCAACTTCATGACTTCCCTAAAGGAACCATGGCCATTGGTCGCTTAGACGAGGATTCTGAAGGTTTACTTTTACTTACTACAGATGGTAAAGAAAGTGAGCGGATTAGAAGTAAAAAAGTAGCTAAAGAATACTATATCCAAGTGGATGGAATAGCTACCTCAGAAGCTGTAGAGCTCATGGAAAAAGGAATAGAAATAGCCATTAAAGGGAAAAAATATACGACTTTGCCTTGTACTTGTAGACTACTTGATAAAGATCCTGAACTCGGGCCTCGAGGAAAGAAAATCAGAGACCCAAAACACGGACCAACCAGCTGGATGTCGGTAACTCTCAATGAAGGTAAATTTAGACAAGTTAGGAAAATGAGCGCGGCAGCTGGTTTTCCAACTTTGCGTTTAGTCAGAGTTAGAATTGGGGATTTACATTTAGACGGTTTGAACGCAGGCGAAGTGGTGGAAGTTGATCGTCTAGTTGTTTAGCTTATCAAGGCTATTTGATATAGAGAACATCCTCTGCATCGTTCCATTAAACTAAACTAATCATGAAAGATAGAGCCTTTTGATCATGCTTAACTTTAATGATATTCTAGTATCTTACTTTCAAATGTTGTTTCATGATAAATAAACAGGTTTGTATCACTAAATGGATTAAAGGGATGTGTCTAGGATGGCTTATGCTATGCTTTTCTTTTACTACTTATGCTCAGCTATCTTTAGCAGACAAAATTTCCATTGAATTTGGTGGTGGTATTGATTATGTTGGAGCTGGCATTAAAATGAATGTTCAGCTGACCGATAATCTAGATGCATTTGCCTCTATAGGCACCCTTATAGTGGATGGAAGATCTCCCGTTTTAGGGTTTGAATATTTAAGAAATAGAACTGTCTTGAAAAAGCTTAAACCCTTTGTAAGCTTAAGTTTAGCCAAATCATTTAGAGTAAGTCGTTCGATAGAAATTTCAGATTCTGAGGATTTTTTCAATACTGTCAGCAAGAGCAAGGTATTTTACAGTGCAAATATCAGCAGCGGACTACTGCTTAACTTTTCTAAAAAGAATAATAAACTTTCAGCAAAACTGGGTCTAACTGGCCAATTTATAAACAACAATCAATTACAAACCTTTATTGAAGATTTAAATACGAGGTATAGTGAGAACTTTTCACCAGAAAACAAGTTCTTCTTCATTTCCCCTATGCTTGCTCTAAGACTAAATTTAAGTGCCTTTGCTAAAGAGTAAATACTTGAGAATGATTCTTAGCTAAAATAATCCTAGCTAGAGCTATACATTCAAGTAGCAAAAGCTACTTTTGTGGTTAATGAATAATAAGGTATCATTCGAATTGCTTGCTTGGCTTATCACGTTAATTGTCGTGATTTTGGTGTTAGCACCCATATACTTAGCGATTGCTAGCCAATTTCCTTTTTATATTGAAAACATATTATTTATCATCATTTTTATGACCTTTTTAAGGTGGTTGTTTTTAATGAAACATCATTGGTTTGATAAAATGATCCCTTTTAAAATAGTCATGATCTTTGCCGTAATTCCTGTCTTATTATACCTAGTGGATAACGCCATGGATTTTCAAGCTTTCGCCGACGAAAAAGGTCTAGAAACTTTTTTAAAAGAGGTAGAAACCAAAAAGCAGTTAAAACTTAGTCGGTACATTAAGTCAGAATATATGTTTTTCTGGGCTGGAGCTTTTATTTGCAGTTTAGCTATTCCCATAAAAATGATTCGATCTATTTGGCGTATGAAAAACAAACTATAATGGACTGGAAGAAAATCACCCTTGGAGTTGTTTTCTGCATCATTTCCTATTTCAGTTTATTTCATAAATTGGAGAAAGAACCTGTCCGAGTATGGGATGAATCACTCTTTGCACTTCGGGCAACCTATATGATGGAAAATGGGCAGTATATGTCCAATTTTAATCTGATGAGTCCCGAACTAGCTAACCACAAAAACACCAAAATGCCTTTGATGACTATAGTGCAAGCTGTATCATTCAAGCTATTTGGTTTGGGCGAATTGCCTTTGCGATTACCGCTCGTAATAATTATATTTCTTAGTTTACTATACTTTATTCGCTATTCACATCATCATTTTAAAGAAGCATACATTGGAGTAATTACAGCATTAATGCTCATTACTTCAGGTGGTTTTAATTATGATCATATGGCTCGTTTTGGTGATCATGATATCGTTTTTGGTTGTTTTTTATTCTTATCAGTACTCTCATTTTTTGCTTACGATCAGTCAAAAAAACCAAAAGATATTATTCTTTTTGGAGTGTTTATGAGCTGTGCTTTATTAACCAAAAGTATCCTCGCTTTTCAGTTTGTGCCTGGAATAATGGTCTACTTAGTCATTAATAAACGCCTAGCTATTTATCTAAAAAATAAGTGGGTCTATATTGTTGCTGCAGGTTGTCTAACGCTATTTGCCCTAACTTTTGCCTACTTAGAAAGTTCTTTTCCCGGTTTTATTGAACGCACTTGGAAGTATGAATTAGGGGGAAGATATAGTCAAACTATAGAAGGTCATCAAGGAAGCTTTTTCTATTTTTTCCAAGATTGGTTAACTAGGTTTTTTACACCTTGGTTGTTGTTCTCAATTTTAGGCGTTGCTCTGCTTTTTAAACCAACATTGAACAAACGTAAAAAGCAATTTTTGCAGATAATGATTTGTGTGTTTACAAGTGCCTATTTGATTTTTGGTTTTTCTCAAACTAAAACTTTTTGGTATGGAGCACCTATGTACTTTCCAATGGCAGCGATAACAGCTATCGGAGTTCACGAGTTAATAAAAAGCATTATAAACCAAAAACTACCGACAAAAATCATGGCCTTTAGTGGTTTGTCTTTATGCTTGCTGATCCCCACCATTAATGTTATAAAAAGCAACATTTTAAATTCCAATGCTGGAAAGGAAGAACAATACCGATTCTTCGTAGAAGATCTTAAAAACAAACAACCAGGCTTGAAAGAATTCTCTATAGTTGATAGCAACTTTGGTACATCAGCTTTCTTTTATACCAACATGTATAACAAAGAAGAAAATTATAAGCTGAAATATCACAAGGGCGCAGCTTATGATGATGGTGAAATTGTCATGGCATGTTTAGATAAAGTGATGAATCCACTATTTGAAAAATATGAAGCTGAGACATTGGAAAATTTCCATATGTGCAAGTTGATTAAAATCAAAGGCAAAAAAAGTCAATAATCACTACCTTTAACGCTTTATGTCAAAAAGCGAATTTCTTAAAGAAAATAGAGAATCCTTTAGTGGAAAAAAGTTATTCTTAAATGTAGCTAAGCTCCTGCTTTCTATTCTCGCTTTCTATTTGATTTATTTAAAGGTGGACATAGATATTGTCACTAAATACCTCAAGCAAATTAATGTACTCTATTTTATGTTAGGCATTGTTTGCTTCTTTATATCCAAGCTTATTTCAGCATTTAGACTGAATGCTTATTACAAAACTCAAAACATCATTATCAAAGAGAAAACCAATATTAAGGTTTACTTCAATGCTATGTTTTACAATATTTTTATCCCATTAATTGGTGGAGAAGCTTTTAAAGTATTTTGGATAAAACGTAATTATGAAGTAAGCGTAAAACCTTTAATCTGGAGTGCCTTGCTGGACAGAGGGAACGGTTTGGTTGCACTAATCATATTGAGTGTTCTATATTTTAACAGCTATGATCATGGCTTTGCTTGGGGCGTTTATACTTGGTTGTTAATTCCCCTTGCTATATTGGGTTCATGGTTAGTTCACAAGTTGTTTTTTGCCAGTTTTTTGCCAGCTTTTAATTTCACGACCTTGCTTTCACTTGCCGTCCAATTATTTCAAGTTTTGACTATTTATTGTGTAATTCTAAGCTTGGGAATCGTCCAACAAATAACATCATATATTTTCGTCTTTTTAATTTCTTCTTTTGCCTATATTCTTCCTTTTTTAGGGGCACGTGAACTTGCATTTGTATATGGGGCTGAGTATCTAGGTTTAGATAATGAACTGTCATTAGTGATTAGCGTATTGTTTTATGGTGCTTTAGCAATTAATTCATTAGCAGGAGGAATATTTTTCTTTTTTCCTATTCAAAAAAAATAAGTATGTCAGCAGTAAATGAGTTTAACGATTATCGTCAAAAAATGAATGATCGCATCATGGCAGCAGATAATAAAGTCATGAAACGTTTTTTTAGCTTAGATAACCAAACCTATCAGGCTGGTGCATTATCCGCAAAAACTAAGGAAATGCTAGGCCTAGTGGCCTCAATGGTTTTGCGCTGTGATGATTGCATTAAATATCATATAGAAACCTGTCATAAAGAAGGTTTGACAGAAGAAGAAATGTTTGAAATTTTTAGTGTGGCCAATATCGTGGGCGGATCAATATGTATTCCTCATACAAGAAGAGCAGTTGAGTTTTGGGATGAACTTGAAAGTAATAAATAAGATTCTCAAGGTGCTAATTCTTACTAAATCATAAAAAAAAGTAGATTTTCTGCCACGAAATATCAATCTTAGGCATACTTAAAGCAGCGACACTTTTGTTAAACACATAATATTCGCTCAATCAGATGGGTTATATATTTTGTCAAAGGCATTAGCTGGCTCGCTAACATTAATGCAATCACTATTGACGCTCAGATAATCAACTTTTAAACTAGCAACTAATGAAAAATATTAGTGTAGTCTTTTTTCTTTTATTTGCAAGCCAACTTTCAAGTCAGTGTTTTATGGATAGACATAATACATCGATTACTGACTCCTGGCTAAGTTGTTTCAAAAGTATCAACCCAAACCCTGATCGTTTTAGTTCTCATTGGATTATGTATGATTTAGGGAATTACTACAAGCTTAGTGCTGCCACAATATGGAATCTAAACAATCCCGAATTTGCAGATCACGGTGTAAAAACCTTTACGGTTGATTACGCGACAGAATTGGATGTTTGGAAAACCTTAGGAGAGTTTGAATTAGAGCAGGCAGGCGTCTCGTCGAAATATGAAGGTGAGCAAGTTTTTAATTTTGATGACGAATTTGCTAGATATGTACTAATTACCTCATTAGACACATATGGTGATGGGAGCTGTGCGGGTTTTTCAGAGTTGAGGATAGAAACTTCAGGTGTTTCTCGAGATGATATAAATATTGTAATGGATCAACTCATAATAAACCCTAACCCAAGCAATAACATTATAAACATTTCTTGCCTCGATGTAATGTGTAATGCCTCCTTCCAAATTTATAATGCTGAGGGACAATTAATTAGCGAAGGTGAGATCCTAAATGAGAAGAAAATAGAAGTAAGTAGTTTGCCCAGTGGTTTGTATTTATGCGTCTTAGATAGACCATTCCAACGAATAAGTCAAAAATTTCAGGTTATACACTAAAATATAGGGTAAACCCTGTTAATGGTTTGAAATTATTTTAGCAAATTTATAAGACCTCCACAAAATCAAAAGGATATGACAAGAATTCTGACTTTCCTATGTTCCTTTCTGAGTGTTGTTTTTGTGTACGCTCAAGACTATGATGACTATATTGGATCAGGTCATGCTAGCGGCATTACCGTAACTAGTAGTAATTCGACAGATAATACTGATGCCTTAAACACTATTAATGGCAATGGTATGGATGCTGAAAAAATGGAAGCAGCCAGATTTTTATACCAAGCAGGTTTTGGCAGTAGTCTAGATGATGTTAATCAGGTGCTAAATTTGGGTTTTGAAGAATGGATAGACCAACAAATGGCCCTGCCTAAAACTGAATATCTAGAAGACCTACTAGCTACCTGGGATTACATCAGAAATGTTTACCTGTCATCAGGTTATTATGAAGAAGAAGATTTATTTGGACCAGCTCAGGTTCACTGGCACTATGTGTGGTGGGATAATGTCATGACCGAACCTGATCAACTACGCCAAAAGGTAGCATTTGCGCTAAGCCAATTATTAGTGATTTCAGGTAATAACACTGATCTAGCTGGACATGGAGAAGCCTTATCTTCTTACTATGATTTATTAATGACAAATGCTTTTGGTAACTACAAGGATCTATTATACGATATCTCGGTTAATATGTCCATGGGTTTCTACTTAAGTCATTTAAATAATCCAAAAGCTGATCCAGATAACAACATACATCCTGACGAAAATTTTGCTCGAGAAATCATGCAATTATTTAGTATCGGTGTGTATGAAATCAATATGGATGGATCTTACAAAACAGATAATAATGGACAGTTAATCCAAACCTACGATCTAAATGATATTCGTGAATTAGCCAAAGTGTTTACTGGTCTTGGACCAGGCGCGATTACAGATATGGTTACTTGGGTGGATGAACCATATTTTGGACTTGGTATTTATGGTGGAGATAATACGGTGCCAATGAAAATGTATGAAGATTACCATGAGACTGAGGCTAAGACTATGTTTGGAGGTCAATATACTATTCCAGCCAATCAGCCAGGTTTAGTCGATATAGAACAAGCCATTAATATTTTATTTAATCATCCAAATACTGCACCATTTGTGAGTCAGTCTTTGATTCAGCGAATGATAAAATCCAACCCTTCACCTCAATACATACAAAGAGTTGCTGAGGTTTTTGCGGATAATGGAGAAGGTGTAAGAGGAGATTTAAAAGCCGTAATCAAGGCCATATTATTAGACGATGAAGCTAGATCTTGTTCTTCATGGTCTGATGAGAACAATGGAATGCTTAAAGAACCCATATTAAGACTAACTCAATTGTTGAAAGCAGTGAATATTGAACTGGGTGAATTACCAAATTACTGGCATAACAGTTATGACTTTGCTAATGATTTAGACCAATCTCCATTATACTCCCCATCTGTTTTTAATTTCTACCAGCCAGATTACAAATTTGACGGAAACTTAAATGGTCCCGAATTCCAAATACTAAATACAGTTACGACAGCTAATTATTTTAACATGGTGCGGAATTGGACTCAATGGTCTTATATTACTTCCGATTGGGAGCGAGACTATTATTATGATGAAGCATTAGATGAAGATGTTAGGATATTTGGATACAACCACACAAGTATAGATGAAGCATGGGCAATAGATAAATTGGAAACCATTGGATTGGAAGATTTTATGAATGAATTGGATGTCCTATTATCTCATGGAAACTTAAGTGATGAAATGAGACAAACCATTAAAGAAGGAAGTGAAATGTTTAATTGGGGGACTTACCAGACAGCTATGTATATGGTATATTTTATTATGGTTTCTCCTGACTTTATGATCTTAAAATAATCCACCAAAAATCAATTATCATGGGTAAAAAACACCATCATCATATAAATAGAAGAGATTTTTTAGGTACAGCTAGTTGTGCGGCTATGGGTTACACAACCTTATTTAGTACACTAAACAGTCTTAAGTTTATGAATGCCGCTGCCATCTCTAATTCCACTGTTTTTGGCGGAGATGATTATAAGGCATTAATCTGTATCTCGCTAGGTGGAGGAAATGATTCTTTTAATATGCTCGTACCGCATAATCAAGATGAGTACGATGTGTATGCAGACTCCAGAACAAATATGGCTTTGTCTAGAGAAAGTTTGTTAAAATTAGATAATGAGTCTTATGCCGTGCATGCAAAAATGGGTGGAATAAAAGATTTATATGAGAATGGGAAGCTTTCGTTTATTACAAATGTAGGAACGTTAGTAGAACGGATTGAAAAGCAGCAGTTTTACGACCAATCAGTACCTGTACCTTTAGGATTATATTCCCATGCTGATCAATATCAGCAGTGGCAAACAGGAATGCCTACAGAAAAAGCAAATTTAGGTTGGGCAGGAAGGATTGCAGACTTAATGGGCGACATGAATTCAGCTGAGGATATTTCTATGAATATCTCTGTGGATAGAACTAATCTCTTCTTAAGAGGTAATGAGGGAACTCAGTATGTAATAAAACCTTTTGGTCCTTCTGGAATTTCAGGTTATAATGATGAAAATGGCCTGTTCTCAGCTAGAAAATTTGCCATTGATAATATACTAGAACAAAACTATCAGGATCAGTTTAAAAAGATTTATGTAGAAAATATAGATATAACGACACGAGCTTTTTCAGTCTATAATGAAGCTATTCAAGATGTTCCAACCATGCCTGAAATTTTTGATTATGGTGACATTGGTCAACTAACAAATCCCGATTATACAAATCGTAGGTCAAACTTTATTCAGAGCTTAGAGTCCATAGTTAGAACTATCCAAGTGAGAGAAACACTTGGATTTAAGCGTCAAATATTCTTTTTAGATTTAAGTGGTTGGGACATGCATGATGAGTTACCAATACCATACGAAAACTTAATCAGCATTGTAAACGATGGACTGAGTCAGCTAAATCAGGCATTGGAATTACACAATCTTTCTGACTGTGTTACGACGTTTACCTTATCAGAGTTTGCAAGAACTTTGACCTCTAATGGCTCAGGAACAGATCATGCTTGGGGAGGTAATGTTATGGTAATGGGTGGTGCTATAAATGGTGGACAAATTTTTGGTAATTATCCGAGTTTAGAGCTTTGGGGAGATATTGAATTAGGTGGAGGTGTACTAATACCAGAATTATCTACCGATGAGTATTTTGCAGAACTGGCCATGTGGTTTGGTGTTTCACCAAGTGATTTATCCACAGTATTCCCAGGAATAAATAACTTTTATGATATAACGTCAAATGATAAACCTATAGGCTTTATGAATTATTAAGCCTTGCTGAATAAAAATGAAAAAGGGACTTTGACCATTTATCAAAGTCCCCTTTTTTTTACTCTTTCTTCCTTCTCAAAATAAAATTAGTAGGTCCGTCGTCTAGATCAGCTTGGTAAACATGATCTAATTCCCAACCAAGTTTATATAAAAAATTGAGCACGTCCATTTCAGAGTGGAACTGGATTTCTCTTCGATTAGGACCCATAAAATCTTGCTTTTTGAAAGCCGGATTTTGACCATAATCTATAATTACACGTGTATATTTCGACAATAGGCTTTGGCCATGAACATTTACACCTAAATATTCAATGTCTAATTCTTGAACATTAATACCATCGACATAAAATTGAGACCATGCACTAGTCTGGAGTCCCACACAAAGACATAAGGCAAACAGTAATCGTTTCATAGTTAATTGTTTTTCAATCTAACGGAAGTTAGAATCTTGGCTGGATAAATTATAACGACTTTAAAAAAATTATAACAACTATTGCTCAAAATTTTCTTTCAACACCTTAGCGTTTTTAACCGCTTGAAAATTTAATATCTCAAACCTTGATAGGTCTTCATTGGCTTTAAATCCATATCCATAACTGGTGTCTCTCTTTGAAGGTTGAGAGATTCTAACAAATTTATCTGTAAATATTTCACCTGCTCCCTCATCCCAGATTAATTCGCTTGTCGTTAATTTATCTCGGTCGGAATTATAAAAAACAACACTGTCTCTAACATAAATCTTTCGATCTTTATTAGACCTAATGGCATACTTGGATTCTAACCAAGAAACAGCCTGTTGCTTATCATTCATAAATTCTACAAAAATTCCATCTGGAAATTCATCGTTGGAATACGAGTGTTCAACAAATCGTTTCATAATCGGACTTCGTATTATGATCTTTACCTGTGCAGAATCACTATAAAAAATCTCCACATCCTTCACCACTTCGACCTTTAAGTCATCTTCTGTAAACAGCGCTTCTACTTCTTTCTTATCGTTAGTGCAAGATGTACAAAGTGAAAGAAAAAGCAGCAGGTATATATAATAAGGATATCTCATTTATCGAACCAAGGTCACATCACCAGCCACAATATTGACCACATCATCCAAATAATGAATTTCTGCCATCCATGTGTAAACTCCAATATTCGCATCTCTCCCATTAAAGCTTCCATCCCAACCTCGTGAAAAATCATTTCGTTCGATATTGTTTTGAGAATAAATCAGTTCTCCCCAACGGTCATAAATAAACAGATTTAGAAAATCTGTTCCCTTTGCTGTACCAATCATAAACATATCATTGCCAACTCCTGCTAAAGGGGAAAAAACATTGGGTGCAAAGAAATCACGATTAGCGTTTGTTGTAATCGTTACATTATCTGAAGATGTACAACCATTTTGGTTTTCAGCCTGAATGACATAAGTAGTTGTCCCTGCTGGTGTGGCTGTTGGATCAAGGCAATCTGTACAGCTTAATACTGTGCCATCTGTCCAATCTACTGTCACAATATCAGTAGGCGGATCGTAGCTTGCTAATAGATCAATACTACAGCCCAAGGCTACCTCCATGTCTTCACCTGCATCAATGGCAAATGGATCCGGCTCAATAATATCTACCGTTATCTGATCAATACAACCCTTTATATCTTGTATGTAAACCGTATACTCACCTGCTCCTAATCCAGAAAAATTCGATATCGGAGAAAAGTTTTCTCCATCGATACTATAGCTATATTCCGGATTTCCATTAGTACCAGATGCACTAATTAAACCGGTTAAATCCCCAGCACAAATGATATCTTGAGCCATTGCATCTACCATCAAATTACTGGTGTCCGCACAACATGGTTCGATAAATAAATCCAAAATCTTAGTTACCACACAACCTTGTTCTGTAGTTACAGTAAGCGCAATTAGTTTTTCTCCAAAGGATTCATAAATTACAGTATGTGGACCTTCACCCACAATAGTAGAAACATCAGCACCCGTTCCAAAACTCCATTGATATTCAATAATTTCGTCTGGAGAATTTATCTCAATATTGTCAATAATTATGGATTTATCACATTCGAAAGCACCAACCGTTTCAGCTGTGAAATCTACATCAGGACCTAAAAATGTTCCTGTTCCGCCAAACTCTATACTGAATCCTAAACCTGAAACAGTAAAATTATTTATTACAAGCATGTAGGCTGTACCAGAAACCATATCCAGGGCTTCTACAAAATTATTATTCCCAGTTTGACAACCAGCCTGTTCTGACAGATCACCATCACCTTCTAATAATCCTGTGGGACCAACACAAATCGACCAAGTACTAAACGGTTGACCACCATTTTCACCACTTGCCATACACCGCAGCTCAATAAGGTCAGAACAATCGTCTAAACCATTTGGCATTTCATAAACAACAAAGTCAATATCATCTGATTCCATATTTGGACTAGTAAAATCATTTGGTGTTAGTGTAAATTCTAATGTGCCAGATTGGTCACACTCCCATTGGTACCAGGATGAAGAAGTTTCTGCATTTGAACCTAGGCAGGTTGCTTCTATTTCATTTGGAATATTTCCTGCATTACCTAAAAACTCCACAAAAAATGGGGATTTGTCGCATAAAGTTACGGCTGTTGGACAATCAGATTCTGGCAACGGCACAGGATTAAACTCTGTAATACAAAGTTGAAAACTACCAGAATTTCCTGAATTGTTTTCGACATACAAATAATAAGTTGCGCCCAAAAAAAGATCAACAGCAGATAATTCACAGCGATCTTGGCTTCCTGGAGCACAGATTTGATAATCCAATGCGGTACAATTACCTAAAAACAAGGAAACAGTTGGATTGGTCATTGTGCCACTCCCATTTCCAGTACCTATAACTTCAATAAAAACGCCTAAACTCAAAGGCTGAAAAGCAAACCAAACTCCATTAGTATAATTTTGCAAGCAAATATCAGCTTGGGTAGGATCCGGAGTAGCATTTAAATTTGTAAATTCAGTTACTCCTGAACAATAATTTTCAACATCTGGAATAAAAATAGCTCCTGTGCAATCATCATTAGGCGGTTGGGCCCATAAAATGGTGCTGAGGAGGCAAATGGTTAGGGTTGTATATAGCTTCATAGTTTTCTTAATCGACGGAATAAAGATAATTATTCAAAATAATAGCTTCAGAAATAATAACGTTTAGTTTTTTCTTCGGATTTTTGAGCGCACTTAGAATTAGTACATTTACGCTATTATCTGACATTTAAACGGAAATACGCTCAAAAAATTGAACCATGAAGTATTTAGCCAATATAAAAATAATGCCTCACAAGGAATTGTTGGACCCACAAGGTAAAACAGTACTTAAAAATTTATCAAATATTAACGTGGATCAAGTAAATGATGTTCGCATCGGCAAGTTCATACAAATGACCTTGGAAGCCGCAAGTGAAGAAGAAGCTCAGCAAAAGGTAGAAAATTCATGCAAGAAGTTATTGGCAAATGTGATCATGGAAAAGTATGAGTACGAGATAGCAGCAGTTTAATTCATGCTCTATCTCATTCCAACACCCATCGGTAATTTATCAGACATTACCTTACGAGCTATAGAAAAGCTTAAAGAGGTAGATTTAATCCTGGCTGAAGATACAAGAGTGACCAAAAGACTCCTAAATCACTTAAAGATTTCTAAGCCCATCCAATCGTTTCACCAAAACAACGAACATCGACGACTAAATGACGTTGTTGCCATGGCTAAGGACCAAGATTTAGCCTATGTTACCGATGCAGGTACTCCGGGCATTTCAGATCCCGGATTCTTACTCGTAAGATCATGCATTCAAGCAGATATAAAGGTAGAATGTCTTCCGGGTCCTACCGCCCTAATTCCAGCATTAGTTGTTTCTGGACTACCTATCGACCGATTTTACTTTGAGGGCTTTTTGCCACAAAAAAAAGGTAGACAAACTCGATTAACTTTTGTGAGTAATCAGAGTAGCACAGTAGTTTTATATGAGTCACCACATAGAATCATTAAGTGTATTGACCAACTGATAGAACATTGTGGCCCAGATAGGAAGGTTTGTGTAGTTAGAGAAATAAGCAAGATGTTTGAAGAAAAAATATACGGCAGCCTACAAGAAGTTGCAGATCAACTAAAAGCTAAAACTAGTATTAAAGGAGAATTTGTAGTCGTATTGGAAGCAAAACCAAACCTAAAAAACTAAAGGGAAAGACCACAATACCAACGAAGCATTAAATCTTATCCCTTTAGTCATTTTAAACGAATCCTTTGGCTGTAAGCCCGCAAATAACCACGTGTAAGACAAATCGAATCAAAACTTGTCTTAGTTTAAAATAGAAAGAAAATAAGTTAACACTCAGCTCCTTTCTTCCAATACCCTATTGATTCGCCCTAGGGTTTCTTGTTAATTTCTTTTGAATATTTAAGTAATCTACATAGTACACCACACGTACCGAAAAGCTGTTTTCTTGTGGTAATTGATTGAGTCCCTTTACGCCTTTTAGGTAATTTATATCGTCCAATGTCGTATCCGATTGTAAATAACTTCCAGCAATATTATTTTTCCAAACTAAAAACAAATCACTTCCTGGCGCAAATCGCCAACGATAATTTAAATCGATATTGAACAAATCAAAATTGAAACTCTGGTCTTCAGAATAATCGGTATTTATAAATTGACCATTATCATCTAGGCCATAATATTCATTATACAACACTTTTATCCAATAGTGCCTAAGCCGAAAAGTTAGTCCCATTTTATCGGATAAAGTATAGTCCGCGGAAAGTACATTTGTAATATTCTCTCGGTTACGTTTTCCAAAAATTGGTTCATCATTTTCACCAAAATCAACCCAGCCGTTGCTGTTTAAATATTGCTCAATGTAAGTACTTAGTTGTACGGTGAATTTATCATTAAATCTATATCTAGGATTAATTCGAATACCATAACCATAACGATCTTTCTCAGCAACATTAAAACCAAATAAACTTCCGCCAATTCGAAATTTCTTTCTATTGTCAGTGGAGAGATACAAACCTGCATTATAATTTAAAGGAACATCCACAAAATAACCGTCAGTCCTTGGTTCGAAATAGTCGTCATTTTTTGGAATGATGTTAAACCACATGTTGTATTGTCTAAAGTTTTTGTCTTGAGTCCAAAAACCAAAATTTATAAAACTTGAAGTATATACTCTTGGATCATGTAAATGAATTTGTGTATAATTAAACCAAAAGTTTGCTCTATTAAATTTGTTCCAAAATTCTTCATAGATACTATAGTTTGCCCATAAACCATATTCATGATTGTTAGAACTACGATTAAATCCTAAATCATTAGAATCGAAAGACTTTGATTTAGCTTCATGATAAGCGCCATAATTTAAGTTTCCTGTCAGCTTTTCCACGCCGATGTTATATCGATATCCTTGGTCAGTATCTTGATCATTGTAAAACTTCTGAGACAAGGCATAATCACCGTATACTCCATAGCTCTGTTTTTTGTTTTTAATATCAAATGTGGCAGCTGTCACATTTGCATCATAATAATCAGCACCTTGTCTTATAACACTTGTATTTGTTAAACTAAGGGTCGAATTGTTTTTCAAATTTTGATCGAGGATAAAAACATTATAGTTAGTTAAAGGTGCCGTCATAAATTGACGGTTTTCATCCGTTTCATAATTATGTATGGTGGCGTGTGTCTCACCTGCAACAGCATTGAAAAAACCAACAGCTAAACCATTTTTAGCTCTTCCAGAAATTTTGGTGGCATTGTATAACTGAGTCTCTGAAGGATTATTGATAATCTCCTCACTTTCTCCGAGATTATCTGCTACCTCATACATCCTCATTGGAGTACCTCCAACTCGTCTGGAATAAAATAAATTTCCTTTGTTAAAGATCTCTATCCCTTCGGTAAAAAACGGCCTGTTTTCATTAAACCTCACCTCAAATGGAGATAAATTAACAATGTTATCGTCTGATTGGACCTGACCAAAATCAGGGATTAAGGTCATATCTAATGTAAAGGCATCATTGATTCCATACTTTAGATCCATACCACCATTGTAGGAATATCCACTACTTTTAATTGGGTTTGCATCTTGATCTTTATTCCGTTGGAAATAAGCAGAAACATAGGGTGAAAAAGACAATCTCACTGGTGGTTTTATATCCTTAATTCCTTCGATACTTCCAGACTGTGTCAAGAAGAAAGCCCCGGTAGGATCTATAGCATTCCAAGTAGATTTTTCACCCGTTCTTGCCTGATACTTGATAAAGTTTATATTCCAATGCTGTACATCCTTTTTAGGAAATCGAATCGCTGAGTAAGGTATTTGGAATTCGATAAACCAACCCTCGTCTGTCAAATTTACCTCACTAAACCAAACAGCATCCCAGTCAGTATCTTCATTCTGGTTTTCTACCAATTTTGCATCAAATTGTACACCGGTTGCTCCAACAATAAACTCTAAAGCATTATTATTACTTTGGTAAGTATCCAGGAAAAACCCAAACCAATCAGTATTACCCAACTCATCTCGCTGAGTTAATTGCTGCATAATACTATCTCTACTTACCTCTTCTATAAACACTCCTATGTATAAAGCTTCATTATCATACAGCAGCTTTATTTCAGCATCTTTGTCAGGAGTTAAGCCTGGGCTTGGCTGCCATGTCTTAAAACCATTAGTAGCTTCAGCGTTTTCCCAAGCTGCCTCATTTAACTGACCATCTATCGTGATAGGTTCAGCTATTTTTAATGCATTAATAATTTTCTGCGAGTAACTAGCATTACAAATGAGCATCAGCAAAAGAGTGCTAAATAGAAGGTGAAGTGGGTTTTTCATATTGAGCAATTAATGGACAGGATAATCAATGAGATTACCTAATACTGTCGTTAATAAATGATGTTTTGTTTGCTGGAGACTTAGAGCTTCCTTATGTATATATTATCATGATTTGCTTTGATAGAAAGATCTGTTCCTCCACCATTTAAGGTGCCATTAATCTCATTTCCAACTTCATAACAAGCGTTTTTTCGAGAATTATTTACTTCTTGGATAACGTCGATACTGATGTTTAAATCACTAAATATTTCTCCATAAATGGTTTCAAGATTTAGATCTAGACTTGATGCTTCTGGAACACTAACGTCTACAAATCCATATACAGAATGCAATTCAGACGGAGCCGATGTATTTACTTTTTCAAATCGTATATCGATATCGCCATAAACGGTTTTTATCGACATAGGCCCTGTTACCTTTTTGAGTTCGATATCACTATAATTAGTACTGATAATTAACTCTCCGTTTAGATTCTCCACAAACAAGTCTTCAGCGTGAGCTGAGGTGTTTTCCACGTATAAAGCTAAACCTTTAGGCATTTTTAATGTGTACTCTCCTTCTAACATGCTGTTGTTAGTTTGAGTAATTAAGATTTTACCATTTTCTTCTAAAATCGACAATCCGATTCCGGAATTATCAGAAAGACCGTATGGATTTAGTTTTTGTAAACCTCTTGTTCGGTCTATATCTTCTTCGTCTAAATTTTGAAGATCCATATTTACGAGCACTATTTCTTTACCTCCATATCCTGTTACTTCGGTTATGTTTACATCTCTCAAGAGTAAGGTACTTCGATCGGTTTCAAAGCTATATTGCTGAGCTTTAATAGTGGTTGCTAACAAAAGAAAGCACGCGCATAGAGTTAAATAAGTATGTTTCATAATAGTAGGTTTCATTAGTATGTATTATTAATTAGGAGGAGACCTTTCTGAGCTTCGTCTTTAACAAATTTTAAATCATCTTCATTATCGATAACCTGGTTTAATGGATCGATAGCTCGTTTGTCTCTAGTATTCGATAGAATGTTTATTAGTTCGATTTTTACTGACGCGTCAGCTTCAGCGGCTAGTGCTTCTACAAGACAGACCCTAACTTCTTCATGATCAATCAAGTCACTCAATGCTTTTGCCGCAGCTAAACGGACATTCGAACTTGGATCTGTTTTTAAGGTATTTCCTAGTAGTTTTATCATTGATTTATCAGGATCAGAAAGTTTACCGCTTTCATAAATGCCTTGAATCCTTTTCATTGGAGACGAAGCTTCCATTAAATCATTTACGTATTTCATTTTTGATTGGTCAAGCTGGACATTGGCTGTGGTATGAGCTACATCTTCTTGGTAGTTAAACCAACCGATTAAGATCCCACAAAGTAGGATAGATGCTGCAATGCCTATGTTTTTCCATGATGTCCTGCCTAAAGCAACCACTTTCGGTTTACTGACTGTTTCTTCTGATATTTTTTCTTCCAACATTTCATTAAACCTTTGTTCAAGCTCTAATGATGGTTGGTGTTCCGGTAAACAATGTAAGTCTTCCGTCATGCTCTTTAACTCCTCCAGCTCCATCATAAGAGCAGTTTGCTCTTTTAGGCTTTGCTCGAAGGCTTCTTTTTCTTGACTATCCATCAATCCATCGAGGTAGTCAATCATTTTTTCTTCTATGCTTCTCATGATGTATAACTTTGATTGTATAAGGTCTTTAATTGTTTCAAGCCTCTGTGTACTCTGACTTTTATCGCGCTTTCAGTTACATTGTACATTTTAGCTACTTCTGCGTATTTGATTTTTTCGATGCGTGTAAGCAGGATGATTTCTCTAGTTTCTTCCTCTAGCTGATGCATAACCTGCTGGAGTATATCCCACTTTTCTTTTCCTTCCATGCGTCTAATCTCACAATCTGAATGCAATATGTTTTCATGATGTTCAATGTCGGATGAAGTTTTTATTTTCTTTTTTCTCCAATAATCATTGCTAACATTTCTAGCGATTCTAAACATCCAGCTTTTGAAATTCACTTTTGATTCATAGCTACCGCGATATTTAATCATTCGCTCGAAAACATTTTGCGTCAAATCCTCACTGAGTCCTTTATCACGATTCATATGATAAAAGAAGTTATACAATGAGACTTGATGCCTCTGAAACAGTTGAGACATCATCCGTATCTCTCCTGATTGTATCCTTTCCATGATTGCTTCGTCTGTCACCAGTGGTATTGTTTCGCTTCGTTATTATACAATACTGATAAGTTAAGAAAAGGTTACACAAGAAATAAGCATAAGTTTAGATTACCTATTTATAGGGATAAGTCAGCATTGGACTAACTCTTAAGCATACACATACAAAAGAACCTTAGAATTAATACTTGGAGCCATAAGAAATAAGTAATTTCGCATTAAAATTTTATATCATGTATCGGACGCATAATTGTGGTGAATTAAGAATGTCTCATGTAGGCGAAGAAGTAACACTTAGTGGCTGGGTTCAAATCAGCCGTGATTTAGGAGGTTTAACTTTTGTGGATCTAAGAGACCGATATGGTATTACCCAAGTAGTCTTTAATATGGATGAAAATGCTGAATTATGTCAGCAAGCCAGAAAGTTGGGAAGAGAATTTGTAGTCCGAATTAAAGGAAAAGTTGCAGAAAGGAGCAACAAAAATGCTAATCGTCCTACAGGAAATATAGAAATTGAAGCATCTAACTTAGAAATCTTAAATGCATCAAAAGTACCTCCTTTTACCATCGAAAACGAAACAGATGGTGGAGATGACCTAAGAATGAAATATAGATATCTGGATATCAGGAGAAAGCCAGTGATGGAAAACTTGATGTTTAGATCACAACTTGCGATTGCTACTAGAAAGTATCTTTCGGAGGGGGGTTTTATCGAAGTAGAAACTCCTGTTTTAATTAAGAGTACTCCAGAAGGTGCCAGGGATTTTGTAGTTCCTAGTCGAATGAATCAGGGACAATTTTATGCACTTCCACAATCACCGCAAACTTTCAAACAAATTTTGATGGTTGGAGGTATGGATAAGTATTTTCAGATTGTAAAGTGTTTTAGAGATGAGGATTTACGAGCAGATCGTCAACCAGAATTTACACAAATAGACTGCGAAATGGCCTTTGTTACCCGTGATGAGGTATTAGATACTTTTGAGGGTTTGACAAAACATGTTTTTAAGGAGTTATTAGACGTAACACTAGCTGATTTTCCAAAAATGTCATACGACGAGGCGCTTGAAAGATATGGTTCTGATAAACCCGATACTCGTTTTGGGATGGAGTTTGTGGAGCTGACGGAACTAGCCAAAGGACATGATTTCCCAGTGTTCGATAATAGCGAATATATAGTAGCCATATGTGCCAAAGGAGCTGCTGATCAATATTCCAATAAGGATATTAAGAAGTTAACCGAATGGATGCAAAGACCCCAAATCGGGGCAAAAGGTCTAGTCAACATAAAATATCAAGCTGATGGAAGTGTAAAATCGAGTGTCGGAAAGTTTTATGATGATGCAACATTGAACAGCTGGAAAGAAACCTTAGAAGCTGAGAATGGTGATTTGGTTTTAATTTTATGTGGAGAAAAAGAAAAAACCCAAAAACAAATGAACGAGTTGCGTTTAGAGATGGGTAAACAGCTAGGATTAATCGATCCAATGCAATTTAATCCTTTGTGGGTAGTAGATTTTCCATTATTAGAATGGGATGAAGAATCTGAGAGATTCCACGCGATGCATCATCCTTTTACTTCTCCAAAAAAGGAAGATCAAGAACGAATGTTGACTGGTGATCACGAAACTATGAAAGCATTAAGAGCTGATGCTTATGACTTAGTAATTAATGGAGTAGAAATTGGTGGTGGGTCTATCAGGATTCATGATAGAGCGCTCCAGTCCAGAAATTTTGATTTATTAGGTTTTAGTAAGGAAGAAGCAGAAGATCAATTTGGTTTCTTGATGGGCGCCTTTGAATATGGAGCACCGCCTCATGGAGGCATTGCTTTTGGTTTTGATCGACTTTGTGCCGTCTTGAAGGGACAGAACAGTATTAGAGACTTTATCGCTTTTCCTAAAAATAATCAAGGAAGAGATATGATGATCGATTCGCCTTCTTACATAGACGAAACACAAATGTCGGAACTAGCACTTGAGTCTACAGTTAGTGCTGAATCATAAGCGTGCAATAATTCTATATAATTATATTGCATAAACAATAACCGTTAGTGTTTCATAAAAAATCATCTATAAGTGTTTTTACTTTAGGGTCAATGGTATTTCTACTGTTGGTTATTATGTCCTTATTTTTTTGGAAGGAAAGGATATTAACTTTTGACAATGCTTTCCAGGTTTTCTTAATGCTTTGTGAGGAGCGAATAGAAGTTATGGCAAATAGATGGCCGGCTACAAGCGTAAGGTTTTTACCTTGGCTTTTTGTAAAATTAGGGCTTCCAATCCAAGCCATTGGTATTGTTTTTTCGCTTGCTTATGTCATTATACACTATATCTTTTTCTTGATTATTTCCAAAGTACTAAAACAACCTAGATTAGCGCTTTTAAGTATCATAGTTGCTTTATTTGCTTGTTCAGAAGGTTTTTATTGGTGTAATTCAGAGCAAATCCATGGCTTATCAGCAAGTATTTGTTTGTTAGCAAGTTTAAAAGCGAGGAGGCTTAATCCGAGAAGTTTTGTAATTATAATGCTGATTTTGCCCTCGTTTTTCTTAGTGTTATTTTATCATCCACTGTTACTCTTTCCTTGTTTCTTTCTGCTATTTTATGATCAATTAGTTGCTAAAACTAAAGATAAATGGACTATTATAACTTTACTTAGTTTTATTGGAGCCTGGTTTTTAAAAAGAAACTATTTACCTAATTGGTATGACACAGCTAAGTCTAAAGAGTTTGACCAATTTCTTGAAATTTGGGCTGGTAAATTTTTCGAACTACCATCACTTGATTTTTTTATTTCAGAGTGGGGCACCAAATATCAGTTGCTTGTGCTTGGGTTTATTGTTTGCTTATTCCTATTAATTAGAGCCAAGCGATGGCTCGCATCAATCTTTGTTCTAGCCTCGACTGTCGTGTATTTATATGTGATTTTAATTGGAAACCCAGACCCATCCAATTCCTTTTATGTGGAAACGAATTTCTATACTTTGAGTCTCTTTTTTTATTTTCCAATATTGCTTTTAGTTGAAGAAAATCAATTTCAAAAGAAATGGTTCATCGGTCTGTTTAGTTTTTTGACCCTTTTTTCTATCGGCAGAATTGTCTGGTATTCCTCTGATTTTAGCAATCGTTTAGCATGGGTAAAAACCACCATCGAGCAGCAGCAGTGTTCAAAGATGGTTATCGAAGAAAACCAAATACCTTCTGAAATTAAAATGCTAAGCTGGTCTTTACCCTATGAATCGCTCATTGTGAGTAAGCAAGAAAACTTAGTTAGAAGCATTCATTTAGCTAATGAAGCTAAAATTTTAGAGAGTGGAATATACGATGAGAACTGGTTTATGACTAGTTTTAACTCACTCGACCGAGCGTATTTTAATAACAAATACTTAGCATGGCCAAGAGGTCAGTATTGTGATTATTAGTCGATAGATAAATCTTAATTGCTTTCAAGCCAATCTATATAGAAAAACATAAAATTCCTAACAGTAGTTGCTACTAATTATATAAAACATTATGCCTTAATCCTTATTGCTTCTGTAGAAAGGGATCAGAGTGCTGCTTCTTTTGCTCACTCTCAAGGACTAATTCAAGTGTTTAGAGGAGGAATCGGCAGGGTTCCAAAAAACAAAATAAACCCTCAGTGGAAAGAATGCTTCTTTTACGAGGAAGATGCTGTAAAACATATTATTTATTCAGTAGTTATCTTAATAAAGGAGTTTATAAAGGCGGAACTACTGGAAATTGGGTCAAGGATGATTGCAATATTCTCATGAATATCTATGATAACATCCAGAATAAAGCTCAGGGCGAAAAAGAACTGTTTGGTCCAGGTTAAGTAACTTTTAAGTAAGCTTAAGATATAAACTAAACCAATTAATAACAGTAAAATGTGGTTATTTATAACACAGAAAACTGGACATCAAGAATATATATTATAAACCTTGGGTCAGCAAATAAATCCGCATATTAGCAGGCGATTAGGTACAGAAAACCTAAGAGAAACATTAAATTCATTATATGAAAACGAAAGCCATCTTCTTCATAGCAATAACCTCATTACTGTTTGCTTGTCAATCACAAACATTGACAGGCAAATGGCAAATTGTAGAACTGAAACCAGGCAATTTCTTTTCTGGTGTTATGCTATCATTAGAAAAGAATGCTATCTATAGTTTCTCCCCTGATGGAAAATTTTCAATAAGAAAAACAATTAAAGACATAGATGGTCATTATACAGTTCAAGATAACCACATTACTATTAAGCGAGTTTTTGATAACAAAGAAAACTCTATAGAAAAACATGAAATATTAGAATGGTCAAATGATAAATTAATATTGAAAGATCTTGCTCTAAAGGATATTCGAATCTTTATGAAAATTTGAAAACTTCGGTTTTCAATCACTGAAAGTAACCTACCTTTTACTAAACGCAGCAGCATCTAAAAAATACAAAACCTTTAAGGAAAGTGTATGATTTAACTGAGTTCGTAGGATGTAATCTAAGTTGTCAAAATACGCCTCGTTAACATCCTTATTAAACGCAAAGGCATTAGAACGATAAGAAAAAATGATATCACTCCCAGGAGCAAATCGCCATAAATAGTTTAAATCAATATTGAAAAAACTAGTATTAGCATTAAATACAGATTCTCCATCTTCATTTAAACCATCAAATAAATAATTAGCTGAAATAGCGCCATCCTCTCCTAAGTTTTTATACCCGTTATAATCCACTACATCCCAGTAATGCCTGACTCTTAATGAACTAGCCATCTTATTAGTAAAAATATAATTCAACGATAATGAATTTTCTAAAATGTTTCTATCTCTTCTTCCGATGGCAATAATATCCTCATCAAAATAGCTTTCATAATTATCAATAAAAGTCTTATTTACAAAACCTTCATCGTTATGTAGAAACTCAAAGTATGTGCTAAAAATGAGGAGTGCTTTACTAGAAATAGTCCACCTTGGTTCTAAATTTACTTGAAAATGGTGTCGATCTACACTAAAGAATTTAGCAATACCGAAATTGGCATTTAAAGCCAAGGTTTTGCTATAATCCGTCGAAACAAATCCTCCAATAGATGCGTTTCCTGGTATTACCAAATGTCGAGAAAAATCAGCCGTCCGAGGTTCAAAGTAGTCATGTGTTGCCACAGGATTAACTGAAAAATTTCCACCCGTACCTACAAAACCTTTGGTGACAAGAAAAAACCCACCTTCGACATCAAATGAATTGTAAACAAAAGGCTCATGCAAAAAATTAAGACTTGTCGAACCCCAAAATCTATATCGCTGTATGTTTTCGTTTGTTGGTTTAAACTCCCAATATTCAGAATATAAATAAGCAGAACGTTCATTAGGGCTAAATAAAAAACCTAAATCATTTGGATTGTAATTGGCAGACTCTACATTGATACCTCCAAAGGTTTTAAGTTGTCCATCGATTTCTGCAAATTCCGCAAAATAGGTATGTCCAAGATCTAATCCACTTTCCAAAAATCGTTGACTTAGGGCTGCCTTTCCACTCAACTGATACTTTTGCTTTTTATTTCTCAATTGAAATTCTGTACCCGTCAAGTTTGCATCATAAGCAGATCCTTCGCGCATGACATTGGTATTAATCAATGAGATATATGAGTTATTTTTTAAACTCTGATCAACAACTGAAACATTATAATTAGTTAGCGGATGCTCAAGCAGTTCGACCTCTTCATTATCCAGATTAATAGCCGTCACATAACTTCTACTTTCAACAGCATTGAAAAAACCCAAGCCTGTACCATTTTTATTTCTTCCGGAAATTTTAGTTGCATTGATCAGTTGAGCAGTGCTATTCAAGCCATTCACATCTACATAATTGTTATCCGATAAAATCTGATTGGTATAGAAAGGTCTTTGGCCAATTCTGCGCGAATAGAAGAACCCACCTTTATTGAATATATCTGTGCCTTCTGTAAAGAACGGACGATTTTCATCAAATCGAACTTCAAACGGAGTCAAATTAAAAACCTGATCATCTGAGCGAACTTGACTAAAATCTGGGATTATGGTCATATCTAAGGTAAATGCATCAGTAATACCATATTTTAAATCCATCCCAGCACCATAGCTTTGGCTGGATTTGTTATTAGAAAACTGCTGGCCTACTACAACAAATGGAGTCAATGATAAACGGATGGGAGCTTTAACATGCTCAATACCATTTAATTGCCCTGCCTGATTAATAAATCCAGGAACATTAGGGTCTACAGGATTCCAAAATGACTTTTCAAACTTTCTTCGTATTCTTCGACCAAAGTTTATATTCCATTCTTGTATATCTGTCTCTGGAAACCTTAAAGCAGAATAAGGAATAGCCACCTCCACAATCCAGCCATTTTCTACCACCTTGACAGCACTGTTCCACACCGCATCCCATTGGTACTGCTCGTCATCATTTACATATTGCAAATCGGCTTGAACACCAGCTGGAGTGAGTCCAAAACCCACGGCATTTAAACCGTTTTGATACGTATCAAGAATAATAAAAAACCAATCATTAATACCTACATCATCCCGTTGAGTTAAATTCATTACGATGCCTTCCGGCTCAGTGTCTTCCATAAAAGCAGCCACATAAAGCGCTTTGTCATCATATAAAATCTTAACCGTATTATTAAAGCTGCAGGCTTCTCCATACTTGGGTTCGTTTTGAGTAAAGCCAATACTTTCTTTAGCATTTATCCACTGGGCCTCATCTAAAACTCCATCTATTTTTATAGCTTCTGTTATCCTTGTAGCGTTTATACTACGCTGGTTTGTCTGAGCATAAAGTGAAGAGCCAAGAAGAACAAACAATAAAATTCTTACGATATACATATTAGATAAAAATCTATCCAAATTTAAAGCTATTGGGTGAGTAAATAAAACTAAATCGACAAACACACTTTTAAGTCCTTGTAAATAATAATTTAGATCAACTTAAAACATGTGGCTTTCTTGATTGGTTTTACTTTCATTTTCGCTCAGTATGTTATACATTTATTATTGATAAATGTATAAGCTATGAGTATTATAGAAATGAAAGTACCAGTAATCGGAGAATCGATCACTGAAGTAACCTTATCACAATGGTTAAAATCCAATGGTGAATATGTGAATATAGACGAACCTATTTGTGAGTTTGAGTCTGATAAGGCTACACTTGAATTTCCAGCAGAAGCATCGGGAAAAATTGTTCATGTAGCTGCTGAAGGCGATGATTTAGAAATTGGTGCATTAGTAGCAAAAATAGATACAAGTGCCGCCGCACCCGCTGCAAAAGCAGCACCAACTCCACCAAAAGAAGAAAAGAAAGAAGAAGCGACTGCTAAAGAGACTCCCACTCCGCAAGCTGCTGCAAGCAACTCGTATGCAAGTGGTCATCCGTCCCCTGCCGCTGGAAAGATACTAGCTGAGAAAGGTATTGCTGCTGCTTCTGTTACAGGTACGGGAAAAGATGGAAGAATCACTAAAGCAGATGCACTAGCAACTAATCCATCTAAACCCGCTGTTGCTAAAACGCCAGTTGCAGCTAGTATGCCTGCAGCCTTCAGTCGTACTCAGACTCGCAAGAAAATGAGTAGAATGCGTCGGACCATTGCCTCAAGATTAGTGGAAGCTAAGAATGAAACAGCCATGTTGACTACTTTTAATGAGGTAGATCTAACGGAAATTATGGCATTAAGAAAAAAATACCAAGAGCGATTTGTAGAAAAAAATGGTATTAAACTCGGCTTTATGTCTTTATTCTCCAAGGCATGTGCTCAGGTATTAATGGAGATGCCTCAGGTAAACGCCATTTTAGATGGAAACGAACTCATCTATCACGACTATGTGGATATATCGATTGCTATTTCTACACCTACAGGATTAGTGGTACCACCTGTTCATAACGTAGAATCACTAAGTTTTGCCGATATAGAAAAGTCGATTAAAGGATTAGCGGTAAAAGCAAGAGAGGGAAGCTTAACTTTAGATGAAATGAAAGGCGGAACATTTACCATCACAAATGGAGGAGTATTTGGTTCGATGATGAGTACACCGATCATAAATAGACCTCAATCAGCTATTTTAGGGATGCATACCATTCAGCAAAGACCAATGGCGATTGATGGTGAAGTAAAAATTAGACCTATGATGTATTTAGCACTTAGCTATGATCATAGAGTGATCGATGGATCAGCTTCTGTAACCTTCTTAGTTAAGGTTAAAAAGTTATTGGAAGATCCAATGACCTTGATGATGGGACTATAGGATAAAAACAAACAATATGACATTAGGCGAGTTTTTTGATTACCTAAGTGCTAATCCTTTTTTAGTACTTTATTATAGTTTAGCTATACCGATTATTGCTGGAGTTGTCACCTTAGTTGCAGGAGAAGATGGAAAAGAATCACCTTGGAAATACATTTACAGTACATTAATATTCTTGGTTTGTATTCCAGGAGTTCTTGCCTTTTTCTTAAACATCTATTTGTTCTTGTTTGAAAAGCAAGCCATTTTGGATACAAATCTCTATACCCAAGTTTTACCAATAATATTGATGGTGGGGACGCTGCTAATTATACGATCGAAAACAGCCTTTTGTGATATTCCAGGCTTTGAGAAATTATCAGGAATGATGTTGATTATGTCTGCACTAATTGTTGTGATGTGGTTTGTAGATCGGACGCATATTATCGCCATTTCCTTTATTCCAATTCATTATCTTCTAATACTTTTTGTTGCTCTCTTCTTTGTGATTAAATATGGAGCAAAAAAGATATTGGACAAAAAACCGGCAGCGATTAACTAGGGAATATGTTGCTCTCTGTTGGCCCTAGCTATTGGAAACCAATGTACCAATATTCTCGCCTCTTACTACTTGTAATAAGTTACCTCGTTTGTGTATATCAAAGACTACTATCGGAAGGTTGTTTTCCTGACACAAAGTAAATGCTGTCATATCCATGACTTTAAGTCCGTCTCTAATTACCTGAGTAAAACTAATGTTTTCGTACTTAGTAGCTGATGGATCTTTTTCTGGATCAGCGGTATAAATTCCATCTACTCTTGTACCCTTTAATATCACATCTGCACCCACTTCATTAGCCCGAAGTGCCGCTGCAGAATCTGTGGTAAAATATGGGCTTCCAGTGCCACCACAGAAAATCACAACTCGTCCTTTTTCTAAATGTCTAATAGCTTTTCTACGGATATAAGGTTCGGCAATTTCTTTCATATCCATAGCAGAAACTAATCTTGTATAGATACCCTCAGATTCCAATGCACTCATTAAAGCCATGCCATTAATGCAAGTGGCAAGCATACCCATGTAGTCACCCGTAACACGTTCGATACCACTGTCTTTGGCTTGTAGGCCACGATAGATGTTTCCACCACCTATGACAATAGCTATTTGCACTTCTTGATCAGCTAAAGATTTAATTTCTTTAGCATAGCTTTGAAGCATTTCTGGTGAAATTCCAAACTGTTCATTTCCCATTAATGATTCGCCGCTTAATTTAAGTAGGACTCTTTTGTACTTTGTATTCATAAGATAAAAAGGTGTAAAAAAAAAGCGACTCAATTGAGTCGCTTCTACATTTATTTTCCTAATGCAATGTGCTTGAAATCTACAACGGTCAACTCTTGGTCGACACTGCTTAGATAAGAAGCAACACTTTGTTTACCATCTTTTACAAAAGCTTGGTTCATTAAGGTATTCTCCTTAAAGAACTTGTTTAATTTTCCTTGTGCAATTTTTTCTAACATTGCTTCAGGTTTTCCAGCTTTTCTAGCAATCTCCATTCCTATCTCTATCTCCTTTTCAATGATTGCCGAATCAACTTGATCCTTATCTAAAGCTACAGGCTTCATAGCTGCAACTTGCATAGCTACATCTTTTCCTGGAGTAAGAAAGTTATCAGAAGCTTTGTTTAATCCTACAATTACACCAGCTTTATTACCCATGTGATTGTATTCTACTACCATTGGAGATTCTAAGTGCTCATAACTTGTTAATTCCACTTTCTCACCAATTACACCAATCTGCTCAATGATTTTCTCACCTAATGGTTGACCACCAAAATCTAAAGCAAGTAATGCTTCTTTGTCAGCAGGCTTGCTAGTTAAAGCTAAACTTGCTATTTCGTCTGTCATTTTAATGAAATCCTCATTCTTAGCAACGAAATCAGTTTCACAACTTAATCTTACGACAACTCCTCTAGTGTTATCGCCAGTTACTTTAGCAACAACAACACCTTCTTTAGCCTCTCTATCGGCTCTCTTAGCAGAAAGTTTTTGTCCTTTTTTTCTTAAAACCTCTACGGCTTTAGCAAAATCACCACCAGCTTCCATCAAGGCTTTTTTGCAGTCCATCATTCCTGCGCCTGTCTGGTCTCTTAATTTCTTAACATCAGCTGCTTTAATGCTCATTATATACTTAATTTATAGTTTGTTAATTAGTTAAGCTTATGCAGTCGCAGGAGCTTGAGCTTCTGCATCCGCGCTTTTTTCATTTTTTCTCTCATCTAAACCTTCTTTGATAGCGTTAACCATATAGTCAACTACTACCTTCACAGCTTTAGATGCATCATCATTACCCGGAATAGGAAAATCGATCAAATTAGGGTTAGAATTTGTATCTACAATACCAAAAGTTCTTAAGCCTAATTTTTTTGATTCAGCAACAGCAATATGCTCGTGAGCAATATCCACAATAAAAACGGCTGAAGGAATTCTGTTTAATCTTTCGATTCCACCTAACACTTTTTGAAGCTTATTACGCTCTCTGCTTAAGGTTAGTTTTTCCTTTTTTGTAATACTTGTTGCTGATTTATCATTCAATAATTTCTCGATGTTTTGCATCTTCTTTACTGAACGTCTGATTGTTGCAAAATTGGTCATCATACCTCCTAACCATCTTTCAGTAACATATGGCATGTTTACTGATTTCGCAGCTGTCGATACGATTTCTTTTGCTTGTTTTTTAGTGGCTACAAAAAGTATCTTTCTTCCACTTTTTGCCATTTGTTTCATAGCCTGTGCTGCCTCCTCCATACAATCTAACGTTCGGTTAAGATCGATGATATGGATTCCTTTTCTTTCCATGAAGATGTAAGGAAGCATTTTTGGATTCCACTTTCTCTTCATGTGACCAAAATGCACACCTGCTTTCAATAATTCGTTATATGTTGGTTTGCTCATAATTATCTAAATGAATAAAATTGAAGAATAAGATTAACGTTTTGAGAACTGGAAGCTCTTTCTTGCTTTAGGCTTACCAAACTTCTTCCTTTCTACAACTCTTGAATCTCTAGTCAGGTATTTCTTAGCTTTTAGTGGCTTTCTATAGTCTTCATTGATTTTTACCAATGCTCTAGCAATAGCTAAACGAGTAGCCTCTGCCTGACCTTTGAAACCTCCACCTTTTACGTTAACCTTTATATCATATTGTCCTTCAACTTCAACTGTCTTTAAAGGATCTTCTATATTAAACCTGATATTGGGTTGAGCAAAGTAATCTTTGTAGTCTTTGCCATTTATGGTAATAGATCCGCTGCCATTTGATACATAAATTCTGGCTACTGATGCTTTTCTTCTACCAATAGTATTTATTACACTATCCATATCTTAAAATTTGA
>JAHDEC010000028.1:44422-47659 GCA_020629035.1 Saprospiraceae bacterium | reverse complement strand
CCGAATTTACTTCGGGGTCAGCATCATCACAATCCTCATCTGAATTAAAACCATCGCCATCCTCATCAATGATAAGCGCTTCTCCATCACAATCTTCGTCAATATCGTTATTAGGAATTTCACTTGCCTCCGAATTTACTTCGGGGTCAGCATCATCGCAATCTTCATCTGAATTAAAGCCATCTCCATCTTCATCTATTATCAATGCAACACCATCACAATCCTCATCCACATCATTATTTGGTATCTCTGCTTGACCCGGATTTATTACGGCGTCGGCATCATCACAATCAACCGAATAGATGAAACCGTCGCCATCAGCATCCACAATATTGCTAACATCAAAAATCAAAGGCAAATGATCAGATGCCACCGTTGTAGACTCAGCGTTTAATCCGTAGGCAGCCAAATCTTGTTCACTCAATCCAAGTGTATTTAAAACAAAGCCATTTTCAACTTTCAGTTTTGAACCAGTGTACAAGAAGAAATCTAATCTTCCAGGATCATAAGATCCATTTGGATTATTCCATGTATAATTAAAAGGCAAACCAGTGCTACAAGGCATGGCATCCACTAACGGAGATCCATCACAATCTGGTGCAAAGACCGATCCATAAGTTTGTTGATCAAATATATTTCCACTTAATAAAGCATCCAATTCTGAAGCTTTACCAACTAAATTAAAATCACCCAATATTATACTCGGTGTGTTTTGCTCATATATAAATCCTGTATTCTTATCCCTTAGTTTTGAAAGTAGATGATCGATTTCTTGTTGTCTTTGGGAATCATTATCGCAACACGGAAAATGAGTATTAAAAATAACCAAGGGAGCATTTTCGTCCTCGAAAGGGTATAAAAGAAAAATACCATTTCCATCCACCCAATCAATAGCTTCGATTTGGCTTCTTGAAAAAAGCATGATATCAGGAAATACATGGCCATAGTTCCAGCCATTAGCGCCATTTGGCAATGCCTGATTTAATACTTCAGCAACTATACTTGGATCAGTATTATAGATCTCTTGAAAGGCAATAATATCTGGATTTAATGCTTGTAAAATCTTTATTTGTTCTACACCTGCAATTGGATCTACAATTCCATCTTGTTTCGAATTGTAACTAACAATTCGAATATCGTTTGGATTAATTTTAGCAAAGTCATAGGGCTTGGGTTCAAAGACAATATTATCAGTGAATGTATAGCTAAAACCAGGCGCATTATTAGGAACTATATCACCATTTTGAAATCTATTTTCAATCCGTATTTGGATTTCACCATCAAGATATAAGTTACCATTATCACTTTCTAGCGCACGCAACACACTAAATTCAAAAGTATTAGAAGTTACCGTTGGAGCAGTAACAAGCCCTAAGCGAGCGTGTCCTACAGATTCACTTGAAGACCCAGTGTTTAAAAAACCGTTTCCTTGATTAAAATAGTAAGTAAGTTCAGTACCTAAACCATCATTGGGAAAACCAGTACTAGCATCGTTATCGGCGTCAATGTAGATGCTTAAATCTTGCTCATCTAACAAGTCAATGACTTGATCAAGAACCACCCTCCCATAGAGATATTGCTGGTCATTCTCGAAAGACACAGAAATTATATCCACACCATTCATTACATCTCCTTCTTCTTCTACAAAAAGTGAAGGACTCGTCCAATCATCAAAAACACCATCCACGTATATTTGAGCCAAAACCCCGTTTGTGAAAATCAGAAACAGCGCTAAAAAAAGGTACTTATTCATCATAATCATCGAATCTTACTTATGAAGATAATGATACTTAATTTTAAACTCTTCTAATTAATCCTTAATAGCTACCGAGAAATAATAATATTCTGTAACTTTTTTAGGTTTCTTCCGTCAAAAAACTGATCCTATCTTGTATTGCAATTTTTTATATGCATTGCTTAATTAATACCAATAAACAAATTCTAAGATGAAGATCAGGTACTACAAGAAGAAGAAAGACCAACTATTTTATTTCCAAATCCAAGATGACAATGAAAACACACTACTAAGTAGTCAAGGATATCAAGACAAAGCCAAACGAGAAGAACACGCGGAATGGTCCTTAAAAAACATTGATAATGAAGACTATTATTTAGTTGATAAAAATAATGATGGATTTCAACTGACAGTACAAGATCAAAATCAACAAACTATATCCAAAAGTGCCTTGTTTGATTCAAAAGCAGCGATTAATAAAGTATTTCCCTTTTTAGATAATGTTAAATCACAAGACGCAACTCCTTACCAAGGACAATCAGGCGATGATGATTACGAGCCACTAGACTTTTACCAGAAAAATATAACTGGAGAAACTAATGGTTTTGATCCATTTAACAATGAAAAAGGTCACTTTTTTACCTATAACGTCGATAAAAAAATCGTTTTAATCAGTGAATCATACACCTCACCCAAAGGAAGAGATAATGGTATGGCATCTGTTGATAAAAACAGAATGCTACCCGAGCGATATAAGCCTCAAACACACCCTAATGGTAAGTTCTATTTCAGCTTATTAGCCGGTAATAACCAGGAAATCGCAACCAGTGTATGGTATAATTCAGGAACAGAAAGAGATGCAGCTATGGCAAGTCTAAGAGGGACTGGAACTGGGACACCACCAGATACAGATTTAGTTGCAGCTAATAGAGTGGCCAACATAGGAATCGAACCAGCTACAATCGCTCCAGTAGATCCTGACAAACCAAAGAAAAAGCGAAAGAAAAGAAGAACAACTCCTAAACCCAAAGCAGAGAAGGTCTATCTGTCAGATGGAAACTATCTATTTAATGATATAACGTATCAGGTTTTCAGAAGTGGTAATAATAAGCACTACTTTACTTTTAAAAATACTGATGGGAAAACAGTATTATTAAATAGCGATGTACGAGGCTTTGAAACTCAAGAACAAGCCGAGGAAGTAGTAAAGAAGGTATTCAAGTTCGGCCCTTACGAGTCTAACTTTGAAGGAAAACCAACAAAAAATGGTAAGTACTACTTTTATTTAAAAGATGGTGAAGGCAAAAATATAGCTAAGAGTTTTTTCTTTAATACACAAGATGATCTCCAAGAAGCCGTTGGTCAATTTTTAGGTGTACCCGTGGATAATAGTGCTGAACTTGCTGCAGCCGCAGCCCTAGCTGCCGAAGAAGAGGCTAGACGCAAGGCTGAAGCCGAAGCTGAAAGACTTGCTAAGGAAGAAGCTCGACGAAAAGCTGAAG
>JAHDEC010000028.1:39090-44322 GCA_020629035.1 Saprospiraceae bacterium | reverse complement strand
CGAAGCCGAGGCTCGTCGCAAGAAGGAACTGGAATTAGAAAGAAAAGCAAAACTCGAAGCTGATAACAAGAAGAAAAAAGCAGCAGCAGCGGCAGTCGCAGCAGCAGCAGTAACTGCATCAGCAAGTTCTAATAAAAAACAGAAAGAAAAAGTGATTCCTATTTCTAAAGAAGCAAAAGGTAGCAAAGCAGCTGCAGCTTCTGTAGCAAATAGTGGTGGCTCAAAGCTCTCTGGTTGTTTTAATTGGAAGTACATTCTTTTACTATTATTGCTTCTTCTCTTGTTACTTTGGTTATTAAGAGGGTGCTTTGGAGCTGCTCCAGAAGACACTATTAAAAATGCAGCTAAAGATGTAGGAACTGCTGTAGAAAAAACAGTTATTGAGCCTGCAGCAGAAACAACTAAAGAGATTACTCAAGCAGTAAAAGAAACCGTTACAGAGACCAAGGAAGTTGTAAAAGAAACCAAAAAAGAAGTGGCTAAAAAAGTTGAGAAAGTAAAAGAGAAAGTAAAACCAACTCCTCCAGTAACAACGAGTAGTAATTGTAATTGCAGTGATTTAAATAGAGAAATATTTAGGTTTGATGGTCAAGCTAAAAATATCACAAAATTAGGTAGTCTACCTGAATTTGGAAATTCTCACAGTCTAGATCCATCTGGCTTTTACAATAAATTAAGCAATAGATATAATGCAAATATTGAAGATAAAAACTATCTAAACTATATCTTCAAATCGATGGGTTATAAAAATGGATTTAGCGATGCAACAGCTAATATGTTTAGTGATACTACACTAAAACGAGGAACTAAAGGAAATTTAGGATTTGGAGAATATCACGGTTATGCGTATTCTACACTTAATACTGAAGAGTATGACAGAAAAGCATTCTTAATTAAATCAAAGAATGGTTGTGATATACATTTTATGAAAACTTGCGGTAATTACTTCTTCTATTGCAATAAATAGAAACAAGTCGATAAAAATAAAAGGCCCTAATCTTCAGTAGAAGTTTAGGGCTTTATTTATCTCATTCGTTTTGCCTTTATTTCCAAATATTTATTAATAACATCGACAGACAGTTTGGCTGGTTCTGTCAATATCGTTTGGATTCCTAAAGAGGATAGTTTATTAATCATCAATTTTTTTTCAAGCATAGTTGATCGCGCAAAAGTTTTAACATAGACTTCTGATATATCATTTGCTCTTGCTTCACTGGCAGCTTTCAAAGCAGTGTTTTGAAATAAGACAACAATTAACAAATGACGTTTATTTATACCTTGCAGGTAGGCTAAATTTCGCTCGATATCATTGTTGTTCTCAAAATTGGTAAACAACAATAGAATACTACGCTGGCTTACTTTTCTTATTATTCGCTTATATAGTTGATTAAAATTAGACTCTTTAAAATCAGTTTTTTGATGGTACAAATATTCAGATATAATACCTAGCTGTTTAGGCTTATTCTCAGCTTTCACAAAACTCTCAAATGTATTTGAAAAACTAATTAGACCTATTTTATCATATTTTTTGAGCACAATATTACTGATGACCAAACTGGTGTTTATGGCGTAGTCTAGCAATGTGAGATTATCAAAAGGCTGCTTCATAGATCGACCCTTATCGATCACGCAATAAATTTGTTGCGAACGAGAATTTTGATATTGATTTACCATTAATTCATTTCTTCTACTGGTAGCTTTCCAATTAATGGACTTAATATTATCTCCTTGTTGGTACCCACGGATGTGTTCAAATTCGTCATTCTCCCCTACTTGTCTTACCTTTTTAATGCCAATTAAGGTGGCAGTTTTAGCCATGGTCATCAGCTCGTATCTCTTCATTTGAATGATGGAAGGAACCACCACAACATCTACAGGATTATTAAATGATTTGCGAAAGTTGATAAAACCTGGAAAAACCAAAGAGGCATAAACTATGCTCTGTCCAAAGCTATATTTTCCACGCTCAGTAGGCTTAATAGAAAATTCAATGCTTTTGGTTTCTGTTTCCTCAAGTGTTGTATTTTCTCGAAAATTTCGAATTTGCAATTGATCCGGCAACTCGTCTACTAATTGAAGATTGACCCCTAAACGTCCTCCAAATGAGACATGATAATACACCTTTTGCTCATCATGCAAACTTAGATTTTCAGCTACTTCTCTGTTTAAAGAGATGTGTTTAACTTGAGACTTAATCACAAAATATTCTAGCAATACTGTTAAGGAAACAAATAGTAAGGCGCCTTGAGACACCATAAATAACCACTCGAAGGAATGTGATAGGACAAACAAAGCGATTACGATAGTTATCGCTACATAAAGTCGGGGATTTAGATATACGTTTCGTAACATGCTAGCGAGGTATCTCGACCGATTTTAATATTTCATCAATCACCATAAAACTGTCAAGCCCTTCGATTTCTGCATCAGCTGTAAGCAGAATTCGATGATTCAAAATATGTGGAGCAACAAACTTTATATCATCCGGAGTCACATAATCTCTGCCTTGCATCATAGCTGCCACCTTGCTTGCTTTCATGATACCTAGAGAAGCCCTTGGAGAAGCACCAATGTAAATTTTAGCATGACTTCTTGTTTCGTGAATCAATTTAACCACATATTCCATTAATTGGTCTTCTACATGAATTTGCTTTTGAAGGTCTTGGATTTGCTTTATGTCCTCCACTGTTAGACTTGGTTTAATAATCGAAAAATCGGTTTTCCCAACTTCGTTTTTAAACCGTCTTAGTATTTCCAACTCTTCTCGCTCACTTGGATAAGCCATTACAATTTTCATTAAAAAGCGATCTAATTGTGCTTCTGGTAAACGGTAAGTTCCTTCCTGTTCTATAGGATTTTGGGTAGCTACCACCAAATATGGAAAACTCATAGGATATTTGACTCCATCGAAAGTAATTTGACGTTCCTCCATAACTTCGAACAGTGCAGATTGAGTTTTTGCTGGCGCTCTATTGATTTCGTCAATCAAGACTATGTTTGAAAAAATAGGACCTTTCTTAAAGTCAAAAGTGGATTCCTTCATGTTAAACAAAGAGGTCCCCAAAATATCAGAAGGCATTAAATCAGGAGTAAATTGAATTCTTGAAAACTCAGTATCTAAGCCTTGAGCTAATACCTTTGAACCCATCGTTTTGGCAATACCGGGGACACCCTCTAACAAAATGTGCCCATTAGAAAATACGCAAATGAGCATTAGTTCAAGTAAATCTTGCTGCCCAATCAAGAGCTTCGCTGACTCCTTTGAAAATTGATCTATTTTCTGGGTAAAGAAACTTAGATCCAGCATTTCCCTAAGTGACTCTTGCCTCTGTTCTGCCTGGTCATCTTGTGGCCTTGGGTTTTGTATTGGCTCTTGATTCATTTCATTAAGTTCTTCCATTATGCCATTTTTTTATAAAATTTTTCAATGCGTTCATAAGTTCCTGCTAATTGCATCTGGGTAAAAGTATCTCCTCGTTCCGCAAAACCAAAGTCTCTAAATATTCGGTCAATCTGCTCCTTATCAACTTTAGACTTCTTCACTAACTTGCTAATAAATTGTGGGTCATTTTGATCCAAAAAATACTTTTCTTTTACCCGCTGATAGAATATATCTTTCATTTTCAATATTAGTTTAGTATGCTGTCCTTGCTTCTCGTACATACTAGCTATAGTCTCTACATATTCTATTGTAGTGTTTTCTTTCTTTTCCAATACTGGGATAATTGCCTGTTTCCGCTTACTATTAAACCAAATATAAATGAGCATAAATACGAGCATGAGATAGTAGGCCCATTTTAAGCTTCTGTTATTCAGTATATATTGTAATTTACTTTCGTTAACTCTATTGTTAATGTAGGATGGCCCATCACTTCTAATGTACTCTCCTGTACTATTTTTCGTGTACTTTCCTTTTCTATGACGGCTATGTACTTTATCAAACATCTGGTGATCTAAAATAACTGAATTAACATCTGGTTGATTGATTATTGCTTGAAAATGCGGAAGGTAACCTTCACAATCTTTGGCTAAATTGGCAAATAAAATGGGCATGCTGTGATGGACTAAACTGCCATCTCCAATTAGCTGTTCAATACTAATTGGATGCTCCATGAAGCTAGTTTTCCCTTGTAACGAGTCTGTGTAATAAGTCTTAGCTGTATAATGAGTTAAATCTGTGGGAGCCTCAAAAACAGCAAATAAAGAATCATAAGCAAAATGTTTTATTTCACTGCCAATTTCGTGCGTAAAGGATAAGACAGAATCTCTTAAGTAAAAGCTTGCAAATGATGAATTTGATTTTAATTCGTCAATTCTTAGAAATGGACAGATGTAAATGGCTTTATTTCCTCTTGCAATCCATTCTTGCATTTCATACTTTTCTGTTGAATTTAATTTGATCGATTTGCCAAATTTGATGTATAGGTTGTTCGAACCATAAATTTCATTAACTAGTGTATCTAATTGATTATAATAAATCGGAGCATCAGGAAATCTACTTTTAACCAATTGTTCGAATACCCAAGCGCCATAAGGATCTTTAGACTTGTAATTATAATTTTGTTTTAGGCTATAATCTGGAACATTCCTGTATTCAAATAAAACTAGGAAGAGAATTCCTATTATCCCTGCCAAAGTCAAAACAATTAATTTGCTGGAATCTGAACTCATAATGGCTGATTTATAAAAAATTCAAAATCCTTATCTAAATAATCAAAACTTATTTTGTCTATCTGAGTGTTGCCATACCATACCATTTCATAGGTATTCACTAATTGTCGAAACTCATTGAATAGTGGATGACCTTTAAACTCTCGTAAATAATCTCGATTAGTCTTTTCAAAGGCCCACTTAATTAGCTCTTTTTCGTTAATGTTTTTAAGGACATGTAAAAAACGGTATCGTATAGCCATACGATAATCTCCTGCTTCTAGTGCTTGCTCGAATGCTGTTTTAGGTTTAAAAGCGACTATATCATCTTCGATAATTGCTTCAGATGAGACCTTCTCTGATTTTTTAAATTTGATGTTGGTAAAAATCACAAAAAGTAGCATGGCAACAAGCACTATGGCTACGATGTACATTATTGTATTTGATACAGTATAATCCCTTGGTTTAAACTCAGGTGTACTTCTTTCTCGGCTCGTGCGTTCTAATTTGTACTTATCTCTAAGCTTCCATTCTTTTTTGGTCTTGTCAAAATTTATCTTGTTGATTATCTCATTAGCTTCA
>JAHDEC010000028.1:0-38990 GCA_020629035.1 Saprospiraceae bacterium | reverse complement strand
AAAACAACTAATTTAATGAGGTGTGTCAAATACAGGCTATTTAGTTGCTCCATTTCAAAAAGTTGGTGCCAACTTAAAAACTCCCCGGCTAAAAAACTACTTAAGCTCGATCCAAACTTTTGTAAAAGCAAGAAAACAAGAAACAAGACTAGAAAGCCCATAATTAATCCTGTGTAACTAGACCAGGCTGATTTATAGACTTGAGCCAAATCAGCTATACTTAATTTTTCATTAGCATATAGCTTGTCACCAATAATCAATATAAAGGGAGGACTAGCAAGTAATAGCAACACAACATTTAACATCCAATCATCTACCATATAAAGACTCAACACCATAATGATGCTTAAGGGCAAAGTGATCAAGTAATAGTTTTTGAAGTTGTCTAGAAATGTCTTTCTATCGCCTAAATCATTATGGATAAAATTTAAAAGCAAATGCAACAGATAATTTAGAACAAGGGAGTACAAAAAAAACAAAAACCACCCTCCAAAAGTCAAACTAAATAAATTGTATGACCTAATTAAATCGACACTACCATGATGATCTCGATCTATGAGGTAATAAAACAAAACAGAAAATAGCACAATTACAGGGATGACTCCTAGGCGAATGTATGAGCCAAGGAACTTTGAAAACTGCATAAAACTCAGACCTAAATTTTCTGCAAATGATCGTACACCATATTTATCAAATATGAGAGGGACATCTTCACTTGGACTAATTTCAATTGTTTCATATCGTAAGCCCTGTTTATGCCGAAGCCATGGATAAAACAAGAACATCCAAAAAATAAATAATAGGGACCCAACAATTATAATTACTTTAATAATGGCAGGCATATCAGTAAGCCGTGTCACAAAGGATTCTAACACGCCTGCAATGATAAATAGTGGTACGGTTCCTAGAAATATCCTAAGACCTCTTTTTGCTGCTATTTGTATGGATTTGGAACGGCTGTATGTTCCGGGAAATAAAAGTCCGTTACCCATTATTATCCCAGCAGCCCCAGCAATAATAATGGCTGAAATTTCAATAGTTCCATGGATCCAAATGGTTAAAAAGGAAGTAAGAAACAAGCCTTTACTATAGAAGAAATACTGAAACGAACCAAGCATTATACCATTGCTCAGTAAAATTAAATACGAAAAAAAACTGCCAAAAATTCCAATGATAAATGTCAATAAGGCAACCCTGATGTTGTTTATGGTTATCATAAAAAACATAGATCCTTTGTCTTCATCTTTGTAAACCGCCATTGGGTCACCTTCATTAATATTTTCCTCGGTCATTTCCACATAATGATCACCCAGTATAAGAGCAGCAAAAGATTCGTTGTGCTTACTGGATAAGGCACCGATTAACACTGAAGTGGCAAAAAACAAAAACGATATCAATAAATATTTACGAGAATGGAATAATTCTGCAGGAAGAATATCTCTAAAAAAAGCTTGGACTGATTCAAATATTCCCTTTTTCTCTTTTTTAACAAATTCATTGAAAGCCCGCTGAGTCAATTGGTTTAAATACACTCGTACAGAACGATTCGGGAAAAAGCTTCTTGCATACGACAAATCACTAGAAACTTTGAGAAATAGGCGATGTACTAAATCTGCATCTTTAAATGGCTTGTTAAGCAAGTCTTCTAACTCCCGCCACGATGCCTCATTTTGTTCTATAAACTCAGTTTCTTTCAAGCTTTTGTTCTATTATACTAAGCTACAAATTATCTTTATATCTTGCATAAGTATGAGTAAAATTGAAATAAGAACTGCACATAACATCCGTATCCAATATAATTTGGCTACGGTTTGGGATAGGATTCTTTCCTTTGCCATTGATGTTTTCTTATTAGTTATTTACATTTCTTTCGTAGGTATTCTTGCTTCTTCTTCTACTATTTTCTATTATATTTTCATTTTTCCTGTGGTAGGATTTTATCATCTTTTTGCCGAAATGTTTTTTAATGGCCAGAGCATTGGAAAAAAAATGCTTCGAATAAGAGTTGTTTCGTTACAAGGTCAAAATCCTAAAAAACAAGATTTCCTATTAAGATGGGCTTTTCGATTGGTAGATATTACCCTTACTGCGGGTACCTGTGCAATAATACTTATACTTAGCGGAGCGAGAAACCAACGTATTGGCGATTTACTTTCAAATACTACCGTCATAAAACTAGAAGGTGATCGTACAAGTAGTTTATCTGCAATAAAGCAAATAGGAGGTAGAGATTATGTCGTTAAATTTCCTGCTCTGAGGTCTTATAATGATAGAGATATGTTACTGGTAAAACAAGCTTTAATTCGCTTCCAAAAGCACCCAACCGATGATAACCGTCAACTTATCAATATGCTCGCCAAGGATTTAGCGACCTTCTTGAAACTAGATATTAAGCAAATGGGAAGTAAATCTAAATTTCTTAAACAGGTCCTCGAAGACTATATTTTTCTGACCCGGTAAATGGAAGCCCTAGGCAAATTTAGGCGCGACGCTTACATCTTTGGTCTCCTTAGAATATTGATAAAATCCAATCCCAGTTTTCTTACCTAACTGACTAGCTGCCACCATGTTTACCAGTAGTGGGCAAGGTGCATATTTAGCCTCTCCAAAACCATCTTGAAGCACTTCCATAATAGCCAAGCAAACATCTAGACCAATAAAATCAGCTAACTGCAATGGTCCCATTGGGTGAGCCATTCCAAGCTTCATCACATTGTCTATTTCATGCACACCTGCAACTCCTTGATAAAGGGTATATATAGCTTCATTAATCATGGGCATTAAAATCCTATTAGCCACAAAACCTGGATAATCATTAACTTCCAAAGGAATTTTCTGGAGTTTCTTAGCAACCTCCATAATCGTTGCAGTAACCTCATCAGAGGTTTGATATGCTCTTATGACTTCAACCAGTTTCATCACCGGTACAGGATTCATAAAGTGCATACCAATAACTGACTCAGGTCGTGAAGTACTGGCAGCAATTTTAGTGATAGAAATAGAGGACGTATTGGTAGCCAGAATACAACCTTCTGGACTAAATTCATCCATTTGCTTGAATATACTCAGCTTGACATCAACATTTTCGCTAGCGGCTTCGACTACCAAATCTGCATTAGAAACAGCATCCTTTAGGCTAGTTGTCATTTCTATGTTTTCGATGCTTTCTTCAGAACGTTCTTGAGATATTTTTTCCTTAGCGACCATTCTCCATAGGTTCTTTTTGATACTTTCCATGGCTTTGTTCAATGCTGGTTCTGATATATCACAAAGTTTGACTGAATAGCCATTCATGGCAAAAACGTGTGCAATTCCATTCCCCATAGTACCTGCACCAATGACCGCTATATTTTTCATTTTTAGAATTTTACCCAAAATTAACAAAATCAAGCAAGAATTATGTCTTGTTTCTGGTTTATGCAGTAGATTGCATACATGTTAATTATTCTAGATATAGGTTCGACTAAACTCAAAGCGGTTTGTTTAAATAAAGACTATTCCGTAGCCAAAATGTGGACTGATAAAGGCTTTAATTTCAAACATGAAAAAGGATTTTCCCTCAACTTAAAACCACTTAATGAAGAGCAAATTAAGGCTGTGACTTCCATTAAATTATTCGGTGCAGGACTTAATGATACAGAAATCAAAAATGAACTACAAACAAGTATAAGTAAACAATTCCCTTCCTTAGAATCTTTCGAAGCCGATGCTGATTTAAATGCTGTTCTTCAATCATTCTATAGTACAGAAGACCAAATTATAGGTATAGTTGGGACAGGAAGTCACTTTAATCTGGTTAACAAAAATCAATTATTATCCAATGTGGTTTCAGGTGGTTATCTCCTATCAGATGAAGGGAGCGGTTACGACATTGGCAAAACAATCTGTCAAAAATATATCCATAGAGACTTTTTAACGAGGGAAGATCATTATTCTTTTTTAATGAGTTATCAGTTAGCTCCAGACAAATTAGTTAAGCAAATCTATGAGCATAAAAGCCCTAAAACTTATATCGCCTCCTTTGCCGAGTTTTTACACATTTGCACTTCTCAGACGAAAGATCAAATCCTGACCCACTGCTTTAACAAATTAGCAAAAAAGATTATACGATCTATACCCGATGCAAAACAATATAAATGTAATTTTGTAGGCTCAATTGCTTATCATTTCAAACCAACATTTGTTAAGGTGTTAGAAAAGGAAGGATTACAAATGGGACAAATAGAGGTTTCACCCATTAAGCGATTGATTGAAAAATATAAAAACAATGACTAATCAATCTATAAAAAAAGTAGCCGTCTTTACGTCAGGAGGAGATGCTCCAGGCATGAATGCTGCCGTTCGTGCAGTAGTAAGGACAGCCATTTATCATGATCTACATATTTTCGGAATTCATGGCGGTTATGATGGAATGATAAATAACCGTATTAAGCGGATAGAGCGACCTGATGTGGCCAATATAATCCAACGTGGCGGCACCGTACTTAAAACAGCCAGAAGTGAAGAATTTAGAACTAAAGAAGGTCGTGAAAAAGCATTCAGCAATCTTGAATATCACGGGATTGACGCTTTAGTTGCTATTGGTGGAAACGGTACTTACACTGGAGCAAAAATACTGGGAGAAGAATACAATATTCCGATTATTGGAATTCCTGGAACTATAGATAATGATTTAGCCGGTACTGATTATACTATTGGCTTTGATACAGCCATTAATACAGCTATAGATGCTGTTGACAAAATTCGAGACACAGCTCATGCTCATAGTCGATTATTTATCATCGAAATGATGGGGCGACATGCTGGTGATATTGCTTTGCATGCTGGTATAGGTTCAGGAGCAAGCAAAATATTGATACCGGAAAAAAGTACTGATTTAGATGCTATGATTACCAAGCTTAAACGATCAGCCGAGCGGCAAAAGCTGTTTAATTTGATTATTGTAGCAGAAGGTGAACATAATGGTGGCGCTATGGCGGTGGCGGATAAAATCATTGCAGGAGGATTTAAGAAAGAAGATGTAAGAGTCACGATAATTGGTCATATGCAGAGAGGAGGTTCTCCAAGTTGCCAGGACAGAGTACTTGCAAGTCGTCTTGGCTATGTTGCGGTAGATGGACTTATGAATGGAAAACGGGGTATGGCTGCCGGAATCATTTCAGACGAGGTAGTATTTACGCCTTTTGATGAGGCCATTAAAGGCGCCAAGCCGATTAACCAAGACTTAGTAAGAATGGCTGAAATATTAGCTATGTAAGCATGGAATTGATTTGCGTATACATCACCTTCCCTACTAAAGAAGAAGCAAAATCGATTTGCGGTAAGCTTATGGAAAAGCAACTTATAGCTTGTGCCAATATACGTGAAATAGATGCCATCTATCAATGGAATAAGGAAGTAATTAACGAAACTGAGTTTGCAGCACATTGTAAATCAAGTAAGGCTCATTGGTCCTCCATCAAGGAGGAAGTGACTTCTTTGCACTCCTACGATGTTCCTTGTATTACATCTTGGTCTATAACGGCAAATCAATCCTATAAAGATTGGATAGCATCAAGTTTAAAACAGCATTGAACAAAACCCATTAAACACACTTATCAGCGCAAGAACTACTGGCAAATGCATCTGGCTTTGCTTTAAATTCAAAACCCATAGAAAGAATATATCCCATCGCCTCTTTTAAGGCAATGTTAGATTTAAAACTTGGGTCGGTATTAATATCGGCATGAACTTCTAATTCCACATTATTCCTATCAAGTACATCACAAAGTGGATAAGCAATTTCGATTGATTTTGAAACTTCCAAAATCATGCGCTCTTTCAATCCCATTTTTCGTTGTGAAGTAAATCTGGGGATATACATAAACCCGCCTTTATGTTCACGTAAAATCACAATAACTGTTGCAAAATCAATTTTAGTGTTATAAAATTGGGAATCTGTGCCAATACAGACCTTGAGTTTATGACCAGCCACTTTTTCACGCTTTAATGCACTTTCGACTTCATCCAATATTGACCCTTCGATCAATGCTCCGTTAAAACGTTTCCAAACAAAGGGTGTACTATTGTTTGAGAACATGTATCTGTTTTACTAAATATATTAAGAATAGTCAACAAATTGTTAGCACGTCGATTATTTAAGCTTAGTTGAGTATTTATTAATAGCTTTGTGCCCTATTTAAAAACTGAGATTTATGAGTCCATTCATGAAACACCTATGTAGCATTACTTACCTACTATGCTTTTTATTTTTATGCCAAGCTTGTACCAATAAAAACAACAACATAAGTAAGCAGGATCATGTGAAGCACAAATACAATAATGCACTAGTTAACGAATCGAGTCCTTACCTACTTCAACATGCACACAATCCAGTGAACTGGTATCCATGGGGAGATGAAGCTATGCAAAAGGCCAAGGATGAAAATAAGTTACTAATCATTAGTGTGGGCTATGCGGCTTGTCATTGGTGCCATGTTATGGAACATGAATCATTCGAAAATGAAGAGGTTGCAGCTAAAATGAATGAGCACTTCATCTCTATAAAAGTGGATCGTGAAGAGAGACCGGATGTCGATGATATTTATATGACGGCTTGTAATCTGATTAGCGGTCGAGGTGGATGGCCTTTAAACGCAATAGCTCTAGCAGATGGTCAACCGTTTTTTGCGGGCACTTATTTCCCACAAGATCAATGGATGGATATTTTGGATCAGATCATAAAAATGAAAGAAACCGAGATGCCAAAATTGGTAGAAAGTGCTGAAAAAATAACGCAGGGAATTCAAGAAGTAGACATTATAGATAAAGTTGAAGAAGATATTGCTTTTAACAAAGAATCACTGGAAGCTATCAATACCAAATTTATGGAACGTATTGATTTTCGTAATGGAGGAAGAGTAGGTAGTCCAAAATTCCCAATGCCTAACAATTATGAGTATCTACTTAAATATGGGACAAAGTATAATGACTCTAAGTCACTGCAAGCTGTCGAGCTAACCTTGGATAAAATGGCATTTGGTGGAATTTATGATCAATTAGGTGGTGGCTTTGCAAGATATAGTGTTGATGATATCTGGCTTGTTCCACACTTTGAGAAAATGCTCTATGACAATGGTCAATTAATCACGATATATGCTCAAGGTTATAAGCACTTTAAGAAACCAGTTTATAAGGAAGTTATTGATAAAACATTAGCATTTGTGGAACGAGAGTTAATGTCTAGTGACTATGGTTTTTATTCATCACTTGATGCAGATAGTGAAGGCGAAGAAGGCAAGTTTTATGTCTGGTCTGAACAAGAAATCGATAGCTTGTTAGATGAAGAGGCCGCCAAGCATTTTAAAAAGTTTTACGATGTTAGAAAAAGTGGAAACTGGGAGCATACAAATATTCTGAATAGACCGTATTCAGATAAGGAAGTAGCAGATCAGTTAAACATCAGTATCCCAGATTTAAAATCATCTGTGGCAGCTTCTGAAGAGGTTTTATTTAAAGAGCGAAGTAAACGAATTAGACCAGGTACAGACGATAAAATTCTGACTTCTTGGAATGGCTTAATGCTAAGTGGCTACATAGAAGCGTACGATGCATTAGGAGACAAACACTATCTTGACATTGCTTTAAAAAATGCCCAGTTTATCAAAGATAATTTAATGCAAAGTGATGGCAGACTTGATCGAAATTTCAAAAATAATAAGTCTAGTATCAATGCCTTTTTAGATGACTATGCTTTAATTATAAAAGCCTTTGCCGAGCTTTACGAGTCCACACTTGATGAATCATGGTTAAGTACAGCAGAAAAACTTATGAGCTATGCAATTGAACACTTTTATGAAGAGAGCTCTGGTGTTTTTAATTATACCTCTAAGCATGATCCTGCATTGATTGCCAGAAAAGTAGAATATATGGACAACGAGATCCCAGCATCTAATTCTATCATGGCAAATAACTTATTCAAATTGGGAACCTTAAACTATAAACTTGATTATCTAGCCATGGCCAAACAAATGCTTAAAAATTACCATGAGCAAATAGTAAGCACAAAATCTCCAGACTTCTATTCAAACTGGCTACAACTTATGTTTGATTTGACTGAAGCACCATATGAGGTGGCAATTGTTGGTCCTGATGCAGTAGCAAAAAGAGATAAATTAGCTAAGAATTACTTAAACAATACCATTCTTCTAGGTGGAGAAACAGAAGGAACCTTACCGCTCTTGTCTAATAAACTGCAAGAAGGTGATACCTACATTTATGTTTGTAAGAATAAGGTTTGTAAGCTACCTACCGATGATGTAGAAAAAGCTTTGAGTCTGATGAATTAAAGCTTATTCGCTGATGGTTCCTTCTTCACAAAGAAGTTTCCTACCTGGAAATTTTGTGAGGATATTATGGTGATGAGTGGTCAAGAATATGGTTGTTTTTTCTTCTTGAAGAATGTCAAATAACAATCGTATCGTTGATTCCGCAGCGTCTTTGTGCAGATTACCAGTAGGCTCATCTGCTAATATTAGTTGGGGTTTGTTCAATATAGCTCTTGCAATGGACAACTTTTGTTGTTCTCCACCAGATAACTCATACACTGGTCTTTCTCGTTTTTTCAAAAGATCCACGGCCTCTAACACTTCATTAATTCGTTGTTCGATTGCTGTTCCATCCGTCCAATCCGTTGCTTTTAAAACAAAGAGTAAATTTTTATAGACGGTCCATCGCTCGAATAACTTAAAATCTTGAAAAATCATCGAAACATTCCTTCTTAATTTATATTTTTCTTGATATGGAATCGAAGCAAGATCAAAATCAAGGACTTGGGCTTTTCCTTTGGTGTGTGGAATTACGCCAAACAAGTATTTCATTAGGCTTGATTTACCGGCTCCACTATCACCCACTAGGTAGACAAACTCAGCTTGACCAATGATGAAATTGACATCGCTTAAAATTACATTTTGCTCTTGAACAATATCCACATCTTGGAGTTGTATTACCGTATTATTGCTTGTGGACATAGCTTTTTTGTTTATTGGGAAGTTATAAAGCAAAAATATACAACATATTACAAGTAATCATTATTTAAAGCTCATTAATTTGATGTAAATTTGCAGTGAGTTTTAACAAAATAGCGTGTACATGAAAAAGACCTATATTATTGGCTTTGTTTGCATTGCGGCTGCCATAGCCATATTTCTAAATGCATCAGGAGATGTATCTACTTATGCAACCTTTTCAGACGCTGAAACCAGATCTAAGGTGAAAGTTACAGGAACTTTAGATTTAGATAAAGATTTCTTCTACGATCCAGCAGAAGACCCAAATTACTTTTCTTTCCATATGCTTGACAATGATGGCGTTTCAAAAAAAGTGGTTTTAACTCAGCCAAAACCTCAGGATTTTGAATTATCAGAACAAGTAGTGGTGACTGGAAAAATGAAAGACGAAGTATTTGTTGCCACAGAGGTATTAACGAAATGCCCATCAAAATACAAAGACGAAGAATTACTATTGAGAGCTGAAAGCTAGAGTACCATCTTATGAACGAAATCCAATACGTAGGAGAACATCTCTTACCCGGTCAAATCGGACATTTTCTATTAATACTTGGATTTGTCAGTGCTTTATTTGCCACGTTTAGCTTTTTCAAAGCTGCCAACACCTTAGACAACACTTGGAAGAAATTAGGTCGTATAGGATTCTATCTCCATGGAATATCTGTTTTAGGAGTTATCGCCATGTTATTTTATGTCATGGTAAACCATTATTATGAGTATCGATACGCCTTCGAACATGTATCTGATGATCTACCTATGCGATATATACTCTCTGCTTTCTGGGAAGGGCAAGAAGGAAGCTTTTTACTTTGGATGTTCTGGCATATTTTTCTTGGAGCGTTATTGATATACAGTGCAAAAAAATGGGAAGCACCTGTCATGGCAGTGGTCATGATCATCCAGGTGTTTTTACTATCCATGATTTGTGGCATTCATATAGGATTTGGTGATTACGTTTATAAGTTCGGAAGCAATCCAACCCTTTTATTGAGAGATACTATGGAAGCTCCGATTTTTGCCAATGCTGAGTATCTGACAAGAATAACTGGTCGAGGTTTAAACCCTTTACTCCAGAACTATTGGAATACAATACACCCTCCGGTTACTTTTTTGGGATTTGCATCTACAACTGTACCGTTTGCTTTTGCTGTAGCTGCCCTCTGGAAAAATTCGTATCAGGATGTTTTAGCTCCTATGCTTAAGTGGTCTTTATTTTCAGGTGCCTTTTTGGGAATTGGGATTTTAATGGGTGGTGCTTGGGCTTATGAAGCTTTAAGTTTTGGTGGATATTGGGCATGGGATCCAGTGGAAAATATGTCTTTGGTTCCATGGTTAATCTTAGTAGCAGGTATTCATACGAATGTCATTGCCAAAAGTACAGGTTACTCCATCCGCTCTACCCTTTTGTTTTTTATTCTAACGTTTGTGCTTATCATCTATTCGACGTTTTTAACCAGGAGTGGTATTTTAGGAGAGACTTCTGCCCATGCTTTTACGGAAATGGGTCTTGAGTGGCAACTGGTTGCATTTGTTTTATTCTTTTTGTTTCTCGGGCTTAGTTTATTTGTACTCAGATATAAAAACATACCTACCAAACCAAAAGAAGAATCTATTTACTCTCGAGAGTTTTGGATGTTTATAGGATCAATAGTATTATTCTTTGCGGGTGCGATTATAGCAGCATCTTCGTCTTTACCTGTATTTAACAAGATAGTCACTTATTTTGATCCAGGATATATTGGTTCTGTGATAGAAGATCCTATTCCTCATTATAATAAGTACCAAATTTGGACTTCTATTTTTATTACTATTCTAGCAGGTCTAAGTTTGTTTTTAAGATATAGAGAACGAGAATATAAGGCTAAGCATTTACGAAAGTTTTTTATCAGAGCACTGGTTCATGCACTTCTTGCTGCTGCCATAACTTATGCAGCTAGCTTTTGGATATCCTACTTTGAAGTCAGATACATTTTATTATCATGGGCTTGTTGGTTTGGTATATTAGCCAGTCTGAGTTATTTCTTTACGGATGGTATTAAGAATCTTAAGACGGGTGCTGCTGCTTTTTCGCACTTAGGTTTTGGATTAATGATTTTCGGAGTGATAACTAGTGGATTAAATACAAGGATTGTAAGTACCAATCCGTTTGCCCAACGCGGATTAGTAGATGATGATTCACTAAGTAAGGTCATCTCGTTAATAAAGGGTGCTCCGATGTTTGTAAATGATTATTGGATAACTTACGAGCGGGATACTATTGATGGACAGCATAGGACCTTTGATATTAAATTTGAGCGCATTGAGGATTCGGTAGTTGTTGAGTCTTTTATGCTGCACCCTAATGTGCAATTTGACCGAGATTTTAAGAAAGTTGCAGCTTCGAATCCAGACACTAAACACTATTTGCATAAGGATATATTTACCAATATTGCTTCACTTCCAAGGTCACAAATGGATATAAGCCTTGCACAAGAAATAGAAGATTCCCTTGAGTACAAACCATACAAGCCATCACTTGGTGACACTATTTATACCAGTAAGCATTACGGGGTGGTTAAAGATATTGTGTTTAATCCAAGCTTAGAGGATTCTTTTGATTTAAGTGTTGCGGTAGAAATAGAGTTTAAAAATCTTGATGGAGATCAGGTATTTACAGTTACTCCGGCAGTGGGTGTTAAGGACAATATGATTTTTGAGATCCCTGAAGTCATCGAGCCGTTTAACCTAAAGTTGTTTCTTCAAGACACCTTCTTTACCAGAATATTTAATAGTGAAGATCAGCTAAATTACGCGATCTACAATGTCAAAAAGGGCGCCTCTTTCTTGTACAAAGACTACAAAATCCAGTTAGACAATTTTGATAACACCATCGATAATGATCAGTATAATGCACAAGAGGGTGATGTTGCAGTTGGTGCACTATTATCTGTACAAAAAGCTGGAGAAAAAGAAGAGCAGGTACAACCCATTTACATCCTTCGGAATGGTAAATCGTTTTCAATAAAGGATTATTTACCTGAGTTTGGTTTACATATCCGCTTTGAAAAAATAGACCCAGTAAATGAGTCTTTTACATTTAGTGTTGCGCAAGATGTGAGGAATATAAATCCTATCAATTTGCTCATAGCTGAAGATGTACCAAGGTCAGATTTTATCATTTTTGAAGCCAAGGAGTTCCCCGGCATAAATATGTTTTGGCTAGGGGCGATTATGATGATGTTAGGATTTATATTCGCCTTATCAAGAAGGTGGAAGGAAAAATAACATGACTAAGAAATTATCACTTATCATTTTAGGTTCTGGAAATGTCGCTTTCCATCTCGCACCAGCATTATACCAAGCCGGTTATCGAGTCCTTCAGGTCTTCTCAAGAAATAAAGAAACAGGTAGTGAGCTAGCTAATAAGATTGAATCCCAGTATATAGATCGCTTAGAAAAACTGGATGCACTAGCTGATGTAATTTTGTGCTTTTTGCCCAATGAAGGAATAAATGAAGTGATACAACATTGGCCAAAAAACTATCCCAGTAAAGTGTTAGTTTTACATAGTTCTGGTAGTTATCAGACTCGAAAATTAGCTGAAATAAGTAAGCATTTTGGCGTATTTTATCCTTTGCAAACCTTCAAAAAAGGAGTAGCATTGGCACTAAACAAAACTCCATTTTTACTCCACACTAACGACGAAGATACATACACTTTAGTGGAAGAGTTAGCCGGAGCTATCAGTCCATTAATTTACCCTTTTAGTGATGAAGAACGGTCTAAAATCCACTTAGCTGCTGTCTTTATTAACAATTTTACCAATGCGCTATTTACAGCTGCCTACGAGTATTTGGATACTGAGGGAATAAATAAGGAACCTTTAAAACCCATTATTGAAAAGACCTTTAAAAACCTAGAGAAAAAGAATCCTGCTACTATCCAAACAGGTCCAGCCATCAGGAAAGAAACAGCATTATTAGCTAAACAATTAGAACTTTTAAAAGACTATCCTGAGCATCAGGCAATCTACAAAAGTCTTAGTAATTATATACAAAAACAGGCACGATGAGAATAGTCCATGAAGATACCATTCGAGGTATACGTTGTTCTTTGTTCGAGTTTCAAGGAAAATACACCATTAAATTAGAAGTAGATAAAATGGAACAAATCTTTAAATTCCGTGATGGCGCTTTTGAAGATCATCTAGTCCTGATAGCCTATATCCAATCTGACTTATTTAAGGAACATGTTCGATTATTTCAGGAAATGTCTGCACAGCGAAATGAACTCGTAAAATTTGCTGAATCATCTTCGGATAGTACATTAGACGAAATAATTTAAATGTTAGCCTATTTAGTTTTTCGAATATTTGTGGGAATAGTGGCCCTTTTACCCTTCTGGTTAATCTATAAATTCTCTGATTTATTGGTATTTATTTCGATGAATACTAAGGGATATAGAAAAAAGGTAATCCTAACCAATATTGAAATTGCTTTTCCTGAGCTATCTGCATTGGAAAAGAAAAACCTCCTACGAGAAGCCTATAGAAATTTGTATGATATAAGCTTAGAATCATTGAAGTCCTATTCAATGAAACCAGCAAAAGTAAAAGCAAGATACTCCTTTGCTAAGACCGAATGGCTAAACAACTATTTTGATGAAGGCAAAGATTTAATAGCCTATTCTGCTCATTATGGTAATTGGGAATGGGGGCCACTAATCGTACCTATGTATTTAAACCACCTAATCATAGGACTAATAAAGCCCATAAAAAACACCAAAATCTACGAATACATTATTGCTCAGAGACATGCCACAGGAGCTGAACTGGTGGATATATATGGGGATAAAAGTATAATCCATTACGATCAAGGACGTCCTAAAATGACCGTCTACATCGGTGATCAAAACCCGAGTAATAAAGAACGAGCTATCGAGGTTAATTTCTTTAATGTTAAAACCTTATGTCTTCATGGTGGAGAAAGTCACGCTCTCAGGACAAATAATGTAGTAGTTAATCTCCAAATTAAACGAATAAAGCGAGGATATTATCATATCGACCCTTTACTTGTTTCAGAAGATCCATCAAGCATGAAACCAGGTGAAATAACACAGATTTACATGAGCCAATTACAAGCAGCGATTGAAGAAAATCCAAGTGCTTGGCTATGGACTCATAAACGATGGAAACACAGTCATTCTTATAAATAAATTACTTTTGAGCTTTAATTAAACCTAAGACATGTCATTAAACCAACTCAACGCAATTTCGCCTATAGATGGAAGGTATTCTTCTAAAACAGCGGCTTTATCACCTTACTTTTCTGAATTTGGTTTAATAAAATATCGGGTACTTGTAGAAATAGAATATTTCATTGCCTTAAATGAATTAGGTTTAGTCCAATTTGAACAAATTACAACTTTACAAAAAGACCAGTTAAGAGCCTTGGTTTCGGCCTTTTCCGAAAAAGATGCACAAGTAATTAAGGACACCGAAAAAATAACTAACCACGATGTTAAGGCGGTAGAATATTTTGTGAAAGATAAATTGGATCAGCTCAATATGTCGGCACATAAAGAGTGGGTACATTTCGGATTGACTAGCCAAGATATAAATAATACAGCTCTGCCATTGATGATCAAGGACGCACTAGAAACTGCAATAAAACCAGAAATTGTCGATATTATAGCTACACTAAAATCACTGGCAGTTGACTTTAGTCATGTCCCCATGCTGGCAAAAACTCACGGCCAACCAGCAAGTCCGACCAACTTAGGGAAGGAGATTATGGTTTTTGTTGAACGACTTGAATCCCAAATGGAGTTATTAACCCTACTTCCTATCAAAGCAAAGTTCGGAGGAGCAACCGGTAACTTTAATGCACATAAAGTTTCTTTCCCGAATCAAGATTGGCCATGTTTTGCTAATGATCTAATCCATTCGTTGGGTTTAAAACGAATGCACTACACTACCCAAATCGCCCACTATGATCATCTAGCAGCAATATTTCAAAACCTTGCAAGAGTTAATACGATACTAATTGATTTTTGCAGAGATATCTGGACTTACATTTCGATGGAATATTTTAAGCAAAAAACCATTGCTAATGAGGTCGGAAGTTCTGCTATGCCACATAAAGTAAATCCAATAGATTTTGAAAATGCCGAAGGCAACTTAATGTATGCTAATGCGCTTTTAAATTTCTTAGCAGAAAAGCTACCCGTATCTAGACTACAACGAGACCTTACCGACAGTACAGTAAGTAGAAATGTTGGGGTACCTTTAGCACACATGATGATTGCTTTTGGGTCCATAAAAAAAGGAATAAGCAAACTTCAACTCAATGAGCAAGCTATCAAACAGGATTTAGAAAACAATTGGGCAGTTGTAGCTGAGGCGATACAAAATATACTTCGTAGAGAGGGAGTGGAAAAACCCTATGAAAAACTAAAAGCGCTTACTAGAGGGCAGCATGGAATTAATGAAGCTTCTATCAAAGATTTTGTAGAAGGCTTAAATGTTTCAGAAGACATTAAGGAAGAAATTAAACGAGTAAGTCCGCATAACTATGTAGGTTATGGAATAAAATAAAGGGTTTTCGTATTTTAGAATGATTATCAATATCGTACTAATTATGAAACAAATTCCAATAGTCTTATTGCTTTTACTTTCCTTTATTGCTTGCGACAGAGATACAGATCCGTGTGCAAATATAACCTGTCTAAATGAAGGCACTTGCAATGACGGCACCTGTGATTGTCCAGAGGGTTTTATAGGGAATAGCTGTGAAACTCCGATTAAAAGATTAAAGCGTATAGTTCACGAAGGTGTCATTGAAAATACTTTTGAGTACAATGATAAAGGTGATATATCTGCTATCATAGGAGACCAAATTAGCTACACATTTGAATATCTAACAGATACCATTTTAAGACACTATATTAACCATATAAGTGGTTTAGGTGGATATAGTGAATATACAGCATTAGATGACAATCGAGTTAAGTTACAATCGTTTGATGAAGGAGTACCAAGGAGTGAGTACCAAATTTTTTCTGAATTAACCCCTAATTGTGGATATGCAACACGTACTATTTTTAGTGTGGGAACTGATAACGAAATTTCATCTGGAACCAAAATATTTATTGATGATTTTTGTAGCCATAACTTCGAGTTAAGAAGTAGTGAAACAAATAACTTGATTATTAGGACAGAGGTTATTAATGATGAAAATAGTTATCACTTGACGGCTGCCATTAACCCTCTACTTGGTGATATATTTTATGGAAATGCTGTAGAATATACCGAATTCTCAGGTCAAGGAATCAATTTATTTAATTCTTATACTTCTGAATTTATTTACGCTAATGACACTTATCCGATTCATGAAATTAGAGAACACTTCAATGGTTGGTTGAATGTCTACTATGAGTATTATTAGTTTTCTTTACTTTGGTCTAAACACATAGCTTATTTCACCTCATCTTTAAGTGTTTTTTTAGTTAGCAAATGCAACGCTAGCCATTAAATGTGTATTATATAAGTATATATTTAGACCATGAAACGAATCATAGCTTTTGCTTTTTGTTTATTGAGCACAACCTGGATCCTATCAGGGCAATGGGTTCAGTTAAATGATACTCCATTTGAAACGCACCATTCCAATGGTTTTGGATACAATGGAAAAGCTTACGTAATAGAAGGTTCTCCGAATACAGCGGGAGGATCTGGTCCTAGTAATATGCTTTGGGAATACGCTCCTGATCTTGATGAATGGAAGCAAATAGCTGATTGTCCTGGCCCAGGGAGAACCATAGCCATTGGCGATGATATGGATGGTAAGTACTACTATGGATTTGGGAACGACAGTGATGGTGCCTTGTCTGATGTGTGGGTATTTGACCCAATAGATACCTCTTTTACCGAACTTCCTTCATGTCCTGGAATAGGTCGATCTCACCCAGCATTTGTAGCCCATAATAATAAAATATTTATGGGTTCAGGTAGTTCCTATCAAGGCGATTTAAACGATTGGTGGGAGTTAGATTTGACAAGTGGATTATGGACTCAAAAAGATAATATCCCAGGACAAGTTAGACATCATCCTTTTCAATTTGGTATTGACAATGCGATTTATGTTGGTGGTGGCCATATTTCAAACTGGGCTAAGTATGATATTGAAACAAGTACTTGGAGTGCTATTAATGATCTTCCTGGAGGAAGAGTAGCAGGCACACAATTTAGCCATAATGGTAAGGGTTATGTTTTAAGCGGAGATGATGAAAACCATGGACCTATTATTTCGAGCCAATTATTTTTACAGTATAGCCCCGAAGAAGATCTCTGGAGAGAACTTCCACCACATCCTGGCACCAACAAATGGGCTTGCTCATCCTTTATAATTGATGATTTTCTATATTTATTTGGTGGCTTAGAATATGATGAAACAGAATATGGTAATGCATCCACTTTCCGTTTTAACCTTTCAAAACTTAATTGTCTATCTCCTACTGGACTTTTAGCTCTTAATGTAACAGATGTTTCTGCCGGCTTATTTTGGTCATCAAATACAGCTGGATCCACTGATACTCTGAAATATAGAAAAGTGGGAATAGACCAGTGGACTGTGATTGAAAATGCTCAAGCCGTGTATGATTTAGACAATCTTGAAGCTTGTCAGGAATATGAATTTACTATAGTAACCGATTGTGATTCATTGGTCTCAGATTATGCTCCAATTTATCAATTTACAACCGATGGTTGTTGCTTGAACCCAGACCTACATGTGGCTGATCTGACAGAAACCACAGCTTCGATAAATTGGGAAGGAATTTTAGCGGCTAGCGAATATGAAATTCGATGGTCAAAGTATGAGGAACAAGATTGGGAAACTAGCAATACTGCATTCTTGGATTTTCAATTGTCAGACTTAGAAGCTTGCACTGAGTATGAAATACAGGTGAGGACCTTATGCGTAAACGAGGAAACACCATTTAGTGAATCTTTAATATTTAGAACAAGAGGCTGCGGAGTTTGCATTGACCAAACATATTGTGAAGCTAATGAAAGTTATACAGGAGACTTGTTTTATATTGATGAGATAGAATTAAATGGATATGTAAACAGCACAGGGAATAATGAAGGCTATGGCAATTTTGAGGATCCTGATGCTATCGAACTAACCATCGGTAATCAGTATGATTTAAGCTTAACCCTAGGCTATGAGTTTGATCCTTTTGGAGTAAATTATAGTGTTTGGATAGATTTGGACAGTGATGCCGAATTTAGTAATAATGAAAAACTTCTTTATGTAGAATTTGCAGATAATGAATACACTGGCGAACTAAATATCCCTGATAATGCGGTGGCCGGTTTAACTAAAATGAGAATAATAGCTGGATGGGATGATAACATTAATCCTTGTGAAGAGAATGAATTTTATGTCGGCGAAGTGGAAGATTACTGTGTAACACTAAATGTTCAGAGTTCTGTTTCTCAATCATCACCAGAAGGATATTTAGAAGTAGCACCAAATCCTTTTAAAGATTACCTAAGTGTTCGCTATGGTAATGCAACTTCCAGCAAATTAGACAAACTTGTATTAACCGATATTCTTGGAACTAAACTAATAAGCAAGGACCTAAATCAATATCAGTTTGGAGAAAATCAAGTACAATTAAATACAAGTCAGCTAAAGCAAGGTATATATATTATTTCGCTAATAGACAAATCTGGAGATCTAGTTAGGCAGCAAAAAGTGATTCGTATGAATTAGTACTTAAGCAATTCTTTAGATTCCATATTTTTACAACTATGCACCAAGATATAGTTGAAGTTCAGTGGCTTTCAAATCATCCTAATTATGATTCCCTCGTAATATTGGATGTAAGCCCTTTATCAATGGCTACTCGCCCATCCTATCAAGTACCTGATGAATATATACCAGGAGCTCTTAAAGTGGATATAAAAACATCATTCTCAGATACAAAAAGCCATTTACCAAACACCTTTCCAAGTGTTGAATCCTTTGAAAAAACCTGCCATGATTTAGGCATTACTAATAAGAGTCAGATAATCATCTATGACAGTTTAGGAGTTTATACGGCCCCAAGAATTTGGTGGCTTTTCAAAGTCATGGGCCATGATTCAGTATCAGTTCTAAATGGAGGCTTAACTGCCTGGAAAAAAGAAGCTTATAAAACAGTAGTTAGTCCTCGGGTACCAAACAAAAAATCATCATTTAAGGCAAATTTGCAGCGTGAATATTGCATAAAGTATTCTGAAGTACTCCAGAATTTAGCAACAAATTCTTTTAAAATAATTGATGCAAGGTCAGCAGGAAGATTTAAAGGAATTGACCAAGAACCAAGAAAAACACTACAAAGTGGTCATATACCCGACTCCCTTAACATCCCATATAAAGAGGTCTTATCCGAAGGAAAATATAAAGATCAGGACGAATTGAGGAATTTGTTTGGAAGTCACTTTAGTACCTCAGATCAATTAGTCTATAGCTGCGGATCAGGAATTACTGCCTGTATTGTTTTATTAGCATGTTACAACGCATTTAATCAGAGCTTGTACGTTTTCGATGGCTCGTGGACAGAATTTGCCACTCGACAAGGTTTAACGAAATAAAAAAGGCGTCTAGAATATTCTAAACGCCTTTTTAAAAGTTTATCTATTACAGTTATTTTCCTGCAGATAGTTCATCATATTTCTTAGCATACATCTCTGACTTTTCTAAGTCATTCAATCTTGCATAAATTTCTTTTAATGCGATGACAGTATTCAAATCACTTGAATTTCCTGCTTCTGCTTTTACAAAGTATGGAAGTGCTTTTGAAAACATTGCGTCCATTTCTTTCTTTAAAGCATCGTACTTAGCAATTCCTGGTTTAGTGTAGTCCTCACCAAGTTTGTTTAATGCTGGAACCATATCAGCCGCTTGGTTGTAAAACATTTGTCCTACACCGTAATTTGCTTCGAAGTTATTAGCATCTTTAGCTAAAGCCTGCTCATAAAATCCCATCGCTTCTTTTTGGTAACCTTCCGCTGCTGTAGCATCTCCATCCTTTCTTGATTGCTGCGCTAACTGATCATATACATTACCAGTAGTGTTATACACTGAAATATTGTCTGGCTCTTTTTCTATAGCAGCTTTTAATTTATCAGTCAATACATTTAACTCACCAGCTTGCAAGTAGTGATTAATTTCTGAAAATAATAGGCCTGAATCATCTGGAAATAAATCTCTTCCTTTTTGTAAAAACTCAATAGCATTTGCTTCACCTGCTTTAGAAGCAATGCTGTACAAACCTTCATAAACAAATGGTTCTTGTGAATCCTTTTCGTAAAGCTTCATTAAAAATGGCTTTACATCAGCATCTGCTACTTCTTCGCTATAATAACCACTTACTGCAGAGTACAATAATTGCTCATCCATCAACGAACCTTCAGCTAATCTACTTGTTTCTCCCATTTCTCCTAAGAAGTTAGATAAAGAGATAGATGAACTAAAGTTTTGGAAAGCAGAAGTATAATTCTGGTCTTGATAAGCAAAGATTCCATAATTGTTTAAATGGTTTTCTGTCTCAGCCAAAGTCTTTAATGCGTCTTTTTTATCCGCTTTTTTCTCAGTTAAGCCTACCGCTTTCATTAATGCTTCACTTGCTTGAGCCGCCGCATCAGGCGTGCCTAAAACAGCAGCTGGATCTAAGGTCTTAGTTTTGAAACCTTCGTTTGCTAGTTCATTAAATATTTTTCCTTTGGTAATCCATGCTGATGCATCAGCGGCAATGGTTCCATCTCCTAAAGCTGAAACAATAGCTGTTTTTGCTGCATTTAAAGCATCAAGATTAGATTGATCTAAATAATATTTCTTTAGCTGTTTTTTAGCTTCTTTAAATGATTGATCAGCTTGAGCATTTAAGGTTCCTGACACAAAGAGGAAGCAAAATGCGTACAATAAATATTTCATAAGATTTTCGTGTTTTACAATTAAATAATAGATACTGGGTTTTCTATTGCAAAATTTTAATACAAATATAATGCATGACTAAATAAACTCAGCAAGTGTACTCTTTCTAAACCTAATTTAGTCACGTTCTATCTATAAGTTAACGTTAATAAATTTTATAATTATGTTAAGACTATTCTTCTTCATCTGCTCCGCCACCTTTAATAACTGCAATATCAGCAATGTTATCGTCTTTCCTAAGATTAATCAACTTCACACCCTGAGTTGCCCTGTTCTGTACTTTAATATCAGCTACGCTCATACGGATGATGATACCATCTGTTGTTGTTATTAAGATATCGTCTTCAGCCGCTACTTTTTGGATCGTTACTACTGCTCCAGTCTTATCACTAGTCTTCATATTGATAACTCCTTTACCACCACGTTTGATGATAGAATAATCATCAAATGATGATCTTTTACCAATACCTTTTTCTGAAATGACAAGAATTGTTCCATCATCTACACCTGGATCATGAGTTATCATTCCGACTATTTCATCTTTCGACTTATCAAGGTTCATAGCTTTCACCCCGGCAGCATTTCTACCCATGTTCCGAACGTCGTTTTCATTAAAATGAATAGCACGTCCTAGTTTATTGGCAATCAGTACATTTTGGGTTCCATCTGTGAGTTCTACTTGTAATAATTGATCACCATCATTGATCGTAATCGCATTAATTCCATTAGTACGTGGTCTGGAATAAGCTCTGGCACTTGTCTTTTTAATGAGTCCATTTTTTGTTACAAATACCAGTGAATGTGAATCTAAAAATTCCTCATCGGTTAAATCCTTGATTAAGATGTATGCTTTAATGTTATCATCTTTTTCAATGTTAAGGAAGTTTCGAATAACTCGTCCAGTTCCTATCTTACTACCTTCAGGAATCTCGTATACTCTCAACCAGAAACACCTTCCCCGCTCAGTAAATAATAATAAATAATTATGATTGGTGGCAGCGAACATGTGATCGATGATATCGGAATCTCTGGTTTTACTTCCTCTGGAGCCTCTTCCTCCTCTACCTTGAGCCTTAAACTCATTAGCCTTTGTACGCTTGATGTATCCCATAGAAGAAATAGTGACAACCACTTCTTCATTAGGAATCATATCTTCGATATTTATCTCACCATCTGCATATGAAATTTCTGTCCTTCTTTCATCACCGTATTTCTCTTTCAGTTCAGCTAATTCTTCCTTAATAATTGAGCGCTGTCTGCCTTCACTAGCAATAATGTCCTTGAAATCTTCAATCTTAGCTTTTAACTCATCGTACTCAGTACGTAACTTATTCATTTCTAGACTTACTAACTTAGCTAATCTCATTTCTAAGATTGCTTTTGCTTGAATGTCTGATAAGCTAAATGCTTTGATTAAGCTGTCTTTTGCCTCATCTACCGTTTTAGATGATCTGATGATCTTAATTACCTCATCTAGATTATCTATGGCAATGATTAAGCCTTCTAATATGTGAGCGCGCTCCTCTGCTTTCTTTAGATCGTATTGTGTTCTTCTAACTACAACTTCTAATCTAAATTTGACAAACTCCTCGATAAGTTGTTTTAGGTTCAATGTTTGTGGACGTCCATTAACTAAGGCTACATTATTTACACCATAAGACGTTTGTAACTGAGAATACTTGTACAACTTACTCAGCACAACATTGGCCATTGCATCCTTCTTAACCTCTACAACAATTCGCAGTCCGTTTCGGTCAGACTCATCTCTTATATCACTAATACCTTGAATTTTATCCTCATTTACCAAATCAGCAATCTTCATTACTAAATTGGCTTTATTTACCCAATATGGTATCTCATTAATGATGATTACTTCTCGCCCATTGGGTTTAGATTCTATCTCGGCCTTACCTCTAACCACTACCTTACCTCTTCCTGTTCTTAGTGCTTGACGAACCCCTTCCATCCCATAAATAATTCCACCTGTAGGAAAATCTGGGGCTTTTACATGCTCTATTAGCTCTTCTATATCAATGTCAGGATTATCAATGGTTGCGGTTACTCCATCTATCACTTCTGACAAATTATGCGGAAGCATATTGGTTGCCATACCGACGGCAATCCCTGAAGCACCATTGATCAATAGATTCGGCAACTTTGTAGGCAAAACAGTTGGTTCTTCCAAAGAATCATCAAAGTTCAGTGAAAAATCAACGGTTTCTTTATTGATGTCAGCTAAGATTTCATCGCTTATTTTTTCTAATCTAGCTTCAGTATATCTCATGGCTGCTGGACTGTCACCATCCATAGATCCAAAGTTACCTTGTCCATCTACCAAAGGATATCTAAGCGACCAATCCTGAGCCATTCTTACCATGGAGTCGTATACCGAAGTATCACCATGTGGATGGTATTTACCAAGGACCTCTCCCACGATACGTGCTGATTTTTTGTGCGACTTATTATTGGTTAGTCCAAGTTCGGACATTCCATATAATACCCTTCTGTGGACAGGTTTTAAACCATCTCTTACATCAGGTAGTGCTCTTGACACGATCACCGACATTGAATAATCAATGTAGGCTGACTTCATCTCATCCTCTATATTTATAGGAATTATTCTTGCGTTTTCTGCCATTCTTGAACTCTTGTGTTTTTAATTAGTACTTTATAGTTTGATGAATGTTTTCGTAAATATTTCTTTCGCTCCTTTACATCTTAGAAAATAATTTCCACTGGCTAAGAAGCTAGTATTTATTGATTTATTATTGGAATTTTCAAGTGCTGTATGATAAACTTTTTGTCCTTGGAGATTGTAGATTGCTAGCTCATGCATGGGTATCGATCCAGAATCAATCACTAATACATCTGATATGGGATTGTTAATGCTAATTCCTTGATTAATTTGAGTTTCTTCTGTATCTACACTCAGACAATCATAGTCAAGTGGATTTAACTCTATAGGAACTGTAGGAATGAGTGTTTTATCTTCAAAAGCTGGAAAATCAAGTCCATATCTATAAGCTCTAAACAAAGAATTCCCAACAGCTTGATTACCTTGAGTGATGATCCCTCCTGCTGAAACAGGTGATACATATTCCCAAACTATTTCATTTAAATCATCAACTTCAAATAGACGTCCTTGATCTGCTGAACAAATCAATGTGTTTCCATTTTCGAGTCTTTGAACACCAGACATTCTGGTAGAAAAGAAAAACTGATCATCTGGATTACCATAAACCCATTCTACAGTTGCAGGTTCAAAAGCTTCCTCCTCAGAGGATTGATAGCTACCGTCTTCATTTAGTGGTAAGGAAATCTCTAATGCTTCACTGAAGTCTGGTCCAATTCTAGAGGTGCCGTTATTATACAAGGTGATATTACCCTCCCCTGGTAAGCCTTCTAAAATCCATGATGCATCATGCTGGCCAAATGAGATTTTATCTTCTTCATCTCCACGCTGATAAACTTGGGGGTTACCCCATCGATAAAGAAAATCACCTCCAATTCCATATTTACCCTCATCATCACCAGCTGCTTCTTCGGTAGTTACTGAATGATCTATAATCCAGATTTCACTTAAGTTGCGAGAACTTAAAACTATCTGATCCAATACGGGATTATAATCAATAGAATTACAATGGATGATATCGACGTCTTGCTGTATCGGAAAATTTATATCGAGTTTTCTAAAATTTTCGGCAATATCTCCAAATGTGCTTAAGGAAGGAAATCGATCTTGAACGATATGATCTTTAAGCCTCCATGTCCAAACAATATTCATTTCTTCAGTTCCAATAGGCTCTATTTCAACTACTTTTTCCAGCCAAATACCATCATCAGTAAGTAGTTCGGGATCTCTTCCCAATGCTACAGCGTCTTGCACCAACACTAAATCCCATGCTAAGACTAAAATATTTCCGTTGGGAAGAATCTCAAGATCATGGTGTTGGTGCTCAAAATCATTAGTAAATCTGTAAGACCATAATAGCTCACTTTCCCAACCATAAATTTGAACAAGTCCTCCACTACCACCACCACTAAATGAAGAGTTTGTTCGACCTGCTCTCAGAAGACGGCCATCTTCTAACAAATAAGTAGACATCCCCGGCTGTGCTTGGACTGACCATTGATGAACTTTTAAACCACAATTGTCTATTAAAAAAACATCTTGGGAAAATCCAGCGATTAGCGTATATCCCTCAAATGCTTTATCTGAATAATTAAACAACCCCACGGTCTGTGCTTGGGAATTTTCAGTTAGAAAAAACAAACAAAGGAGAAATAAAAGGGATGGTTTAAATGAATACAAATAAAAAGAAATTTGGTCCAAAATATTGAAGCACAAAGATACTAATTTTTGATATATATCTAGCTTAATATCCGCCTTTTGTCCCTCAAATTACTTGATTTTGAAGCTATTTACGGCTGGAGATAAAATAAAGAGATTTATAGCTTAGCAATGAACCATTTGCTCAAATTTTTCTTACTACTTTTGAACTGTTTATTAAAAAGAAAAACATGGAGCATAATCAAGTCAGACCTTATCAGCAAACTGATATAAGTAAAAAGCAAGAAGTTACATCAATGTTTGATAAAATTGCTCCCTTTTACGATTTTCTGAATGGATTTTTATCAGCAGGAATTGATTCGATTTGGCGAAGAAAAGCCATAAAAACTTTAGCGGCTAAACAACCAAAATCACTACTTGATATTGCAACAGGTACCGCAGATCTAGCCATTGAAGCGGATCGACAGTTGGATCTAGAGAAGATTGTGGGAATGGATATATCGCCAGGAATGATCGAAATAGGTCAGAAGAAAGTACAGAAAAGAGGACTGAATGAACGCATAACATTAGAGGTCGGTGATTCTGAAAATCTAAACTACAGCACTGGGTCTTTCGATGCAGTAAGCGCAGCTTTTGGGGTAAGAAATTTTGAAAACCTGAATGCTGGTTTAAAGGAAATGCACCGAGTTTTATCCGATAATGGTCAACTTTTAATCTTAGAATTCTCCAGACCCACAATATTTCCCTTCAAACAACTGTTTAATACATACTTTAAATACATTTTACCAACCATAGGAAAATTAACTTCCAAAGATCCTAAAGCATACAAGTATTTATATGAATCAGTGCAATTGTTCCCTGATTACGATGAATTTGCGAGTATTTTGAAGGAAATTGGTTTTAAAAAAGTAACATGGAAAGCCCTAAGTTTAGGAATATGTACAATATATCATGCCGAAAAATAATCCTCATTTGTGTAGGATTCTATCTCTTTATTGGCTCTACCAATGCTCAATTTAAAGCGGCTGGTAATTATAACTTTATGGACTTCCAAAGTAAGCCCTATTATTTTGGCATCACCTTCGGGGTAAACAACGGAACATACAAGGTAAATCGTAGTCAGAACTTTATTAACAATGATAGTATCTCTATTGTAACTGGCTTAAAAGATTTAGGCTTTAATATCCATTTGATCGCCAATATAAAGATTGGAGACTACTTTGATTTCAGACTTTTGCCAGGTTTTTCGTTTATGGAACATACACTCCAATATACGGGTACAAGAGATAATAGATACACCAAGCAAATTGAGTCCGTTAATTTCGAAACGCCCTTGCTAATACGATTTAAATCTGCTCCATATAAAGATAAACGAGCTTTTGTAGTAGCAGGAGTTAAGTACAGTTATGATGTTGTGAGTAATTCTAGAGTAAAGCAAGAAGTGGCTACCGAATTAGTCCAAATATCACCTCATGACTTTCAAATTGAATTTGGAACTGGTATGCAATTCTTTTTCCCGTATTTTATTTTCTCGCCTGAAATAAAGTTTTCTCAAGGGATTAGTAATCGGCACATTTTTAAAGATGGATTAAATGAGTCTAGAATATTGGATGATATTCTCTCCCAGATCTTTACTGTTTCATTCCATCTTGAAGGATAATTTTATCGACGTTTTTTAGGTCTGAAGTTCTTTTTTCCTTTAGATCTACCTCTTTGATAATTTTTATTTCCACCACCTTTAGTGTTCCATTCTGGACTTATGCCTATTTCTTGAGGTAATGGAATTTTTATCACATCCATTTCGATCAGCTTCTCTATTTTACTGAATTTGTACATATCGTCTGGGTTGATCAAAGTAATGGCAACACCTGAACTCTTAGCACGGCCAGTTCTTCCAATCCGATGAACGTAATCTTCAGCATCGCCTGGTACATCATAATTAATCACTAAATCGATTCCCTTAATGTCTATACCTCTTGCTAAAACATCGGTTGCTACGATTACTCGCGTTTCTTTCGATTTAAATTTACGTAGTGCCATTTCCCTTTCCTTTTGTTGTAAATCTGAAGATATGGCTTGCACATTGTAGGAACTTCCTTGAAGAACCCTCACCACATCCCTAACCTTTTTCTTCGTAGACGAGAAAATGATGATACTTTCATAACTTTCTTTCGCATCAATAAGATGTTTAACTAGCGGGGCTTTTTGTTCTTCGTGGGCTAAATAAGCTGCTTGCAAAACACCTGCTGCAGGTTTAGAAATGGCTAATGCTATTTCTTCTGGTTCGATTAGAATAGTTTTAGCGAGCTGTTTTATCTTGGGTGGCATTGTGGCACTAAACATGAGTGTTTGCCTTTCTTTGGCACAGTAACTGACTATTTTCTTAATATCTTCAAAGAATCCCATATCCAACATTCGATCAGCTTCATCTAAAATCAAACATTGAATACTTTTAAAGTTGACATAACCCATATTTAAGTGGGATAGTAATTTTCCAGGTGTCGCTACTATGATGTCAGTTCCTTGTTTGAGTGCTTTCTTCTGATCAGTAAATTCTTGTCCATCTCCACCACCGTAAATAGCTATTGAACTTAAATTAACAAAATATGCGAAAGCTTGTATTTGCTGTTCTATCTGGATAGCCAGTTCACGAGTCGGAGCAATTACTAGAGCTCCTGTCTTATCTGATGCTTTTTCGGATAATTTTTGTAGGACTGGCAAAATAAATGCAGCTGTTTTACCAGTTCCTGTTTGGGCGCAGGCTAGCAAATCTTTATTATTCAAAATTAATGGAATAGCACCTTCTTGAATCGGTGTTGCGTTTTCAAAACCCATGTAACCCAGGGCCTGCAGTAGAGCTTCGTTTAAGCCCAATTCTTTAAATGTCATACTTGTACTCTAATTCATAATTTAAACCAACATCATTGTCGATTTGTAGTTTTCTCTTAAGTGAGATGTCGAAAGGAATGAAATTAGAATGCAAATATAAAAAAAACTCCCTCGTTGATCTTCTTACGTATTAATATGTTCATGGGTTTATTCACATATCTTTAAGTCTGGGATCTCAGAAGGAGTCATAGCTAAAATCGCTCTTCTTTAACAAGTGGTACAGATTTAAAATATTCTCCAAAAAACTGGATATAATAAAGCCCACTAGTTAGTGCATGTATATCTATTACTTCGAATGAATTTTCTTGGTCAATATTGCCTGAAATAAGAGTTCTCCCTTGCAAATCTAAGATTTTGTATGAAGTAAATAATTCATCATTATAATCAATCGAAATATGATTACTAGCTGGTATTGGAAAGAGTTGTAGTTCGTCAAAATAAATTTCTTCACTACGTCTTAATACTATGATTTCACTATAAGCAAAATCGCCATTGAAATCCTTTTGTTTTAATCTATAGTAACTTACTTCTTTAGCTTTGAGATCTTTTGATTCATATTTAGTTCGTTCGTAACTATTTCCTTTACCCTCGATATAATCAATTGTTGAAAATCGAATCCCATCTTTACTTCGCTCTAAATAATATCCCTCATTATTTATCTCTGAAATCGTCTCCCAAATTATCAAATTATAATCTTCTTCAGCGCTCCCTGCAAAATAATTTAATTCTATAGGTAGTGTAGAAGTGATTTCTCGTTCATCACAAAAAGGTAATTGACCTATTGGATTTCCACCTGTACTAGTATCTCCTAATACAATGACTCCATTTAATGGGCAATCAGTACCAAGCGTAGTATTTATCAATTCAAAATCAAAACAGAAATGACCACAGGCATATAGATTTCCGCAAGAGTCATCACCAATATCATCATCAGCTATGCCATTTCCATCTTCATCATAAAAGACTCCTCCGATAGCTCCTCCTGAGATAGAGTCTACAAAAATCCAATTCGCATCTGGTCCGCTAGCACCGATCAAGACATACATGCTTGTATCAAACGATGGTAAAACCCCATCTAATAAATTGCCATTAGACTCGGAATACAAAATACTATCAATACAAACCGTCAGTGTATCTCCTATCATTGTGTCAGTGGAAAGAGTTCCACACTCACTTAACGAATCAATTACCATTGGTTTATTTAAAACACAGGATATTTGAGCCGAAACAAGTTGCATGTTAAACAGGAGAGCGAAAAGTATTATTATATTTTTCATTCAGGTTAAATTAGGCGAATAAATAAATGTTACAATATCCTAACGTTTGAAGTTTGCCTTCCGCTTACTCAAAAATGCATCAACCCCCTCTTTTGATTCCTCAGAAACGATTCCAGCACCAAACATTTTTGATTCTTTGATATAGGCTTCCTCGCCATAAGGTGTATTTACACATTCTATACAAGCACTTACAGCCCTTGGTCCTTTTTGAGCAATTTTCTTAAGTATCGCTAATGATTTTTCAACCGTCTGTTCTGGTTCCACTAAATGATTAGCTAATCCTAATCGGTGAGCCTCTTCCCCATTAATCATGTCAGCTGTTAACAATAACTCCATCGCTTTAGCCTTGCCAATTAATAGTTTTAATCTCTGTGTTCCACCATAACCTGGGATCAAACCTAAATTTACTTCTGGTTGCCCAAACTTTGCTTTCTCTGAGGCGACTCGCATATGACAAGCCATAGCTAATTCACATCCTCCACCTAAGGCAAAACCTTCTACAGCAGCTATAACTGGAATGTTAGTATCTTCAATGGATTGGAAAATAATTTGACCTCGCCTACTCAGTGCTTGAGCCTGGTTAACATCTAATGAAGAAAACTCTGTAATATCAGCTCCTGCCACGAAAGCCTTTGTGCCTGAACCAGTTATGACCACTCCATAAATTTCCGGATGATGATTTAGATAATCTCCAAAAATATATTCTATCTCATCAAACACTTGTTTATTCAGCGCATTTAGCGTCTTAGGTCTATTTATAGTACAAACCAAAAAATGATGTTCTATGACGCTTAATTCTATTGACTTAAAATCCATAAATATTTATATATGTAAATTTTATTGTTGTTCCTTGGCTTTAAACCTATCTCCTAATAAGGATGGTTTTACCAGTAAAGCTATGGTCATCAGCAAAAGTATGCTAAGGATAATTGAACTGATTAAGGCAATAGTTTTACCCAATTGAAATAATTTTGGTTCAAACTTAAATTCCAATGAGTGATTTCCAGCTGGAATATTCATAGCTCTTAAAATATAGTTTGCTCTTAAATGTGGAACAAGCTCTCCATTGAGATAAGCATTCCATCCTTTATCGGGTCCGTACCAAATATCTGAAAAGATCGCAAACTGAGGACTATCTGTTTGCACCTTATAAGTCAACTTATTCGGAGCGTAACTAGTAAGCTGTATTGATCCCTGTTGATTAAATGATGTTGAGCTCATTTGAGCTGCGAATTCTGAATGCACAATGGCTTCTCCTCTAGGATCAATGTTGTTTATCATCTCTATTTCTTCTTTGGGTGAGCCAACTGTTCTAATGGTATTAACAAACCACGCATTGCCTTGAGCTGCCGTATTTAAACTCACCTGCGGTTCACCATTTTGCCCATTTCCAATGATATATTTAGTATTGAGCATATTCAGTACTTTCTCATTGTTCTTACTGAGATAAACATCAATAATATCCTGATATCTCTGCAGTTTTGCTGCATGGTATCCTCCAACTGTTTTATGAAAATATGAAGCTTGAGCCGAATTGAAACTATTAATGCTTACATCATGAACTCTATAGTAGAGCTCTTTATCGTTAAGAATTTGGCGGTCAACGGCCCTTGGTTCGAAGGCAGCTTTATTTTTTCTTTGGTTCATAAATGAGTCGCCAGATAAGTAGGATACATTAATTGGCATTATATCTATCATACTCAAGATTCCAATACTTAACATCAAGAATAAGGTACTCATCTTAGCACCAAATTTATGATATGCAAAAAGCAATAAGCTAGTTAAAGCAATAAAAATGAACGATCTAAAACAACTGCTCCTTAGCATTTGGATTCTATGATCCTCAAATAAAGAAACATCAAATCCAGCCTGTTCATACCTAACATCTCCTGCACTTGAAAAGTCAAAAATTGATGGGCCTAGTAGGGCAAGTAATAAAGCTAAACCACCAGTAAGTCCTGCAGATATATATACTTTATTCAACCAATCACCATCTCTATTTTTTGATATTTCATGGAGCGCAAGTCCCGCTAGTAATGGAATAAAAATAGCTGTTACTGATAAAATAGAGTTAGGTGTTCTAAATTTATTGTACATGGGTACATAGTCAAAAAAGAATGAGGATAACCAGTCTAAATTTTGCCCCATAGAAAGTAAAAGAGTCAATATTGTGGATAAAACCAAGAAATACTTAACATTACCCTTGACAATTAAGCTCCCTAGTATAAAAAGAAAGAACATAATAGCACCAAAATAAATAGGTCCGCTTGTAAATGGCAATGCACCCCAATAAGTTCCAATTTGGATACCACCTTTGTTCATAGGTACTCCTCTTCGTTTAAGCGCTTTTCCAAGATCTGAGCTTGACTTCACCATTTCACCACTTGAACCGCCAACGACTTTGGGAATATACGAAGCTAGTAAATCACCCCAGCCATTACTCCAACTCATCGCATAATCATACGAAAGTCCATCCACACCTGAGGAACTAAATTCATCATCAGTATTTTTCAAGATGGATTCACCGCGCATAGTATCCTCCATATATTCATAGGTAGTCATTAACTTGCTAGCTGAAGTCCCAAAGGCTAAAACAACTCCAAACAATAATAGTACTGATGACTTTAAAAAATTGATTAAATCGTTAGCTATAATTCGTTCTATTAAATAACCAATCACTAAAAAGAGCATACAAAGCGCTAAATAATAAGTCATTTGGTAGTGATTCGCCATCAGATTTAATCCCATACCAAGCGCAAACATTGGAAAGCCAATTAGCCATTTTTTCTGGTAAGTAAGCACTGCGCCGCCCACAACCAGTGGGGAAACCATAATAGCAATTACTTTTGTTGCATGACCGGCATCAAACAGCACCAAATTATTTGTTGTAAAAGCAAAAGCTAAACTCGTTATTAAAGCTATCCAAACATTAACTCTAAAGCCTATCATCATTAAAAAGAAGCATAAGCTTCCTAAGAAAAACAAACCAGCAGGTCTAGGTATTCCCAAACGCATGATTTTATAGATCTTTTTATTGACGTTGGTAGGTTCTTTAGAGCCTATTTGGTAGGTAGGCATTCCTCCAAACATGCTATTTGTCCACAGTGTTTCTTCACCAGAAGTTTTCTGATACTCTTTTGATTCTTGGCTCATCCACTGGTAATTAACCAAATCACTTTGTTGTAAAACTTTACCCTGGAATTGTGGGAAAAAGTAAAGAACTGATACCATTAGCATAACCACAATAGAAATCAAATAGGGTCCAATGCTCTTTACTGAAGAATCATTCATGTCTCTTTCTTTGGTTTATATATGTAAAAATATTAATATTTAGACCAATTAAGTATCAAAGCTTAACAATCTACTAATTTTCTTTGCTCTTGCCTTCTGATCGAAAAAGAGCAACTATCTTTTCTTCTTCGTTTATATAACCACGTAGCATTGCAGTAGTGTTAAATGGCATAGCTACATTACCAAATTTATCTAAAGCTATCAAGCCTCCATCAGCATTAATTTCTTTGAGCGTTCCATGGATTAACTCATCTGCAATCTGCTTTATTGATCTATTAGTGTGCATATATTGACTGGAAACTTCATGGGCTATAGCATATCGGATAAAGAATTCACCCACTCCCGTACAAGAAACACCACAAGTGCGATTATTAGCATAGGTTCCAGCTCCAATAACGGGCGAATCACCAATTCTATTATACTTTTTATTGGTTAAGCCTCCAGTCGAGGTACCTGCTACTATATTCCCTTTTTTATCCAATACCACACAACCCACTGTTCCATATTTCGAATCAGGAAATGGCTCTTCATTAAAACCAGTTTTTGCCGCTTCTTTCTGAACCATTTTGAGCCTATCATATTTTTTCTGAGTAAAAAAATAATCATTATTGACTAACTCCAAGCCCTGTTCTTTTGCAAATGATTCTGCACCGGCTCCTGACATAAATACGTGTCTAGAGTTTTCCATTACCTCCTTGGCAGCAAGAATCGGATGTCTGACGGTGGAAACTCCTGCTACTGCCCCAGCGTTCAAATCTGAACCCTGCATAATGGATGCATCTAATTCATTTTTACCATTTTCGGCGAAAACCGCTCCTCGCCCTGCATTAAATCGTGGATCATCTTCCATTATCGTAATTATGTGACTAACTACATCCACCGCATCAGCATTATTTACTAGTAGTTCTTTCCCAAGCAGTAATAAAGAATCCATGGTAGCCTTCAATGCCAGTTGTTCTTCCTCAGCATTTTTTTCAGGAGACATATAGCCTGCACCTCCATGAATAACCATGGCATATTCATGTTGAGTTGTATTTGCTCGAACAGCTTCTTCCCTATTATTTTGTTGTTGAGGTTCAATGTTGTTACACGAAACAAGGAGTACTCCAATCCCCAAGATAAGACCGATTCTAATGATCATTTAGCTTACATTTGTAAACAATATAACCAAAATTTAGCCTTTTTGAAAAAGTATGTAATTGTCATTTCCGGTCCGACGGGTATAGGTAAAACTAGTATGTCTTTAAGCTTAGCTGAACAATTATCTACTGAAATTATCTCTGCGGACTCTAGACAGGTTTACAAAGAACTCACCATAGGCACTGCCAAACCAACCAGCCAAGAGCTGGCTAGCATTAAGCATCACTTTATTGACCATTGTTCTATACAGCAACATTTTGCAGCAAATCATTTTGAAAAAGAAGGATTGGAGATTGTTGACCAATTGCATAAACAGCAAAAAACCCCAATAATTGTCGGAGGGACAGGCTTATATATTGATGCCTTACTAGTAGGTTTGGATGAATTTCCAGCAATAGAAAATACGGCATTGGACAAAATAAATAAACAGTTAAGTGAAGCTAATTTAGATGAATTGCTAGCCATATTAAAAGATAAAGATCCTAAGTATTACCAGCAGGTCGACCGCCAAAACAGAAGGAGAATCGAGCGAGCATTACAAGTGATTTTGCATGTTGACAAACCCTATTCGTCCTATCTGAATAAGAAGAAAACAACAAGAAATTTTGAAACTATTCATTTGATTTTAGAAATGGATAGAACGCAGCTCTACGATAGAATAAATCTTCGTGTAGATCAGATGATTGAAAACGGATTAGAAGAGGAAGTATTCTCCTTGAAAAACAACAAACATTTAAAAGCCCTAGATACCGTAGGATATAGAGAGTTTTTTCAATATTTCGATGGAGATTTTAGCTATGAACATTGCATTGAAAAAATTAAAACAAACACCAGGAGATATGCAAAAAGGCAGATGACCTGGTTGCGAAGATATGAGCACGCTCATCGATTTAACGCAAATAATCAATCACGAATGATTGAATATATTCAATCTGAGTTGGCCTAAAAACACATCTTATTTAATCGAACTAACTTAAAATTTAAGCGATGTATTATTTGTCATTTTTGACAAAAGTCTTTCGATGTTATCATAATTAATCGTTTGCTTGAATCGATTATTACGAGCTTGGTTTTCGTAATTCAGTATGTCATAAACCTGAGCTATTGCTTCATTTAGTTCCAAGCGGCTGTGAATTACCTCACCATTTTTCACCACTTGATATAAGCTGTTATCTCTATTTATTTGCAACATGAAAGAAGGCAAGGTACCTAAACAATCCTCACACTCTCTAAAATCAAGCACTACGTTAAGCAAAGAATCACAACCAGCTTCATTTGTTAACACTTGCATGCCACTAGGATTTGCTTCGTTGTAACTTACTCCATCTATAACTACTTCAAACCCGTCACCTTGACATCTTACATATTCAAGACTATTCTCAGAAGAATCAAAGAACAAAAGATCTATATTAACAATGGAGTCACAACTTGACTCGAGCTCGATGGTTTCAACACCTGTAGGGTTTTCAATATTGTATGTTGTTCCGTTCACTTCAACACTATACGATTTGTCACAACCTTCATAACTTATATTAGACACTAGTTCGTTGTCAAAGAAATTATCATAGAGGAAAGACACTTCTTCTTGGTTAACTGGTCTATTCCAAAAATAAAATTCATCTATAAAACCATTAAAGTATGGCAGTGGCACTTGGGCTTGAGTAGAGTTATCTCTAACTCCTATTGCTCCTGGATTATTAGAATATCCAATAGCTAAGTCTCCTTCTCCACCGTAAGTAACTTCCTATTTGACAACCATTAACAAATACTTCAACCTCCTCAGGATTAAGATAGTTTGCAACAACATGATGCCAAGTATTAAAATTAAAGACATGTTCAGTAAATGCAGTTCGTCTATCCTGGCTTGTAGTTGTAAAGCCTCCATCGCCGTAAGCAATTCCCATTTTATTATTGCTCAAATTTAATGTACACCATGCACCAGCATAACGATCAATACTATGATCAGTCGTTAATATACCATAATTGGTTAAACTTGTATTCGAAGGTTCAATTGGGTTGTACCAGAAAGCATAGGCGAATGGAAAGTCTGGTTTTAGAGCTGGGTTGTCAGGTAAATCAACTTTAGATTCTCCAATAAAATTTGCTGCATTATTATTAACCATGTTTCGATCATCGATAAAATTCACACCATCGTTTTGACCATCATTGTTATTAAATGAAGCATCCTCAAAGGTATTGTCAAAAGAATAATGCAACAACAAGCCATTGTTTATATCTACTTGACTAATTAAGTTACTTGAGAAAAAGAGAAATAAGATTAGGATTCTACTCATGGAAATGTTGGTTATGCTGTTCTGAACTATTTTATAAATATAAAATTTAAAAATGTATTAAAAAAAAGATAAAACGTTACACTCATATATTAATGTCGTACTTCTGTCTAATACACTGAAATTAATCTGTTTCTTCTCTTATTATAAATTTGGACAAAATTGAAATAAATCTCTACTCGCGACAGATTACATTAAAAAATCCTTCTAAATGCCTCGTATATCTTAAAGATGTTATTTTTATGCTCAGTTGTAAATTCCGACTATTTTTTTTAACAATGATCAAAAGACAATGAATAAAATTTTACTTCTCTTTTTAGTTTTTTCTTTTTCAACTCTAGTTGTGGCTCAAGACAACTTCAACTTAGAATTATTATCCCAAACTGAGTTTGGGGAAGCAGGTAATGATATTTGGGGTTATACAGATGATGCAGGTGTGGAATATGCCATTTGTGGCAGTCGCACAAATACAAGAATATATAGCCTAGAAGACCCAGCAAACCCGGAAGAACTCCTTTTAATCCCTGGAGAAAGTTCAACTTGGAGGGACATGAAATCTTGGGATAAGCATGTATATGTAACCACGGATGTAGGACAAGATGGTTTACTCATTATTAATATGGAAAATGCCCCGAATGATATTACATTCAAATTTTGGCAGCCGCTTATTGATTTTAATGGCATCCAAGGACAGCTTGGATCTTGTCACAATATTTATATAGACGAATTTGGCACTGTTTATCTTTCCGGTTGTGGAGGAGTTGGTAACGCAGGTGTTATCATGCTAAATATCGATGATCGAGAAAATCCTGTGGTTGTTGGTATTCAAAATGAAACGTATTCTCATGATGCCTATGCAAAAAATAATTTGCTATATAGTTCTGATATTTTGGATGGTGATTTTACAATATTTGATGTAAGTGATAAAGCTAATCCTATCAACTTAGGAGATCAGATTACTACCACCTTTTTTACGCACAATGCTTGGTTATCTGATGATGAAAAATATTTGTTTACGACAGACGAGAGAGCTTCTGCTTATGTAGATGCTTATGATGTATCTGATCCTTCAAACATTATTTATTTGGATTCGTATAGACCCGAAGAAAAGCAAGATACTGAAGTAGTCATCCCACATAATACACATTATTACAATGGATATTTGGTGACCTCATGGTATACTCAAGGTGTTATAATTATCGATGCACATAGACCTGATAATTTAGTAAGAGTGGGACAATACGATACCTACCCAAGTGCTGAATGCAATAGTGGTTTTTGCGGTAACTGGGGAGCTTACCCATTCTTTGAATCAGAGAACATTTTAGTTAACGACATAAATTCAGGTCTATATGTGTTTAAACCAACTTACATTAGGGCTTGCTACTTAGAAGGAAGAATTACAGATGAGACAACTGGTAGTCCTATAAATATGGCCAATGTGCAATTAATGGGTACAAAAGAAATAAATGAAAATTCTACGGCTAGTGGTGATTACAAAATGGGTCAGGCTGAACCAGGAACTTTTGATGTGCTAGTTTCTCACCCACAATATAATTCAAAAACCGTATCTGCTACGTTAGTTAATGGAGAGCTTACGATATTGGATGTAGAGCTTACACCAATGCCAATGGTTACTTTTTCTGGAACAATAAAAGACACAGACGGTAATGCTGTTCCAAATGGAATCATACAAGCAATAAATGAAGAAATATCTTTTGAAACAACGGCTGATTCAGATGGTAATTTTAATTTAAGTGTTGTGGAAGAAAACAATTACACTATTTATGGAGGTGCATGGGGATACCACCAGACTGAGTTAGAGTACTCAGCCACTGAAAGCATCTCAGCAGACTTGATCGTTAACAAGGGATATAGGGATGATTTCATCCTGGAATTGGGTTGGTCAATCAATACTAATGCTGAAACTGGAGCATGGACAAGAGTGGATCCTATTCAAGCAAGCTTTGGAGGAAATATTACTATTCCAGAGGATGACGTACTAAATGATGTAGGAAATTTATGTTACGTCACTGGTAATGGGTCTTCAGATAGTACAGCAGATGATATAGATGATGGAAGCACATCACTCACATCAGATATAATGGATTTATCTGATTACGAAGATCCTGTGTTAACTTTTGAATATTTTTTCTTAAATGCAGGAGGTAATAGTACACCTAACGATCAGTTAGAAGTGCTCGTAAGGAATGGTAATGGAAATGCAGTAGCATTAGTCATCGATGAAAATGTGAATGAATGGACAAAAACGGAAGAAATACACTTAGCTGAATTTATTGAAATCACTGATCAGATGAGCATTAGATTTATAGGTTCTGATGATGATCCAGGACACGTCATTGATATTTCGATTGATAGATTTCATGTCTATGATGCTGCTTTGCCATCAAGTGACAAAAACTTGGTTTCAGATCCTTCAATTCTAATCAGTCCTAATCCATTTAATGACATATTTAATGTTACTTCAAAAGGAGAAAAAATTGTAGAATACAAAGTATACAATTCGGTAGGGCAAATTATTTTGAATAAAAATTGTGACACTCACTCAGTAGATATAGAGTTAGTAAATACGCTGAATGGTCTGTATTATCTAGAGCTTACAGATAGCACAAACAAACGTTATATTGAACGAGTAATAAAATATTAAACAAAAAACTTATTGAAGTTTTGTATAACTATTGAAAGTTATATATTTGCGTTGCTTTTAGATTAAAGCAGTGCAAAATTGGCCCGTTCGTCTAGGGGTTAGGACGCCAGGTTTTCATCCTGGTAGCAGGGGT
>JAHDEC010000005.1 GCA_020629035.1 Saprospiraceae bacterium | reverse complement strand
AATCTAGTGTTATGACTGTTCGTAATAGATTTAAGTTAGCAGGTAAAAGACCTACTCTAAATGAGTTCAGAACTGAGGTTAAAAAGGAGTTCTTAGGAGGTACACATATTTCGACCGCACCCGACATATTTAGTTATTTTGATGAGTTCATTGAGAATAAACGATTAGCTAACCGTAAGTCATCAACAATAGTCCAGTATAACAACGCTAAGAATCTTTTACGTGAGTTTGTGACGAAAAAAGAGAATGGTCGAAGGATAGAGTTCAATGACATGACAAAGAACTTCATATTGAGGTTTATTGAGTTTTGTGAGGTAGATAAAGACCATGAAGCCAATACTATCAATAAGACCATGAAACGTTTAAGGGCAGTTATGAATGACGCTACTAAAAGAGGACTCAACACACTACTGGACTTTAGAGACGAGGACTGCAACCGTGCTTATGTGAAACAACCAAAAGTTTGCATATTCCAATTTGAGTATGACCAAATCATGGCACTTGATCTTGAACCATTCAGTAGATTGGATAAAATCAGAGACATATTTATTACTGGTTATTATACTGCTCTCAGATACATAGACCTTAAATCACTATCCGAAAAGCATATTACAACGGAGCATGAAAGGGATGTTATCAAAATAAAGGCTGAGAAAACCGAGGGCTTTGTTACAATACCCCTAAAACCTATTGTTAGAGATATTATTAACAAGCATGGAGGTAAACTACCTATTATCTCCGAGCAAAAGTTTAGAGATTATATAAAGGAGCTTTGTCAAAAAGCAGGGTTAACCACCAAAGTATCAAGAGTTAAAAAGGGCAGACAGGTAGTAACTGAAAAATGGGAGCTAATAGGCTCACATACTATGAGAAGGAGTTTTGCTACTAACGCTATTTTAAACAATATTAGTCCTGAATTTGTCAGGAGAATAACTGGACATTCTACTTTAAAGCAGTTATATGAATATGTTTGTATTGATAGTAAAGAGTACCTTGAATTTGCAACTGAAAATGAATTTTTTAAGTAATGGAGAATTTTATCGAGAATTTCAATTATCGAGAACACCATCGAGCAACAATAATGGTGTATGCCGAATATTTAGAGGAATTGGTATCTGAATATAAATCAAAATTCAAAGCCTATGTTTTAGATACTAATTCTATCGAGCTATCTATTGGTTACCTCAGAGATAAAATAAATATTGTTAGAAATAGTCAAGAAGGATTGAAAAAATTCCTTCCTAGATGGAACGTTGATTATAACGAACTTGAAGAACTTACTATTGAGCTGGGTATAGATACTAATAATTACTTGGATTCGATTCTTGAATTAAATTCTGAAAACTCTTTGGCTTCTGATTTTTTGACAGGGGTAAACCTATACAACTATGAAATGGATGGGGAGTTCATTTATAATTATCTAAAAGCTAGTTCAGTCTATAATGGACTATTGAAAGAGTACAATACAAAAGAGTTATACACTCTTAAAGAAATTGAATCAAGTCAAAGAGAGGATAAATTTAAGGTCAAATATGACTTGCCAGAAATACTCATTACTCACTTGATGAACTATATTTTTGTTAGAACATTCTTTTCCTCTTTGGATAAACTCGAAAACTATCTAAATGAATTAATTCCTAGTTCCCAACCAAAAAACTTTCAAAAGGATAAAAATCAACTAGAGGCATATCACTTAGGATTTCTGTTATATCTCCACTTTAAACAATATGGTATTGATAATTTGAATAATTCATCATTAGTGTTTACTTCCTACTTTTTGCTATTCCTCATGGGAGAGCTAGGACAACTTACTAACCAAATGGTGAATGATCTTTCCATGAATGAAAGGGATAAAAAAAGTACCCTCGATTTTCTTAAAGAGATTAATAGCATAACACCACTAACTCCAGAATCAAGCCCATTCATTAAAAAATGGTATGACATGGTTTATGATAAAGAACCAGAGGAAATTATAAACCTTGCCGATGGAAAAGATAAGGTTTTGAAAAAAGAGTTTGCCACCGTGATTAGATGGTCTCAAATTAAAAAACAAAGCGGCTGTGCATTCAATTTAGCCTCAACATCCTATAAAGTATGGTCTTTCAAATCAAATGAATTTAATCAGTATCTAACCATTCTTAATAAGACCTATCCCTCCTTAATAACTACCAATATTATAAAACAATCCAATTCGTTTAAGGCTGATTGCATTAGTTTTTACAACTAATTTTTATTTTTTTTCTGAGGTATTAGGTATGATCTCGATATACCTATACCTGAAACCTACTATTGCAAAAACAAATGCAATAGTTGAGTTTAGACGCAGAAATACAATCAATACTAATTCCTCTTGTAAGGAAGGAAGTCACCAATCAGTTAGATGGATTGGCTGAAGGGGTATTGTCATGTCTGCAACGACCCGAATTTGAATCATGGGGTCGATACCTAAACTATGACCAAACATCCAAATACTTAGGTGTTGGCAAATCAGGATTAAAGAAAAGATTAGCTCGGTTCAATATTCACCCTTTGGTATTCAATGAAAGAGAAAAGGTATTTGATAGATACGAACTCGACCGATTGAAAGTAAATAAATTTTTAGATGACTATAAAAACAAGATTAAAAATGGAAAGTAAAAGCAAGCAAAATTATTTAACAACAAAACTGAAAGACTATGAGTAAATATCCATTGTACGAAATGGGGCAAAAAGTAAAGCCCTTAAATTATGACTGGGAAGCTGATAAAAAACGAAGGCTTGAAAGGCTTAAATCCAATCGTGAAAATAACGAAAGTAATCAAAAGGATAAAGGCTCTTTAAATCCTCAATTTGAGAGTTTAAAAGACCCGAAAAAGATTATTTCACATATTCAAGAGCTTAAAAGTGAGGTAATTGATAAAACAGAACATCAAGGATTGTTCGTTGTAAAAAGTGGCAATGAATGGTTAGAAGAAGCCAAGCAAACTGCAATGCCTAAGATGCACTTTGGGGAACTTTGGTTTGAAAATGAATTATGTATTCTATTTGCAGATACAAATTTAGGTAAGTCAATACTTGCTGTACAAATCGGAAATAGTATAAGTAAAGGTGAGCAAATTGAAGGGTTCAGGTTGGAATCTGAAAAGCAAGATGTTCTTTACTTTGATTTTGAGTTAACCAAAAAACAATTTGAGGTTAGGTATTCAATGGAAGTGGATAACAAAATCCTAATAGATCATTATCCTTTTGACGAAGGATTCAAAAGGGTAGAAATAAATCCTGACGCTAATTACCCCCCTAATATACCGTATGAGGATTTTTTAATTAATTCTTTCGAGAGGGAAATTGAAAGAACAGGAATAAAAGTTGTCATTGTTGATAATATCACTTTTTTAGGTAGTGAAACAGAAAAGGCAAAATATGCTTTACCACTTATTAAGAAATTGAAGGACTTAAAGACAAAGTACAATTTGTCAATGATGGTACTTGCTCATACACCAAAAAGAGACCTGTCCAAGCCACTTTCAGTAAATGACCTTGCTGGTAGTAAACAACTTATCAATTTTGCCGATAGTGTATTTGCCATTGGTGCTAATCCTGATGGAACAAGTACGAGGTATATCAAGCAAATCAAGGTTAGGAATACGGAAAAGAAATATGGAGCTAATAATGTTATCACCTGCAAAATAGATAAGCCCTATAATTTTCTTGAGTTTCAATTTGTCGGGTACGATATGGAGCATACCCACCTTAAAACTTCAAAGAATATTGATTGGGATGAGCAAAGACCAGAAGTTTTGCAGTTGAAAGAGCAAGGAGTATCAAACGTAAAGATTGCTGAAAGTTTAGGTGTATCAGAAAGCTTAATAAGGAAAAAACTTAAAAAATGGGAATCAGAATAGTAATTCGCACTACCTCGCACTATTCGTACCTTATCAGAGGTACGAGTAGTACGAAGGGTGCGACTTTGAAAACAGGAATAAAAAAGAAAAATGGAAGAATATAGATACTCACTAGACCCAAGCAGTCATAAAGATTACTGTCCTGATTGTGGAGAAAAGAGATTTGTTAGATACATTGATAACGAAACTGAAAATTATTTACCCGAAGAATATGGTCGCTGTGACCGAGAAGATTCATGTCAATATCATGTAAATCCATATAAAGAAGGGTATCATTTACGTCATGGTAGAGAATCAAATATGAGTTATCGAACTAGACTAAATGTCCCGAAGAAACAAATTCATTACCCCATAGAAGTTTTGGAGAATACAAGGTCTCATTATGCTAATAATGTTTTCTTACAAAACTTGTTAAATAATGTACCATATCCCTTTGAATCATCTGACATTGAAAGAGTGATTTCAATGTACCATTTAGGTACAATTAAAGAAGGATATATGAAAGGTTCTCTGACCTTACCATTTATTAATGCTTGTGGCGATATAAGAGCTATTCAGGCAAAGAGGTTTGATGCTACTAATCACACTTTACATACAAATTGGGTTCACTCTTTGATTGAGAAACAATCTAGGTTTAAAAAAGAGCCACGACCTCAATGGATTATTGATTACAATAAGAATCAAAGTAAAGCGTCTTGTTTGTTTGGGGAACATCTACTACCAAAATATCCAGATAACACAATAGCACTCGTAGAAGCTCCAAAAACAGCTATATATGGCACACTTTATTTTGGTTTTCCAGATCAACAAAAGAATCTATTGTGGTTAGCCGTCTATAGTAAAAGTAGTCTCAATTATGAAAGGTGTAAAGAACTGAAAGGAAGAAAGGTTATTCTTTTCCCTGATGCCTCTAAAAATGGTCAAGCCTTTGGTGAGTGGTCGAAAAAAGCTGTGGAGTTGGAAAGTCAATTATTGGGCAGTTCATTCAAGGTGTCTGATCTACTCGAACAATTCGCACCCTTAGAGGATAAGGTCAAGGGGTACGATTTAGCAGATTATCTCATTGAACAAGATTGGAGAAACTTTCGGGGTGAATAAATTCTATACCTTTTGAGAATTATCGAGGCGAATATTTATTCTCTCGTCTTTTATATGGTGAACAATCCAAAACACTATTATATGGCTGAATGTATTTCCAAAACTTCTCAATATCATCAACAAAATAATCAGATGTATATTCATTCATAGCATCCTCTGTAATTTGATAAGTATATTCTTTGAATGTGTTTGATCTAAAAGTGACTAAAGCAAAATAGTACTCATCATCTGTAATTTCTAATCTGTAAAACTCAATCTGACTTAGAGCTTCATCTCCAAGGCAGTAATCAGTTTCAATACTATCGCCTTTATCTTTAATAATCTCAGTCAATTCTTCACAAGTCATTTGTGCAAACAAAGGAATTGAAAGAAGAAATAACGTTATGGTTGATAAAACTTTCATTAGAGGAATATTTATGGATTTATTTACTTATTAGCAATTACAACTTTTTTCGGAACAAAGCTAATTCCTTTATCATCTGTTACAACCAATAGATAAATACCTTCCTTAAAGTCTCTTACACTAATTCCCTCACAAGTTATATTACCCGATCTAACCAAATTTCCTTGAACTGAAAAAAGCTGATAATTATAGAAATTATTACAGTCCTCAAAGAATAAGTAGTTATTAGTTGGTATTGGAAAAACATCAAATTCGGGGTTACTCAAAGTAATATTTGAACTAATCGTATTTCCAAAAGTACAAATGGGAATCTGCTTGTGAAAATCGGAATATTTTAGCTTGACTTTAGTTACATATTCAGGCTGAAAGCCCGTTGGTGTTGACCAAAATTCTATATAGTCATTAGTTATTTCACGTATTGACCATCCGTTTAATTTATTATTTAATTCTGTGCCATTTAAGTGATATGAGCAGATTATTTTGCCGTCATCATTGTCGATAATAAAAAGACCAGGATTGTCAAAAATCAATAATGTATTTTCATCAAGTTCCTCGAAAAATTGAATTGACTGAAAATAAATATGTGGATAAAGGTAATTTGAGTTACTCCAAATTAGAACGCCATTTTTGTCATAACGGTGAAATTCACTTTCGTTTCCCAAATTGTGATTATAAGTGTAAATACTGCTTTCTGATGAAAACATCGTAGTTACCTCATTCATATCTATATCAACCAAAATATCGTTTGAAACTATTGTTCCTTGATAATCAATTAATATTTTCCTGTTTTCCTCAGTAAATATTTCAATAATATCGGAATCAGAATTAACAAAAAATATTTCTCCGTATTGCCAAGGTAATTCCCAAACAAATTCTCCAGCAAAATTAATTAACCTAATCTTGGAATCAATTAATCCGATTATTGAGTTATTATGAAGCGAGTTAAACCGAGTTAAGTCATTCGGATGTAAGATTGAATCCAATTCATTACTCTGAACACTTCCATTTAACAAGTTTAGAGAATGAATACTATCGACTTGTAAGTTATAAATGAAATTTTCAGGAGTTACCTGTCCATAATAGTTTTGGAATTTTGGATTATCATTCCCCCAAACTTTATTTCCACTCTCATCTATTGACATGGTATAGTTTGATAAACCGTCTATGTCCGTCTGTATGATAAAATCCCCCTGTCTTGTGGGGATTTCACGTTTAAAATAGCTTTGGTTAGGTATTGGAAAATATTCTTCCTCTGACTCACAATTTTTACCTATCGTTCCGAAAGGGCAATCACATAAACCACGTTCACAATTATCTATAAAATTTCCACACGAACTTTCTTGACAAAGGGATTCATAGAACGCTTCTCTCTTATCACCTCTAATTAATAAACAGGTGTCAGGGCAAAACGTCTCATTGTAAAGTAATAGCCTAACACTATCAAGATCAAGAATTTCAAAAATTTCAGGGAATAAATCTGATGAATAATTGTAAAGTACCAATTCATTGGTAGTACTGTTTACCTCAAATTCTCCTTCTTTGTTAAGTCCTAGTCTAAAAAAGTGATATTCATCCTCATTTCGAAAATATAATCCATATTCGTCAATATATGGATCATTTTGGACATTGGTTATTGATTGGGCTGTATAAAACTCATAGTACCTGACTAGATACCATGCTACCCCAAATGGGTTTGATGAACTCCCAGTTTCATACAACAGGGTTTTATCCAATACTTCATAATCACATTGATAATCTAAGTCTTGAGCAACTCCAACTAATGTCGTCAAATTGATTAATAGAAATGTACAGGTTCCTTTGAATATTGACATAACCCAGTAGTTTAACAAACACATACAGCTTCTATAGTGTCCTAAGAAAAAAGGCGTGAAGCTGACATCTATCTGCTTCTCAGGCATCACCAAACACCTTACCGTCAAATAGCACAGTCCACGCCCAAACGGGCGGGTTACTGACTACTTCGGACGGTATTGAAATTTGGTGATTTCGAGAAGCCGAAATAGACTAACGCCTATATCTTTACAATTGTCTCAGATCAATTCACTTTAGAATAGATTATGAAACTGTCCACATTTATCTAAATCATAGAAAATGCGCAGACACAAAGATAGGAATAGACACGGGAATATGAAGGTTTTTAAGGTGTCTCGGAAAAGCTTTACTAATATATTAAGATAGCTTAAAATGAAATTTGTTGAAATTGTACTTTTGCAGATGTGGCGAGAATGCCCGAAAATGGGGGTTTTTCAGAATTTCAAAAATTGCTCAAATCGATACATATTATAATAGCTTAAATCCAGATTTTGTGAGTTTGCAAATGTGCAGCGTTAGCCTCAAATAGAGTTGTTTTGACCAAAAGTAAAATACCTTCCCTGATCTATATTTATATAGCTTAAATTCATAAATGTTTGTATGTTGAGCCATTTTGAATGAACATTTTTAATGGTCAATTAATTCAATTTTCCAGAGATTCGAGATTTACAACTTTTATTTATACGTCTTACGACATCAAGCATTGAAGCTCTTTTACTTTGCTTAACTTCTTCTAAAAAATATAACCTTATAATTTTAATATATCTTTCGATTATCTGCTTTTGAGAAAATTCAGTAAAGAAATTCTTATTACCCCCATGAACTATAGAATTTCTATGCCCATAGAATTGATTGAAGAAATATTTATAGTATTTCTGTTCCGCTTCAATTCTTGATTGGTTGAATGACTCTTTGTAGGCTTTATGCAAATAATTAATAATAGGATATTTTCTAAATCTTTTAGTTTTTTTCAATACAGCACTTGGTAAGAAGTTTTTTGTTAACTGGCGTCTTTCTTTTATTGCTAATGAATAATCTGTCCTCTCGTATTCTAACGGAGGAGAAACAAAATTAAAAATTGATTCAGCTATGTGTCCTCTTATTTTTAGCAAATAGTAATCGGTTAAAATATTTGTACAAGTATCTTTTATCTGAGGTTGAAATTTATATTCTCCATTTACTTTTCTGTCGAGTTTTTTAGGAATAATAGCTTCGAGATATAGCCAATAGTCTGAAATTTCTTTTGTGTCCTTTGCCTTTTGATAATATCTTTCAGCATATAAAAATTGAATTGCTGCTTTAGATTTATTATTACTAAGTATTGAGTAAGAATTATCATTTTTAAGTTTTGCTAAATCGTGTTTGTCAATAACTGATTGGGTATTATCGAATGAATTACTAAAACCCAAATATTTAAAATTCTTAGTAATTAAACAGCGATATATATAAACCTGACAGTTATGGTCGAGTGTTGAATTAATATATCTAATTATGGTTTTAGATTCTTCAATAGCTTTCTTTTTCCCATCATCAACATTACTAATGTCTCCTTCTATAACTAGTATTGAATCATCTGATGTGGTAAATTCTTCCCACATCTCTAATCTATAGCCCTCTAGTTCAAATTTTGATAAAAGTGGGTTTTTAGGGTTCATTACTTTAATGCCTCCAAAAGAAATCACTTCGGTTTCTGGCAGTTTTAAATTTTGTATTCTGAGTAAATAATACCCCTTTTCTGATTCTTCTTCATTAAAGTTTACAACCCCTAAAAATTGATCTCGGAAATTTCTATTAGTGAAAAAATCAGAAACAATTGTTGAGTAATTTTCTTCTCCTGAATACTGGGTTATTGATCTAGGAAGAGGAAATCTACCTTCCTTTTTACTCATCAAGCTTCTTATTAAACTTCCAATTTCTTTTTTCGATTTACTGGTAAATCTTAATTCAGAAATAATAATCTGAATTAGATAACAGAAATCATCTTCGTGCTTTTCCAAGGGACAAGTACATCTTAGATAAGAAATTACAAAATTCATAGCCTCATTCAATTGGCTATTTTTGAGCTCTTTTGACAAAGAGTTTAAGGTCTTTAACAATTTGGGATTTTCGCTTTTATATTTTTCACAACTATCATTTGACCCAATAAATAAAGCTAGTTCATTTCTTACTTTAGAAAAATTTCTAAATCTTGTGGTGTAACCATTTTCTTGGAACATTCTATGTGCAAAATATTCTTTAATGTACGGTTTACATTTTTCAGGATTAAATTTCAATTGAAAAATAGCTTTATCACATAACGAACTAATATTCTCAAACTCCAAATAACTAAACCGTCCTAAATATGAATTATAATGATTAAAGAAATCTGCAAAGAAATTTACCTTTCTTTCAACCTCGTGATGCGGACTAAATTCTATTAATGATAATGGCATAATTTTCAGAAACTAATTTGCTAAGTAAACCGTTATATAGATAAAATTAAAATATAATGGAATTAGTTCAAATGGGAAGTGAGGTTTCAAGGAGGCTAAATTGCAACATTTTAAATGATTGCTCTGGTGTTACCATTAGTAGTAGAACTGCAAAAGGATTAAATAAATCTTTCGGATTAAAACTTAATCATAATAGTGTCGTTGACTTAACTCATTTGGGAATGATAGTATCACCAATTCTGTTAAAATCATCAAACCCCACATCGAGACTTGCAGGAGGAATGATTTTAGGTGGACTGGTACTTGGTTATCTATCTGGTAACTAGGACTATTAATTTATCTGGTTCAATTAATTATAGTATGTGGTGTACATTTCATTTAAGGTACTTTAAGTAATTTCAGAATTGCCCCCTCCTACTCAACTATAAGAATACTATGCTTTCGCAAACCTCAACTACGAAGGACACAGGTCAAGTTTAGGTTTTTGAATATCCCCCCATTGATTACACGAATCAACAAATTACCTGAAAAGCCTAAAGTCAAATGAATACAGGCATTTCGTAGGAAATAAAAATTATTTTAATCAGAATATTAAAAAATAATTAATACTCTAGCAGTTAGATATATTTTTCTTTATATCAAAATAAAAAGGCAGTATTGAACTATTTGATGAATTATTTCAATCGACAACAACCATTACACTTAGGTAAACTTAGATAACCGTTTTAGGGAATTTCGACAACAATTTCGGCAACAAACACTAAAAGCAAAAAAGCAACTCATTGGTTTACAATGAATTGCCTTTGTTTGTTAGTTGACCCACTAGGACTCGAACCTAGAATAACGATACCAAAAACCGTTGTGTTGCCAATTACACCATGGGTCAAATTCGACGCAAATTTATAACAAAATATATTTTGAAAGAATCTAGGAGCATTAAATTTTCTGATAGATATGTTTTAATGATCTAAACTCTTCATTAAAATCCATTCCATAGCCGATAACAAAACCATTGTCAATCTCACAACCAACAAATTTTAATGGAAGTTTTTGTTGAATCGCTTTTGGTTTTAACAAGAATGAGCAGATATCTAGACTATTAGGTTTATCAACCTTTAATGAGTCTAAAAAATAGGCCATCGTGTTTCCTGAATCTATTATATCCTCAATAATTAAGATATTTTTTCCTTCTACATCAATTTCAAGAGGCACATCACATTTAATGGTAGGTTTAGCCGAAAAGCCATCATAAGAGGTAAACTTTACAAAATGAATTTCATGATTGACTTTTAAAAGGCGACACAAATCAGCAGCAAAGACATAAGCTCCTTTTAAGACGACAACTATAGAAACACTTCTTCCCTCATAATAATCATTAATCTCATCAGCAAGTCGCTCCACTTGAGCTTGGATTTGGGCCTCATCCATTAATATTTTAAATTCAAAGCCTTTTATTTTTAAATTCTCATATTCCATACTGATCAATTAAATAGACTAAACTTGTCATGGCTGCAGCCCCAAGCTCTAATTCTCGTTTATTCACATTTTCTAATACATCTGCAGCTGTATGGTGTAAATCAAAATAACGTGCATTATCAACTCTCAAACCAATGAGTATTCCTTTTTGGCTTTTTAAAGGATTAATGTCTGCGCCACCACCACCTTTTTTCAAATATAAGTCATAGGACTCTAAAGGTTCGAAAAGTGCTTTTAATGTTTTAAAATGTTCTATAAAGACAGACTCATCTGCAGTACAGCTAAACCCTCTAGGGGTAAATCCACCGCCATCTGATTCTATAGCCGCAATGTGTTTTTCTTCTAAACTATTTGAATGTTCTGCATAGCTTAATCCACCTGCTAATCCATTTTCTTCGTTCATAAATAAAACGCATCGAATGGTTCTTTTAGGTTGATAATTTAATGATTTCAGTGTTTCTAAAACAGCCATAGATTGGGCACAGCCTGTTCCATCATCATGTGCTCCTTCTCCTAAATCCCAAGAGTCTAAATGACCACCCACCAGGATAATTTCATCTGGGAATTCCGAACCTCGGATTTCTCCGACGACGCTATGACTTAATTTTTTATCAAAATTTTGGGCATCACTATAAACTGCAGCACTAACTTCTTTAGAATTTGCTAATTGATTAGATAAATAGGCTGCATCTCTTGTACTTATTGCTAAGGCTGGGATTTTAAATATGCTATCATAAACAGTCACTCCAGTGTGTGGTAAATCATCATCAATCAATGTAGTCATAGAACGAACCAATGTTGCGCTAGCTCCATATTTTGCTGCTCTGGTTGGACCATAAACTCGTTGATCTACTGCTCCACCATAAGCATGTCCTGTACTCAGTAAGGTTGGGTCCATCGGACGATTAAAGAAAACTATCTTTCCTTCAAGCTCTTCTCTTCCAAGTTTTTCGAGACTGTCTAAATGGGTAAGTTCGATGACTTTTCCTTGTATAGTTTTTCCATTTGTGGAAATTGAATTTCCCAAGGGGGTACAATTAAGTTTTTTTTCTTCGCCGTTCGCTGAAATACTTACACTTGCTTGCTCTCCTCGTTCCCAGTGAGGTACCATGCACTCAATTAAGTACACACTATCGGGTTCTTGCGCAAGCAATGCGTTTTTTACATATTCTACACCTTTTTCTGCTCCTTCTGACCCAGATAATCTTGGACCTACATCTTTACATAAACCATGTAAATATTCATAAGTTTGGGATTCACTTAAGCTATAATTATATATTTCTTTGATAAAGAATGCATCATCATCATTTTGAGAAAATAAAAAAACATTGCATTGGAAAACAATAAGAATGGCAAATAATAAGTTACTTTTCATACAGGTTTTAAATTATTAATACTAAGGTATTCATATAAACACAAAGTTTGTTTTTAATTTGCTTCCAGCATAAAAAACAATGCTAAGAATAATTTTGGTTTCATTTGGTTAGGGTAGAGGTAATACTGAGGAGTATTACCTCTTTTTATTTTTTACAATAAATTGAAACTTTCCTGTAATTTTACGTCTTAATACTAAAGCCAAACAAAACCAGATTAATTGATTAATCTATTATTTCCTTTACTGACCAAAGATATACCTAAGACTATGTCCGATGAGGATATAGTTAAAGAGTATCTAAGTACACAGAATGTAGCATATTTCGATGTGTTGTATAAAAGGTACTCCGGAAAGATATTTGGGAAATGTATATCCTTATTAAAAGATGAGGAAGATGCTGAAGATTCTGTTCAAGAGATTTTCATGAAAATATTGCTAAACATGGCAAAGTTTAGTGGTAAATCAAGATTTTCTACATGGATATATTCAATAACTTATAATTATTGTATTGATCGAATCAGAAGAAAAAAGAAAGACCCAAGCCTTTTAGTTGAAGATTTATCTAATCACGACGTACCTGAAGATGTTAATGATGTCTTTTTGCTCGAGATGGAAATTGGGAGATTAAAAGTTGTCCTCGATGAAATTCCTACAAAAGACAGATCGATCCTCTTAATGAAGTATCAAGATGAAATGAGCATTAAAGAGATCGGTCAATTGCTTGACAAATCTGAAAGCGCGATCAAGATGAAAATTAAGAGAGCTAAGCAAAAGTTTAAGAAAGTATATACAGAAATATATAAGGAAGCAGTTTAATGGCGGAAGACAATAAAAATAGAACAAAGAAAAATAGCTTTAAGGAACTAGAGAGGCAACAGGCAGAACAGTATAGAAAAAATACTGAGGTAGTTGGCAATAGAGTAAAAGGTTCTTTAGGAACTATCGGCTTGATTTCTGAAATAGTAGAGCTGTATTTTTCTCGAATAGTGGATGTCTTCCTTAAACTAAGCGCAGGTCCCGAATCACCTATAAATAATCTAGAAAAAGAGGAGGAAGAATAATATCTTCAACAAACCAAAACAACAAATAATGGAATATATTCTTGGACAAATTAATTTCTCAGAATCTTTTGGAGAACTATTAACTAGTTTTTTAAAAGGAGTTCCAGGTGTTTTATATGCGATCATTATTTTACTGGCAGGCTTGCTCATTTCAAAGTTATTAGAGAAAGTAACCAAAACGACTTTAGTAAAACTAAAGGTTGATAAACTAGGTGAGCAAATTAATGAAATAGACATCATTAGTAAGGCAAACTTCAAATTTAGTATAAGCAGTTTAGTGAGTAAGATTTTGTACTATTTTGCTATGCTCTTTTTTATGGTGGTTGCTGTCGATGTTTTGAAAATGGATGCTGTTTCAGAGTTGGTGATGAGTATTTTCCATTTCATTCCTAAGTTAATCGTAGCACTAATTATTTTAATATTTGGAATTTTATTGGCAGATGGTTTAAAATCTATAATTTTGACTGCTTGTAATTCACTAAATATCCCATCAGGGAAGTTAATTGCAAATTTTGTTTTTTACTTTTTATTTATAAATGTATTGGTTGTTGCCGTTGCACAAACAGGCATCCAAACTGATTTCCTATCTACTAACATTTCTATATTAATTGGAGGAGTAGTATTTGCTTTTGCTATTGGTTATGGTCTAGCGACTAAAAGTACAATGGCTAATTTTCTGGCCTCATTTTACTCAAAATCTAAATTTAATATTGGAGATATAGTGACTTTTGACGGAGTTCGAGGTCAAATAATTGATATCGATAATTCTTCGATTATCCTAAAAACCGAATCTAGTAAGGTTATTATTCCGCTGAGTAAGATGGCGGAAAATAAAATAGAGATTCACAACTAATTGTAAACAAAGAACTTTAAAACTTAATTTTAATCATGAAAAAACTAATGTTATTATGTGCACTTGTTTGTGCATTCGCAGTAAACAGTTTTGCTCAAGAAACTGCAACGCTTGATGAGTTAAAAGCTATGAAAGCTGAAAAAGAAGCAGTAAAAGCTGGGATTCAAGGAGAAATTGATGCACTTGAAAAAAGAATTTTGGAATACCCAGGATGGACTATGGGAGCAGGTGTTCTTTTAGGTTTAAATTTTGGTGGGTTAAACAACTGGTACACAGTTGCTGACAATCCAAACCAAGAAACTCAATTATTAAGTATTGGTCTAGGAGCATTTGCTAATTACAATGCGGCTAAATACTACTGGAGAAACAACTTAGGTATAGCTTGGAGTAGAGGTTCTTCAACTTTTTCTGGAGTAGAGCAAGCAGCAATTGAAGTAGGTACATGGAACTTAACTTCATTAGCAGGTTACTACATTTGGAAAGATAAATTATCTGTTTCTGCAAGAGCTAACTGGCAAACGGTATTATTTGATTTATCTCCTGGTTCTATCACAGCATCAGCAGGTTTATCTTACACACCAATTAAAGATTTAGAATTTTGGTTACACCCATTAGGTTACCAATGGAACTATCCTGGTGATGACTTTACTTCAACTCCAGGTGCATCATTTGGAGGAAGTTACACGGGTACACTTTACAAAGGAATCAAATGGACATCTACACTTGCTGGATTCTACTCTTATGTAGATGATGCAGACAACGGTTTTACTGCACAAGATTTATTTAACTGGAGATGGGTTAATGGATTTAACATTGACAATCTTTGGAATGGTATCGGAGTAGGTCTTACAGTTGACTTAATCCAAAACAAGCAACTAGCAAAAGCTGCAGGAATTACTGAAGCTGGAGATTTAGGTGTTATACAATCACTTTACAACTTAGGTTTTACATACTCTATTTCTAAATAATTTAGAATAGTTTAGATAAAATTAAGGCTCATCCTTTTGGATGGGCCTTTTTTGTTTCCACAATTCAGTATCTTCCGACTTTGTAAAACTCAACTACTTTATGTCGGAAAAAAAATTGTTTTTATTAGACGGTCATGCCTTAGTTTATAGAGCACATTTTGCTTTTATAAATCGTCCATTAATTAATTCTAAAGGAATTAATACCTCAGCTATAACGGGTTTTGTACGAACAATCTGGGATTTGATGAGAAATCAAAAGCCTACACATATTGCTGTAGCCTTTGATCCAAAAGGTAAAACATTTCGACACGAACAGTATGAACCATATAAAGCTAATAGAGATGCACAGCCAGAGGATATAAGTATCGCGATGCCTTATATTCAGTCCATTGTAGAAGCATTTAATATTCCCATATTTATTAAACCTGGTTTCGAGGCGGATGACGTCATTGGAACGCTATCTAAAAAGGCAGAAAAAGAAGGTTTTAAGGTCTATATGGTTACTCCAGATAAGGATTATGCTCAACTTGTATCGGATAATATTTACATGTATAAACCTTCAAGATCTGGTAATGGAATAGAAATTTTAGGGGTACCAGAGATTTTAGAGAAGTGGGACATTGAACGAGTAGACCAAGTAATAGATATTTTAGGACTTCAAGGAGACTCCGTTGATAATATACCAGGAATACCAGGGATCGGAGCTAAAACAGCTGTTAAGCTATTAAAACTCTACGACTCAGTAGAAGGCATTATTGAGCATGCTCATGAACTAAAAGGCAAGCAACAAGAAAAGGTAATTGCTTTTGCGGACCAAGGTCGGTTGTCGAAGCAATTAGCAACTATCGATTTAGAAGTACCAGTGGATTTTAGTGCCGAAGACTGCCTGATCAATGAGCCCAATAAAGAAGCTTTAAAAAGTATATTCTCAGAGCTTGAATTTAGATCATTAGCCACTCAAATTCTTGGAGAAACAGAACCACAACAAGGTAGTTTATTTGGTAGAGAGAAGGCTAAACAAACCGTAAACGCTCCGGCTGCAGCCTCTCAGAATTACAGTGTAGCAAGTAAGAACTTAGAAAATACGGATCACGAATATACCCTAGTTAATGATGAGGCGGCTATGAAAAAATTAGCAGCAACATTGGCCAAGCAAAAAGAAATTTCATTCGATACTGAAACAACAGGTATAGATGCTAATCAAGCAGAATTAGTAGGACTAGCCTTTAGTTATGAAAAAACAAAGGCATTTTATGTTCCTATTCCAGCGGATAAGGAAGCAGCAAAAACCATTTGCGCTCACTTTAAAGAAGTCTTGGAAAACAAGGACATCGTTAAAATAGGACAAAATATTAAGTATGATAAGCTAATGATGAAATGGTACGATGTAGACATTAAGGGAATAAGCATCGACACCATGATTATGCATTATTTAATCGAACCTGACCTGAGGCATAAGCTTGATTATTTGTCAGAGTCTTACCTTGATTATAAAATGGTTCCTATCGAATCGCTTATTGGTAAACGCGGTAAGAACCAACTGAGTATGCGCGACATTGAAATAGAAAAAGTGAGCGAATATGCTGGCGAAGATGCAGATATAACGCTGCAAGTGAAAGAAGTGATTGAAGAAAAAGTAAAGGAGTTTGAGGTACATGACATCTATTTGAAAATCGAAGAACCGTTAATAGATGTACTTACCCAAATGGAATATAATGGAGTTAGAATAAACGGAGAATTCTTAGAAGATTACTCTAAAAAACTCGCAAAGTCAATCCTAGAAAAAGAAAGTGAGATCTACAAAAGAGCAGGCGTCAATTTCAATATTGCCAGCCCTAAACAAGTAGGTGAAGTCCTCTTTGATCGATTAAAAATCCCTTACCGATGGAGAAAAAACAAATCGGGTAGCTATTCTACGGATGTAGAAAAACTAAATGAACTCTCTTACGAACACGAAATCGTACAGGATATTTTAGCCTTCAGAAAGTTTAGTAAATTAAAATCAACGTACGTAGATGCACTTCCATTAATGATCAATCCGCGCACAGGCAGAGTGCACAGTAACTTTAATCAAGCACGAGCGGCCACCGGAAGACTTTCGTCCGAAAACCCCAATCTTCAAAACATTCCTATCAAGACTGAAGAAGGACGACAAATAAGAAAAGCGTTTATTCCGAAAGACGAAAATCATATTTTACTTGCTGCGGATTATTCTCAAATAGAACTTAGGCTTATTGCTGATATAAGTAAGGAGCCAACAATGTTAGCTGCTTTCAATGCTGGTCAAGATTTCCACCGAGCAACCGCTGCAAAAGTATATAGTGTCGATTATGACGCAGTAACAGATGAGCAAAGAAGAAATGCGAAAACAGTTAACTTCTCTATCTTATACGGTGCAGGAGCAACTAACCTTTCTCGTCAATTAGGAATTAAACGTGGGGAAGCGAAAGAACTTATCGAGACGTATTTTACTGAGTTTAAATTATTAAAAGAATACATGGATGGTGTAGTCCAGTTTGCTAGAGATAATGGATATGTTAAAACCATGATGGGAAGGAAAAGAACACTGAGAGATATAAACTCAAGGAATGGTTTAATTCGAAGTACAGCAGAGAGAATAGCTGTAAATACACCTATTCAGGGTTCGGCAGCTGATATGATTAAACTTGCAATGATAGATATACATAAGGTCTTGCAAGAAGGAAACTATCAAAGCAAGATGATCATGCAAGTGCATGATGAATTAGTCTTTGATTTACATAAAGATGAGGCTGATGAACTGAAAACTATCATTGAACAAAAAATGAGAGAGGCGATGCCAGGCTTAAGTGTACCTATTCAAGTAGGGATGGGAGAAGGCCAAAACTGGTTAGAGGCACACTAAATCAAATAAAAAAGGCTGATTTATATATGTCGAAAAGGCATTATATTAATTTTACATGAAATTAAGCGATTTCTTTTACCCTAGAAATCACCATATGACTATAATAATTATCCATGAGCATTAAAAAAGAGCTGCTAGTTTATAATAGCTTAACAAGGAAAAAAGAAGTTTTCACACCCATAAACGAAGGCTTTATCGGCATGTACGTTTGTGGTCCTACCGTATACAGTGATGTACATTTAGGGAATGTAAGAACCTTTGTTGGCTTCGACATCATTTATCGATTTTTGTGTTATCTAGGTTATAAAGTGAGATATGTAAGAAACATTACAGATGTAGGCCATTTATTAGATGATGGAGAAGACCGGATGTCCAAAGGTGCCAAGGCGGAAAACTTAGAACCTATGGAAGTAGCTCAGAAATATACTAATGGCTTCCATGAAATGATGCGCATATTTAATTCGAAAAAACCAAGCATAGAGCCAAGAGCTACTGGGCATATACTAGAACAAATAGAAATGGTTCAAGCTATCATTGATAATGGCTATGGTTATGAGGCAAATGGTTCAGTCTATTTTGACACCCTAAAATTTGCCAATGAAAGAAAAACATATGGGAAGCTTTCAGGCAGAGTTATCGACGAATTAATGGCCGAGTCAAGATCTGATTTAAAAAACCAATCGGACAAAAAACATCCTTCTGACTTTGCTATTTGGATGAAAGCAAGTGATGATCATTTAATGAAATGGAATTCTCCATGGTCAGTAGGATTTCCTGGTTGGCACTTAGAGTGTTCTGTAATGAGCACTAAATATTTGGGCAATCACTTTGACATCCATGGAGGTGGAAACGATTTAAAATTTCCACATCATGAAAACGAAATAGCTCAAAATGAAGGAGCATGCAATTGTAGCCCATCGAACTATTGGCTGCATACAAATATGCTACTCATGAACGGCAAAAAGATGTCTAAAAGTGATGGCAATACCATCACCCCTGAGGATTTAATGTCGGGTAATTCCCCGCATGTAAGTCAAGGATATGACCCAATGGTTATTCGATTCTTTATGCTACAGACTCACTATGCATCAACCTTAGATATATCAGATGATGCACTGAAGGCGGCAGAGAAAGGTTATAAGCGCTTAATGCAAGCTAATCAAGTGCTCAGCAAATTAGATACTTCAGGAGCAGGTAATGCAGAAGATGAAGAGATACTTACCTTAATCGATGAAACGCTAGTGGATATGTGCGATGATTTTAATGCCCCAAAAGCATTGAGTCGCTTATTCGAGTTGGTACCAAAGATTAACTCTTACAAGGAAGGTCACTTAGATGTTAATCAATTGTCAAAGGAAACCCTGGCTAAACTGAAAGCCCTATTTAACGAGTTTATATTTGATGTTTTCGGACTAAAAGATATTTCTTCAGGCGGTTCTGAGAGTGCCAATGTTGTGAATGGTTTAATGGAGCTCATTACCGATTTAAGACAAGATGCAAGAGCAAACAAAGACTGGGGAACTTCCGATAAAATTAGAGACAAACTAACCAGTCTTGAAATCCAACTTAAAGATGGAAAGGATGGAACGAGCTGGATAATCAATTAATTATTTACGATTAAGATTAAACATGAAGTATATAAATTATTCAATTTTTAGTGCAATATTTTTGGTTTTTATGCTCTCATTTGGAGCATGTAAAACTGACAACAATCAATCAAATACTACGGTAGAAGCACCTCCGGTCAAGATAAGTATTCCAGCTTTTAATCAGGATTCAGCCTATCATTTTGTGGAAAAACAAGTAGAATTTGGGCCAAGAGTTCCAGGAACCAAAGAACATGTTGCCTGCAAAGACTGGATGGTAAAAGAGTTTAAACGATTTGGTGCAGAAGTTATTGAGCAAGATTTTGAAGCAAACATTTTTACTGGAGATGTATTAGCTTCTACCAATATTATTGCTCAATTTAACCCAGCACATAAAAAGCGAGTGATCTTATCTGCCCATTGGGATTCAAGAATGTTTGCAGAAGAAGATAAAGATGCAAATAAGGTAAATGATCCCATTTTAGGAGCAGATGATGGAGCAAGTGGAGTGGGTGTGCTCATGGAGATAGCAAGAACGATATCAAAGAATGAATTAGATTTAGGGGTTGACATTGTATTGTTTGATGCGGAAGATCAAGGGAAAAGAGGACCTAATGAGCCGATTACCAACTGGTGTATTGGGTCTCAATATTGGTCAAAAAATAAGCACAAGCGAAATTATAAAGCTCGTTATGGTATACTGCTAGATATGGTAGGATCTAAAAATCCAAGATTTGGAAAAGATCAAGTAAGTAGAGAGTATGCTGGTTTAATCCAACAAAAAGTATGGGATTTAGCGAGAAACATGGGATACACAGACATGTTTGTGGATGAATTTACTGGCAGCTTAACAGATGATCACTATTTCGTAAATGTCATAGCTGGCATCCCAATGATTGATATCATTAATCAGCCAAAAGGATCAGAAACAGGTTTTATGCGTCACTGGCACACTCATGGTGACAATATGGATATCATCGATAAAAGAACATTAAGAGTAGTAGGGCAAGTTGTCACTGCTGTACTTTATAAAGAATCAGGCAATCAATTTTAAACATTTACTATGAAATTATTTTACACCTTATTAATTACGTGCTTTACCCTAAGCATCGGCTATTCGCAGAATGTTAAGCGTCCTTTAATTACTAAAAGAACTGCAACCTGGTGCCCCAATTGCGGTACTTGGGGTTGGACTTTTATGAAGGATATTATCGATGAAGTGGAAGGAGATGCACTAGTCTTAGCCACTCATTTTAGCGGTGATTTGCAAGATCAGTTAAACATGGATATTGCTTCAGCTTTTGGTGGATCAGGTCAACCACAGTTTTTCTTAAACGGAGAGAACATTGGGGCGAATGCTAATAACAATGCAGATAAGCTAACTGAAGTTCGAAGTAATGTATCAAGTATCAATGAAGAAACGGCTGAGTTAGAAATTCAGTTAAACGCTGAATATGGATATCAGACAAACGGAGATTATACCCTTTATGCAAAGGTTAATGTTTTACCAGATACACCATTAAATGACGGAACTTACACCTTAGGAGTGTACTTAGTACGTGATGATATCAATACTAATCAATCTGGACAATCAGGATTAGTAGATCACTTTAAAATATTATCTAGAAATTTTACTGAAAGTAGTTTTGGTCCTGAAATTTCAGGGGAGAATGGGACAGGTGGCGAAATCACTTTTGCAATGTTTCACGAGTTAGATATCGATTTAGAAAGATCTGAAGTTGCCGTTATTATTTGGAAAGATATCGATGGCCAAAAAGAAGTGGTGAATACCTTACGTTCAGAGTTTACAGAAATCATTAGTTCGAATGAAGATTTAGAAACGATAGATGTTAGTGCATATCAACTATCAAATGGAAAGATCCAGATTGATTCAGATGTTACTATTTTAAATGTAAAACTTATGGATTATGCTGGGAGAATCATAAGTCAGCAGTCGTCAAGTGATAAGCAATTTACTTTAGATGCCACAGGTGTTTTATCAGGCAACTATCTAATAAGTATCCAAACAGAAAAGGCTACAGTAAGTAAAAAAATATTTTTGAGATAAAAACAAAAAGAGGGGGCGAATAGCCCACTCTTTTTTAACCAATTAATCGACCTTTGTCCACTATTTAATCTCAATATTTCCCTTTTTACCTTCGATAGGCTTCATCACATTTAAGTGGATGGATAAAACACCATTTTTGTAGGCGGCTCTTATAGAATTTGTATCTGCAGACTCTGGAATAGGAATTCTTCTTGTAGATTGTGCATAGTGATACTCTTTCTTTAGTGACTTTACACCTTCTATCGCTTCCTCTTCTTTGTGTACACCCACAATTAGGTGGTTTTCTTCAAGCTTTATAGCTATATCCTTTTTTACTACACCTGGAATAGCTAACTCATAGATATAAGTATCATCTAGTTTGATGACATTGCAATCAATATTTGTTTTTGTAAACTGACTGCTAAGTGTTTGGTGAATTCCAGATTGCAGGAATTCATTGAATAGCTTGTTGATGTTTTCTTTGTTGTAACTCATGTGTTTATTCTATTTTTTTGATTATTTAATTTTAATGTCTTTAGGTACAAAAGCTGGTTTTTTAGCCAGAGTTATTTGTAATATTCCATGATTCATTTCAGCTTGGATGTTTGAAGTATCTACTGCTTTAGAAAGCTTGAATCTTCTTTTTGCATCAGCATAATTAAATTCTCTTCGTACAAACTGATCGCTGTTATCTTCTTTCGATTTGTTTACAGAAACCACAAGGACTCTATCTTCTATTTCTAGACTTACTGATTTTTTGTCAATGCCAGGTAACTCTAGATTGATTAAATATTTATCATCTTGTTCTGAAACGTTTGCACGTATAAATGAAGGTAATTTCTCAATGACTTTTTCTGCTTCTTGAGCAACGTCGAAAAAATCATTTAGGAGGTGGTGGAACATGCCTAATGATCCAAATGCATTTTTTGAATTACGATGTGTGTATCTCATGTGAGTTGTTTTTTATTTATTAATAAGTACAAACAACTAACATCAATAGATATACCATCCAAGAATTAATGCCAATCAGACATCCAACAGCAAAAATCATATGACAAAATGGCAAATTTATTTAAAAAATTATGCCAATATGACAATTATTGTTTTATAACTTTAGAAATACTCGTCAAGCCTTGGTCATTAGTTAGCTTAATTAGGTAAACTCCAGGACTTAGTGAAGGCTTAAATATTTTGTTTTCACCGGCGTAGAGCGACTCAACAAGGACAGTATTTCCATGCACGTTCATCATTTCCATAACTGCATTTTCTTCTAGTGATATATTAAGACTTGCCGTAAATGGATTAGGTGAAATATTAAACTTAGAAAATATTTGATCATTTACATCGCTCATAGCATTGTCAAGTAAACCAGACCTTGGACCTTCTAGCATAGCTCTCATTAAGCCCACTTGCTGTACAGAAAACATATTTTGGCAACTTTCTACCGAGTAGTCCATATAGTTTTCTATCATATCAGGCATCATATCTTCTAGGCAAGAATCTTTTTCGTGTAGGCTTTCACAACTTGGAATATCAGCGGTTTGTGGTTGCGAGTTTGAACCAGCGCTTGGTGTATCTTCTAAACCATCATCCATGGTACAATCACCATCACCCCAAATATGTCTTAGACCTAAATAATGTCCGACCTCGTGTGTAGTAGTTCTTCCTAAATCAGAAAGTCCAGCTAGTGGACCGCTAAAAGGATTATTTCGTCCAAAAGCTTGGTAATGGACAACTACACCATCTTTAGCTGCGATATCTTCAGGAAGGGTTCCAGGAGGCCAGTTAGGTGCTCCTAAAGGTGGATAAGCAAAGCCTAAAAGGAACGGAAGGTCTTCTCCAGTAAGATTAACCGCTAGGTTACATACCCATATATTTAGATATCGTTCAGTATCCCAAGGTTCGATGCCTCCTGTGGCGCTACTTTTCATCACATCAAGATCAAAACCTCCTAAAGATTCAAGGATGCATTCTAATTGCTCGTCTGTGAGTTCTGGATTAGTTATATCTACACCACATTCTAGGAGCGCTGCTAGTAAACTGGCGAAATCTAATTCTACAAAGGATTCTTTATCTGTTTCTGTTCTTGTAATACCTGTTGTAGGGTTTCCATCGGGATCAACATTGGCCAATACAAACTCAATTTCTGCATCTGCCGCAACCGGTTCGAATATTTCACGGGTCTGGTCTTTGTCTGGATTTAACCTCCTAAAATCTTCATTCAAAACGTCCATTTGTGATAAAATAATATCGTCACTTAGGTTTTGGTTACTAGTGTTATAGAGTACATGAATAACCACCGGAATTTCGTAAACCTCACGTGTTATGGATGCATTTGCTAAGGCATTTTCGTAGGTCTTATTAATGAGTTCTTGTATGCCTGGATATTGAGTTTCAAGTGATTTTTCTAAAAAGCTAACACCACATTTATGTACTTGGGCAGAGAGAGTGCATATGAACAAACAACATAAAACGGAAAGGCTAACAATTCTCATAAGATTTAGGTATAGGTTTATTCTAACTAAATTAATGATAATTAGTAGTTAGTAAAAGAAATGAATTGTTTAAGCTTTGGCTGAATGCTTATTTTCTTGGAATTTTAATCTTGTAGACGTTATTTTTTACTGTCAGTTTCGAGTCGATTAACCATGGATTGTAGTATTTAAGCATCCGATAACTTAAGCCATATTGCTTAGCAAAAACAGCCCAATCATTAACTGTTTTATCCACGGTAACTTCGTAGCAATTATCCATCGGCTCATACTTTTCGTGAGGATCTACATAAAACCCGAAGTCTTGAGGGCTTTTTATGATTTCTTTTAAGGCTAGCAAACGGAATACATATCTTGAGGTCTCTTGGTTGAGATTTAGGTTGTAATAATTGCTTTCATTTTGCTGATTCATAACGGATCTATACTTGGTAGGTCCTACATTATAAGAGGCTGCAGCATTAGTCCAGCTATTAAATCTTTTATACAATTGCTTTAAATATTGGCAAGCAGCTCGAGTAGATTTTTCGATATGATATCTTTCGTCTACTTCAGAGTTTACTTCCAAATTAAATTCTTTAGCAGCTAATTTTCTGAACTGCCAAAATCCTTTGGCTCCAGCTGAAGAACCTACATTTCTTAAACCACTTTCGGCTATTGCGAGATATTTAAAATCATCAGGAACACCTTCTTCCCTAAGAATTCTTTCAATAGTAGGAAGATATTTATTAGCTAATTTAATATTCAGTAGGGTAGAAGAATGCCAATAAGCATTTACCGTAAGTTCTCTATCAAGGCGCTCTTTTGTGTCCATGTTTAAGAGCATGGGTTCACCAGCAAAATTGATAGTTGGCTCCATCTCGATACTCTTAATAACTTGAGGAAGTGAGTTACGAATTCGTTCACTTACAGCATCATTAGAAAAGGCAGTTAAACCAATTAAGGTGATAAAGCTAAACTGCATCATTAAACTGTAAATTCCTATTTTCTTCATAACGACTGCAAATTTATCAAAATTGGTGTGACTGGTGGATTCTTTAACGTTCGTAACAAACAAGAGATTGTAATGAAGTGAAACTCTTATTTTTTAGGTCTCTTATAGATAGGAACGGTGGAGCAAGGTTCGCCGTACATGATGGATTTTACTATGGGTACCAGTCTAGCCGTTAGAAAGGCATAGGCTGCTGGCGGAACATCTTTATCACTGCAACCTTTAATGACTACCATTTGATCTTGATAGGCGCTAAGATCTAATTCTTCAATGGTCTTTTTGTAGTAGGCACTTAAGTATTCTTTTTTAGAGCCTAAATATAAATCTGCCACTTTGTGCGTAGCATATTTAGCAATCAAAGAATAAGCCCAGACCGGTATAATGGCGTCTGTACTGCAAATGATAAGCAAGGTTTTTCCTTGCAGTTCATCCCAGTTGTAAGCCTTCATAGAAGCTCGGAAATCTTTTTCTTTGAGTAGAAGACCTTGAAAGAGAAAATCTTTTAGATCAAAAACAACACAATCATGGGCTGGATAAAAATGTTCTAGATTAATGGTTTTTAGCGGACTGTTTGCCACTCGATTAACGATGGTATCCATGATGATGTTTTATTCAGATTCCTCAACAGGTGCTAATTCACCTATTTGGTTTTCTTCTGGTTTAAATTCTTTAAGCCTTGGTAAATCATTAATATCATTTAGACCAAAAAAGTTCATGAATTTTTCAGAGGTGCCATATAATAGTGGCCTTCCAGGAGTCTTGCTTCTACCATTAATTTCAATAAGTTCTTTTTCTAAAAGTCGTTGGATGGTATAATCTGAGGAAACACCTCTGATGTGTTCTATTTCACTTTTTATAACAGGTTGTTTGTAGGCAATAATGGATAGGGTTTCCATCATTGATCGAGAAAGTTTCTTTTTATTTTCAAGTTTTAGGTGCTGGGCTATGGTTTCAAAATAGGCAGCTTTGCTCATAAACTGATAGCCCTTGGAGATGGCAATTATTTCGAAAGAATAATCGTCAGACTTATACTTGGCGATCAAGGCTTCAATCGCTACTTCTATCTGCTTAATATTAATACTTAGGTCCTTGTTACTTTCCAGTGCGGCCTTAATTTCTTTTACCCTAAGCGGTTTTGTAGAAGCAAAAATGAGTGATTCTATATATAGATGTAAACTATCCAGAACTTTTGATTGATAAATTAATAAAATTTTAAAAATCCAAATTTAGTACAAGCTAAACAAAATATATTTAAAGAATATAAGCTGTTTACAGAATAAAGTTAGCAACATAATGTTCTCAAGTCATATTTTAGCTAGTAAATACGTTACTATTTGGTACTTTTTGCGTCAAAAAAACGATGAATTCCGAAGAGAAAGAAATCTTGAGGGTAAAAATTGTGGAACATATTGCTAAATATGAACATGATGTTGCTGAAACTGAGAAAATGACTCAGCCAGTAAAACCTGAAAACTCACTAGGCAGAATAAGCCGCATGGATGCCATCAACAATAAAAGTGTGATGGAAGCATCACTCAGGAATAAAATTTCCAAGCTAAATAAGCTAAAAGTAGCATTGATAAACATTGATAAGGAAGGATTTGGTAATTGCGAATCATGCAATAAAACAATCCAATCAGGCCGACTGATGTTTATGCCCGAAAGCACAAAATGTGTACAATGCGCGGCCAGATAAAAAAAACAGGGTTCCAACGTAAGTTGGACCCTGCATAACCCCAAAAAACCAATTGAAAACAATATAAAACTGTCTTCCAATCTTTATTTAAATAGAAAACTATTTGCTTAGCCGAGGAAAGAAATACCTTTCCTGACCTTAAGACGTGGTTTTATCGGTAGGTCACATTTTTTTTTCACATTTTTTTCATTAATTTTTAAATTCGTTGTAACTAGTTGACAATCAACTATGTGCGAAGTTTTAATTTTTTAATTATTTCTGAAATAATATTGTGACGTACTAACATTTCAAAATAATTAGCTTTGTGTATTCTAATATTTGGTCAATATGAAAACACAATACATCTGTAGTAACTGTCAATCATCATTTCACAAATGGATGGGTAAGTGTTCTTCATGTAACGAGTGGAACACTTTAATCGAAGAAGTTGTACAAAAAAAATCCAAAGCCGAACAAAAGAAAGAGATCTGGCAAGATAACAGCGCGACCAAACATAAGCCTCTAAACTTACAGGATATAGAAAATGAGCACTACCAACGATTGGATTTAGGAGATCAAGAACTAAATCGTGTATTAGGTGGTGGTTTGGTTCCAGGTTCCTTAATTCTGATAGGAGGGGAACCCGGCATTGGCAAATCTACGCTGCTCCTGCAGATGACTACAAGACTTAATAAAAAGGTCTTGTATGTTTCGGGAGAAGAAAGTGCAGCTCAGATTAAAATGAGAGCCACTAGGATTTCGGACAAATCAACCAGTTGCTTTATCTACTCTGAAACTAACTTAAGTAACATCCTCAAAGAGGCAAGAACTTTAGCTCCTGAATTGTTAATCATAGATAGTATCCAGACGGTAGCTACACCTTTTTTAGAGTCTTCTCCAGGATCTATTGCTCAAGTGAGAGAATGCACTAATGAATTGCAACGATTTGCTAAAGAAAACAACATTCCGATATTTATCATAGGACATATTAATAAGGAAGGTTCGATCGCTGGTCCTAAATTACTAGAGCACGTGGTGGATACGGTTTTACAATTTGAGGGAGATAAAAATTATAGTTACCGTATTCTAAGGTCACTAAAAAACAGATTTGGTTCTACGGATGAGTTGGGTATTTATGAGATGTTTAATGGAGGTCTAAGAATTGTAAGCAATCCGTCAGAGTTATTGTTATCTCAAAGTGATGAAGACCTGAGTGGAGCAGCTGTAGCTTCGACAATAAACGGCGGGCGGCCCTTACTTTTAGAAACACAAGCTTTAGTTAGTAGAGCGGTTTATGGAACACCTCAACGTTCGGCAACTGGTTTTGATTTGAGAAGATTAAGTATGCTCTTAGCTGTTTTAGAAAAGAGAGCAGGCTTGCCATTCGGTAATCAAGATGTGTTTTTAAACATTGCTGGAGGCATCAAGGTCATGGATCCTTCCTTGGATTTATCCGTGGCTGTAGCGCTTATCTCTTCGCTTAATGACATCCATGTGTCTTCTAAGAACTGTTTTGCGGCTGAGCTAGGTCTAACAGGTGAAATACGGGCAGTGCACAGAATCGAACAACGAGTGGCTGAAGCGGATCGTTTGGGTTTTGATAAAATTTATATCTCTAAGTACAATTCAAAAGGTCTAGACCAATCCAAATTTAATGTGGAAATTGTAGCATTGAGTAAAATCGAAGATTTAATCCATCATGTATTTTCCTAATTAGCCTTATTATTTAGAAAACTGCACCAATGACAGGTGTCTTCATTGCAGCCTTCTCTAAATTCATGATTCATAATCTGCTTGTACGATTCCGTGATTTGCTTACTTAATAGCGCTTCATCCTTAGGGCTTATGGTGTATTTCTTCCTTTTAAATGAACCATCTTTTTTCTGCTCAAGCATATTTACCTCTCCAGAGGTCATTTTATGATTTAGTCTTGGGTCGTTGTCTGTAAGAATTTTGTAAAACACCATTTGTCTCCAATAATCACCACCTATCTCCTCTTTTTCTTCGTTTCCTTCTTTCAATTTTTTATTTAAGAAGCCACTGTCTGCATTCCCCGTTTTATAATCTATGACATATAAATAATCTTTGTATTGGTCGATTCTATCTATCATACCTGATACCGGAACTCCTTGGTAGTTTGCCAAAATTACTTTGTGCTCAAACATCATATGCTTAGGCAAATCCCAACTTTCTTTATATTCCTTGAAGTAGCTTAATAGATTACGTTTTCCAAAGGTCATTCTGTTTTTAAATTCTTTCTCCGTAAAGTGAGATCTATATTTGCCCATTGCTGTTTCAAACAATTCGATCATTAGATCTACACCCACGGTTTTGTCTTTTTGATATTGCTTTAGATAAAGTTCTAGTGCTTGGTGAATGGCTAATCCAAAACCCATACTTTCTCTTCTGGCTGAAGGAACACGTAAAATGTTTTCGTAGTAGAATCTAATCGGGCAAGCGAGGTATTTATTTAAGTCTGTTGGATTCATTTTAAAAGACTCGAGGGCCATATTAATCCGCGAACTGTCAAGCCAATCTTTTTCTGGGATTTCAACCGAGATTAACCGCTTAGATAAATAACTAGCTGCTTCTGCTTCAGGAATGGTTATTTCTTGATGTTCAATTTTGCCACTTTCTAGCAACTCTACTAAAAATTTAGAAGGTTCTAATTCTTTAGTTGCATCTTCTGATTTCATTTTACTGTACGAAATATACAAGTTAGATTTAGCTCTAGTCATACCCACATAAAACAGTCGTCGTTCATCATCCTCTAAATCTTCATTCGCTTCCATGACTGAGTGAGGGATATTAAACGAAAGATTATTGGATCGTTTAGCTTCCCATTTGTCTCGGGTATTACCCATCATCCAAACCTTTTCAAATTCTAAACCCTTAGAAGAATGTAGGGTGGTAAAAAGGACCCCATTTTCGTTTTGTATTACCTGATTTAGGGGTAGGCCAATGTTGTTTTCAGTCATCTTGTGTATGTTATCAAGATGTTCGTGTAATGCCATGGTGGGATTTGCAGCTGTTTGCTCTTTAAAATGATCGAAAAAAGTCTGTATGAGTTGTAGATTAAAATAGTTGTCATTTGCACTTAGTGCATCTTTGAGTATTCCACTATCATTAAGAATTGTTTCTATCAAAACCTGTATGGTTTGGCAATTGTACTCTTTAACCCAGTGATTAAGTTTTTCGTAAAAGTGGTGAATTTCTGCTGCTTGTTCAGGCACAATTTCTTCTACTAAAGCCTTATTACCTATGATTTTAAACCAGCTACTTTTTTCGTTGTTTTTTAGGGCCAAAGCAAGGGCATGCATGCTATTAATATTAAGTCCAAAAGCAGGCAAATACATAACAGGATATAGATATTCGTCGATGGTATTTCGGCCATGATAAATCGCATCTATTAGGTGCAATATATTTAAGAGAGATTTTACGATGCTTTGCTCAAGTGCGTTTACTCGACGCTTTAGCTTAATGGGTATATTTTCTTTAGTTAGTACATTGACAAGATCGGCAATCTGACTATGGCTTCTATACATGATAGCACATTCGTTTAAAGCGACATCTGATTGCTGCCAGTTCTTTATCGCAGCTAAAATGGCGGCTTCTTCCTTGTAGATATTATCAAATTGGAGTGCTTTTACTTTTGGGCCTTTTAATACTTTATCGTTTGAGGCAATTAAGTTTTTGTCTAAACCTTCGAAGGAATTTACAAGCCTATCTACATTATTATCTATGGATGCCATAGAAGCATCTAAGATGTTTTGACTAGATCGATAATTGTTTTTAAGTACAATCATTTTTGGCTGGTACTTCTCCGTAAAATCAACAATATTTTTCATTGAAGCACCTTGAAATCGATAGATGGATTGGTCATCATCACCGACAACAAATAGATTAGGGCTTTCCCAATAATCAGCCAGCAGCATCAGCAACTCGTTTTGAATACCATTTGTATCTTGATACTCATCGGCTAGTATGTATTGAAATTGCTCTTGATAATCGGATTTTAAATCAGGAAATTGTTTGAATGCTTTGACTACCCATTGGATCATATCTTGGTAATCGAAGCGTTCGCGCTTATGCATTTCTTTTTCGTAAGTATTAAACTCTTTTGCTGCTGCGATTAGGGTGTCACAATGTTCATCATGTTTTATAAAAGCCGAATCTTTTTTGTCTCCTTTTTGGAACTCTTTATATTTTCTTTGGTAGAAAAATTTCTTGGCCCCTTCTTCGGAATAAGGTTCTTCAGCTCTGAATTTTTCGATTTGATTGACAAACCATTCGGTGGTCCATCCTTCTTGTTTCATCCGCTTAAAAAGATCTTTGAGTCTTGGATGATCAAAGTAAATATTGCCTTTAAAGCGCTTGAGTTTGTGATCATCATCAAACTGATCAATAATAGACTGGTAAACATCCACACTTTCTAGATCTGACAGTGCTTGTAGAGCCCGGTAATTACCAAAGTATTCTGAATTTTCAGCAATGATTTTGTTGCAAAAAGCGTGGTAGGTAAAAATGGGGATATCGTAAGCTTCTGGCCCCAGAAACTGGATAAGTCTTTGTCGCATGGCTACTGTCCCAGCATCGGTAAAGGTTAGGCATAGAATATTATACCTAGAAACCTCCTGCGTCAATAAAATATTGCAAACCCTTAAGGCGAGAATTTGGGTCTTACCTGTACCTGGGCCAGCTACCACCATAACAGGTCCTTCGACACTATTTACAGCAGTTTTCTGTGCCTCATTTAATTGGTCATAGGCTGTTTGGTATTTCTGATTTTTAATAGCTGCCATGAATTATTGAGCGTTTATTTGTTGTTCTAATTGGTGAATGTATGCTTCTAAAATAACGAGTCTTTCTTCTAAGTTTTGTAGGGTCTCTTTTTGATTTAGTTCAATATCGTTAATCTGATTTTCTACTGCTGCGATCCCTAAATTTTCTTTTAGTTGTTTGTTGTTAATTCGTCCGACAGTATTTGATTTGGCAACTAACATTTGTCCATCAGTAAATGAAGGTAAATCTTCAATGGTTAATTGGTTTTTGATAATCGTATTTCCCTGTTGATCGATAACTAATTTTTTACTGAATTCATTATTTGGATCTAGGGTGTAAAACTGAAGACTATTTCCTTCAGCTTGTTTAAGGCTGTTAATTTTAGCGATGTGTCTCTCGGATTTGATGGGAGAATCACCATTTGTATTATCAAATAAAAATAGCTGACTTGTTTTATTGATGCTTGAGTTTTGTTGGAATTGACTGTTAGTACCATTGCATATCCAAGTGGTTTTATTTCCTTTATCTTCAACAAAGTCAATGAATATTCTTGGATTATTTATGTAGGTATATCTAGCATTTTTGCTGACCCTAATAATATGTGTTCCAGTAGATTTGTTTTTTTTATGCCAATCATAAACATGACAATAAAGGAATGAATTTCCTTTACCAAATATATTATCGATACCCACTACAGAGTAGGCTTTAGTTTGAAGAATAATATCTCTAAACATGTTATGATTAAAACTATACAGTTCTACATCATTCATTTTATTAAAGCTGATACCTACCTTATACCCTTCAAAATATAAGTCTGTAAACCGATTATTATTTATCCATGAATCCTTAGCTCCTGAAGAAGTTTCATTGCTTCCTAATGAGACATAAATGCCTTTTTCTAACGGTGGAAAACGAAGGTTGGAAAAAGAATTGTTGAGCAGGGATGCTTTGGGCTTTCCCGTGACCAATCGTAATCCATAGCCAGGAGTCATTGCATCATTATATGCACCGATTTTCAGCAAATTTATATGGCTAAAGTCATTGTTTTTTATTTTCCCATTAGACAATAAATCGATTAGTTCTATATGGTTTGCTTTTGCAAAACTAATTTCTATATCTGCAATAGTGTTATCCCTAATAAATGCACTTTTATTACTTAATAACTGAATGAGTTTTATTCGATCAACTGAGTTTACATAATCTATATTTAGATTGCTTATCCGATTGTTTTGTATAAAAGTTTCAGTTCCATTACCTGCTTTGAAATGAAAGATATTTTGGTTGTATCGTTGATTATTAACCGTGATTTTTAAGTGTTGTATGGATATGTCTTCGGCTTTAGTTTTATCATTTGCTTCTATTTGAAAGGCGGTAAAATTCTCGCTTAACAATAGGTTAGTTTCTGAGCCTTGACCTATAATCGATTGTTTAGATCTTAGTTTAATGGTTTGATTTAAATGGTAAGTTCCATCAAGAACATTTATGATTCCACCATCAGGAATGGATGCTAAAGCAGTTTCTAAAACCTTGGTAAAAGTAGAAGGTTTACAAGTGGTTATTTTATCGACATTAGCATGTCTTGATTCTAAACCTATGGTTATGATGCTTGATTGTGATTTCACTGAGCAGGGAATTTGGATTAGGGACAATATTGAACCAATTAAAAGAATAAATCTCATAATGTAACATTAGGATTAACAAAAAAAATAGTTAGAAAAAGAAGGCTTTAATTAGGGCTAATACAATGACGAATATAAGCATTCTGTAAGCCCATTTATTAGCGTTGGGAGAATTGGAAGCAAATGTAGCCCCAAAGTATCCACCACTTGCCTGACCCAAAGCCATAAGTGCTCCAGCTTTCCAATCAATCAATCCTTGGCTGGCAAAAATACCCAGGACAATCATGGTGTAAACGCCAATGGAAAATGTCTTGAAAGCATTAGATTTGATAAGATCAAAACTTGTTAAGGCAACTGTGAGCACTAAAATAAATACGCCTATTCCCATTTGGATAAAACCACCATATATTCCTGCAAGAAAGAATAGGAATAATACAAACCATTTAGGAAGTGAAACTAAGGCACTTTCTGATTTAATCAGTCTAGAAGGTTTTATTAAAACCACGGCTAAGCATAGAATTAAGAGATATTTAAATACACCTTTAAACTGCTCACTGGAGATATTCAAAGCAATACCTACTCCGACCATTGCCCCTAAAATCAATGCTCCGAAAATGAGCATACTGTTATTAATATTCAGCACCTTTTTACGGTAAAAGACATAGCTGGAAGATAAATTCATAGCCAGTACATTTACCCGATTCGTAGCATTGGCAATATTCCCAGGAAGACCTATAAGCTCAATGTATAAACTAAGGGTAATGATAGAACCAAAACCAGCTAGTACATTAATGATTCCTGCTACGAAACCGCCAATAAGAATAATAATATAGTCGAATAACTCTAATCCCATTTATGATTTTATGTCTTGACAAAGTTCAATCAAGACTCCGTTGGATGATTTTGGATGTAGGAAACAAATTAATTTATTATCAGCGCCAGGAATCGGTTCTTCATGAAGTAGCTTAAAACCTGCTTCTTGCAAACGAGCCATTTCAAGTTTTATATCCATAACAGCAAATGCAATGTGGTGTATACCTTCTCCTTTCTTGGCCACAAATTTACTAATAATACTATCATCAGAAGTACCTTGTAAAAGTTCAATTTTATTTGGTCCATTTTTAAAAAAAGACGTATTGACAGCTTGACTTTCGACCATTTCTCTTTTATAAGGTCCATTACCAAAAAGCAAAGAAAAAAGTGCTTCGCTCTTTTCTAAATCTTTAACAGCAATACCTATATGCTCTATTTTTTGCATGGAGCACAATATCTTAATTAAATGATAAACAAGTTTAGATTTAAACTATTATTTCATTATCATAGTACTAATATAGCTTGGGTTAAACGTTCTAATACTTTTAAGAAAAGCCTGAGTGGAGGGACTGATAACGAATGATTAGTTTAATATAGATAAAGCATGAATAAACGGGGAATTTGGGTCATTATAGTCTTAATGAGTACAGCCATGATAGGTTTGTCCGTATTGCAGTTTATCTGGATTAATCGACAAATTAAGTTAGGTGAACAACAATTTGAGAACAAAGTATTTACAACCTTAGGAGAAATCAAGCTTAAACTAGAGGAAGATGCTATTCAAAATTTAAGCATCATTGGCAAAAACAAAGGATCATTGTTTGCTAACGAAAGCGATAAGATTGTATCGCAAATCATGAAAAAGAAAACAGGTGGAGTCTTTAAACCACTAGAGCTAAACGAGTTAAAAAAAATACCCTATCTAATAAATCCAGAAACCAAACTGGAAGAAATAAATAATGAAAGCCTGGATGAGTATCTCAAAAAAGGACTTGAGGCAAAAGGGGTACAATTAAACGCAGAATATGGTGTGTTTTCTAAATCGTCAGAAAGCTTTATTTCGGTTAATGGCCACTATGTGGTAGATATTGAGGGTGGATCTAGTGAAATTGGTAAAAAGGAAACGCGGGGTTTAACCAATACAAAATTTAGTATCGATTTATTTGATGAAGGAGAGTCTAGTCCAGGCTCACTAAAATTATTTTTCCCAGGATACAATTCGTTTCTACTTTCTTCTGTCTGGATTTTGTTGTTGTGTTCTTTGTTGTTTACTGGTTTAGTTATGTTTTGCTTTGGCTATGTTATTTATGTAGTTTTTAGACAGAAGCAAGTCTCTGAAATGAAAACGGACTTTATTAATAACATGACCCATGAATTTAAGACACCAATTGCGACTATTTCTTTAGCCTCGGATTCTATTTTAAGTCCTACTATCATTGAAAATAAAGATAAAATAACCCGGTTTGCAAACATCATTAAGCAAGAAAATAGAAGGATGCTAGCCCAAGTGGAGAAGGTATTGCAAATGGCTAGAATTGATAAGAAAGAATTCGAATTGAATATTTCTGAAGTTAACATGCATGATATAATAGCTCGAGCTATTGAGAATAGTAATCTGAAGGTTTCTTCTCGTGGAGGTAGTATCGAAGCCAGATTAAACGCTTCTCAGGATTTAGTACAAGGTGATAGTAATCATATAGCTAACATGATGAATAATCTGTTAGACAATGCTGAAAAATATTCACCCGAAGCACCAGAAATAATTGTAGAAACGAAAAATGCTAAAAATGGATTTATCGTTGAAATAACCGATCATGGAGTAGGGATGAGTAAAGAAGCGCAAAAACAAATATTTGAAAAATTTTATAGGGTTCACACGGGTAATAGACACGATGTTAAAGGTTTCGGATTAGGCTTAAGTTATGTCAAAGCATTAATTTCTGCCCATAAGGGAACGATATCTGTCAACTCGGAGTTAGGGAAAGGAAGCAAGTTTAAATTATTTTTTCCTCACGTTTGGAGTGACAAATCATAGATTTTAACATCTAAAGAGTAGGAATAAACAAAAAAGTCTCAAATGAATCAAAGAATATTACTAGTAGAAGACGATAGAAATTTCGGTGATGTACTAAAATCATATCTTGAAATGCACGATTATGAAGTTAACCTTGCTACTGATGGAGAATTAGGTTGGACTGCATTTAATGCTGGAGAATATGATCTTTGCATATTTGATGTTATGATGCCAAAGAAAGATGGCTTCACACTTGCTAAGGAAGTAAGAGAAAAAAATCAGGAAGTACCCATTATCTTTCTAACAGCTAAAACCTTAAAGGAAGATGTTGTGGAAGGATTTAAAATCGGTGCTGATGATTATATAACAAAACCCTTTAACTCAGAAGAGTTATTATATAGAGTACAAGCGATTTTAAAACGTTCTGGTAAGAAAGCTGACTTAGATGAGGACATAAAAATCTTCAACCTTGGAAAGTTTAATTTTAATTACCCATTAAGACAATTGACCTTTGATAGTGATAATGGTTCTATGGAAAAACTTTCTCCAAAAGAAGCTCATTTACTAAGGTTGTTCTGTTTATATAAAAATGATGTCTTACCTAGATCTATAGCTTTGACAAAAATCTGGGGAGAAGACAATTACTTTACAGCACGTAGTATGGATGTATTTGTCACAAAACTTAGAAAATATATCAAAAAAGATGAAAATCTTGAGATAGTAAATATTCATGGAAATGGTTTCAGATTAATAGACCGATCTGAAATGGTAGAAATGAAATAAGATTCAATATTTATAACCCCAAATATTTATAGACATTGAAAACAATATCGGATGTCGGGTCGTGTAAAGCGGCTTGCCATCCGTATTTTTTTGCGGCTACTATATTATCCTTGTTGTCGTCAATAAAAAGTATTTCCTCTTTATTGGCACCTATTTGATTGGTGACATACTCATAAATTCTTTCTTCAGGTTTTCTCATTCCTATATGATGGGAATAAAACACAAAATCAAAATACCTTTCTTCAAAGTCATCTAGCTCGTAAGTAGCTTTAAAATATTTGTGGATGTAAGACTCATGAATACTGTTTATGTTGCTTAGCAGGACTATTTGGTAGTCTTTACGCAAGGTCTTAAGCAAATCAAATCTTTCTTCTGGAAATTTAATCAGTAAACTGTTCCAAGCTTTTAATATGTCGAGCGGATTGGCTTGGTCATTAATTTGTTGGAATTGCCAAATAAATGTTTCTTCATTGATCTCTCCGCGCTCAAGACGTTCATTGGCGGATTGTATGGAGCTAGGAATGTTATCTCCTTCCCACTGGATACCAAGCAGCTGTTTAAAATTTTGGTAACATCCTTCAAAATCTAAATCAAAAAGGACATTACCAAAATCAAAAATGATCGTTTTTATTTGACTCACCTATAACTTAGTGATTTGATCAGTTTGAATAATTCCACCATTGTCAAATAAGGTAAGAATATACTGTCCAGTTTCTATGTTTGTTAAGTCTAATGTGTTTCCTTTCCCAGTAATAAGTACTTGTCCAGTTAAGTTGTAAAGCACGTAATCAAGGGCTTTTTCTGAGCTTAGATTGATTATATCTGTAGTAGGATTTGGATATACATTGATGTCATGCAATTTGTTGTCTTCCACATTAGAAGATTCTGCCTCCGTTAAAGTTACCGTTAAGTTTGCACCATTATCACCACTTGGACTGTTATTGCCATTAGCTAATGCTGAAGCAGCATAAAACGATACAGTACCTGTACCTACTTCTGGAGCAATCCATTCAAAATTTATTTCGTCACCAGCTATTCGATCCGTGTGCTCTACATAAGTTCTGCCATTTAAATCTAATAATCTAGTCTGTCCAGGAAGATCGGTAGACCAAGTATTTACTGGAGCATCAGCGTCATCCAAAGCAACCATCATCAAGCCAAAACCTGCAGGGGTTCCTGCTGAGTTATTGATTTTATAGTTTAATGTATAGCTCTGACCAGGCTGGTATTCTGATACTACCTCTCCTGCACTATTTGTAAAAGTTAGTTCCAATTCAGGGGAGAAATTACCGCCAGAGTGACATCCTTGTTGACCACATGTTTGTCCTGTTTCTCCTGGTGCCAATGTTGCGCCAGAACCTGTTACATTTCCTCTTCCGGATCTATTGGACATGAGAAAGAGTGCTAAACAAATCGTAAGAGAGGTGTATAAAATTTTCATAGTATTTTTTTGATTATTCGAAGCTACAAACTCAGTTTCGTTTATTAAAATTGAAAAAAGCAAAGTAACTAAAAGTTTGTTACTTGTCTGAAAAATGAAGGTTCTTTAAATTATTTTGTTGCAGAAATTAAACCTTTTTGACTGCTGCAAGTCTAAACAACAAATACGATTACTTTTTGAGCGATATTGAATTAATAGCATTAATAACAAACAGAGAAACAGCCAATAAGGGCTTTGGTCTTTTATTAAATCAATACCAAGAGCGATTATATTGGCATGTTCGAAGAATTGTTTTATCTCATGAAGATGCAGATGATGTTTTACAAAATGTTTTTATCAAGGTATTTAGATACCTACCTAATTTTAAGGGAGATTCAAGTTTGTATACTTGGTTATTTAGAATTGCAACGAATGAAGCGATAGGTTTAATCAAGAAGCGTAAACCAAATATTAATCTACCTGATGATGAAATCAAAGAGGAAGTAGTTGCCAAACTAAAAAGTGATCCTTATTTCAATGGTGATGATGCCATGTTGCATTTAAAAGCAGCGATCGCAAGCTTACCGGAAAAGCAAATGTTAGTTTTCAATATGAAATATTTTGAAGGCACTAAGTATAATGACATGGCTGAAATCCTAGAGACTTCGGTAGGAGCGTTAAAAGCCTCTTATCACCATGCGGTAAAGAAAATAGAAATGTACATAAAAGAAGTCCAATACTAAATGAATCAATCGGATAGACATACTAAAGAAGGGTTTAGTTTACCTGACCAATATTTTGAGCAATCAGCTAAACAAATGTTGCGTCGCATTCAAGAGGAAGGTTTTGAGACGCCCGCTAATTACTTTGATGCTTTGGAAGCAAAGATCCACCAGAAGAAAACTAGCAAGACAAAGGTATTTAGGCTAATTCCTATAAAGTGGGCTTCAGCTGCTGCTGTGGTGTTACTTGCTGTAGGCAGTTGGGTCTTCTTGATGGGTGATCATTCAGAGAGTTTTAGCGAAGAAAATGAGTTAGTTTATTTAGAGTATTTAATGACTGACCCAAGTTTTATAACTGAGCAAGATTTAGAATTTTACTTTGAGGAAGAAGAAGAAATGGATGATGAAACCTTATTTGAATATTTGGAAGAAGAGGAGTTGGATTGGGAAACTTTAGAAGAATTTATTTAACAACTAATTATATTTATGAGATTTTTTATAGCCGTATTATGTTTTTCTTTCGCCATTAATTTGTCAGCACAAGAAAGAAGAAACAAAGGTAATTCTGATCGAATGGAGTCGATGAAAATTGCTTTTATAACCCAAGAATTAAATTTAAGTCCAGAGGAATCACAAGTGTTTTGGCCTGAATATAATATCTACGAAAAGGAGCTTAAAGCCTTAAAAAAGGAATTTAGACAGGATGAAGGTTTCTTGGATGATATTTCTGAAGCAGATGCTGGAAAACTAATTGACCAAAAATTAGATTTTGAAGAAAAAAAACTGCAGTTAAGGCGTCAATTTATTAGCAATATAGATGGTAAGTTAACCAAGAAAAAGATCGTAAAACTAATGCAAGTAGAAGAAAAGTTTAAGCGAGAGCTCTTAAGGAGGGTACGCAATAAAATAGAGCAAAAAGAACAGAGGAAACTTGAAAATAAAAGAAACTAAGCTAGATTATAGCAGACAAAGCAAAAGCCCGATAGTTATCCTAACGTCAGGCTTTTTTTATTTAAAAAATAAACTGACCGTTTTCATAGATAAGTTCACCATCTGCATAGATAGCCCCTTCTTTTTTCATGTCAGTGATCATATCCCAATGGATAACTGATTTATTTTTACCTCCAGCTTGTAAATAGGATTGTCCCACAGCCATGTGGATGGTTCCGCCAATTTTTTCGTCAAAAAGAATGTTTCCGGTGGCTCGTTGGATCTGATAGTTTGTTCCAATAGCTACTTCACCAAAGTAATTAGCACCTTCTATTTTTAAGATTTTATCTAAGAACTCTTGCCCTTTCTCTGCTTTTGCTTGAATAATCTTTCCATCTTTTACAGTAAGTTCGATTCCACTGACTTCATAGCCTGAATAGATAGATGGATAGCTAAAATAAATAATGCCGTTTACACTATCTTCCACGGGTGCAGAAAACACCTCACCAGAAGGCATGTTCGTTTTTCCATCAGAATTTATCCATGTCCTCCCTTTTACCGAAAACTGTATATCTGAGCGTTCATTTTTATATCGGATAATGGATTTGCTATTTAGAAAATCTACTATTTTTTGTTGCTTTTTGCCTACTTCTTTCCAGTGTTTTGCTGGTTCATCTTCATATAAATAACAGGCGTTAAACACAAATTGGCTGTATTCCTCCAGTGACATTCTAGCCACTTGTGCTGAGGCGCTTGTCGGATACTGGCATAAGGATCTCTTCAATGATCGATCAGCTGTGCGTTCGAAATATAGATCATTAATGGGCTGCATGCTAGCTCTTCGTAAAGCACTTTTTTCTTTGTTTAAATCCTGATCGCCCATAAGATTATAGGGAGCTCGGATAAAAATATAGGCATCAAAATGACGCATGGCCTCAGCCTGCAAAGTAGGCAGATGCTTGAGTGCTGCCTCACCAGCCTCTTGATGGAAAATTTTATTTCTCCCTTGAAAGGCTAAATCGTATTCCACAATGCCCCCTTTTCGGAGTGCATACCGATAAATTTCTTTGACTAATGGTTCAGCCAGCATTGTGCTGCGTACAAACAGCTTTTCTCCAGCCTTTAATTCTACGCAATAATCAACAAGAAGTTGGGCATATTTTTCTAGAATAGCATTGTTCATGTTTACCAATATTTTGTCTGGTATGGATAACGTACATTGTATTGATCTTCGATCATTAGTCGCATCGTTTCTCTTAAACCATTTATATTTTCTTTTTCTTTAGCCGAAATTAAGATGGCTGGATGTTGGAATTCTTCTTGTATTCTGGCTAATAATCCATCCAACAATTGTTTTTTAGTGGCTTCATCAAGCAATTTGTCGAAATACCGATCACGATATTGGTCCACTTTATTAAGTACAATTAAGGTAAGCTTATCGGATGATTGAAGATCCAACATAGTTTTTGTAACAGTCTTCATTTGATCTTCGAACTGTGGATGTGATGCATCTACAACATGCAAAATTATGTCACTTTCGCGCACTTCATCCAGCGTAGATTTAAACGATTCCACTAAATGATGCGGGAGCTTTCTGATAAATCCAACCGTATCAGAAAGCAAGAAAGGCATGGCTCCAAAAACCACTTTTCGCACGGTTGTGTCAAGTGTAGCAAAGAGTTTATTTTCTGCAAAAACAGCTGATTTACTAAGCACGTTCATTAAGGTAGATTTCCCGACATTGGTATACCCAACTAAAGCTACCCGAATCATTTGTCCTCTATTTTTACGCTGAGTTACATTTTGCAGATCGATTTTTTCCAATTTCTTTTTAAGAAGAGAAATCTTGTCTCGCACGATACGTCTATCTGTCTCTATTTCTTGCTCACCAGGACCTCTCATACCGATACCACCACGTTGTCTTTCTAAGTGAGTCCAAAGTCCTCTAAGCCTTGGTAGTAAGTATTGCATTTGCGCTAATTCCACCTGGGTTTTTGCTTGAGCTGTCTGGGCTCTCGCGGCGAAAATATCGAGGATTAGGCTACTCCTATCAACTATTTTGACTTTTAATTCTTCTTCGAGAATATTGGTTTGTTTACCGGTTAAGTCATCGTCAAAAATGACCAAGTCTATTTCTCTTGATTCGACAATCGCCTTTATTTCTTCTAATTTTCCTTTTCCAACAAAAGTCCGTTTGTCAGGGTGTGTTAATTTTTGAACAACTCTGGTGATGGTCTTAGCTCCTGCAGTTTCAGCAAGAAATTCTAGTTCGTCTAAATATTCCTGTACTTGTTCACTGGTTTGTAATTGGGTTACAAGACCTACTAGTACGGCTTTTTCGACTTCTTTTTTAAGCCCTTGTTTCTTTTTCTTTCCTAAATTCCAATCGTTTCCCATAGTGAATTACTTAAGCCAGAGAGAAGGATCAAGTTTGGTTTTGCCTTGCCATATTTCAAAATGAAGTTTTGTTGTGCCGTTTTCTTCACTAGTTACTTCACCGATGCTTTGTCCTTGATTCACTCTTTGATCAATGCTTACAAAGCTAGTCTTTAGTTTTGAATATATGGAGTAATAATCAGCATGCTGCACCATAACCATAATATCATGTCCAGGAATCGTTTGAATGCTTATCACCACTCCTTCACCCACAGCGTAGGCGTTTTTATCATCAAACAGTCTAATATCCACGCCATTATTTTCAATGTATAAACCTTTAATGCTCGGATGTGCTTGACGGCCGAAAGTAGATACGATGTTACCATTTTTAGCTGGCCATGCTAGTTTGTTGTTCAAGCTGGTGCCACTTTTTAAGCTATTTGACTTATTGTTGTTAATGGTATTTGTGGGTGCTTTTGAGGTCATAGCTGTTTCTATAGCGTCTTCTATAGCTTTATTCAGTTTTTCTCTGGCAGCATTTTTCTTTTTGAGTAGTTGTTTTAGTTCACTGTTTTTTGTTTCCAAACTAGCTATAATGGCTGTTTTTTGATTAAGGGAGTTGTCAAGTTCATTTTTTTGAGCAAGCTCTTGCTGCATGAGTGAATCTCTAAACGATTGATCAGCGTTAAGCTGATTTGCTAATGAATAGTAGTTGTCAGAAACCGTTTTTAACTCATTCTTTTTCTGCAGGAAATAGGCATCAAGTTGTTGATAATATTGCCATTTTAAAAAAGCGTTTTTAAAACCATCAGCGGAAAGTATCATTTGCCATTTAGCATCTTGTTTTAAAGTTATATACCTCTTACGGAGAAGGGCGGCATATGTTTCCTTTAATTCTTCCTGGAGTAGGCTGACTGAATCTAAAGCTAATTCCGTATTGACAATGCTTTGTTTATTTAGATCTAATTCTTGATTTATGGTTTCTATGAGTTGTTTTCTTGATGCTATTTGGCGTTCGACTACTGCATATTGGTCCAAGGTTGCTTGCTTAGTTTGGGCGTTTTTTTGCAGCACTTTATTCGCATTTTCAATTTCTTGATTAATGCGAATACGTTGTGACTCTAATGATTCTTTTGTTTGTGAAAAGCCAAGAAGGAAAGCAAATAAAAAAGCTAATACACACAAGTTTTGTATTAAATGCTTATTGCATTTTTTCATTTACCCTAATTGAATTGTTGCCAATGTTTTTTGAGATTTTCCAATATTTCAAGGCTTCGTCGGTCTGGTTATTTGCTGCGAGGATATCTCCAAAAATCTCTGCAATAAATGGATCAGACTTTATGTATTCTGTATCTAATTCACTGATTTGAGAATAGGCTTCCTTAGCTTTGTTTTCTTTCAAAGCTTTGAGGGAATTAACCACGATGGACTTATTCTTCATGAGCTGATTATTGCCAATCATGAAGGTTACTTCCTCTTCATAGAGCGCAGTATCTTTTATTTTATTAAGTAAAATTGACGATACTTGATGCCAATAATAAGCATCATATTGGTTCGGGTAATAATCGATTGTCTTCTCAGCAAACGATTGTAATTCTTCGTAGTCGGATAAGGTATAAAGCACTTCGAGTTTTTGTGCCCAAACCGAATAAACTCTATCGTTTAATGAAAGTGTTTTGTTGTAACTTTTTAATGCTGCTTCAGACTCACCGGTAATGTACATGATATCACCTTTTATAGCGTGAGCTTTAGCTTCATCTGGATAATTAGCCACTAATGTCTCAGATATTGCTCTGAGGGCATCGGTAGACTCTTTATCATTGACGTCTATTTGCTCTACATAAGGGATTAACTCCTTGATTTTATCATCAAAAGGGATCGACTTATTGCTGATGAGAGGTTTGATGGCAAATAGGTATTGGCTTTCTTCAGAAGTTTCTGTGTTTGTTTCTTGAAGTTGAGCAATATTTGCTTCTACGTTATCCGGATCGATGCTTAGGATTTTTTCTCTTATAGTAGCCGCTTCTTGTTGCTGACCCAGCAGGATATATTGATTTGCAAGATTGTTTAAATGATTAACATCTTTAGGGTAGATATTTGTTAGCTTTTTCAATACCGAAATGCTTTCTTCGAATTGTTTGTTTTCATTTAAAATGTCAAGCATTAAATAGCTTGTTTTTTCATTGAAACCTACTTGTTGTTCTATTTCTTCCAATGTTTTGATCGCTAAATTTGGATTACCATTTTTAAGGTAATTATTGGACACACGATATTTTAGCGCTGTGTTTTTAGGTTCTAACTTTAAAGCTTTTGTGATAAAACCATTAGCTCCTTTAAAGTCCAATTGTAATTGGCAAATATCAGCGGCGAGCAAATAATACCATTTGTTTGATGATTGTAGCCCAATGGCTTTTTCTATGTAAGTGAGCGCAGATTTATAGTTTTCATTATTTAGCTCTAGTCTAGCTAATTGATAATAGGCTGCATGGTTGCTTCGGTCATCTTCGATAGCAGTGTTTAAAGCCTTTTTTTGCTCCTCAGGATTTAACTGATATTTTGCTAATTCAGAAGATAAGTATTGACTTTGCAGGGCTATGTCATCCTCGGTGTAAATGCCGACCTGAGCATAGCTAACAAAGTTTAAAAATCCTAGCAAGAGGATTCCAATCAATTTATTCATTTAGTTCGTTTAGGTATAATAGACTACAAAGATAATTTATCCATTGTCAAACTAACAAACAAATAATTATGGCAGATTATTCTATAACGGTGATTTTTAACATATTGGTCCGAGGTCTTTTGTGAAGCGGCATGGAACCCGTGTTTACCATTGAGTCTCCCACTTTGACATGTTTATGCTTTTTTAGAATCATTGCAATGTCTTCAATGGTGTCATCTGTGGTTGTAAATTTATCGTAGTAGAATGATTTAACACCCCAAATAAGATTCATCGTAGCCAACATATGCTTTTCTGGCGAGAAAATAAAGATTCTTGATTTAGGACGATAGCTGGAGATTCTAAATGCTGTATGACCTGAAATGGTTAAACCCGAGATAGCTTTTGCTCGGATATCACTGGCAATTTTTGCTGCATTAATACAGATTGTATCCGAGTTGTAGGTTACTGATTTTCTGTTGGGTTTTGGTCGTTTATCTTGTAATTCGTAATTTTTTTCTGCTTCTGCAATGATTCTACTCATGTGTTGGACCACCACATCAGGGTGCATACCAACTGACGTTTCTCCACTTAACATGACCGCGTCTGTTCCATCTAAAACAGCATTGGCAACATCAGCAACCTCTGCTCTAGTGGGTGAAGGGTTGGTGATCATACTTTCCATCATCTGAGTGGCAACAATGGTAGGTTTAGCTTTTTGAATGCACATCGATATAATACGCTTCTGAATCGAAGGGACTTGTTCTAGCGGCACTTCTACTCCCAGGTCTCCTCTTGCTATCATAACTGCATCTGTTTCCTTTATAATGTCTTTTATGTTTAATACAGCTTCTGGCTTTTCGATTTTAGCAATGATCTTAGCTTTGTGTCCTCCGCGCACTAAAAAGTCTCTTAATTGGACAATGTCCTTGGCTTCTCTGACAAAAGAAAGTGCAACCCAGTTTATTGGTTGGGTTAAAATAAACTTTAAGTCTTCTATATCTTTTTTGGTAAGCGAAGGCAAGGAAAGTTTAGTATCAGGAAGATTCACTCCCTTATTGGATTTTAGGATTCCACCAAAAGTAGCTTCAAGCACAACCTTAGATTTTCCATCGGTTTCTGCAACCACAAATTCTAACTTACCATCATCACAAAGTACTTTTTCTCCTACTTGTACATCAGCTGCAAAAGACTCATAAGACATGTAGGTTTTTTTGATTGTACCTACACATGGAGTATTTACAAAGGTGATTTTTTCACCTGTTTTAACTTCTACACCACCATCTTTCATCTCACCCACACGTAGCTTAGGTCCTTGTAAATCTCCTAGAATTCCTATGTGAAGACCATGTTCTTCATTTATTTCTTGAATCCTTTGGATGATTTCTTTCTTATTTTCATGATTTCCATGAGAAAAATTGAGACGCAAAACATCAGCACCTGCCTGTATAAGTTTTAATAAATTCTCCTTGCTATCTGATGCTGGCCCTAATGTGGCCACAATTTTAGTGTTCTGATGCAAAATTTTAGATTTTAAAGCCATAATAGTTCTTTCGTATTAAGCTTCAAAAATCATGCTTTTTTTGACAATATTGTCTTATTTGCGCATTATGTTAATATTAATTGTTCATATAATGTAAAACAATATGTATGCATTTGGAACTAAAAACTTAGCATGATACTTGTTTTAAATGATTTTGTTCATTTAATTTGCGCCCACTAAAAAATTGTATTATGTCAGATATTGCTGATAGAGTAAAAAACATTATTGTCGAGAAATTAGGAGTTGACGAATCTGAAGTTGTTGAAAGTGCAAGCTTTACCAACGATTTAGGAGCTGACTCACTAGATACTGTGGAATTGATCATGGAATTTGAAAAAGAATTTGACGTTTCTATTCCTGATGATCAAGCTGAGAATATTTCTACGGTAGGAGAAGCTATCAAATACTTAAGTTCAGATAGCTAGGATTACCATCGTTTTTCTCTAGAACTAAAGAAAAAAGGCAGTCAAAATCATTTATTTGGTTTTGGCTGTTTCTTTAAATGGTTATTACTGCAATCATTTAGCCCAAGCTTTATAACTTTGGCACTCATTACACAAGCTTAAATAATTAAGATGAAAAGAGTTGTTGTCACAGGAATCGGCGCCTTAACCCCGATTGGAAATACCATTCCGACTTTTAAAACTAATTTATTTAATGGAGTTAGTGGAGCGGGATTAATTACCAAATATGATGCTACCCATTTTAAAACTAGGTTTGCTTGTGAAATCAAAGACTTAAATATAGCTGATCATCTAGACAGAAGGGAAGCTAGAAGAATGGATCCCTTTACTCAATATGCGATGATTGTGGCTGATGAGGCCATGCAAGATGCAGGAATAGACATTGAAAAAATTAATTTAGATAAAGCAGGCGTGATATGGGGTTCAGGAATCGGTGGTTTTGAAACGATCGAGTCAGAAGTAAGTGCTGCGGCATTGAGCCAATCAGAAACTCCAAGATATAACCCATTTTTAATCCCAAAATTAATTGCAGACATCGCGCCTGGTTATATTTCTATAAAATATGGTTTTAGGGGCATCAATTATGCAACGGTCTCGGCTTGTGCGTCATCTTCACATGCTATTATAAACGCATCTGATTATATCAGAATGGGAAGAGCAGACATTATTATTGCGGGAGGATCAGAAGCTGCAGTGACTAAAGCTGGAATGGGTGGTTTTTCTTCTATGAAAGCATTATCTACACGAAATGATGATCCTCAGCGTGCATCAAGGCCATTTGATAAAGACCGAGATGGATTTGTTTTAGGTGAAGGAGCTGGAGCATTAATTTTGGAAGAACTTGAGCACGCCAAGGCTAGAGGTGCAAAAATTTATGGTGAAATCGTAGGTGTAGGAATGACGGCTGACGCACATCATATTACAGCACCGCACCCGGAAGGTCTAGGAGCAAGGAATGTTATGAAAGTTGCCTTGGAAGATGCAAAATTGAATATTGATGAAGTGGATTATGTAAATGTGCATGGAACATCCACGCCGCTCGGGGACATTGCTGAAACCAAGGCAATCAAAAAAGTCTTTGGAGATAAAGCACATGGATTAAATATTAGTTCGACTAAATCTATGACAGGTCATTTGCTTGGAGCTGCTGGTTCGATCGAAGCTTTAGCTTGTATCTTTGCTATTCAGGATAATGTAGTTCCGCCAACTATAAATCATCAGACATTTGATCCGGAAATTGATGAAAAGTTAAATTTAACACTAAATGAGGCGCAAGAACGTAAGGTTGATATTGCAATAAGTAATACATTTGGCTTTGGAGGCCATAATGCTACGGTTGTAGTGTCAAGATATAAAGATTAGTGAGTGCGCATTTTCAAGAAAATTTATAACTATACCATATCAGAAGATAAAAATTTAGCTTCTAAGTTAAAAAGTGTACTCGGTTTTGTTCCCTCACATTTAGCCTTATTTAAGATGGCTGTTTCGCATAAATCTTTGAATGGCCAAAAGACAGATAAAAAATTCAGATATAATAACGAACGTCTTGAGTACTTAGGAGATGCCGTTCTATCTACAGTTGTAGCTGAATATTTATTTAAGAAATACCCAACTCAAGACGAAGGTTTTTTAACAAAAATGCGTTCAAAAATTGTCAAGCGTTCAACGCTTAATATGATTGCGGACAATATGGGCTTAGATTTAGTTTTATCAGAATACACACTAGGCAGTTTATCAAATTCTATGAAGGGTAACGCCCTAGAGGCTCTTATTGGGGCCATTTATATTGAGAAAGGATACGATGGAACCCGCAACTACATTATTAAGAAAATTTTGATGCAACATCTAGATGTGAAAGCCCTTGAAGTCCTAGACGATAATTATAAGAGCCGACTCTTAGAATGGTGTCAGAAGAATGGAAAAGCGGTCGAATTTGTATTAATTAACAAATATAAGTTTGACAAAAGAGACCGATTTAAAGTAGGTGTAAATGTAGATGGCAAAGAATTAGCTACTGCTGAAGATTATAATAAGAAATCTGCTGAACAAAAAGCCTCATCTATCGCTTTAACTACAGTTATTAAAGCGTAATATGGATTCACTAACCCAGATTGTTCTTGGTGCTGCCGTTGGAGAAGCAGTGCTAGGTAAGAAAATAGGTAACCGAGCAATGCTGTGGGGAGCTATAGCTGGTACAATTCCAGATTTAGATGTAGTCTCAAATCTATGGCTAACCGAGCTACAAGGATTAGCAGCACATCGAGGCATTACGCATAGTATTTTTTTTGCTGTAGTGTTTGGAGTAATTATGGGCTGGTTTGTCCATGAAATGTATAAATCGTCCGGACATAAATGGTTTGCTGTTATTGTCCGAGGGATTTTTATGGCGGCTGTGGGAATTGGATTAATTTATTTAGGAACACAAGGAGAGTTAGTAGGTCAAATCAGTCTGACCAGTATGGCAGTTGTGACCTTTGCAGGTGCTTATTTGTTTATCAGGCGTAGGTATTTTGATCGACCCATACTCAAACCTACGGCTACATTAAGGGAGTGGATATTATTTTTCTTTTTATGTTTTATTACCCACACAATCTTAGATTGCTTTACCGTCTATGGTACCCAGTTATTTGCCCCGTTTAGCGATTATAGGGTCGCATGGAACAACATATCTGTGGCTGATCCAAGTTATACTACTCCTTTTTTATTGTGCTTGATAGTTGCCTCATTTTTTAAGAAAGAAAATCCTTGGCGCTCAAGAATCAATTGGGCAGGGATTATCATTAGTAGCTTGTATATGTGTTTGACCTTTATTAATCAATCTAGGGTAAAGCAAGTGTTTCATAATAATTTAGATGCTGCTGGCATACAAGTAAATCGCAGTCTAGTAACACCTACTATAATCAATAATGTCTTATGGTACTGCGTTGCTGAAACAGATTCCAACTTAGTGTTTGGGCGTTATTCTTTTTTCGACCCCTCTAAGGAAATGACCTTAAAGTTTACCAATAAAAACGATCATTTAATTGAAGGATTTGAGGATAATCATTCCATAAAAACGCTCAAATGGTTTTCGGATAACTATTACACTTTAGGCATAAATAGTGATAATAAGTTAATGTTTAGTGACATGCGATATGGTCCTTTTGATTTTAGCAATCTTGATGACCCTAATAATTATGTATTCAAGTTTGAGTTAGAAGAAATAGATGGCGAACTGGTGATGATGAACGAGCAAGGTGGCCCACCTCCAGATAGTGAAGAAGGATTTGTAGGTGATTTATGGAAAAGAATTTGGGGAGATACGTCTATAGATCACTAATTAGTTCCAGCGATTTTAGCTCCTAACCAAGCCATTGGAACATAGGCTACGATTAAGTCTAAAGCAATAAACCATGCTGGACCTCCTACCATATAAACCATAGTAATTCCTCCAAGTAGAAAGAAAAAACCAATAACTAGTGCATAATTTAGTTTGTTCTTAGCGGCTATTTTTGCAGCTACAAATGCTCCAACTAGAGTGCCTAAAGCATGCGCTAGAAAAGGCAAAAGAAAATGCTTTGGGGAATACAGGTGAATATTTTCTCGGATGCTATTTACGTCATTTACGTCCACACCTTCGGGCACAGGAATCAATCCATCTGTTAAGTTAATTAATCCGCCATTTACAATTCCACCTATAACTACACCGGCAATAACGGCTAACACATTTTTAAACGTAGTATCCATTTGTTCTGATTTTAATTTGAATGTAAGAATTTTAACAATGAGCACAAAATTAGCAAGCTAAAAAGCGGGCATAAAAAAAGGCACTACAAATATGTAGCACCTTTTATTTATAGCGAGTTGGTAGTTGGTTTTAGCCAACCAAAGCTTCATATTTTTTCTCCACTACATTCCAGTTTACCAAACTTAAAAACCCGGTAACATAATCAGGTCTTCTGTTTTGGTAATTTAGATAGTAAGCATGTTCCCATACATCAATCCCTAAAATAGGTGTTCCTCCACAACCTATTCCTGGCATTAGTGGGTTGTCTTGATTTGCACTTGAGCAAACCTCTACAGTTCCATCCTTATGTGCACATAACCATGCCCATCCAGAACCAAATCTAGTTTTTGCTGCGGCAGCAAATTTTTCTTCAAATCCTTCTTTAGAACCAAAAGCTTTATTGATTGCTTCGAGTAAAGCGCCAGATAACCTTCCTTTATCATTTGGGTTTAATACTTCCCAGTATAAGCAGTGATTATAAAATCCACCCCCATTATTTCTTACTGCGCCATTGTTCATGTCTAAACCAGTAAGAATATCTTCAATCGATTTTCCAGCTAAATCTGTGCCTTCGATAGCAGCATTTAATTTGTTTGTGTATCCATTATGATGCTTACCATGATGTATTTCCATTGTCTTTGCATCTATGTGTGGTTCTAATGCATCATGTGCATATCCTAGTTGTGGTAGTTCGAAAGCCATATTGTATTCTTTTTATGTTTATTGAATGATTCTCTTATATATAACAAATCAAAAGTAAGAAGTTCATACCAACTCTAAGAAAAACAACCATTTTTCTTAATTACATTTGTAAAAAATTAATAAATGAGCTCATTTAGAAAGGAAAAAGATTCAATTGGATATGTAGATGTGCCAGCAGATAAATATTGGGCAGCACAAACCCAACGATCAATAGAAAACTTTAAAATAGGTGGACAAACAATGCCTAGAGAAGTCATTCAAGCGTACGCCGTATTAAAAGAAGCTGCAGCAAGGACTAATGCAGCATTGGGTGTATTAGATCCTACAAAACGTGATTTAATAGCTAAGGTATGCCAAGAAATAAAGGATGGATCTCTGGACGATCAGTTTCCTTTGGTAGTGTGGCAGACTGGTTCTGGAACCCAATCCAATATGAATGTAAATGAAGTGATAGCTAACAGAGCTCATGTTTTAAATGGCGGTTCGCTATTGGATGAAAAAAAATCAATGCACCCCAATGACGATGTAAATAAATCACAGTCATCAAATGATACCTTTCCTACAGCCATGCATATATCAGCTTATAAGTCCTTAGTTGATGTTTGTTTGCCAGGATTAAAAACACTTCGAGATACTTTTGCTGAGAAGGTAGAAGCCTATAAGGATGTGGTAAAAATTGGAAGAACACACTTCATGGATGCAACACCCTTAACAGTGGGTCAAGAGCTTTCTGGATTTGTTTCCCAGTTAAACCACGGAATTAAAGCGATAGAAAATACGCTCGATCATCTAGCAGAAATTGCTTTGGGAGGTACTGCGGTAGGTACTGGCTTAAACACACCCAAAGGCTATGATGTGATGGTAGCAAAGGAAATTGCGGATATTAGTGGTTTGCCGTTTAGGACTGGGGAAAACAAATTTGAAGGACTAGCTGCTCACGATGCCATAGTGGAAGCCCATGGCGCATTAAAAACGGTGGCTGTATCCTTGATGAAAATTGGTAATGATATTAGAATGCTTGCTTCTGGTCCAAGATGTGGCATTGGAGAATACACAATTCCTGCTAACGAGCCAGGTTCTTCGATTATGCCTGGTAAAGTAAATCCTACCCAATCAGAAGCACTTACTATGGCTATGGCTCAGGTTATGGGTAATGATGTAGCGATTAATGTGGGTGGAAGTAATGGGCATTTCCAATTGAATGTTTTCAAGCCTATGATGATTTACAATTTTTTAATGTCTTCAAGATTAATAGGGGATGCTGCCTTAAGCTTTAGTAAAAATGCCATTGCAGGATTAAAACCTAATCAAGAGAGAATTACTCATTTATTGAATAACTCATTAATGCTGGTTACGGCATTGAACACAAAAATAGGATATGATAAAGCTGCTGAAATAGCAAAAAAGGCCTACAAAGAAGGGACTACCTTAAAAGATGCAGCTGTACAATTAGGCTATTTAACGGAAGCCCAATTTGATGAGTGGGTAAAACCCGAAGAAATGATTGGGTAATTAAGCTTTTTTAGCTTTCTCTACCTTGTTCTGTTTTGGTCTAGAATTACCGTAAGATCCTTTTGTGATCTTTCCTTTTTTAGTTTTTCTATCTCCTCTGCCCATAGTTTAATTATTTATGGTGCAAAGATGGAATTTATTTTTCATTATTGAAATAATGACGCTTTGAATATTTTTGATTTTGGCCAATGTTGTTTTTTTAGAGCTAGAAATGGATTCAAACAATGATGTCTAATTGGTGAAATGTTGCGCTAAAGCTTGGTTTAACGGTGTTTTTTAGTTAAATTAAAGAGATAACCAATAAAACCTATCTATTATGATGAACCAAGAAGTAAGAGCAATCATGACAAAGGATCCATTAACCGTTCACTCCAATGAAACACTTTCTGAAGTTTCAAGCAAAATGATTAGCAACCAAGTTCAGCAAGTCCCGGTTGTAGATGATGGAAAATTGATGGGATTAATTACCAGCTATGATTTATGGAAACACCATAACTCTAAAGATTACGATGAAAGTAAAAAAGTAGGTGATGTTATGACCACCAATGTATTACGTATTACACCTAAAGATAAAGTAGGTACGGCTGCAGAATTATTTATGTCCAAGCGATTTAAAACAATTCCTGTGGTGAACCTTCGAAATGAGCTTAAAGGAGTAGTTACGGCTTTCGATGTAATTAAGGAAACATTGAAGGAAGAATACCCTAGACCTATATTGTACAAAGAAGCAATCGAAGGTTAGACGATACAAATAAGGTCTTACTAGCCCCGTATTTTTTAGAAAAGAATAGATTTTTCTAAAAAAATAAATTTATCTTTGCAGCCCATTTAAAAGTTCTTTGTAGATGAAACGGCTTAAACATTTTTCAATACCCATCCAAGGGTTGAAAGGTGGAACTCATAATTTTGAGTTTAAACTAGATGAAGAGGTGTTTTCTGCCTTTGATTTTGGTGACATTGATAAAGGCGAATTTCTTGCGAAAGTGAGAGTCGAGCGAATGACTGGACATTTTGATTTATTTTATTCGATTGAGGGTAAAATGCTGACCAGTTGTGATCGATGTACGGCTGATATCAGTCTTGATTTGAGTGCTGAAGAGCATTTTGTGATTAAGGTTGGTGAAGAACGAAAAATGGTGGACAATGTAATTTTTATCCTAGTTGGGGATTTTGAATTCAATGTGGCAAAATACTTGTATGAATCTATATGTCTACAAGTACCCATTGTGAAAACCATCGATTGCGAGGATATGAAAGAGGAGGAGCAACCTTGTGATAAAACAACATTGGACTATTTAAATACTGAAGAAAAAGATGACGACAAAGGATCTCTATGGGACTCTTTGAAGGAAATCAAGTTTGAAAACTAAATAACATACGCTATGGCACATCCGAAGAGTAGGATATCAAAGCAACGTAAGAGAAAAAGAAGAACGCACAAGAAAGCAGAAGTACCACACGTACTTACTTGCAAAGCAACTGGCGAGCCACATTTATACCACCGTGCATACTGGCATGAAGGTAATCTTTTCTATAAAGGGAAGATGGTGGTTGAATATGCCGTAGAGGACGAAGATTAAGTCGAACTTCTAAAGGAATAAAACCCGAAGCTCCCTTCTAATTACTTGGAAGAGGAGCTTTTTCTATTTATATACATGATTTTGATATTATGAAAAAAATAATCTTTACTGATAAGGCACCTGCTCCGATAGGTCCTTACAATCAGGCGACTTTGCATAATGATACATTATATGTGTCTGGACAGATAGCTTTAGATCCTGCATCAGGAGAAATGAAAATGGGAAGCATAGAAGAAGAAACTCATCAGGTTATGAAAAACCTTGGTGCTGTTTTAGAAGCGGCAGGTACTAATTTTGAAAATGTCTTAAAATGCTCAGTCTTTGTCTCTGATATGAACGACTATGCTAGAATTAATGCAGTATATGGTGAATATTTTAATGACGATACAGCACCTTGCAGAGCTTTAGTTGAAGTGGCTAACTTGCCTAAGTTTGTCAATGTTGAGATTTCTTGTATTGCTATTGTCGAATAGTAAAAACCAAAACTAATGAAGAGAGTATTATCATGTATACAACCTACGGGAGATATGCATTTTGGCAATTACTTCGGCGCCAGTAAAAACTGGGTAGACTTACAAGCTGATTATCAATGTATGTTTGGAGTGGTGGACTATCACGCGATGACCATGCCGTATGATGTTAAAAAACTAAGGGTAAATACATGGGCCATGATTTTTAATCTAATGGCTGTCGGCGTAAAAGCAGAGAATTTGTTTATCCAATCTTTAGTGCCAGAACACGCCGAGCTAGGATGGATATTTAACAACTTTGCGGCAATGGGAAGGGTTGAAAACATGACTCAGTTTAAAGATAAAAGCAACAACAGCCAAGAAAAAGCAGCTGGTTTTATAAGTGTAGGTCTTTTTGATTATCCCGTTTTGCAAGCAGCAGACATTCTTATTTATAAAGCGGATTTTGTGCCAGTGGGAGAGGACCAAAAACAGCATTTAGAGCTTACCCGAGAAATCGCCAATCGCTTTAATAATCAAGTAGGAAAGGAGTATTTTGTTTTACCTGAAACACTATTGACAAAAACGCCAAAAATAAAATCTACTGCAGATCCCACAAGAAAAATGAGCAAAAGTGCTGGTGAAAAACACTACATCAGCGTGTTTGCAGAAGAAGCAAGATTGAAAAAACAAATTAGAAGTGCCGTGACAGATACGGGAGATACTCCAGAAGGTGAAATGAGTGTAGGTGTAGCTAACCTGTTTGAACTATTAAAAGCATGTGGTAAAGACGAAACGCATAATACCTTAATGCAAGATCACACAAATGGTCAATTAAAATATGTGGATCTAAAAGATGCCACAGCTGACGCCCTACTGGAACTCAACCGAAAGTTCGTTGAAAATCGAAAAAACTTAGAGGCTAACAAAAAGGAAATCAAGTATCAGATTAAACAGTCCTCAGCTGAAATACGAAAAAGAGCACAAGAGACTGTCCGAGAAGTAAAAGATTTATGCGGCTTGCTAAACGTGAAATTCTAAGCCATGAAAATTTTCTGCATTGGGAGAAATTACGTAGACCATGCCAAGGAACTGAACAACCAGGTTCCAAAGCAACCGCTAGTGTTTATGAAACCACCTACTGCTTTACTAAGAAACAACGATCCATTCTACATACCTGAATTTTCCGAGGATGTTCACTATGAATTGGAGTTAGTTTTAAAAATAAAAAAGAACGGAAAATACATCCAGCCAGCTTTTACAAAAGATTACTACGAATCTATAGCTCTAGGGATTGATTTTACCGCAAGGGATTTACAATCAAAGCTTAAGGAAAAAGGACACCCTTGGGAAATAGCTAAAGGATTTGATAATTCAGCTGCACTTAGCTCATTTGTAAACTTACCTACTGAAGAAAATATCAAATTCCAGTTATTTAAAAATGATGTATTAGTTCAAGATGGATCTTCGCAGGATATGATTTTCAATTTTGACACCCTGATCGTCCATATTTCTAAATTCTTTACCTTGCAACAAGGTGATTTAATCTATACCGGCACTCCTGCAGGTGTAGGTCCAGTATCTATAGGAGATCATTTAGTTGGAACATTGCAAGGCCAAACACTTTTTGATTTCTATATTAAATAGGAAAGGGTTTATAATCAGTCAATTACAGGTTTTTATTTCTGTGCTTCTCACTATCAAGCCATTATAAATTTATTTTTCCACATATAATGGTGAACAATTATCTCTTAAATAGCTTCACTATTATTATAAGAATAACTTATTTTGTCAGTCTAATAATCAGCTTACAATGAAACAGAACCAAACTGGATCGTTCGACAAAAGGCACATAGGAGTGCATGGAGATGATACTGCTACAATGTTGTCTAAAATAGGAGCAAAAAGTATAGAAGAATTAGTAGATAAAACAGTTCCTAAAAACATAAGATCTGAGAAATCATTGGATGTTCCAGCGGCTATGTCTGAGTATGAATATCTAAATCACATAAAATCCTTAGCAGCAAAGAATAGTGTTTTTAAGTCATACATCGGTCAAGGGTATTATAACACAATTACACCTTCTGTGATTCTTCGAAATATCTTGGAAAATCCAGGATGGTATACACAATACACTCCATATCAAGCAGAAATAGCACAGGGTAGATTAGAAAGTTTATTAAACTTTCAAACGGTAGTTTCGGATCTTACTGGGATGCCTTTAGCTAACGCATCACTGTTAGATGAAGGTACCGCGGCGGCGGAGGCTATGGCCATGTTGTACTACCAAAAAAATAAGCGAAACAAAGGTGCCTCCATAAATAAGTGTTTTGTAGATGAAGGAGTTTTCGAGCAAACTAAAAACATTTTAGAAACACGCGCAGCCCCTTTAAATATCGAAATAGTTGTAGGTAAATGGGACGAAACGCCTTTAGATGGAACTACATTTTTTGCTTCCTTTTTACAGTTTCCCAATGCCAAGGGAAGTGTGGAAGACTATAGAGCTTATTCCATAGAACTAGAATCTAAAGAGATCTTTTTATGTGTTGCCGCTGATTTAATGGCCTTATCCTTACTTAAACCACCAGGAGAGTGGGGAGCGGATGTTGTGGTCGGCACTACACAACGTTTTGGTATACCATTGGGTTATGGAGGACCTCATGCTGGATATTTTGCAACGCACGAAAAATTTAAGCGACAAATACCAGGCAGAATCATAGGAGTTTCTCAAGATGCGGACGAACATCCAGCTCTAAGAATGGCACTGCAAACTCGGGAACAACATATTAAGCGAGAAAAAGCAACATCTAACATTTGCACAGCGCAGGCTCTACTCGCCAATATGGCGGGAATGTATGCTGTCTACCATGGTAAAGAGGGCTTGTTGGCGATTGCAAATACCATTCATTCACTGACTAAGGCCCTTAGCCAGGGTTTAACCAATGATGGTTTTGTTGTGGACAATAGTACCATGTTTGACACAGTAACTTTCCACATAGAAGGCATGCAACAAGATGCCATAAGAGCAAGAGCTATCGAACAAAAGGTAAACTTCTTTTATGGCGAAGATTTTATCAGTATCAGTCTAGATGAGACAACACACCTTGAGGACTTAGAGGTTATTTGTGAAGTTTTAGGGATTAAACCAGACTTCACAGAGGTAGGAAAATTACCAGTTGAACTAGTTCGAACCACTAGCTTTTGTGATAATGAGGTCTTTAAAAAGTATCGGACTGAAACATCGATCATGCGATATATAAAGTCCTTAGAAAATAAGGATTTGTCATTAGTACACTCCATGATTCCATTGGGTTCTTGTACCATGAAACTGAATGCGGCGACTCAGCTTATGCCCCTTAGTTGGGATGGGTTTAGTCAGATACATCCATTTGTTCCTCTAGATCAGGCAGCAGGTTATCAGCAGATGTTTACTGAGCTAAGAGCATATTTGTGCGACATCACTGGCTTTACGGCTTGTTCATTGCAGCCAAATTCAGGAGCACAAGGAGAATATGCAGGACTGATGAGTATTCGAGCTTATCATTTAGATCGAAACGATGATCGAAAGGTAGTACTTATACCTTCTTCAGCCCATGGTACTAATCCTGCTAGTGGAGTTATGTGTGGTATGAAAGTGGTGGTTGTCCAATGTGATGAGAAAGGAAATATCGATGTGGCAGATTTGAAAGCAAGAGCTGAAGAACATAAGGATAATTTAGCGGCATTAATGATTACCTATCCATCTACGCATGGAGTGTTTGAGTCTGCTGTTAAAGAAATTTGTGATATTGTTCATGATTATGGTGGTTTAGTCTACATGGATGGCGCAAATATGAATGCGCAGGTAGGTTATACTTCACCAGGAGCTATTGGAGCGGATGTATGTCATCTTAATCTACACAAAACCTTTGCTATACCACACGGTGGCGGTGGACCGGGCATGGGACCGATTTGTGTTAATGATAAATTAGCGCCATTTCTGCCAGGTCATGTTTATGAAAATGTAGGTGGCGACAAAGCGATAGATGCCATTTCGGCAGCGCCTAATGGTAGTGCTAGTATTTTGCTTATTTCTTATGCTTACATACGTATGCTTGGGCCAGATGGTCTAAAGCAATCAACTGCTATTGCTCTACTAAATGCAAATTATATTAAATCTTGTTTGGATGGTTCTTACGAGACTTTATATACCGGAGAGGACGGCATGTGTGCTCACGAATTAATCATTGACTTAAGGCCTTATAAAGCATTTGGCATTACTGCGGAAGATGTGGCAAAGCGACTTATCGATTATGGTTTTCATGCTCCGACCTTGAGTTTTCCGGTAGCAGGAACCATTATGATAGAACCGACTGAGAGCGAGAATCTTGAGGAAATTGACATGTTTATTCAGGCGATGTTAGGTATCAAAGCGGAAATTGAAGAAATTATTAGTGGTGATTATCCACAGGATAATAATGTCCTACACAATGCACCACATACCTTACATCGTGTGGCGGCAGACGATTGGAATTATCCATATTCTCGACAAAAAGCAGCCTATCCGCTCGACTATTTGAAGCAGGGTAGAAAATTCTGGCCGACGGTAGCAAGAATCGATAATGCTTATGGAGATAGAAACTTAATTTGTACTTGTCCATCTGTTGAGTCTTACCAATAGATGATAGTCGTTACAGGAGCAGCCGGATTTATAGCTTCAGCCTTATGCAGTAAATTAAATGCACTGGGTTTTGATGATTTAGTGTTAGTCGATGATTTTTCTCGATTAGACAAGTTGGGCAACATTGAACAAAAGCAATACATTTCCAAAGTCAATCGAACCATTTTTGGTGACTGGTTAGACCAGCATCACATGGACGTAGATTTAGTGTATCACTTAGGTGCCAGAACGGATACTGCAGAAATGAGTGTTTCCCTTTTTAACGAACTAAATCTAAATTACAGCAAGGCAGTTTGGCATCGATGTTATCGTTATCAGATCCCTTTAATATACGCATCCAGTGCAGCAACCTATGGTGATGGTGCTCTTGGCTTTAAGGATGATCATGAGTTGGTGAGTTCTTTTAAGCCATTAAATCCTTATGGTGATTCTAAAAATGATTTTGACCAATGGGCTTTGCAACAAAAAGATACGCCACCTTACTGGTACGGATTAAAATTTTTTAATGTTTATGGTCCTAATGAATTTCACAAAGGGCGGATGGCTTCAGTGATTTTTCATACTTATCATCAGATTAAGAAAAGAGGTAAAATGTCACTTTTTAGATCTCATAAAGAAGGTTATGCTGATGGTGAGCAACAAAGGGATTTTGTTTATGTAAAGGATGTGGTAGACATGTGCACACATCTAATGGAAGGAAAAGCTGAGCATGGATTATACAACATTGGCACTGGAAAAGCCCGAACATTTTACGATTTAGCTGCATCAACTTTTAGCGCTATGGGCTTAGCCCCTGATATCGACTTTATCGACACACCTGAGGATATACGCGATAAATATCAGTATTACACACAAGCAGATATGACTAAATTAACTGCTAGTAATTATGCAGGAGCAGCCTACAGTTTGGAATCTGGAATTGAGGATTATGTCCAAGAATATTTGATGAAAGAAAGATATTATTAATTAATTGTGTCATTTTTCCATTCTCCTTGCTCTTGTTTTACGGAGTAATGAATTAAGTGCCAATGACCACCTAACTCAGCGAATCTTCTATTCATTTCGAACAAACCACTTTTATGGATAATGCGCTCAGTTATAATTCCTGAAAAATTAGCAAAACTTCGCAAGTATTCGTCTCCTAGATTATTAAACGGCCTGTGCAATGACCAGTTTTCTTTAAGCCAGGGAGTATTGTCTGCTTGACTGGGAAGTGGAAATGAGATACGATTCATTTGAAAAGTACTATCTCTATGGAATTGATCATAAAACATCATAAAAGATGAGGGTACCTGATCTGTCATTTCTACCTCGCTCGCAGCATTAGCTGCAGCAGTTTTGTCAGCCTTACATGAAGCAAAAAGTAAACTAATAGCCAATAGTAGAAATATTATTTTATTGTTCAATGACATAAGCTAAATAGTATTCATTTAACGATTCAAAATGGACATTATATTGTCCAGTATAGTTTTCCTTATGTATGCTGGCTTGGACAGCTTGTAAGGTTTTGGGGTTCATTTTATCAACTTTAAGATGTTTTTTAAAGTCTACTTTTTTCTCTCCATATGCCTTGAAAAGACTTTCTTTAGCGCCCCAATAATAATGAAAGCAATCTAATTTTTCTTCTGATTTGAGGGCTTCAATTTCTGTTGGCAAAATAAATTTGGGCGCTAATTTTAAAATTTTGTCCTGTCGCTGCTGAATGTCAATACCAACTCTTTTAGAGTGGTAGATGATTGCTACCTTATTAAGGGAGTGGGAGATTGAGATGTAGTGATTATCGTCTTTTAGCCATGGCTTTCCGAATTCGTCTTTTATAAAAATGGGTGCTTTACCTAACATCAGCAGAAAGGCCATTCGTGCACTTAACCATTCTTTTTTCCGGAAGTCTTTCATGGTGTGGAGAACTTCCCGTTCATTTTGACTTAGATTCAAAGCATCTATGTACTTTTGCCAATCTTCATCCGTATGCATAACAGCCACGAATGAGTGATCTTCAAATATTTTTTTGAAATCAAAAGTCATCCTGTAAATTTAAGCGATATCACGAAGCCATGATACTGACCGACCAACAAATATTAAAAAGTATCGAAGACAAGCAAATTGTTATCGAGCCTTACGATCGAAAATGTTTAGGAACTAACTCCTACGATGTGCATCTAGGAAAAACCTTAGCTACTTATAGAAATAAGACCTTGGACGCTAAGAAACATAATCAAATCGAGTATTTCGAAATCCCAGATGAAGGCTATGTTATACAGCCCGGTATTTTATATCTAGGAGTAACATTGGAATATACAGAAACCCATAATTCGGTACCATTTTTAGAAGGTAAATCGAGTATTGGTAGATTAGGAATTGATATCCATGCGACTGCGGGAAAAGGTGATGTAGGCTTTTGCAATACTTGGACGTTGGAAATATCATGTGTACAGCCCGTAAGAATATACAAGAATATGCCTATTGGTCAACTTATATATTTTAAGATTGATGGTGATGTGGACCAATTTTACAATAAGAAAGTAGGCGCTAAATATGTCGAAAAAGTAACTCGCCCGGTAGAGTCGATGATGTGGATGAATAAGTGGTAAAAAAAAAGAGTGAATAGAAATCTTCTATTCACTCTTTTTTGGCTAAATATTTAAAGCTTTACAAACTTTAAAACATGTGGTTTGTAGTTGCCCTCAAGCCTTACTATGTAAATACCTGATTGAAGTTCACTTACATCAAGTGTTACTAAGTGCTTTATTGGGCTTTGGATTAATTTTCTTCCAGACTGATCATAAACCGATACTAAATCGTATACTTCCTCACTTTCTATGGTTATTTCAGCAGTAGCAGGATTAGGAGATATTTTTACATTTTTCTTAGCTGTATCGTTTACACTAGAATAGGTTTGCTCACCTTCACCAAATACTCTTAATTCAGTAAGACTTACCCATGTACCTGTGTAGACATCTGCTCCAGTAACAGTAATTCTTACAAACCTAGCTTCAATACTGTCTACAGAATTGACAATCGGCACTGCCGCCAAACCAGGAATAATATTAACTGATCGATTGACAAGAGGTGTATAAGGTCCATCTATGTTGGGCGATCCTTCGATGATAACTGATACGCTCTATCTTCATAACAGGTTACTTCAGTCTGAGTGATCATAATGTCTCCCAATAAATCAACTGCTAAACAGTTTGTTATTTTTAAATAGCTGCGAAGGTCTATTTTTCAGCTAGGCAAAAGCGACTATTTCTGCATAGCACTCAGAAATGTTTAATCATCGATTTATTATTTATTGGCCTTTCCTAAAGCTTCTATTTTCGTTAACCACTTTTTTCTGAATGACTCCTTGGATAGTCTTAAGGGTCCAATGCTGGTTATTTTTACTGATTTTACGCCAATAAAATTCATGGTTAGCTTTTTCATAGCATGATGACTTGGCGCTCTATTGATGATTCGATAGTACCAAGTTGGTTGATCAAGTGTACAGATTATTCTTGATGTTTTTCCGATAAAATACTTGTCCCACCATACAGATCCTTCACGTTTTTTAAAGGCAAAACCAGGAAGAAATACGCGGTCTATAAATCCTTTCAAAATAGCCGGAACTGAGCCCCACCAGACTGGATAAATCCATACGATGTGATCAGCCCAGAGCAGTTTTTGCTGAGCATCTAATAAGTCGGGTTCCAGTTCAGTCCGTTTACGATAGCCAAATTGGAGATTAGGATTAAAATCTAGCTTGTTTATCTGGATAGTTTGAAGCTTAGCGGTTGAATTATTTGCTCCTTTAACATAGGCATTGGCCAGTGCGCAATTATAGCTTTCTGGATCTGGGTGGCCATTAATTAGCAGTATATTTTTCATGTGCTTTTCTTTATCACAAAGGTTTTAAAGAAAAGGAATAAAACAATTGATATAGATCAATTTCCGGAAATATTTTTTCTTACTCTACTAAGGGTTTCCATGGTTATTCCAAGGTATGAAGCAATGTGTTTGAGGGCCACTTTCTGATTTACTCCGGGATGAATTAATTCTATTTGTCTATATCGTTCTTCAGCTGTGTGAAAAAGTATAGATGATATTCTTTGTCTTTGTTTGAGCATAGTATCTGTAACCACATGCCTTATTAATCGTTCAAATTCATGGTACTCATTTGATAGTTGATTTATGGATTCTTTTGTGATGGTGGCTATTAAAGAATTATCAAGGGCTTCAATGTAATGTGGGCTTGGTTTCCCATCAAAGAAGCTCACGATAGAACTAATAAATTCGTGTTCGAAGGCAAACCAATCAGAAATATCTTTTCCATTATGTAGGTAATAAGCTCTAGCACTTCCTTGGAGAATTAGATATGCTTTGCTAGCATATTGTCCTTCTCGAACAATAATTTCTCCTTTACTATAAGTGTTTACTTCCATAACCTGAAGTAGGGCTTGAAAGCATTCGGCAGAAATCGGGCTGTATTTTTTCTCTATGGTTTTTAGTATGTCACTTATATCCATCTGTTCCTTTTGAAATCAACATTGAAAAACATAATGGTACAAATACTTAGGCTAAAAATGCCTAAGGTCTTCGGGTTTCTTCAAAAAATGAAAACAGCATTGAACCATAAAAAAAGCCCACTCAAAATGAGTAGGCTTTCTTTTTATATATATGAAGTGTGTTCTTAGAACTTGTCCATGAACTTGCTCATTTGCTTTCCAGCAGCTTCTCTTCCACCAAGTCCGAAAGATAAAGCGAAGGCTACAGCTACAGCACCAAGCGTTAAACCAAAAGCAAGGTTAACGATATCGTCTGCTAAGCCCATATACTTTAATGACATAGCAAGGAATAATCCTAAAGTTGCAAATCTAGCAATCGAAGCCATAGCAGGAGAATCAGATTTCTTAAAGTAATCACTAACTAATTGAGATAGTTTATTACCTATTAAAAGAATCAATCCACCGAAAAGAATATTTCCAGCCATTCCTACAATTGTATTTAATATATCAGTTAACTGTGTAAATCCTAATTTATCTACAGCTGTCATCAAACCGAATACCATGATAAATGCATATAAACCATTAGCAACGATGTTTGCAAGTGATGAACCATTGGTCATAGAACCTATCCCCATAGTTGCAGCATGCTTGTCTATGTTTAGATTTACTAATAATTCTTTTACAATACCTACTACAAATTTTCCTACAATGTAGAATACACCTAAGATGATACCCGCAGCAATAATGTTTGGAATAGCATCAAATAGTGATGTCAACATGTTTTTAGCTGGATCAGATATCATTTTCATGTTTAATGTATCTAATGCTACTAATAAGATTGGGAAGAAAACGATTACAAACACGATTTGCTTGATTAAACCTGTTAAGTCAAAATCTTTGCTAAATCCATATTTGTCTGTGTATTTTTCAACATGACCAGAAACGAATCCCATAGCTTCTTTAGCGATGTTTGCTAAAGTATATCCTACGAAACCGATAATACCAGCCGCGAAGATGTTAGGAATAAATCCAGTTATTTCGTTTAACATGTTTTGTAATGGAGCTAAAGCATTGCTTATACCCATCATATTTAAAACTGCTAAAAGAACAAAAACAACGATTAAGTAATAAACTAGTTTACTTATAGTTTTAGACATTGAAAAAGAAGAAGAACTAAATCTACTGTCTAAGCCACTGCTTCTTAGTGCCTTAGCAGTCAATCTTCTTAATGCTCCCGCAATAAATAAACCTACAATTAGTAGTAATAAAGCTGAAAGTACGTTTGGTAAAACAGTACCGAATCTGGAGGATAAGGACTCCATTCCTTGAGTTAAAAAATCCATATTAACCTATATTATTTTAATTAGTCAAAAAATCAGTTATAATGTTAAGACTAGATAATATGGATAGGTCACACTATTTGTTAAGAAAAATTTAAGATTTTATTATTTGGTCTTGCCAGGCCAAAACTCCACCCAGCACATTACGCACATTTTTGAAGCCAGATTGCATCATAAGTTGCTTTGCATTTCCACTTCTAGCGCCAGATCTACAATGTACAATTACTTCTTTTTCTTTATAATCTTCCAGCTCATCTAATTGACTCATTAGATTTCCTAAGGGGATTAATTTTGCGTTTAAATTAAATTGCTCATATTCGTGAACTTCTCTGACATCTAGGAATAAAAAGTCATCTCCACGATCTATTTTTTGTTTGAGTTCTAATACGTCTATATCATTCATTACTGACAATCTTGTGGTTTTTCTTGTTGAATAGTTAAGTTAAACATCCTTCCCATAGGCACTGTTTGTACCGTTTCAGGACTTGGATATTGTTCGATTATATAAGCTGAGTTAATATCAGAAACGGGTCCTACTTCTTTGACATCACCTAACTTTAATTGACTTGACTCTAAAATAAACTGAGCTGCTGCAAAAGTGTTGCAAACTAAATTAGGCACGCCTGTTTCTCCACCTCCACGCTGACTAATGACAAAAGAGAGTGTATCACCCTTATCTATAGCCACTTTTCTTTTCTCTACATTTTTAGTGATGATTGGTTCACCTTTGTACCAAACCTCTAAGATGTGATCCGGTTCTCCTGGATCATATTTCCTACTTTTTATTTTACTACCAATTTCGACGTAGGAAAGTTCACGTTTTTTGCTTTCATAATCTTGACCATACATGACTCCTAGACTACCTACTTCGATCACATCTGCATCAAATTTGGTGATGGTTACGTAAACTTTACGGTTTTCTTTAACCTTAGCATCTTTTTTGGGATTTTGTCGTGTTACAATTCCTCCGGGTTTTCCAACTATATGGATCGAATCGTTAACAATAATTTCGAAGCTTTTTTCTTTTGCATCCTCTGTGGCTTCGGTAATGTGTTTACCTACATAATCTGGCAAAACAAGCTGCTGTCCATGATTAGTATAACTTTTAAGCCAGAAGTTTAAACCTAAAAAGATAATTACTAGAATCAGTGCTATGATTAATAGGTGCTTTATAAATTGTTTAAAACTCAAGATATTATGTCTTAGTGATTGAATTTCTTTCTACTCCGTATGTCAGTATCTGATCTATAAAATTAAACGGTTTGTAATTATTCAATGCCGATTGATGAAAAATTGCTGTTGCTGGAGTCATGCCGGGCAGTGAATTAATCTCAATGATAATGGTTTCAATGTTATTTTCATCAAAGATTCGAACAAAAGCGTCTATTCTACAATAACCGTCTACTTCCAATATTTTTGCCGCACGCTTTAAATCAGAACGTACCTGATCTGCCACTTTATTGTAATCTATGTTTCCAATAGCAAATCGTGCAGGCGTGATATTCTGTCCTTCGCCTGCTAAAAACTTTTCCTCTAGACTTAGTATTTCACTACCAGCAAGTGCTTCGGATGGGTGAAACATCTCATATTCTATATTACCGCCTTTGTGGTGGGTTATCATTCCACCTGTTATCTCTAAAAATTTTTGCGCGCCATTTGCCTGAATTAAAGCTTCTGCTAAGACTTCTCTTTTTCTAGGAAATTCTTCCTTTGGTTTTAAATCTAGGATTTTTGCTTTTTGAGGATCAATGTCAAGTTCAGTTCTAAACATGGTATCTAAATAGGCTGCCAGCTGGATATCGTTTTTGATAAGCTTAACGGCAGAGCTGCATCCATCATCTAATGGTTTTAAGATAAATGGGTACATAAAACTATGGTTGAGTTCAGCCATCATTTTATGTGGATCTGCTACATAATCATCTTTATGGTAAACATGTTGTTTGGTTACCTTGAATCCATGTTCTTTTAGTTTTTGTAGCGTGTCAAACTTATTGATGGTAATATTTGCAGAGTGCGGCATACTACCATTAAATGGAATTTTTTGTTGAACAAGTAATTTTTGTAAAGTACCGTCTTCTCCTGGTCTACCATGAAGCGCAATAAATACTAGATCGACATACTTATTAAGCGTGTTTTTATCTAGTTTTTGTGGTTCAAGGACGGTATAATCCGAACGATATTTTTCTATTAGCGTGGCCGATTGTTCTTTTAGATTTTCGGTAATACTATGTTTTTTGAAATTCAGAATATTATCTCTGATATCGTCCGCATTATCCTTTAACAAGAGATGTATAGGTATTTGGTACAAATCAAAATCATTACCATTTGCTGCTAGAAAGATGGGGATGGCTTCGTATTTAGAGGAAGAAGCAAGTTTTTCGTATACGTTTCTACCACTCTCTACAGATATATGTCGTTCGAACGAATATCCACCCAATACGATGCCTACTTTTTGCTTGACAGCCGCTGCGTTTTTTTGATCGTCCAGACCTTGGTCGATTCGTTGCAACAGCTTGCTGTATTTATGTGGAATAGTAGATGCTCTCAATCGTTCGGCTACTGAATTACGAATAATAAAGTTTAAGAACTGTGAAGGGTTCCAACCTACTTCGGCGGCTTGATGGAAGAAGAAAGAGGAAGGCAACATGCCAGAGGTCGTATTCGGATCATTTAGGTACACTTTGCCTTCATGATCATAAAATCCATCTATCCTTGCATAGGTATGAAATCTAAACGCTTCGAAAAGTGAAACACATTTAGCTTGTATACTTTGAATCGTGTCTAAAGCTAGATCTATAGGTGTTTTTTTACGAGAAAGCCCAGGCATGTACTTACTGCGGTAATCATATACTTCTTGACCTTTCATGATTTCTGTAGGTGGCAAGGCTACAGATTTCCCCGCTTCGTCTCTAATGACAATGCAAGAAAATTCTTTTCCATCTATAAAGCCTTCGATTAATACTTCTGTCTCACTATCTAATCCTTCCAGTATCAGCTCAGCTTCGTTCGAAGAGTTTAGCAACTGTAATAATTCCTCTGGATGATAAATGGTTTCTCCATTAATCAGCAATGGCAAACCTACACTTTCTCGAATATCAGTAATCCTTCGTATTTCGGCTACTTTAGCTGCTGCTTCGAGCGTATTCCAATCTCCCAGCTTAATGGTTTCTCTAAAAAATGCTTTATCGATAAGTAATGAAAAGCTATCATAATCATCTTCTCGTAAGATAGAAACACCAATCGAAGATCCTTGGTGCGCTGGACGAATGACACAAGGAAAACCTATTTTTTCTTTTGTTTCGCTATAGAATCGGTGATAATCATTTGCATCTCTAGGAATACTAATGCTGGGTTTAGATTCGAAGCCAAGTAATGGCATCCATTCCTTTTGCACCGATTTATTAATACCTATGGCTGATGGTAAAATTCCTGAGCCTGTATAAGGAATATCTAAAAAATCCAATAGACCCTGAATAGAACCATCTTCCCCTTTTGCACCATGTAAGGCTAAAAAGGCTATATCGATGCTATTTTTTAATTCTTCGATGGCCAGAAGGCGTCCAACGCTTTTTATCATTTCACGATATTGGACATCCTCTAGATTAGGAATGGACTCTAGATAAATTTGGAAATTATTTTCCGATGCAGGAATCGCATTCACTGGAGGGTAAAAATCACGGATACTTCCCTTATAGATATACTTCCAATCTAACTCAATAAAAGAACCTAAGGAATCAACAAAAATGGGTACTGGCTCATAAAGACTTTTGTCTAAATTGTCATAAACCGTCCTACCACCTGCAAACGATATTTCACGTTCTCTCGAGGGTCCACCAAAAAATATCCCAACTCTTATTTTATCCATAGCTTCACGAATATTGGCAAAATTAATATTATAAGAAAGTTTAAAGTATATTTTTACAATTTAGCTTGCAACTGTTTTAAAAACGAAGCTTGAATAGAGAAATTTTAAGGCTAGCGATTCCTAATATTTTAAGTAATATTTCCATCCCACTTATATCGACCGTCGATACGATATTAATGGGTCATTTATCGTCTTTACACTTAGGTGCAGTGGGTGCTGGAGCTATGGTCTTTAATTTTGTGTATTGGAATTTTGGCTTTTTGAGGATGGGAACTACCGGTATAACGGCTCAAGCTTTTGGCGAGCAATCAGCCAATAAAATACTAGATACACTACTGAGGGCCAGTATAACGGCCATAGGAATTGCTTTAATTTTAGTCGTATTTGCTGTACCTATCTGCAATGGCAGTCTGTGGGCGATGAATATAGGTTCCGAACAACAGGAGTTAGTTAAGGCTTACTTTTATATCCGATTAGCTGCCGCTCCAGCTTCTTTACTTATTTATGCCATTAGCGGCTGGTATTTTGGTTTGCAAGATGCGATTACTCCCCTTAAAATGACGCTGGCGGTTAATGTTTCCAATATACTTATCAGCATATTGCTAGTAAAGTATTTGGGTATGGGCTTACGTGGAGTAGCTTGGGGAACCGTGATTGCACAATACATAGGTGTGATGGTAGCATTAGGCTTTTTATTTACAAGGTACAAGCACTATTTTTCTCATTTGTTGTGGTCAAGGTTGTGGAACAAGGAAGACTTTTTACGCTTTCTAAACATTAATCGAGATATCTTTTTGCGCACCATATTTTTAGCTTCTGCCTTTTTCTTTTTTCATTCTCAATCAGCCAAAGACGGCGCATTATTTTTAGCCGTTAATGTTATTTTAATCCAATTAATTAATTGGATGTCATATGGTGTTGATGGATTTGCTTTTGCGGCAGAAAGCATGGTAGGAAAATATGTTGGCGCCAAAGATGTTGCTAAAGTTAAGTTATCGATCCGCTATGCTATGTTTTGGGGATTAGCCTTGGCCTTAGTTTATAGTTTAATGTATGGTTTGTTTTATCAGGAAATCATAGAAATATTTAATAAGGAAACAGAAGTTTGGGCATTAGCATCATCTTTTCGCTGGTTAGTGGTTTTGTTGCCGATTATAGCCTTTGCATGTTATATCTGGGATGGAATATTTGTGGGGATGACAGCTTCCAAGTCCATGAGAAACTCGATGTTTTTAGCTTTTATACTTTATATAGGTTTGTACTATGCATTGGAAGATTATTCGCCACTTTATGCCATTTGGATAGCCTTGTTTGTCTTTCTTTTTTCGAGAGGATTATTTCAAAGTTATTTATTCAAAAAATACGGCTTAGACTTAAAATAAGCTGTTAAATCCAACATGAACTTTAGGTCTAGCTAGATCGAAAGGATCGCTATTTAATTTACCGGTTGCTAGTGACAAATTTAAAAGTCCAGCTCTGGTTTCGAATGCCATCCCTACACCAATTCCAATACTTCGATTCCATGTATCATCAATAAGTTGAAAGGTAGAAAGTTCTATAAATGGGAGCGAGAAATAGGTGTTTTTTCCAGCCAATAAACGATATTCTAGAGTTAATATGGAGAAGGCCTTACTGAAGAATGCTTGTTCGTCAAAACCTCGTAAATTTTGGTTTCCTCCTAGTCTATATAATTCGTTTTGTACAGCTTTACCTTGAATGAGTTTGTAGGCGCTGTTTGACTGCACCATCAGGGTTGTTTGTTTGGTCATGCTTTGGAAGTAGGCTGCTTTTAAGGCAAGTTGTAAGCTTAGTGAACTAGTTTGCAAGCTGTCATAGCTATTGCTAAAATCTACGGACTGGTTGTTAATGCTTTGTATGGTGTTATTTTCTAGGATAGTACGTACTCCAGCACCTAATGAGCTATTGATAAAAAAGCCTCTTGAAGGATTATTTAAGTAATCCGTCTGATTTATGTTTACGGCTAATCCTATTCCATCCAGTTTAACGTCTAGGATGTCTGGTAAGCGCTTAGTTATTAGAAGTTGGTTAGTATCAATTTCGATTAATCTACTTCGGTCAAATAATCCTGATAGTTTTAATTGATTGTTGTTTGCTAGCGGGAATATAATGCCAGCTGAGGATTTAATTTCGTAGTATTCTAATGATCTTCTAAAGTATTCGAAAGATCCATCGATTCCTAATGGCAAATTGAATGGATAGAGCATATTATAGGCCAATATCATTTCTTGATGCTCAGGACGTAATCGTTCGAATGAAAAGATAAATTCCTCACCAAAACCTAATTTATTTTCGAGTTTAGTTTTTATATCAAAGGATAAAAACAAATTTTGTTCTTCCAGTTCATCCGTAGGAATGATCCCAAAAATCACATCAAACTTGCTCGTATTTTTTGCTTTTAAATCTAGTTCTATGGTAGCCCAACTATTAAATACGGAAATTTCAGGAGCAGATTTTAAGGTCATAAAATCAAGTTGCTCCAATTTGCCTGGTATAGCTTTTACTTTGGAAAGGTCAAAAGGTGCTAGTGGCTCTATTTCAAAAAATTGGTGTAAAAATCGTTTTCTAATTCGGGCATTTCCAGTTATGCCTAGCGTGTCAAAGTACATTTTGTCTCCAGTTTCTACATGCCAGGCACCTAAAATGGCGGATTCTTTAATACCTAAGCTATCGAGATATACTGAGGCATAAGGATAGCCATTGTTATTATAATAGTCTAGAATTTTTTGGAGCGTTTCGGCAGATCGAATCGGGTGATATGCTGAACTAAGGGTTTTAGGCTTAATTTTTAGTTGGTCTAGCAAAGGAGCAGGAATGTTACCAAGGGATAAGCCACCAGGATTGTAAACAGGGCCACTATGTAAATTTATGATACAAGTATCCTTTTGGAAATAGATAGAATCAATATTTGCTTCATAATGAGCTTTATCGAATAGGAAGTTTTTAGCCTCTTCGGCCAAGCTGTAATAGCTTATACTATCCTTAACACTGCCTTCTTTTTTTAATGGTTTGTAAGTTGCTTCAGTATTAATTTTGTAGGCCCATTGTGCAGATAGGTGGCATTGGAATATCACAAAAAGTCCGGCAACAAGCCAGTATTTTTTTAATTGGTACTTTTGAGAAAGCCACATTTTTTGAAGGTACAATGAATCAATCAAATCCCTTAAATAACGAAGCAGGAATATACATTCATATTCCATTTTGTAAGCAAGCTTGCCATTATTGCAATTTTCACTTTTCGACTTCACTCAAGTATAAAGAGAGAATGCTAAAAAGTATTGTGCAAGAGATTGACTTACAGGCTAGTTTTTTTGATGATGCATCCATTCAAAGTATTTACTTTGGAGGAGGAACACCTTCTTTATTAGCCGGGAAAGAAATCGAGCTAATGGTCAAGAAAATACGATCCACTTTCAATGTACAAACGGATGTAGAGTTGACTTTGGAAGCTAATCCGGATGATATTTCAGCAGCAAAATTAAGTGCATGGATGGAAGCGGGTGTGAACCGTCTATCGCTAGGCATACAATCTTTAGATGATGAGGTTTTAAGCTGGATGAATCGAGCGCATAAATCTGAGGAGGTTAGGCATTCTATGGAGCTGATTAAGGCTGCAGGTATTAAAAATTATTCAGTAGATTTCATTTTTGGAATACCTAATCAAGCAGAACAATATTGGCAAAACCAACTAGAATGGATCGTTACCTCAGAGATTCCTCATGTGGCTTGCTATAATTTGACGGTGGAGGAAGGGACTGCATTAAATCAACGAGTAAAAACAGGTAAGGCAGAAAAGGTCGATGACGCGCTGTCGATGAAGGAATTTGTCTTAGGAAATGAGGTACTCACAAAGGCAGGATATGAGCACTATGAAATCTCGAATTTTTGCAAACCGGGTCATATGTCCAGACACAATAGTGCCTACTGGAAAGGGAAAGGTTATTTGGGACTCGGTCCATCAGCCCATTCTTACTACCAAGGAGTAAGGAGTTGGAACCTAGCAAACAATGCCAAGTATATGGATCAGATAGAACGTGGACAGCTCCCAGTAGAACGAGAAGAATTAAGTATCAGCGATCAATTTAATGAATTTTTGATGTTAGGACTTCGTACTCAATGGGGGATTAGTTTTGAAGATTTGGAACGCTTTAAAGGACTTGGAGCTGTATTGGATAGAGGTGTTTTTGATGCTTGGCTCGAGAGTGGTCATGTGGTTTGCGGGGGCAAGATGTATACGCTGAGTATCGAGGGAAAATTAATAGCAGATGAAATCTCGGCGTCCCTATTTGTAGTTTAAATTATAAATGCAGGTGCTAAAGGTTTTGTTGCAGATAATTAATTGCTTATTTTAAGAGGAAAAATTATCATTATGTTAGCAAGACTTTTTCCATTTGTACTTCTATTTTTCTTTTTTACCAATGTTGTTTTTGGTCAAAATCCAAGTTTATCCAAGACCGCATTATCCCAACAATTTAGATTTAAAAAGTATGAAAATGAAGCCGTAAATGCTTCCAATTTTTTCGAATTTCATGGAGAGGCTATGGGCTTATCCGAAGATGATACTTTCCTTGAGTATAAGGTAAATACCACACCGGGAAAAGCAACCCATAGGAAATTCAGACAGTATTATAAAGAAGTTCCGGTATTCGGAATGAACTATCTATTGCACGAAAAAGATGATTATGTCTATGCATCCAATGGTAGTTATTTGCCCATGCTAGATTTAGATGTTAACCCTACATTGACAAAAGAAGAAGCTGTGCAAGCAGCTGTCGGATATAGTGATCATGGAACATTAGCTTGGGAGCAAGATCCTGATAAATATCCAGATCCCAGCTTAATGATTATAGACAACAATTACCCAAAAATCTCAAGTAAGCAAGTATTAGTTTATTCGGTGGAGATACAAAGTTTTAAGCCCTATGACAAGCAGCAGTATTTTATAGATGCTAAAACGGGTCATTTAGTATTTCAATTATCTATGCTACAGGGCGTTAGTGTTACTGGTACTGGCGTGTCGCGCTATTATGGTGTTCAAGAGATTGTTGTGGACTCACTGAGTCCAGACAAATTTGTTTTAACAGATGATACACGTGGTGATGGGATAACCACGTTTAACTCTGATTTTAGTTTGTTCGAAGATGAAGATAATTACTGGGATTACAGTAATGAGAAGAACGGTGAAGTTGCCTTCGATGCTCATTTTTGTACCGAGAAGTTTTATGATATAATGCTAGAAAAATTTGGGTGGGCTGGAGTTAACGGAGAAGGAAGTTCTATGAATTCTGTGGTTTATGTAGATGACCCCGCGGGTAATTTTTTAAATGCTTTCTGGGATGGCAATTATGCGTATTTCGGAAATGGTGATTGTAATTATGGTCCATTAACAACCTTGGATGTTGTCGGCCATGAATTTATGCATGGTATCACGCAAGCCACGTCTAATTTAATTTATGCCGGTGAGTCTGGAGCGATAAATGAAAGCATGAGTGACATTTTTGGAAAAGTTTTAGAATGGAATGAGCGACCTGATAATTTTACTTGGATTATAGGTGGAGATTTTTTGCTTACTGAATTAGCTGTGCCATTGAGACAGATGGATGAACCTACGGTACAAGGAAATCCTGATTTTTATAAAGGTGATTTATGGGTTGATGGAGCGGGTGTTCATACAAACAGTTCAGTGGGAAATCATTGGTTTTATTTAATGGTGGAAGGGGAGTCTGGCGTAAATCAGAATGGAGAAAATTATGAGATTAATGCCTTAGGTATGGATGCGGCATCTCAGATAGTGTTTAAATGTGAGCGAGATTATTTGGCAGAGAACTCTAATTATCCTGAATATTATGAGGTGAGTTTATTAGCGGCGGAAGAAATTTATGGGGCTAGTTCTGATGAATATTTGAATATGCTCGAAGCTTGGAAGGCTGTCGGATTACCGTATGGTGGAGGAGCTGAGGACTTTGCTGATTTGGGTATTTCTCAATCTACAAATTTTGATTATGTCTGTATTTTTGATGATTATTATCCATTTGAGGTTATCGTGACTAATGAAGGTAGTGTTCCTTATACAGCTGAAGATCCAAGGATTATTACAGTAAACAATGATTTCGAAAGTTTTACAATAGAGGTTGATGTTCCATTATTACCTGGTGAAACAGTTAGTTACCCGTTAGATGAGTTTGTTTTTTTAATAGGAGGGGAAAATCTGTTTATAGATATTAACCTGAGTGGAAACGACGACAATTTTTTTAATGACTATAATTACATTGGCATATTTAATGCTGCTACGCAAGAGGCTGATCTCTTTATAAATGCATATGCAGATCAGCTTGGTTGTTTTCCAGAAGAAGTAAGCTTGAATGTGATTTTTTATAATCAAGGCTGTGATGTAATTGCTGCTGGGACGATGGTTGATGTTGTTGTCGAAGATGCTAATGGTAGCAAGATCCATGAACGAACCATAGAATTAGCCTCAGATATTAATTTCAGTAGCAGTTTTTCGACAAGTTTTAATTTTGATTATCCTGGTGGAGGAACTAACTCATATACATGCAAAGTAAATTACGAAGAGGCTGATGAAAGCAATAATTTTTCAACTTTTGGAATATTTGAATCTGATGCCCTTATAGAAGATGACTATCTCAATTCATTTACTGATTTTAGTGATTTGAATGATCAAATTGTTTTTGAAAATTTTGGCTCACAAAGTTTGTATGATTATCAGGGCGAAAGTTGGTTATCCATAACTAATTACACCTTGTTTCCTTTTGGTGCTCCTTGTGCAAATATTGAAGATGTTTTTAGCGGAGAAATCAATTTTAGTGGTGTTATGGCCACGCTAAAAACCTGTGTTGATTTAAGAGATAAAGGAAGTTATAGATTATCATTTGATATGATTCAATTTGTAAATGATGATTCTGAAATAATGCTTGAAGGAACTGCTTTAAAACTTAGTTTCAAAGGATCAACCGACTGGGAAGAGTATATCTTTGGACAAGAGGAAGGAGCATTAATTAGTTATAGCTATGATATTCCAGCTGATTTTCAAGGAGAGTTAATTCTAGAATTTTATACTCGTACGGGTAATGATTTCTTAGATAATTCTGCTTTGGAATATGATGTTATTCTGCTGGATAATTTAGTCCTTGAAAGTGTTGTTTCTACGGAATCGCTCGTAGCTGAGACAGTAGACCTAGAAGTGTTTCCCAATCCGGTTAATAATAAGCTACAATTAAGAAGTACTGCGGATTTAGTGAGTGCTAAAGTCTACAATAACCAAGGACAGATGGTTATTGCTGGATTGCCCATTGGCGACATGAATACTATTGACATTCAAGATTTATATCCTGGCCATTATGTGATTAATGCCATTACGGAGCAAGGTGAAAATTTAGCGGCAAGCTTTATTAAGATAGAATAAAGTCTCCTAAAGTTGTTTTGGATCTTCTTCATCTAAGACAACTAAGCGGATAATTTCTACTTTTTTATCAGATACTTGCAGGGCTTGTAATCTATAATTTTCAATGGTTATTTCTTCTTCAACGACAGGAATAGTACCGGATGTCATTACCATAAATCCGGCTAGGGTTTGGTAATCTCCTTCTGGAATATTTATGTTTTCATATTTTTCATTGATGTAGTCGATTTCGATTCTTCCTGAAAAAACGAACTCAGTATCATTGATTGCTTGCTCTAAAACACCTTCATCATCGAATTCATCTTCGATATCTCCGAATATTTCTTCTACGATATCTTCAAGGGTAATAATTCCACCTAGACTACCATATTCATCCACAACACAAGCGATACTAGTTTTAGATTTTATAAATTTCATGAGCAGGTCCTGCAAGTTCATGGCTTCAGGAACAAAGGGTATTTCAATAGCGATTTTCTTGAGTGACTTTGGTCTCGCTAATAGTTGCTGATGGTGAATATATCCTACTACATTTTCTATCTCATCATCAATAAGGATGATTCTAGACAACTTAGTTTGCTTAATCAATTCGATTAATTCTTCTTGAGGATCATGAATATCAAAGGATACAATTTCAGTCCTAGGGACCATAGCATCTCTCACATGTAGTTCACTCAAGTTTAGCGCGTTTGTCAAGATCTCTTTGTCAATATCCAATTGTACTTCAGAAATTTGTTCCTCAAAGTACTCTTGCACATCGATTTTGGATAATGCATAATCTCCCTGTTCCACTGGAACTTTACAAATCTTGAGCAACAAATTGGATAAGGTGTTCATTAACCAGGTTGGTGCTGCTAAAATTTGCTTAAAGAAAAAAAGTGGTAATGCTAAAAAGAGGAGTACGTTATTAGCGTACATTCTAAAGAAAGTCTTGGGCATAAATTCGCCGAAGATTAATACAATAATGGTAATGATTATGGTAAATACCAGTAGGGCAAGGATGGGAAAGGGTAACAGTCCTGGAAATAGTTTTTCCAAAAACATGGTCATGAAATAGGTAAAAGCAACTAAGGCTATATTATTTCCAACTAACATGGTGCTAATAAATGCTTTTGGTCGCTGGTAAAAGGTCGATAAGATCTTTCCGCTTCTAGATCCACCTTCTTTACCCATTGCTACACCTAGCTTGTTAGCGGTTACAAAGGCAATTTCTGAGCCTGAAAAAAAGGCGGAAAGTAGTAAGAAAAAGAAAATACCTAAGAAAATTCCCATAGTATAAAGGTAACTAAAGCTAGCTTAAATAGGGTCCTACAAATTTATCCATAATGACCTCACGTATATCTTTAATACTTATACCCATTCCCACTTCTGTGCTTTTACCAAAAGCGTCATGTCTAAAAGCGCCAAAGTAATACATCTTATCAAGGCTCGTCATTCTATTATAAATGGCCATTATAGGAACAAGATTTATTTGATATTCTTTTCTGAGCAGGTAAAACATACCTTTAAAAATATCGCGATCTAGCATGGCTTTTTGTTCATCAGTAAGACTCCCTTCTTGCAAACGCTCCGCTGGATTAATCCACATCTTATCGGAACTTGCCCAATATTCTTTGGCTACAGCTGTAAAGAAGGTATCCGCTTTTTGTCTCTCGTAAATATTGTACAAAGTAACCTTACCAAAATAACCCTGAATTTGCTGGTTTCTAGCGTATATATACCCTAATCCATGCAAGACATAATCAAAAGATTGTCGAGTGGCTCTTTGCTGATAGTATGGATTAATAAAGGATCTACCCAGTTCCGACCAAATACCTTCCTTGAAGGATGCTGAGAATTCAAAATGGTCACCCATGGGTCCTTGCTCATAAGATGCTCCTTCATGAATTAAATATCTATAACCTCCAATGATAGTATCGATCAGAGATTCAGCATTAGGATTAATAATGATAAGTTGTTTGGTGATTGCTAATTTGTCAAAATCATCATAGTCATTTCGTCCTACACCTCCACCATCTTTTCTAAAAGCCCATTCTCTAATGACAGTTAGCATCGAAATTAGCTGAGGATAACTGTGCCAATCTGTTAGGCAGATGATGTATTCTGTATCTGGAATGGTGTGACTACCTTCCGCTTTTAAAGCTTTAATTTCTGCTTTTACCGAGGGCATATCGACTATGCTAGTTAGTGCTTTCGCAATATCTTCCTCACTAAGTAAAGGGAAAATCGGGACAGCTGAGTACAAGGATTTCTCCTGGTTAAAATAGTCCTCCTTTTTAACATCAATTAAAGGATCACTGACTAATACATGTTTCATGATTCAGTGATTTTAAAATTTACATTCGTTGGGTTCATCTCATAGACAAACGCTTTCATTTGGTCTGCTAGTTTCCGAAACTCCTTTTTTGTGGTCCCTTCTAGTTGATTATTTATGCTCTCGTAATCTACAGGGTTAGAAAATTGCACTTTAATATCACCCTTTGCTTTGACAAATTCGCGTAGTTGGAAGATGTTTTCCAATGGCACTTTTGCTAGGGATTTAAATCTCGATCTGAAGTTGGCTACCTTAAAAAATAGTGGCGAATTTCCCTTGTTTATATGCATAAGGACCACAGGAGTTTTATACTTCATAGCATACTGCAAAAAAGTAGGCCTCCAGTTTCGATCCACTAGTTTACCTGTTTCATCAGGCCTAGAGTTCATCCCGGCAGCAAAAAACACGACAGCTCTTCCTGTCTCGTAGGCATCGTCTATTTGATTAAAGTTTACTTTGTTTTTATTTGGAGTCAACTTGTCAACAGGTATAACAATATCCTTTACTGGATTTACGCATACTAATGAATTAGCAAGTACAGACATGTCTCCGCGCTGTTTACCTATGGCGGCTATCAAAGCCATTACATCTGCTCCACCAGGGTGGTTTGCTGCAATGGTCAAAGGCCCATCTTTGGGGATTGATTCCCAATTAATAGCTTCCACTTTTATTTCAAGTTCGTCGCAACAAGCTTGGATAAATGGTGCACCTTCCAGTGGCATGTTGTTTTCAATTAAACGATTGATTCGTTTTACTTTTAGTAAAGAAAAATTTAGCAAAAAGAAATCAAAGAATTTAATTTTCCACTTTGGCCAATTGGGTTTTATGACGTCTACTGAATATTTTGCAATCAAAGTTTTCAATCATTATTTGAACTGCAAATTTACTTTAAATATCAATCTTTATCGAGTCTATAAATGAATATAGCTCTGTGAAGAAAAATGGTATTTTTGTGGCATAATTTAAACGATCATGGATTTTAAGAATGTAATCGCTCATTGTAAGGAATATGCTTTTATTTACCAGTCAAGTGAAATATATGATGGCTTAGCAGCTACCTATGATTATGGACCTTATGGTGTAGAGTTAAAGAATAATATAAAATCATACTGGTGGAAAAGTATGGTTCAAATGCATGAAAATATAGTAGGTTTAGACGCCTCCATCTTTATGCATCCGAAGGTTTGGAAGGCTTCAGGACATGTCGATGCGTTTAATGATCCGTTAATAGATAACAAAGATTCGAAGAAGAGATATCGTGCTGATCAATTAATTGAAGGATATTGTGAGAAGATTGATAATAAAATTAGAAAGGACGTAGAAAAAGCAAGGAAGCGTTTTGGTGATGATTTTGATGAGGGTCAATTTCGTGCTACGAATCAACGAATTATCGATCGACAACAAAAAATAGATGGAATTCTAGGGAGAATGAATCAAAGCCTTACGGATGAAAACCTAGAAGATGTAAAGGCTTTAATTGAGGAATTAGAAATTGCTTGCCCAGCTAGTGGATCGAAGAACTGGACAGATGTTAGGCAGTTTAATTTGATGTTTTCTACCCAGTTAGGAAACATATCTGGGGAAGAAGGCAAATTGTATTTAAGGCCAGAAACAGCTCAAGGAATTTTTGTCAACTTTTTGAATGTTCAGAAAACTTCTAGACAAAAAGTACCTTTTGGGATTGCTCAGATAGGGAAAGCATTTCGAAATGAGATTGTGGCTAGACAATTTATATTCAGAATGAAAGAATTCGAACAAATGGAGATGCAGTTTTTTGTTAGACCGGGCACAGAAATGGAATGGTATGAGCAATGGAAAGCTACTCGATTAAACTGGCATAAAGCCTTAGGTGTTCCTGAAAATAAATTAAGGTTTCACGACCATGAAAAATTAGCTCATTATGCAAATGCTGCATCAGATATAGAATTTGAATTTCCTTTTGGATTTAGAGAATTAGAAGGAATACATTCTAGAACAGATTTTGATTTAAATCAGCACCAAGAATTGTCTGGAAAAAAATTACAATATTTTGACCCGGAGTTAAATGAAAACTACGTGCCTTATGTAGTAGAAACATCTATAGGATGTGATCGTATGTTTTTAGCACAGGTGAGCCTAGCCTTACAGGAGGAAGAAGTACCTGACGCAAAAGGCGGTACAAGTACGAGAACTGTCATGAAATTTCACCCAGCATTGGCCCCTGTAAAATGCGCTATTTTACCTTTGTTAAAAAATAACGAAGCACTTGTAAAAGCATCAAAAGACTTATACAATCAGGTCAAATTTGATGTGAATGCGCAGTATGATGAGAAGGACGCCATTGGAAAAAGATATAGAAGACAAGACGCAATCGGTACCCCATTTTGTATTACGGTGGATCACCAAACACTAGAGGATAATACCGTAACCATTAGAGAAAGAGATAGTCTAGATCAGCAAAGGATAAAAATGGAAGAAGTGCGGGGCATTGTTGTTGAAAAGTGTAGCATGCATTCACTTTTTGAATAAAAAAAAACCTGATCAATGAATGATGACCAGGTTTAATTGGGTGTCTGTTATTTCGAAAGTATTATTTCATATCAAATACGATAGGAAGTGTATACTTGGTATATTTTTCAAATGTATCTTCAGCAATAACTTTATAGTTTAGTCTTTCTTTAATAGTGGTTTCCAATGCCTTTTCACTAGTAGAAAGCACTACTATTTCTCCTCCATCTATAATGATAAAATCGATTTTTACCGATTTAATGTCTGTGTGCTCATTAAGATTTAAATCTGCTAAATAGTTTGCAATTTGTGATTTCCAAGATGGTGCAACTTTAGGGTCTGAACTTGCTGTCATCGTAGAAACTGAAACTAATAATACTAATAATACGCTCAATACATTTTTTTGAAAATTCATAGTCATTTAATTTTTGATGATAAATAATGTTTGTTAGTGTCGTTTGATGAGAATACTATTCTGGTGGGCAAGAAGTTACAGTCAACAGAAGAAAACATCTTTTTTCTCTACCAACGATTTGATTAGTTAGATAAACGGACAAAAAAAAATGAGCAATGTAGAATTACATTGCTCATGAGATTATTGAGATTGAGTATGCCTGGACCTTCAATGTCCAGATTATATCCTATTATTCTGTGTCCATCAACTCGATCATATAGTAGTTGATGATAGAATTAATTTGTTTGTTCAGTTTTAATTCAGGCTCTAATTCGAAAATCAATGAGTGCTGATCGATATCTTCCATTAAAGCTTCCTCTAAAACTTTAACCGCGTGATCAAAAGACCCAGTTAGGTGAAGGGCCACAAATTGACAATAAAGAATATCTGCTCCAAATGTAGCATCAGCTGCTTCATTTTCTATTACGTCTAGCGCTTTTTCAATTTGACGTGTTTTAATCAAAAAAGAAAGGTAGCCAGTCCAGTATTGACTTTCTTCAGGTGCTATTTGTGTAGCAACCTTGAGCAGCTGTTCGGCTTTGTCAAAAGAACCTAACTGATGATAAGCCTGACCTATACCTAGGTAATATTCTTCGATTCCATCATCGATGGCAATGGCTTTGTGAAATGCCTTAATAGCATGATTCCATTTTTCTTCCTTAGCATAGCATTTTGCTAAAATGTGATAAGCCTCATCACTATAAGGATCCATTTTAATGGATTTCAGCAAATTAACTTTAGCTGAACTTGTATCATCTAATAAATATTGGCACTCTGCAATTTTCAAAGAAAGCTCTTCGTCAAAACCAAAGATTTTCTCTGCTTCTAAGAATACCTCTAGTGCTTTTTTGTATTTAGATATTTGCATGCAGATATCGGCACAATCCATATATCCATTATTGAACTCGTGGTCCACAATAAATGAATATTCTAGTGCGTCGATGGCATGTTCGTATTCTCCAATACAAGCATAAGCATGACCTAAATTAAACCATGCTAAGTGTGAATAAGGATTCTTATTTAATAATTGGTCATGTAATCTTATACTATCAATGTATCTTTTTGATAGCTCTACAGCTAACCAAATTCTTTCTAGGGCTTCCTCGTTTTTGGTATCTTTTCTTAAGGCATGAGTCAATGAAAAATACATTGAATCAAAATCATGAAGCGTTTCGTGAATGAAAGCTTCACAAAGATATACTTCAACTAACTCCCAGTTGCTGCAAGAAAGTTTTAAATCTTCAATGATGGATAAAGCTTGATCAGACTCTTCAGTAGAGGCAAGAACTTTAGCTTTTAAAATTTGTATATCTGTATCAAATGGTGCAATTTTCTCAGCTTTCTCTAGGTAGTGGAATGCTTGAGAAAAATCAGCCATTTTCAGGTGGATTCGTGCTTTTGCAACTAAAAAATCCGCGTTATAATTGTATTGTTGGATAGCGATATTGATAACCTCAATAGCTTTTCTATACATCAATTCTGATTCATAGTAATGAATCAATTCAGTCAGGTTCTTCTCGGATATAAATTCTAAATTACCGTTAGAGTAATTGTGTTCAAACTGAGAAACAAGACTAACAATTAGATTGTTGGGTTTAGTCCTTTGGTTCATACGTTCTTTACTGTTAGTAGGGATAACGTTTCGATGCCAAATATAATGAAATTAGATTCTAATAAATCTACTATTATTTGAAAAAAAACAAATAAAAATTTCAATCATATAGAAATATTTTTCATGTATTACTTATTGAAATTAAGGTAAATATATTATTTCTTTTATTATGTTCTTTCCTAATGACTTAAGGTTCACACCATAATACATGATAATTTTTTCTTAACTGAATTTGGGTAGATTGGGGAATTGTTAAAATATTTCAAGTTTAGCGCAAAAAAAAAGAGCTTATTTTAACAATAAGCTCTTTTTTCTATAAATAAGTCAAATTTATTTGACTTCGAAACTAATTTTTAAGTTTACACGGTATTCTGTTACTTTACCGTTTTTGCAAACCACGCTTTGGCTTTGTACAAACGCCGATTTTACATTTTTTACAGACTTTGAAGCTCTTGCTACTCCTTTAGCTGTTGCATCTTCCCAACTTTTAGTGGAATTGCTTAAAACTTCGATAACTTTCATTACTGCCATAATTCTATATTTATTTTATTTGAATGATAAAGATAAAGATGATTTTCAATCTTGAATAGACATTAACTATTCAGCGCATTTAATGCTGCTTGTGCTTTTGTAAATGCAGGCTGAATTCTCAAACAGGTCTCATAATCTTCTTTAGCGAGGTCAATACGATTCATCAGTTCGTTAGTGATTCCTCGATAATAGAAGCCATAATAATTGATAGGGTTGGTGTTTACTAATATATTAAACTGGTCATAAGCTTGTTCTAATGAATCTTTTTCTAAATACAAAATCCCTGCATTGAGATAAGCTTGAGGAAATTGTTTGTCTATTAAATTTATTTGCCTATAAATTTCTAGTGCTTCGTCTACTTGATTATTATTCTGTAAATAAAATGCCTTTGAATGCCATCCATTAACATTTTTTGGATCTATTTCAATGGCGCTTTCGTAATATTTAAGTGCGATATCTTTTCCAAGATCTTCATATAATTGACCAAGTATAATCCAGGCGTCATATAAATCAGGTTCTATTTCTGTTGCTTCTTGAAATGAATTAATAGCTCGATTAGTGTCTCCTGCATCTCTAAAATTCATACCTAACATAAAAAATCCTTCTGGATGTTGCGGATCTATGTTTAGCACTTTGTTAGCTGCTAACATGGATTGTTCGTAATTTTTCAGAATCAGATGATTTTCAGATAGCTTTAACAGGGTGGTTATGTCATCTGGAAATTTTTCATTGGCTTTATTTAGGATTTCTATTGCCTCTCGTGATTTTAAATAATCCATGTAATAATTAGAAAGTATATGATAGTAGCTAACATTATTAGAATCTAAGTTCATAGCTTGTTGCACATCATCGATAGCCGCACGATAAGCTCCTTCTTTTGCATAAACAGCTGATCTATCTATTAGTAAACTAGGATCATCAGGGTTTTGCTTGATTAGTTTTGATAATCCCAGGTCATTAGAAGCTTGATTATTTGTCTCTGGTTTTGTATCTGAATTACATGCGCACAATAAACAGACAATCGAGCAAAGGAGTAAAATACATTTCTTCATTAAATAAAAATAAAGCTTGTTGACTGATAAAGCATAAGTAAACACGACAAGATGATAAATAAGATAGAAAAGGTCTCCCATCGAAGACCTTTTCTATGTAAAGATTTACTTTCTAAACATATTACCAAGCATCTTCATTCCCATTGAAGCGATTTCGTCCATAGCGCTTCCATCACCATCTTTATCTAGGATTCGAGTGATTAGACTCTGAGATTGGGCGTGTTGTTGACTCTGTTGTTGGACTGACCCTTGCAGAAACTGAGCTAAACCGGGAGCATCTAAGTTTTGTTGTCTTTTTTGTTTTCCTAAAACATTTAAAACCACCGGAGCCATTTTCATAAGCATGTTCATGGAATTGTTTCTGTTCATTCCACTTGATTTCGATAACATTTCGACTACATTAAATATATTGTTTCCACCAAGCAAGTGACTCAGGATTCCCATGCCATCAGAAGATCTACCAGAACTGTTACCAGATAATAAATCAGAAATATTGTCTAAAGCACTACCGTCATGATCATTGGATAAGGCACCTAGTAAGCCATCTAATGAGGATTGGCTTTTAGTATTGTTGGCTAAGGCATTCATTAATGTAGACATAGCTAAGTTAGCGGCAGTCGCTGTTTGCTCTTTCGGAGCTCCACCAAATTGTTTACCTAAATTATCTAAAACAGAGTCTGTAAGTTGACCTTGTAACAGGTCCATAAAGTTTGTCATTTAAATTATTTGATTGATGTTATAAAAAAAACATTTATAAAAAGTTACATATTATAAAAATATTTAATATGTTTGTGTTAATTACTATTTAAGCTATGAGTAGCAATCTATCTATATTCTATTTAATGGTTTTTTTTGTTTTTGGTTCCACCACTAACAAAGATTTTATCTATAAATATATAGATGAATACTCAGCTACTGCTATAGAAGAGATGGAAAGAAGTAATATTCCTGCCAGTATAAAGTTGGCTCAAGGAATGTTAGAGTCCAATTGGGGAAGAAGTAAACTGGCTGTGACAGCAAATAATCACTTTGGTGTAAAGTGTGGTTCACAGTGGGAAGGAGGAACTTATGATTTATTTGATGATGAGTACGACAAAAACGGAAATCATAAGAAAAGTTGCTTCAGATCATACAGGTCAGCAAAAACCTCTTACCGAGCACACACTGATTTTTTAATGGACCCTAAAAAAGAATATCGATACGGTTTACTATTTGATATTCCTCGAACTGATTATAAATCTTGGGCATACGGCCTCTTAAGGTCTGGCTATGCCACCGATAAAAAATATGCAGAAAAATTAATTCAGATTATTGAAGATTATCAATTACACATTTTTGATGATCCTATAATTATCAGAAATGGTGAATTAGTTTATCTGGACAAAGAAGAACCTACTAAACGACGTAGTTCAATTTCCACAGAAACCGAAATGATAACTGAACAGGTGGAGGAATCAACCCCTCCACCAGCTTTTACTTTAAAGGAAACGGAAAACCAATTTGATACTAGGTTTAGGAAGCAACGTTATGGCGATATTCATTTCGTAAAAGAAGGAGAATCAATGGAAGCCATTGCTGCAGCTTATGAAGTGAATTTAACAAACCTCTATATAAAGAATAGAATGCCCACAGGCACTCAGCCAATGGTAGGTGAAAAAATTCAAATCACTGGCTTTATTAGAATGGGTAAAAGACCAAAGTATTTTGACCCAGCTAAATCAGCGGATAGCGAATTTGTATTTTAAGTAGTATTTTTACACAAAACATAGAGTATGAAAAAGCTTTGTTTTGTTCTCATTTTATTTTCCTTTTCAAGTTTAGATTTAGCTTCACAAAGCTTTTATTTTGGTCCTAAAGGTGGTCTAACAATCGGTACACAAAAGTGGCAAGCCTATTCTAATAGAAGACCTCTGTTAAATATTCATGCTGATATTTTTATCGAGTCTTATAGTCCAGAAAATAAAGGAAGCTTTTATACTCAGCTAGGTTATCATACTAGAGGTAGCTCTATTCGTTTTATTAATACCTTGAATTTAAATTCTTTTACGCAAGGTTATAGTTTTAATAATCTTTCATTGATCTTAGGTGTAAAGAGTCCTGTAAAAGGACTTAGTAAATCATACCCTAATTATTTTTATGGGGTAGGTGTGCGAGCTGAATATACCTTATTCACAAACTTGGAAGAGTTTTTAGGTACAGCATCGGCTAACTTTTATCCGCTAGATCAATTTGTGAGAAAGTTTATGTACGGAATAAATATCTGCGGTGGGATTTTATTTGATAGACGAGAATTTGTACAACCTTTTATTGAGTTTTCTTTACAACCAGACCTCTCTCCACAATATGATCAATACTTTGATTTAACAACTACGAACCCATGGACAGGACAGCCTCAAATCATACGTGCTAATAAAATTAGAAACGTGTCTTTCGAAGTGAGTTTTGCGGTTAAGTTTTTGCGAAAAGTTATTTATGAGTAAACGGGTCATTGACCAGTTAATCGCTGCTGAGGATGGAGCTTTTAGTCAGAGCTGCCACAAGCATGCAATTTTTCGCTTTAAGCAGTTAATTAATCATGTGCATAACTTGCCGTACGGTAGATTTAAGACTGAATACTCCTTGAACCAATTATTAGACTATGGAAAAGGAACCTGCAGCACCAAACATGCTTTTATTAAGAAGGTTGCCGAGGAAAATGCAATAAACCATGTAGTTTTAGTCAATTGCATGTATGAAATGAAGGAAGACAATACACCTGGTGTCGGTGAAATTCTAAATCATACAGGATTAGCATATATACCAGAGTCACATTGTTATTTACTCATTGAAGGAGAAATACATGATCTCACCTTTCCCGGAAAGTCTTTTGCATTGAGTGAAGATGAAATATTGGCTCAAGCTGAGATATCCATAAGCGACATTGGACCAAAGAAAAAAGAAAACCACCGAGCTTTTATTGATGCATGGTTAAGGGAAGAAAAAATAAATTACACTTTAGCTGAAATTTGGGATTTAAGAGAGGCTTGCATTCGCAAATTTGCCAGTAAACAAGCTATCTAAAGGCATATCCTAAACCGATGCTCAGATACGCTGGACTTTGTCCAAATCCGGCTTGTAGTTGGTTAAAAACAAAATAATCAGCAACTCGATTAAAATGTAGTTCATAGCGAAAATCTAAGCTTAATCTAAGCAATTGGACACCTACATTAAACGCAAAGCCAGCTTCCAACCACTCTCTTCGCTCCTCAAAATGCTTAAATTCTCGAAAAATTTCATTTTCTGTAAGGATAAATGAAAACACGGGTCCTACACCAAATTTAAATCTATCAACTTGGACACCACCAGTAACAGGTACAGCAATAAAATGCGTTGTTTTTGTTTCAGCATTGGCTCTAGGTGGATTGGTTTCCCAGATGATGTAACTAAAATTAGAACTAATATTACGGTAAAGCGCTTCTGATTGAATGTAGAGATTATCTTCTTTGAGAGTCGCAAAAATTCCAAAAGTAGGAGAGACGTCTTCCTCTTCAAACATCACTTCGTAGAGTAAATAGTCAAAAGGATCGTCAAATAATAGATTTTCCGTTTTTGCAAATGAAAGGGTTAGCGCCGTTTTAACACCATAATTAAATTGGGCCTCAACTTTAAAACAAAAGAAACAAATTACAACTAACCAGAAAGCTTTCATACGAAACATGGTCTCAAGATATAATAATTAATAAGGATAATAGATAAGCCTTGTGTATTTAGAAAGACACATCTTTTAGTATTTCGCTGCTTTAGAAATATAAAAAGGCTGCCGATGAACGGGTCGGCAGCCATGAAAACTTATGGAAATTAAACTGTTAATCTTATTGGATATTTATTTTGAAGCTAGCAATGGCCTTGTTTTCATCGACAATTTGACCGATATATATTCCTCTTGCTAAGTGATTCACATCAATTAATTGGCTAGTGTCAGTAAGTCTCGTTTGCAGTACTTCTTGACCAGTAATGTTTCTGATTTTCAAGGCTAAGGCCTTATCATCTAAAAGACTGGTTTCTAAAACAAAGCTTGCATCACACGGGTTCGGGAATGTTTTTACGGAAAAGTCATCTATAAAGAGGTCTGCGTTGCCTGTAATAACTTCAATAAAATCTATTTCAATCATGTGGTCCACAAGATTTGTTCTAATGGGATCATTAAAATCGAAATAAATATCCGCTTCATTAAAAATGAATGTACCCGGTTCTAGGTCTGGAACTTGTGCTATATTGAATCGGACAAACCCATGTGATGCTGCTTCATTGCTTGTACTATCTAGTAATTGTATGTCATTAAATTCAAACAAAACGGTTCGATCTTCGCTAATGGTATATTCGAATGGATGACTCGCAACCAGTGGCTTAAGACTGGATAAATCTAGATTATTCGAAATGGTGTCAATTATAAAAATATTAAAAGCTGTATCTGTTCCTGTATTCTGGAATCTAATCGTGTATTCTAAGTTTGTATTTGCTTTAATTTGGTGTAAGTCTCGGTAGCCTTTGGGTGAAGCGTTTTTATCATTTGGATCATAGGAACCAATACTTTCCTGACAATCTATATCTACAAATTGGTTTTCATCATCTTCAGAAAACATGGTTACAAAACCTAAACTTATAGCTCCTTGCTCATTTGCTCCACAACCTTCATAAGCTAAAGTGGGCTGCGAAAATCCAGGATGAAAAGGCACCTGCGGAATACTTAAACGATAAGTCGATCCATTAGCTGGAAAGCTAACAACACGCTCACCATTGGCATCGAGTTCCACCTCATCATCAGTTACAGGTCTCATAACATCGTCTTCAATGACGATAAATTCCTGCACCTCATTCATATCTCCATTTCCAGTATTTTTAATCCTAAATATTACTTCATCTGAGCTACATTCGGATTCAATATCAAGACTGGCTAAAGACCAATTACCATCAAGTGTACCAATGCAGGGCTCATTAGGAAATATAGTTGCTTCCACACAATGTGTTTGTCCTAAAACTGTGTTATCACAATCTAAGTATGCTACAAAACTTAAAGAACCACAAGCTCCAATTGATAGAGGGTCTAGGTAGAATGTTATGTTTTGGCCATTGATATCATAGTTGTCATGACCAGTACTCACAAAACTTAAATCATCGTCCAACACCACTTCTACATATACATTGTCTTCATAGAGTGTGCCAATGTTGCAAAAATCCACATAATATGTGTTGTCAAAACAACGTCTTAAGAAAGGAGTAGAAACTCCTACTGAATACTGCTGACAATAAACAGCTGCTTGTGAGACAATCTCTACTTCATAGGAGTCACCAATTACAAGATTTGGAGTTTGTGCACTATTACACTCACTCGTCCACAGTTCATCATCAGACAATATGCTTACTGCATAAGATCCTTCTGGAATTAATTTTCCGAAAGTACCATCTGATCTACTATTTGTTAAGTAGATATTATTTCCGTCGTCAAATTGTATGGTACGATACGGCAGCGTCACTTCATTATCATCTATACAATTTTCATTTTCATCAAAAAACACATGACCGTGTATGTAGGCACCTTCCGCTACCACACCTAAAGAACTCGTTTGTAAACAACGTTCTTCGAAATTCTCATCAATTACCTCTATGACTAAAGGGTTACTATCGATATAAATATCACTCGTGACATTGTCTAAAGCTTCAAATGCGATTTGAGCAAAAGAACTTCCATCAACTAAAGACCATGGCAAGGTACTTCCAAGCGAGTAGGATATCGTAATAATTCCTGGGGTATTATTTGAGTAATTAGCTATTCCAAATTCTGTTAAATTATCAGAAATCATAGTGTCGAATGCCAAAACGGTAGGATCGTAGCGTATGGAAAATTGAATAGAAACAATGTTATCAAAATCTTCCGCAATCATATCTACTAAAATGTTGGTCTGGTCAGACTGATTTTCGAAAGTAAGTTTTACACAATCATTTTCAGGTGCAACAACGGTAAAACTATGATAAATAGCATCAATACAAAAGCTTGATGAACTAGTAGAAATGACATTATCTATGAAATCATTTTCCATAGAAAATTCAACAAATCCATCTGCAATAGCTAGAAATTGCAAACTAAAAAGAGTGTCACCTTCATTAATTTCAATGGGACTAACACCTGTGTTATCAAACCAAAGAAAAGTTAGTAAATCTCCCATATTACTGACATTACCTGGAGAAAAAGGAGGAGGTAAAAAATCTGACTCGACGCCAAAATATTGTAATTTCTGAACCGTAAAATTTATACCACCTTGTAATGCAGCAACATCACTCATGTCTTCGTTGGCCACAAAATGTACAAACAAAAAATCTTCTATCACTTCTTGCTCAAAACGAAAGAATATGGTATCGGTACACTCAGTTTGTGAGCTTATTTGGGACAAGCAACAAAGTGAAAAGATAATCAGCAAAAATTGTTTCATAATAAATGATTTAAGGACTCGAAATATGTTCATACCTCAAATATGGAGCAAAAAAGCACTAATAAAAACGACAATATTATACTTTTGTATTAAGTTTAAACACAAAACATCCACATCATTCGTTTGATTAACAATGACTTACGATAATTTAATGTAATGAATAAAACAAAAGTCTTTCTTTTAATTCAGCATCTTTCTAAAAAGGATATTCGTCAATTTGAAGAATTGTCGAATACTAGTCTCATAAAAGTGTCTGAAGAAGCAAGTCGTCTCTTTAGCTTTCTTGTACGCAAAACGGAATCGGAAGCTTCTATCATTAAGGAAGAAGCTTTTCAATTTACCTTTCCTTCACTTAAATATAATGATCAAAAACTTAGGTTAATCGTTTCACAACTTTATAAAGCTTTAGAACGCTTTTTATTGTTTCGCGAACTTGATTTAGAACAACATAAAAACAAAAATAACCTCAAGCTTTTAACAATATACCAGCAAAATGGCTTGGAAAAACATTTTCAAGCAAGCTACAGTAGTGTGCTGAAAAGACAAAAAGAGACTCCATTTAACCATACCATACAGGAAGAAATACAAATGGGTTTTGACCAGTACCAATTCGAATCACTACAAAAAAGAAGTAAGGTCTTTAATTTCCAAAACCTGCTTGATCTTACAGATCAGGCATATTACCAGCAAAAATTAAGGTTTGCTTGTTATGGACTTACTCATAAGAATATTTATAAAACAGACTTGGATATCGGGATCGACCAAATGCTGGAAGTAATTGCACAAAAAGCTAGCACCTTAGCTGATCCGCGAATCTCGATTTATTTTCACTGTTATTTAATGCTCAAGCATCACCACCAAGTCGAATATTTTGAAAAATACAACCAACTACTTAATGACTTCAGTGGAATATTCGAGCCAGAAGAGCGTAGGTCTTTATTCTATTTTGCCCTCAATTATTGTATCCGTAGACTTAACTCGGGTGAAATGGAGTTTGGCAAAAAAGGCATTGATATTTATGAACGAGCGATAGAGTCAAAGGTGCTTTTTATCCAAGGAAAGCTATCGAGATTTACTTATCGAAATATGGTCATGATGGCTATTAGGGTTGGAGAGTTTGATAAGGCTAGCGAATTGACTGATAAGTTTGAGAGTTATTTATTTAGTGGAGAAAGAAAAAGTGCTTTTCACTTTAATAAGGCATTGATAAACTATCATACTGGGGACCTTGATAATGCACTGGAAAATATCATTAATGCTGATTTTAAAGACCATCTAATAAACTTAGCAGCAAAAACACTTCAAGCCAAGATTTATTTTGATATGGACGAGCGCACCATTCTGGACTCGCACTTAGATAGTATGGAAATGTATATTATAAGGAGCAAAGTCCTAGGATATCACAAAACGAACTACAAGAATGTTATCTCTTATTTTAAAAAATTGGTTCGATTAAAACCTTTCGATGATGCAAAGAAAAGGCAATTAATAGAGCGTATAAAGGCAGAATCGATACTTACGGAAAAGAAGTGGTTTCTTGAAAAGCTAGTTTAATCTAGGATTAAAATGCACTATTGTTTACATCTCCACTTTTAAGAACCAACACCCTAATATTGTCGATTGGAAATTCTGATCGATTAAATGTCAAGGCAAAATTATCTGTCTCAAATAAATCGGATTCCTCGGCAATTTCCTCTTTTAAGAATCTCCAAGAACCCGCAGGTATATTTGGATCTATACCTAATATTAATCTTCTCAATTCAATAAAATCTAAGACATTGATTTTATTATCTTGATTTATATCAGCAGGAATTAAATTGGAAAAATCTAACTTATCGGAAGTGACTATATGCCTATTAATTAGTACAATATCTAGGGTAGAAACCCCATTTAGAAAATTGTCCGCTTTGTCTGCGACAATGGTGAAGTTTTCAATTTCAGGATAAGAATCAACCACACAATTCATATCAGGTATTAAAGCACCAGTAGGAATACAGCTAGAAATATCTATACTTTCTTGATTATCACCAAGGACTGAAACGGAATTTACCTGCACATCCATTCCTTCTGATGAAATGAATATGATATTGGATTCCAGTTGGCAATAAATAAGTGTTGGAAAAAGAAGTATAACCAATAGTAAAGCTAAACGCATGACCAATTTTTTTATAAAAATAGTCAATCCGAAGTTATTGAAATGCTACAAAAATCAATATTTGTACAACATTGGCAAACAAAAAACAAGCACAAAATGCTGAAAACCAACAATTTGTTTAAGAGAAACCTACTTGTTTGACCCGAAAATGGAAGATAAATAAGATCTATTAAGCATAGCAATGTTGTTAATAGAGATTTCTTTCGGACATTCTACTTCACATGCACCTGTATTAGAGCAGTTTCCAAATCCTTCAGTATCCATTTGATCTACCATTGACTTGGATCTTGCAGCATGTTCCACCTGACCTTGTGGTAGCTTACCTAAATGAGCCACCTTGGCAGAAGTAAATAACATAGCAGAACCATTTGGACAGGCCGCCACACAAGCACCACAACCAATGCATGCAGCAGCATCAAAAGCGGATAATGCAGTATCTTTTTCGATTGGAATCGCATTACCATCGGGCGCTTGACCTGTATTTACAGAAACATAACCACCTGCTTGTATGATACGATCAAAACTAGAACGATCGACAACTAAGTCTTTAATAACTGGAAAAGCCTTAGCTCTCCATGGTTCTACCGTAATGGTATCTCCATCCTTAAAATGACGCATATGTAACTGACAAGTGGTAGTGCCTTGCTGAGGACCGTGAGGACGGCCATTAATCACTAAATTACAAGTACCACAAATACCTTCTCGACAATCATGTTCGAAAGCAACTGGCTCTTCTTTTTTAGAAATAAGTTCTTCATTTAAAACATCCATCATTTCTAAAAATGACATATGCTCAGACGCTTCTACGTTATAACTTTCAAGTTGACCTTTCTTGTCAGCTCCCTTTTGTCTCCAGATTTTTAATGTTAGTTTCATATGCTCAGCTTTATGCTTCTACTAATCGTTAACAATTGTTTTTATTTGTAAGAACGAGTTTTTAATTCTACATTCTTAAACTCAAGCTCTTCTTTGTGAAGGATTGGTTCTGTTTCATTCCATTCCCAAGCAGAAACATAAGTATAATCCTTGTCGTTTCTTTGAGCTTCGCCTTCTTCAGATTTATATTCTTCTCTAAAGTGTCCTCCACAAGATTCATTTCTGTCCAGTGCATCACACATCATCACTTCACCCAATTCTAAGAAATCTGCCACTTTAGTTGCTTTTTCTAATTCTGGGTTAAATTCAGCCACTTCACCAGGAATAAAGACATCTTTATAAAACTCTTCCCGTAATTCACGGATCATTTGACGACCTTTCTTCAGACCATCTGCATTTCGTGACATACCACAATATTCCCACATTATTTTACCTAAGCGACGGTGGAAACTTTCCACGGATTGATTTCCTTTAATAGCAATTAATTGGTCTAAACGATCTTGAACATTCTTTTCTACTTCGGCAAATTCTGGTGCATCAGTAGAAATATTTGGTGTTCTAATTTCGTGAGATAAAAATTGGCCGATTGTGTAAGGTATAACGAAATAACCATCCGCTAAACCCTGCATCAAGGCACTTGCTCCTAATCGATTTGCACCATGATCCGAGAAATTAGCTTCTCCTAAAGCAAATAATCCTGGCACATTTGTTTGAAGGTTATAATCCACCCATAATCCACCCATTGTATAATGGACAGCTGGATATATTTTCATTGGATTTTCATACGGATTTTCACCCGTAATCTTTTCATACATTTCGAATAAGTTACCATACTTGCCTTCGACAACTTCCTTACCCATAGCAGTTATTTCTGCTGCAGAAGGATTGGTCATGTTTTTAGAATGAGCTGCTGCTTTTCCGTATCGTTCAATGGCGCTAGCAAAATCTAAGAATACAGCAAGACCCGTAGGAGCCACTCCATTACCTCCATCACAAGCTACTTTGGCAGCTCTTGATGCAACATCTCTTGGTACTAAGTTTCCGAATGCGGGATATCTTCTTTCCAAGTAATAGTCTCTGTCATCTTCGGCGATATCATTTCCTTTCTTTCTGCCTTCTCGAATAGCCGCCGCATCCTCTTGAGATATAGGCACCCAAACTCTTCCGTCATTTCTTAATGACTCTGACATTAAAGTCAATTTGGACTGATAATCTCCTGATACTGGTATGCAGGTTGGGTGTATCTGAGTAAAACAAGGATTCGCCATTAAAGCTCCTCTTTTGACACTTCTCCATGCAGCACTTACATTAGATCCCATGGCATTAGTAGAAAGGTAGAATACATTTCCATACCCACCTGTTGCTAAAACCACACAGTGAGCAGCATGTTTTTCTAGTTTACCTGTTAGTAAATTTCGAGTAATGATACCACGAGCTTTGCCATCAATTTTTACTAAGTCAAGCATTTCATGTCGGTTGTACATGCTTACTTGTCCAGTTGATATTTGTCTTGATAGTGCTTGGTAGGCACCTATTAATAATTGTTGTCCAGTTTGACCTCTTGCATAAAAAGTTCTAGATACTTGGACACCACCAAACGATCTATTGGCTAATAAGCCACCGTATTCTCTCGCAAATGGAACTCCCTGAGCTACACACTGGTCGATAATATCAGCACTAACTTCTGCTAGCCGATAAACGTTTGCTTCCCTAGATCTATAATCTCCACCTTTAATAGTGTCATAAAATAAACGATAGGTGCTATCACCATCATTTTGATAGTTTTTGGCGGCATTAATTCCACCTTGCGCGGCGATACTATGTGCTCTTCTAGGACTATCATGGAAGGTAAATGCTTTTACCTGATAACCTAATTCTCCAAGAGTTGCTGCTGCAGAAGCACCTGCTAAACCAGTACCTACAACGATGACCTCTATTCTTCGTTTATTATTGGGAGCGACTAAGTTCATAGTCCCTTTAAAATCACTCCATTTTTGTTTTAGTTCTCCCGCAGGAACGTTAGATTTTAATTCTATTCCAGCCATTTTATAAACTATTTATGTAGATGTAAAGTGGGATTATTGCGAATCCGATAGAAACAACTAAAGAATATAGAGTACCTACTCCTTTGATAATAGGTGTATATTTTTTATGATTCAAGCCTAAGGTTTGGAAAGCACTCTGGAATCCATGTGATAAATGAAAATACAAAGCCAGTAAGCCTATCAGATAAATAAGTACGATATACCATTCTTGGAAAGCTATCATTACTCTACCAAATAAGTCAGTCACCTCAGCATCAAACCCTGCATAGCTTTTCATAGGTAATGAACCAAACTTCATTTTAAACCAAAAATCGCCCATATGTATGCATAAAAAAGCCAACACTAAAATCCCAAGCATGGCCATGTTTTTAGAAGACCAACTAGCATTTTCTTTGGTTTTTTTCGAATACTTATATCCTTTGGCAGATCTATTTGTTGCGGCTATCATTAAGCCCTGAATCGCATGTAGTACGATAAAAAAGTACAGGCCATAAGATATAGTTTTTATCAATGGGTTTTGGGTCATAAAATAGGCATAGGTATTAAATGACTCTCCTCCATCATTGGCTAACAATTGTAAATTACCTATTAAGTGTACAAATAGGAAACTGATTAGAAACAAACCAGTTAGGCTCATTATAATCTTTTTACCAATGCTGGATGTAAAAAATTGTACGATCCATTTCATATTAATCTTACTTTTCTTGTTATTCCAAAAATAGAAAAAGCGCTTACTTTAACTGGGTTTCGATCAGGTTTAGCAAACTATTTAGAATCATTCTAACGAATAAATCATGAGCTAATTTACCAAAAGTAAGCGTAATGTAAAGCCTTCAAAGGATTGTTTGAATATAGATTTTGAATTCCATCATTCACCAAATTTCGGAGGCTTAGTGTATATTTAAGACATGACACATCAAATAAAAAACTTAGCAGAATATCAAGAAGCTTATCGTCGAAGCATTGAAGATCCTAGTGCCTTTTGGAAGGAACAAGCAGAGACTTTTCATTGGTTTAAGCCTTTTACTAAAGTGCTCCATTGGGATTTTGATAAACCCGAAGTGAGGTGGTTTGAGGATGGTCAATTAAATATAAGCTATAACTGTTTGGATAGACACATCTCATCTATTGGAGATCAGACAGCTATTTTGTGGGAGCCTAATGATGTTACAAAGCCTGCAAAGTCATACTCGTATAAACATCTTCTGGCTGAAGTTTGTCAATGTGCCAATGCCTTAAAATCAAGAGGCATCAAAAAAGGAGATCGGGTAATTTTATACATGCCAATGGTCCCTGAATTAGCTATTGCTGTGTTAGCCTGTGCAAGGATAGGCGCTATTCATTCTGTTGTTTTTGCTGGTTTTTCTGCTCAGGCATTATGTGACCGAGTAGATGATGCTCAAGCCTCTATGATTATTTGTTCGGATGTTAACCATCGGGGTAATAAATTAATTCCTGTTAAGGAAGTGGTAGATAATGCGATGGATTTAGGCTGCAATAGTGTTGACACGGTATTGGTTTATCAGAACGGTGATACTTCTGTTAATTGGAGTGATGATGTAGATGTTTGGTGGCATGAACTTGTAAGCATACAAGCCAAAGAATGCAGCCCTGAGCCAATGAATGCTGAGGATATGTTGTTTATATTGTATACATCTGGTTCCACGGGTAAACCAAAAGGAGTAGTCCATACTTGTGGTGGTTATATGGTTTATACTTGTTACAGCTTTAAAAATGTATTTCAATATCAGCCTGGAGATATTTATTGGTGCACTGCCGATATTGGATGGATTACTGGCCATTCTTACATTGTTTACGGACCCCTTTTAGCAGGGGCAACTACCTTGATGTTTGAAGGAGTACCTACTTATCCAGATGCTGGCAGATTTTGGGACATTTGCGAAAAACATCAGGTGAATCAATTTTATACGGCACCCACAGCTATTAGGGCATTAATGGCAAAGGGTAACGAGTGGCCTGCAAAATATGACCTCTCGAGTATAAAGGTTTTAGGTTCGGTAGGCGAACCCATTAATGAAGAAGCTTGGCATTGGTATGATACGCACATTGGAAAAGGGAAAGCTCCTATTGTGGATACTTGGTGGCAAACCGAAACGGGAGGCATATTAATTACTCCATTACCAGGAATAACGGACACAAAACCGACTTATGCATCCTATCCAATGCCTGGCATAGAGGCTGTGCTAGTGGATAGCGATGGCAATGAACTGCATGATAATAACGTAGAAGGCTTACTGTGTATTAAACATCCTTGGCCATCCATCATAAGAACTACTTATGGAGATCACGAGCGATGCAGAAACGTTTATTTTTCTGCTTTTAAAGGAAAATATTTTACTGGTGATGGCGCAAGAAGAGACGAGGATGGTCGTATCCGTGTAATAGGACGCGTAGATGATGTGATTAATGTTTCAGGACATAGAATGGGCACAGCCGAAGTAGAAAACGCAATCAATGAACACCCAAAGGTTATAGAATCAGCCGTTGTCGGTTATCCACATGATATCAAAGGTCAAGGTATTTATGCGTATGTTATTACAGCAGGAATGAATTTGGATGATGCATTTAGACAAGAAATATTAGCCACGGTTGTCCGAGAAATAGGCCCGATTGCAAAACCTGATAAAATCCAGTTTGTAGAGGGTCTACCTAAAACGAGATCTGGAAAAATAATGCGTAGAATCCTAAGGAAGATTGCAGCTAAAGATGCCGAAAACCTGGGTGATATATCGACTTTATTAAACCCAGAAGTTGTACAGTCTATTAAAGAAGGAGCCTTGGTATAGTTTTTTTAGTGATTTTTTGAACTCATCATTGCTTTCTTTCGTTTGTGTATTTCGAGTGTTGAGAATAGAAGAAATATGCAGTACCTTTGCGCTAATTTTAAGAGATGAATAAAGTACAAGCACTCAATTTTCAAGATTTTTTATCCTTTTTTCCAGAAGTTATACCTCCACTAACCGTATCAAACGACTCTATTAAAGAAATTAGTCGGAGAAACAAAGTATTGCCTCCAGAAGCACTAAAAAATTACTTCATTCCATGGGGTGCGAAAATTGATGAATTTACGGAATTTGTCCCTTGTTTTGCTTTACCAAGACAAGAGCAATTTATTGCTTTAGTATATTGGCAAGCAGGACTATTAAACCACTCATTTATTCTAGTAACGGTAGATCCAAAAACAGAACTAACCATATCGCAGAAAGTAATTGCAGGAACTGTTTCTGATGGAGAAGTAGTGTTGCGATCAGTGGCCAACATTGAACAAGACCTAACCATTCAAATTATTACAGGAGAAGAAAATACTCAATCATTTAATCCATTAGAAAGTCAAGGATATTATATGGAAATCCTACCTTCTGGTGAGATCATTTCTCAAAAAGAAGATAACCCCTTAACATGGCTAAAAGAAGAAAAAAAGTCAAATCCAAAAAAGTAAGTTCCGGTGCATTAAAAAACAGCATCCTTAAGCTGTTTTTGCGAATGCCTAAAAAAAGATTAAACGCCAAGCAAATAGCAGGAAAACTACGAACAGGTAATAGTGCAGATTCAATTAAACATGCACTTTCACTCCTAGAAAAAGAACAAAAAATCATTTTTGTAAAGGATGGAAAATATAGAGTAAATAAATCGGTAGCTTCAGAAGGTTTTGAAAAATTACCAAGTCACACATATACTGGACGCATCGATATGGCAAGAAATGGCTCAGCCTTTCTTGTTGTTGATGGTTTAGAACAAGATTTATATATACCTGGAAAGCACCTGAGAGGTGCCATGAATGGTGATACCGTAGAAGTATCTGCTGTTTTCCCTAAAAACCGAAGACGAGGAGAAGCAAAGGTTCGAGTCATAAAGAAGCGCTCGATTAGCTCTGTAGTAGGAAAAATATATTTCCAAAAACGTTATGCACTGGTAGATGTAATGAATACTAAAGTACCACTGGCAGTAATGGTTAATCCGTCAGATACCGCTAAAGCTAAAGATGGAGATATCGTGGTGGTGGATGTGGTGAATTGGGGAAATGCCCAGAATAAGACTATCTGGGGAAAAGTAAAAGAAGTAATTCCACCAGATAATGTAAATGAGATTACCATGCAATCTATTCTGAGCATGAATGGATTCGATTCTTTCTTTCCAGATGATGTAAATAGTGAACTGAAGCATATTCCGGATGAATTACAGATCAGCGACTATGAGGATCGCAGAGATTTTAGAGAAATATTGACATTCACCATAGATCCAGATACAGCCAAAGATTTTGATGACGCTATTTCGTATGAAGTATTAGAAAATGGAGATCTGGAAATAGGAGTCCATATTGCTGACGTGAGTCATTATGTCCGAGAAAACACGGCATTGGACAAAGAAGCCCTGAGGAGATCAACATCAGTTTATCTAGTAGATCGGTGCATCCCCATGTTGCCAGAGAAACTATCTAATAATCTGTGTTCTTTAAATCCTCATGTAGATCGACTAAGTTTTTCCGCCGTTTTTACTTTTAACAAGCAAAAAGAAATCAAGCGTAGGTGGTTTGGAAAGGGAGTCATCCATTCGGATAGAAGATTTACCTATATGGAAGCCCAAGAAGTATTAGAAAGCGGAGAAGGGGATCATGCTGAAGAATTAAAAATGCTAAATACTATCGCTTATAAGCTTCGTAAAAAGAAGTTTAAAGATGGTGCAGTAAATTTTGATTCTGAGGAAATTAAATTTAAGCTTGATGCTAAAGGCAAGCCGATAGGCTTATTTGTGAAGGAGCGAAAGGATGCTCATTTGCTAATCGAAGATTTTATGTTGCTTGCAAATAGAGAAGTAGCTAAATATATTGGTGATCGAGAAACCAAAGAAGTGCCTTTTGTTTACCGTGTGCATGATACACCGGACTTGGAAAGATTAGCAGAAGTAGCTCTTTTTGCCAAAGAACTAGATTTTAATTTTAAATACCAAACACCGGCTCAAGCGAAAGACTCGATTAATAGATTGCACAAAGAAGTTAAGAATAACCCTGCCTTAAAACTACTCGAACCGCTGGCTATAAGGTGTATGGCCAAGGCTGTTTATACAAGTAACAACATTGGACATTTCGGATTAGCTTTTCCTTTCTATGCTCATTTTACTTCGCCGATTAGGCGTTATGCAGATGTGCTTGTTCACCGAATACTTTACGCTAATCTAAAGCAGGAAACCAGAGTCAATAAAGAAAGTTTAGAAGTTAAATGTAAGCACATTTCGGGTCAAGAAAAGAAGGCTCAGGAAGCAGAAAGAGAATCCATAAAGTACAAGCAAGTAGAGTTTATGGCTTCGCGATTAAACGAAACATTCGATGCCGTTATTTCTGGCATGATCGAACGAGGTTTGTTTGTTGAAGTCATTGAAACTAAGGCCGAGGGTTTTGTGCCGCTCATCTCTTTATACGATGATTTTCAGTTTGTCGATACTAAATACAAACTACGAGGACGAGCTACTGGAGATGTTATAAAATTTGGGGATACGGTAAAGGTTAAACTGGTGGAAGTAAACTTAGAGGATAAGCAATTGGAATTTAGAATTGTAGAATAGACCAATCCATTTTTTATATATTAGGCTTCATATTAAACAACAAGTATGAATCTATTCTCTTTTTTGGCTGTTAAACCCTTTTTCACAAATGATGCGATTACCCTAGGTATCTTAATCATTTTGTTGGCCCTAATTTTCCATACTTCTTCATTAAAAACGGAAGGCTGGCAGAAGTTTTATAGAATAGTACCTGCCTTGTTGTTGTGTTATTTTTTGCCTGCCATTTTACATTGGCCACTCAACTTGATCGCTTCGCATTGGTATACAGATGGATTAACGGATATACTGAATGCGTATAATTTAACACTACCATCTGGCTTAAGTTTCGATGGAATTACTGCTTTTTTATCAGAAAGTGGTGTACCTGCTGCAGAATATAAGGCGGCCCAAGGTCACTCCAGTTTATATTACATTGCCTCAAGATATTTATTACCAGCATCCCTGATATTATTATGCCTTAGCATAGACATGAAAGGTGTTTTAAACCTAGGTCCTAAAGCATTAATTATGTTTGGAACAGCGACCTTAGGGATTATTATTGGAGGGCCAATAGCGCTTTTAGTTAGTAAATATGTGGCTCCTGGAATTCTAGGCGATGATCCTGATATGATATGGCGCGGATTATCAACAGTAGCTGGTAGTTGGATTGGTGGAGGTGCGAATCAGACAGCCATGAAGGAGATCTTTGAGGTGGATGATAATTTGTTCGGAACCATGATAATAGTGGATGTTGTGGTAGCTAATATTTGGATGGGTTTCCTGCTTTACGGAGCAAATATTAAAACGAAGATAGACAAGTGGCTTAAGGCTGATGCCTCAGCCATTGATGATTTAGAACAACGAGTAGCTAATTACCGAGCAAGTGTAGAAACTAAACCTACGACTACCAAGTTGTTTGTTTTAATGGCAGTGGCTTTTGGAGGTGTTGCTTTATCTCACTGGGGAGCAGATGTAATGACTCCTTTAATGAAGAGCAATGCTGAAGCACTGAATAAAGTCGGTCTAAATAGTTTAACCTCTCATTTCTTTTGGCTAATTGTTATTTCTACAACGGTCGGTTTAATCTTATCATTTACTAGATTTAGAAAACTAGATGGCGTTGGAGCATCCACATGGGGTTCTATTTTTATCTATTTTTTGGTTGCGACCATAGGTATGAAAATGAATTTAAATGAGGTAGCAAACAATTTAGGCTTGTTCTTTATCGGTATCACTTGGATGCTTGTTCATGTGACCTTGTTGTTATTAGTAGCTAAACTTATTAAAGCTCCGTTTTTCTTTGTGGCGGTGGGTAGTCAGGCAAATATTGGAGGCGCCGCATCAGCTCCTGTGGTGGCTTCAGCCTTCAGTCCTTCTCTTGCGCCAGTAGGTGTTTTAATGGCTGTTTTAGGTTATGCAATTGGAACCATTGGTGCCTTAGTTTGTGCATATCTCATGTCAGGAGTGGCTGGATAAACATATATTATTGATTGTCATATAGTTGGCTTGTTTACCCCATGAACAAAATTGCCTAAATTTTTATTATCTTTGCACTCCAATTTTCGAGGAGGTTAAAGAAAATTTATGACTAAGAAACGAGTATTAATCGTATCTCAAGAGATGAACCCTTACACAGAGATTAGTAAAATCTCTGCTTTAGTGAGAAGTTTACCCCAAAAGGTACAGAGTGGTGGAATGGAAGTGAGGGTACTAATGCCTAAGTATGGTACTATAAATGAAAGAAGACACAGACTGCATGAAGTAGTAAGATTATCTGGGATGAATATCATTGTTGATGATGAAGATTATCCATTAATCATTAAAGTTGCTTCTTTACCAGGTGCCAGAATGCAAGTTTATTTTCTGGATAATGAAGAATTTTTCAAACGCAAATTCATTTTTAATGATGCTGATGAAAAACCATTTGAGGATAATCAAGAGCGTATGGTATTCTTTTGTAAAGGAATTCTAGAAACGGTAAAGAAATTTGGTTGGCCGCCAGATGTTATTCACTGCCATGGATGGATGACAAGCTTTATCCCAACCTACTTAAAGACTGTGTATAAAAACGAAGCCATTTTTGCTGAAAGTAAATGTGTTTATACAGCTTACAATGATTCTTACGAAGGACATTTTAATGATAAACTATTAGAGTTAGCAACTATTAATGGCATTGAAAGAGAAGAATTGGAGATTTATAAAAAGGACGACAAAATACGATTGCACTTAGGTGCGTTAGTACATGCGGATGCGGTAGTCAAAGGAGATGAGGAGCTAGATAGTGATATTGCTGAAGCCATCGGAAAACTGGATAAACCTGTCATGGAATATTCTAGTGATGAAACCCTTCCTGTTGACAATGTTGAATTTTATAAATCATTGTTAGAGGAATAAAACACCTTCCAAATCAAATGAAGTATAGCTATTATTTTATTCTATTATTGGTAGTTTCGTTTATGTCATGCGATAGAGAATCAGGCATAGGTTCTATTCTACTAGGTGAGGACAACATTGGCATTTCTTTTACAGATACACTAGATTTAGTATTTACCAACCAATATTCGGATTCTTTACGGACATTTGCCTCCAACGGAGTATTAATAAGCAGTCCTTCTAACCATAGAATTGGTACTTTGAATGATCCAATTTTTGGAGAAACCACTCAAAAACTTGTGTTGTGTCCAAACATATTGAATATTCCGAATTTTGACAATGCTTCACTAGATTCTATGATTTTAATTCTGCCGCTAGATAGTTTGTCAGCTTATGGTGATTTAAATGCAAGGCACAATGTAAAGGTGTATCAGCTTGATGATCCTATGCATGAAATCGATATTAGTGCTAGAATGGACACATTCTATACGAATGTAGAGATTACAAATTATGAAAGTAATTTTATAGGAGAAATCGATCAAGTTATCAGTTACGATGATTCGGTATTTGTTTATAATCCTACCTTGGATTCAACCTTTATGGATATTCCCCAGGTAAGAATTCGATTAGATGATAGTTTTGCTAATCAGTTTCTCGATACATCAAATGTGTCTACAGACTCACTGTTCCAATCAAATATCAAAGGCTTGGTTTTAACCAGCGAATCAGATGCGTCTTCTTTATTGGGATTGAGTATTAATAGTTTAAGCTCTGCTACTACAGACGCAAGACTTAGAGTTTATTACCAACAAGATGGAGATTCTTTGTTCTATGATTATTTCCTCGCAGCATTCAAACATAGCCATATCACCCATGATTTTGGCGGAACAATTGTCGAAGATGCTATAGAAAACAATTTAGATGAAAATCTATTTTTACAGCCCATGGCAGGTACCTTTGTCAGCTTAGATTTAGCTGAGCTTAAAGATTTTGAAGGGAAAGGTATTAATTATGCTGAATTAGAGCTCTTTGTTAACCAAGATCTTGGCGATGATTTAAGTCTATATCCTCCTTCATTTAGTGTTTTATCAATTTATGAAAATGATGAAGGAAATAAAGTAGTAATCTCTGATATAACCAGTTTAGGCGCTTCAGGTTATGGGGGGAATTTAACTACGGCACTTGATGATATGGGTAATAAAATTCGTAAATACGAATTAAGAATAACTGATCACGCAGTGAAGATAAAAAACGGTAGTGTTGAAAATACTGTCATAGAACTTGTAACTGAAGAACCCCTTGAAATACCGAGAAGAACAGTACTCCATGGAAATAATGGAGGCATATATAGCGCCAAGCTAAAACTCGTAGTTTCTGAACCCTAAGCTTTTTTTGTATGTGTGGAATTGTTGCTTATATCGGAGAAAGACAAGCAAGTCCGATAATAATGGAAGGTCTGAAAAGACTAGAATATCGTGGTTATGATAGTGCTGGAATTTCTATTTACCACGATAAAATAAAAACCTTCAAAAAACAAGGTAAAGTACTTGAACTTGAAAAAATAATAGAAGGAGAAGATCTACAAGGAACCGTTGGGTTTGGACACACAAGATGGGCAACCCACGGACCACCTAACGATGTAAATGCACATCCACACACATCTAATAGCGGAGATATTGTATTAATCCACAATGGCATTATTGAGAACTATGCCAGTTTAAAGGCTGCCTTGATGGATTTAGGTTACTCCTTCACTTCAGAAACGGATACAGAAGTTTTGGTAAACCTTATTGAAGAGGTACAAAAATCTAGAAATTTGACCATAGGAGAAGCCGTAAGACAATCCTTAAACATGGTTGTAGGAGCTTATGCGATTGTGGTCATTGATGCAAAAGAACCAGATAAAATTATTGGTGCAAAAAACTCTAGTCCTTTAGTTTGTGGAGTAGGAGAGAACGAACTTTTTCTAGCTTCCGATGCTACACCTATAGTAAAGTATACAGATAAAGTTATTTATATAAAAGAAGATGAAGTAATCACACTTTGTGATGATGGAACTTACTCGATTGTAAACCTTGAAAACGAAGTAACCGAAAACCCGATAGAGCACATCGACCTAAAACTTGAAAGCATAGAAAAAGCAGGTTTTGAGCACTTTATGCTTAAAGAAATTTACCAGCAACCTATCACGATAGCTGAGTCAATGAGAGGCCGAATAAATGCGGCCGAAGGATGGGCTAAACTAGGTGGGATGGCTGAGTATATGAACCGGATTAAACAAGCTGATCGTATCATCTTGACCGCATGTGGAACTTCATGGCATTCAGCATTGATTGCAGAATATCTATTTGAGGAGTTAGCCAGAATACCCACTGAAGTTGAGTACGCTTCTGAATTTAGATATAGAAACCCAATAATAAAAACAAACGATTTTATTATTGCCCTATCACAATCAGGCGAAACAGCCGATACACTGGCAGCTATAAAAATGGCCAAAGATCGTGGAGCCTTAATATATGGAATTGTAAATGTGGTAGGTTCCTCGATTGCGAGAGAAACTCATGCTGGCTCTTACATTCACGCCGGTCCAGAAATTGGAGTAGCCTCAACAAAAGCATTTACAAGTCAATTAACCGTATTAAGTTTAATGGCGATCATACTTGGCTATGAAAAAGGAATGATATCCCAAGGATACTACCGCCAGCTATTAACAGAATTAGAATCCATTCCTGCCAAAGTAGAAAGGATTTTAAAAGTTGATGATCATATTAAATACATTGCAAGCGAAATAAAAGATGCCAATAATTCTCTCTACCTTGGTAGAGGTTATAATTTCCCAGTTGCTCTTGAAGGAGCTTTGAAATTAAAAGAGATTTCATATATCCATGCTGAAGGATATCCAGCAGCCGAGATGAAACATGGACCGATTGCCTTGATCGATATGCATATGCCCATTGTAGTAATAGCTACAAATAAAAGGTATTACGATAAAGTTGTGAGCAACATTGAAGAGGTAAAAGCGAGAAAAGGTATTATCATTGCAGTGGTAACCGAAGGAGATACAGCTATAAAAGCCTTAGCGGACTTTGTTATCGAAGTACCAACGACTGAAGATCCTTTATCACCTTTATTATCAGTGATTCCACTTCAGATGTTGGCTTATCATATTGCAGTCATGAGGGATTGCAATGTAGACCAACCAAGGAATTTAGCAAAATCGGTAACCGTTGAATAAACAGCATATTACAAGTACATTATGATATATAATAGTCAGAGAGAAAATTTAATCATACCAGAATACGGAAGACATGTTCAAAATTTGATTAATCACGCAAAAGGTATTGAAGATAAAGAGCAAAGACAATTGGAAGTAAATACCATTGCAAATCTTATGATCCAAATGCATCCGCAGCATAAGAATTTGCTAGAGTATAGAGATAAAATTTGGAAGCATATCTTTCGAATCGCAAATTACGATCTAGATGTAGAAACACCTTCTGGTGTAAGACCTACACCTGAAGAGGATGATTTAAAGCCAGATATTGTTAGCTATCCTAAGAGAAATAGCACCTTTAGACATTATGGTAGTTATTTAAAATCCATGATTGAAAAGGCTAATGCTATCGAGGAAGAACCTAAACGTTTAGCTTATTATAAGGTTATAGGATCGTTTATGAAAATGGCCTATAAAAACTGGAATCGAGAGCATTATGTAAACGATGAGATTATAAAGGCAGATTTGAAGAAAATATCCGAAGGTACAATCGTGATTGCGGAGAATGTGTCGCTTGATGGATTATTAGACTCTATCGAAAAACGAAGAAAGCCAAGTAATAAACATCACGCTAAAAGTAATAACAATAGAGGTAGGCACAGAAATAATAACAGAAAGAGAAGATAATACATATTATAAATTTATTTAATATATTTGAGGGATAGAATTTCTATCCCTTTTTTAATGCCATAAACTTAAATATGAGTGCACAGTCTTTTTTAGTTGAAGGAAACGCAAAATTACATGGAGAAATAACTCCACAAGGTGCGAAGAATGAAGCCTTACAGGTTATTTCTGCGGTCTTATTGACGGATCAAAAAGTAGTTATAAATAACATCCCTAATATTTTAGATGTAAGAAGATTAATACAATTGCTCAAAGGCTTAGGTGTAGAAGTCGAATCGCTAGGTCCCAATGCATACAGCTTTAATGCTGCTAATATTGACCTAGATTACTTAGCATCACCTGCTTATCAAAAAGAAGCACAGAAAATTAGAGGTTCTGTAATGCTTCTTGGTCCTTTATTGGCTCGTTTTGGTAAAGCATTTTTACCAAAACCAGGAGGAGATAAAATAGGAAGAAGAAGATTAGATACCCACTTTATTGGTTTCCAAAAACTAGGTGCGGACTTTAAATACAACACCGAGGATGACAAATATTACTTGGATGGTGACAACTTAAAAGGAACCTTCATCCACATGGAAGAAATTTCGGTCACCGGTACAGCTAATGTATTAATGGCGGCTACTCATGCCGAGGGAACTACTAAAATATACAATGCAGCTTGCGAACCCTATTTACAGCAATTGAGCAAAATGCTGATTGGTATGGGAGCAAAGATCGAAGGTGTTGGGTCTAATTTATTAACTGTTCACGGAGTAGATCGTTTAGAAGGCACAAATCACACTATTTTGCCTGATATGATTGAGATAGGAAGCTTTATCGGTCTGGCAGCTATGACGGGTTCAGATTTAACGATAAAGAATGTACAATTGCCTTCATTAGGAATCATCCCAGCCACTTTTCAAAAGCTGGGCATTCAAATGAATTTTAATGGAGACGATATTCATATTCCTGCCCAAGAACATTATGAAATTCAGAACTTTATTGATGGTTCTATATTGACAGTCTACGATGCTCCTTGGCCTGGTTTTACGCCAGATTTAATAAGTATTTTACTCGTGACTGCTATCCAAGCAAAAGGAAGTATTTTGGTTCATCAGAAAATGTTTGAATCAAGGTTGTTCTTTGTGGATAAATTGATCGAAATGGGAGCGCAAATCATACTTTGCGACCCTCATAGAGCCACTGTTATTGGTTTGGATAGGACATTTCCATTAAGAGGTATTTCTATGAGTTCGCCGGACATTAGGGCAGGAGTTTCTTTATTGATTGCAGCTTTATCTGCTAAAGGAAATTCGACCATTCATAATATTTCTCAAATCGATAGAGGATATGAAAACATTGATGGAAGATTAAATGCTTTAGGAGCTAATATTCAACGGATAGAGCAGTAGTTATTTCGTTCTATTGATTACAAAATCAATTAAATTTCGCAGAGATTCATTAGCCACATTTTGAGGAAACTCATCGAGCATAGCTATCGCTTTTTGATGGTATTCGCGCATAACTTTGTCTGCGTATTCTAAACCGCCGGTTTCTTTGACTAAGGCTATAATTTCACGCACCTTTTTGGGTTTAGTAGAATGTCGTTTTATGGTGTTAATCACATATCGACGTTTAGCAGTTGGTAGATTGTTTAAGGTATATATCAGAGGTAAAGTCATTTTCTTCTCCTTGATGTCGATACCTTTTGGCTTACCGATTGAGTGGTCACCATAATCAAACAAATCATCTTTAATTTGGAAGGCCATCCCTATACATTCTCCAAATTCCCATAACTTTTGTTGGATATCCGCATCATCAGTCACAGCCGCAGCACCAGAAGAGCAAGAAGCAGCAATCAGTGAGGCCGTTTTATTATTGATAATTTCAAAGTATACTGACTCATCGATGTCGAGTTTTCTCGCTTTTTCCATCTGTAAAATTTCCCCTTCACTCATTTTTTTTACAGAAGTAGAGAGAATTTTTAGTAGGTCAAAATGGTCATGATCAATCGCGAGAAGTAAACCTCTAGACAGAAGATAATCACCTACGAGAACGGCAATTTTATTTTTCCATAAAGCATTGATAGAGAAAAATCCGCGCCTCAAATGAGCATCATCTACGACATCATCATGGACCAAAGTGGCTGTATGAAGTAGTTCGATCAGGGAAGCAGCAATGTGAGCTTTATGCTCCACCTCACCCAGCATTTTAGCCGTCAGAAAAACGAATAATGGCCTAATTTGCTTTCCCTTTCTTTTAACAATGTAGTAGGTTATTTTATTTAAAAGAGGGATGTGTGAATTCATACTTTCTTTGAAGTGCTTTTCAAAGATTACGAGTTCTTCAGCGATAGGAGATTTAATATCCTTTAGGCTTGCATTCATGATTTACAAATGTAACACTATACAAAGCATTAACATCTAATAAGAAGGTTTTGTTTTGGCGGTTCAATGTCTTGACCATGATTAACTAGGTCCCCAAGGATTGACTATATGAGAGTATAAATTTTTCCTAATTTTGTATGCATAAGTTTCAACTTTGATTTTCTTATTTAGAAAAAATTTATTTATTAACAGCTTATTGCTGTTGCCCTATATTTTATTAATTAGGGTTTATATGGTGATTGGTCCGCATGAGCCACAAGTCGTTGCTTGTCCTCACTTTATATATGATGGTTTCCATGCACTTATCAACCACCCTTGGAGCTTATATATTTTTTCGTCTCTATTGATTTTTGGACATGCGTTGCTTATTAATAGAATGGTTATTAAAAACCGCTTATCTAGGGAGTTAACACAAATTCCGGGAATGGTTTATGCGTTTATTTGCTCTATATTTCTTAGCCAGCTAGATATGTTTTCCATCTTATTTGCAAACACCTTTTTGATTATAGGCCTGCAACAGTTATTCAATTTAAACAAGCATCCTAAGCCCTCGATTCCACTTAGTTTGGCGGGATTTTTTACGGCGATTGCAGGGGTGCTGTATTTCCCTTATACTTTATTAGTGATACTATCTATCAGTGCCATTAATGGATTAAGGTCGATTAGTTTTAGGTCTATCTTTCAATATTTATTGGCATTTTTATCGGTATTTGTTATCCTAGGAAGTTATTTATTTTGGCTTGAAAAGCTAAGTTTCTTTTTTAGTGAGCAGTGGTTTGCTAACCTATCTATCATGTTCGATTTTTTAAATTGGAAAACATTTGATTGGATTGGTTTTGCATTGGTTATTGCAATACAATTGATTTTTCTTCTTTTTTTCAATGAGTTTATAAAAAAGAAGGGACTTGCAGCGAGAAAGAAGATATCTATTTTATTTCAGTGGCAAGCACTATGCATCCTTGCTACATTAATGGTTTGTTTGATTGAACCATCAAGTATAACAGTACTTGCTTTGAGTACTAGTGTTTTTGTTACCATGATGTATTTGACATCAAAGAATAAGTTTATATATGAAATTTTACATTTCGTTTGCTTAGCTTTGATTCTTAATCATCATTTTAGTTTTTATCCATTCAATTTTTCAAGTTTATTTTAATTATGAATGTAGGTGTTGTTGTTTTTCCAGGTTCAAATTGTGATGACGATATGATGCACGTAATGGGTCAAGTCATGGCTTGTGACACCCATAAAATTTGGCACAAAGAATCAGATTTATCATCATATGGTAAGTTGGATTGCATTGTTGTTCCAGGAGGATTTTCTTATGGAGATTATTTAAGATCAGGTGCCATAGCGAGATACTCTCCAGTAATGCAAGAGGTAACAAAATTTGCAAATCAGGGTGGATTTGTATTTGGCATTTGTAATGGTTTCCAAGTGTTAACGGAAGCACAGTTACTACCAGGTGTCCTCCTAAGAAATAAAGACCAAAAGTTTATCTGCCAAAATGTGTATCTCAAAACTGAAACATCCAACTCAGCTATAACGAATAAATTGCAAAAAGAAGAAGTGATTAAAATACCAATTGCTCATGCAGATGGTAGGTATTTTGCAGATGACGACACCATAAAAAGCCTAAATGATCATGATCAGGTTTTATTTAGATACTGTGACAAAGATGGAAACAAGGCTGAATCAGTGAATGTAAATGGTTCAGTACAATCTATAGCAGGCATTATGAATAAACAGCGTAATGTGTTTGGTATGATGCCACATCCTGAACGAGCTTCAGAAGAGGCCTTGGGTAATACACAAGGCAAAAAACTCTTTGAATCTTTGTTAGCATATCTTAACTAAGCCGTTAAGATTAATTTAAACTCAACTTCCAAAAAGGTATTGCAAGAAAAACTGCTTTAATTTTAAACTCTTAATCAGTAATCCTATGAAGTTTATATATACTACGGTCTTGTGTTTTTTATGCTATATATCATTTGGACAGAACTTAGACCCGGTTGCATGGACCCTAAGCGTTGAGCCTACCGAAGAATCTTCTATTTATAATGTCATTGCGACAGCAAGTATTGATGAAGATTGGGTGATTTACTCAAGAGAAACAGAAGCTGATGGACCTATTCCTACTTCTTATTCTTTTGCAGATTCAGAAGCATTTGAGTTAGTGGAGGATTACATAGAATCAAAAGAACCCCACACAGCTTATAGTGAACTGTTTGAATTGAATGTGTCAAAATTTGACACTGAAGTATCATTGATCCAAAAAGTAAAGCTACTTGGGTCTACTGCGGATATTCATGCGAGTGTTGTTTTTATGACTTGTTCTGGCGATAGGTGTTTACCTCCTAAAGAGGTAATGTTGCAGACAAAAATATAAACACTATTTACCCATTTCTTTGTAATTGTTTTTAGCTTCGTTGAGCCTTAAAATAACTTGATATGCGATCTTTCCTTTTTACATTTATTTTACAAATTCTATTTGTATTTTCTTCTTTTTCTCAAGTACTTGATCCAGTAGATTGGAGTTTTGGTACGGAGAAAGTTTCCGACACAGAATATGTGCTTGTTTTTACAGCCAATATGGAGAAAACTTGGACAGTATACTCCCAATTTACAGGAGATGATGGTCCTGTCCCTACCTATATCGAGTATGAGGAAATGGGAGGCGCAACCTTAGAAGGAGAATCTAAAGAAACAGGTCATAAAAAGGAAGGATTCGATAAACTTTTTGACACCAATGTTATCAAGTTTTTAGACGATAAACCATATGTGATAAGGCAAAATGTGAAGACAGATGGAGGACCCACAAGTATATCAGGTTATTTAACTTTTATGACCTGTGATGCTGCTAGATGTCTACCACCAAAAGATGTGGATTTTAGCTTTCAATTGGGAGGAGCGAGTGCTAACAATGAAGCAAAGACAAGCGAATCAGCAAAAGCAGCTCAATCAAGTAATATATCGAGCATTTCCGGAGTATCTGGAGTGGACCAAGATAGCAAACCAGCAAAGGCAAAAAAGAAGAAAGGTATTTTAAATCCCGTTAGCTGGGATTTTAAAATGGATGACTTAGGTGATGGGATGTATAATCTCATCTATACAGCAGCTATTGATGATGAGTGGACCGTTTATTCTCAGTTTACTAGTGATGATGGTCCAGTACCTACAACGATAGAATATGAAGAATTAAGTGGGGCAAGTTTAGAAGGTACATCCATTGAAAAAGGACATAAAAAAGAAGGTCCAGATGCCTTATTTGATAATGTAAATGTGATTAAGTTCCTTGGAGATGAAGACTTTAGTATTACACAAAAAGTAAAAGCGGGTGATGGACCTATAAAGGGTTACTTAACCTACATGACTTGCGATAAGGAACGTTGTCTTCCTCCAAAAGATGTAGACTTTATGTTTGACCCTAAAACTGGAGAAGCATACGATCCAACTAATAGAAAAAACAAAAATACAGCAGTCGCAGGAGCCAATATAAAAGGCAATATTTTAGATCAAAATATTTCCATAATCCAAGAAACTCATGAAAAACCATTAGGCAGCTGTGGAGAAGCACAAGTAAAGAAGTCAGAAGGTCTTTGGGGTATCTTTATCGGTGGATTTTTAGGGGGGCTTTTAGCCATTTTGCTACCATGTATTTTCCCAATGATTCCAATTACGGTAAGTTTTTTTACAAAAGGGAATAACAAAAAAGGATGGGTTAATGGATTGATTTATGGTTTGTCCATTATTGTCATCTTTGTTGGGTTGGGATTAGCTGTTACAACCTTACTAGGACCTGAAGCCTTGAATAAACTTTCAGTAAGTTCGATAGCAAACGTTTTATTCTTTGTCATATTTGTTGCTTTTGCTATATCCTTTTTCGGCTACTTTGAAATAGCCTTGCCTAGTTCCTGGTCTACTAAAACGGATGCCATGGCAGATAAGGGAGGTTTGCTTGGGACCTTTTTTATGGCAGCAACTTTAGCCATAGTATCTTTTTCGTGCACTGGACCTTTGATTGGTACAGCGATCGTTCAAGTAGCTTCTTCAGGTAGTTATTTAGGGCCTGCTGCAGTAATGCTTGGTTTTTCTACGGCTTTAGCGATTCCGTTTGGTCTATTTGCCGCTTTTCCTAGCTGGTTAAATTCATTACCAAGATCTGGGTCATGGATGACTTCAGTAAAGGTGGTGCTGGGTTTCTTGGAATTAGCATTAGCACTTAAATTCTTATCAGTGGCTGATATGACAAGCCATTGGGGATGGTTACGATATGAGTTATTCTTGGGACTATGGGTTTTAATAGGTATTGCAATGAGTCTATATTTATTAGGATTTATTAGATTTCCACACGATCCTCCAAAAGCTAAAATGACGCCGGTTCGTTGGATATTTGCCTTATTAAGTATTGCAGTTACGATTTACCTTGCTCTAGGTTTTAGGTATAATGAAGAAGTTAAATCATATCATACACCTGCAATAACTTCAGGACTTGCACCACCCGCAACCTACAATTTCTTTTTAGCTGGGCCAGATGTAAATAAAGACATAAAAGCTAGATATCCGTCATTTACAAAATGTGCTAATAATATAGATTGCTTTAAAGATTATTATGAAGGTTTAGCTTATGCAAAAGAAGTAAACAAACCAATGTTTGTAGACTTTACTGGTTATGGATGTGTAAACTGTCGTAAAACAGAAGAACACATATGGGTAGATCCAGCAGTTAGGAAATCTTTGAATGATGATTATGTCCTAGTTTCACTTTATGTAGATGACAAGGAGAAGTTAGATAAAACATATTTAGCCATTCGAGGAGAAGATAAAGAAAAAGTAAGAACGATAGGTTCTAAATGGGCTGATTTTCAAATTGTGAATTTCAAGAGTAACTCACAACCACTCTATATACCAATGTCTAATAATCAGGAGGTATTACTTCCACCAAGAGCTTATGAAGAAGGAATTGAAGGTTATTTAGAATTCATGAATTGTGGACTTGCTGCTAATAAGCAATTAAAATAAAGTGAAAAGGTCGGATGAAAATCCGGCCTTTTTTATTTCTTCAGCATCTGATAATCGTGCTTCTTAATTTCCGCCCTTTTTATTTGCTTCCATATAAGCAATACCACACAAAGAAAAGAACAAATAATAGGCAATCATTTGTTGGCGTTCAATCGTGTTTTCCACTAAAAAGGCCAACATAAAAACACTTTGGAAACAAAGGAAAAAGATGTCCATTTCTTTTCGGAAGTACCACCATGGAACGAATAAGGTCATGAGGAGTAAGAGAAAACCCACGATGCCCATTCCCGTTAAATGGAACAAATATTCATTGTGTGGATATTTGTCGCTCTCATGATCTAGATGGTTTTTATAGGTCTCTTTCATACAGGTTCTCAGGTCACCAATTCCTGTGCCTAGTATTGGACTTTGTTGTATTAAAACCCAGGCGGCTTGGTAGCTTAATATTCGCTCAGAATCTGAGTAACCTTCGCCCTTATTTTCAAAATAACTTTTTAGATCCCAATTGGCATAAGCGATTTTGTTTTTAAAACTTGGTATTGTATTGATGGCCAATATTGGACTAATAAAAATAAGTCCTAGAATAACACAGAGTGTGATGTATTTACCCTGCATAAACAGATAATGACCTGCAATTAAAACAATAGAAAAATAGCTTAATACCACACCTGTACGACTCGCCAAAATGTGCTGAAAGATAAAAATCAATAAAGCGGCCAGTCCCAAAAACCAAACTGGAATAGAGAACTGTTTGTTAGGGTAGAGTGCCAAATATAAACTAGCACCTAAAGCCCCTGTTAAACACAAACTATACATAATGTGACCCATGGGAGTGGGCATCGCTTGTCCCTTAGTTATGGCAGTATTTATAGCTTCAAAGTTACTGAGATAATTAAAACTGACTGGAAAGATAGAAGCTAGCGAAAGAGCAATAAAGGCAAACAAAATTGCTTTATAATACTTGGCAAAAAAGCTTCTTTTATAAGACCAAACTAGTGGCAAAATAAGGAATGGCAACTTCATTTTTACATGATGAAGATAGGAGGGAAAATCACTCGAATTAACACCCGATAAAACGACAGCAATAAATGGTAAAAGAAACAACAAAAAAATACCGTGAGTTCGTTTAACTGAATAGTCCTTATAAGCCAACTGGATGACCACTAGAATACTTAAGGCAAACATCATTACAGACAGTAAAAACTTAGCGTATATAATGGCCCATAAAAAACAAATCGTAAAAAGGATAAACAATCGATGATCTATCCACGGCCTCAATGCTAAAAATCTCTGCTTAAACCCCATGTATTGTTTAAAAGTCTAGTTGGTTTTTTTATCAAACGCTAAGGTAAGCTGTTAAAGTCTAAAGTATAAACACAAAAAGAAAAACACCTGCATTGAATTTGCGGACATCAAGGGCTTCTTCTTATTATAAGTGCTTACCTTTGGGCTGTTAAACGTGAATAATGAGTAATCCAATTTTTGATAAAACAGATCAAATGTTAGCAGCCATTAAGTCGGCTAGCATTACAAGTTTGGAAGAGTTAGAAACCTTTAGAATTAAGTATTTAGGTAGCAAGAACATAATTAAACCACTCTTTGCAGAAATGCGCAATGTTGCCAATGAAGATAAAAAAGAGTTTGGCCAGCGCATGAATGCTTTAAAGGTAGCTGCTGAAGAAGTATTTCATACAAACAAATCAACGCTAAGCCAGGCTGCTAGTAAAGCATCTTATGATCAGTTGGATCTTACGGCACCTCCAGCTTCACAAAACATTGGTTCTAGACACCCTGTTTCACTGGTGATGAATCGAATTATAAACATCTTTGAAAAAATAGGTTTTGCGGTAGAAGAAGAAAGAGAAATAGAAGATGACTGGCATAATTTTACGGCAATGAATACGCCTGAAGATCATCCGGCAAGAGATATGCAGGATACCTTCTACCTTAAGAATAGTGTCACCAACTTATTGCGGACACACACCTCCTCAGTACAGGCTCGTGTGATGACCAGCACAAAACCGCCCATTCGAATTATTGCGCCTGGGCGAGTGTATAGAAACGAAACCATATCCGCTAGATCTCATTGTCAGTTTCATCAAGTGGAAGGTTTATATGTAGATAAAAATGTATCATTTGCAGATATGAAGCAGACCCTGCTTTATTTTGCTCGAGAGATGTATGGTCCTGATACTAAAATAAGATTGAGACCCAGCTACTTTCCTTTTACAGAACCCAGCGCGGAAATGGATGTGTATTGGGGCTTAGAAAGTGAAGCTGATTATCGGATTACCAAAGGTACTGGATGGTTAGAAATTTTAGGTTGTGGGATGGTCGATCCTAATGTTCTCAAGAATTGCAACATTGACCCTGAAGAATATACAGGATTTGCTTTCGGAATGGGAATCGAACGACAAGCTATGCTTCAATACAAAATAGAAGATATTCGACTTTTATTCGAAAACGATGTGCGATTTCTAAAACAGTTTAATTCAGCCTATTAATATGAAGCCTAGCATTCTCAAAGGAACCCGTGATTTTGGAGCTACAGAAATAATAAAGCGAGAGTTTATTTTTAATACCATTAGAACGGTATTTGAGAAATACGGTTTTGGACCATTGGAGACTCCTTCCATGGAAAACCTGAGCACTCTAACTGGAAAATATGGAGAAGAAGGGGATGCCCTTTTGTTTAAAGTTTTAAATAATGGAGATTTCCTACAAAAAGCTGATAAAGTAGCTTTGGAAGAAAAAAACTCCGCTAAACTGGTATCTAGTATTTCTAAACGAGGACTTAGGTATGATTTAACGGTCCCCTTTGCTCGATATGTAGTGATGAATAATCATGCCCTAAAGTTTCCGTATAAACGATACCAAATACAACCTGTTTGGAGAGCAGACCGACCACAAAAGGGCAGATACAACGAATTCTACCAATGCGATGTAGATGTAATTGGTTCGAAATCGCTCATTTATGAAGCAGAGTTAATTCAAATTTATGATGAAGTATTTACAAAGCTTGGCTTACAAAGTACTACTAAGCTTAACAATCGTAAGGTACTTTATGGAATCGCTGAACGCTCAGGCATAGAAGACCAGTTTATGCAAATGACTATTGCCTTAGATAAGCTTGATAAAATAGGTGAGGAAAAGGTAGCCGAAGAAATGCGAAATCGAAACATCAGTGATGAAGCTATTGATTCTATTTTTAAAGGAATAAAGATTAAGGATATCGAGGAACTGCCAGCTTATTTTGACAATGCAGCAACAGGCATTAAAGGATATCATGAATTAAAAGAGGTCTTTAATTTACTCGAACATGCAGACTTAAATCAAGGCTTAATGTTTGACATTAGCTTGGCAAGAGGATTAAGCTACTACACTGGTTGTATTTTCGAGGTGGTTTCCAATGATGTGGAAATGGGTAGTATAGGTGGTGGAGGTAGATATGATGACTTGACAGCAAATTTTGGTCTAAAGGATGTGTCTGGTGTAGGTGTGTCATTTGGGGCAGAGCGAATCTACGATGTAATGATGACCTTGGATAACTTCCCTAAGACTTTAGAAAAAACGATTGCTGCTATAATTGTATCATTTGACGATAAAGCTTTAACGCATAGCTTCGGTCTAGTTACCAAACTTAGAGCGAATGGAATCTCTTGTGATATTTATCCTGAACCAGCTAAAATGAAAAAGCAAATGAAATATGCTGGTGATCGATCCATTCCTTTTGTCATTATAGTAGGTGATAATGAAATGGAATCAGGTAATTATGTTATTAAAAACATGAGCACCGGCGAACAACAGACTAAGAGCATTGAAAAACTCATTTCTTTCCTAAAAGGCTAAGTTATTGTAATGGGCTGTATCAAGTCCATTTAGTATTAACACAATATTAAGTAAAAACCCCGTGCTGATTATACTTTCAGCCTATCCCCAACGTTTATTTTAACCATAAGGCGAATTATATTTGGCGATTTCAGTCATGGCACGCTATTTGCATTAACATATTAAATAAAAAATTAATATTTAAAATACTGTGCACTAAATTGAAAAGTCGTTTATATTTGCACCTCATATAGTTATGTATAACAAATTATAACTATATGTAATCCGAATTTTATTTTGTTAACCTGACTTTTGTCAGAAATTTATTTGATTATTTCATTTCCCGTTAAACGGAAATTACAAGTGTGGTCCTATGAACAGAATTCATTGTATACCTACAGTGATGGTGATATTCTTTGCCCTAATCGGCTTTAACCCATCCAAAGCATTGGCACATGTCAATGAGGCAGCAGAATTCAATATAAATATCAAGGTGCAGAAGCCTAGTGATGAAGATATTGAGAGTAGGTTAGGTAACCTTCAAACTGCGATTTCAGTAAAATATACCTCAGAGGTTCGAACAAGAATCTTACAATACACGGTGTATCACCGTCAAGCTACCGAAAATTTAATTGGTAGAGCAATGCTATATTTCCCATTGTTTGATGAAGAGCTTTCTAAGCGAAATTTGCCTTCTGAACTTAAAAACGTGGCGGTAATAGAATCATTATTACGTCCAAGTGCAACTTCTAGCGTGGGTGCTGCTGGTTTATGGCAGTTTATTAAGTCTACTGGTAGAATGCAAGGACTGGAAATCTCAGACGTTATTGACGAAAGAAGAGATCCTAGAAAATCGACAAGTGCGGCGATAGACTATTTGGAGTCTTTATACGAGATGTTTGATGATTGGACTCTTGCAATAGCTGCATATAACGGTGGTCCGGGTAATGTGAGAAAGGCTATTAGAAAGTCTGGAAGTAAAGATTTTTGGAAAATGCGTAAGTATTTACCGAAAGAAACTCAAGCATACGTTCCTCGAGTAATAGCTTCTATGTATTTAATGAACTATTATCATTCTCATGACTTGCAGCCTAGAGTTCCTGAAGATTTATTACAATCTACAATTGAAGTAAAAACGAATCAAAGACTTTCGTTATCAGAATTAAGTGAAAACTTAAATGTACATGTAGATGTATTAAAGAAGTTAAATCCATCATACAGTAAGGGATTTATACCTGCTAATGGAGATTATCCACTCATTTTGCCTGTAAATCGATTGTTTGATTATTTCAGAATTTATGATAAAGCTTCATTTGCTATAATGCTAGAGAAAAGAGAGGAAGCGCAGAGAAAGGATCTTGTAGAAAGTAGAGACAGTATATTGTCTATCCATCGCTTAGCCAATAATTACATTGCTAAGGTGAGTTCAATGCGACAGCGCAGTGTGTTCGATAGATAGATAGCTTTAAGATATATAGAAAAGCCAGTCCTAGGATTGGCTTTTTTAGTTTATAGATACTAGTTATTGATCATTTTAATATCTAATGTATTGTACGGTATACCGATATCTTGCTTATCAAAGGCTTTTTTCACATGTTCTTGCATGTAAAATTTGGTATCCCAAAAATGCTCGCTTTTACAAAAAGGTCTAGTAGACAATACAACAGCACTATCGCCTAATGACGAAACAACTACTCCCTGACTAGGATCTTTTAATATGTAAGGACAAGCTTCTCCCACTTCTAAGATTATTTTCTTTGCTCTGTCAATATCGTCATCATAACCGATACCATAATCCAATTCAACACCCACAATTTCTTGGCCAGAAATATTAATGACATCATTACCGGTCACGTTGCTATTTCCTATGATAATACGTTGATTATCAAGTGTTTTAAGCGTTGTGTTAAAGGCGTTAATGGCTTCCACTGTGCCTGTTCTGCCCACCCCAATCGTAACTAAATCACCTACCTTAAAAGGCTTAAAGATTAAGAGCATCACTCCACTGGCAAAATGCCCGATGGTACCATTTAAAGCCATACCGACACCAACCATTAATGCACTAAAAATGGCTATAAAAGCAGTGGTATTTATACCAAACATGGCAGCCACAGAGAGTATCAGCATTATTTTTAGTCCAATGCCGAGTAAGGACATAAGAAACTTGGATAAAGATTCGTCAGTTTCAGTTCTATCCATAATTCTACCTATTCTGGCAACTAACCATTTGATAACTTTGTTTCCAATAATGAGGGTTAAAATGGCCAGTGCAACCATAGGGATATAGTTCATTGCTAAGCCTAATCCTTGATCGACAATTTTACTAAGATCGATTTGCATAAATATTTAAAATTTTGGTTAATTAAAGAGTCTATTTAGAGACGTATAAAAAGTAGGAGGTAACTTCAATTTGCATTAAATAATTTTTAAACAGCATTTTCTAACTAAGGTGGAGCGAAAACCATATAAAAAAACATATACTCCTGACCAAGCGATGGAAAAATTGCGCAAATATTGTGCGTATCAAGAGCGTTGCCATCAGGAAGTCAAACAAAAGTTGTTTGATTTATCTATTTATGGTGATACGCAAGATGAGATTATCAGTGATCTAATTACCGAGAATTTTTTAAATGAGACGAGATTTGCTGAAGGCTTTGTACGGGGAAAATATAAAATGAAAAAATGGGGTAGGGCTAAAATTTTACAAGAATTAAAAAGGCGCCAAATTTCAGCCTACAACATAAAAAAGGGTTTAAATCAGATCGAAGATGAAATATATTTTAGCAACATTGAACATCTAATCGATAAAAAATTAAGGAGCCTTAGTTCCGAGAAAAACCAGTTTATCAAGCGAAAAAAGGTACAAGAGTTTATGATGCGAAAAGGGTATAGTTATGCTGAATTAGCTGATTTTTTGCCGAGCATTTAACCCTTATTAGCTAATTGTCCACAAGCTGCATCAATATCTTTACCTCTTGATCGTCGCACTGTTACCATTACATCATGCTTTCGCAATCGTTGAGCAAACTGATCAATGGTATCGACATTGGACTTCACCATATCAAATCCTGCAATGGGATTATATTCTATAATATTTACTTTAACCGGAAAAGATTTGCATAATTTAGCCAGTCGATCTGCATCTTCAAGCGAATCATTAAAACCAGCGAATGTGATGTATTCGTAGCTAATCTTATTCTTGGTTTTTTGATAATAATACCGTAAAGCTTCCATTAAGCGTTTCAAATCATTTTGCTCGTTTATCGGCATAATCTCATTCCGCTTAACATCATCAGCCGCATGTAATGAGAGTGCAAGATTTACCTTTGATTCATCATCGGCTAGTTTTTTTATCATCTTCGCTATCCCAGCCGTACTTATGGTGATCCTTCGAGCCGACATACCTAAACCTTCTGGGGAACTGATGTGTCTAATGCTATCCATTACATTCTGGTAGCTAAGTAAGGGCTCACCCATACCCATATATACTATGTTGGTGAGTCCGTGTCCAAATTTTTCCAAGCACTGTTTATTGACTTCCACTACTTGGTCGTAAATCTCTGAAGCGTCCAAATTCCTTACTCTTTTCATTTTGCCTGTAGCACAGAAACTGCAATTAAGGCTGCAGCCCACTTGACTAGAGACACACACGGTAAATCGTTTATCCTTTGGAACAGGTATGAGGACTGATTCTATCAAGGCACCATCGTGCAATAAGAATCGACTTTTAATGGTGCCATCATTGCTAAATTGTGCTTGATCGAGTTTTATGAAGTTAATTCGATAACGCGCTGCCAACTGAGTTCTAAGCGCCAGAGGCAAATTGGTCATATCATCGAAGTCCTTTGCGCCTTTTTGCCACAACCACTCATAAATTTGTTTAGCTCTAAAACCAGGCTGTCCCATGCTAATGATGGCTTCCTTGATTTTTGCTAAATCAAATCGCCTAATATCTAGTTTATCTAATGTCTCCTCCACAACACAAAAGTATAGTTATTTATATGAATCATCAGTTCGCCTTCGTTTTAGATATAGAAATTATCTTTACAGTTCATGGATATCTATTCTAGGAAATCAAGGTGGAAGCTTTATTTTTTGATTGCAGGATCTATTATCGTACTCATTACGATAATTTACTCAGGTTATCTTGCTAATAAGTTAGCCGAAAATGAAAAGAATAAGGTGATTCTTTATGCAAAAGCAATGGAATCTATCTATGAAAAATCATTAGATGCTGATGTTCAGTTTGAAGCGGATATATTAGAGAAATACAATAACATTCCAGTAATCATGGAAAGCGAAGCCGGCGTATTTAGCTCAGGTGATGCTGACCATGAACACTCTCAAGAATATTATCAGAAAAGGAAGGAAAAATTCCTGAATGCAGGTAAAAAACCAGTAGAAACAACTGGTTATGCACGATATATCTATTTTGAAAACTCTAGGCTTTACAAACTAATTACTCTATTTCCATTTGTGCAAATGATATTACTTGGAGCTTTTGTTGGATTTGGTTATTTAGGTTTTTCTTCGTCTCGGAAGGCGGAACAAAATAGAGTTTGGGTAGGAATGGCCAAGGAAACGGCTCACCAATTAGGTACACCTATAAGTGCTATAATCGCCTGGATAGAACACTTAAAAGTGAGTGGAATTAACGATGAACAAGAAGAAATAGTGGGTGAATTAAGAAATGATGTGGAACGACTTGAATTAATTGCTGATCGATTTTCTAAGATTGGTTCTAAACCTAAATTGGAATCGTTCGATGTGAAAAGTGAGATAGAGACGGCTTTTGTTTATATGGAACGAAGAGCGCCTAAGCATGTAAAATTCACGATTACAGATGATAGTTCGGCTTATTATAATGGATTTTTAAACCAGCATTTATTTGCTTGGGTGGTAGAAAATCTATTGAGGAATTCTTTAGATTCAATGGAGAGCACCGGAACTATTTCGGCCTACATATACCATGATGGTGGCTACATAAATGTTGATTTGTCAGATACAGGAAAAGGTATTGCTGCTTCCAAACATAAAACCGTTTTTCAGCCCGGTTATTCTACTAAAAAGAGAGGCTGGGGCTTAGGATTATCTTTAGCACAGCGGATTATCGAAAATTATCACAACGGAAAGATATTTGTTAAAAGTTCAAAACCAAATGAAGGAACAACGTTTACGATTAGATTGGAAAAGGTGCTGGATTAGTTTTGTTTTTTGTTTGCCTTTTGTTTGTGCTATTGGACAGCAAACCATACAAATAGTGGATGCGGATGGCATGCCTTTAATAGGTGTACAAATGTTTGATGAAGAGGCATCCAATATTTGGGAATCTAACTTGGATGGAGAAATTACCATTAGTACTTCATTAGAAGAGCCAATAACTTTAGAGACTAACTATTTGGGATACGAAACTCAACGCATAGTTTTAGATAAAAACTCTGCATTTCCCATCAAATTAGTCTTGCAATCATCCGATATTTTACTAGAAGAGGTAATGATCGTGGGACGAAATAACGTTAAGAAGTCAAACATCATTGGCAAAGTAGAAACGATAAGTAGTAAGGAAATTAAGTCTCTCCAAGTTCAAAATTCTGCCGATGTACTTTCTCAAAGTGGAGAAGTCTTTGTTCAGAAAAGTCAATACGGAGGCGGAAGTCCCATTATGCGTGGTTTTGAAGCAAATAAACTACTTCTTGTAATCGATGGAGTACGCATGAACAATGCAATTTATCGCAACGGACATCTTCAAAACGCCATTACAGTTGATCACCAAAGTTTACAGCAATTAGAGTTGTTATTTGGTCCCGGTTCTTTAATTTATGGCTCAGATGCACTGGGAGGGGTCATTCATTTTAGAACAAAAACGCCAGCCTTTATTGAAAACGGTTCTAAAACTTCATTGAATGTGGTTGGAGGATACAATACGGTAAATAATGGCTTCACAAGTCACTTAGATTATACTTTACAGCGTCCAGAATTCAGCAGTTACTCAAGCCTAAGTTTTAATTCCTTTGGCGATCTTCGTTCAGGTAGGAGTAATAGACCGACCGAATACCCAGAATTCGGACTTAGACCTGATTATGTTTCTACGATAAATGGAGTAGACAGCATACTACAAAACACTGATCCTTCGATTCAGATAGGCTCGGGATATAGTCAATTTGATATCCAGCAAAAGCTTTCATTTAAACTTGGTAAGGCGGCAAAGGCCATTGCAAATATTCAATATTCTGGATCGACCGATGTACCAAGGTATGATGCCTTAATAGAACGATCGGATGATACCTTGAGGTTTTCCGAATGGAATTATGGGCCTCAAAATAGATTATTGCTGAGTGCAAAATTGGCTTGGAATCTGAAAAAGCCATTTGCAGATCACTCTTCACTTTTAGTAGCATATCAGCGCATTGACGAAGATCGTATCACAAGGCGCTACCAATCTCTGAGTAGGGAGCATAATGAAGAAGACGTAAATGTGAGTAGTGTAAATCTAGATTTTAGGAAAGTATTGCCACGTTCTTTTTCTATTCACTATGGAGCAGATTTTCAACATAACACAGTTATATCTTCAGCCTATAGTGAAAACATTATAAGCTCAGTCCAAAGTAATGATATACTAAGCCGATATGCGGACGGCACTAATAGATTATGGAATGCAGGTTTGTATTTTAAAACTGATTGGTACAGTAAAAATGAGGCCTTAAAGTTGAGTGGTGGTGTAAGACAAACCATCCAGCAGATGTTTTTAAATTATGAGCAGAGTACTCAAATAGAATGGCCAGATTTTTATTATCAAGGTATTGAGAGTAATACCGGAGCATTTGTTTGGAATGTCTACGGACGATATAATATTCAGCGATCATCCATTAGAATGGGATTAGGGACTGCTTTTAGAGCGCCTAATATTGATGATTTAGCGAAAGTTAGAGTTAATGGAAACGAGATAACCATTCCAAACCCTGATTTAAATCCAGAAAAAACCCAGAATATCGAATTTGCTTACGAGTGGACTTCTAAACATCAATCCTTTCAAGTAGTGGTTTATCAAGCACTTTTAAATGATGCCATTGTGCGAGAATCATTCAGTCTTCCAGATGGCTCTACTACTTTTGAAGTGGATGGAGAGGACCTTCAAGTTACGGCAAATGTGAATGCAGATAGAGCCAGGATCCAAGGCAGCTCAATTCAATTAGCGTCTACTTGGACTGAAAAATTACGCAGCCGATTGAGCATAAATATAACGGAAGGCCAAATTATTAATGAGGATGGCGCATCTATTTCGCCCCTTGGTCATATCCCACCCATATTTAGCAAAGCATCAGTTGATTACACTATGAAATCTTTTGAATTTGGGCTAAGCCATTTATTCTTTGCAGCAAAAGACATTAATGATTTTGGAGGAAGTGTGGATAATCCGGATTTAGCCACACCTGAAGGTAGTTTGTCTTATCATTTAGTTAATGCAAGGCTGAATTATCAACCAATTGATTTGTTTTCCATATCATTAGGCGTAGACAATGTATTAGATCAATTTTATAGACCTTTTGCTTCTGGAGTAAATGGAGGCGGAAGAAACTTTAAGCTATCTTTATCAGTACATCTTTAAATATGAAATCATTTATCTTTTTTTTCATTAGTTTTTGTTTTTCCCTTTCGCTGTTTGGGCAATCTTCTTCCTTGTATAAACACGAATTAGGGGTGAATATCACGAATGTGCTCGTCCGCTCACTCGGTAATGAAGCAGGTTTTGAAGCTTCCAACTTTCCAATAACTTATAAACGACTTCTTTCGAAAAAGGGAAGATACTTGCGCACAGCTATTGGCTTTAGGGTTAGCCAAGTGGATAATGTTATTAGTCTAGATGAGCAAGTTGTCCAAGGTGATTTAAAAATGGGTTTAGAGTGGAGGAAAAATATTACGGATAGGTTACTTTTTAATTATGGTTTTGATGGTTTTGCGGGATATGAGGAAAATACGGTAAGCAATGGTGTAGTAGAGTTATACGATAATGAAAAGAGAATTGGAGGTGATCTGTTTTTAGGTCTTCATTTTTTGGTTAAGAAACGAATTGCCTTAGAAATTGAATCTACAGCTTATGTCTTATATGCAAATAGAGCTGAGGAAACACGATTTTTGACTGTGTCAGGCTCAGATATGAGTGATAATCAGTCTAGATTTGAAACATCATTAATTCCGCCTCAGTGGCTTCACCTAGTTATCAAATTTTAAGGATGAGAGCAATACTATTTTTCGCCTTTTTTTGGGTTTTTGCCAATGTTGTTTTTGCACAAAACGATGATGCTACATCATTAGAAAATGAATTAGAAGAATATGAAAACCATAATTTTTCTTCCTTATCCTTTAATGTGAGCCCATTATTGTTTGAGCTTATTCCGCTTAAACAAAGTCCTACAAAATCAGGACCTATAGATCTGGCCTATGCTTGGGGATACAAGCAACATGCATTTAGACTTGGTTTAGGCTTTAGAGTAAATTCTAGTAGTGATGTTCAGTCTAGAGGCGTCATTAGAATTGGTTATGAGAATAATAAAAGTCTATCACCCAAACTCCGCTATTATTCGACCTTTGATTTTTGGATTGGAGGTGGTGGTTTAAACTTGCCTAACGATGCTAATAACAGTGGAGGAATTATAGGTTTATCTACTGGTTTAGGTCTACAATACTTTGTCCATGACCTGGTATTTATAGGGACAGAAAGCAATTTGTTCCTTGGATTTAATGGTGGATTTTCACTGCAAGTAATACCACCAGTCTCTATTTATTTAGGGATTAGAATTTAAATCCTATCGATGCCTGAATGCTAAATTGGACATCTCTATCATCTCTAAAAATGAAGCTATTTCCATTTCTTTCAGCCATGGAATAATCCACTTTTTGATTGGTTAAATCCAGAAGACCATATTCTACTCTTGCACCTAGATAAAGACTTTTATTATAGTAATAATTAAGCCCTGTTAGCGCAGTAAGATCAAACCATTTAAACATTTTTTCTTCCTCAGCAGCTGAATCAAAATGATAATATGCTCCGATGGTTCCCTGAATATTTACTACATCTTCCCCACAGAAGACAGCCGGATTAAAGGTGGAAAATAATACTTCCTCATTCGTGTCTTCATAATATTGATACGTTAAGGTCTGATCAAAAAAGAGGGTTTCTTCATCATGAACAAACGTTTGTGAACCACTACCAATAGGTAGGATCAAAAAATTAGGACTCACGCCTGCAAACCATTCTAGCTTTGAAAAGGGCTTTAGTGAAACGGTCAAAGGGACAGAAATGTATGCATTGGAAATATCTATGGACATATCCATTTCTCCATCTACAAAGGTGTATTCAGATTCTGCAGGTTTATGGATAGGATAAAATCCGCTTCCATTAAAATTTCTTTTAGTTCCTTTCTGCTGGTAAATCACTTCACCACCAAAACCAAAATAATCCGTTACATAATATGTGTAGTTAATGCCAAAGTGAAAGCCATTACTATAATCATATGATTCCCCAACTTCTAATTCGCCTAGAAATTTTGAAAAATCGATTCCAGCTCTAACACCAAATTTTGATCCTTGAGACCAAACAAGAGCAGGGAATAACAAAAGAATAAATATTAATTTTTTCACGCGATTCGTTTAAACTACAAATAGAACGCAAAGTTGGAAAAATTCTTTTTAGAAGCTACTTATTTATTCGAATAAATCAATAAATACTAAATTGAGGGCTTAATTGACGACAAAGCTGTGAGTAAAAGAAACAAATTAGTCAAATTTAATGATCTGCTTCATGCAGATAATGTCTACGAAAACTTTAATCCTAAGTCCAATGTGCTTACCATAGCTGAAAACAAGGAATTGGTGATGAAAGGAAAATGGAATGATTTACATTTTAAAAATGATCAAGCCATCACTTTAGAGCTAGCTTGCGGACGTGGAGAATACGCTATAGGACTGGCAAAAAAGCACAGTGGAAGAAACTTCATTGGTGTCGATGTAAAAGGAGCAAGAATTTGGCAAGGTTCTACAACAGCTAAGGAAAATAATCTAGATAATGTTGCTTTTTTAAGGACCCGGATCGAGTTTATCGATGAGTTTTTCGAGAAAAATGAGGTAGAGCAGTTATGGATAACCTTTGCAGATCCCTTTGTAAAAGAGCGTAAAGAAAATAGAAGACTTTCAGCTTTAGGCTTTTTAGATAGATATGCTAATATTTTAAAAAAAGATGGGCTGCTCAATATTAAAACTGACAGTCCCATCTTATATTATTATTCGCTAGATACGCTTTCTGAACACAAGCGCTTTAGAATACTTTATCATGATGCAGATATTTATCGAGCGCCTTTTTTAATGGACGATCTTGAAATCAAAACATATTATGAGCAAGATCATCTAAAAAAGAATAAAACGATAAAATTTATTCAAGCGCAATTAATAGACTAAAGCACTGCGTTTACTTCTTCTTTAACGGTCGAAGCATATACCTCAAACTCTTGCTTAAAGAGGTTTACCATATATTGAGCTTTCTCATCATAAGCACTAGCATCTCTCCAGGTTTTTCTTGGATTTAAAATATTCTTGGGAACATCTGGACATTCAGTCGGAATATGTAAACCAAAAAATGCTTCCTTTTCAAAAGCTATATTGTCTAGCTCGCCGTTTAAAGCTGCTTTTATCATCCTTCTTGTATACTGAAGCTCCATTCTAGCACCTACACCACAAGGTCCACCGGTCCAACCAGTGTTTACTAGCCATACCTTTATCGGTTTACCACTTTTTTCTGCCTCTTCAAGTTTTTGTCCTAACATACCTGCGTACTTGGTAGGATTTAAGGGTAGAAAAGGAAGCCCAAAACAAGAAGAGAACGTTGCTTGTGGTTCGTCTATACCAGCCTCAGTTCCTGCAACTTTTGCTGTATAACCAAGCAAGAAATAATACATTGCCTGTTCTTTATTAAGACTTGAAATAGGAGGTAATACACCGAATGCATCACAAGTCAAAAAGAAAATATTTAATGGAACATTCCCTCTAGAATTGAACACAATATTATCGATGTGATCGATCGGATAACTAACTCTGGTATTTTGTGTCTTTGATGAATCTTCAAAATCAAGGGTATGCGTATCCTTGTTTTTAAAGTTCATGTTTTCGACCATAGCTCCAAACTTTATGGCCTTATAGATTTCTGGTTCTTTAGAAGCGGATAGATTGATGGTTTTTGCATAACATCCTCCTTCGAAATTAAAAACGGTGGTTGAAGACCAACCATGTTCGTCATCCCCAATTAACTTTCGATTAGGATCGGTGGATAGAGTCGTTTTACCAGTTCCTGACAATCCGAAGAAAAGCGCTGTATCTCCATGCTGACCTACATTTGCAGAGCAGTGCATAGGGAACACATTATTTTCAGTCGGTAAGGTAAAATTAAGTACTGAGAAAATACCTTTTTTAATTTCACCAGTATAAGCTGTACCTCCGATAATTATCGTCTTTTTAGTAAAGTTTATAGCCGCAAAATTTTCTTGCCTAGTTCCATCTTCTAGGGGATCAGCCATACAACCTGGAGCCGCAAGAATTAGCCACTCGTGGTTAAAATCTTCGATCTCATTAGGAGTAGGTCTGAGGAACATGTTGTAAGCAAATAGATTTTGCCACGGGAACTCAGTAACTACTCGAATGTCTAATTTGTATTTAAGGTTTGCACAAGCATACGCATCTCGGACATATAATTCATCTTTGGCGTTTAAATGCTTAAGCACTTTTGTGTGTAGACGATCAAACTGATCGGTGGTCATAGGGATGTTAATGTCTCCCCAGTGTACTGTCTCTTTAGTTGTTTCGTCTTCGACAATGTATCTGTCTTTTGGAGATCGTCCAGTAAATTTTCCTGTGTCTATGGATAGAGCTCCTGCATTGGTAAGTTGTCCCTGACCATTGGATAGTGTTTTTTGCACTAATACAGCCGGAGAAAGATTCCAATGCACGTTTGGATTGGTTAAGCCCACAGTAGCTAAGCTAAACTGAGCGTTTTTCATATGATTCATTTCAATAGGTTGATTTAAAGTCGCAAACCTAATATATATATACATACATATTAGTGTTTTGTTATAAGTAAAACAGAAATAAGTAGGTATTATTCTATTTAACTACCAAATTTTTTCAAGTTCCTCGTTAAACACCCACTTACTCCATCTTTTATTGTAGGTATGGATTTGTTTGGTTTCGACATTTAGTTTGTCATAGATAGGATAGCCTGCATTAGACCATTCGAAGATACTTCCGTACAAATTGTAAACATTTGCAAATCCGTTTTCTTGTAGCTTTTCCCCGATTTTCTCACTTCGATAGCCGATACTGCAATATAAAACGATGGTTTTTTCTTTGTCAATGTCGTTTAATGAATCAAAGTCTGGGTTTTCATATCCAAAATATGTGGCTCCTTGGATATGGCTGGTTTCATATTCTTCTAATTCTCTAGCATCTAATAAAAGGATATCAGACCTATCCATTTGCTTTAGTTCATGTACACTTAAAACAGGCACAGAAAACTGAATCGTAGAAGCTATTTTATCTTCAAAGCTAGGGTTAGAACAGTAAGCAGCCACTTGAGATTGCCCAACATTGGCCAAACTAAAAGAAAATAGAAATACGAGCAATATGCTCCCCTTTTTAGCTAATTTTTTTAGGACCTTTTCCAACATGATCTTCAATTATGGTATTATTATAACACAAAGTTCTCAAACTTGATTCCCGAAAAGCTTGTACTTCGCCAGACACGTCATCAGGATAAAGCAAATGAATATTCGGACCCGCATCAAGGGTAAAGTAAACAGGAATATTGCTTTCTGCTCTAAACGATCGAATCGAATTAATAGCTTCTATGGTATTTGGTTCCATAAGCATATAACCAGGTCTTGAAGCCATCATTAAGGCATGTAAAGTCATTGCTTCTTCTTCCACTATCCTTCCAAAGGTGTCCATATCATTGGCTTGCATGGCTTGGATTATAGCAGCTAAGTTTTCATTAGCTTGAGCATATCTTGTACTGGCGTAAGGATTGTTCTCCATTAATTGATGACCCACTGTGGAAGATACAGACTTTTCTTTTGGTGAAATAATCATTATATCATCATGAAAAGTCAGAAACCTAGGGTGAAAACCTTTCGTATAAGGTATGGCATACTCATTCGAACTTTCTTTTAAATCCTTGTGTAATCCCCACATGGCAAGATGTGGATAAACACTTCGACTTGCTGAACCACTTCCTTGCCTGGCAATGTCCGATGCTTTTGCTAAAAAGCGTTTTTCTTCCCAGGCTTTGCCTTCGATTTTTTGAGCAATATCACATAAGCCTAATGCTAGTGCAGACATGGCTGAAGCTGAAGATGCTATCCCTGAAGAATGGGGAAACGAATTGCTTGAATCGATGTGCAAATGACAATGGGAAAGCCAAGTAAAGCTACTTATTAAGGTAGCTACAAATTGTTTGATACGTTTTGCAAATGCCGGTTTTTCTTGTCCTTCAAAACGAAAATCTATGTGTGGACCGTCTTTCAGCATGTGATCATATCTATACTGAATACTTGTTTCAGTATAGGCATTAGATAACGTAAAACTGATCGAAGGATTTTGTGGTATTTGTACGGGTATTTTACCCCAATATTTTACAAGAGCAATATTAGATGGGCTTTGCCAAGTTACAGAACCAGAATCATTAGCAGGTAAAATCATTTACAATTAGTTTCCTTGTTTTTCGTCGTGTTCCATACGGTAGGAAACATCAAAATCATTTAAGACAGCATCTAAAATTATATAGGTTCCAGGAGTATATCCCTCTTTTAAATCATAGGAATACAATTTCCCGAAGCTATGCCAATAGCTGGCAGTAAAACCTCCTCTTACTCCTTTGATCAAATCATACATAGGTTTATCTAACTCCTTTTCGATCATCTTCATAAGGATCTTTCCTTGCAATTTAGTGAGCTTTACTAAGGGTCCTTCAAATTCTGTTTTAAGTTCTTTTTGGAGTCCTTTCATGTATTTTTTGCGCTTACGCTTACTCATGTTTTGAGTAGCATATTCTGCTTCTCTAAAAATTTTAATGGCCTCTTTAGCAAGTGGATATACTTTAGCTGCATATCGCTTAAATTTCATGTATTTGCGATAATCTTCATCCGATTTAAAACTTCTTAGTGAGGTTATACTTATGTCGTCTAGATCTGCCAGTATCAAGGTATCACCCTCTTCTGTAACTAGGGCGGTGACAACAATTCCATCCATCTGAGTTTCAAAAATATTTAAATCATCATTTTGGCCAAATAGATTTGAGGCCAGGATAATGAACAAGAAAAGTTGTATTGTTTTTTTCATCTGTGTATAGAACGTCTGTAATGTAAAATTGTTACTTAATAATATGTTGTCAAAATATTAAACATAAAATCTTTTAAATCTCTAGAAGAAGCTACATTTGGGTATGACTAAGATGCTAGCTAAAGGCTTTTCGGTTGTTTTTCACCCGATTTTTATTTTACCGTATCTGTTTTTCTTCTGTTGGATCAGTTGTACTCACTTGTTTGACTTAATAGATGATATGGCATTGGTCCAACTAATCGTTTACTTTATTGTGTCTGCCGTTGTTCTTCCATTAGTGGGAATAGTCTTATTAAAAAAACTAGAATTAGTAAAGACTAATGAGATGGAAAGTCGGTATGAACGGATTGGACCATTGATCATAACAGGTATGCTTTACGCTTGGTTAAGTGTTAATTTTTATCGGAGTAATGGCAATGTTCCGGATCCAATCACCTTAGTGACTATTGGAGCGACTTTAGCTTTATTTATTGCTTTCTTTCTAAATAATTTTTTCAAGGTAAGTCTACATGCGGTAGGTATCGGTGGACTTATCATGGGCAGCATTATCATGGCAATGAACTGGTCATACGGCTATGTTATGTGGTTTGGTGGATCTTCATTACATATAATTGCATTAGTAATTTTGATATTAGTTTTATCAGGTTTAGTTTTAAGTAGTAGAATGTATTTAGGCGCACATAATCTCAGCCAGATTTATCATGGATTTGTGGTAGGTGTATTGGGACAAGTGATTGCCTTACGTATAATATTATAAGTTTATGGAAAAGATGAAAAAGATAATTGAGACAGCGTGGGAAAATAGAAATTACCTAGAAGATGCTGAAACTCAAGCTACCATACGAGAAGTATTAGAACAATTAGATAAAGGTACTTTAAGGGTTGCAGAGCCAGATGGAAGTGATTGGAAAGTAAATGAATGGGTTAAAAAAGCAGTTGTATTATATTTCCCAATCCAACAGATGGAAACTATCGAGGTAGGTCCTTATGAGTATCATGATAAAATACCTTTAAAAACTAACTACAAAGAACAAGGTGTTAGAGTGGTTCCTCCAGCCGTTGTGCGACATGGAGCCTATGTAGAATCTGGTGCTATCCTAATGCCAAGCTATGTAAATTTAGGTGCATGGGTAGGTGCTGGAACTATGGTTGATACCTGGGCAACAGTCGGATCTTGTGCTCAAATAGGAAGGAATGTCCATTTGAGTGGGGGAGTAGGAATAGGCGGAGTTTTAGAACCATTGCAAGCGACACCAACCATTATAGAAGATGATTGTTTTATCGGGTCTAGATGTATAGTTGTAGAAGGTGTAAGGATTAGAAAAGGAGCAGTTTTAGGTGCCAATGTTGTGATAACTAAATCTACTCGGATCATAGATGTAACTGGAGGCGAAGAGAAAATCTATCGTGGCGAGGTGCCAGAAAATTCAGTTGTGATTCCAGGCAGTTATACAAAGTCATTCCCTGCAGGCGATTATCAGGTTAGTTGTGCGCTTATAATCGGGCAACGAAAAGAATCTACTGATAAAAAGACATCACTGAATCAGGCATTAAGAGATCATAGTGTAGCTGTATAATTTTAGAGGATTATGTCTAGTTCCACCTACCAAGATTTTTTAATACCTATGGGTTTTCCAAATTGGAAAATTTACCTACCCGATCAGTGGTATAAACCTATTTTACAGCGTTTAGGATTTAATAAAGACGGACTAACTGGTTTAGGTCATTCTTTAATTGTGATGGTCAATGCTGCTGATGGTGAAATTGTCTATGCAGATTTTGGAAGATACTGTGTGGCTCCTACCATGGGTAGAGCAAGGATGTATATCGAAGATCCATTATTAAAGGTCCCGTTTAAAGCGGTGATTAAGGATGGCAAGATTGACAATATTTTGGAGATCGTAAAATGGGTTTATGATGCGTTTAATATACATATGTCTGGTGGTCCTTTAATTTATAAGGTGCTGGCTAACTGTTCTTTTAAAAAGTCCTTTGATTTGGCAAAAGCATTTTGTGAAAAAGGATTTATGCATTACAATATTTTCGGCAGTAAAAATTCTAATTGTTCGAGATTTGTACGCTCAGTTCTTATCGAGGGAAGAAAACCCGGATCCTTGGATTTTGCCTTTAGGTTTGGTGTAATAACACCTACGCCTGTAGATAATGTATTCTTATTAGATAGAAAGCGTGGCTATCAAGTCTATGAAAACGAGCAAAATCATGAAGTATCTCAAAAGTTTCTAGATCACATTCGATTTTATAATGGCAAACGAAATCCTGGATATTATGATAAGGTATTTAAAGAGTATCCAGATAGACAATGGGTCGATTGTGAAGGTATAGGAGCTTACTTTAAATATGAAGTCCTATCAGATAAACGAATGCAGTTAACCAAAATAGATTTTATGTCTAATGAGGAATGGTCAAGATCATTCAAAGTTGACTCAGGCAGTTTAGATGCTTCTGCTGAATATACCATCGACATAGGTGATAATTTGTATTCCTTCTTTGTGACTGAGAAAGATGGAACTACAAAGATTCGCTTGCTTAGAGAAGATAAGTACTTAGCTTAATTAAGTGTTATGTAAGCCCTAAGTGAACCTTGGGTAAGCCTTAGACAAGACTTAGGCAAGCAGTTTTTCCAAAGCATGTTCTTTGATGCCATACTGTTCTTTTAGTTGTTGTATAGCAAGTGCTTGGTCTTGCTTTCTAGCGGTTTTTTCTCCTATGATCATGATGTTTTTAGCGGTATGCTCAGTGGAAATAAATTCAAAGATTTTAGTTTTATATCCGTTTGACTCCATGATGAGCCCTCGGATAGTATCTGTGAGTAAACTCGCTTGCCTTTCTAAAAGGATACCATGTTTGAGCATCGGATGCTTAGCAGCAAAAGCCTTCATTTCTTTACGGATTTGTTTTTGGCAACAAGGGGCGACGATGATTAATTGAGCGTTTTGTTTTATACCTTTTGCTATGGCTACATCGGTTGCTGTGTCGCAAGCATGAAGAGCTATCAAGGCATCGATAGAAGCTGGTTGTTGGTTGTTAATGTCTCCACAAATAAAATCTAAACCGGGTCGATCAACGGATATTTTTTGAATTTTACGAATAACATCTTCTTTAAGATCAATGCCTTTAATCTTGAAGTTTTTATCGAGTTGTTGGTTAAAATATTCATCCATGGCAAAGCTTAAATATCCTTTCCCACATCCAAAATCATATATGTTTGCTTGGTCAGGAAGTGCTTCGATATGTGGTGTTATGACCTCGATAAATTTGTTGATTTGGCGATATTTTTTTTGAGCTTTATCCTTAATCTTTCCATCCTTTGTGCTTAGATCTAAGTCAAAAAGAAAGCCTGCATCGGGTGGAATGGCATACTTTTTTTCTTTGTTGTGTTCCAGTGTTAGCCTTTGGCTTTTATTATTTATTTGAAGGCTACCTTCTCCTTTTTTGTTGATGAGGAGTTGTGCAGATTTATGGAGTAGTTGTGCGTTTATTTGTTTGTATTGTTTTAGGATCGATGCTAGTTTTTCGCTAAACGTTGAAGGGTTTAATGGTTCAGTAAACTGTTGTTTATTATCAAGGTAACTTAGGGAAATATGGTATCTACCTTTTAGCATTACAGGTTTGAATGACAACTTTTTGTGGCTTGATTTTGTCCAAGGTTTACTTGCGGTAAGTGATACCAGGCTTTGGTCTTTAAGGGCTTGCTGAATTAAATCAAAGAAAGACGATATACTATTTTTATCGGGCATAGTGAAATTATAGAATAAAGATAGATGTTCTATTATTGATAAAGTACGGTCTATAGATTATGTTGATTTATTAATTTAGAGCATTCATTGGTCAAATTCCACCAAGGACTTCAACAAAAAAAAAAATATTACTCAAGATGATACCATGTCCTCCTGAAAAACTAGGCTCATTTTATTTGGGCGGAAAATATGATATTGCAAAGAAGCAGTTAACGGGTGAAGCTATTAATTATGATTCCAGAGATCTAACTACGCACGCAGTTTGTGTAGGCATGACAGGGAGTGGTAAAACAGGCTTGTGCATAGGTTTACTTGAGGAGGCGGCTCTGGACAAGGTGCCAGCAATCATCATTGACCCTAAAGGCGATATGACAAATCTACTATTGCAATTTGAAGATTTAGATCCAACTTCATTTAAGCAATGGATTAATCCAGATGACGCTAATCGTAAAGGAAAGACTGTCGATGAATATTCAAAGAGTACCGCAGAAATGTGGGAAAATGGTTTGGGAAATTGGGGACAAGGTAAGGAGCGAATAAAAGCATTAAAAGATGCTGTAGAATATACTATATATACGCCGGGGTCAGACTCCGGCATACCCATCAATATCATGGGTTCTTTTGCGGCACCTAGTATACATTTTGATGATGATGCGGAAATGCTTCGAGAGAGGATACAAGGTACAGTGGCTGCCTTATTAGGAATGATAGGAAGCAAAGAAGACCCAGCTAGAAGTAGAGAAGGAATTCTACTCGCTACTTTGTTTGAACATTATTGGAGATTAGGGGAAGATTTAGATCTAGCAAAATTGATAAATGGTATTCAGAAACCTCCATTTGCGCAATTAGGTGTTTTCGACGTAGATACATTTTATCCACAAAAGGATCGGTTTAAAATGGCTATGGACTTTAACACCTTAGTGGCATCACCCCAATTTAGATATTGGCTACAGGGAGATTCATTAGATATTGAAAAGATCTATTTTACTGAAGAGGGTAAACCTAGGCATAGTATTTTTTATATAGCCCACCTTTCGGAAAGCGAGCGGATGTTTTTTGTTACTTTATTATTGAATAGCCTAATCACTTGGATGAGAAGCCAATCAGGTACTTCAAGCTTAAGAAGCTTATTGTATTTTGATGAAATCTTTGGATACTTTCCTCCTACCAAAAACCCACCGTCTAAAAAACCATTGCTTACTATTTTAAAGCAAGCAAGAGCTTTTGGTGTTGGCGCGGTATTGGTCACACAAAACCCAGTAGACATAGATTATAAGGGTTTGTCCAATGCTGGTACCTGGTTTATAGGAAAATTGCAGACAGAAAGAGATAAAATGCGGGTTGTTGATGGTCTAAAAGGTGCCATTGCTGAAGCTGGTTCATCCATATCTAAGAATTTTGATTCATTAATAAGTTCGTTGGGCTCCAGAGTGTTTCTATATCACAATGTCCATGAAGCAGAACCTGTTGTTTATCATACACGCTGGGTTATGTCTTATTTACGCGGGCCACTCACACGTCCTCAGGTAAAAACATTGATGGCAGCAACTAAGGACGCTCGAAAGAAGCCAGTATTAACAACAAAAGAAAGTAAACCAGATAATACCAGCGAAGCAGCATCAATGTTGGTTGATACTAAGAGCCAAGCACCTAATTTAGATCCTAATATTGCGCAACGTTACTTTGGGGTTTGGAAGTCAGCTTCTGAAGCTGAGCAGGAATTAGGAAGTCGCAATCCTTCCTTACGATATGATCCCCTAGTTTTATCCATAGGAAAGGTGCGTTTTTATAATGCTAAACGAGGGGTAGATATTATTAAAGATGTGGCATATTTATCCTTAGGTCCAGATGATTTTGGTAGGATTGATTGGGAGCATTCTGTCGGTATAGAAGATTGGCAGAAAAAGCTCATTGAGACGGCTGATCATCCAGATACCTTAAGTGTAAGTTATAGTGCAGTTCCAGATTCCATGGATACTTTAAAAGAAGTAAAAACTATTTCAAAGGAATTTGCAAATTGGTTATACCAACATGAAAAAACGAGCATTTATGAACATCCTAAACTCAAGATTTTTCAAGAAAATGGCGAAACAGCAAGCGCTTTCCAAATGAGGGTTCAGCAGTTAGCCAGAGAATTGCGTGACGAAGAATTAGATAAGATTCAAGATAAATTTGAAGACAAGTTAGATCGAGTAGAAGATAAAATACGCAAAGAGCAATTTGATTTAGAAGAAGCAAAAGCTGAAGTAAGAAGCAGAAGAACTAGTGAAGTAGTAGGGATGGCAGAAACCATTTTCTCTGTTTTTGTTAAAGGAAGATCTCGATCCATTAGTAGTGCTACTTCCAAAAGTAGAATGAGAAAAAAAGCTACACAAAAGTTAGAAGAAAGTAAATCAGATCTGATGGATCTTGCAGAAGATAGAGAATTACTAGAGCGCGATTTAAGTGAGGCTTTAGGAGAGGTGAGAGCTAAGTGGGAAGAAATAACAGTAGGCGTCATTGAAAAAGAAATAACGCCCAGAAAAACTGATATTAAGGTGGACGAAATTATTTTAGTCTGGCATCCTTACTGGGTTGATGACCAAGGAAATAAGGTGGCTGCAAGAAGATAATATGAAGCTTATTCAGAATCAATCAAGAGATATTGAGTATCAAACGATTGTCTTGTTTGATGGTGTTTGTAAATTATGTAATACATCTATTCAGTTTTACCATCCTCGACGGAAAGCACAAAGCATTAGGTATGTACCCTTAGCTAGCAAAGAGGCATTACAGTATATTAAGAAGCAGGCAGTACAAGATGGGCTAGACTCCATTATTGTTCTAAAAGATGGACAATGCTATACTAAGTCCAAAGCTGTATTAAGCTTAATTCAAGAGATGAAATTTCCTTGGAGTTTATTGAGTCTCTTAAGTATTTTGCCCAATGGAGTATTAGATATGGCTTATTCTTTCATAGCTAAACATCGTTATAAGATTTTTGGAAAGACAGACCAGTGTGTAGTTAATTATCAAGAATAGTTTGACATTAAAACATAAAAAAAGGGAGCTCAGTACGAGCTCCCTTTTTAACTTATCTATTATACAGATTATTTAGCAATCATTATTTGTTCCATTTGAACGTTACTGCTAGCAGATTTTAATCGTACATAGTATATTCCACTCTTGAATGTTTGCAAATCAATTGGTAAAATAACATCCATTTGTTCTCTGTTTATTGTTTTTCTATAAACGGATCCACCTGTTACATCGAACACTTCTACTGTTATTGTAGGATCAATGCTTGTACTGATTTCAAGATTCACTATACCATTTGATGGATTCGGGAATAGCTTGTAATCGATAACAGTAGGTCCAGTATAAATACTATTACCAGTATTATCAGGCTTGCTTTCACCAGTTGGATCTTCAAAACCTTCATACTCTATGCATTGTTCGTGACAAACTTCATTTCCTTTACAATCAGTTGCACACCATGTTCTAACAACTTTGTAATTAGGGCAGCAATCATGTTCGAAAGCAAAATCACCTAAGTCAGACTCAACTTCTATGTCAGTATTAGTAGAGTTCTCTACAAAACTCCCTTCATAGAAGAACCATCCACCACTACCAAAGTTAGAGTTTACATTGTTTGCTCCAATGCCTACTTGATATCCATAGTAATAACTAGCTGGTGCATGTGTTATGCTCAGTAGTGAACCAGCAAAATCACCTAAACCAGTCAAAGTACTTGTGTTTTCAATGGCATAGTAAATCCAATCTTCATTATAATTGTTAGAACTATTTACCACTCCACAATCATCTTTGTAAGAGCCACCTAAAGCAGACCAATCAGTCCAGTTATATCCTACACTAAGATCTAGTTCTAATAACCATTCTCCAGCAGGATTATCTACACTTTGTAAAGTAGCTGTGATTTGCGATGTACCATCTGCAAATACAGTGTATGATCCGTCAACTAATGTGTAATAGTTATATCCACCATAAACAAAACTTGGAAGATACATAGACCAAGCAGGTGCTCCATCTCCGTAACAAACAGTTTCTGCTGCGTTATCTGGTTGCTCTAATGAACAGAATTCTACAGCACCGTCAGGAATATCATCACCCACTGTTTCTTCAGTATAGCTCACCGTAACATTATCATCGCAGTTATCTGTAGCTTCTACATCTGGAACTTCAGGTAAAGATTCATCACATGATAAAACCATATTTTCAGGTAAAGGACCAACAAACACTGGAGCAGTATTATCATCAACTGTAATAGTCTGTACAACAGGTGTTGCCGCATTTCCACATTCGTCTACTGCTGTATATGTTCGTGTAATCGTGTAGCATGATAAGCAATTTTGGTCAGGATAATTAGTCACTTCCATCACATCGATCATCACATCTGTATCACAATTATCAGTTACAGTTGCTCCTTCTGCAGGTACTGTATCATCACATTCAATTGTCATTTCAGCCATTCCTGTAAGTGTAATTACTGGAGCAATGTTATCATTAACATTTATTGCATACTGATATGTAGAAACATTTCCACAATTATCTGTTGCTGTATATGTGTATGTGATAGTCTTAGGACAATCCGTACTTGATTCGTTTGTTTCAAGGGTTACCATCACATCATTATCACAATTGTCAGTTGCTGTCAAATCCATAGGACCAGGCACATCATCTGCACAATCTATCGTTAAATCATCTGGGCAATTGCCATTGGCAACACAGTCAAATATTGGATCAGTAGTATCCTCGGTAGTAATCACTACACACATTTCATCACTTTCATTCCCACAAGCATCAATTAATGACCAGCATCTGGTAATAATTTCAGCATCTTCACATTGTCCCGGTTCTACCGTCTCTCCTTCGTAAACAAGTGTCACTGTGGAACAGTTATCATCATATGTAATCATTGACTCCATATCCTCTACACTAGGTATAGAAGTATTATCAGAACATTCATACATCCCACCTGAAGGGAAATCTGTGAAGAATGGCGCATCTTCATCAACGATTTTGATGATTTGTTCAATAGTATCAGAAACATTACCACATGCATCTTCTAACCAGTACTTTCTAATGATATCATCAATGCACCCACCTGAAACTGACTCGTCCATACAAAATACTTCTACTGGACATTCCTCACAATTATCGAAATAATCAGGTGTGGTTTCTTCACATGTTGGGATTCCGCCATCATTACAATCAATGTAAATTACTGGATCAATACTAGTTTCCCATACTGGAGCTATATTATCATTTTTAACAGTAATTGTATAACTAATTGAAGCGGTGTTACCACAAGCATCTGTTGCTGTATAAGTTCTTGTAATGGTTTGAGTACATCCTTCTGTAGTTATATTTTCAACTACAGTCACTGGAGCATCAGAACAATTATCACTAGCAGTAAGACTTACATCTTCTGGAGTTGCATTACAAGCTAATGTTTCATCTTCTGGACAAGTTCCAGAAGCTACACAATCAAATACTGGATCAATATTATCCTGAGGTGTCATTGTTTGTGAAGCTGTAGTTGTATTACCACAACCATCCGTCGCAGTCCAGGTTCTAGTAATAATATCACCAGCACAGTTTGTTCCAGTAACAACATCATTAGAATCAAACAAAACTAAATTACAATCATCATCAGCTGCAGGATTTGAAAACATTGGACTATCACCACATTCATAATTGCCATCTGGTCCTACGCCTGTGATTGTTGGATTTTCTTCATCCACCGGTGTCATTGTTTGACTGTAGATAGCTGTATTTCCACAACCATCAGTAGCTGTCCAAGTTCTTGTGATTATATCACCAGCACAACTTGTTCCACTGACTGTATCTTCAAATTCAAACGAAACTAAATTACAATTATCGCTTGCAGATGGATCATCAAATACAGCTGTTTCGCCACATTGGTAAGTACCATCCTGTGTCGTTCCTGTAATTACTGGATCGATTTCATCTACTGGAGTCATAGTTTGAATAGCAGAAACAGAATTTCCACATGCATCGACAGCAGTCCAACTTCTTGTTATGATATCGCCTGCGCAGTTAGTACCTGTTACTAAATCAGTGCTACTAAAAGATATTAGATTACAATTATCACTGGCAGTTGGATCAGAGAAAGATGGAGTGTCACCACATTGGTAAGTACCATCTGGTCCTACATCACTAATAACTGGATCAATAGAATCTGTTGCTTCCATTGTTTGAGAAGCAGTAGTAGTATTACCACAATTATCAGTAGCTGTCCAAGTTCTAGTGATTACATCTCCCGCACAAGTTGTACCCGTTACTTCGTCATTGACATCAAAAGAAACCAAGTTACAGTTATCACTTGCATCAGGTATTGAGAATACAGGATCATCACCACACTCATAAGTACCGTCAGCACCTACACCAGTAATGCTAGGATCTACATCATCTACTGGCGTCATTGTTTGACTAGCCGTAGTAGTATTTTGACAATTATCAATAGCTGTCCAAGTTCTAGTAATAATATCGCCAGCACAGTTAGAACCAGTAACTTCTTCAACGAAGTCGAAAGAAACTAGGTTACAGTTATCATTTGCATCCGGTGTAGAGAATACTGGATCATCACCACATTCATAAGTACCATCAGCACCTACACCAGTAATAGTAGGATCCGTATCATCATTTGGCGTCATTGTTTGAGAAGCAGTAGTAGTATTACCACAATTATCAGTAGCTGTCCAAGTTCTAGTGATAATATCACCAGCACAGTTAGATCCAACTACTTCATCGTCAAAGTCAAAAGAAACAAGGTTACAATTATCACTTGCATCCGGCTCAGAGAATACTGCGTTTGCACCACACTCATAAGTTCCGTCAGGACCTACACCAGTAATGACAGGATTCACATCATCTACTGGAGTCATTGTTTGAGAAGCAGTAGTTGTGTTACCACAATTGTCAGTAGCTGTCCAAGTTCTGGTGATTACATCACCTGCACAATTAGTATCAGTAACCACATCTTGAGAATCGAAAGAAACAAGGTTACAGTTGTCATCAGCAGATGGTTCAGAGAATACTGGATTGTCACCACAGTCGTAAGTACCATCTTGACCTACACCAGTAATAGTAGGATCTACATCATCCACTGGCGTCATTGTTTGAGAAGCAGTAGTTGTGTTACCACAATTATCAGTAGCTGTCCAAGTTCTAGTTATCACATCACCTGCACAATTAGTATCAGTAACCACATCTTGAGAATCGAAAGAAACAAGATTACAGTTATCACTAGCATCCGGCGCAGAGAATACTGGATCATCACCACAGTCGTAAGTACCATCTTGACCTACACCAGTAATGCTAGGATCTACATCATCCACTGGCGTCATTGTTTGAGAAGCAGTAGTAGTATTACCACAATTATCAGTAGCTGTCCAAGTTCTAGTGATTACATCACCCGCACAATTAGTATCAGTTACCACATCTTGAGAATCAAAAGAAACTAAGTTACAGTTATCACTTGCATCCGGCGAAGAGAATACAGGATCATCACCACACTCATAAGTGCTGTCAGCACCTACACCAGTAATGCTAGGATCTACATCATCTACTGGCGTCATTGTTTGACTAGCCGTAGTAGTATTTTGACAATTATCAATAGCTGTCCAAGTTCTAGTAATAATATCGCCAGCACAGTTAGAACCAGTAACTTCTTCAACGAAGTCGAAAGAAACTAGGTTACAGTTATCATTTGCATCCGGTGTAGAGAATACTGGATCATCACCACATTCATAAGTACCATCAGCACCTACACCAGTAATAGTAGGATCCGTATCATCATTTGGCGTCATTGTTTGAGAAGCAGTAGTAGTATTACCACAATTATCAGTAGCTGTCCAAGTTCTAGTGATAATATCACCAGCACAGTTAGATCCAACTACTTCATCGTCAAAGTCAAAAGAAACAAGGTTACAATTATCACTTGCATCCGGCTCAGAGAATACTGCGTTTGCACCACACTCATAAGTTCCATCAGGACCCACACCTGTAATAACAGGATTTACATCATCCACTGGCGTCATTGTTTGAGAAGCAGTAGTAGTGTTACCACAATTATCAGTAGCTGTCCAAGTTCTAGTAATTACATCACCTGCACAATTAGTATCAGTTACTACATCTTGAGAATCAAAAGAAACAAGGTTACAATTGTCATCCGCAGATGGCTCAGAGAATACTGGATTGTCACCACAGTCGTAAGTACCATCTTGACCTACACCAGTAATAGTAGGATCTACATCATCCACTGGCGTCATTGTTTGAGAAGCAGTAGTTGTGTTACCACAATTATCAGTAGCTGTCCAAGTTCTAGTTATCACATCACCTGCACAATTAGTATCAGTAACCACATCTTGAGAATCGAAAGAAACAAGATTACAGTTATCACTAGCATCCGGCGCAGAGAATACTGGATCATCACCACAGTCGTAAGTACCATCTTGACCTACACCAGTAATGCTAGGATCTACATCATCCACTGGCGTCATTGTTTGAGAAGCAGTAGTAGTATTACCACAATTATCAGTAGCTGTCCAAGTTCTAGTGATTACATCACCCGCACAATTAGTATCAGTTACCACATCTTGAGAATCAAAAGAAACTAAGTTACAGTTATCACTTGCATCCGGCGAAGAGAATACAGGATCATCACCACACTCATAAGTGCTGTCAGCACCTACACCAGTAATGCTAGGATCTACATCATCTACTGGCGTCATTGTTTGACTAGCCGTAGTAGTATTTTGACAATTATCAATAGCTGTCCAAGTTCTAGTAATAATATCGCCAGCACAGTTAGAACCAGTAACTTCTTCAACGAAGTCGAAAGAAACTAGGTTACAGTTATCATTTGCATCCGGTGTAGAGAATACTGGATCATCACCACATTCATAAGTACCATCAGCACCTACACCAGTAATAGTAGGATCCGTATCATCATTTGGCGTCATTGTTTGAGAAGCAGTAGTAGTATTACCACAATTATCAGTAGCTGTCCAAGTTCTAGTGATAATATCACCAGCACAGTTAGATCCAACTACTTCATCGTCAAAGTCAAAAGAAACAAGGTTACAATTATCACTTGCATCCGGCTCAGAGAATACTGCGTTTGCACCACACTCATAAGTTCCGTCAGGACCTACACCAGTAATGACAGGATTCACATCATCTACTGGAGTCATTGTTTGAGAAGCAGTAGTTGTGTTACCACAATTGTCAGTAGCTGTCCAAGTTCTAGTTATCACATCACCTGCACAATTAGTATCAGTTACTACATCTTGAGAATCGAAAGAAACAAGGTTACAGTTGTCATCAGCAGATGGTTCAGAGAATACTGGATTGTCACCACAGTCGTAAGTACCATCTTGACCTACACCAGTAATAGTAGGATCTACATCATCCACTGGCGTCATTGTTTGAGAAGCAGTAGTTGTGTTACCACAATTATCAGTAGCTGTCCAAGTTCTAGTTATCACATCACCTGCACAATTAGTATCAGTAACCACATCTTGAGAATCGAAAGAAACAAGATTACAGTTATCACTAGCATCCGGCGCAGAGAATACTGGATCATCACCACAGTCGTAAGTACCATCTTGACCTACACCAGTAATGCTAGGATCTACATCATCCACTGGCGTCATTGTTTGAGAAGCAGTAGTAGTATTACCACAATTATCAGTAGCTGTCCAAGTTCTAGTTATCACATCACCTGCACAATTAGTATCAGTTACCACATCTTGAGAATCGAAAGAAACCAAGTTGCAGTTATCACTAGCATCCGGCGTAGAGAATACAGGATCATCACCACATTCATAAGTACCGTCAGCACCTACACCAGTAATGCTAGGATCTACATCATCTACTGGCGTCATTGTTTGACTAGCCGTAGTAGTATTTTGACAATTATCAATAGCTGTCCAAGTTCTAGTAATAATATCGCCAGCACAGTTAGAACCAGTAACTTCTTCAACGAAGTCGAAAGAAACTAGGTTACAGTTATCATTTGCATCCGGTGTAGAGAATACTGGATCATCACCACATTCATAAGTACCATCAGCACCTACACCAGTAATAGTAGGATCCGTATCATCATTTGGCGTCATTGTTTGAGAAGCAGTAGTAGTATTACCACAATTATCAGTAGCTGTCCAAGTTCTAGTGATAATATCACCAGCACAGTTAGATCCAACTACTTCATCGTCAAAGTCAAAAGAAACAAGGTTACAATTATCACTTGCATCCGGCTCAGAGAATACTGCGTTTGCACCACACTCATAAGTTCCGTCAGGACCCACACCTGTAATAATAGGATTCACATCATCTACTGGTGTCATTGTTTGAGAAGCAGTAGTTGTGTTACCACAATTATCAGTAGCTGTCCAAGTTCTAGTGATTACATCACCTGCACAATTAGTATCAGTTACCACATCTTGAGAATCAAAAGAAACAAGGTTACAGTTGTCATCCGCAGATGGCTCAGAGAATACTGGATTGTCACCACAGTCGTAAGTACCATCTTGACCTACACCAGTAATAGTAGGATCTACATCATCCACTGGCGTCATTGTTTGAGAAGCAGTAGTTGTGTTACCACAATTATCAGTAGCTGTCCAAGTTCTAGTTATCACATCACCTGCACAATTAGTATCAGTTACCACATCTTGAGAATCGAAAGAAACCAAGTTACAGTTATCACTAGCATCTGGTGTTGAGAACTCAGGTGTGTCACCACAGTCGTAAGTACCATCTTGACCTACACCTGTAATGCTTGGATCTACATCATCCACCGGCGTCATTGTTTGAGAAGCAGTAGTAGTATTACCACAATTATCCGTAGCTGTCCAAGTTCTAGTTATCACATCACCCGCACAATTAGTATCAGTAACCACATCTTGAGAATCAAAAGAAACCAAGTTACAGTTATCACTTGCATCCGGCGTAGAGAATACAGGATCATCACCACACTCATAAGTCCCGTCAGCACCTACACCAGTTATGCTTGGATCTACATTATCTACTGGCGTCATTGTTTGAGAAGCAGTAGTAGTATTACCACAATTATCCGTAGCTGTCCAAGTTCTAGTGATTATATCGCCCGCACAATTAGTATCAGTAACCACATCTTGAGAATCGAAAGAAACAAGATTACAATTATCACTAGCATCTGGTGTAGAGAAAACTGGATCATCACCACACTCATACGTGCCATCTTGTCCAACACCAGTAATTGTTGGATCAGTGTTATCTACTGGTGTCATTGTTTGAGAAGCAGTAGTTGTGTTACCACAATTATCCGTAGCTGTCCAAGTTCTAGTTATGATTTCACCTGCACAATTGCTTCCAGATACAATACTACTTGAATCGAAAGAAACTAAATTACAATCATCGCTTCCTTCTGGTTCTGAAAACATTGGATTATCTCCACATTCAAAGGTTCCATCAGGACCTACACCTGTGATAGTTGGATCTACATTATCCACCGGTGTCATGGTTTGTGATACGGTAGTTGTATTACCACAATTATCAGTAGCTGTCCAAGTTCTAGTGATTACATCACCCGCACAATTAGTATCAGTTACCACATCACTATTTTCAAAAGATACTAGATTACAGTTATCGCTTGCATCAGGTGTAGAGAATACCGGATTATCTCCGCAATTATAAGTTCCATCTTGACCCACACCAGTAATGCTAGGATCTACATCATCCACCGGAGTCATTGTTTGAGAAACAGTAGTTGTGTTACCACAATTATCTGTAGCTGTCCAAGTTCTAGTGATTACATCACCTGCACAGTTAGTATCAGTAACTACATCGCTGTTTTCAAAAGAAACCAAGTTACAATTGTCTCCTGCAATTGGCTCAGAGAATACTGGATCGCTGCCACATTCATATGTGCCATCTGAACCCACTCCAATAATGGTTGGATCAATATCATCAGTTGGTGTCATTGTTTGAGATACAGTAGTTGTATTGCCACAATTATCCGTAGCTGTCCAAGTTCTAGTGATTACATCACCTGCACAGTTAGTATCTGTAACTACATCACTGTTTTCAAAAGAAACAAGGTTGCAATTATCATCAGCTGTAGGTTCAGAAAATACTGGAGTTCCACCACATGTATAAGTTCCATCAGGACCTACACCAGTAATTGTTGGATCTACATCATCCGTAGCGCTCATAGTTTGTGAAGCAGTAGCCGTATTACCACAAGCATCCGTAGCTGTCCAAGTTCTAGTGATTACATCACCTGCGCAATTAGTACCTGTAACTGTTTCTACAAAATCAAAAGAAACTAAATTACAGTTATCATCAGCTGAAGGCTCAGAAAAAACAGGATTCTCTCCACAGGCATAAGTTCCATCAGGACCTACTCCATTTATTACTGGATCTGTGTTGTCACCTACATTTACATAGTGACACATTATTTCACTTTCGTTGCCACATGCATCGATCAAGCTCCAACATCTTTCCACAGTGTATGAATTTTCACAAGTTCCTGGAGTTGTAGTTTCACCTTCAAAAACTAGAGTTACAGTTGTACAATTATCAGTGTATGTAATCATATCCTCTATCTCTTGGGTAGTTGGAGCTGTTTGATCACATTCTATATTCATGTCATCTGGAAAATTCGTAAAGCTTGGAGCTTCATCATCCATCACATTTATTATTACTTCGATGGTATCTGAATAATTACCACAATCATCAACTGCCCAATATTTACGTATTAAGTTATCGATACATCCTCCCGAAACCACTTCAGTCGAACAGAATATTTCTACATTATCATCACAATTATCTGTAACATCTGGATGATTTCCATCGCAGTCATCGACATTATCATCACAAGAAACATTAATTACAGGATCATATGGACCCCAAACTGGAGGCGTTGTATCTGTTATTGTTACAGTGGTTGTTTCTGTGGATTCATTATCACAATGATCGATAGCAGTCCATGTCCATGTTATGATAGTTGTGCAATCATCGACAACTTCTGTATCTACAACTAGTGTAGGTGTCACATCATCATCACAGTTGTCTGTTGCAGTAACATCTGGAGCTGTTGGTACATCATCATCACATTCGATGGTGAAGTCATCTGGATTATTGGTTACTGGTGGCTCATCATCTACAATATTAACTACTTGAGTAGCAGTTGTTTCATTACCACATTCATCGACAGCAACACATTCTCTTAAATAACTTCCAGCGCAGCCTCCTGAAACTTCATCAGTTGTGCAAACTATAGTTACTGTTCCACAATTATCAGTTGCTGTTAAGTCAGTTAGTGTTCCAATGTCGTTACAATTAAAAGTAATTTCTGGATCATAAGCATCAAAAACAGGACCTTCAGAATCTTGAACGGTAATGATTTGTACATCACTTATTTCGTTTCCACATTCATCTTCCAAGGTATGAGTTCTAGTAATTACATATTCGTGAGGACAGTTACCAGGAGTGGTTACATCATCATAGCTAGCTGTTACATCGGTACATCCATCTTCACCTTCTGCAAGATCAGTTGGTAGACTTTCATCACATTCAATAGTTACATCTTCAGGCACATTTGTAAAGCTTGGCCCATTTGTATCTTGTGTTGAAATAGTTTGTACACAACTGGTCATGTGTCCTTTGCAATCGGTTGCTTTCCATTCACGTTCATAAACCTTCGCACAATTCATATCGCTCACAAGGATTTCTCCTAAATACTCCACAGTAACCGAACCCATATCGCAATTATCTGTTGCTGTTACATCCGGTACACTTGTTGACATCTCATCGCAATCCACTGTCTCGTTTGCTGGACAATTATCAAAAGTTGGAGCAGTTTCATCTTGAACTACTACTACTTGAGTTACACAACCATAGTTGCCACACTCATCAACAAATTCCCAGAAACAAGTAATGTCAGTGCAATTAGGGCACTCTTCTTCAGGACCAGGAGTACAACTCGTATTTGTTGCTAGATCTCCATTTCCATTTATAAACTGTCCATCAATATGTCCAGCAAAATTGAACCATCCTCCAAAACCTTCTCCAAGGTTTTTATTATTTGCTCCCAATCCACTTTGGAAACCTAGTGAGAAATCACCTGGCTTATGAGAGAGCAAAAGGTTGTTTCCAGCTAAAGCATTGATACCTCTCAATTGAGATACAACTTCCATTAAAATGTAATAGTCCCAATCTTGGAACCAGCCATTTGCAGAAGCTACTCCCAGTTGGTCATTGAAACCACCACCATTAGCAGACCAGTCAGTCCAATTTCTTCCATCTTTAAACCACATATCTAGAATGAATCCATAGCTTGGGTCATCTACATTTTCAATGGTTCCGGTTAAGTGGGCAAAGCCGCCATCATAAAATTCAAGTGAAGATCCAGCAGCATCAAACACCCAATATTCTGATGGCACATAACCAGCATCAGAAAGTTGAGGTAACCACATAGACCAAGTGTTTGTTCCATCTTCATCAGGAGCTGAGTCAGCATCACACAAGGAAGTTGGATATCCAGTGTTTAAACACATCATGTTAATCAACTGTGTAATGTCGCAATTAGGATCGACCGATACTTCTGGACTCATAGGTATATCTTCTTCACATTCCACGTATACTGGAGGCAAAGGTTCGATAACAGTAGGAATTTGTCCAAAAGCAATATTGGACAAAGCTAAAAAAGTGCAGAAAAATAGGATAAAAGAGTGTAGCCTTTTAATCATTCTAGGTAGATTTTGGTTTATCGATAAATAAAAAAATTAGACAAGTAAATTGATCTGATATTATCAGAATTTAATGCATACTTTGAGAACCCTCAAATATACCCCTAATATTTAAAAAATTAATATAAATAATTTATCTATTCGTTATATACCCATTTATTATAATATAACTGAAACAGAGCAAGTTATGGACTCAATTAGATCACGCAGATAAATATTATATTTTACCATATTTAAATCCTTGTTAATGTTATAGGATTATATTTATCTTGTTTATATGTTATCAGAAATGTTAAATAGAGTACTTATAAAGATTGGAGCGATAGAGATTACTCCAGGCAACATTTTATTGAGCATTTTGATTGTTTCAATACTGATTTTTGCTCGAAAGATTGTCAAAGTTAAATTTCTACCTTATTTCAGAAATAAGTACGATATCTCTGATGAAAAATGGACCAGTGTAAGGAAAATCCTGAATTACATATTTTTAATTCTCGGAATCTTATTGGTATTAGTTGTTTTTGGAATTGATTATACCATTATCCAAGGTGATGAAATTTCGGTTAAAGCCATTTATTTATTAATCGCCATTTTGGTCTTTCAAATTGCTAGATTTTTTAATTGGGTTACCTCGAATGTCTTTATCCATAGCTACTATCAAAACCGAGATAGATCCAATGAAAAGCCTTCTCAATTTACCATTAATCAAGAAGATTCGGCCACCAAAATAGGCCAATATTTTGTCTACATTTTAGCTGTTTTGCTATTTATTAGAATGCTAAATTTAGACTTTGCTATTTTCCATAATACGCTGGATAGTGGAAGAATAATCACTTTTAATATTAGTAATATTCTAATATTTATCCTCATTATTTTGGGCGCCAGGTTATTTATTTGGGTGCTTACACAGCTGCTCTTATATAATTTGTACAAACGAGACCAGATAGACATAGGAGCCCAATACTCTATTAATCAACTCCTGAAATATGTTGTCTATACGATTGCAGTTTTAGTGGCCTTAGATAGTTTAGGAATCGATATGACGCTGTTGCTAGGTGGTGCGGCTGCTCTTCTTGTCGGAATTGGTTTAGGTTTGCAATCTACTTTTAATGACTTTATTTCTGGAATAGTTTTACTCTTTGAAAGATCAGTCGAAGTAGGAGATGTGATCAGAGTGGGCGAGATGGTCGGTGAAGTAAAAAGGATAGGTTTGCGGTCTTCTATTATAGAAATATGGGACAGCACAACTGTTTTAATTCCGAATAGTAAACTGGTCAATGACAGTGTAGTAAATTGGACTCATTTTAATGATCGAGTCCGCCATAAAATATCTATTGGTGTGGCGTATGGCTCTGATACTCAATTAGTCAAGAAGCTTTTGATCGGAATTACTGAACAAAGCCCTTACATTCTAAAACAACCCTCGGCTTTTGTCCGATTTGAATCATTTGGAGATTCTTCACTAGTATTTAATCTTTACTTTTTCTCAAAAAGTTATCGAGTCATTGAGGACATCAAAAGCGATATGCGTTTTGAAATTGATGCATTATTTAGAGAGCATAATATCCAGATTCCGTTTCCGCAAAGAGAAGTTTGGCTTAGAAAGTAAGGGCCGCATCCATCAAAAAAGAAACGCCTTTTTCGATATCAGTATGCAAGACTCTATCTTTCTCTAATGGAGGAACAATCTCACGATATTTATCTAAAAATTGCTGAATCTTTTCATTAGAAGGAGTAGGTCTTCGAAATGAAACACCTTGCGCAGCAACCATTAATTCGATAGATAAAATTCGGTAAAGATTTTCTACAATCCGATAACATTTAGTCGCACTATTTGCTGCCATGCTCACATGATCTTCTTGTCCTTTTGATGAAGTAATCGAATCAATGGAAGATGGGCTACAAAGCTGTTTGTTTTGACTAACAATAGAGGCTGCTGTATACTGAGCAATCATAAATCCAGATTCTAAACCTGGGTTTTTAGTCAGGTAAGATGGTAAGTCTCTATCTCCATTAACCAATTTAAAAGTCCTACGCTCAGATATGTTACCTAATTCAGATAGTGCAATGGCTAAAAAATCTAAAGGAAGCGCTAAAGGCTGAGCATGGAAATTGCCTCCCGAAACAATTAGGTCATCATCCGGAAAAATATTCGGATTGTCGGTGACGGCATTAATTTCATTTTCTACAATGTTGCGCACATATTTAATGGCATCGTAACTTGCTCCATGTACCTGCGGTATACACCTAAAGGAATATGGATCTTGTACATCATGGTTAGGGCCATTGATAATCGGACTTGCTGAAAGTAGTGCATACATTTCATTGGCTACAACTTGTTGGCCATTTTGATTTCTAACCTTATGTAGTTGCGATAAATAAGGATCAATCATACAATTGTATGCTTCAGATGAAATACTAGCAATCAAGTTTGATAAACGCAGAATCCTTTCACTATGTGATACATTCCAGATGGCGTATGATAGTGAGAACTGGGTCCCATTAAGTAAAGAAAGTCCTTCTTTTGCACCTAAAGAAACAGGTGTAAAATCTACCTGATCCATAATGTCTGCCATATCACAAATAGCTTCCTTATAATAGACTTTCCCTTCACCTAAGAGCGGCAAACTCATGTGGGCTAACGGAGCTAAATCTCCTGATGCACCAAGAGATCCTAGTTGATAAATAACCGGAATTAAGTCAAGATTATACAAACGTACAAGCGCAGTTAATAGGGTAGGAGAAACCCCAGAATAGCCATAAGAAAGGTTTCGAATTTTAGATAACAAAATGAGCTTGCAAATGGTGTATGGTACCAAATCACCCGTACCACAAGCATGCGACCGAATGAGATTGTATTGTAAATCAGCTAATTTTGCAGGTTCAATGATGGTGTTACACAACGAGCCAAAACCAGTATTTACACCATAAATTACGGTTCCTTTTTTATCTAATTTTGATTGGAGAAAAGCATTCCCTTTCTGAACTCTCTTTAGTATGTCTTCACTTAATTCTATCTGATGATTTTCATTTATGACATTTCGTAATGTCATCAAATCAAAATCTTCTAAGGTAAACTTGAAGATGCTTTTCATATTTATGGTTTTGGCTTCAGAGAACAAATTTGTTAAATCATTCTAATTAGTGGTTAATCTATCGTTAAAAACTTATAATTTTTTATCTATAATATGTACGTAAACAACTGAATTACAATGGTTTATAATTTATTTTTAAGATTTACACAAAATTGATAATGAAACTAAACTACCTACAAACTTACGTTATGATAAAAAGCATGAATAAATTGTATTTTTGTGCAACTGAAAATCGCCACCATCGTTTAGGATATGGCAACATTGATTTTTGTAAACTAGAAAAATTTGAATTATGAAAAAGATGACACTTATACTAGCATTGCTTATGGGATTGTTTTTCAATGCCGAGGCACAACGAATCGCCATCGTCGATGTAAATTCGATTTTGGAATCAAATGATGATTTTATAAATGCTCAAAAAGAAATAGATAAACTTTCTGCGGAATGGAGACAAGAAATTGCTCAGGAGTATGATAACATAAAAAGCATGTTTAATAAATACCAAGCAGAACAAGTTTTACTTAGTGATGAGGTAAAAGTCCAGCGTGAAAACGAAATCATGGAAATGGAGAAGAATGTAAGAGAAATGCAGAAGCAAAAATTTGGACCTGAAGGTGATTTATTTACAAAAAGACAAGAACTAGTAACTCCTATTCAAGATAATGTGTTTGCTGCTATTGAAAAATATGCGACTGATAAAGGCTACGATTTAATATTTGATAAGAGTAGTGCTGCAGGACTTTTATTTGCAAGCGAGGATTATGACAAAACAGAAGAGGTAAAAAGAAATCTTGGAAATTAAATTTTTCCATAATTTTGCGGCCACGTTATAAAATAAGAAAACATGACATTGAAAACGATAACTAAAATAGCATCACTTTGCTTTTGCTTTTTACTGAGTATAAGTGTATCAGGACAGAAATTTGGATTTGTAAACACACAAGAACTGATTCAAAGTTTGCCCGAAGTAAAAGAGGCAAATTCTAATATAGAAGCTTACCAAACTCAATTGCAGAAAAAAGGTCAAGAAATGCTTCAATCATTCCAGACCAAATATCAAGATTTGGAAAGAAAACAAGCGCAAGGTGAAATTTCTCCAGTGCAATTAGAGACTGAAGCTCAGAAGTTAAAAGAAGAAGAAACTAAGATTCTTGAGTTTGAGCAAACTAGTCAGCAAAAGATTATGGAAAAAAGCGAAACGCTTTTAAGTCCAATTAGAGATAAAATCCAGAACGCTATTGATGCGGTTGCAGCAGAGAATGGTTTCGATTATATTTTCGACTATAGTACTGGTTTTATCTTATACGGTGACGAATCTGCTGATGTAGGAAACTTAGTTAAGGCTAAGTTAGGTATGTAGGATTTGCAAAAAAGAGAAAATTCACTACTTAAGAAAAACGGACCGATTGGGATTTTTGATTCTGGAATAGGAGGTCTGACTGTTGCTAAAGCAATTACTGATTTATTGCCTAATGAATCCATCATTTATTTTGGAGACACGAAACATCTGCCTTATGGCGAAAAATCAGACGTTGCTATTAAGCATTATGCTCATAAAATTTGTCACTTTCTAATAAGTCAAGGATGCAAATGCATAGTGGTTGCTTGTAATACAGCAGCTACAGCAGCATACGAGAGTTTAGCTGCGGACGAATTAATTAATGTACCTATTGTAGATGTTGTAAACCCGCTGGTGGATGAAGTCATTAAACTTGGCTTTACGGAAGTAGGAATTATTGCAACTAGAGCAACCATTCGATCCGATAGATACCGAGAAAAACTGTTGTCAAAAAACAGCAAAATTAATGTAAAACAAATGGCCACACCTCTGTTGGTCCCGATGATAGAAGAAGGCTTTTATCAGAACAATATAAGTAAGGAAATCATACAAAAATACTTGGCTCATTCTTCGTTTAAAGATGTAGAAACACTACTGTTAGCTTGTACCCATTATCCTTTGATAAAAGATGAAATTCAAGCTATTTTAGGAAATCAAATTAAGGTGTTGGATTCCACACTTGTTGCAGCTTTAAGATTAAAAGAAGTGTTGAAGAAAAACAACATTGAACAAGCAAACAAGAATAGCAGTAAGCATAAGTTTTTAGTATCAGATTTAACTGATTCCTTTAAAAGAACAGCAGCACATTTCTATCGAAACGAAATCGATTTAGAGTGGAATGACATCTGGAAAGGTTAATTAATTACTAAATCTATACATTTGTGAGACTATATGTGTTCCAATTGGTTTGTAATAGCGTCTAAAAAATCGAAAACTATAACTAGAGAAAAAATGGTAAAAAAATTCACTTTTAGCTTTATACTTTTATTGGCAGCCTCCATTTCATTTGCACAATCTGAAGTGGCAGATGATGTACATACAGCATCACAAAAATACCTAGATGTTTTATTTTCTGATGATTACGAGACATTAGCTAAGATGACCTACCCAACTATTGTAGAGATGGGCGGAGGATTAGAATATTTTATCGAAAACGCTAAGTTAGATAAAGAACAAATAGCTGAATCAGGTTTAACAACAAGAGAAGCTATTGTACAAACAGCTGGTGATCCTATAGCTACAGCAGATGGAATCGTCATGTTGGTTCCCTATAGATGGAATGTAAATTTTGGTCCTGGACAATTTACCTCAACGGCTTATATATTAGCAAGTACAAAGGACGAGGGAAACACTTGGTCATTTGTAAATTTACAAAAACATTCAAGCGAGAGTATACGTGTATTTTTACCGCAAATACCTGAAGGTTTTGTAGTTCCTGCAGCAACACCCTTTGAAGAATTAAGATAAATTTAGCGAGTAAGATACATATATCTTTGACGCTCGATTTCTAAGAATACTGGATCTTTAAGGTCTTCAATAAAATGAATTGCTTCGCCTGTAGATTTCATCTCTGGCCCTAATTGTTTATCTACATTAGGGAATTTATCGAAAGAAAATACAGGGATTTTAATAGCATATCCATTTAGATTTTTGCTGATATCAAAATCCTTAAGCTTCGCACCTAGCATTACTTTAGTAGCTATATTCAGAAACGGAGCTTGATAAGCTTTAGCAATAAAAGGTGTAGTTCTGGACGCTCTTGGATTAGCCTCAATTACGTATACCTTTTCATCTTTAATAGCAAACTGAATATTAATAAGACCTTTGATTTTTAAATCTAGGGCAAGTTGTTTAGTATACTTTGCCATTTGTTCAAGTACATTGTCACTTAAACTATAGGTCGGTAAAACAGCAGAGCTATCACCTGAATGAATTCCTGCAGGTTCTATATGTTCCATGATACCCATAATATGGACATCTTCTCCATCGCAAATGGCATCTATTTCAGCTTCTTTCGCACGTTCTAAAAACTGATCTATGAGTACCTTGTTTTCAGGCATGTGTTTAAAGATCGAAAGTACTTGTCGTTGCAATTCGTCATCATTGATGACAATCCTCATTCGTTGACCACCTAAGACATAAGAAGGTCTTACTAACACAGGGTAATTTACTTCATTTGCAATATCGATGGCTTGATCCACATCATCAGCAACACCATACTTTGGATAAGGTATTCCTAGATCTTTTAATCGATCAGAGAATCTTCCTCTATCTTCCGCAAGATCCATACTATCAAAACTTGTCCCTATTATTTTGATACCATGCTTTTTGAACTTTTCGGCGAGTTTCAATGCTGTTTGACCACCTAACTGTACGATTACTCCTTCTGGTTGTTCAAGGTCTATAATCTCTTTTATGTGTTCCCAAAATATGGGTTCAAAGTATAATTTATCGGCTATGTCAAAATCTGTAGAAACTGTTTCTGGATTGCAATTAATCATGATGGCTTCATATCCGGCTTCTTTAATCGCCATTACACCATGCACACAACAATAATCAAATTCAATACCTTGACCGATTCTATTAGGACCTGAACCTAAGACTATTATTTTCTTTTTATCGCTAACAATAGATTCGTTTTCAGCATCAAAAGTAGAATAGAAATAAGGTGTTTTTGCTTCGAATTCAGCGGCACAAGTATCCACCATTTTGTAGGTTCTTCTGATGCCTAATTTATATCGCTGTCGAGTTACTTCTTCTTCGTTAATTCTCAGTAGCCAAGCAATTTGTGCATCTGAGTAACCACAAACTTTTAAATGTCTAAAAAATTCCTCTGGTAAATCTTCAGCAACATTGTACTTTAAAAGCTCTTTTTCTAGTTCGACTAAATGCTTTATTTGCGAAATGTACCATGGGTCAATCTTCGTCAACTTGTGGACCGTTTTAGTTGGTACTCCAAGTCTAAGGGCATCCTTTAATCGATAAATACGGTCGTCACTTACTTTTTCAAGACGTTCGAGAATATCTTCTGTTCTAATCCATTCTTTTTTATCAGCTCCTAATCCAGCTCGATTATTTTCTTGACTTTGACAAGCTTTTTGTAATGCTTCTAAGAAATTTCTACCTATGGCCATTACTTCACCAACCGACTTCATTTGAAGTCCTAGCGTATTGTCAGAACCATAAAATTTCTCAAAGTTCCAACGTGGCATTTTTACGATAACATAATCCAATGTCGGTTCGAAAAATGCAGAAGTATTTTTAGTTATTTGATTTTTCAGTTCATCCAGCGTATAGCCGATGGCTAATTTCGCAGCAATTTTTGCAATTGGGTAACCTGTCGCCTTACTGGCAAGTGCTGAAGATCTGGAAACTCTTGGATTGATTTCAATGCAGATGAGTTCTTCAGTCTCAGGATTTAATGCAAATTGTACATTACATCCACCAGCAAATTCGCCCATTGATCTCATCAATTTGATTGCATCATTTCTCATTTGCTGAAAAGCAGTATCTGAAAGTGTCATCGCAGGTGCTACCGTAATACTATCACCTGTATGAATTCCCATTGGGTCTAAATTTTCAACTGTACAAATGATGGTAACATTATCGTTTGCATCTCTTAAGAGCTCCAGTTCGTACTCTTTCCATCCAAGGACCGCTTTATCGATCATTACCTCGTGGGTAGGTGAGGCATCTAATCCTCTACGTAGGGCTGCATCATATTCAGATGGATCCATCACAAATCCACCGCCTGTTCCTCCTAGAGTAAAAGAAGGTCTTATCACCAATGGAAATCCAATTTTTTGTGCAGCCTCTTTACCTTCCAGAAAAGAATTGGCTATTTGAGAAGGCGCATGAGACAAACCTATACTAATTACATGCTCTTTGAAGCGTTCTCTATTTTCTGCCAGGTCTATGGCTTCTAAATCGACCCCAATCATTTTAACATTGTACTTTTCCCAGACACCTTGTTTTCCGGCTTCTATAGCGAGGTTCAATGCCGTTTGTCCTCCCATAGTGGGAAGTACTGCATCAATAGACCTTTCTTCCAAAATCTTGATAAGACTGCTTACATCCAAAGGCAGTAAATAGACATGATCCGCAGTTAGAGGATCAGTCATAATTGTTGCTGGGTTTGAGTTTATAAGACTTACTTCGATTCCTTCTTCTCTTATAGATCGTGAAGCTTGAGTTCCTGAGTAATCAAATTCACAGGCTTGACCAATGATAATGGGTCCACTTCCAATAATCAAAACGGATTTAATAGAATGATCTCTTGGCATTAAGGTCGGTTTATTATTTTGCTGCAAATATATACATTAGAAAAATATAAATCTAAGGTCCAAATAGCCTATTATTTATATTTAGAATTTGTATTCTTGTTTCTAAAACCAACCAAGCTTGAAAGCCTTAGTTACTGACCACGTCCATCCTTTTTTGTTAGACTATTTTGAAAAGCGCTCTATACCGTGTAGATACGAGCCTAGTATCACGGTTGATGCCTTTGAAGAAATTTGTCATGAGTATGAAATCATTATTGTTAATAGCAAAATCAAATGGCCGAAAGAGTTAATACTAAAAGCAAAAAAGTTAAAATTAATCGGCAGACTTGGTTCCGGAATGGATGGCATAGACACCGAATTTTTAACAGCAAGTAATATTCATTTTGTTAGAACACCGGAAGCCAATGCAAATGCAGTGGCTGAACATGCTATAGGAATGCTTTTGAGTTTAGTCAATAATTTAAATAAAGCAGACCAGGAAGTCAGAAATTATATTTGGCATCGCGAAAAATTAAGGGGAAAAGAAATAACTGATTTGACTATTGGAGTCATTGGATTCGGTAACACAGGTAGTCTATTTGCCAGTAAAATGTCGTGTTTATCACAAAAGGTGCTAAGTTATGACAAATATAAAGCGCATTATTGCGAGGAATTTCATAACATTGAGGAAGTTTCTCTTAAACACCTACAGACAAATGCAGACATAATAAGTCTGCACATACCTTTGACGAAAGAAACGCATCATATAGTTGATGCTGATTTTTTGAAAGAATGTAGACCTGGAGTAATAATAATAAATACTTCGAGAGGTCCTATTGTCAACACCACTGATTTGCTTGAAGGCTTAATCCATGGGCAAATCAAGGGAGCTTGTTTGGATGTTTTTGAAAATGAAAAACCACACACAATCGAAAAATCCACAGATCAAGTATACAGGAAGCTGTATCAGCTTCCAAATGTTGTATTGAGTCCACATATTGCAGGTTGGACCCACGATTCGTTTTTCAAGATATCAAAAGTGATGTCTGAAAAAATTGATAAGTTACTTGATGAAATTTTTGATTATTCTTCTACTGTGTAAAACAAAAATTTTGTTGGCGATTCATTATTTAGTAAAATTGTGCACCATTTTTAAATGGTGTAACACAAAAAATTCAATTTATGCTAAAATTTTTACGAGTTATGCTTGTATTGTTTGCTGCTACGTCTGTAATGACAGCACAAACATCTTTACAAGGAACTATTTCTGAAGATGCAAGTGGAGAGCTTATTCCATTTGCCGATGTCATTTTGTATAAAAATGAAGTCCTAATTACCGGAACACAAACAGATTTTGATGGTAATTATAATTTTTCTAACCTAGATCCTGGTACCTATGACGTAGAGGTTCGATTTTTAGGTTACGCTACTTCGAGAACTACAGGAGTTCTTGTTAAAGCCGGTTCTGCCAATTATTTAAATGCTGTATTGCAAGAAGAGGGAGAGCTTATGGATGAAGTTGTGATAACAGCTTACAAGGTTCCACTAATAAACATTGATGAAACATCATCAGGAAATGTGGTAACAGCCGAAACGATTAAAAACTTACCAACAAAAAATATTACAGCGATTGCTGGTACAACTGCTGGTTTATCCACTATTGATGGTGGAGATATATCGGTAAGGGGTTCTAGAACAAACTCTACTTTCTACTATGTAGATGGTGTTAGAGTTAGTGGTGATAACATTAATGGATTGGTTCCACAGTCTGAAATTGATCAATTACAAGTTATTACTGGTGGTATAGAAGCTAAATATGGTGATGTAACTGGAGGTGTAATTTCAATTACAACAAAAGGACCTTCCCAAAATTTTGGCGGTGGATTTGAAGTGGAGACTTCTGAATTTTTAGATGGTTACGGATATAACTTATTATCAGGTAATATTAATGGTCCGATTTTAAAAAATAAGGATGGTCAATCCATTTTAGGTTTTAGATTATCAGCTCAGTACACAAATATTGCAGATGATGATCCTTCTCAATTTGGTAATTACAGAGCTAGTGAAGCGTTGATTAATGAATTAACAGCTGATCCTACTTATTTAATAACAGGAACTACACTCCCATCTGCTGAGCGACTTACAGATTTAGAAATAGGAGATAGAGTGAAAAGAAGACCTAATGAAACGGATATTGATTACTCATTTAATGGGAAAATTGACGCAAGACTCAGTGATAATATCGATGTAAGCTTGTCAGGAAGTTATTTCGATAGTCGCGATCAATTTGCTCCTAGAGGTGTAGATAACAATGAAAATGTTAATGGACATGCTTGGGCACTTTTAAACTGGGTGAATAATCCTACTTATTATAGGAGTGGGTATAGAGGTAACTTTAGATTCCGTCATAAACTTGGAAGACAAGGATATGATCCAGATGATCAAGAAGCTAACTCGGCATTGATCCAAAATGCTAACTATACTATTCAAGTTGGATATGAGAAAAATTTCCAATCTACTTTTGATAAGCGTCATGAGGATAATCTATTTAACTATGGATATTGGGGTGATCAAGCAAGAAGTTGGGAGGCAGTTGCTTCGCAATTTACTGGGGATACTTCGACTTATGAAGGTCAGATATTTGTAGATTTTCAAGGAATTCCATGGACACATCAAGGATATGCCGAGCAGCTTGGAGAGTTTACACCTAACACCACAATAAACCCAGGTTTATCATTGATGCATGATCAAAATGGATTTGAAGATCCGACTTTAGATGATGTTTGGGGTTTATTTAATAATGTTGGTGCTGTATATAACAGATTTTACAAAAGAGAGCAAGATACTTATACAGTGAGAGTATCTAGTGGTTTTGATATTTTCCCTGGAAGTTCTTCTGATGGAAAACATAGCGTGCAGTTTGGTTTCTTAGGTGAATTAAGAACCAATAGAGAGTGGGAAATGAACCCAAGAAGATTGTGGACACTAGCACAATTAAGAGCTAATCAGCACATAGCATCTGTAGATTTAAGTAATGCTACGGGTTCATTTACACAATTCTTAAATCCAATAGATGGAGAGGTTGAGTTTACACAGTATGGTACAGCTACTCAGGAAGATGAGTTTCCTGATAGTTACTTCTTTAGAAGAGTACGTGAAATGACTAATCAATCATTAGGTGAATATGTTAATGTCGATGGTTTAGATCCAAGTCAGTTAACATTAGATATGTTTTCTGCTGGAGAGTTAAACAACTTCGATCAATTAAACCTAAACTACTTTGGTTATGACTATTTAGGTAATAAATTGACGGAAGATGTAACCTTTAATGATTTTTTCTCTGCTAGAGATGAAAATGGTGTTCGTACATTTAATGTAGCACCTCATCAGCCAATTTATGCAGCTGGATACTTGCAGGATAAATTTATCTACAAAGACATCATATTTAGAGTAGGAATTAGAGCAGATTATTTTGATGCTAATGCTAGAATCCTTAAAGATCCTTATTCTCTATATGAAATTGAAGAAGCAGGAAATTTCTATGATATAAATTCAGAATTAACACAACCTTCTTCAGTTGAAGACTCATATAAAGTGTATGTTGATTCAGAGGGGTCAACAAATGTAGTTGCCTACAGAGATGGAGACCAATGGTTCTTTCCAAATGGTTCTTCAGCTAGTAGTGGAGCTTCTATATTTGGTGGAGGTTTAGTATTCCCTTATTATAAGGATGCAGAAAACAGAATCCTAGAAATTAACAATCCTGATTTCGATCCGGATGTATCTTTCGAGGATTATACTCCTCAATTAAATTGGATGCCGAGGTTAGCCTTTTCATTCCCAATTTCAGAAGATGCAGGATTCTTTGCTCACTATGATGTATTGGTACAAAGACCACCATCTAATTCAGTAGCAACAGCTTTAAACTATTATTACTTTGAGAATCCAATTAGATTTAGTTCTGATGATGCGGCTGCTGGTAATCCAGCATTAAGACCAGAAAGAACAATTGATTATGAAGTTGGTTTCCAACAAAAAGTTTCGGCTTCTTCTGCTATCAAAATGTCAGCTTATTATAAGGAGCTTAGAGATATGATTCAGCAGAGAGTTTATACTAACTTGCCTGCTCCAGTTAATCAATATCAGACATTTGGTAATCTAGATTTTGGTACTGTGAAAGGATTTTCATTTGCATATGATTTGAGAAGAACAGGAAATATCGAATTAGGGGTTAACTATACATTACAATTTGCAGATGGTTCTGGATCAGATGCAAACTCATCAAGAGGTTTAAGTTCGAGAGGTGTTTTAAGAACGTTATTCCCACTTAGTTATGATGAGAGACATAGAATAGCTGGAACCATTGATTATAGATATGGATCAGGAAAACAGTATACAGGACCGACGATTTCAAACATTCCGATTTTTGCAAATACAGGATTAAATGCGATTGTTACGGCAATTTCCGGCAGACCATATTCAGCCTATCAAACAGTTGATGCGGCATTAGGAGAATCTGGTTTGTTAAACATTAATGGTTCAAGAAAACCTTGGGTATTTAATACAGATCTAAAAATAGATCGTCAGTTTAATGTGAAGTTTAACCAAGAGTCAAAAAGAAGCTTAAATATAAACGCATACTTAAGATTTGAAAACTTATTTAATACGAAGAATGTAGTTGATGTTTATAGAGTTACTGGAGATCCAGCAGATGATGGGTATTTAGTTTCTTCTTTCGGTCAAGATCAAATTCGTCAAATTATAGAGCAAGGGGCAGAAGTTGAAAGCTTTTTGGCTGCTCATAGCTGGAGAGTATTAAATCCAGACTATTATACAAGACCAAGACGAATTTATCTTGGGGTACTATTTAACTTTTAATTTTATCAATCAGAAAATTTATAATAATGCATAGAATTATAAAGCTTTTTACTCTATTATTGATTGTGTCTTCGGCATTTACAGCCAATGCGCACATTGATCCAAATAGAAGTAATAAGGGAACAAATAACAACAATAGTGAGAACATTAATTTTCGAGAAGATTGTGTTCCATCGTCAGCGCAAACTGACCAAAGTATTAATAATGTAAGAGCGAGACTTCTTACAGGTGGTGATGTTTGGTGGGATGGACAAGGTGAAGGAAGATATATTGTCCCAAAGCAAGAACCGGGTTCTGGTGTTCCTGAAGTATCATCAATATTTGCTGCTTCAATATGGTTAGGAGGATATGATCCATCAGGAAACTTAAAAGTAGCTGCCGGAGATTATAGAACAGGAGGAGTGGATTTTTTCCCTGGTCCTTTGGATCCTGAAACTGGACTAACTGATTTAGAAATTTGTAATGAATGGGATAGATTCTTCGAAGTAAAAGGAGAAGACATTTTAAAAGCTATCGGTATTTACAATGCTTGTTTAAACAACCCTGATTGTAATTTGTCGATTGATTCAATTCCACCCGATGTGCGATATTGGCCAGCTTTAGGAAATGATGAATTTGCAGATTTTTACGGTTTTGAGTTACCATTTAATGACCAAGGACTTGGCTCATTTTGGGACGAAGATCAAGATGGGTTATATGATCCAGTGATGGGAGATTTTCCAATCATTGATATTAGAGGATGTGAGCCTGATACTCGTAAAAAAGCAGAAACTTTAGTGCCAGATGAAATGATTTTCTGGATATTTAATGATGCAGGCGCTCCCCATGCTTTATCCAATGGAGATGCTATTAATATGGAAGTACAAGTTCAATCATTTGGTTATGCAACCAATGATGAATTGAACGATATGACATTTCAGCGATATAAATTAATTAACAGAGCAGATGTAGATATTAGAGATGCATACTTCGCTTTATGGGTAGACCCAGATTTAGGTTGTCATACAGATGATTATATCGGTTGTAATGTAGAACGAAGTTTAATGTATGTATACAACGAAGATCTTACAGATGGTTCTACTGGATGTAATTGTGACTCGGGTGTACCGACGTATTGCGACAGAGTTCCAATTTTAGGGGTAGATTATTTTAGAGGTCCATTAGGTCCAAAACAATTTGTTATTGATGCTAATGGTGACACAACTTTAGTAAACCCTCCAATTGGTGGGTCGTTTGATACATTAGTAGAATTGGGAATGTCATCATTTCTATATTTAAATAACTGCGGAGTTGGTACTCCAGATCCATTGACTTGTGATCCACAGGAAGCAGAAGGATATTATAATGTACTTCAAGGTTTATGGCCGCAAGGTGGTGCTGTTACTTTTGGTGGTAGTGGTTTAAATCTAGGAAGTGTTGATACCGTTCAATATGTATTTCCAGACGCTCCAAATAGTAACGGATGGTCAATGTGTACGGCAGATCTTGCTTTTGGCGATAGAAGAACTGTTCAGGCTTCAGGACCATTTTTATTAACTCCGGGTGCTGTAAATGAGCTTATTATTGGAGTGCCTTGGGTTCCGGACATTACTTACCCATGCCCTGATCTTTCAAGATTATTAGCTGCAGATGATTTAGCTCAAGCTGTATTTGATAATTGTTTTGAGATTCCAAGAGGTCCTGATGCACCAGACTTATGTGTTATCGAATTAGATAGAGAAATTGTTTTGGTGCTAAGCAATGATCCTGCTAGAAACAATCTTAATGAATCTTATAGAGAAGAAGATATCCTGGCAGATGAAGGTGCAGAAAATATTGACTACGTATTCGAAGGATACAAAATTTATCAATTGGCTCACTCTAATGTTTCTGCTCAGGAATTATCTGATGTAACAAGAGCAAAATTAATTAGACAAGTTGATGTTAAAAATGGAATTACTGAGCTGTATAATTGGGAATCTACCGTTAACCCTACCACTGAAACTGGAGATTTAGTATTTAATTACGAAATTATGGTTAATGGGCAAGATGAAGGAGTAGCTCATACTTTCCAAGTGTTAGAAGATGCCTTTGCTGAGGGTGACAGAACCCTTATTAATCATAAAGAATATTATTTTACAGTAATTGCATACGCTTATAATGAATATGAGCCATTTGATGTAGCGACAGGCCTGGGTCAAAAAACACCTTATAGAGAAGGTCGTTTAAATATCCAAAACTATACAGCCGTTCCAAGACCAATAGTTTATGAGAATATGAATTCATTTTATGGTGACGGACCTACAATCTTTAGATTAGAAGGAGTAGGAAGTGGTGGAAACTCAATGGAGTTAACTGACGAAATGTATGAAAAAATACTGAACGGAGAGTCTATAGAGAAGTTACAATATGTAGATGGAAGAGGGCCAATAAATGTAAAAATTTATAATCCTTTAGACGTTGTTGATGGCACATACGAATTAGAAATTATAGGTGAGTTTGTAGGTGGAGGTCTTTGTGAGTTCCAAGACAGTGCTACCTGGATATTAACTCATAAGGAAACAGGTGATGTATTCGAATCTACTGCTACTATTGATGAGATCAACGAGCAGATTTTTGGACAATTTGGTTTCAGTATAGAAATTAATCAAGCGGATGAACCAGGAACGAATGTAACACCAGCAAATGGTTTGATATCTGCTGAATTAAGCTATGAAGATGAAGGTGGATCTATTTGGTTTGCGGCGATTGAAGATAATGGTGCAGGTTTTGAATCAGAAGATCAGCCATTAGGTCCATTTGCAGCTGTATTTGACTTTTTGAAAACTGATGAAGGTCAATCCAACTTTGGTGATGATATGAGTGGAGCTTTTAGCACATTTGGAGATGGTTACTGGTATCCATTCTGGCTGTGTGATTATAGACAATCTCAAGATCCATTATTTGATTTTTACATTACTCCGGCTTGGAAAAACTCTAGTTTCCACCAGCAAATCTTAAGTGACAACGGTTTGTATAATCTGAATAACGTAGATATAGTATTTACTAGCGACAAGTCAAAATGGTCAAGATGTGTAGTTGTAGAAACAGCAACAGAAGATTATTTAGAGCCTGTTCTTGGTCAGATTGAAACAACTATTGGTGATGCAGATATGATGCAATTGCGTCAGTCTCCATCAGTAGATAAAGATGGTGAACCAATGAACGATGGAACAGTTGGTATGAGTTGGTTCCCAGGATATGCTATTGATGTAGAAACTGGTAAGCGAGTTAATATATTCTTTGGTGAAAACTCAATTTTTGACGAAGATAAAGTTGATCTATTAGTCAATGGTAACCCATTAGGTGGAGATATGTTATTTAATCCATCAAGCCAATTCGCAACACCATTGTTCGATCCTTCCAACCCATTAATTAGAGAACTAGTGATGGGAGGTGGACACAATGTATACTGTACGCGTCAAGATTATGATGGTTGTGCTGAAATTGCTGAAGCATTGGCTTCGAATTTGATCGGAATGAGAAATGTGCTACGTTCAGTAACATGGTGCTCAATGGTTATGCTTCCAGGTGGTAACATAACATTAGATTCTTATAAGAATGGAGTAATTCCAAACGACCTAACAGTTAAGCTTAGAGTTAATAATGAATATAGCTTAGAAAGAGAATTCATTTTGGATGAAGCAGTTAGTTGTAATACGATAGGTGGAAACCCAAGATATGAATTTGTCATTGAAGGTAAGTCTCCTTCAGATTTGGAACAAGAAGAATACGAAGGAGCTTTAGCAAAAACTAATGTAGTACCGAATCCATATTATGGTTGGTCTGCTTATGAAGCGAATCAATTCCAGAATACAGTTAGAATAACGAATTTACCAGATGTTTGTGATGTTACAATCTATAGTTTAGATGGTAAGTTTATTAGAGAGTTTAACAGAGATGAAATGGCTACTGCAAAAGGAATAACTAATGCAGGGGTTCAAACAACTCAAACCCTTCCATCTTTAGACTGGGATTTGAAAAACTATGCTGGAATTCCGATAGCTAGTGGAATCTACTTAATTCATATTGAAGCTCCAGAGTTAGGAGAATCAAGAACACTTAAGTGGTTTGGTTTAAATAGAGAATTTGATCCTTCAGGATTATAATATATATAATGAGGGAAAGCAAACATTAGTTAAACGTTTGCTTTCCCCATTTATAATAAAATAGATAAAGGATATGAAGAAATATATACAACTTTTAATAATAGGAATTTTCGTTTGTAGCCAGGTAGCCTTAATTGCTGGTAATCCTGATAGGCAAGGTGAATCTGGTGCTGCAGAATTATTATTTAATCCATGGGCCAGAAGCGCGGGTTTTCATAGTATGAACACTTCTTTTGCAAGCGGTGTGGAAGCAATGCGAATAAATGTAGCAGGAATTGGAAGAATAGAGGGCAGAGAATTACAATTGGGTAATGCTAGACTCTATGAAGGAACAGGAATCCAACTAAATTCATTGGGTTATGCGCAAAAAAGAGGTGAACGAGGAGCTTTTGCTTTTTCATTAGCGAGTGTAAACTTTGGTGATATTCCTGTAACAACAGAAGTGCTTCCAGATGGAACAGGAGCAACATACTCTCCAAGCTTTTTTAACATGGGCTTAGGTTACTCGTATACCTATGAAAATAAAATTTCAGTGGGTATCTTAGTTCGTGCCATTTCAGAAACACTTCCAAATCTTAGCGCCTTTGGTGCAGCATTAGACGCGGGTGTTCAGTATGTTTCAGGAGCAAACGATAATTTTAAACTAGGTATTTCATTGAGAAATATTGGAACACCTATGAGGTTTTCAGGAGATGGAAATTCTAGACCAACGGTAGTAACAAGCGGAAACAATCCAGATTACCCAATTGAATTTGCTGTAAAACCTGCTACTTTTGAACTTCCTTCTATGTTGAACATTGGGATGTCTTATGATTTTTATGTAATTAATACTCCAGCAAATGCTGATGAAGGAAGGACGGCAACAGTAGCTTATTTAAGAGCGCTGGCTAACTTTACTTCGAACGCATTCTCAAGAGATCAAATTGGAGTAGGTTTAGAATTTAACTTCAATGAGCTTATTGCTTTAAGAGGAGCATACAAATATGAGATAGGACAAGGAGATGGAGATACACAAAATGTATACACTGGTTTAGCGGGAGGAGCATCTGCTTATATCCCTATGAAGAAAGACAAAAGCACGATCTTGAGTCTTAATTATGCTTACAGAACAACCAATCCTTTTGGTGGTTCGCACAATTTCGGACTAGGACTATTATTTTAACAAATTTGAACTAAATAGTTTTAAATTCCGTTTTAAGAAGAATAAATGCAAGACGCCTCTACTCTGTAGGGGCGTCTTGATGCTTAATAGATAAATACAACAATATGAGTAAGATTAGCTATTTAACTCAAGAAGGATTTGACAAACTCAAAGCTGAATTAGAAGAAATGAAGACCAATGGGAGACGAGAAGTCTCTCAGGCAATTGCGGAAGCAAGAGATAAAGGTGATTTATCAGAAAACGCCGAATATGATGCTGCCAAAGATGCACAAGGTCTTTTAGAGATGAGAATTAACAAACTAGAACTAACATTGGCAAACTCTAGATTAATAGATACTAGTCAATTAGATACAAGCGTAGTTACCATCTTATCTAAGGTTACTATTCAAAATGTAAAAACTCAAAAAGAAGTTACCTACCAACTTGTTTCAGAAAGTGAGGCAGATATATCACAAAAAAAGATATCAGTTACTTCACCTATAGGTGATGGATTATTAGGAAAAGAAAAAGGAGACCTTGCAGAAGTTACTACTCCAAGAGGTTCTATTCAATTTAAAATAATCGACATCACTTTATAATGGCTAGCATTTTCAGCCAAATTGTAGAAGGAAAAATTCCATGCTATAAAATAGCAGAGGATGAGCATCATCTTGCATTCTTAGATATTAACCCACTGGCCATGGGACACACCCTGGTTATACCCAAAAAAGAGGTAGATTATGTTTTTGATATAGAGGATGATGCTTATCTAGCATTATTTGCTTTTAGTAAAAGAGTAGCGGCTGCTATTGAAAAAAATGTTACCTGCGAAAGAATCGGGGTTTCAGTAATCGGACTGGAAGTGCCTCATGCTCATGTACATCTTGTGCCGATAAACAAAATTCACGATTTAGACTTTACGAAGAAGAGAGTGGAGTTGAGTCAAGAAGCCTTTTCAAATCTAGCTAGTGAAATAGCGTCCTCATTTTTATAAACCTTTTACCCTACTAGGATTGGATGAGATAAAATTTTTCCAAGATTTTGCCCCACTTAAATCTGCTAGCGGATTATTAATTTCGTTGTACTTACAATAGGCGGCGGCTAATGCATCGGTAGCATCTAAATATTTAGTTTCGATCTTAGTTTTCAGAATTCGGTTTAGCATTTGCCAGACTTGCTCCTTTGAAGCGTTCCCATTGCCAGTGATAGCTTTTTTTATCTTTTTTGGGGCATATTCTGTAATACTGACTCCCATGGTCATAGCAGCTGCCATAGCCACTCCTTGGGCTCTACCTAATTTAAGCATGGATTGAACATTTTTACCAAAAAAAGGTGCTTCAACAGCCATTTCTCTGGGTAGGTAAGCCTCTATGATTTCTTGCAATTGAAGAAATATTTCTTTTAACTTGGTTTGATGATCTTTGTACTTTTCTAGATGTATTACGCCTAAATCAACAATCTTTACCTCTTTACCTCTAATCTCCAATAGTCCGTAACCAAGTACATTAGTACCCGGATCTATGCCTAAGATTTTGTAGTTTTCTGACATATATCAAATTTAGTTAATATTAAGCGTACTTTTATTGACTAGCTTCTTTCATTTTGAAAAGATTACAATACATACTAAAGTGGCTGCTCTTTTTTACTTTATGCGGCTTATTATATTATCAACTATTTGTAAAGATTAATATCATCGACTTGTGGTTTAATCATGACCACTCGCAGCTAGGTGAGCGTTGGTACTTTTTATTATTAATGATAATATTGGCACCGATTAATTGGTTGCTGGAAGCAAAGAAATGGAAGTTATTAATCAATATTCAAGTGCCTATAAACCTTAAACAAGCCTTACAATCCATTTTAATGGGTATTACTTTTGGGCTTATATCACCTCAACGAGTAGGAGAATATTATGGTCGTTTGCTCTTAATGAAAAAAGCTGAGACTAGGTCTCTTTCAGTGGCTAGCACTTTAATGTCTAGTATTAGCCAAAACTTAGTGACTTTTGTTTTTGGGTTTGTAGCTATCAGCTATAGTTTAGATAGATTTTTAGAGCTATCCGAAGTTGAACATATACAAACTATCTGGTTGTTTTTAATCATTCTTTTTTTCCTGTTGCTTTATTTCACATTGCCATTTTGGGTTCAAGTTTTCAAAAAAATTAAGATAAGTTTAATTCGAAAAACCATTGATTCTATAGCATTATGGAATTTTCAGATCCAATTAGCCGTTTTAGTATATGCATGCCTTAGATACTTTTGCTACGGCATTCAATATGTGTGCTTACTGCACTTTTTTGGAGCAGATATTAGCTTTCATTTAAGTGCGGCAGGTGTATCAATTATCTATCTTGTCCAATCTGGAATACCATTACCAGGAGGCTTGGCTGTACTTGCGAGGAGTAGTGTTGCTTTGCTTGTTTTAGGAAACTTCGAATTAAGTGAGTGGACAATTTTAGCTTCAACATGGACCTTGTGGGTAATAAATTTGATTCTTCCTGCGTTTTTCGGATTAGTATTTATTAGGAAAATAAACTTATTTCCAATTAAGTGAAAAGCTTTGTTAAACATATAATCTATTTAAGTCTAATGTTTTGTTCGGCTCAAGCAATGCTTGCCCAGCAATTAGATCAAATGCCTTGTGATATTCAAAATGTGGCTTTTCAGCCTGGGGAGAAGCTGGTTTACAAAGTGTATTATAATTGGCAATTTATTTGGATACCTGCAGGAGAAGTAAGCTTTGAAATTTTTGAAACAGACTCAACTTATCAAATGCTGACTTTGGGTTCTACTTATTCTAGTTACGATAGTTTTTTCAAGGTTAGAGATCGGTTTGAAAGTACCATCGATAAGTCAACGATGCTGCCCACAACCTTCGTTAGAGATATTTCAGAAGGCAATTATATGAGATATGACTCTGTAGTTTTCGATCAAGTAAATAAAACAGCAACAGAGTACATTGGCAAATATAAAAGCAACATAAAGCGTCATGACTTTAGTTTTAAAAGTTGTGTGCAAGACATGGTTTCTATTATGTATTATCTGCGGAATATAGATGATGCGTATATCCAAGAAGATGCAGCACTGCCTATTAGTGTATTTTTTGATAAAGAATTGTTTAATTTGGATATCAATGTTTTAGAAAGAGAACGTATAAAAATTAAAGGTTTGGGTTCTCAAGAAGTGATTCATATTTCACCTCAACTAGTCACAGGAGATGTATTTAAAGAAGGAAACGAAATGAGTATTTTTGTTTCGGCCAATCAAAGCAAAGTACCCCTATTAATTGAGTCTGCAGTCTCTGTTGGATCAGTTAAAGCCATACTAGTCGATGCTGAATATACTTTAGATAAGTTATTTTGAGAAGTCTCACGAAAATATTAATCCTTGCATTATTAAGTATCAACGTCGGCTTAGGAATCTTTGCTTATACCCAGTTTAAAGCATTGAAAATAAAGCAGAAGAAGGAGAGTGCTACCGTAGTACTAAATAGTATTCAAAAAGTCTCAAAGCTGGTAACCGTAGAAGGCCATTTGTCGGAAGTATATGACTACAAAGATTATTACTATTATGATTTTTTTCCATTTAGGAAAAAGGTTTTAATTAGGGTAAATGCTAAGGTTTCTGCTGGTTATGATTTTAAAGGATTAGCCATGACAATTGATGAGAAAAATCATGAAATTCGCATTGATTCTTTTCCAGATCCAAGCATTATTTCCTTAGATCATGATGTCGATTATTATGACATCCGAGAAGGAGCTTTTAACAACTTTTCAGAGGAAGAATTAACAGAAATCCAACAAAGAGCTAAAAAGTTTATTCAGGATAAAGCCATTGATAGTCAATTAATGGAGCGAGCCGTAGAGCAAAAAGAAGAATATATTTCTATGTTGAAACTAGTCTTAGAGACCATGGGATGGCGACTCAGCATAGCGGAATATGAACTAAAAGGTTAATCTAAATTTCCAGTACTTCATTTATATTTTGTATACGGGTATGATTTTACTATTTTGCGTATGCTAAAGGGCAAAATTACGAAATCTACTATCTCTTTTTATTAAATCTAGTGAAGCTATACGTAAACTAATATTATTAGAGTTAAATGGTTTTAATTTCCAGTGATTTTATTCACCAAATGTTCGTTTGTTAATAAATAAATGAAAAAGAATTTTCGTCCTTTATCACTAAATCAACTATTTTGAATTCTCTTAATGAGGAAAAACTATTAACTAACTAAAAACAATACAGTATGCATCCTGCGTATCAGTTTATGATCGGAGCTTGGATATTTTGCTTAGGCTGGATAGCCTTTGTAATTTTTACCCAGCGTAAGATACACCCCAAAGCACTTTTCTATTTATTCTTCGTTGAGTTATGGGAACGTTTCTCCTACTACGGAATGCGTGCATTACTAGTACTTTATATGACATCCGAGCTTTTAGATGGTGGATTTGGATATGAGGATAGTAGAGCTTATGGCGTTTACGCAGCTTATGGAGCGTTGGTTTATTCGACTCCTTTGATAGGCGGGTATTTAGCAGAAAAGGTGATGGGGTATCGGAAAGCAATAATGTGGGGAGCTATACTTATGGCCTTAGGCCATTTTGCAATGGCATTTGAGCATTATATAATTTTTTACGCAGCTTTAGCATTGTTGATTTTAGGTAATGGGTTTTTTAAACCAAATATTTCCAGTATGATTGGAAAATTTTATGGTGAAGGAGATCCTAGAAGAGATGGAGCTTTCACCATATTCTATATGGGAATAAACATAGGAGCATTTTTAACTCCTCTGACTTGTGGTACCATTGGTGAATTAGAAGGTTGGCATTATGGATTCTCACTGGCTGGAATTGGGATGCTTATTGGATTAATTATCTTTTGGTTCGCTCAAAAGAATGGAGCTTTAGAAGATAAAGGATATCAAAGTGAGGAAGCAATAAAGTTAAATGAAAATAAAAAAATTGCTGGAATGAAGCCTCTAAACCTAATTTATTTAGGTTCATTTTTGGTATTGCCAATTGTGTGGGGACTAGTCTATTATAATTATATCGTTGAAGTTTTACTGCCAATTATAATTGTTGCCGCCTTAGGATATATATTATACATTTCGTCCAAGATGGAAAGAATTGCAAAACAAAGAATGTGGGTAATAGTAACTCTATTTTTCTTTACTGCCGTCTTTTGGTCCTTCTTTGAGTTGGCTGGGAGTGCATTAACTTTATTTACTGACAGAAACGTTGATAAAACAGTTTTTGGAATGGAGTTGACTACTACTTTCTTTATTGCAGTTAATCCATTATTTATTATGCTATTTGCACCAATTTTTTCATGGATGTGGATAAAAATGAATAAAAGTGGAGTGGAGCCTGCGGCCCCAGTCAAGTTTGCTGGAGGTTTAATTTTATTGGGTTTAGGGTTTTTGGTCTTGAACTTAGGTTCTGCGGGGGCCGTTGCCGGAGCTATTGGAGGTATTTTTATTGTTTTACTTTACTTGTTACACACTTTAGGAGAATTAACTTTATCACCAGTTGGACTTTCATTGGTTACTAAATTATCTCCAGCTAAAATGGTTGGTTTTATTATGGGTTTTTGGTTAATGTCATCGGCAGTAGCACATCAAGTTGGTGCACCGATAGCTAGATTAACTTCTATTAATGAAGCTGAACTATTAGAAAGTGAAGGCTTTAAAAATTGTATGACCGATGCAAATCTAAAATCTTGCATGGCTGCACCAACATTTATTAAATGTCTTGAAACTGGGTCAGTTGATGGTTGTATTGCAACAACAGATTTTTTGACAGATTTTAAGAATAGAACAGGTGAACAGTATTATGTGGCAAAAGCAAAAATTGCTGGTTCAACAAACAAAATAAAAACATTTGTTACAAAGGATGTTTCTTTTAAGGGGTCATCTGATTTAGAAATAAATCAGTTGAAAGAGCTTAGTAATCAAGATGTAGTGACTTTATCTGCTGGAAGCCCAGCAAAGGTTATTGGTGCATGTTTATCGCAGCAATCTTTAGGAAAATGCTTATCAGTATTTACTAAATTAGGGTTCTTTGCTGTTGGATGTGGAGTACTCTTACTTTTATTAGCTCCAATAATAACTCGATGGATGCATGGTATTAAATAATTTTAATTCACATGATTTATAATAAAAAAATGGCTTACTGTAAATATATAGTAAGCCATTTTTTACTTCTTTGCCAGCATTAATTAATTATTGATTAGAATTTAAGTTGAGCTTTAGTTAATTTAATTGTTAGAAATTCAGACATG
>JAHDEC010000054.1 GCA_020629035.1 Saprospiraceae bacterium | reverse complement strand
GAACAATCAGTGGGTCAACACCCTCAGATTTTGCTATAAGCTTAGTGTTATTCCATACTCTTAGAATATGCCACCAATCATGACCTCCTTCAGCACCTTTTAAGGTTTCCTGCACAAATATTGCGGTCTCTTCTATTAGTTTATTTTCCCTCGGATCCATCCATTGCTTTTTCTCCGTTCTTCACATAGTTTTCTAACCATTCGTCCTGCTCCCAGAGCATATGCATAATGGATTCTTTAGCCACATAACCGTGGCTTTCTTTTGGTAACATGACTAATCGTACAGTAGCTCCCAAACCTTTTAGTGCGTTAAAGTAACGTTCACTTTGCATAGGGTAGGTGCCAGAATTGTTATCTGCCTCACCATGGATTAATAGAAGCGGGGTTTTCATTTTTTCTGCATGCATAAAAGGTGACATTGTATAATATACCTCAGGAGCCTCCCAATAATTACGTTGCTCTGCCTGAAATCCAAAAGGTGTCAAGGTCCTATTGTAAGCACCACTCCTTGCAATTCCTGCGGCAAATAAATCAGAATGGCTTAATAAATTAGCCACCATAAAAGCTCCATACGAATGTCCACCTACCGCTACTTTGCTACGGTCTATATAACCCATTTTGTCCACGGCATCAATACCAGCTTTAGCGTTGCCTACCAGTTGTTTTCTAAAACTATCATTAGGTTCTTCATCTCCTTCTCCAACAATTGGGAAGGCAGCATCATCTAAGACTACATATCCACGGTTTACCCAGAAAATTGGCGAACCGTACCACGGGTAGGTAAATTCATTTGGTGAAGAAGTTACCTGACCAGCGGAACTTTTATCTTTGTATTCTACTGGATAAGCCCACATAATCATCGGATATTTTTTACCTTTTTCATATCCTACTGGTAAGTAAAGTGTTCCATTTAATTCGAGTCCATCTTCACGCTCATAGGTAATGACTTCTTTGTGTACATCCTGAATAGCTTCGAAAGGGTTTTTAAATTCGGTAACTGGACTTAGAGTTCCATCATTCAGATTTCTAAAAAAGTAATTAGGATACTCATTTTTAGATTCGATTCGAGTAAGCACTTTTCCTTGTTCAATGTCGATTGCCTTTATAAGAGACTCTAGTTTTTCAGTTTCTGTAGATTGGAAAATACGTTCGGTTTCTCCATTGGCAAGCTGGTATTTATCCACAAAAGGAAACTTTCCTTCATCAGAATAACCATCACCTAAAAGGTACATTTCACCTTCAAATAAATGCAAAACATCTTTGCCAAATTCATTTTTAGTCATGACAAAATCCCCTGGATCTGAATATCGATCTTGATAATTTCGCTCACTAAATAATTGAGTTGGAGCTTTGCTGTTAGATGGGTTAAAAAAGTCCATCCTAAGATTTCTTGTATCCCACCAATAATTATAACAAAGTGCTAAATCATCCGAACCCCAAAGGATGGTGTTGTAGCGCTCTTTAGTGTTTAATAAAAATGATTTTTCACCTTTGAAAGGAGCATCTAACTGGTAAATAGCATCTCGATATTCCACCTCATTTTCTGCATCTCCTCCGTCTAATGCTTCCGCCCAATATAACGTAGCAGGTTTATCACCTCGCCAAGAAATGGATCTTGGTCCAGTTCTAACAGACATAAAACCTTTAGGAAGATCTTCGATTAAAGGAAGTTCTAAAAAGTTGTGAATTAATTTTCCAGAGAGGTCATATATATTAATGGATGACGGAAATCTTCGATAAGGGACTAGGTAAGAAAATGGTTTTTTAATGTCTTGAATTTTCACATAATTACCGTCAGGAGAAATACTAATGCTTGAATATAAAGCAGCATCCTTCCACTTGGTTTCATTTCCTTTTAAGTCCACTTTCCAGATTTCAGAAGTAGCGAGTGTAACAAAGTTCTCTTCATCTACTGGGTTCTTCAACAAATCTTGATAAGTTCTATTCTGAGCTTTTTTACCACCATCGTTAACAGAAATCGTTGGCCCAGCTGGAATAGCGCTTTTGGTATCAATTAGTGCTTTACGACTTGCTGGTAATTTAGTGTACAAAATTCCGGCATCATCTTTTAACCAATTAATTACATCTCGCATATTAGCGTTAATCTTCGCATCGGTTAGTGCTTTGGCCTGCTGTTTTGCTAGATTTAAAAGCCAAATTTCGACACCATCTGAAGTGGTATTCGTAAAAGCCATATACTTTTTAGTGGGTGACCAAGAGAAGTTACTTAATCTTGCATTAGCTGGTAAACCTTTTATTTCACTTTCTTTTTTGCTGGCTATATCATACATTTTCATAGCGTTATAATAACGCTCTCTGCTTGAAATATTTGTTTTGGGATTGATTCTTAAGCCGGCTAACCTCATTTCAGTTTCTGATAATTCTTCGATGCTCTTAAATTGGCTACGATACAAAAGCACAGCTTCAGTCCCTTCGTCATTTATACGGATTGATGGTGCTAAATCAGCATCTGCCAAGACCATAATATCTTGGTGGGGTTGCTGGTAATCTAAATCTAATTGTGCATCTAGGTGCAGGGTGGATAATAGCATAAATAAGGCTAATAGGTTTTTCATGATTCTAATTTTATCAAATGTAAATCGAGGTAGATTCGCTTACATAGATAAGCTAATTTTAAGATTGCGCATAGCGATCTTATAGCTTTTAAAGAATGTTAACAAAAGATGGGTACAAAACAAGCGCTAAGCTACATTCAAAATAAAACCTACCTTAAACACATTTTGAATCTCAATGCTTGCATCTTCACTTAGGAGTTTACGCAATCTTGAAATATAAACATCGAAACTTCGACCTAAGAAATAATCATTGCGGCCGTAAATATGAGATACAGCATCTTCCCGCTTTAGGATCTTGTTTTGATGAATGCAAAGTAATCGCAACACCTCATTTTCCTTCTCAGTCATGCGATAAACTTGATTACATCTTGTGAGTTCTTGACGCTCATAATTAAAGCTAAACGACCCGATCTGAAACTGGGTAGGGGCTTCTGCTAAAGGATCTTGTTGTTGTCTTCTCAAGATTACCTTAATCATGCAAAGTAGTTCTTCTTCATCAAATGGTTTGGCTACATAATTTTCGCAACCTACCGAATAACCTTTTAAACGATCTTCCTTCATAGACTTGGCAGTCAAGAAAATAAAGGGAGTTTCATCACCTTTTTTTCGAAGTGTTTTAGCCAGTGAAAAACCATCCAACTTGGGCATCATAACATCAAAAATGCAAAGGTCATATTTTTGGTCCAATGCTGCGTTTAGTCCTGAAATGCCATCTCTACATAGTTTTACATAATAGTTCTCGGACTGCAGGTAATCGACCAACAAGAAACCTAGATTTAGGTCATCCTCTACCAGTAATATTTTCTTTTCTATGTTCATTTACTTAGTTGGAATAAAAACTTCGAATTGGCTTCCTTTGTTGATTTCTGATAAAACCTTGATGATGCCTTGGTGCATTTCTACTACTTTCTTAACGTAACTTAAACCAATGCCGAAACCTTTAGCTGCTCGTATATCGCCCGTGTTTACCCGCTGGAATTTTTCAAAAATATGCTCTTGGTCCTGCTTATTTATTCCTATACCATTGTCCTCGAAAACTAACTGGAAGCCCTCAACTACTTCTTTAACTGTTATGTTAATCGAAGGTTTGTTGATATTATATTTCAAGGCATTATCAATTAAGTTTCTAAAAACATTCTTTAGATGGAATGCATCACCTTGGACCACACAATCATCAGCAGGTAGATCGAGTGTGATTTTTCCTTCCTTCTCTTCTACGATTAAGGTCAAATGACTTAACACATCCTTGAGTAATGCTTGCAATACCAGTGGTTCTTTCTTTAGTGTATATTGGCCATTCTCCATTCTTGATAGATAAAGAACGCGCTCTATTTGACTGGCTAATTTTTCATTTTCATCACTGATGATTTGCGCGTATTTTTCTTCTTGAAGAAAGTCGTGCTTTTTGCCTAAAAGTTTTAAAGCCAGCGAGATATTTGTCAATGGGGTTTTTAATTCGTGAGCCGTATTATTAAAGAAATCAATATTGTTTTCCGTGATTCTACGCTGTCTGATGAGTGAGTTTAAGATATAAACTAAAACACAAGCCAACAGCAAAAACACAGCAATCATCGAGGCTATCATCCAACCCATTTGCCGCATGATGTATTCGTTTCTTGTGGTAAAACTCACTCCTAAAATGTAAGCTTCATCGTCTAGTTTAGGTAAGGTGTTATTGGCAGAGCAATTAAAAAAGGTGAGATCTATAATAGGCTCGCTATCAGCATCCATTAACTTTAGATCATAATCGTCACTCATGCCATAACAAGACAAAGAACAAGACAATTGAGAACCGAGATAGCTTACTGATCCATCATTTAATCGTTCTTGACCAATCTCAATATATTTACAATTCTCTGTTGGACCACAAGTGGTAAATTCAGACAATTCTAAATCCGTATCATATCTATTATTAAAGGAAGTTAGCGTGTTGCCAATAGCTTGAGCAACATTTTGGTCAAACTGTTCGCACAATAAATTTCTGGATTGGTTTAACCAAGCTAATTGCAATGCAACCAATAGGATTAGTACGCAACTAACGGCACAAATCAGTACCGGTTCTTTAATCTTATTTTTTGATGGACAAATCAATATTGCTAATTTCTATTCAAAGATGAACTTATAATATGATACATGACGACCGTTTAACAGGTCTTTAACAGCTTTTTGGCTATTGATAAACAGCAAGTTACTGGGATTGCTCTCAACTTTGTTATGTGATTTTAAAGCGGCAACTCAGCGCTTCTGAGTAAAAGAAAAAATTATAATACCATGAAAAGAATTATGTTAGTAGCAGTGGCTTTCTTAATGATGAGCGTCACGATGATGGCTCAAGAAACCGTACAAACTGCCAGTAAAAAATGTTGCACATCCATCGAGCAATGCGCAAAAGCTAATGGAATGACGGTTGCAGAATGTCTGGCAAGTTGTGCTAAAAAATGTTTAGCAGGTGACACAAAATGTTGCTTGAAGAAACTAGGTGGGTCTTCGAAAACTACACAAACAGCCAGTGCAAGTGCATCTGCAGAACTTATCTTAATTGGCAACGAAACAACTAAGACTAAAACTAGTTGCACAAAAGCTGAGAAAGCAGCATGTGCCAAAAAATGTACTAAAGCTCAACAAGCAGCTTGTGCTAAAGTATGCAATAAAGGCAAGGTTTAGCCTTTTGTTTTATTAGTATGAAGAAGGACTGGGGAGTCCTTCTTTTTTTTATGCCTTAAAGTAATTGAGCAAGGTTTTTTTACGGCTTTGAGAAACATCTAGTTCTTTCCCATTTTCCATTATGGCAATACCACCTTTTCCTTTTTGATATTTTTTGAGTTTATCTAGATTTATGATAGTCGAACGATGTATCCGGAGAAAACCAGCATTGGCCAAATTATCCTCATAAAAGGAGAGTTTTCTACAAGCCATAATGCGCTTGCCCGAAACTAACTGGAATACCGAAAAATTGTCATTCGCACTGATGTAAATGATCTCACTTGTCCTCACAATTTCAAATCCATCGACTAACGGAATAATTACTTTACTGACTTGTTTGTGTTTCAAATTATCCATTAATACATGGGTAATTGCCGATTTTTCTTGGGTATCTATTCGTTTACAAACATCCTCCACAGCGTCGACCAATTGATCAATGTCTATAGGTTTTAGTAGGTATTTTGCAGAGGCAAGGTTAAAGGCCTGGATGGCGTACTGGCTGTAAGCCGTTATAAAAACAACATGAAAATCTATAGAATGATACTGGTCTAGCAAATCAAAAGCGGTTCCATGAGGCATTTCGATATCCAAGAAAACGATTTGTGGTTTAGATTGATCGATTAGTTTTTTTGCTTCAATGATGTTGCTAGCTTCACCAAGGATTTCCAGTTTAGGACAATATTTGGAGACAAACGATTGCATAATTTTCCGACTCGACGACTCATCATCGACAATAATACAGCTATATGTTGATGCCACTTTCAAACGGGTTATTTGCTAATGATGATGGTTACTTTAGTGCCAGGATATTCAGGATGCTCCGATGCATCCTCTATTTGTATATCGTACTGATTTCCATATAGACTTTCGACAATTTCCATTCTTGATCGTGTATTTTCCATACCTGTCGATTTATGGATTTTTTGGTGCTTAGTTTTTAATGCTTGTGATTTAATTCGACCAATTCCATCATCGGTCATGGTGATTTTTAGCTTGTCGCCCAAGTCCTTAATAAGTAGTTGCAATATACCTTTAGTAGTTCGGTATCTAAGCCCATGCCATACTGCATTTTCTAAATAGGGTTGGAGCAATAATGGCGGAATTTGCAAGTCTGACTGTTCGACTGCTGGATCTATCTCTGTCTTATAGTCAAATTTCTCTTGGAAGCGATCATGCTCTAATTTTAAGTACAGCTTTGATAATGCGATTTCGTCATGTAATGGGATGGTTTCTTTTTGATTGACATCTAGCACAGAACGCATTAGATTACTGAAGTCACTAAGGTATCTGTTTGCTTTTCGTTCGTCTTGGGTAGCGATATATTCATTGACTGAATTTAATGCATTGAATATAAAATGCGGATTCATTTGGGATCGGAGGGATTGTAATTGGAGTTTTTTATTGGCAATATTTTTAGCTTTTAAATTTCTCCAAATAGTATAGCCTCCAATTAGAGCAGTGAGCAGTAATAAGCAAAGAAGCCCAATAATGTAGCCTTGAATTTTTGTTCGGCTTGCTTCAGCGGCAGAAAGTTTAATTCTAGAATCGTAAGTTTTTTCGGAGATTTCAATGTCTTTTTGGCTGCTAAGTACCGCGAGTTGTTCATTTATTTTATGCTCTTTTTCTTCTAATATGCTGCTTTGTACTTCTTGGTAGGCTGTATATTCTTTTAGGGCCTCCTCGTAATTTCCTTGGGCGGCATACGTTTCCGAAGCGCGTTTAAAGAGTTTAGCTTTTGTGTCTGAATTATCTATTTTACTAATGTCTTCCTTTGCTTTTTCTATCGTTGCATTTGCTTTGTCTACTTCGTTGTTTTTTAGGTATGCTTCTGCCAGTTCTATTTGTTCGGGTACAGCAATTTCTGGCGTACCGGCATTAAGATCTACATTGGTTCTAAGGATGTTTATTGTTTCATCTACTGATTCAGTTTCTTCTAGAACATCTTCCTTACTTTCTTGTATGATATCATAATCCGAAACGGGACTACTTTTATAGTTTGAATAGGCGTTATTTAGATTTTGTTGTGCTTCCACAATATTGTTTCTAGATAACTCCGCTTGGGCAATTCTGGCTTGAATTCTAGCGAGCGAGGGAGCATTGGTTTGTTTGTATTTTGACTCTAATTCCAGCAGTATCTTGAGCCCTTCTTCCACCTTTTCTTCATTAATATAACTTAGCGCCAGGCCTTCTTGGCATCTATTTTTTTGTTCAATGTTGTTTGACTTTTCTAAACATAGTTGGAAGCTTTTAGTCGCGCGTGTATCTTTTAAGAAGAGGTAGGCATTAGCTAGCCTTTCCGCCACCGTTTGTTCGGTTTTTTGTGGCAAACGGTCTTCAATTCCTAAGGCTTGTGAGTATCTTTCGATAGCTAATTGACTTAATCCGGCTTCCGTATTAATGTTTCCTAAGAGGATATTAGCATCATAAAGGGTTTGGAGGTCTTCTTCGTTTTTTGCCCGTTCGATGATTCCAGCTAATGTAGCAATGGCAGCGGTTTTATCTTCTTTCATAAGACGTTCCGCATCCGAAAGTTGGAAAACTTGGCCGGCTTCCTTTTTTGCGCTTTTCTTTTTTTGAGCCAATACTGGACTAAGTCCAAAAGAGCTGATTAAGAGAATAAGAATTATATGTTTAAAAATCTTCACTAGGTTAAAGATACGGGCTTTTTATATCATGTGTTTTGGTGGTTTTGCACCATTTATATGCTTTGACCAAGTCAAAAGGATCATTCACACAGTGAGATGATTAGTCTACCCATTCCTTATTTTTCTTGCTGTTTTTTTGGTTCAATTTTGTTTCGAAAGGAGCACAAAATGAATCGTACCTACTTAAGTCTAATACTTTTAATCACTCAACTATTCTTTAGTCCAGGAACCACATTGGGCCAAGAACAACTCCTTGTCAAAGACACATCATGGCACATTAGTAATCTAGATAGAAGCCAATGTTTTATTGATACTTTCTCTAGCAGTATTTGGTTATATGTTGATCTTGATCAAGCGCTTTCAAGATATGGAGATGACAGCACTTTTTTAATAGTTCAGGCTGAATTAGTAAATCGCTCCATACGGGATGTTTATGTTGAGGGAAGTCAAGACCGATTAAAAGCAGCAGTAGTCAAGGAAACGGTGGAAACGGTAGATGATGAAAGTAAACTTGCGAGTCATTTAAGCGCGGCACTTTATATAAAATCAAGCTTGGCATTTGAATCAACAGACTATGTAACTAATCCATTTAAAGACCTTTGGACGGCACAAGATGATCATATCTATATTCCTGCAGGAGCCCGCAAAAAGCTTTGGGTAGCTATGCCTAAACGAAGCAATATCTGCTACTTAGAATTTGATTACCATTTTAGTGAAAACGGTCAAGTGTTAAACTGTCAGGGCGAAAATATTAGCTGGCAAAAGTCTATAAAATCTAACAAATTCCAAGTCTATAGAACCGGAATCTAAATAAAACTATAAACAACATTCACCTATAAAAAATAACAATTATGAAATACTCTCTAATGATTTTATTCGTATTAAGCACATTAGCTCAGCCTCTTTTAGGCCAAGTAAACAAGTCATCAAACAATGCAAATGTGCAAATGGCTATCTTGCTAGATACCAGTGGCTCGATGAATGGATTAATCGAACAAGCCAAAGCCCAATTATGGAATATTGTTAATGATTTAACTAAATACAAAAATGAGGATGAAGACATCTCATTCGAAATTGCTTTGTATGAATATGGTACTGGTTCGGTCGCTGCCTATCAAGATTACCTAAGACAGGTCGTTCCATTTACCAGTGACATGGATTTAATTTCTGATCAATTATTCAGATTGACAACTGGTGGTAGTCAGGAGTATTGTGGAACAGTTATCCATCGAAGTTTAAAAGAGTTGGCCTGGAGCTCTACGGCAGGATTGAAAGCTATTTATATTGCAGGAAACGAGTCATTTGTTCAAGGAAGATATCCTTATCGCACAGCCTTAGCCGAAGCAAGAGAACAATCAGTGATTGTTAATACCATCTTTTGTGGTGATTATGAGCAAGGTTTACAACTATTTTGGAATACTGCGGCTGTACTGGCAAAAGGGAATTACACACATATTGATCACAACCGAGAGACTGTGCATATTAATTCACCCTATGATGATGAGATTTTGCGCTTAAACCAACTGTTAAATCAGACCTATTTGCATTACGGATCACATGGAAATAAATACCGTGAAAATCAGATATTACAGGATAACAATGCTAATGTTTACGGGAAATCAAATTATGTGAATCGCTCTATTTACAAAAGCAAAAAACAATATAAAAACGAACAATGGGACTTAGTAGATGCCTATGAAGCTGATGCTGCAATTATTGAAGAAAAGGAGCAATTACCAGCAGAGCTAAAGGGAAAAAGCGACAAAGAAATTAAGCAGCAAATCGAAACGATGAAGAGAGAACGCCTAAGAATCCAAGGAGAAATCGAGTGTTTGGCAAAAGAAAGAGAAGCTTATGTGGCCGAGAAAAAACAGGAGTTAGAAGGACAAAATGGTTTAGAATCCTCGATTGT
>JAHDEC010000027.1 GCA_020629035.1 Saprospiraceae bacterium | reverse complement strand
AACTCTTGTTGGGGATACATTGTTGTAGAAGATAAATCAGTACCTACACCTCCATGTGCAGATGATATAGATGAAGTACAAAACTTAACACCAGGAGATTTTACGCTTGATGCGGGAACTGGAGATGGAGCTGCTGTTATTACGGGTGATTTCATTACTGATTGTTCACTAACTGTAACAAGTTCTGATAATGATAACATAGATGATGCAAGCGCATGTTTTACGGTTACCTTAGATGGAACTGTAAATTTTGATTGGTCATATTTAAGCCTAAATAGTGAAGCAGCTTGTGATCCTTTTGGTTATAGTATTGATGCAGATGGTTCTGCAGGACCGGGTTTACCTGTGTTCACTCAAGTTTCTGCTGGAGCTCTTTGTGATGGTGTTGCTGATGATGATTTGGAGCAAAATGGGGCAGAAGTTGTTCCTGTTACTACAGGTGCAGAATTCTGTTTTGTTGCGAGTACAGTAGATGCAGAATTAGGAGCAGCTACAACAACTGTTAGCAATTTATCAGTAAACAATTGGGTAAATTGTTCGTATCTAGAAGATGCAGATCCTTCGAGCTTACTAAATTTTGATCCTGGAGTTATTTTAACGGCTCTTGGAGACGATGAGTGGTTGCTTGAAAATTATGATAATTGTACTGATGCAACTTTAACTTATTTTGATCAGATTGCAGCTGGAGCACCTTTCTGTGACCCTAAGGACCCTGGTTCAATCATTGAAAGAGTTTGGAGAGTTACTGATGAATTTGGAAACACTGCATCTTGTACACAAGAAATTTACGTTAAGCGACCTAGCGCTTTAAGCTTAGTTTGGCCTCCAAACTGGGATAGTGCTATTGCAGGATCTAATCCTTCTTTAGACGCTTGTGGTGATTGGGCGCAGGATGCTAATGGCAATCCAGATCCTTCTGTGACAGGTTATCCTGATGGATTATTCTGTATGAATTTGAGCTTGATTGGTTATGAAGATTTTAGAGAACTACCTAAGTGTGGAGATGGATCTCCAGCTAGAAAAATATTAAGAAAGTGGTCTGTATGGGATTTATGTACAGAGCAAGATTATACGCATACACAGATTATCACATTAGTTGATCACGAGCCTCCAACATGGACCTCAGCAACTAATCGATTTGATTATCCTGCAGATCCATACGGTTGTAGTGCTACGTTTGATGTATATCCTTACCCAGAAGATAATGGTTTTGGAGCATTACAGAGCTTAGCGGATTGTAGTGAGTTTACTATCAAGACCTTCTATCTACCACCTTTTGATGGTACTGATTTACCAAATTTAGATGTAGATTTTATAGAGGTACCAATGAATAGCGATCGTGGATTTACGATTCCAGCAGTAGATGGTTCTGCTGTATGGGTTAGATACATGATTGAAGATGCATGTTACAATGTTTCTAATGTTGTAGGAATGAACCTAGATGATGATGGCTCAGTGGGCACAAACCCTGGGGTTGTTGCTTTCGAAGTATTCTTCGAAGATGTAACACCTCCAAATCCAGTATGTGATTTATTCTCTGTAGTATCATTAGACGATATAGATGGTTGCGCGTTTGCAGGTCCTGGATCATTTAATGATGGTAGTACTGATAACTGTGGTATCGACTACATGAAAGTTAGAAGAATGGATACTAACTGTGGTGACTACTCTGAGTGGGGTGACTTAGTTAAATTCTGTTGTGAAGATTTAGGTGGTCCAGTAATGGTTGCCTTAGGAATCTGGGATCATGAAGCTAACTTTAACCAGTGTATGGTAGAAGTACAAGTAGATGATCCTAATGGGCCTAATTACAACTGTCCTGCTGATGTTACGGTAGATTGTGGTGGCTATAATTTAGATGACTTATCTAATTTCGGAGAACCATCAGGTAGCGACAATTGTAGCATTGGTTGGGATTTAGTAAATGAAAAGAACACAATTGATGATTGTGGATTTGGAACGATAGAAAGATCATGGAATATTTTAACAAATGGCAATCAAGTAGCTGTTTGTACACAGACTATTACCATAGAAAATCAGTTTCCGTTTTCTGAATCATCAAACATTACTTGGCCGTCTGACATCGATGTAAATTGTAGTCAAGGAACAGGTATAGATGTAACCGATGAGCCAAGCTTCAGAGGTCAACTAGCTTGTACCAATGCTTTCAGTTCATACGATGATTTAGAATTCCAATATGTAGATGATGCTTGTTTAAAGATCTTAAGATATTGGACAGTAGTAGACTGGTGTAACAATGGTGCACAGTTCTATCATACTCAAGTAATTAAAGTATTAGACCCAGATGGTCCTACTAATTTCACAAACTGTCAGAACGAAACGTATGAAGGTGGCTTAGATGCTTCTTGCCATATTGATTTGGATGATTTAGTAGTATCTGCAAGTGATAACTGTACAGAAAACTTAAGTTGGTCACACAGCATTGATCTAAATACTAATGGAACAAATGAAGTGAATAATGCACCAGGTGCTGATGCAAACGGAATGTATCCTGTAGGAACGCATACGATTGTATTTACGGCATTAGATGATTGTGATAATCAGAGCAGTTGTACCAAGGTAATTACCGTAGTAGATGATAAGCATCCTACGCCATACTGTTTAGAAGAATTAGTAGTTGTGATTAGTCCAGAAACTAGTTGTGCAGAGGTCTGGGCTTCAGATTTTGATCGAGGAAGTTTTGATGGATGTGACTTAAATGCGCCAATTACGATGTCATTTTCACCTAATCCAACAGACCAGTCATTTAGCTACTGTTGTTCAGATTTAGATGGTGCTAATGTAGATTCTATCGCAATGCAAGTATATGCAATCGATGAAGAAGGAAATTCTGACTTCTGTACTGCAACACTTATCGTTCAGGATAACTCAAATACTTGTGAAGATGCTGTAGAAGGTGCATCACGTATTGCAGGAGATATCTATAATGAGCAGAATATTATGGTAGAAAATGTAGAAGTTCAGATTGAAGCTACATTACCTGATTTCCCTGCCGCATTAATGTCTACGACTGGGTCGTATGCATTTGACAACTTGGCTTGGAACGAGGATTATATGATTTCACCTAAGAAAAATGATCATTACATAAATGGTGTATCTACACTAGATATCGTAATTATTCAGCGACACATTTTAGGTATATCAGATCTTGATTCTCCATATAAAATCATAGCAGCAGATGCAGATAATTCAGAGCATATTACTGCCTTTGATTTAGTAGAGTTAAGAAAATTAATCTTAGGAGTATACGAGGAATTACCGGCTAACGACTCATGGAGATTCGTTAGAGAAGATTTTGTATTCCCTAATGCAAGCCAGCCTTGGCCATTTGATGAGGAAATTCTTGTTACTTCATTAGACCAAGATATGATTGATGAAGATTTCTTTGCGGTGAAAATTGGAGATGTAAACTTCTCAGCTGTTTTAAATGCACAAGAAGATGATACAGATACAAGAAATTTAGAAAGCTTTAATATGGATATCGATAATGGCCAATATGAAAAAGGTCAATTAGTAAGTATCCCTTTCAAAGCTTCAGATTTATCAGAATTAATAGGATTCCAAACGACCCTTCAGTTTAATGTTGAGCGATTAGCATTTAGTGAAATCAAGGCTGGAGCTATTAATCTAACCAATGCTAATATCGCTGCCTTCGGTAAAGATCAGGGGTACATCGCGATTAGCTGGAATGAATCAGAAAATATCACATTTGATGAAGAAGATGTGCTATTTACCGTGGAATTCATTGCTCAACAAAAAGGTAGTATTGCCGATATGATTCAGTTGAATAATGCACTTATCCAGTCAGAAGCATATATGGATAATAATGGTCAGATGGAGATTAAGAGCCTTTCATTAGGTACTCAAATTGCGCCATCAACATTTGCAGTATTCCAGAATAAACCAAACCCTTTTAGTACTCACACTACTATAGGATTTACCCTAGCTAATGATGAGGACGTTAGCTTAACTATTCTGGATGTCAACGGAAGAGTTGTCTACACACAACAAGCACATTATAATAGAGGATATAATGAAGTAGTGTTAGACAAATCACAACTAACTAACTCGGGTGTACTCTACTATCAAATCGATACCAAAACGAATAGTGCGATCAGAAAGATGATCTTAATTAAATAATTGAAATCAAATTCTGAGAACAAAAGAGCATTAAAATGAAAAAAACGGTTTTAAATACGATTAAAATGAGAAAAACATTCTTACAATCCATAAATAGCATGCAAGCTATCTCAAGATTAGGATTTGGTTTTCTAGCACTACTATTTAGTGTAGCTGCTTTTGGACAAGTTCCTGATTGTGATGAAGCTTATATTGCTTGCAATGACAATGTACAGATTTCTTTAAATCTGGATTGCGAAGTTGTTGTAGACTACGATATGATCGTAGAAGATCCTTATGATCCTACTTATATGAACGATGATGGAATGATTGTTCCTTCATACGCCATTGAGATTCAAGATTTAGATGGAAATCCACTCTTTGATGATTCTGGAGATCCTCTAACAGTGATAGGAGAAGACTTTGAGGGTCAAACGTTGAAAATTAAAGTCACTTATTTACCATGTGATATCAGCTGTTGGGGACATGCAACCATTGAGGATAAATTTCCACCACAGATTATCACATGTGCTGATATTACGGTATCATGTGATACAGAAATTGATACGCTTTCACTTAAAAACAATTCGTTATACACGGCATTTTATAGACCGATTGTATTAGAAAATTGTCAAGGTGAGATGTATGAGCACACGGATTACCCTGGTGCTGTATTATGTGAAGATGGCTTTGCGCAAATTTATACAAGAGTATGGGAGATATCTGATAGGTATGAAAATACTTCTTCATGTATCCAAAAAATCTTCGTAGAGCGAGCAGATGTAGATGATATTATTTTCCCAGCGGATTACATTGTTGATCCAACAAATGAAAATTTCTGTGCATCATCATCAGCATGTTTTGGACAGAATCCATCCTATTCTCCACCTACTGAAGATGACTTTCCACCTTCAATAGCAGGAATGCCTGATCATTACGCATGTCCAAACTTAGACTTCTTTTACACAGATGTACCATTCGATATGTGTGGTGTAAGTGTAAAAATGTTAAGAACCTGGTTTGCTATTGACTGGTGTACAGGAGAAACAAGAGAAGAGGGACAAAACATCGAGTTTTTAGATACAGAACCACCTTTGTGTACAGCAACAACAGTAGATACATTTTATAGAGCTAATGCTGACCTTCACACTTGTTTAGCTGATTTAGTAATCGCTGAGCCAATGTGTGTTTGTGATGTTGATGCTAATGTAACGTTTACAGTAGAATGGTTAGGAGCAGACGAATCAGGTGATCCATTATCAGGACCTTACTCTAGTGATGGAGTAGTGAGCATTGGATCTGGAGGTTATACCATTGAAGATTTACCTGTTGGACCTTACTGGTTAAAGTTTGTTGTCACTGATGGTTGTGGAAACTCTACTGAGTGTTTCACTGAAGCAAAAGTAGAAGGTTCTCAGAACCCACATGCAGTTTGTGAAGCAAATACGATTATTGAACTAGGTCCAGATCATACAGCAACTATGTATGGAGAGACTCAGCTAGATGATAATAGTATCGATCCTTGTGGTTCGATAGTAAACTACATGATTAAGCGAGTTAATGAGCACTGTGATGATTTAGAAGAAGATCTTGAGTATGGTGACTTCGTAACTTTCTGTTGTGATGATTTAGATAGAACCGATATCCAAGTAATGTTAAAGGTTACGGATAATGAAGGTAACACAGATGAATGTACGGGTGTAGTAAATGTAACCGGTGATATTTCAGCATCAGTTACTTGTCCTACAGGATCACTACCAGATGTAGATTGCGGAGAGGATTACACAGTGGGAACATTCCCAGATGTAACTATTTCGTATGATTCTGATTGTTCAGTGCCAACTTCTGAGTCTGTTGCTTATTCTGGAACTTTAGATTGTGGAGTAGGTACTATAACAAGAACAGTTACTGTGAGAAATTCAAACACAGGAACAACTATTAAGACTTGTTCTTTAAGTATAGATGTAGTAAATAACGATCCTTTTGGAACAGCTGATATAGATTGTCCAGACGATATAGTTGTAGATGGTTGTAATGGTTCTACTTCACCAGATGTAATTGGTGGTAAACCAAGTTTATCTAACAACTCTAGTTGTTCTGATTTAGTTATGTCTTATGATGATGTACCTGTGAGTGATTGGTATGTAAGTCCTTATTGCTCGACTTTCAAGAGAGTTTGGACTATTATCGATTGGTGTAGATACGATGTAGATAATCCGACTGAGGGTGTATTTACTTGTGAACAATTAATACACATTAACAGTGCAACTGGTCCTGTATTCACTTCATCTTGTGAGAACATTACGGTTGCGGGTGGATTTAGCTGTGAGGCTGAAGTAAGTCTAGTAGCAGTTGCTATCGACTCTGATGGTTGTACGCCAGGATCTCAACTGACGTATACATGGCAGATAGATGCAGGTAATAATGGATCATACGATTTTGACGGAGTTGGAAACGATGCTAGTGGTACATACCCAGTAGGTACTCATAAAGTTAAATTTACAGCTACTGATGCTTGTGGAAATGATGAAATGTGTATGTATACATTTACGGTAACAGGAACTAATGGTCCTACACCGATTTGTAGAGCACATCTTATTATTGGAATGGGTAACAATGGTGTAGCTGAAATATGGGCTTCAGATTTTGATATCAAGAGTGAGGCTGGTTGTGGATCAGATGAGGATTTAAGTTTCTCATTTACAGAAGATGGAAATACTCCTGCGTTAGATTATGATTGTGACGATATTGAAAACGGTATTGGACAAACATTTGACTTGAATGTTTATGTGATAGATGAAGGAGGCATGTCTGAATTCTGTGCAGTAACATTGGAAATTCAAGATAATAAAGATGTATGTCTTGATGCAGATGATATGGCAAGAATCCAAGGTAAAGTATATAACGAGGACTTTATAGGTTTAGAATCTTTTGATGTTGCATTACATGAAGATCAAGTAAACAACTCATTAGTAGAAGCTACAGATGAAGAAGGAGATTACAGTTTTGAATCAGTAGAATTTTATGATGCTTATGAGGTAGATCCTGAGAATGATATACACCCATTAAATGGTGTATCTACCTTGGATATCGTGATCATTCAGCAGCATATTTTGGGATTCAAAGATCTTGATTCTCCATACAAAATTATTGCAGCTGATGTTAATAATTCAGAAGATATTACAGCACTTGATTTATTAGATATAAGACGATTAATCTTAGGAGTTACTGCTGACTATCCAAATAACGAGTCATGGACATTTGTAAATGCAAACCATGTATTCTTGGATCCGAATACACCTTGGGATTATGCAAGAACCTTTACTATTCCAAGTATGTATGTGGATATCACTAACGCGGAGTTTATTGCGGTGAAAACAGGTGATGTAAACGGATCGGTAATGGAAGGATTTACTGGAGACGATGCAGAAACAAGATCTAACATCAGTTATGATTTAAACATTGAAGATCGATCATTTGCTGCTGGAGAGCAGTTTACGGTAAGTTTCAATGCTGCTGAATCTATCCAAACTGTAGGTTTGCAAGCAAGTTTAGGCTTCGATCAGAATGTAATGGAACTCGTTTCTTATGAAGGGAATTTAGTATCATTAAATGATTGGAATGTAGTAAGTAAAGCAGGTCATTTTGCCATCAGTGCTGACTATGTTCAAGGATTACATATAAACGAAAATGAAGCTTTATTTAGTTTGACTTTTAAAGCTAAAGAAGCAGGTACTTTATCTGATCTATTAAGTATCACTAATACAGTTGAAGCAGAAATCTACAACCAAGATTTAAGCATCAGCGAGTTAGATCTTAATTACAGAGATGATGTAAGCAGTACTGAAAAAGGATTCGAATTGTACCAAAACGAGCCGAATCCGTTTAGCAATGTTTCTATGATACCGTTCTACACACCGGAAAATGCAGAAGTAAACTTAACGGTTTATGATGCTGCAGGAAGAGTGTTATTAGAACAGTCTAACAGCTTTGCAAAAGGTTTCCAATCTTTCGAGATTGAAGCTGATAAAATTGATCAAAACGGAATCTTAATTTATCGAGTAGAGTCAGGTGACTTTAGCCAGATGAAAAAGATGGTTTTATTGAAATAGTGTAAACAATGGGTTTATATTGCGCCGGTTGACTGATGTTAACCGGCGTTTTTTATTTTACCTTAGTGCCATAAATTGTATTCATGTTAATTGGTCTTATTTCTGATACTCATGCCGACTCACTTGCAGAAGATGTGATCAAACATCTTGCAGATTGTGACGAGGTCTGGCATGCAGGAGATTTAGGTACACTTCCTATTGTGCACTTTATAGAAGAAAATTATACAAGTCGCATGGTTTATGGAAATATCGATGGTCCTAAAATTCGAGAAATAGCTCCGCACAATCAAAGCTTTGAAATTGAAGGTTTAAAGGTCTTTATGACACATATCGGCGGATATCCAAGTAGATATACAAAGCGAGTAGGAGCGATACTGAGAAGCGAAAAACCCGATCTATACATTTGTGGTCATAGCCATATCTTGAAGGTTATGAAAGACAAAAAACTTAATCTTATCCATATGAATCCTGGTGCTTGTGGTCATGTAGGTTTTCACAAATTTCGAACCTTGCTCAAGTTTGAAATCAGCAACGGAAAGATTGAAAATCTTAGGGCTGTAGAATTAGGTGTAAGAGGAGTAATTAGTGAAGAGGAATAAGCATGGCTAACCAGCGATCTGGAACCGCTTTAGGAAAATAGATGAAGGGAAAGAACTTGAGGATTGAATAGCTTAGACGTCTAAAATTTCGCATATAACCATCAGGTTCTTGTTTAAAAAAACATTTCAGATAGTGATAACAGGCCTATATATGGGGAATTGCAGATATGTTGTGATTATATAGTATTAGTGATAATCAAAAATGGAATTCTATACACTCTAAAATACAACAGTCAATATAATTCTTATAAACAGTAAATATGTTAGATAATTTAAAACTTTTGCTCGAAGGAAATAATTTTTGGATTAATGTGATATTTCTTGTTTTGGCTATAGTAGGTATAGTTTCAACTTTCATAACATTTATCATTGGCAGACGAACAAGAATAGTTCAATATAACTCTAAAACAATTAAACTTTTGTCGGAAAGACTAAAAGGAATACAGGAGATAAGCATAAAATTTGAGGATGAAGAAATTCCAACATTTAGTACTTCAGTAGTATCAATTTGGAATTCTGGAAACGAAATTGTTAATCACTCCGACTTTGCGACTAAAGAGCCATTAAGGATTCAGTCAAATAATCCAAATTTCAAAATTTATATGTTCGAAATTGAGAATGTAGTCAATCCTTCAAACCAAGAAAAATGGATCCCAAAATTGTACTTGTATCAACTTTGATATTAATGGCAGCGTGTAAACATTCAACTCAATTAAATTATGAATGTGATTTTTTCACGGGTGAATTGCTTTATCACAGTTTCAACAGAAATGATAGTTTTCAATTAAATCAAAATGATGACTTTTTGTACAGAATGGAATTGATGAATATTGAAAATCCAATGGTAGAAGAGTATAGATTTTGCAATCCTAATAAGCCGATTAATTGTTCAATTTCATTTTATGACACAAAAGGAGATGAAGCAAGCACAAAAATAATTGGGAAAAAAATATTTGAAATTGATGGTAAAGAAATGACAGTTATTAAATATCATTTTAATGGGATTGCAGAGGATAATTCATCAAATCACTTTTTTGTGAATGACTTTGGAATAATCCTAAGTTTTTTCTGGAAGTCAAATAAAATGGTCATTAGAACTGAGCATGTAAAAGCACAGAAAATCATAGGTGAACTACAAGATTCTATCATTTCAAATAAATGGTTTTATAAAGCATTTACAGCGTATTGATAGAAACTTGTTAACTATCAATTCGAATCATGCGACTTCATCAGATGGTTTAGCATTTAAGTAGCCAAGATACTTATTCTATGGTCCCTGTTATTTTCGCTGTTTCCACACAATTGACTAGGAAACTTTCTTCAGTCTTGATCACATTTATCAACCTTGATATTTGTTCAAGTTTTGATTTGTTATTTGACCAGATTGCCAAGCCATCTGCCTCCGGATCAAAGTCTACACCATTATTTAGACTAGGATTGACAAATTTAATAGCTTGATTAATGATTCCATACCAAGTTTCTCCTCCACCTTGAAGTTGCTTGCTCATCAAGTACTGCATACTTGAATCTTCTTCGTATATATCATAATAATCTAATCTAAATTTATTGAATTCAATTTCATGAATTCGACCTCTCATAGGAGATCGGTTGTCTATTATTATTTTATTTATTTCTTCAAACATTGGCTTTTGATTTTTTGAGTTTGGCATTGAATTCCAAAATGAAATAAAAATGGCAAATGTTATACTGATAACTAAAATATGGTGACTTATAAAATTTTTGATAACAGCTGTTTTTTATGGTGATTCTAATAGGTTGATTTTATTTATAAAATTTGAGAAACTTTGATATAAATTTTAAACACGATAAAATATAATTCTTGAAATTTCCAAAATTCAATAGATTTAACTAATGATCTTAAAATAACTTGGGTATGTGACACCTAACTAATTTACAAGCTCGATACTTAACTCCTTGAGCAATTCAAATCCTAACTGATCTATATTTTCTTTTTTTCGGTGAAAAGCCGAAACATTAGACAGTATAATGATGGCATTATGCGTTCTTTTTTCTATAGTAATCGATGAGGAGTAGCCTCCAGATGCGCCATTATGCCAAAGCCAATTATATCTCCTTTTTAAGATATGCCAGCCTAAACCCATCTTCATGTTTTCATTAACTGTAAAGCTGGGTTTATGACTTAATGAAAATAGATTGTCCGACTTATTAAATTGCGCCTTTGCATAGCTTGCAAGATCTTTTGCTGATGAGTACAAACCACCTGCACCCAGTAAAACATTCATGTCCCAATTACCAACCACATCACCTTTGGGGTTCTGGCCAGGCACTAATTCGTTTGCGATATTACTTTTTAAGCTGGTGGTTTGCTCCATAGCTAATGGACCACATATATGCTCTTGGAGTAATGTTTCATAGCTTGATCCAGAAGCTCGTGTTAGCACATAGCCTAAAGTTCCTGAACCGAGGTTAGTGTAATTATAACTAGTACCCGGTTTATTGCTCAATGCTATTGAATCCGAATAAAAGGCTAGCAGTTGTTCTTCTCCATAATCTTTGTAAGGGTTACTAATATCCACTGTAAATAGATTTAAATTACTAGGTAGTCTTTCTAATCCAGCGGTATGATTAGCTAAATGTTGTAAAGTGATTTGTGAGTCTACTTGATTAGTGGGTCCCAAATATTTGCTGAGCTGATCATCTGTCGAAAGCTTTTTTTGGTGCTCTAGCTTTACTAGAAGATTTGAAGTAAATACTTTACTAATAGATCCGATTTCAAATACCTTATTTTCATTTTGTATTTTAACTAATACATTGTCCATTTTTTTTACACCTATATAACTTACTTCTCCGTGATCGATGATAGCAATGGACAGCTCTGTGTTATCAGGAAAAGGTTTAGTGTAACTCTTTATCAATTCGAAATAGCTTGGGTTTATGGCTAGCATTTCATCTATCCCCTTTGTAGGTTTTATAGTTGTCCTAGAACACGAAATAATGGAGCAAAGGCAGATACACCAAAGAAGTTTTTTCATATTGTTGGATGTTTTTTATCCTATTTACTTATAAAATACTGCTTATTTCAGCTAATGATGTTCTGTTTTTCTACTCGAAAAAGAGGCCATAATTATGATAGATATAGGAATAAGCTGTCCTTTATGGAAATTTGTATCTTAATCATACAAAGATTAAAACAATTGGAATACTAATCAAAAATGGCCAATTAAATTGATTTGAGAGACTAAAAACAACACAATGATTTTTTTTGATCCATACAAAAAAGGACAATCCCTACTAATTGATAATAATATTATGAAGCTTAAAAGTGCAACTCATAAATTGTTAAATTCAAAGAGTAAAAAAACTGGATTAAGTTTATTCCACTACTATATCATAAATGCTAGGGATACGGACTTAAATCCACATGAGATTATATCACTTTTCCTAAGTGCAGGAGTAGACATTAATCAACAATCAAACAAAGAAAAAGGCTTTTACTCAGCTTTGCATTTTGCAGTTGGATTTCCAGCAAATTTTCAATTAACTCAAGTGCTTGTTGAAAATGGTATAGACATCAATCTAAGAGATGAATACGGAAATACCGCCTTTTGGAATGCATGTCATGATTACCGAGGAAATGACGAAGAAGCAAAAATAATTGAATACCTATACGATAAAGGTGCACGGATAGATACTACTAATAACGCTGATATCTCAGTAAAGGATCTAATCGATCAAATAGGAAAAAGTATTGACGAAGGAATAAATCCAAGTGAATGGGATCTAAGGAAACTAAAAATAAACGTATGAGTAATTAATTTCGGATACTATCTGTTAGGACTGCTCCAAGAAGTTTGATTTCATTCTATGATGAATTATTTTCATTACTAGTCTCTATAACGATCTGCGAAAGAACAACAAGCTTCTTCTGCGCTGCAAAGCTAAAGCGCATCAAGCGCTTGTCCTAAATCCGCTTTTAAATCCTCGATATGCTCGATACCCACAGAAAGCCTGATTAAACCATCTGTTATCCCAGCCTTTAGTCTCAGTTCTTTATCCACATGTAAATGAGACATGGAAGCAGGATGTAAAATGAGACTATCGACATTTCCCAATGTCGGAACCAGTTTGCAAATCTTTACACCATTCATTAATCGCTTCCCTTCCTCTAATCCACCTTTCAATTCAAAACTCATCATACCACCAAATTTGGACATTTGTGATTTTGCTATGCTATGATCTGGATGACTGCTTAAACCAGGATAATTGACTACCGAAACTTTAGGGTGCTTATCTAAAAATGTAGCTAAAGACATGGCATTATCACTGTGTTTTTCCATTCTGAGTGCTAAAGTTTTTAAACCATTGTGCAGTAACCAGGATTCGAAAGGGCTTGGATTGGTACCTATAAGTTTATATTTTCCCCAAACTTGCTGATAGTAGTCTTGTTTCCCAATGATGGCTCCTCCCATACCGTTGCCATGTCCGTTTAGGTACTTGGTTGTTGAATGTAACACGAAATCAACACCAAAGTCTAGTGGCCGTTGTAAAGCTGGTGAAGCGAAAGTATTGTCAGAAACACTAAGGCAATTATACGATTTCGCTAATTGGACTAGGCTCTTCATATCTACACAGGACAATGTAGGGTTAGCAGGTGTTTCGAAGTAGATTACCCGAATGCTAGGATCATTATTCAAGTAATTATCCACCGTATCTAAATCCCGTAAGTCTGTAAATATCGTTTTCACTCCAAAATCACCTAATACTTTGGTCATTAATTCAGAGCTTCCACCATAAATATTGGCCTGTGTTAGAATAGTATCACCTGTTTTTAAAAGCGCTGTGAGGAGGGTGTGTATGGCAGACATTCCACTATTGCATAGTAAGGCAAAATGTTCTCCTTCTATTCCGTATGACTCAAGATCAGCAATCTTTTTGGCTACGGTATCCACCGTGGGATTAGCAAACCGAGAATAAATATGTGATGATGCTGGATCTTTAAAGACTTCTATTCCATGCTCGATATTTTCAAATCCAAAGGCTGAGCTAGCATATATAGGTAAAACATGAGGAGTGTTCTTTTTTTGATCCTTAGCTTCCATCACCATCAGGGTTTCAAGCCTCAATTTTTCTTTCATAAGGTGTTTAATTTCTAATCTAGTTTCAAATAAGATCAATAATAAATGTATAAAGAAGAATTTAGGAATCACTCATTTTAAATGATTAGAATTACAATTAAGTACTTAAAGTATTTTAGAGCTGGAATTAGTTTATTTTTGCAGCAATATTGGTCAAACAACTAATGACTATCAGCTAAATAGCTAATTTATGAAGGACGAAGCGCCAGCATCTGTTGAAATCAAGCACGAAGAACTACAAATTAAAGTAGATCCAGGGCAAACCTCCATCCGTCTAGATAAATATCTGCTAGGGAAAATGGAAGCGGTTTCTAGAAGCAAAATTCAGACTGGGATAAAAAATGGCTTAGTTCAGGTAAATGGAAAGCAGGTCAAATCTAATTACCTCATTAGACCTTCTGATGTCATCGATTTACAAATACCTAGATCTCACGAAGATTTTGTAGTTAAGCCACAGGATATTCCACTCGATATTCGCTACGAAGATGATGATGTGATGATTATTCACAAACCGCCAGGAATGGTTGTACATCCGGGCACAGGGAACTGGGATGGCACTTTAGTTAATGGCTTGGCTTATTACTTCGGTAAAAAAGACTTGCCCATTAAAGAAGGGAATAATGCTGATAGACCGGGACTGGTCCATCGAATTGATAAAGACACCTCAGGATTACTAGTCATCGCTAAAAACGAGCCGGCTATGGCTCATTTAGGTAAACAATTCTTCGATCACAGTATTGAAAGAGAATATGAAGCAATCATGTGGGGCGAACCCGATGAACTAAAAGGAACGATTGACGAATATATAGGGCGGAGTAAGGAACATGCCACTAAATATAAGGTGTATGAAGATCGAGATGAAGGAAAACACGCCATTACACACTATGAAGTTGTCGAACCTTTGTACTACATATCAAGGGTAAGATGTGTGCTGGAAACCGGCAGAACTCACCAGATTAGAGTTCATCTGGCGCACCTCGGACATCCATTATTTAATGATGCTAAATACGGTGGAAATAGGGTAGTGAAAGGTACAGTGTTTAGTAAGTACAAACGCTTTGTAGAAAATGCCTTTGAACTTTGTACAAGACAAGCCCTACATGCTAGAAAAATAGGATTTATTCATCCGACCACTGGCAAAAGAATGGTGTTTGAAGCGGATCTGCCGGCAGATATGGAAGCCGTATTAGAGAAATGGAGAAGCTATTTAACCAGTCGAGAAGCAGCATTGAAAAACCTCTAAAATGACCCTTGATCAAAGAATAGATGCCTTAGTAAGTTTAGGGGAGAAGATCCAACTAGATCAAGAAAACTGGCAAGGTTTAATGACCATTGCTGAGCTACATAATCCGTGGTTTACTAAGGAGAATGTGGAAAATATGCTGTCTGGGATAAAAACCTGTTTTCTTCAAAAAGATATACTTACTCAGTTTTGTAAAGACTATCCGCTAAAAGAACAAAAAAAGCGTATTGGTTTAATATTGGCAGGGAATATTCCTGCGGTGGGATTTCATGATTTGCTGTGTTGTTTCCTTAGTGGAAATGTAAGCGTCTATAAATTATCTGATAAGGATGCCGATATCATTCCCTATCTTTTAAAGTTGTTATGCGACTTTGACCCCGCAGCAAAACCCTACTTTGAGGCAGTGGAAAAACTCACTGATTTTGATGCTGCCATTGCCACAGGTAGTAACAACTCGGCGAGATACTTTGATTATTATTTTAGTAAAGTCCCACACGTTATTAGAAAAAACAGAAGTACCATTGCTGTTTTAACTGGAGAGGAAACCGAAGAGGATTATATAAGTTTAGCCGATGACATTAACGCCTATTTTGGACTTGGCTGTCGAAGTGTGTCTAAACTTTGTGTAGTGGGAACCTTTGATAAACATGCTTTCTTTGAAGGTCAGCAAAAGTACTTATCTAATTTGCACCATAGTAAGTACAAAAACAATTATGAGTATAACTACGCAATATTCTTAATGAACAAGTTGGATTTTTTGACCAATGATGTTCTAATTGCAAAGAAGTCCGATGAATTGCAATCAAGGATCGCCTCCATACATTATCAAGAATTTGAGAGTCTAGATCTGATTAAAAAATACTTAGAAGAAACAGCCAATGAACTCCAAGTCGTGGTAGCTAAAGAAGCTGTTTTTGAGCGTGTGTGTGGCTTTGGCCAGAGTCAAAAGCCAGCTATCGATGATTTTGCAGATGGAGTTGATACCATGGAATTCTTAATTAATTTGTAGCATGTCAAAGCAGGAAAAAGTACAAGATATTGTAAATATTCTGGAGGATTTATATCCTGAGGTTCCGGTCCCATTAGACCACAAAGATTCTTTCACTTTATTAATAGCCGTTTTATTATCGGCGCAATGTACTGACGAACGAGTAAATAAGGTAACACCTTTCTTGTTTGCAGAGGCAGACAATCCTACGGATATGCTAGTCTTGGGTCAGGAAAGAATTAAAGAGATCATTCGGCCCTGTGGTTTATCGCCGGCTAAATCTAAAGCGATCGAAGGACTCTCCCAAATATTATTAGAAAAGCACAATGGAGAAGTTCCTCAAAATTTTGAAGACTTAGAATTTCTACCTGGAGTGGGCCATAAAACGGCTTCAGTTGTCATGTCGCAAGCTTTTGGAGTCCCAGCTTTTCCAGTAGATACTCACATCCATCGGCTAGCCTATAGATGGAAGTTGAGCACTGGCAAGAATGTCACAAAAACGGAGAAAGATCTCAAGCGCTTATTTGACAAGGAGTTGTGGAATAAATTGCACCTCCAAATCATCTTTTTTGGTCGAGAGTATTGTCCAGCTCGAGGCCACAATCCGCATGCTTGTCCTATTTGCTCTAAATATGGTAGAGCAGCATTATTTAAATAGGCTGCAGTACTATGCTTTATTGCTAAAAACCATGTGATATAAATCTATACCTTCTGCCCAGTAGTTTTTCTTTATAAAGTCGATCTGGAAGCCAAATTTCTCATAAAATGGATAAGTTATTTGAGAGGTTCTGACGATGATTTGCTCAATGTCATTTTTTGTAGCTAAATAAGCTAACCGATGTTTCAGTAGGATAGATCCAAAGCCCTTTCGTTGGTAATTTGGATGGAATAAATCCCAGCTTATCACAGCCCTTTTATGCTTAGTTTCATAATTAATACCTCCACTTCCAATAACTTGGTGATTATGTGTCAAAACGAAATAATCTTCCAGTTCATTGGCTAAATATCTTTCAAGGTCTTCATATTCTTCTTCAGCAAAAAAATCAGGAACATTTAATTTGAAAATGTCTAAAATAGCTTGGCGATCTTTGTCTGTATATCGTAATACCTTGCTGGATTCGGCCATTAATTAGATTCTTTTAGGTAGCTCAGGATATCCTGGTTTTCCAGGATTTGTTTTTCAGTGGGAGAAAACCCAGCAGCAAATATGGCTTTTCCAAGTTGCTCAGATTCAATGCTGTATTTTTTTCCAAGCATCTTGATAACAGGATACAACATTCTACTTATGGTATACATGAGATTTGGCTCTTTTCGAGGGACATTAGGATAAATGTAAGCCGGTCTGAAAATGGCTAAGGAATCAAACTTGAGTCCCATCAAATGGTTTTCAGCCATACCTTTATATCTCGCAAAAGAAGTCTTACTTTGCTCCGTTAGATCGGCTCCAGCACCACTCAAAAACGAGAAATGTGCTTCTGGACTTTTACTTTTTAATAAGTCAGCAAACAAGATCGTGTAGTCTACGGTTATTTTTTTAAATAGATCATCTGCTACTGCACCCGTATAAACGCCAAGACAAAAGTATCCGATATCTATATTTTCAAATGCAGTACTGTGCTTTTCGAGATTAGAAAAGTCGGAGACTAGTATTTCTTTAAGTTTTGGATGACTTATACCTGTTGGTTTTCTAGAAATAGAGACAACTTCTTCAACATAATCAGATGCTAGACTATGCCTTAAGACAATGCTGCCAATCATACCTGTTGCTCCTGCTATGATGACTCTTTTCATGCTTGGAATATTCAGTTTAACATTAGAAAGGATAGTTAATAGCGATATTTAAATTCCCAAATCTGTTATTGTATTTTCTTGTTCTGAAGTCTTGAGCAAGATTAATCCAATGCCTACCTGTATCCACTGGAATGTAGGGGTTCCTTAATTTATACCCAAAGTCAAAACGTATAATGAGAAAACTAAAATCCATACGGATACCGTAGCCTGCACCAACGGCAATTTGCTTATAAAATTGATTGCTTAAAACAGAACCAGGTCTATCTGCATCCTCGCTCAGGGTCCAGATATTACCAGCATCTAAAAAGAGGGCTCCTTCAAAAAAGGAAGGTAAATCGAACCGATATTCAAAACTGGCTTCCATCTTAAAATCACCGGCTTGATAAAATAGTGAGCCGTCGGGATTCTCTAATAATTCACTATAGGAACCGGGGCCCAGCTCACGCGGTTGCCATGCTCGAATACTAGACGGACCTCCATTAAAAAATTGTCTTACATAGGGCACGGTCTGGTCATCAAAATATTTAAAAGCAACACCCGTAGTAAATCTAAATGCAAATGAACTAAGATCATTTATCTCCTTCGCAAATCGTTCGTCTATCTCTAATTTTATAAAATTAGCATAATCTAAAGCATCAGAAAATTGCCAAAGTTCATTTTTGTTTAATATTCCATTATAGGCGGCATTAACCGTAGCGATTTCTAATCCAGACACTTCCAATTCGAAAATGCTGGTTAAATTCATATCTAGCCTAGGAAGTACAGATGTTCTTACTAAACCAAGCTTTTGAAAAAATATGCCAGTAAACAAACTGTTATTAAAACTATTAGCAAGCAATTGATTGTTTTCGAGGTCTGCAATAAACGCTGAATCTTTTTGCGTGTAAAGAATTAAATCAACCCCGGTCTGATTAAAAATAACCCGATTGTTTTGGTTGGGGCGATAATCAAAACCATAGGAGAAATTAAAACTAACAATCGTATTATATCTAAATGTTTTATTGTAATTGATACCCAGATTAAAATCGGTTTCGGCATTATCTCTAATCTGCTTTTCAGTATTGTCACTGATGATATTCAAAGAATTGACAAGATTCAAGGATTGGTATATGTCAATCAATTTTGGGAATGAAAATTTATTTTGAACACTTGCCAGTGCTGTTCTCACAACACTCAATTCGGTGTTATTAAAGCTGTTTAAATTTAATTCGACCCCTGCATCAGCACTAAGTGAATACACCTCAGAACCTCGGAAAACATTTCTATTTTGTAAAGTTCCTCCTAGACCAATACCATAATTATTTAAGGTACTGTAATAATTATCGACATTGAAGGTTGCTATCCATTTATTGGTTTGCGGCGATAGTTGAATATTATAGTTAATAATAGTATCGGTTTCGGACAAGAAATAGGGATTAACCTTCACAAACTTATAAGAAGATAGATCAGTCAGCTTTCTAATCGTTTTGTAGTATTTATCCTTCGAGTAAATCTCGCCGCTGGTCATAAATACTTTCTTATTGAGGGTTTTAGGTTTGACTAAAAATTTTGGCCTGTGACTTTGATATAAGCGATTGTCAAGATTAGTTGTGCTAACTATGCTGTCACTTAGTACGCCTGGTTTATCCGTAATAACATTGATTTCTCCTACTCGGTAACGTTTATGTTTTTCGGTATTCGTCGGGTTTAGTATTTCGATAAAAATTTCTATGTCTTTGGTGTAATTGGTGCTATCACCTTTTATGGCTATATGACTGTTATTAAAATAAGCATATCCTTGATTTTGCAAGAAATTTATAATCCGTTGTTTTTCTAGATCGAAAATAAGCGCGTCTATCGGTGTACCTTTCTTGATGAATGATTCTGACTTATTATCGATTAATTGTTCGATGATTTCGAAATCATTTCCGATATATACGCTATTGTGGACATAGGAACGCTTAAATAGAGAAACATCATACTCAGTAAATGTAGACCTTCTACCATCGATTACTTTATAGTCTACTTCTGCATTGTAAAAACCTTTTTTATTTTTTAGGTATTGTTCTAATCTATTAGCTGTCTCCGCTGTTTTTATACTATCGTAGATAGCTGGTTTTTCAGCCATCCGCTTTAAAATAAATTTTGTGACTTTATTTTTTTGCGGCTTATCATGGAGCTTGAGATAAAACCATTCTCTTGGAACCCAGAGCCAATTTCGATTTGTTTTGGTAATCAGAAGATTTGATAATTCATACCTAATATCTGATCGATCTACCGGATCTTGAACATCTTGAATATTTATCTTATTCTTCTTAAGTAAATGGTCACCTTCATTTAGTAATTTCGCTGGCGCACAAGAAAAGAATACACTACTAACAAGCAAGCAACAAAATGCTTTTAGGGTTGTATTCATTATTGAACGGTGATATGTATTTTGCGAAACTATGCTAAGTATTAATTTAAAGAAGTACGTACGATCTCTCCATCAGAGTAAGTATAGACAAAAGTATAACAAATTCCTGGCTGAAGGTCCAAAATTAATGGACGAAATACTTAGTCAATATACAAAGCAAATCAAATATATTTTTTGCACTGAAGAATATTATGAAGACAATAACTATAATTTCCCAGCAGATGTTAAATATCATATAGTAAGTGTTAAGGAACTTGCTTCGATTTCCCTGTTGAAATCCCCAAAGAGTTGTCTAGCAGTCCTTGAAATGGAAGAGCAAATGCCGATTAATTGGGAAAAAGCACAACATCAATGGACCGTGTTTTTAGATGACATCCAAGATCCAGGAAATGTTGGGACTATTCTAAGAACAGCAGATTGGTTTGGCTTAACACAGATTTATGCCAGTTTTCAAACAGCATCCCTCTATAACCCTAAAGTAGTTCAGTCTTCAATGGGTTCTATTTTTAGGGTTAAACAGGCTAGAATATCTTTTGAAGCATTAAGTAAAAACCTGGGCGATACACCTTGCTATGCAGCTAGTTTACAAGGCGAATCTATTATTGAGAAAACATTTGCAAAACCAGGCATAATCGTCATTGGTAACGAAAGCAAAGGCATTCAAAAATCCATCATTAACCAAGCTGACTATTTGGTTAAAATACCTCAATTAGGAGGTGCTGAATCTCTGAATGCCTCAGTAGCTAATGGAATATTGCTATTCCACTTTTTAAACGCTTAGAGCGCTTTCTGTATTTCTTCTTCTAGATTGTATCTAGGGTTTAAGGCTGCGATATTTCCATCCCTTCCGATTAGGAATGTTGTAGGGATACTTCTAACACCATATTTAGCAGAAGCTTCTGATTCCCATTTTTTAAGATCACTCACGTGATGATCCCATTCAAGCTTATCTTTTTCGATTGCGTTTTTCCACTTCACTTTAGACATCTCCATACGTTTTTGAATGTCACTTTCTGATTTAATTCTAGCTTTAGTTCTAGTGTCTAAACCATCAAGTGAAACACTAAATACCGTAAATCCTTGTTCCTTATATTTCTTATAAGTTTCTACTACGTGAGGGTTAGCTTTTCTGCAGGGTCCACACCAGCTCGCCCAAAAATCAAGTAGTACAACCTGACCTTTAAGGTCAGATAATTTTCTAACCTTGCCATCAAGACCTGGTAGTGCAATTTCTGGCGCTTGATCGCCCACATCTACTGTATATTTTCCTTTGCTTTTTGGTTTTGCCTTTGCCTCTGTTTTAGCAATTTGGCCTTTATACTCAGTGGTATATGCTTCATTAGGGTAAGCAGTTTCAAGCTTTTTTAAGATTGACTTATGAGCCATTAAAGAACCAGCTGAAAATTTGTAAACCTTTGAAGCTATTGCAGATGATAATAAGGGATCAGCCGAATCTATGAAGTTTTTTATCGCTGCTTGATCTTTTTGTCTTGTAACAAAAGCAGACATATTTTCTTGGTAAGATTGTGACAAGTCCGAACCCGCAATAGAATAATCAAAATTCTGCACCGTTGCTAAATCTCCAGAAATGTCGATTTTCTTTTCTGTCCCGTTTATTACTAAATCTACAGACTTACTCCCCATTCTAACTCTATACAAGCCAGCAGGAAGCATTTCTTCAGTGCTCAAAGTAAAACTACCGTTTCCTGAAGCTTGTGCTTGAGCTTTACGTTCAAAAGCGTTATCGTAAGTGGTTTTATCTAAATAGACATTCATATCATTAGCCTTGTCAAATTTGCCTTTGATAGTTAATCCATTACTTGATGCAGAGGAACAAGCACTCACTAAAAAGGCAAGCACAATCACTCCAAATAAGCCAGATAAATATTTCATGATTTTAAAATTTTATTTATTAATTAGTCCAAGTAGGATGGTAATGTGTGTTCAAAGATATTAATAAAATCACTAACATGTCCAAAATCCATTTCATCAAACTTCATTGTCTCATTGGTTACAAGCCCTAATTCTTTAGCTTCGATGTCCATAGAATTAGCCGTTTGTAATATGCTAGCTACGTTTTCCTTTTTACAAGAGATCACGATACGACTCTGAGCCTCTCCAAATAATAAAGCATCTTTTCGAAGCTCACTTTCTGCATTAACTTCAAAACCTAATTCATTGTTCATGCATGCTTCGACAAGACAAAAGAATAAGCCACCTTCCGATACATCATGTGCTGATATGACTTTATGAGCACTAATCAAGGATAGTATTAAGTTTTGTAATCTTGCTTCCTCGGCTAAATCAAAGTAAGGAACAGGCGATTTTGCTTCATTATGAATATGCTTTAGATATTCACTTTGATTGATGTCATTTCTATTGGTGCCCAATAAAATGATGCTATCTCCAGCTTCTTTAAATGATAATCCGGTTTGGTGATCTAAGTTTTCCATCAATCCTATCATTCCAATGGTTGGAGTCGGATGCACAGGTTCTACGGTTTGGTTTATTTGAGTCTGATTGTAAAAACTTACATTCCCACCAGTGACAGGTGTCTCAAACTTTCTACACGCTTCTCCCATACCTTTGATGGCATTGACAAACTGCCAATAAACCTCAGGATTATATGGGTTTCCAAAATTTAAGCAGTTAGTTACTGCAAGTGGTTTTGCTCCCGTACAGGCTATGTTTCTTGCTGCTTCAGCCACCGCAATCATGGTGCCAATGTAAGGATCAGCATAGACGTAAGAAGCATTACAATCAACGGAGGCAACTATGGCCTTTTCAGTCCCTTTTAAACGTACTAAAAACCCATCTGAAGGTTCATTTGTGTGCATACTATTAGTCCTAACCATAGAGTCATATTGCCTATAAATCCATCGTTTGGATGACAAATTAGGAGACGCCATTAAATCTCTAGCTGTCTGCACAAGATCTTTAGGTTGTTCAATGTTGTCTATACTAAAAGACTGAAGTTCATCATAATAAGCAGCTTGCTTAAATTCGCGATCATAGATAGGAGCTCCGCCGCCTAATACTAAATCATGTGATGGAATATCGACCACTAATTCTCCATTAAAGTAGAACTCTAATTTTTTAGTGTCGGTTACTTCACCTATAATTTCACACTCTAAATCCCATTTATCAAAAACGGCTTCTAAATCTGCTTCCATACCTTTTTTACAAACGATAAGCATTCGCTCCTGAGATTCACTGAGTAATATCTCAAACGGCTCCATATCTGCTTGACGTGTCGGTACCTTATTTAAATCTATGCGCATTCCTGTACCAGACTTTGCACTCATTTCGGAAGTAGAACAAGAAATTCCTGCAGCTCCCATATCTTGCATTCCTACAATAGCTCCGGTTTGTATAGCCTCCAAACTGGCTTCTAGCAAAAGTTTTTCTTGAAATGGATCACCTACCTGTACTGCAGGCAAATCATCAGCTGAGTCTTCGGTTAAATCAGCAGAAGCAAAAGTCGCTCCGTGGATACCATCTTTACCAGTTGCTGAGCCAACAATAAATACTGGATTACCTGGGCCATCTGCTGCCGCAGAAACGGTGTGTCCCACTTTTACAGTCCCTATGGACATTGCATTAACTAGGATATTTTGATTGTAACACTCATTAAAGTAGGTTTCACCACCGATGGTAGGAACGCCTAAGCAGTTGCCATAATCACCGATTCCTTTAACTACACCTTTAACTAAATGTTGGGTATGCGCTTCTTTTAAGTCACCAAAACGTAAAGAATTTAATGCGGCAATAGGTCTTGCTCCCATGGTGAAAATATCTCTATGGATTCCACCCACACCAGTTGCAGCTCCTTGATAGGGTTCTATAGCTGATGGATGATTATGTGATTCAATTTTAAAAGCACAAGCCATTCCATCACCAATATCTACCAGTCCCGCATTTTCCTCACCAGCTTCTACTAATAAAGCGGAACCAGATCTTGGTAATGTCTTTAAATAGGTAATTGAATTTTTATAGGAACAGTGTTCAGACCACATGACAGAAAAAACACTTAATTCAGTGAAGTTGGGTGTTCTTCCAAGTATGGACTTTATTTTTTCAAATTCATCAGCTTGCAAACCTAGCTTAGCCGCAATACTTGCGTCTGTAGTCTTATTAGATACTATATTCTCCATTGGCAAAATTAAGCTGCAAAGATAATCGTTCAAATGAGCTTTATAACTAATATGAAGCTCGATTTTAATTTTCTAGCAAATTATTTGATCAGAAAATTGATTAGAAAGAATAAGACCAAATAAATCCAGAGAATATCTAAAAAGTGCCAGTAGATAGTTAGCAGTTTTAATCGACGTGCTTTAGTTTCATCAGAAAAGTAGACCAGCACGGAAACAGGTTCTTTCATTTTCTTAATAGCTGTAAACCAGAAATAAGCAAGGAAAGGGATTCCCCCAATCAAGTGGAGCATATGTACAAAGCTTATCACATACAAGTAGGAAGCCATATTACTATAGGTAAGATGTATGCCTGAATCATAGAGTTGCTTCCATGCTAAGATTTGCATGCCCAAAAAAATCAGAGACAATAGGAGAGTAGTCAATAAAAAAGCCTTATATTGCTCTGTTTGATCTTTTAGATAGGACTGCTTGGCTTTGATTAAGGCAAAGCTAGAAAGCAATAAAATAAGCGTATTAAAGTAAAATAAAGACGGTAACTGAATAGGTGGTAATCCAGCTTGAATTCGGTTATACATAAATGCTGCTGAGAAGGCAATGAATAAACTGGACATCCCAAAGAGCAGCAAATAGGTAAATAATACCTGAGGATGTATGAGATAATTTTTTTCTAGAGCCATGTTATTAAAACAAGCAGGAAGGAAAATGTTTAAATAAAAAAGCCGAAGTTTTTACTTCGGCTTTTATTTTTTACTCGATAACTAATTTATAAGTTTCCGTTTTCAAATCTTTTTGGACCCTCAGCAAATATATACCAGAGGATAAATCATCAACATAGAGCGTGTGTTCTATGGTATGGTTAACTGCCAAGTGGTTATTAAGCACTTGCTTAACTCGTTTACCATTAATGTTTAAAAGCTCAACATTGTACTTAGCGCCGATCTCTGCGACTAGGCTAAGATTAAGGACATCATGAGCTGGGTTTGGAGAAATTACCGTGCTAAGCAAGTTTGCATCTTCTACATTTGATGGCTGAATTTCTTGGTAGGGTGGTAAAATAATATCATCAATCCATACTGCATCAGCTCCAACCTCAACTATCTCATCCTTATCATAAATCCATTGCAGAGTATGCTCACCAGCACTTATAGGATAGCTAATTTCCTCCCATTCATTTTTACCACTCCACGAACCCATTTCTACATCATCAATCATAAATAGTAGAAAGTCATACGAGTTCTCAGAATCCGTTTTAAAGGAAAAATTGATGGTTCCTGCTTCCAGAATATCCAAAGGCATACTAAATACCGTTTCATCATTGTTAGGAATGGCTCCAGATTGCATACAATATTGACCAGCATAAGGAGCTAGTGTGGTTCTAAACCACGGTGTATCACTTGCATTTTCTGATGGGTGCTCAGATGTTTCATTCTCAAAATCTTCTACAATCAAATTTGCTCTAAAAGTAGCATCTCCAGTAGCACTGTAAATATCGTCAGTCACCAAATAACTAAGATCTACTTGTGTGTCATTTGGAGTATTTGCGGCAAGATATATTTCATATCTCGTTTCCATCAAACCTGTACTTGCATTCAACTGGGTAATTCCTTGAGAGCCATTAACTAGACTAACGAATGAATTATCAATGGATAAGCTACCCGTTAAGTTTACAATGTCACTATTTCCTTTATTTAGGTTTTCAATGACAATCTCCACAGTCTCATCTGCATCCATCCGCTGATTACCATTACCTGTTGCACTATCATCAATCCGAATATTACCCACTGATAAGTTGGGTGCATTCAGTTTCAATGTCATGTTCGTTTCCCATTCATGACCATCTGCAGTTATTGTTGCATCGAAATTAACGGTATGTTGATCATCAATAAAATCAGCAACTTGAATCGCAAAACTTTCACTCATTAGTACATTATCATCAGCCGCTATATTGCCAAAGGATTGATTATTCTCTATTAGTGTAACATTGGCATCTGAAGTGCTTAATACTAGATTTACATTGTCCGCAGATTCAAGGCCAACATTTGCTAGCGTGACATTGAACCTAACCAACTCTGCATAGTCTGCTTGTCCATTATTATTTGCCCCATTATCATTCACTATATAATCCGACAAAATAACAAACGGTCCTTCTGCGGGAATCACTTCTATTTGGCCTTGGTACGGAATTGTGTTAAAAGCTGTTCCTGTCACAGTAACTTCTTCAGGTAAAAGCAGGCCTTCTCCCTCTACCATGATGTTTGCTACACCGTTTTCTACGTAGCCTGTACCCACTGATTCTCCTCTATAGAATAAACCAATCATTGCTCCTTCAGTATTGCAAGAAACATTGATACTTGGTGTGCCAATGAGTACGCTTTCTACATGAGTAACTTCTAAATTTGCTGGAAATGCAGTTCTAATGTCCATACTTGGATCACCAAATAAACACCACGTATCCATCATGTCTTCTCCCGCTCCATCGTATTGGTCGATCATGTAAGATCCTCCGTGCACTAGGATAGAACCAAAGGTATGTCTTGTCTCATAAGCTCCTGTTCCAGCAATGATTCGGTTCATTTCATCTTGACCTGCCATTGGAGGTGCCCAACTTTGCAGTACAGAAGAAAATAATCCACCAATTCCTCCGGCTGGATTTCCGGTGGTTTCATCGGTAGCCTTAATCCACTTTTCTCCGAAACAATCACCTGATCCATCTGACTCATCAAAATCCCCAACACAACAAGCTACTGCAATACAAAAAGGATACGCACCATCATTGACCATGTTGTCAATCGCGTCATTATTTAATCCACCGGTAACTAAAATTCCATGACTACCATGGCCTACATAATTATAAAGAGACGTCCCTTGTCCTTCAATCACGGCTAACAACTCAGTAACATTAGGCCAAGCTGGATCATCTGAAGTTATATCTCCTGGTGTAGGAGAAGAATCAGATTGGTTACCTTCATAAAATTCATAGACCTCTTCGTAGGTAAAGTTTAATAGTTCCTCTTTTATAATGTTCATGTGCTCAAAATCAATCTCTCCATTATCTCCAGGTCCTTCTTGAGATCCTGCACCCATGGCTGTTGTGAACCATTTTTCTTTGCTTGTATTAGGATTGGTTTCGTATTCCATTAGTTTTTGAACCACTGGTACCAGTTCATCTGCGTTGTGAACTAATAATCTTCCAATGAGTACCTCTGGAAAGTGATCTTCACCATCGATGTATCCGTAACAATTATCACAATAGCCATCCCCAGCACCTAAAAAGAGCTCGGAAGTTACTTGATCTTCATCACCGACAATTACCACATATGATATGTACTCACTTTTATACATGTCACTGATATGTCCTTTAACAGCATCCAAGTCTACACCAAAATCATCGGTATGAGAAACAAAGACTTTATGTCCTTTTTGCTTTTTCCAAGTGATAATAGGCTCCATAACTTCATCATACATGCTAGGCATAACATATAGAATTCCACCATACTCATCGATATAGTCATAACGCGAATTGGTTTCGCTATAGTTAAGAAAACGCTCTGCATAGAAATCTCTAAATATTGGATTTATAGCGGGTACATTATCTGATGTTATATTTGATTTTTGAGCTACCTTTTTCGCTTTAATAAGTACCTTGTTGATCACTCTTAAGGTATTGCTTGAAGCTTGAAACTGCATTGGGAAAAACTTAACTCCCTGTCCTTTCACGCTTCTAAAAATGAATGTTTCTTCAGCATCCACTAAGTTTTCCGGCATAAACCCTTCAAGATTATAATCTGATCCAAATGGATAGGCAATGGTATTTGGATCTATATTTCTTAGCAAATTACCTTTAGATGGTGCGATAGGAGTATTGGGGTAGTCTGAATATTCATAATCAAGCACTTCGAATTTTAGCATTTCATTAAAATCCAATTGGAAATTAGTTGAGAATACTGGTAAATCCGGCTTGCCCTCTATTAGTTGACTCACCGCTCCATCAATAATAGGAATTAAATAATCTCCTCGAGAGGTACTTACATTTTCAAAAGAAAAATCTTTCACATTAATTTCAAAAGTTATCTCTTGGGCATTTTCTGAAAGTACATTTGCCTCTATATCTGGTGTATTTGCAGATATGTTCAATGAGTAAAGGAAGCATGTAAGTAAAAATAGAATTCTAATCATGGTATGCTTGATTTGTTATTGTTTTTCGAAAACGGTTGATAATTGTCGGTCTTTGGTAGTCACCCGTAGAATGTAACTTCCTGGCCTCAGAGGGGATACATCTATGGAATGGTCGCTCTGCTTTGTCACTAACAGCTGACCTTTCATGTTAATTATCTGAATATTAGTAATCTCTTCTGTGTTAATATTATTAATAAAGAGTTCTGAGTTGCATGGGTTAGGAAATAGTTTAATATCCCCAGCTTCTTCATCCAACACATTATCAATGATCATTGGATTAAATTGAAAATGTGCAATTTTAAAATTAGCATCATCTCCATTTTCAGAAACTCTAAATGTCATATGGGCAGGGTTAGTATCACCCTCGGGATTTACTGTGAGTTTCAAAAAGGCATTGACATCTCCTTCTATAGTATCCATAATCATGTTGTTTGGAAAACTTGAATAACAAGTAGTATTATCACACAGCTCTAAAAACCAATCTTCTGGGATTGTATTTTCAATTAATCTCCATTTAAGGATAAGCGGCTCATCAGTTTCATTTACTTGATAGATGAAATGAGCTGTTGAAATATTATTTTGAATTTCAGCTATTAGTGTATCACCAGGATCGTGGGAAAATTTAAAATCTTGAGCAGTGATATTACTGGCTGAAATGAACAGCAAAAAACCAAAAATGAGTCCTAATGGATGCTTATTTATCATAGTAAAAGAAAGATACATAAAACAAAAGAATTATTCTGCCTTGCTTTCCATATATTCGAATAAATAGTCGGCAAAAATCAAAACAATTTCTTGATTTCTGATATTCTTACAATATGAAGTACCAGTCCATTTTGCAAAGAGGTTTTCATCCCCTGCAGCAACTAGCAGCTTTTGTCATTTTTCTGTTATTAATTCAACTGGTTATATGGCAAAAACCTTCCGCTGAAATAGCACCTTCATTAGCGGCATGGGAGGCATCCTTTACGATACTGTTGTTGTTTTCTGTCACCAACGCTATTTTAAGTATTGCCACAAAAAACATGGGACAATATTGGATATTTAGCCTGATTAGTTATGTTAGTTTGGCCATTATTGGTGGGTTTTTAGCCACTCAAATCTCGGGCGTGACCGTTGATGATGCAGGTCAGTTCAGATGGTTGTATATGCTCTTCACTTTTATATTTCTAATCATTTTGACCATAGCTCAGACCATGCGTAAAATTGTAGAAATTGCCCAAAAGCAAGATGCTAGACTTAGAGGCGAAGAGTAATAGTTAACTCACCTCACCACTAATTTCATACTAGATTCACCTTGTCTTAGAATATAAATTCCTCCCTGTAAATTAGCAATGTCAAAACTGTTTTCTCCAAGATCTATATTATCCCAATGATAGAGCTGCTGACCGCTTGCATTCAATAAAATAACGGGGGTTTGAGATACTGTACTAATTGTCACTACATCAGTACATGGATTTGGAGCCACACTAAAACTTGCTTTTAATGTTTCGTCTTCTACATTATCAATGAAGCTATATTGGATGTCATCCATACAAAAGTAGGTTGGCGTATTTATTCCGAAAGCTCCTGAGTCAGAAGAGAAATATTGGATCTGATACTCATCTACCTGACCTAATGAACTAACATCAAAGTAGGTCCATTCATTGACTATATAATCAAGACTGTTATCCTCAAACTGGAAGTTAGCAAGATAAAAAATTAACGAGTCAGCTGTCACTATTCCATCTTTTACACCTCTAAAAGATAGATAGAAGTAATCGGGATCATCTCCTGATTCACCACCAAATTTTTTTGCGAAGCTGTCACCATTAAGCATACTTAAATATGCATAAGTCGAGTTGGTGAGATACATCCCTTCCACAAAAATATCATCGAATTCATTTGCAATGATAATTTGGGTGGGACTGAAGTCTGAAGCGAAATTATAGTCTATCGCATAATTCTGAGATCCATTATTTCCAGCACCAGTAATAGCAGAATATTGATTTTGAAATCCAGGTGTGCTTGTGTCGGTCATCGAAGAAATAAACCAATTAAAGTAAAAGTCAAACTGCATATCATAACCATTAGGTAATGAAACAGGTGTTTCTACCCATTGATCATCCGGTGCATCTATCAGCACTTCATTTTCGTTTAGTTCGAAGGATTCAAAGTTGACTGTCTGAGCATTCAGACTGCTGAGGCTTACAAATAATAAGAGTAGGATGTTTTTCATTTTAAAGATTAAGATTTATCGAAATACCGTAATTTCTCCCAGGCATAGGCCTAAATTCAATCACTTCATATTGACTGTCAAAAAGATTATTGCAAGTTAGTTTTATTGTAGTTGATAACTTGCTCAATTGATACGAATATTTCAAATAAATGTCTGTAAGATGATAGGCCTTGATAGATTTATTGATGCCTGTTGAGGAAGATCTAAATAAATGATTTATACCATATCCTAGCTGATGCAAATTTCCAGTTAAGCCAATATTTGCGGCATGCTTCGGTATATACCAAAGTTGACTCCCTTCCGTAATCACGGGACTCTGTGTGGCTTTGGTAAAAGTGGACTGGGTATAAGTATACTCACTTGATAGTGTAAATACATTTAAGTTTAGTTTGTGTGAAAACTCCAATCCTCGAGAAGTTACTTCTTGGATATTTTCTGGTATCCAGAAAAAAGATTGATTTGGACGATACCACAGGATCCAATCTTCAGTATCCTTATAATAGGCTGAAATACGAAACTGACTTGTTGGTTTAACTATAGCTATGCTGAGTTCTGAGTGCCTAGATTTTTCGGCTTTTAAATCAGGATTTCCGCCCGGAAACCAGTATAAATCATTAAAAGAAGGTTCTCTAATTCGCCAAGACTGCTCCAGGTTTAGACTAATATCACTTAACAAATAGTAAGCAATATTGGCACTACCACTTAAAGGTAATTTTAATTGGTTATTGTGGTTTTTTATGCCTTGAATTTTTACACCTAACTTGTTCCATTGCTTTGAAATACCCACATTTAAGCTGTATCTCATTTCTTGAATTTCATTTTCATATTTCTCGATATTGGCTTTGTGTAGCGCTATACTCTGATTTACGAAAACATCAAAAAAGCGTCCAAACCACTTTAGCTGATTGCTGGCAAATAGTCTGCTAAAATTAGAAGTATTATCAACGATATTAATGGGGTCTAAAAATCTGATTTTTTCATCAGTTAGGGCAATCGTCTGATTTACTTGCCAGTGTTTAAAAAGTCCTTTATAATTCAATGTTGCTCTTATAATATCATCTGATTGGCTTGATAGACTCACTCCTTGTACACTAGTTGGTGGTAGTTGTCTTTCTGCTTGTTGAAACCAGACATCTGCTTTTACATTTAATTTCTCGTTTGCAGTATAGCTTAATTCCGTTAGACTGGCTTGTTGGCTAAAATGGTTGTGATTTAAATAGGCTGTGCTATCAGTACCCTCTATGGTATACGGATAATTATTTTGGGCATCTTGAAAATAAGCTTGTTGCTTAAAATACCACTTGGTGTTTGAATACTGGATGCTTGCAGCTTGCACATAATTATTGAAACTTGATCTTTCCGTTAAGCTATTTATAGACCATCCAGAATTGGTTTTGTTATGCTTACTCGCAAACATGACATTGCCTCCAATACCTAAGCTTGGATAGTTGTGGGATTCAATGTTGTTTAATGTAATCTTGTATTCATCTATAAAATAGGAGGGAATTAAGCTAAAATCCATTTGCCCTACCATAGTGTTTTCAATCGGGACATTATTCCATATGACATTGGCATGAGAAGCGCTTGTACCTCTTAATGAAAGCGTAGCTATGCTTCCCGGTCCATAGTTTTTATAATTTAGAGAGGTGTTCCTCTGGAGAGCTTCAGCCAGCGATGCCTGCTTATTGACCTGCGACCAAGATTCTCCCAATAATTTGGTTTGGCTAATATCAATGGTGTCAGATAAGATGCTTAAATCTGTCTGGCTATAACACAACATTGGGAAAAAAACAAGAAAAAGTAAAAGCCTAATTACCACATGAAACAATTAGGTTCAAAGTTAAAACCTTAGGCTAGCTAATTATATTAATGAGCAATATAATTAACTGGTGAAAACATAATTTTATTTTTCAATTGTTGCATGTGATCCATACGCTTATGTGAGTAGTATGCATTTTCTGATTCTATATATTGCAGGATTAGCAATGCTTTTTTATAGGCATCATTAGCACAAGATTCAGCGTGAAGCTTACTTAAGGATTCTGCGATAAATTGAAAAATATCGACAATGTTTTTTAACACACCTGCATCAAGCTTTTTTATTCGGATAAGAATTTGCTTTGGATTTTTAGAGATAAGTTCTCCCTTATTAATTTGGGTTAGTCGTTCTAGTTCTATGAAGGCTAGTTCTATTTCTATAGAGAGTTTTGTATTGCTTGCAGCATTAGTCTCTACACGATTGAGGTTTTTTATTAAGGGCATTCTACAGGTTTAACCCTTCTAATATAGGTGTTTACACCTATAGGTGAAAGTATATTTCATTTTTTAACATAAAAGGGAGCTCAATTAATGATTGAGCTCCCTTTTCATTTATGTTTATAGTTCCTAATTAGGCAATAATTCAGCAATTAGATTTTCCGCTTTGTAGACATATTTCAAAGCAGCATAAATTCCGCCTGCATGCACAGCAACTGTTCTGTTTGATGTTTCATCAAAAATGAAGTTACCGGGTAAGGATTCAATGTTTCCATCGAATATTAGTCCCACGGCCTCTTTATTCGCATTAATCATGGCACTACCAGAATTCCCGCCAATTATATCATTGGTTGTTACATAGTTTAACGGAGATTGTAATAGTTCCATAGATGGATTCTCCCATTTCTTAGGTAGCGACCAAGGAAATACCTGCCCATGAGCATAGTGTCTATCATACATTCCGAAGTAGGTGGTTTTTATGGGAGCTACTGTTCCATTGTATTCATAATTAGTAACTCTTCCATCACTAATTCTTAGCGTGAATGTTGCATCTGGCGGTAAATCGGTACCAAATACATTAAATGCTTGATTCGCTATTTTTTGCTCTAGTTCTTTAATCTTGCCTTTACTAGCATCTAATTTTGCCATTGCTTTACCAAATCGTTCTCCCACAATCATAGACGATAAAACCAAAGGATCTTTGCTCTTCGCTAATTTTTTCGATTTGGCTAATAACTTTTCACGTTTGACTGCATCTAAGATGTCTGAGCTAAATACTGCGTCGGTATAATCCGCGACAGAGCTACCATTAAGCATATTCGTCAATGTATTATCACTTGGATAAATATCAGCTTGTAATTCATCCATTAGTACCGCGAAAAGTTTACGTTCTTTCGGAGTATTTACAGAAGCGCTAAGTTCGTTCACTCGATTAAGTTGTTCAGTCATCATTTCAGAGGCAGCATCCGTATCCAACATTCCTTTGTATTGGTGGATGGCGTGCATTAGCATTAGCATTTTACCACGATATGGTGAGGGAGATAGGTGAGCTGAGGCCCAAGCATCTTGCTCTCCAGATTTATACATTTTTTCTAAATCTGTCCAGTAGGATAGGCCTTCAGACTTCGATCTGATTTCTTCTTCCATACCTTTTTTCTTTCCCATTAATCGATCATTATGCAGACCACCGATAATTCCTCCATAAGCCTTTATAGAATTTGAAAAGTTATTGATGTTTCCTAGTAGTTCTTGAGCTTCTCTCACTTTAGAAGCATCTTCCACCATCACATCATATTCCTCTTGCATTAAATCTCTTCGATTCGTCAAGAATCTGTGTAAGTGCTTAAATCGATAATCACGATCATATTCTAGTTGAGCTACAGTTCTATATCTTTCGGTTCTTGCAGGATTACCCACAACGAAGACAGGTGTACCTTCTTCGATTCCATCGATGTTAAATTTGTAGTAATTTTCTGAAGTATTTGCTGGTTCGCCATTTTCGTAAGCTCTCCAAAAAGTGCAATCTAAATTGTATCTAGGGTAGGTGAAGTTGTCAGGGTCTCCACCAAAAAATCCTAAATCATTTTCAGGAATTAGCACTAGACGGATATCATCATATCTTTTATATCCATAGATAGAATATTTACCACCTGAATAGAAAGTGACAGAGCGTACACTTAGATTTTCCCAGCCTTCTTTTCCCTTAAATTCCTCAACCATTGCTTCTAGAGCTACACTTGGGTCTTTAGCTGATTTTACTTGATCCGTAACATCTACGATTTGTACTAACTGATCCACAAATAAGCCTTCTACTTTTCGTTCTTGGGCTTTGTCTGAAGCGTAATAACCATCACGATCAAAGTTTTCACTGCCTTGCTGAACTTTAATCGATTCATCTCTAGAGCAGTGATGATTAGTCATGATGAGTCCATTAGGTGAGACAAATGATCCTGAGCACCAACTGGCAAATTTTAAAGCCGATTTTTGAACATCTTCAAACCAAGCGTCATCAGCTTCAAAATCGTAATTACTTTTAAACCACTCTTTAGGTGGATGTTCAAAGGTCCACATTTTCCCAAAATCAAATCGACTATGTTCGTCGTTTTGAGCAGGAAGGATACAAGTTATACTTAGAAAAAGTACAAGACTTACAATTTTTTTCATCTATAGAATTTGTTTAATTATTTAGAGATTTGGCAAAGTTAACAAACCATCTTATTTTTTAGAGGCTTTCTAATTGAGCACTAACTTTAGCCTTTATTTCTTTTACATTTTTGGTCAATGTTGTTTGTTCGTTCTCAATCCACTCGATGTTATTTTTCTCTTCTTTTAGTAAAGTGTCAAAATCATGAAAATTTTGGTCAATTTTAAACTTAATGTTCGCTGTGTAATCACTTAACTTTTCAAATACTTCTTGCTCGATCTGAATTCTTCCCTTGTCTACTTCTTCTTCAAATTGTGTGAGTATTTTTCGTTTTTTACCGCCAACAGTGATACCCGTAAATACTAGTCCTATCGCAGTCATGATTCCTCCTGTGATGTCTAGCACTGCGGTATTTGTCAAGGCTGCCAACATAATGCCTATGATCGCAGCACCACTTCCTTTCGCGATATTGGGAATAAGCTTTTGTCCTTCATGTTGCATCCCGTCAGCATAAAAATTTTCTGATCGGCTCATAAAGTCCGTAAATGTGCGCTGTAAGTCCCTAAGTATATTTGCACGACGTTCGGCGATATTAGCAAAGATTTCATGGTTATCCTTTAGAACTGTTTCGCTAGTTTTAATTTTTGCATCCACAAGTTTTGCCATATCCTGAATGTCCTCAGCAATATCGATAACGCCATTTTGTAGTTTTTCCCTCAAGCTTGTGTTTAGCTCGGTTTCCATGGAAATAAATACACCATCTAGCCAGTCTTTTACATTTTGTTTATCTCCAAACATTGATCGAAAAGAGCGTTTAATCATAGTGACAAAAGAAAAGCCATCTTGAAGCTCTCGATATTTACTGCTGGTTATTTTGTCATATTTAGAGATCAAATTCTCGACTAAAATCTGGATATGATTTTTCGTTTTTTCTTCTTGACTATCTAGGAGCTCTTGGATCTCAGTTCTAAACTTTAAATCGATTTCATATTGCCTTTTGCGGTCAAATAAACCTTGTCTAATGCGATCATTGATGGTTTCTGCTGTACTAAGGTTAGAAAGCAGTTTTCGGTAAGGTGCCTTGCCTCCTGTAATGGTCTTATTTACATATTCATGCACAGCTTCAAAGCCACTTTCTGACTTTTTACCTTCTAACTCCATTTTAGCCGAAACGGCAAATACAGGAACATTGGTCATTCCTTTTTTTAGCGCATACTCCTCGACTCCCTTAGTATTTATCTTCAAATCTTCAGGCTCCATTAAGTCTTTTTGCTGGAGCACAAAAATGATCTTTTTACGCCATTCGTCATTGATGTAGTCAAAAAACTTCCATGCTGATTCTCTATATGGATTTTTCGATTCAAAGACAAAAATAATGAGATCTGAAACAGGTATAAACTCTTCTGTAATCTCCTGATGATACTCGATAATGGTGTTTGTGCCGGGAGTATCAACTATTGCAACCTCTTTTAGTATGTCAACAGGAAAAGTAATTCTTTTAAGATGTTCGCCCAGGGAGGTTTCAGTTTGTTCTTCTCCGTAAACTATCTGCTGGATAGTATCGGTCATAGGAGAAGGAGCTACCTTACAAATCTCTTGATCTGAGCCAAGTAAAGCATTAATAAAGCTACTTTTTCCAGCTTTTACTTCACCGACAATCACAAACATAAATGGATCATTAATCCGATTGATTAAATCATCCACATGTTTTTGTAGGTCTTCATGACCTATTTTTTGGGTGATTTGCCTTAGACTCTCTAGAGATAGTACAATAGATTCTTTTTCTTTTACAGATAATTCTGTTTGAAGCATAACATGTTTTTTCGTTATTCGGTCAATACGGGAATTATTGCTTTCAACAAAGATTTTTCAAAATACATTCTCAATTCTGGACCAAGATTGAAAATTCCGTCCAAAATACTAAGATTATTTATGAATGGATACTTGTGATCGAAAACCTGGTGATACTTCTTGAGTACCATTTCCTGACTCAGAAAGTCTAGCATTCTCAAGTCGATCGCGTCTTCATGTTCTAAGGTGAAAGGCTCAAGTGCTTCCTTCAAGAAAAATCGATTAATAATCCACTGATGGATAGATTGGTTTAATTCCCAAAGATGTGTTGCATCACTATAAAGAGCCTCTATTTCACTGATGTAAAAATCGTAATAAGGAGATTTGCCATATTGTGATTGAATAGTCTTAAAATGCTGGGTTTTCCACGGTTCGTCATTAAAAATTCTTACTGCTTTAATCGCCTGCTGGCTGTTTTTTCCTTTGGTCAATGGCACACTCAGTGTTAACACACCATTGGCTCCCAAAATCTTACATCTATTTCGACAACTTTTCTTTTGATAATTTTCTTGTTCTATGATATGGTGAGGATAAAAATACACCACAGAATAATACAACATGGATCCCCAATAGCTTGTAGGTAGTAAGAATCTAATATTTTGATTTACATTTAGGCTTTCCAAGGACCTATGGTTGATTATCACGTGAAATTACAACTTAAAACAATACATAAATACCTAACTCGATGGGGAACTGTTGCAGAAGACTCGCTGGATAACAGTCCTAAATCTACCGAACTAACGATCGTCATTCCATGTTATAACGAATCCTTCGAGGAAACAAGCAAAACCTTAATCTCACTACAAAAAAGTGCCGCAGAAACTACCTTTAGTACCCTTGTTATTTTAGTTTTAAACGACTACCAAGGATCGAGCAGCAAAGTCCTAGAAACAAACAAAGCATTTAAAAGAGCATTTGACGCTAAACAACTATCGGCTCCAAACATTCACTTCAGTTTGCTCTACAAACATTTTCCAAGCTTCAAAGAAGGTGGTGTAGGCTATGCTCGTAAATTGGGAATGGATACTGCTTTAAAACGATATGCGACATTGGACAAAACCCAAGGAATTATCGTCTGTCTCGATGCGGATACGCTAGTCCACAAAAACTATTTAAGGACCATCCACCAATCGTTTGCAATCAACAAAAAGCCAGCAACAAGCATCGGCTATGCTCATGCAATGGATGACCCAGCCATCATTGATTACGAGTTACATCTACGTTACTTTATTAATATGCAAAGACTCGTTAACTTGCCCTTTGCTTACCAAACGGTAGGGAGTGCTATGGCAGTTAGAGCATTCGAATATGCAGCTGAAGGTGGAATGAATAAACGGCAAGCAGGTGAAGATTTTTACTTTCTGCAGAAGTTTATTAGTAAAGACAAACTCTTTCAGATAACCAAACCGCTTGTCTTTCCTTCGTCCCGAGAATCTGATCGTGTACCTTTTGGAACTGGTAAAGCAGTAACTGAAATCCACCAGTCAGACCAGACTTATGTAAGCTATAACCCTCGATCATTCGAGCCATTAAATCAATTATCTGTAATAATCACCAAAAGCTATACAGATAAACATTTTGAATCACTCATTGATCAAACCTTTCTTGCCTATTTAAAAAGTGAAAATTATTCCTCAGTCCTTGAAAAACTAAAAAAACAAACCAGGAGTCTCGAACACTATACCAAGCAGTTTTTTCTTTGGTTTAATGCGTTTAGACTATTTAAGTACCTACATTTTGCCAGAGATAATCGGTGGGAAAATATTCCTATTAATGCCGGAGTAGAAAAACTTTTCGAGCAGCTAAATTTAGCCTATAGTGAGGATAAAAAAAAGAACTTAGAAACGATTAGAGAATACGACGAAAATCACCCTTATCTATGGGATATTAATGCAATGCTGGGCGAATCTCCAATGCGTTAATAGCTTCAGCCTCTCGCTCGATCCACCAAGCTAAGCGATCATATACCTGCTTTTCCTCGAAATAATTCAAGGCCATTTTAACAAAGATGTGTCCATGCTTTGCCTCAGAAACCCATAACATTTTGTAAAACTTGGCCATGGCTGGATCTTCCTGTGCTTCGGCCACTAACTTAAAACGTTCAGCGCCTCGAGTCTCTAAAACAGATGCAATAAGTAAGCGATCCATAAATCGCTCTTCTCTTCCAGAATGGCATTGCTTGATTAATCCTTTGACATATAAATCCTCACCTATAGAATGTTGTAAGGGAATGCCTCGCTGCTGCATGATTTCATAGACCATTTTAAAATGTTCTAATTCCTCGATGCCCGTATCTATCAGTTCCGGTAAAATTTCCTTTCTATCTGGATATTTTGCAACAAAACTCATAGCCATGGCCGAAGCCTTGCGCTCGCAATCTGCATGATCCTGTAAGAAGGCATCAAAGTCAGCTAGAACTGCCTCTAGCCATGCTGGCTTACTTGCTACAATTATATCCAAATTTAGTTTCATGGTGGTATTTTAAAATTGATGTAATTCCTTATAAACTCTTGCCGTTGGTAGACCCATAATGTTGGTATAAGTGCCTACTATTTTAGTCACTTTATTTAAGCCAATCCAGTCTTGAATGCCATAACTTCCAGCCTTATCCAATGGTTTAAAATGCTCTATGTAATAGTCGATTTCCTCCTTACTTAGTTTTTCAAAATAGACTTCTGCAACTTCATGAAAACTTAACGTTTTATCAACGGATCTTAAGGCCACTCCAGTATCAACAAAATGCTTGGTTCCACTCAGCCTAGAAACATATTCTTTTGCTTGTGCTATACTTGCTGGTTTGCCAATAATTTCATCATCTAAAATCACCACACTATCGGCAGTAATCAGCAGTTCACCTTGCGTAATCTGAATGGCTTTCGATTTTTTTAGTGCTAAAAACTCTGCAACATCAAAAGCATTCATTGATTGATCATAGCTCTCATCCGTATCCTGGGTTCGCATGGTAAAATCAAAGCCCATTCGCTCTAATAAGTCTGATCTTCGTGGTGATTTCGAACCTAAAACCAACTGATAGTTTAACTGCTTTTTCATGGTAATGCAATGATAATCAACAAAAATAGTATTCCCAAAACCATATGTATTTTTAGTGCCTTGCTCAATGCCGCGTGATTACTTGAAGCATGCCACTTGTTAAATTGGAGAAACAAATAAATCCAGTGGGGTAATGTGAGAATACTAAAAATATACATCCAATGAAGTTGTAAATTATATAAGTAAAAAGCAGCTGATATCTCGATTATAAACAGCAGAACAAGCAGAAAGTAACAGACAGCTTTTGTGCGCTCAAAACCTAAGGATATCACCAAAGTCTTATAACCAGCCAATGCATCTCCATGCTGATCTTGAACGTCCTTTACTATTTCTCTAATCCAACTGATCATAAAGGCAAAACAAATAAATAAATAAGCAAAAGTCTTAAGCGTATTAAATGCGAAAATATTTGGTAAGATTGAAGGCAGGACTAAAACAACAGCCATAACTCCCGCAGAAAATCCAGCAACAATAAGATTGCCAAGTGTAGAAATACGCTGGAACGAATGAGAATATAAAAACAAGAGTAAAAAGCTCAATGGATAAACCCAACATAAAGTCAGCACATCAAACTTAAGACATAATTGAAAGAAAAATAAATGGCTAATGATGCTTAAAACGATATATGTCCATAGAAGTGTCTTGGGCCTTAAACTCAACTGATTTTTCTTGTTAAAAGCATCGGTTTGTTGATCATAATACTGATTAATGATGTATCCACAAATACCTGCCATGAGTGTGAGTACGCAAATACTAAGGACTAATAAATTAGCATCAGCATCGAATGCTTCATCCGAGCTTTGAACACTAATAAAAACCTTGAAAAATAAATATTGTGTGGCAATAATGATAAGTAGGTTTATGGGTCTGATTAACCTGACTATATCTTTCATCTACCATAAATTCTTGATGCGCAATACTCGCTCTATAATATCTCTAACGCAAGTATTTCCACCTTTCCTCGCAGAAATAAATTGACACTTTTCTTGAACCTCATAGACTGCATCATATGGACAAGCCGCGACACTCACTAAGTCCATTACCTCTAAATCTGATAAATCATCACCCATGTACAAGGATGTGCAATTACCGAATTTAGTCATTAAATCATGGAAGGCATCCAACTTAGAACCAGTAACTTGGTAGATGTGCTCCACACCTAATTGTTCGAATCTATCCCTTACAGGTTTGGAAATAGCTTTGGTGATAATGCCAACATTAAATCCAGCCTTTAAAGCTCTTTTGACTGCATAGCCATCTTGAGTATGCATAATACGCAACCATTCATTTTGTTCGGAAAGGATGATGTGTGAAGGAGTAAATACACCATCCACATCAAAGATTAGGGTATCAATTTCACTAAGTTGCTGGTAGACATTAGCCATATTGCATTATTGATTGTCGCGCCATTCATAAACCCACTTTGCTTGGATTTGCTCTAAATGACCTTCACTGCAATCTTCTCGTATTCCTTCGAAATTGTCAAGTTCTAGAACCCACTCGATAAGTTCAGTAAATCGTATGCGATAAATTTTACTTTCGTCAAAATCATCACCAAAACGATCATATAAGCCCATTGCTATGTCTTCATGATCGGCCCATTGTAAAGGCATGTTATTAAAATCGTCAAAACTCATTCAGTCTAGTGTTCGTGTCCAATAATTTGATCCTGATCTGGAATTTCTACCTCTAATTCAGCATTTTCATCATTGATAATGCATTGGCAGCCTAATCTTGACTCTAAGGTAGGTGCGATTGCACGATCTATAAAGTCTTCTTCTCTATCTGATATTTCTGGTAAAAATTCATCCCCTTTTTTCACATATACCTGACAAGTGCTACAAGCACAAACACAGCCACAGTTGTGGTTAAGATGAATATCATTATCTTCTGCTATATCCAATATTGATTGCCCAAGTTCAAAGCCCTCAATGACTCTGTCTTCAAGCGATTTATCTTCAAATGTAAATTTAATCTTAGCCATATTTAATCGCGAAATTAATCATTATAAGTAAACATCAGTTAGCTAATAAAGATTATTAAAAGACTAATTTATTTTTAATTTTTTCGAATGTTAATCTTTTTAGCATCTTATCCTAATTTATCGTAACATTGAAATACAAAATAATTCTGTAGGAAATGGAAGGTCAAGAATCGAAAAAGAAGAGTTATAAATTTAAAGAACTACGAGTTTACGGCTCTACTGAATGGCTTGCTTCAAACCAAAAGAAGTATCGCCAAGTTTTTGATAGATACTTTACGAGCTATATATATGCCGAATTAAGTTTTTACAATAAGCTATTCGATGAGGCTTCTTGGAAAGTTAAGGTAAATCTGAATTGCTATAAAATAGGGGAGTCCAAGCGCAAAATATGTAGCTTAGATTTTGAAAAAAAGGTGAGTAAATATGACAGTATTGTTCATATTAGAGAAGGTTGGGGGAATAAAAAGCAGGGCGCATTTTGGAAAAAAGGGACCTATTACTGGGAAGCTATTATTGATGGAGAACTAGCTACAGCTAAATATTTCTACGTTGAAGATGCAGGATTTGCCTGGAATGAGATAGCTGACAATCCATATTTTAATTTTAAATCGCTCCGACTTTATGAGGGGAAGTACGATGATGTAATCGAAAACGAACGTGAGTATTTAAAGGTTTTTTCGCATGAAGAAACTAGATACATCTATGCTGAAATTATGCTTGAAAATAAACATCTAAGCAATGATTGGTTCTTAGAAATGTTTGTGAAATTTAATAATGAGGCCAAAGAACTTAAAGGGCATATTGCAAAGCTTGTCGAGATAAATCGGACGGAAAATGAGATTAAGTTGACGGCAGGTTGGGGATCTAATTCTACCGGTAGTTGGCGAAAAGGAATGTATACCGTAGACCTGGTATTTCTCGATAAACTAGTGGCTACCTTGCCCTTCGAAATCGGCGAAGAATTCTCAGCTGGAAACAACAATATATTTTTACCTTATCAATCCAAGTCTTTGGTGATCGCAGAAGATGATGATCCGAATGTATCTTTTGATGAGGTGCTACAAGATTTAGATGCTTTGATTGGCTTGCACGAAATCAAGCAAAAGGTCCGAGAGCATGCCCAATATATCCAATTCTTACAATTGAGGCGAGATAAGGGATTTAGTGATGCCGAAACCATAAATATTCATTCGGTCTTTACAGGAAATCCAGGTACAGGAAAAACTACCGTTGCCCAAATGATGGGTAAACTCTACAAGAAAATGGGACTGCTTTCCAAGGGGCATGTTCATGAAGTTGATCGAGTAGATTTAGTTGGAGAATATATCGGACAGACTGCACCAAAAGTTAAAGAAGCCATCGAAAAGGCTAAAGGAGGGGTTTTATTTATAGATGAAGCATACGCTTTAGCAAGATCTAATGATGATACCAAAGATTTTGGACGTGAAGTAATCGAGATCCTAGTGAAACACATGTCAAGTAGTGATCAAGACATGGCCGTTATAGTTGCGGGATATCCTAAGGAAATGGATCACTTTATTAACTCAAATCCTGGGCTAAAATCCAGATTTAAGCATTTCTACTCATTTAGAGATTACATGCCGCAGGAGTTAAATGAAATAGCAGCATTTGCAGCCTCAGAGAAGGAGGTGACGTTTTCGGAATCGGCTAAAATAGCTTTGGAAAAAATGATAGTGAGATCGTTTAGAGATCGTGATGTAACTTTTGGAAATGCTAGGTATGTCTATGACCTTGTGGAAAAAGCTAAAATAAATCTGGGTTTACGAGTTATGGGTTTAAAGAAACCTTCGAATCTTTCAAAAAGTAGTCTTGAACATATAGAAGAAGGCGATGTACTAAAAATCAATGAATCATTAGAAAACAAGGGGCCTGAAATTCCCATTGACCAGGAGCTTCTAGACCAGTCTTTAGCTGAATTAGAAAGCTTAATTGGTATCGATAAAGTGAAGCAGGAGATTTATGAATTAGTAGAGATTATTAAGTACCAAAAGGAACAAAGAAAAGATGTGTTAAATCAGTTTTTTCTTCACACTGTTTTTGTAGGAAATCCTGGCACAGGTAAGACTACCGTTGCCCGTATTTTAGCCAAACTATACAAGTCTCTAGGGCTGATCGAACGAGGCCATATCGTAGAAACAGATCGTCAGGGCCTAGTTGCTGGTTTTGTAGGACAAACAGCTATAAAAACCAATGAAAAAGTAGATGAAGCGATGGGAGGTGTATTATTTATTGATGAGGCTTACACCTTGTCTAATTTCAATGGTTTACAAGGCGATTATGGTAACGAAGCCATCCAAACCCTACTGAAGCGGATGGAGGATGATCGTGGAAAATTTTTCGTATTTGTTGCGGGATATCCTGAAAATATGGATGCTTTCTTAAAGGCAAATCCAGGCCTGCGCTCTCGCTTTGATAAAACTTTGTTATTTGATGATTATTCAAGTGTAGAACTTACTAAAATTGGTAAATCAATGCTACAAGAAATGCAGTATACTTTGACGGCAAAAGCTGAGACTTTACTTGGTGATTTTGCAAGTACTTTAGAGTCAGGCAGAGATAAATACTTTGGAAACGCCAGAACCATGCGTAAGTATATTTTGAGTCTTGTGCATCAGCAAAATGTACGGGTTGCTAAACTACATAAAGAGGGAAAGAAAAGCATAGCTGTTAAGCAAATTACCCAGCAAGACTTCGACGACTTAAGCGCAAGTGGTGAGCACAGTTTCTATAAGAGACAGCATATCGGCTTTTAAAAAACATATTTAATGCCAGCTAAAAATTGAATACCATAACTGTAATAATTCTCCCATTGCAGATAAGAGGTATTGAGTAAATTGTATCCCTTGGCAAAACCACTTAACTGGTCATTAAAGGCATAGTTAATCTCCACGTTGAGATCTATAATATCGTCTATTATTAGCGTTTCTTCTGGCTTAATGATTTCATTTCGTTTAATGTAAAAGATAGATTGACTAAGACTTAATTTATGTTCAAACAGGGATTGTTCTAAAGTACCTTTAAAGAATGTTGTTGGCAGCAGTGCTAGTTGCTCTGATGCTCCAGTAAGAAATAAATTTTGAGTCAAATCTAATTGGTAAGTTAACCAATCATTAACCTGCATACTGTGAGCAAGATTGGCCGATAATAAAGTATAATCAATAGACTGTCCGACTAATCTCGATGCTCTGGCATCATAAAAGAAGTTGACCTCGTTTTCAAGTGATCTATAGCTTAATTTAATATGTTGTTTAGTCTTGTTTTTATTGAAAGCACCCTTAAAAAAGAGTTGTTTTTCTATATTTGATTGTATCCAGTCAAGGGAAGGTAAAACCTCAGGAATAATACTTTTTATTTCATGAAAATTGGCCACTTTATTGTAGCTGTTTGCTCCTAAACTAAGCGATGCATTTTTATCATCAAAAGTATAGGCTAGTTCAGCGTAAGGATAGAATTGATTCAGTTCAGCTGTCATCATGTTGAGTCCAGCAATAACATTAAATAAATCGTTTTTCCAGTTAAGATAGGGTTTGATATTTAAAGCAGTTGCGGACGATTTTTGTTGGTTCAATGTTGCTATTGTTCTAGCAATATCTGCATCTACATTAAATCCAAAAACATCTTTAAAACTTTTCTTCAGGTAGCCCGAAGCGTGGAAATGATTTTCGTTGAACTGGTGTTGTCTGATAAAGTTTAAATCATAGCTGCCTTGCAATCCATACAGCAGCTTAAGTGATTGGTAAGGTGTGCCGTGAAGCCCTATATAAGCTCCTACATTATTATGACTTTGGTCTAGAAGAGGCTGAGGAAAGGTATCCAATGTCTCAAATGATTCATCCCTAAGACCTACTTGTCCATAATTATAGTGGACTCCAGCTAGGGCTTTAAGTTGTTTGTTTATAAAGTAGTGTCCCTGGACATTACTATTTATATCTGTAAAATTTGCCTGATATCTGGCTTTGTCTTTTGTCGAGTGATAGCGTACATCAGCGCCTAGACCATACCAGTTTTCGATAGAGTAATAATAGCCTACATCACCTAATATTTGATTCGGTGCTCCAAACCCTACTTGCAGCCAACCATCATTATAGTTAGGTTCTCTATGGTATTGGTGTCGAAGCGGTTTTATTTTAGCTTGAACTTTAGGAAACTCATAATCCAAAGCTTGAATTTGGAAGTCTATAGGAATCTGGGTGACTTCTGGTTGTTCCTCGCTAACAGGTATGTCGATAAACTCGAAGGATTGTAGCGTTAATGCTTTAGCTTTACTTACCTCTAAAATATCAGAAGGCAAACCAATGGTATCATTGTCTATTTGACTGCTTAAAATAGAGCTAACTAGGCTAAAAAGTATTAAAAGGGTGTATTTATTGCTCATCTTGTATGTCTTCAAATTCTACTTCATTAATATTTGTCTCCTTCAATTTATTTTTGCTGTAAGCGGCGTTTATAAGGATAAGTTTATCTGTCGCTTCTTGGTAGATGCTTGCATCTTCTCGGTAATTCTCGATTACGGCTTCAGAGGTAGCCTTAGCATTTAGGTAATCTTCTTTGTCTAAGTATACATCAGAAAGAAGCAATAGACTTTTGGCTACCCATTTTGGATATTTACTCGCACGCTTTATGGCTTCTAAACACTGTCGCTCAGTAGCTTCTAAATCAGATTTCTGATAAAAAATACTAGCTAAAAGATAGGTTGATTCGGCACTAATATTATGTGATGTTCCGAGGAGTTGTACCACTTTATTAAAGGCTTGGATAGCTTGATCAGGGGCTTTGTTTATTTGTGTTTTCCCAAGATAATAGTAGGCTGTTGCTTTTTCTTTGGTGCCCGTTGAGTGGTGCTCAGCTACTTTTTGTCCATAGGTGATAATGTTATCTGTGTCACCAAGCTTAAATGCGCAGTACAAGGCCGATTCTGCTGATTCTAGCCGCACATTCTCATCAAGAGTATTAGTATATATGCTTTCAAAATATTCTAAGGCTAGTCCATAATCCTGTTGTTGATTAAGAGCAATTAGTGCTGCTTTTTTGGTGGCATTTAGTTGCTTTGCAGATTGCTCATTTGCAATGACTTTTTGATAATAGGGCAGTGCATTTTCATTTTCTTGTAACAAGGCATAAGATTCAGCTATGGTATAATTAGCTTCGTCTAAGAATAAACCATTTGGATAGTCTGAAACATAGCTTTCAAGATTGATAATACTTTTCCTGTATTCTCCGTTACTATAGTAGGCATAAGCCGTTTTGTATGAAAGTGAGTCTTTGGCAATACTTGATAATTCGTAATCAGTTTCGTCTGACAAGTAGTTAAATAAGGTGTTTGTCTCTTTTAAATCTCTTAAATAGATTTCTTTCAATGCGGCAATGGCACTTAATTTTTGATCAGTTGAAGAAGGGGTTTCTACCACTCTTTTATAGAGTCGTATGGCTTCTTTTATATCGTTGTTATTATAGTGAATTAGTGCTTGCTGAAGTAGAGCATCCCCAGCAATAATTTTATCTTCAGAGTTGGCTAAATTTTCAAGCAGCGACATGGCCTCATCACCTTTGTTTTCTTTGATGAGAAGCTGCGATAACTCCCTGCTAGATTGTTCGGCATAATTACTTTGTGGGTGATTGTTTATGAGCTCAGACAAATAGGCTTTTTGTTGTCCAATATTGCCCTCGTTTGCAGAAACATATGAAGATATATATAATGTATAATCTTTGTAAATTGTACTGCTTTGTGATGATTTAGTTAAATATTTAAGCCCTTGTTTGTACTCTTTTTCTTCTAAATATAAGGCGGCAAGTTGCAAGTTAGCATTATCGGTTAGGGCTGCTGATTCTGATGATGTTTTTCCAGCTTTTATTGCAGTTTTATAGGCTGTTTTCGCTGCTGTTTTTTGATCAATAAGTTGGTAAATATTACCCAAAAAATACTGGGAAGAAGCATAGTCTTTTTGCCCCTGCTTGAGCTGATTAAAATGTTCAATGGCAGCTGTTTTTTGATTGTTCTTCAGTGCTATTCTACCATGTAAATAAGCTGCTTCTTGCTGGAGGTTTTGATCAGCATTATTTGAAGTTATTTTGTTCAATGTTTTGCTGGCCAAGGAATACTGCTTGTCATTATATAACTGCCTTGACTTGCTAAGGATTAGTGTCGAATAGGTTTCTTTAAACGAACTTTGATCACCTTGCTTTTCAATAAAGGCAATAGAACCATCAAGATCTTCAGATCCCAATAAAATTTGATTAATGTACTTGTCGGCTGTCGGTCGATATAATGATTGCCTATCCAGGCTGTTAAAATGATCTAATGACCGTCTATTCGATTCTGTTTTATAAGCTAGCATTCCAGCATTGTAGATTAAATTTTCGGTAAGTGCTGGATCTGTTGATTGGTCAATTAATTGTTCGGTTGAGGCTAATGATTTTAAGTAAAAACCCTCCTGATAATAGATGTCAGATAAATAGTAATTAGCGAAAAAAGAAAGTGGACTGTTATCAAGTGCAATTTTATTAAAATACAACTCTGCTAGATCCAGTTTATTCGTTTTATAGCTAGCATAACCATATTGAAAGGCAGTTTCAGTAGTTCCTTTGGTGTTTTTATCCAGATATTTGGCTAAATTTTGATGCGCAGCGGGATAATCTTCCAACAAAAAATAGGATTGGCCTAAAATTCTATACATTTCATGTTGTCTATTTCTTGTAGGTATATTTTCAATGTATTGGATACATGTTATGTATTTTTCTTGACTAAAGTAAAGTTGGGCTAAATAATAGGGAGTGTAGTTTTGAAATGGTTCGATATTGTCAACTTGACTTAAAAGGGCAATTGATTCGTCAGGCTTTCCAAGAAAAAAAGAACTCATTCCAGCATAATACGTAGCGAAATGAGCATAATCTCCTGATTTATTCCTAATAATTTCAAAGATGTCTTTGGCCATTTGGAATTTCTTTGAAGCAAATAATGAATAAGCATAGAGAAAATATGCTTCATCATTAGTTTTTAAAATTCCTGGATTCATTTGTTCAAAAAAGGAGACGGCTTCATCAAATTCATTTTCTTCAAATGCAATGAGAGCTACTTGCAGCGCTATTTGCTCATTATTATCATTACGATTAGCTAATAAATAAACAAATAGATCTTTTGACCTTGCTTCAAAACTTTCATAGGAACTTAAGGCGAGGGGCTGAAATAATGGTGTGAGGATGGAAGCATTTTCTTTTAGTGAAGCAATGTCAATGCTTTGATTAGCAAATGGGAATAACTGGTTTTCAATAAGAAATGGTTGATCAAAATGTAGGGCTTTTTCAAATACATTGGTCTTTTGACAAGCACAAGTGTACTGAAAAAGTAACGTTATCCACAGAATATTAAGGACTTTCATATTAGACAATTATCGTATATAACGAATTTACGACATTAATATGATAAGCCATACATATTTGTAAAGCTGAATTTTTTAGTTAACTTATATATTAGGAAAAAAGAGAATAAAGTGCTCGAGGCGGGAATCGAACCCGCACGACCTCAACGGTCACAGGATTT
>JAHDEC010000053.1 GCA_020629035.1 Saprospiraceae bacterium | reverse complement strand
TGGCATTTGATGCAGCTTTAGAATCAGTTGAAATTCTTAAACTAGTCATCAAAGAAGGTCCAATGGCTGCTTGGGATCACATCCAATCCGAAGCCACCGACCTAGCCACCACAACGACCCACCTATTCGTCGATGAATTAAAAGATTGGCTGCGAGACCAACTCATCACCAAAGTACTCGCAAAAATCGTTGGCTTATTTGTACCAGGAGGTAATGCCCTAGTCATTATAGACACCATTTACACCGCATTCACCACCATTAGAGACTATGCCGCCCAATTCCAAAGCCTTTTCAATACCCTCAGCCAATCCGTAGCAGCCCTCGCCAATGGAGATCGCAGTCAGGCGGTCAGTCAGTTGAAGGCGGTCTTGCATGATGCTACGGCTATTGCCATTGGTTTCCTAGCCAAGTTTGCTGGTTTTAATAAGATTGGTCAGCAGGTAAAGGCTGCGATTCACAAGGCGGAAAAGCAGTTGAAGGAGGTATTTGAGAAGATTAAGAAGAAGGTATTGGCGAAGGTGGAGGCGTTTATTGGTGGGAAGGGGAAGGATAAGAAGAATGGGGGGAAGGAGGATGATGGGAAGAAGACAGAGGGGGAAGAGGAGCAGGGAGATGGAAAACTAAAAGATACAATTGTAGGGAAAGAAGTGGAGTTCAAAACGAAGCATGAAACGCACCATACTTGGATCAAAAAAGAAGGAACGAAGCTTACCGCAATGGTGGCAAGTGATCCTACTCCTGTAGCCATAAAATTAAATGAGTGGGAGCGAGAACTTTCTGAAAAACTAGACCCAAGTAAACATCAAAGAGCTAGAAATCTTATTGCAGAAGCAAGGTCAAGATATGAGCAGACAATGGAGCAGGCTTCCCAAGCAGATCGGGCAATTCAACAGGCACTTCAAGCCCAAGAAAACCCTGATGCTGTTGCTAGAGCAGTCCGAGAAGACAATGAAACAGAAGCTGCCCAAGAAGTCCTTGCTCATCCATTACGAGAACTCTTTGAATTATTTGAAGAAAAGGCGGTTCATGCGATTCGTACTCAGATTAGTTATGCTTCAAGTGGTCGGCTTCAATGTGCAGTTGCTGATCCTTTGACGCTTAATCCAGGGAAAGGAGCAGGAACAACTAAACCTATGAAGAATATTCCAGGTTCGGATTATATGCAGATACTAAATGCTCCATCACCACCAGGACACCATAATTGGGCTAGAGCACATTTAATTGGGCATAAACTTGGTGGACCATCAAAAACAGCAGCCAATCTAGTAGCCATGCAAGCTAGTGTCAATAGATCTGACATGGCTAGGCAAGAAACACAAGTTTTTAAAAGATTAGAACGATTGGCAGAAGATAATGAGCATCCTAATAAAGTTATATATTACGATGTGAGAATAACCAAACACGAGGCAACAAATAACGATGATCCTAGAGTTGTTCATTTTGCAGAAAGGGTTGAAATGATTGCAAAGATTAAAAATGTAGGTCAACTAGGTAATGTAGGTAACTCTATTTTTTCAGCAGCGGTTATTTTTACATGTTCAAAACCTAATGCAGATATTAATTTGCCAATTGATTTGAATAGAGATGGAGAACCTGTTTTAAAAGCATTATCAACTGAAGATGGGCGACAGTTAGGTATTGGTTTTGTAAGACATATACTAAAAGTTCGATCCTTCTTATTTGAAGAAAATGGGGATGGAACTGGATTTGAAGATGATATTGAAGATGTTGCTGAATGTATCAGAATGTATTCTCAATCTAATACTAATCCAACAATAAGAGATATTGAAGAGAAGATAGCTATTTTAATAAGATTACATGAAGAAGAAAAAATAGTTATTATAACATAAAAACTAAAATATATAATATGGAGTTTAAAAAAATTCAAACATTTTACCACATAATCAATGCTACTGGTAATAATATTATCTTAGATAAAACAATTTTAAATCCAGAAGATAAAAGATTTTCACAAACTACTATAGATAAAGCTTTTGAAAGAATTAATAATTCTACTTATCCTATAAAGTTAAAAAATAATCAAAAAAATTACATTTATTTAACTGGAAGATTCGATTTAGACTGGATATATAAAGCTATAGAAAGTGAGTATATCCAAGGAGGATTTAAATTTAAAGGTTTATGGGAAAGTCTCTGTCTAAAATCCCACCTATTCAAACACCTCAAAAATAGTAATGTCAACTATCCATTTACAACAGAGGAAGAAACTTTTCTAGCCCAACTAAAACCCTTTGTAACAGCATATGATCATCGTAGACTATATGGTTGTTTCCTAAGAAATACCCCAAATTTTCCACCACCCATTTATTTCTATGATGAGGGACTTTATTTTCCAATGAATGTAGACTTGGATGGCTATTTAGAGGCAATGTTTGCTTCCTTTGCGACTTATCGCTGGCAATATTTTTATATTGATGAATTTAATCCTGAAATGATCGAAAGAATGGGTAAGTTAGCTTATACTTTTGGACCTAATCGCTTATACTATGAGCTAGAAAAAATAGCTCATTCCTTACCCAAAGCCTTCCCCAATCATGATTTTAGCTATCATCAAAAGCGATTGGTATTTTTGAAGGAGGTGTTGACGAGTTAGGTTTGGCTAGGAAAACTAAATATCTTTCTAGTTTTTTCTGTTTCCAATCCATTAATATTCATTGATTTATAAATGATTTTTAAAACATAAACACTCCAAGGCCATTTTTTATTGGGCTTTGGAGTGTTTTTTATTTCTAAGAAACTCTTCCTCCCTGGCGCAGGCTTCCTCCAAACCATCGACCTCATATATAATGCCATCCAAACCATCATAGCCAAAGCCAACGAATTAAAAGCTCTTGTTGATGCTTTGACCATGGCCGCAGGAGATTTGGTCAATAATAATTTGGGTGGAGCCACCGCAAATGTGGTGGATGCACTCAATGACATAACAGGTATAGCCATTAGCTTTATTGCTAGATATGCTGGTATGACCAAAATCACCAATAAAATCAATGAGATTATTGAAAAAATATCTGGAAAAATTAGAAAGGTCTATGAGGATATAAAGGCTTTTATCACCAAAAAGATTGAGGGATTAGTTGGGAAGGTCAAAGCCTTATTCCATAAATGGGCACCGATTATTTTCCATGTAGGAGAAGGCAAACATAAGGAAGAGCATCGCATTTATTTGGAAGAAGTGGGGGGTAAGCCAGAAGTTTTTGTCAGAAGTACACCTAAAACTATTCCAGAGAAATTGAGGGAGTGGAAGGGGCAGAAACAGCCTAAAACTCCTTCTGGTAAGTCTACAGCTTCTGACTTAATGGTTGAAGCAATGAATTTATATGAGAGAATAAAAGTGGAAGCAACTCGTCCGAAGAAAAAAGATGAAAATGATAAACCTACTTCGAAAACAGCTGCTTTGACTCAACCAGAAAAAAAATTAGCCATAGTAATGAAGAAGTTATTTACCCTTTATCAAGAAAAAGGAGACGATATGCGTCCGATTTTGAAAGAAAAAACAGTAATCAAACATGAAAGTAAGAAATCAATGGCTTTAGTTACACTAAATAAGGAAGGTAAGAAAAGTACAACATCAACAGCGACTGGTTGGGATTATGCTATTAAGCTAAATAAAACATATGATCAACCAGGTCAAAAAAAGTCTGCGGATGGTAAAAAAGGTCCTTGGGTTAGAGGGCATAAAGTAAGTGAACGATTAGGAGGAGATGGTACTAAAAAGAATAATATCTTTATTATTCGTAGAAGTGCTAATACAGAGATGACCAATAGGGCAGAAGACCCAGCACATCAGTTATTACAAAAGATGATTACTTGGGAAGCGGCAGGTAAGAAAGGAGATGAATATGAGCAAAAACTTAATAAAGTATTATATTACGAGGTTAGATATACAATGCATCCCAAAGCAGGCTTTGGTCATCAAATAACGATATCTTGGGGCTTACAGGATTTTACAGGTGATCCTTCAATAGAAAAAAATAGAATAGATTTAAAAACAGCACTTGTAATAGAAAGTAAAGCACCTCCAGAGAATGTAACTGAACCAGAAGAGAAAATTTTAAGTATTAATCAAACTGAATGGAACCAATTATATAAAAGAGCAGACAATAAAGGTTATGGATATGAAAAAATACCTTCAGGATTTTGGAGAGAATTAGCAAGCATAAGAAAAAAGCACAACATAGCTTTTACTGAGAAAGACATTGAATATAAAATTATTCAATATTTTAATTTTGATAAATTAAGTGAGGATAAGGTAGAGAAAGCAATACCCGAATTAATCAAACTTTTAAAAGATCCAAAAACAAAAATTACTTACTAATGAAATATACTAATAAATTATTAAGGCTTATTAATAGTATTGAGTCTACTATTGAAGAAAATTTGGGTTATATGTCTATAAGTAAACATGATACTGACTATAATATAATGCAAAATTATAACTCTAATACAGAACCCGAATTCATGCGAAGATTCAATAGGTTAGTATTGAGAGAAGAACGGAAAATTCAGGAACAATTAAATATTAAGCTGTCTGAAATAGATAAGGAAATTCTTTATTTATTTGGCTCCTCTTTTTACTGGACTAGAGGAGAAACTAAACCTAAAGAAGGATTATTATCTGGTGGTTTTTCATTTAATAGTATTGATGGTATGTTCTTTTACCCATCTTCTCATTGGGAGTATGGCTTAAATCAATTCAACAAATTTGAAGAAAGTAGTTTAGAGGAAATAACTTTGATAAAAAAATTGATGTGGTTTGAATCTACTTCTACCCCTCAAGAAGTTCTTCCAAGTCAAAATATAGGTTGTTTTTTATTAGAAAAAGATAAATTTCCTTCTAAATTCTATTTTTTCTCTAATGGTTTATGCTATCGCTTATCTTTCGATAACTTTATAAGCTATATTGATGCACTAATAGCCTCTTGTGGTGTAGAATATTGGCAATATTTTTATATTGATCCAGCCATTATCATCACTAAAAATAAGGGGCTAATTTATCTTACACATGGAACACATCATAAAACTTGCTTAAATAAACGTTTAAGAGACCTAACCTACCACCCCAACACCCCCTATGACCGCCTAGACCTCATCCATGAACACCTAGAACGCTGCGTCCGCTTACTCCCCAACACCTTCCCCTTTGCCGATTTCACCCACCATCAAAACTACTACAAACGATTCAAGGAATTATATGACGCATCCAAAAAGGAATAAATCCAAATAACATCAAAGAAAAAATAATCCCTCCCCAGCTCTCAAAAATCACTTTCCCATTTTTGAGAACTGGGGTATTTTTTGTCCTATCACATCCAATCCGAAGCCACCACCACGACCCAATTATTCGTCGATGAATTAAAAGATTGGCTGCGAGATAAACTCATCACCAAAGTACTCGCAAAAATCGTCAAGCTATTTGTACCAGGCGGTAATGCCCTAGTCATCATAGACACCATTTACACCGCCTTCACGACCATTAGAGACTATGCCGCCCAATTCCAAAGCCTTTTCAATACCCTCAGTCAATCCGTAGCAGCTCTGGCCAATGGAGATCGCAGTCAGGCGGTTAGTCAGTTGAAGGCGGTCTTGCATAATGCTACGGCTATTGCCATTGGTTTCCTAGCCAAGTTTGCTGGTTTTAATAAGATTGGTCAGCAGGTAAAGGCTGCGATTCACAAGGCGGAAAAGCAGTTGAAGGAGGTATTTGAGAAGATTAAGAAGAAGGTATTGGTGAAGGTTGAGGCTTTTATTGGTGGGAAGGGGAAGGATAAGAAGAAGGGTGATGGGAAGGATGATGATGGGAAGAAAAAAGAGGGGGAAGAGGAGAAGAATACTAATCAACCTTTATCTTTAAGCCTACTTCGTGATGGCTTTACAGCAGATAATAAGGTAAACCATACTATTTATTTTGATAAAAAACCGAATGGTACTTTTGTATTGACTATTCACAGCACTAAACGAACCTATAAGGACTTTATTAATGGTTTAAAAATACCTGATGGAGATCAACAAAAGGCAAATGCTAAACGGAATTTGATGAACTGGGTCGTTCAAATGGATCAATTAGTACTTGCCAAACACAGAGAAAAGGATGCTGAGAAGTTAAAGAAAATAGATCAAGACATCCGAACTTTATTTAATAATATTTGTAGTGAAACAATTATTTTATTTAGAGTTGGAGGTTCTTCTGTTCCTAAATTTGGTCCCAAAACTAGTGCTGGATTTGGGACTTATATGGAGATAGATTATTTGACTAAAGAATCTTATCCTGGAGGCAAAGGAACAGATACAGGAAAATTATATACCCCTGTTTACAAAAAATTAGATCAACGCAAGGCTCTAAGTAAGCCTTACTATGTCAGAGGACATTTATTGAGTGAAAAATTAAATGGGCCTGGAATATGGGATAATATGTCACCTTTAAATCATTCCGCAAATGGACTCCATGAATCATATGTAGAAAAACATCTCAAAAAAGGGACACAGGAAAAAGGTAATGCTTACTATTATAGTGTAAAAGTGATTTATGGCCGTAAAATAAATACCTCACTATTAGAGGAGTTAGATAAGGATTTAGGTAGAGCTGATGAAGAAAAAGAAGTACTTAAAAATATCATTGAAAGTGAGCAATATGTTCCTATCAAGTTCCTTGCAAAGGCAGAAGAATGGGATCCAGAAACAGGTAAAATCAAAATAGCTGGAGAGTCTTATAACGAAGAAATAAAAAATGAGATAGAAGAATCTACAATTTTAAATTACAAGATTAAAACATCTCCAGTCCCTAAAACTCTTCTAATTAATGCTCAAACGAATATTGACCATTTAAAATTCTACTTCAAAAATCCTGGTAGCAAAATACCTGAAAGTATAATTAATTTTTTTAAGAATCGTTATTTCAGGCAAGACTATTGGGATAAAAAGACTAATAAAGAGAAGTGCAAATACTTAGCAGATTCTATTAAGTCTCTGAAAGAAGATCGACTTAAAGAATTATTAGTTCAAGGCAAAATAAAATTTTAATTCAATCTAAGATGACCAAAAACTACTTCAAAAAATACCAAAACGAAGTCTTCTTCGACATCTACGACAATCCCTTATTAGAGGTGACTCAAAGAGGAGGAGAAGACCCTGATTCGGCTTATTTAGCTCAGGTTAAAGACCAGCTCCCCAAGTCACTAGTGGATTTTTACCAATCCTGTGATGGCATTCACATCGAATGGCAAGCCAAGGAGACAACTGGGATACATGCTTTAGGCTCCATTCGGCTATTACAGTTAAAACATTTATTTGATGGAAATGAGATTGATTTAGCAGCAAATGAATTTGGTGGTTGGCGACTAAATACCGATTATGGGAATTTACAACCGCTAAAAGGGGCATTTCGGATTGTGGATCTGTTTTCTGGTAAGAGTATGGCAGGGATTTTTAGTGAAGAGCCAGCAACAGAAGAGGTCTTTTTGTATAATTCTGGTGTCGCTTTTGAATCTTTAAAAGTAGATTTTGAAGGCTATTTTCAATTGTTGTGTAAGGCTTATGGTTTCTTAGGCTGGCAAAGAGTTATAATTCATAAAGAGTATGGACAAAATGGAGGTTATGGAGAATACGAACATGATGACTTTCGAGACACCATGCCCCTCCTTTTCCCCGATTTCAACTTTGATGAGTTCATTGAATTGTATGAGTCATTAAAAATTGTGGATTGAGATAGGGAAGATTCAGACTAAATAAGATACAAACACTCCAAAGCCATTTTTACTAGGTTTTGGAGTGTTTTTTATTTCTAATAAAACTCTTCCTCCCTGGCGCAGGCTTCCTCCAAACCATCGACCTCATATATAATGCCATCCAAACCATCATAGCCAAAGCCAACGAATTAAAAGCTCTTGTTGATGCTTTGACCATGGCCGCAGGAGATTTGGTCAATAATAATTTGGGTGGAGCCACCGCAAATGTGGTGGATGCACTCAATGACATAACAGGTATAGCCATTAGCTTTATTGCTAGATATGCTGGTATGACCAAAATCACCAATAAAATCAATGAGATTATTGAAAAAATATCTGGAAAAATTAGAAAGGTCTATGAGGATATAAAGGCTTTTATCACCAAAAAGATTGAGGGATTAGTTGGGAAGGTTAAAGCTTTATTCCATAAATGGGCACCGATTATTTTCCACGTAGGAGAAGGCAAACATAAGGAAGAGCATCGCATTTATTTGGAAGAAGTAGGGGGTAAGCCAGAGGTTTTTGTCAGAAGTACACCTAAAACCATTCCAGAGAAATTGAAGGAGTGGAAAGGGCAGAAACAGCCTAAAGATAAGGCTAATACTACAAAATTGATGGGTGATGTAATGACTTATTATGAAAAAACCAAAGTAGAAGCAACTCGTCCGAAGGAGAAGGATAAGAATGGCAAAGACAAAAAAGCTACTTTAACTTATCCAGAAAAGACCTTAGCTCAAAAAATGAAGGAACTCTTTGTGATTTATGAGCAGCAAGATGAAGACATGCGTCCGATTCTAAAAGAACAAACAGTCATTAAACATCAAGGTAATGTTTCTACAGCTATTATTACCATGAAAAAAGCAGGTAAGGCAAAAACAACAGATAAAGCAACGGGCTGGTTGAATCATGCTCAAAAAATCAATGTGCTTCATGATCCTGAAAATAATGGTCGGGGTGGTCCTTGGGTAAAAGGACATAAAATTGGACATCATTTGGGTGGTGATGGTATGAAGAAAGATAATATTTTTATTATTGATCGGAGTGCTAATTCGCAGATGTTGCACAAGGCAGAAGACCCTGTACATGTTTTATTGCAGGAGTTGATTACGCTTGAAAAGAAGGATGATGAGAAAAAGTATAAGGCAAGACATAATAAGGTTATATACTATATTGTTAAGTATACTCCTTCAAATATTGTTGAAGGTTATGCTAATAATATATTTATAGAGTGGGGATTACAAGATTTTGGAAGTGATAATAGTCGTGATCCATTAGGTAGTGCTGAAGATATAAAATTAAGTGAACCAATTGTAGCTGAAGTCCCAAGTGCTTATGATCAATTGCCAGAACCTGTATATTCCATAAATCAAACTTCGTGTCGTAAGCTATATAAACGAGCAGTAGATAAAGGTTATAGTATCCCACCTAAGTTTTGGGAGGGACTTGCACGTATAAAAGTTGAAAATCCTAATCTTGTTTTTACTGAAAAAAAGTTAAAAATACAAATTTTAAAATACTTTGACTACTCCAAATTTAAAATGAGTAGAGAAAATGTTGAAAAAAAGCATATACCAACATTAATGAAAGTAATCAATGATCCAAAAACAAAAATCACATTATAATGAAATCAGCAAAAGTACTATTACAACTCATTCAGGATATAACTAATATTGTAAAGCAACATTATTGGATGTATATAGATACCAATGAAGAAGACTATGAATATATGGAAGAGTATTTAAGTCAAAAGGATAGTTCTAATATGGAAATCTATAAGAGTGTTATTTCAAAAGAACAGAAAGACATAGAAGCAAAACTTGGTCTTATAATGACTGATAAAAATAAAGAAATATTATATACTCTAGGGTCTTCTTTTAACTGGCGTAGAGGAGAAACAAAGCCTCGTGAAGGGTACTTATATGGTGGTTTTTCTTTTGATAGTATTGACAATATGTTTTTTTATCCCAAACCTTATTGGGAGCTTGGAATGAAAAAGTTTGAACCTTATGAATCTATTGATCCAGAAGAATTTGATTTAATAAAAAAACTATCTTGGTTTGAAGCTACTATATATCCTGAAAGGTCTTTACCCCGTCCCAATTATGGGTGTTTTTTATTGGAAGAAAACAGTTTTCCATCAAAATTTTATTTCTACTCTAATGGCTTATGTTATTTATTACCTTTCGATAGTTTCAAAGCCTATATAAGTGCTTTAGTAGCTTCTTGTGGAGTAGTGTATTGGCAATATTTTTATATTGACCCAGAAGTACTCATATACAAAAATCACAACAAAGCTTATGTGACTCATGCGCTATATAAATCAAGCCATTTAGCTCCAGAAATAAGGCGAAAACCATATGATAATACACTTGCTATTGATCGTTTAGACATTATCCATGAACACCTAGAACGCTGCGTCCGCTTACTCCCCAGCACCTTCCCCTTTGCCGACTTCACCCACCATCAAAACTACTACAAACGATTCAAGGAATTATATGACGCAT
>JAHDEC010000052.1 GCA_020629035.1 Saprospiraceae bacterium | reverse complement strand
TAAGATAGGTTCCTCAGTCTTGGCCGCATAATGGTGTAGTTGTTTGGTTAAGATAAGAAAACTAAAACATTTAGCCAAAGACGCTAAGTTCATCAGAGCTTCTGGCGCTGATATAGGCTAACTAGCGTACCATTCGATTTTCGTTTCGATGGATTTTCTGCTAGAAGAAATGGATAAATCTGCTTGAGGAATACCTAAATAAAACAGGCCAAGGCATCGTTCATCTTCCCTGAGTGAAAGGAAATCCGAAGCGTTTTCGATAATATCTACAGGGCTACTCCAGTAACCGGCTAGATTGGCAGCCGTTGCACTTAACCATAAATTTTGGACTGCACAGGATACCGCCGCTAATTCTTCCCAATCGGGTATTTTGCTATCAGGATGACGCTGCATGCAAATGATAATGACATGACTAGCTTTGTTTATTTTTTTGCCAATCTTGTTCATCTTGAAGGTAGAAAACTTTTCTTCAGGACAATGTTGCTGGTAGCATTCTTGAACTTGCTTAGCCAATGTTGGAAGTGCTGATTGAGTATAGACCTTAAATCGCCAAGGTTCGGTATTTCTATGATTTGGCGCCCAGTTAGCGTTTTCTAAGAGTTGATTAACCAAGGCATCCTCAATTCTTTCTCCCGAAAAAGTAGAAGGACCTATAGTCCTTCTCTTTTCTATAATCGCTGATATAATAGTTAGTTTGTCCAATGTCATTGCAACTTAAAAACCACCATAAATACCTTTAACAATATCTCCGTTTAAAAACTCATCAGGATCTAGCTGACTTTGGAAAACGGGTCCTGCATACTTTCCACTAAGTAGCATTAAAGCGACTTGGCATAAAGGTCCGGCAGTGGTAGATTGGATGGCTCTCAGTTTCTGCTTCCCAAAATAACTAGGCATTATTTTATAAGCCTTACCCATGCCCTTTAAATCTCCATCATTATCATTCCCTTTGACGCTAGCGTACACAATAACATAATCATCTTCCACCTGAGGGATTTGATTAAGCATCGTATCCTCTAATTCATTGATGATATTATCTTTTTGTTCAATGTTGTCTATCACTCCTTTCACCCAGTCGTAGTGACCTATATGCCTTAAGGTTTTATAATCAAGATCTTTGACTCTACCACTTAAAGCCTCTGGTAGATCTGCTGCACCACCCGAAGTATAATTGTCTTCGTATCGTTCACCTTCGATGACAATTTCTTCTCTTTTTGATAGAGAAGCGATGTCTGACTTTATATAGTCTCTAACCACTAAGGCATCTTTGATATATTCCGTAGCAACACCGATAGGACTCCAAGTAAAGGCATAGAAATGCGGTGCCTCAGCATGAGCCGATAATGCTCCTACACGCATTTTTATTTCATCTACTTTATCTACACCATGTTGCTTGGTAAAGTCATTAAATAACTTCATGGCTAAGACGTTGATAAACCCTGGTGCAAGACCAGTTTGCAAGCAGAATCCAGTAGAGGCACCTTTAGCAATGGCTTCTACTTGATCTGTTTCGGCCACATATTCGGTAAGATTAGCGTAGTGCATATCATGGTCTTTCGCAATCTGGGCCATTTTTGGTGCCAATCTTCCTGGTAAGCAATCTAAGATTATATTTCCCTTGGCAAAAGCCGCTTGTTCTGCTGCTGAGTCAGATGTTTTCGTCATGACAAAGTAACTAAGATGAGTTCCACCACCTGCAAAGGCAATCGATTCTTTACAAGCTTCTTCGCTGATATCTCCTAACTGGATTTGAAAAGTTTGATGTTCTATATTTGAAAGGATTAGCGCAGCCGCTCTTCCTATTCCCCCCGCCCCCACAATAATTATATTTTTTGACATAAGTAAATATGGATTTCAGTTCATTAAATCGCAAACATAATCAACTACAGGTTGAAATGTGGTATAAAGGCTAGTTATCTCAAGAGGCTAGAGAAAAATAAACATATTAAATAAATTCATAATGTGTAAACTACACATTTATAATATTAAATGTATTATAATATTTGGTAATATGTAAAAGCGCTTATATATTTGAGGCGTATTATTAATCCTTATTACCGATTTACCTCTTAACCGATGGGAGTACAACGCAAAAAGAAAAAAAGAGCGAAGAAAAAAGCGCGTCCGACATTTAATTTTAATGACGAGCGAGTATTAAAAATCTTCGGACTTGTATTTTTATTTCTGGGCATCTATTTAACAGTTGCCTTTAGCTCGTACCTTTTTACATGGAAAGCAGACCAAGACAAAGTGTTATTACATTCTTGGTCCATGCTCTTTAATAGTGAAGTTACGGTACAAAATTGGCTAGGTCGATTGGGTGCCATTGTTTCTAATGGATTTTTCTATTGGGGATTCGGGATACCTTCCATATTATTTATATTTCTGACCGTTCGATTTGGTGTTTCACTAATCAGGAGAGAATCCCTAAAAGACTATTTACGATTATTTACTCAAGTTATTTTAATCACTTGTTTCTTATCTATCATATTTGAATTTGTATTGCATACATCCAATTTTAGTTGGGGTGGAGCATTAGGAAATGCGGCTTATTTGTGGCTTTCTAGCTTTGTAGGCAGAGTAGGTCTAGGCTTATTATTCTTATTAGTTTGCCTAGCAAGTTTGACTTGGTTTATAAATCCAAGCTTAGAATTATCAGGGGAGAACATGGGAGGTGTTAAACGATTATTTCCCAATGTTGATTTTCCTTCACTAGATTATTTTAAATCGTTTGGTCAGTCAACTAAAGAAACAAGAAGCAGAAAAAGAAAATCTAAAACAACCAACCAAAATAAAGAAGAAGGGTCTTTTGATTTTGTTGTAGATGGCGCATTGCCTCTTACAAATGATGAGACCTCAAAACCAGGGGCTATTCCAAAAACCGATAAGGCGGAGGGAAGTTTAAATTCCGATACCATGGAGTTTAATCTTCCAACCTCCTTAACCAAACCTAAAAAACCCAATGTATTGGATAGTAGCTCAGCCGAATTAGAAATTGCTATGCCGGCAGCTGGTCAAGAAGAAGCTGTTGAAACCACAACACCCAAGGTTAAGGAAGGAGAACCGCCTTTAGAAACTGTAGTCCATGGAGCGGATTATAGCGAGAAGGTCCTTCCTATCCAACAAGAAAACCCAGATGATTTAGAACCCTATGATCCTACTAAAGATTTATCCAGCTATGAGTACCCAACACTAGAGTTGTTGGAAGATTATGCTGATATGAGAGTCGAGGTGGATCGAGCCGAATTGGAAGCTAACAAAACCCAGATTATTGATACTTTGATGAATTACAAGATTCAAATTATCAAGATCAGGGCGACGATAGGTCCTACGGTAACTTTGTACGAAATAGTGCCAGCTCCAGGTATTAAAATTAGCAAGATTAAGAATCTTGAAGATGATATTGCACTAAGTTTAGCGGCATTGGGCATTAGAATTATTGCTCCAATTCCAGGTAAAGGAACTATTGGAATAGAAGTACCTAATAAAAAGAAACAAGTAGTTTCCTTTAAAGAGGTCATTCAATCTGATAAATTCCAAAATGCGAAAATGAGTCTTCCCATAGCATTGGGAAAAACCATTGCCAATGAAGTATTTGTAGCAGATTTAGCTAAAATGCCTCACCTGTTAATTGCCGGAGCCACGGGTCAAGGTAAGTCTGTAGGTATCAATACGATTTTGATGTCTTTGCTTTACAAAAAGCACCCATCTCAAGTAAAGTTGGTACTCATAGATCCAAAGAAAGTGGAATTATTTCCCTACGCGCAGTTGGAAAAGCACTTCTTAGGATTTTTGCCAGATGTCGACGAACCGATTATTACGGATACTTCCAAAGTGATTAATACCTTAAATTCTTTGACTATCGAAATGGATACAAGGTATGATTTGCTTAAAAAAGCAAGAGCAAGAAACATTAAGGAATACAACGAAAAGTTTACCAAGCGAAAGCTTAACCCAAATAATGGACACAAGTTTTTACCCTTTATTGTCTTAGTTATCGATGAGTTTGCTGATCTAATTATGACAGCTGGTAAAGAAGTAGAACTGCCAATAGCTAGAATTGCTCAGTTAGCGAGAGCTGTGGGAATCCACATGATCATCGCAACACAACGCCCTACAACCAATATCATTACGGGAATGATTAAAGCTAACTTCCCGGCAAGAATCTCATTTAAAGTTACGTCTCAGATAGATTCAAGAACAATTTTAGATGCTAAAGGAGCAGAACAATTAATAGGACGTGGTGATATGCTACTTAATGTAGGTAGTGATATCGTCCGTCTACAATGTGCTTTTGTTGATACTCCTGAGGTAGAAAAAGCTATTGATTTTATCAGTGAGCAAAGAGGCTATGCAGTACCTTATCACCTACCAGAAGTACAAGGTGAAGAGGATCTCAGCAAAGATGGTTCTAATCTAAAGTATTCGGATTTAGATCCTATGTTTGAGGATGCTGCTAAATTGATTGTTGGTTCACAACATGGATCAACCTCAAGTATTCAGCGGAAACTATCGCTTGGTTACAATAGAGCTGGACGTATTATGGATCAAATGGAAATGCTGAACATCGTAGGACCTTCTATGGGATCTAAACCGAGAGAAGTGATGATGTTTTCTGAAGCGGAACTCATGACCTATTTAGACCATTTGAAGAATCGGTAAGATAGGCTAGAACAAGGAAGCTATTAACCAGAATAAGAGTAGACCGATGCAACCAAAGGTGTATAGGATATACCTTATTATTTTGTATGAACCTTCATTATTTCCATAAGAATAATTACCGATAGTCGATTCTCTCGTCTCATTGAAAATTAATACATCCTTACTATTAGCCTGATTAGTGGCAAGCAGAAGATGGTAAGGAATCGTATATTTTGTGCCAGAAGAACAATCCACCACTGAGATAGACTCGGCGAAGACTGTCCTGATTTTACCTTCTATTTTTAAACCACTCAATAAGGTAAACTTGTCACAATTTGGGATTTCGTTTTCTCTTGCTAAAAAGTAAGTATATGCGTTTGAAGCATAAATAAAATTGAATAATGAGTCCTCTATTATAGCACTGTCCAATGTTGTTTGAGATAAATCCTCACCATCCATAATTCTTTCAATAGTTCCATTTAGACGATTACCTGACAATTCCAATTCCTCTTTTTCATGGCTGAGAAGTCCTATCGCTTGATATGTATTATTGCTTTGTGGAGTATTATCAACATCTGCGATGAAGCTGTAATTCGAACTAAAATTTCGGAACTCAGTGTAATTACTAATAGAATCGATTAACTCCCATGGTAGTTCATACTTTTTGCCGCTAGCACAGTCCCTAACATGTATTTTTCTTTCATAGAACTCCTTAATGACAGCATCCATTTGGCTTCCCGACTTCAGATATATGGTTTCACAGGGTGATGCTGGAACTATTACAGCATTAGCTTTTATGGTCGCCAAACAAAAGATTAACACCCTTAAATAAATAGCTGCCGCTTTCATATGCATAGGACTTTAGACTAAAGTAGTGACAGAAATCTATAAAATTAGCAAGCAACATCCACTTTTGTCAATGTGCACACTTAATTAGCGCGAATTAGAAAGGAAATTGAGAAAAAATGTACAATAAATAAACATAGATAATTAAGGTGATACCTGAAACCAAGCTTATAAAACTTGAAATAACTGAGGCGATGCCTGTTATAATCTGTTTAGTCACTGATTTCCTTATACGTTGCTGCTTCCTACTCTTTTCGTGATGTCTTGTATGAAGTTTTAGCTCTTTAATTTCATTTTTGTGGATAGATAAAGCAAAACTATGATTGGTAGAAATAAAAATTACCTTTTGTTGATGATTCTTGATAGTATAGCCTGATAGTATTTCTCCAGATTTTAAGATTATTGTGTCAAGTTTGCCTATTGGTTTTTTAAGCTGGACTAGAGCTTCTGAGCCATTATTCGGGTTAGCATGAGCTACTAGATTTATTGAAAGAACAAGGACCATTGAGAAGAAAAATTTAATAATTGAAAATTTCATAATGTTGACTTTTAATTAAATAATAAAACTAAGTTAGGCTTACACTTAGCGGCTTAGGTCAACAAAAAGTAATGTCTACAATGGTTTGTTTGTATATGGTAGAATTCTAATGAGGTGTCGAATAGTTATTTTTAATAAAGTAAAATAAATTTCATAATTACTTATTAACCGAAAAAATACCAAACAACTCATTCCCTGCTCTGGGAGGAATAGAGTTGTAACAATCTTCTAAAGAAACTATGTTTAAATGAGGACTGGCATAACGAATGTACATTGCTCGATTTCCACCAAAGGGTCTCTTTGCCATGTCTCCAGTCAGCGGTATATTAAACCACAAGCCTATTAATTTGCCAGAAGGTTCTAATAGATTTTTTACAGTTTCAAAATAGCGATTACGATTTTCATGAGTTGGAGGAAAAGAACAGAAAAAAGTTTGTTCGATGATTAGTTCATACTCGCCTGTATGCTCGAAGAAATTACCTTGAATTAAGTGATCATTTGGAAAGTTCGGAACCCGTTTCCTGAAGTCCGCCAAAGGCTCTTCGGCAATGTCAATAATAAAGGTGTTAGAGAATCCTTGTTTAAATAGATATTCTGCTTCATAGGCATTGCCCGCACCTGGTATTAGGATTTTTATATGTTTATCTGATAGTTGGTCGATGTATTTTTTAATAGGGGTGCTTGGGTAGCCAATATCCCATCCTGTGAGTCCTTCCTGATATCTCTTACTCCAGTATATTTTTTCTTCCTCGGTATTCATGGTACTCTTTACTTTACATTAAAACATCATTTAGTTCAGCTTGTTTAAGTAAAAGCTTAATCTAAAACCCATTGCCCTATTTCACTATAAAAGAGGAAATAAAAGAGGGCAACATTGAACAAAAAAGCTATAAACCCGAATCGAAAAACTCGCTGATTGCCTAATTTAGTTTTCAACAACCAGAGAAATCCTGTAAAAAATAACCAAGCTAATGATCCGTAGATGATTATTGCGGTAGATGTAATGGCTATTTTGCTTTTTACTCCTTTTAGAAAGCGAGCATCTGAAGCTTGCGGCCATCTCCCTTTTTCGAAAACCTCCATTATGATTAAGGAAAACCAACTAAGGCCTCCTAGAATAATTAGTAAGGTGATACTAAAGTAAACAAGCTGAGTAAATTTTCTTAGGCTTGATGAGGGCATGTAGTTTGATTATTAAGTTATAACAAACATTCAAATGCCTTATTGTATTTTAAGTAAAAATTAAGCTTGATTTAGAATCCTTAATTTATAAAACTTAAGCAAGGTGGCTACCTGATCATAATTTTCATTTTCCACACTTATATCTGTTAGTCGCGGTAAATGTTCGGCAAAGTATATTTCGTTGTTGGCCATTTCAAATAAATTGCTGGCGAACGAATGTGGGTAAGGGAATTTTTTGTCAATTTCTAGTACAACATCTGCAATTTTTTGGATGAGTTGTTTGTAGCTATAGTAAAAGCCATGTTTATTTTCCTCATCGATATTTTTTGTGTGATAGGCTTTTGATGATTCTGTAATCATTATTCTATGAAGCACCCGCTCGTTTACAAAGTCCACTGATGGGTTTTCTTTGGTTGCATCGACTATATTGTCTATTATCAAATCAAGCCTCCGGTTTGGATCATCGATGTTTTTTGTGTTATAATCGATAAGATAAGTTACCCAGTTCCAATACCAGACCACGAGGTAGAGTAGGAGCAAATGTTTGTTTTCGAAGTAACGATAAAGGGATGTTTCATTAGATCCCATAGCCGTTGCCAATTTCTTGAAAGTAAACGATTCGAAACCTAATTTATCGATCAAAATAATGCTATGGCTGATAATCTTTTTACCAAGCTTACTTTGGAGAGGGTCTTTAAGATAGAGCCCTTGAGGTATGGGAGACGCTGATAATACAAACATAATACATACAATATAGACAATAAATGCTTACGAATAAATATTAAATGCTAATATACTTTACAATTAAGCTAATAAAAATGTTAGTAAAACTAATATTTTAGTATGTTTGCATAAAAATTACAGAAATGAAGATGTATTTACAGAATTTAAAACATGACATTCCAGCCTCTATAATAGTATTCTTAGTGGCTGTACCATTGTGTTTAGGTATTGCCTTAGCCTCGGGCGCACCTCTTTTCTCAGGCATCATTGCAGGGATTGTTGGTGGAATTGTTTGTGGGGCATTGAGTGGTTCGCAACTAGGAGTTAGCGGACCTGCGGCGGGTTTAGCTGTTATTGTATTGACCGCTATTCAGGATTTGGGTGCATTTGAAACCTTTTTACTGGCGGTTGTATTTGCTGGAGTTTTCCAATTTGTGTTAGGCGTATTGAGAGCCGGTATTATTGGTTATTATTTCCCAGACTCAGTTATAAAGGGAATGTTAGCCGGAATTGGTGTGATTATTTTCCTAAAGCAAATACCTCATGCTTTTGGTTATGACAAAAACTATGAGGGAAGTTTAGCTTTTGCTCAGAATGATGGACATAATACGTTTAGCCAGTTTTATTACATGTTTGAATCTATTACTCCAGGAGCTATAATTATTTCGACTGTGTCATTAGCTATTTTGATACTGTGGGAACAAAAGTTTATGAAGAAGATTAAATTATTCAAAATGATTCAAGGTCCTTTAGTTGTGGTTGCCTTAGGAATTATCTTGAATATCGTTTTTGCAGGTACAAGTATGTCATTACAAGGCGACCAAGTTGTATCCATTCCAGTTGCGGATAGCTTTAGTGGTTTTATTAAGTTATTTACCTTGCCTGATTTTAGTCAGTGGAATAATCCACAAGTTTATACGGTTGCTATTACGCTAGCCATTGTTGCTTCCTTAGAAACGCTTTTATGTTTAGAAGCTACCGATAAGCTTGATCCGCTTAAAAGAGTGAGTCCAGCCAATAAGGAACTTAAAGCTCAGGGAATAGGAAATTTAATTTCAGGTTTAATTGGTGGATTACCGATCACTCAAGTTATCGTAAGAAGTTCAACCAATATTCAATCAGGTGGAAAAACGAAATCATCGGCTATTATGCATGGTTTCATATTATTAGGAAGTGCCATGTTAATTCCAGCCCTTCTAAATTTAATACCACTATCAAGTCTTGCGGCTATTCTAATTTTAGTGGGCTACAAACTTGCTAAACCAGCACTATTTAAACAAATGTTTAAGACGGGTTGGACCAATTTTATACCTTTTGTAGTAACCATTACGGCGATTGTTCTTACAGATTTACTAATGGGTATAGGGATCGGAATGGCAGTAGCTATCTTTTTCATCCTTTATGAAAATTACAAAAAGCCATTCTTCTTTGAGAACGAAAAAGATCTATTTGAAAACGGAAATATCACCTTGACACTCTCGGAAGATGTTACCTTCTTAAATAAAGCAAATATTCAGAGAGCATTGCAGATTATACCAAATGATAGCAAGGTAGTTATTGATGCTTCAAAATCAATAAATATCCATCATGATGTTATTGAAATCATTGAGGAATTTAAAATAAATGCTAAGGAGCGAAACATAGAAGTAGAGATCATCAGTAGAAAACAAAAGGGTATGAAAAACTCTCCAGTGAAAATTTTAGAAAATTCCATAAAGGAATTTGATTTAGAACCTGCTTTAGCTAACTAATAAAACACTAAGAAATGAACACATTTGCAAACAACTTAACACAAACAAAAGAATCTCAAAAGTTGCTTTCGGCATTTGACGCGATGGTAATGCTTAAAGAAGGAAACCATCGTTTTGTTAATAATATAAATCTAAATCGAAATTTAGCGAATCAGGTAAGTGATACATCTACTGGACAGTATCCATTTGCTGCCGTAGTTAGTTGCATTGATTCTAGAATCCCGACAGAAATTATTTTTGACCAAGGAATTGGAGATATTTTCAATGCAAGAGTAGCTGGCAACTTTGTTAATCAAGATATTCTAGGAAGCCTTGAATTTGCTTGCAAATTAGCTGGATCAAAGCTCATTGTAATCATGGGACATACTTCATGTGGGGCGGTAAAAGGTGCTTGCGATCATGCAAAATTAGGTAACCTCACTGCAATGCTGGAAAACATAAATCCAGCTATGGACAAGGTTGAAACGGAAGATGGAGTGGATAGAAGCTCCAAGAACATTGAGTTTGTAAATCAAGTGGCCGTTGAAAATGTCCACCTCAATATTGAAAAATTAAAGAAAGATAGTCCGGTACTAAATGAGATGGTCGAAAATGGCGATATCGAAGTCGTCGGAGCTATGTATGATGTGAAGACCGGTTCAGTATCCTTTTTATAAGCATTTCCTACTATGACTACGCTGTCTATTTTCCATTTTGGGATGTAGGCAAGTAAAGTTTTCTTAATATATTTCGCAGACTATATCATTAATTATAGTCTGCGATTTTTTATTTAGCTTTTTCTGTCGATCAGATCTAAATATAATTGCTCAACTTTCTCTCTTGCCCAGGGTGTTTTGCGTAAAAACTTCAAACTAGACTTTATCGATGGATCGTTTTTGAAACAATTTACATTGATTTCTTTGGCCATATTTTTCCATCCGTAATTGTCGACTAAATATTCAACAATAGTTTGAAGTTTTATCCCGTGAAGCGGGTTGTTTGCTTGTTTATTATCTGGGTTCATTACCTTTTTTATGTCATTGAAGGGAACAACTTTAAAACTATTTAAGCATTATTTAGGGACAAAAGGAGGTTTCAAACTGGCCATTCATAAAATTTACCACTGGAGGTTCATTATCCATTGAGTTGGTAATAGGATTAAAAGTGAAGGAAGCTTGGAAATTGCCTCTAAATGTATTGTTCAAAGTATCGATCTCTTCAAATACTAAATAATCAACAACTGCGTCCGTTGTATCTAAATCATAGGCTACCATACCTCGAGAATTGCAGGTTTGTAAAAGCCCATTAATGGTTTCATTTTCTTGAGCTTCATGGAATCTAAGAATAGACATTGTATCTGTTGTCAACTTAATATTTCGTAAATGAAGAAAATAAGAAATCTCCCCTATCTCAAAATTCAAAAACATCCAATGATCCGAAATTTCCTCTAACTCAATGAACTCTACAGTAAATTCAGTAAAATCACTATTCAGAAAAGCTGTTGCCTCTCCACAAACTCTATCTCTGCCACAATCATCAATTACCCGAGGATTACAGGCAATGAAGATACTGCTCATAATTACTATTATGCCAAATCTCATATTTACTCATTTAGTTTTAAGGATTTATAATTTCCCTTCCCACTCACCATAAAATTGCTCCAAATATTCTTCCATATACCTATGCCTTTGTTCAGCGATGGCCTTCCCAGTTTTAGTATGCATCATGTCTTTTAACAGTAATAACTTCTCATAAAAATGATTAATGGTAGGAGCTGTAGAATTTTTATACTCCT
>JAHDEC010000026.1 GCA_020629035.1 Saprospiraceae bacterium | reverse complement strand
AATGTTTGGTTGTCAGAATCTTGCATGAAAGAATGGATCTGAATAATATTTTTCAATAATTGATCTATCTCAATGACGAAAAACCGATACATAACACTAGATAATCACAGCATATCTGTTCGTTCCTCACAGAGACGCTGGATATCATCATCCGACAAACCACAATTTAAGTTACGAGAAGACATGAAAACCAGTTTAAATGATAAAAGGATCATCTCATTTTAATCTAAAGGAAGAAAGTACGGAAATACAATTATCCGCTCTCCTTAACTCGAAATAAAATGAAAAAAATCTTTCAAATATTTATAATAATATCAATAATTTCCTGCTCGACAACAAGCGTTCAAAATTCGTATAAGATTCAAAAATTCTTATTAAGTCTTCCACAAGAAAATCAAAAAGCATTCTTAGATTTCTACTCATCGAATAAAGTTATTTTCTGGGATATGCTTTTAGGTAACAGGTCCAAAAACATCGAACAACTTGAAAAAGTATTATTGAATAATAAGGTAGATAAAAGGACAGCTCAAATAATAGTTGATGAAGCCGCCAAATATTCAATTATACACAAAAAAGAAACCATTACAAGAGATAGCATTTACAAAGAAGGAGTTGAATGTCTAATCAAAATCCTTAATGAAGATGCAAGCATATTTGAAAAAGAGATTGAGCCAATTTTAAACCAAATCAGTAAGCAATTATCCAAACGTCAACTTAAAAATCTTTTGAAACAGCATCAAATTCAATTAGGTATAATTGACAAACGAAAAACCAGCTTCTTCGAAGCTGAGAATATTATAAATGGAGAAATTGGTGAGAACATTACAAATTACAATCAACTAAGTTTTGGCTTAATTAAAAAAATTAGTTGTGTAGAATATGATAGGGGTTTTAAAACTGAATTCTACAAATTCACTTCTTCTATATATGAAAACAACCAACAATTAACAGATTTAGCTAACAAATATGCCGTTAAAGAAAATGAATTTGTTCGCTCTGTAAACCAAACTAAATGCAAGAAAAGAATTGGAAGTATCAGATATTATGATGGACTTAAAAAAGATCAAATTATTCTGACTCAAAGAGCCAACTTATTATTGAATACAGCAAACTACTTGAAACGCAAGGGATGATAATTGATAAGGCATCATATCGTTTGCTGCCTCAATAATAATAAAGTTTACATACGGTAAACTACAAGTTCCTCATTCTACCATTTATTTATCACAGAGTTTATAAATCGGAGGATCTTTGTTAAAAAAATGAAATATATATTTATTCTAATTCCACTACTCATTGTCAGCTCATGCGACTCCTTTCCTTTTGATCGTGAAGATAATTGTAATCATTGTCCTTGGTATGAAGTTCCTGAATCAGATCAACCGCCTTGCGATATCGAATCGATCATTCTAAATGAAGAACTAGATATCAATGATTTTGCAGAATTTAACGGAGTCAAATATTACATTGCTGGCTTCAGCGATATTTGGAGAGAACTTCCAGATGGAAGCTTAGAAAGAATTTCGATACCTAAACCTAATGTCTGGGTAGGTCCCCCTCAATTTATAAGAACAAAAGAACAGTTATTACTTAATGGATATGGAGGACTATATTTGATAGATGAAAACAGTTTTGAACTTATATATGATCGCAGTATAAAGTTTATCATTTCGATTAGTAAGGATCGATTTCTCTTTACCGAAAATGGTTATTCAAATATTATCTATGAGTATGACTTAAATTCCAAAACATTCAATGAATTCTATACTCATCATTCAGACCAGACATTACCATCATTTACCAAAGGTGTACAAACTAGCGGTGGTTTAATGTACATTGCCTTTACTAATAATAATCAGCGCCACGAATTATTAGTTTTAAACGGCAACAATCTAGTCAGGAGTGTTTTATTGGATGAGTATAATGATAATGAATGGTATTATGAAAAATTATTTCTTGTAAATGATAAAGTTATCCTGGTAGGGTGCAAAGAAGGGGCGAGAAAAGCCTACGCTTTGGATGTCAGTCAAAATCCTAAACTTTTATTCCGAAGAAAATCTAGTGAGGTAGTCCCAAACGCTAGGATCAGGCACTTTTTTGATGATGTCAAAGCTGTCACAGAATATGAGGGTCGATATTATTTCGTGGCCGAAAAAATGATCGCTGCATGTGACCCAGAAACTAAATTTTTAGACATCGTTTGGGATAAGCAATTTAATCCAGGCATAGGTAGATATATAACCATAAATGATCAAGTTTATATGAAAATAATATTCCATAAATGGCTAAAGGTTGACTGGTGGGAATAATTCGTTTTATCTTTAATTAATGAGACGGCAGGATCACTCCTTAACTCATTCGAACTACAAATGCGCCATTATAAAATAAAATGAAACTAACTATAATAATCCTTTTTTCAATACTGACAGTCTCTTGTAACTCCCAAGAAAAAGATCAAGGCAAAAGCACAAGAGAAGTACCCTTCAAAGAGAAATTTGATACGCAAATTGCTGAGTACATAATCAGCGCTTATCAAGACTCAAAAGGACAATTATGGTTTGGAACTTTAGCTAAGGGTATTGCAAAGTATGATGGCAATGAGCTGGTTTATTTTACAAAAAAGCATGGCCTACCAACCAATAGAGTCACGAGTATCATAGAAGATAAAAATGGGATTTACTGGCTTAATACTGGACAAGGATTAACAAAATACGACGGGACTAGCTTTACCAACTATGTTGTTAAAGAAAATGACTTTTTGAGTAATATGATCAGCCATGTATTTATAGACAGCAAGGGAGTCTTTTGGGTAGGCACCTGGGGAGGTGTTTATATTTTTGATGGACTGGGTTTTACTCCATTCGAACTGCCTTATCCAGCAGTATCCACGGTTATCAATCCTGATACTAAACATTGGATCACCGATATAACTGAAGATCTTGCAGGAAACATTTGGTTCGCCAGAGATGGATATGGAGCTTGTAGGTACGATGGGGAGTCATTTATACACTTTCTAAAAAAAGATGGGCTTCATGCTAATTATGTGACTGGCATTGAGATTGATGATGATGAAAATATTTGGTTTGGAACCAGAGTGGCAGAAATGGATAATCCAGATCCCACCAAACGTGAAGGCAGGGGTGGCGTCAATCAATTGCTAAACAATAAAATGATCACATTTCCAGCCATCAAAGGTTTTAACACAGATGATGTATACGAAATATACAAAGGCAACTCAGGCAATGTATGGATAAGCACCAAGCTTCATGGAGTATACAAATATGACGGCCATGATTTTAAAAATTATCCAGTACCTATCTCTATTACAGGAATGCTACACGACCAATCTGGAACCTTATGGTTGGCTGGTGCGGGTGGACTGTACAAGATCACTCCAGATGATCAGGTATCAAACGTAACTATTAAAGGGCCTTGGAAATAAACTAAGAACTAATCATCTAGCGTCTTCAGTCTCAATCTCATTATAAGACCCAACTACAGCAAACCCCGTAACACCTATTAGCTAAGGATTCTATTAGCTTGCAAATCATCAAGGGAAAAACCGTCAACAATCGGGGAAATATCGCTAATGACCTTGGGAAATTTAGACAATCACTAAGGAAATACTGCCTATTTCGCCCTGCTTTTCCACCCCATCTTTGCAGCGTCACTTTATTTAAATATTAAAAATTAAACCATGAATAAATTATTAACAATACTAGTGCTAATCTTTAGCGTTTCTTTTGCGTCTGCTCAAACAACACAGATAGATTTAACTCAGATTCCCGGAGCATTTAAAACAACTAATCTAGTCCTAGAAGCAGGAACCTATCAATTTAATATTATCAACGAAGGCGTTGATCATGAAGTTGGATTTGTCTTAGTTCCAAAGGGAAAGTATGACGCTTCTATGCACATCAAAGAGGCTTATGTTAAAGCTCCTGCTGCACCAGGTAAACATTCATTAACTAATGAAGTAGTACTCACTGCTGGTGAATATGAGTACTTCTGCCCATTAAATCCAACAGCTAAGCATTCGCTAGTTGTGCATGATCACGTAGCAACGGTAACATTAGTTCAGTCTCCCGGAACCTTTGACAAACATGAATTAAAATTAAAAGCTGGTGAAGCAATCCAGTTTCAGATTGCTAATGAAGGAGTAGATCACAACGTAGGTTTTGTGCTTGTTCCAAAAGGAAAATATGAACAAAAAGATCATATTGCAGCAGCATATGTTAAAGCTGCAGTGCCAGAAGGACAGCACTCCATGACAAACATTTTAACGCTGGAAGCTGGTGAATATGAGTACTTCTGCCCACTAAATCCAACGCCAAAATATACCTTAAGCGTCTCAGAATAATCTCTAGATTTTCATAAATTTTCGATCAGGTTATGCTAATAATAATTAGCATAACCTTTTTCTTTTAGCTAATTTTTAAATCATAATTTAGGCCTTATAAATTAGGTATCATCATGATTAAAAAAGATATCTAGGATTCAATAAGCACTACTGATGTCCACTTGCGACATAAAAAATAGAGGCAAGGAAGAGCTAAAGTGAACTCTGCTTGTTAATCAACTATCAAGACAAACTACTATGAAGTACATTGGAAATACTGACGAACATTTTGAGATATCGACATTGGACAAAAATCCTTATCTGATCGAAGAAGCAATAGAAGGACAATTTTCCATGATATGGTTTTTGGAGGATGATAATCAGATTATAATCGATGCGGAACAAAGAAGTTTTAATAAAAATGAAATTCTATTTCTCACCTCTTTTAATACCATAGAAATACAAAAGCTAAATACCCATCATTTTCTACGATTTAACAAAGCGTTTCATTGTATATTAAACCATGATAGCGAAGTCGGTTGTCGCGGCATTTTGTTTTACGGCTCTAATAATACACCAACACTTAAACCAAACCAAGAAGAATTATCCACGCTAGAGACGGTCTGGAAAATGCTAGTCATCGAAATGAAAGCCAGTGATAACCTACAATTAGAAATGCTCCAAATGATGCTTAAAAGGATCCTTATCCTAAGCACTCGGATGTACAAATCCCAAGCAAATTTTCAAGCAATAGACGAGGGACAAGCAGACATAGTACGCGAATTTAATTACTTGGTAGAACAACATTTTAAAGAAAAACATAGCGTAGCTGAGTATGCTTCACTACTCAATAAATCGCCCAAAACCTTATCGAATCTCTTTGGAAAACTCAGCGGTAAATCACCTCTGCAAATGATCCAAGCAAGAATTATGTTGGAAGCAAGACGACTCTTAAAATATACAGATAAACCCATATCTGAAATAGGCTATGAAGTAGGGTTTATAGATATTCAATCCTTCAGTAGGTTCTTCAAAAAGCACCAAGGAGTCTCTCCCACCCTTTATAGAGATGACAAATAATGGCTAAAAAACTGGACCGATATTGGCCAAAGGAAAAAAAGCAAACTCTTAGGGAATTTTCGCTAATAGCCTAGGGAATTTTAGATAAAGACTTAGGAAAAACTGCCTATTTATCAAGCTTGTTTCTACTCCATCTTTGTATTGTAATTAATTAAGAAACACAAAATTATAATACAATGAAAACATTTACCGTACCTACAAAAGCAGAAGTATCTACTAATAACCAAGCCATCTTTAACCAGTTAGAACAAGGTCTTGGATTTGTGCCAAATCTCTATGCTTATTATGCCAAAAGCGAAACTGCATTAGCAGATTACTTAGCACTACAAAACAGACCATCAAGCCTTTCTAAAAAAGAAAGAGAAGTGATTAACCTAATTGTAAGTGAGTACAATGGTTGTCAATATTGTCAATCGGCCCATACTGTCTTAGCTGGAATGAATGGTTTTACTGAAAATCAAATTTTAGAATTAAGAACGGGTGCTGCCTCATTTGATGCTAAGCTTGATGCTTTAGCAAAGTTTACATTAGACATTGCAAGCAATAGAGGTAATGCTAACGAAGCATCTAAAGAAGCCTTTTTTGCAGCAGGATACACGGAAGTAAACATGATCGATCTAGTCATTATTATAGGTGATAAAGTGATGAGTAACTACATCCATAACTTGACGGGATTTGCTATTGATTTTCCATTAGCTAAGTCTCTAGAAGAAGTAGCAGTAGCATAAATTATGTAATCAGTTTTCAATTTAAAGCAAACAATTATGGCTAATATTATCCAAATAAAAAATATTTCAAGCGGTTATCAATCGATTATCACTAATGGCAAACATACCATAGTCGGAGATGAGCCCATCAAAAGTGGTGGCACAGATCTAGGATTAAAACCCACCGAACTAGTCTTGGCAGGCTTGGCCTTATGCAAAGCAGCCACGATCAGGAATTATGCTAGAAAAGAAGGATGGACCATAGGCGAAATCGATGCGAGTATTTCCCAAAAAGTTAGGAAAAACTCAGAAGGGAAATTTACAAGCCATGTATATACCGAAGTTTCTATCAATGGTGACATTAGTGAAACTCAACGAAGCATTTTGATTAATAAAGCAAATGATTGTTACATTCAACGATTGCTCGAAGACGAATGGAATATCGAGCATGCCACTGAAAAAGCAGAAGAGAAATTTACAATACCGAATTAATAAAACCAATAAATTACTAATATGAAAGCGCTGAAGCTAGGCATAGGACTTGTCAGTATTCTACTGTTAAATGCATGTATATCTGATGATTACATCGATGATAATATCGATCCCGTTTTGAATATCATTTCGAGCATAGATACCCTCGAAATAAATACCGATTTCGTTTTTGAATATAAGTACTTTAATAATGTTGGACAATCCGAATCTACAGAAGTTAGTTGGTCGAGTGCTGATCCCAATATTATTGATATAGATGCGACAGGCCTAGCGACAGCCTTTCAATTAGGCTCCACACACATATACGTGGAGACCATAGCTGATGATTTAAACCTGATAGATTCGATAGAAGTGGCTGTTGGTGAAATGACAACCTTTGAAGAAGTAATAGAAATAATAGAAGGTGCAATTGTTACTACATCCTCTTATAAACTTGAAGGAGACTTTGTATTTGAAGCTACTGAAACAGGTGTAGAACTATCATTTAAGGACAACTATAGTGCCTCTACCGCACTACCAGGACTCTATATTTATCTATCTAATAACAATAATTCCATCGCTAATGCCTACGAAATAGGGAAAGTAGAAACTTTTGAAGGTGAGCATAAATACGAAATTCCCAATCTTGGATTTACAGATTATGCATACATCGTATACTATTGTAAACCCTTTAATGTAAAAGTTGGAGAAGGCACATTTTAAATCAAGCATAATATGAAAAACCTAGCAATTATAATCATACTATCTAGCATCACAAGCTCTGCTGTATTCGCTGGAGGGCCATGGCTAAAGCCAAAAGGAAAAGGATACTACAAGTTTTCTGAATGGTGGACCGTTTTTGACCAACATTACACAGATACTGGCCTAATCGATCCTAATGTAACGACCGGCATCTTTAACACCACTTTGTATACTGAACATGGAATCGGTGAGCGCATAAATCTATTATTAAACGCGACCTTATTTAGTCGCAACTATATGAATAATGTTCGGTCAAGAACTACTGAAGAGTTGTTGATTCCTGGTGAAGCATTGCAAAGTTTGGGAGATAGTGATCTCGGTATTAAATATGGTCTAACTAAAGCTGGAAGTAAAACACCTGTCTCAGTAAGCTTAATTTTAGGAATACCGCTTGGGAAATCAGTAGGTGGAACACTTAACAACTTGCAGACAGGTGATGGAGAATTTAATCAAATTATCCAATTTGATGCAGGGAGAGGCTTCAATATCGGTAAATCTTCAGCCTATGTGAGTACTTATGTTGGTTTCAACAATCGGACAAAAGGATTTTCTGAGGAGTTGCGCTATGGGCTTGAGCTAGGTATCGGCTTATTGAATAATAAGGTCTGGTTGAGCAGTAAATTAAATGCAATAGAGTCATTCAAAAACGGATTTACAGCAGAAACGGTAACTAGTACTAGTGTGTTTGCAAATAATGCAGAATTTACTAGCCTAGCTTTTGAAGCGAATATTTTCTTGACTAAAAACATTGGTATATCGGCTAATGCCGCCGGCGCTTTTAGAGGTGAAATTATTGCAGCTGCACCCTCATACAGTCTAGGTGTTTTTTACGATTTGAATTAATAAAAACCCATACCAATGATTTCCTCAGCTTCCATCAATAAAAGCCTTCTACTTAAGTCAAAAATAAATCCAGTGGGCTTTTGACCTGCCTTTGGAGGCAAACTCTAAGGTAGGTGATGGCACTTTAATAAAATTCATGGCCTGAAAAAGGCCCTTCATAAACTTAGATTTAGTGGGTATTTTAGTCCAATCAATATCTAGTGAAAGAAGATATTGTCGATAGCGATCCGTTTCTGGAATGCTTAGCCCTTTCCACGAAGTGCGATTTTCAAATTCACCATACATGCCATTAGCGCTATAGCCAATGGATACACAGAGCCAGGCAGGAATTTTATCCTTTAGTATGTAGTTATCCAAATTAGAACTCAGCCAATAGGTCTGACTATTATAATCTAAAAATAAACTCTCCAAGGCATTATCTCCCAGATAACCATTGGCCAAGCTAGCATACTCAGATCTAGAATAACTAAATTTATATTGCACTAACTGCTTATCTAAAAGTACTTCTTGCCCTATCACTAATAAAGAACCTGCTGTGTTTGCCGCCATATCACTCCAAGAAAATCCCCAATGCTTATAAAGTCCATCGAAAACTTCGATAGGTGTTTGCAAAATAATACCCAGGGTTCCTCCATAGATTAAAGCCTTATTTTTACTCAGTCCTGCATTTCTCAACCATTTATAAGACAAATAGCTTTCAATGTAAGCTCCGTAGGCATGACCCATTTTATCCATTTGCAAATAGCCTTTACTATCATTATAAAAATGAAAAGGCACACGCTCTGAATCCTTATACCAGATAAATTGTAAATAGGACATGCTTCCTAAGTACAAGGCAGATTCTGTGATTATTGCCGTCCTTAATTTCTTTTTATCGATAGAAGAAGCCTGCAGAGACAAACTATCTTTTGTTTGTCCAATGCCGCTTGGACCATTAAAGAGCAGAAAAGCTAGTAATAATAAAGGTCTATACATTTGGAAGTTTTGCTTTTTCTAAGATATACATTCCAAATAAAATATCAACTGTCTTGTAATGCAAACACTAATCTTGTATTTATTCCATAGCTATTCTCAGCTTCCAACTGAGACCATATTAATGCGAATACTCAACGGCAAGCTGAGAAGAACTATAGCTGAAAAGTTGCTAAAATAGTAGTGTAAAATATTACATCTTCAACCATTTCTCGGAATACACATTTCCATCTTCGCAAATGACTGAAACAATATAAATGCCATTCACCCACTGTTGAGTCTCTATGACAAAAGTAGATTCGCTCTGATTAAAATCTTCCTTGTAAACCAAATGCCCATCAATTGCTTTGACGGTGCAATTAAAAGAGGTGCATTTTATTCCTTCTACATTTAATATTTCTTGGCCAGGGTTCGGAAAGATTTTTAGTGGAGAATCAATTTGTATCGGCAAGCCAAATAGTGAACTAATACTCGGATCGCAAACCTCATCTTCATTTACTCTGAAATGTGGAAAATTAGGTAATGAACCAGCACTTATATAATGAGGCAATTCAATGCCATGCTGTCTAAAATCACAGGCAAGCCCTTTCTCATCTGGCTTATCTATAACATGTATATGTCTAGTCCCATTGGTACTATTTATGTAGATTCTGCAATCTGGGCCTAATTGCTGCAGAGCAAAATTATTACCAAATGGGTCTCCGAATAGGTCGAAGGTATCAATCAACACCAGACCATCCGCTAAATTTGGCTCCCACAAATCAACTTGAAACAGTGTATCATGGGTAGAAATATAAGCAAATCGGGAGTTTGGAGATATGCTAAGACCATTTTTAATATAACTTGAAGGATATTTCAAATTTCTATGATTGTTTAACATTCCTGTTTCTCGATCAAAGTCATAAACATCCAATCCTGTTAGTGGACAATTCTTAGTAAACAACTCTCCATTAGGAGAAAAACAAGATTGGCCAGTGCCAGTGCAATATAAATTTAAACTTTCTGGGTTATCAATTGGAATTTCATGAACCAGATTGATACCATTTTCATTTATAAAGAAAACTAACACCAAACCCCCAAATGTGTCATAAGTAAAATCAATTAACCACCAATCTTTATCATTCTTATGAGTGATGACCTCAGCAAACCCACTAACATATTGAGGTCCACTAGCAAAGACTACATTTTTATCAGTGACTTCACCTAATGGATTGTCTTCAAAAGATATATATGTGTACCTAAGCTCATCAGCAACTAAATCCAATACTGGTTCATAAATCCACTGAAGTTTTTTATGGAAATAATAATAACCATTAGCATTACTTGGATCTGGTATTATTATAGAATTTTGAGGACCAAGATAAATGTCATAAGGACAATATTCATCATGAATTTCTCCTGGATTTATTTGATCTCCATTTTCCATAAGTTGGAAACTAGCATCAAATACCTCACAGCCATTAGTATAGAAAAGCAATTTTCCTTCTTCATCAGTAAAGGATGTATTGTTATGTCCTATGCCTTTGGGCAGTTCTTGATAAATAAATTGGATACTATCTCCATTAAAATCAAAGACAGTTCCTTCATGACCAGGCAATTCTGAAGCATCAGAAGCAAATATCCATTGATAATCGCCTTTTACCTGACCATTTATTGATACAGAAAACAAGCAAAGGAGTACACAAGAGATGGACTCCTTTACAAGATGATTATTTTTGGATAAGTACTTTCTTAGCATATTTCTCGGAAGTTCCTAAATCTGTTATTTCTAAGATATAAATTCCTGAATGGAAATTGCTAACATTATATTGGAAAAAGGAATGGCTGGTCTCAACCTTATTGATTAAGAAACCCACATAGTTGTACAGACGAAGAATCCTTCAGCTATTCTCAGCTTCCAACTGAGACCATATTAATTAGCATACTCAACGGCAAGCTGAGAAGAACTATAGCTGAAAAGTTGCTAAAATAGTAGTGTAAAATATTACATCTTCAACCATTTCTCGGAATACACATTTCCATCTTCGCAAATGACTGAAACAATATAAATGCCATTCACCCACTGTTGAGTCTCTATGACAAAAGTAGATTCGCTCTGATTAAAATCTTCCTTGTAAACCAAATGCCCATCAATTGCTTTGACGGTGCAATTAAAAGAGGTGCATTTTATTCCTTCTACATTTAATATTTCTTGGCCAGGGTTCGGAAAGATTTTTAGTGGAGAATCAATTTGTATCGGCAAGCCAAATAGTGAACTAATACTCGGATCGCAAACCTCATCTTCATTTACTCTGAAATGTGGAAAATTAGGCAATGAACCAGCACTTATATAATGAGGCAATTCGATACCATGCTGCCTAAAATCACATGCTAGTCCTTTTTCATTAGGTTTATCAATGACATGTATATGCCTTGTCCCATTGGTACTATTCATATAGATTCTGCAATCTGGTCCCAATTGCTGATGAGTAAAATTATTGCCAAATGGATCACCAAATAAGTCGAAGGTGTCAATTAACACCAGACCATCTGCTAAATTGGGCTCCCACAAATCAACTTGAAACAGCGTGTCATGTGTGGAAATATAAGCAAAGCGAGAGTTTGGAGATATACTCAAACCATTTTTGCCATAACTTGATGGATAGTCGAGATTCCTATAATTGCTAAGCATTCCAGTCGAACGATCAAAGTCATATACATCTAGACCTGTAAGTGGACAATTTTTCGCAAATAACTCTCCATTTGGAGAAAAACAAGATTGACCAGAAGAAGAACAATATAAATCGAGACTAGATGGATTCTCTACAGGAATTTCGTGGCTGAGATTAATACCAACTTCATCTACTAAAAATATTAGTGCTACCCCCCCAAAAGTATCATACGTAAATTCAATAAGCCACCAATCCTTATCATTCTTGTGCTTAATAATTTCACCAAATCCACTAACATATTGAGGTCCACTATCAAAGATCACATTTTTATCGGTGACTTCTCCTAAAGGGTTCTGTTGAAAAGATATATAAGTGTAGGTCAGCTCAGTTGCAGCTGCATCCAAAACTGGTTCATAAATCCATTGAAGTTTCTTATGAAAATAATAATACCCAAACAAATTCCCAGGATCAGGTATGATCATGGAATTCTGTGTACCCACATAAATATCATATGGACAATATTCGTCATGGATCTCTCCTGGATTTATCTGACCTCCATTTTCCATCAGTTGGAAACTAGCATCAAATACCTCACAGCCATTTGTATAGAAAAGTAATTTTCCTTCTTCATCAGCAAGAGAGGCATTATTATTTCTTATGCCTTTAGGCAGTTCATGATACATAAATTGTAAGCTATCACCATTAAAATCAAAAACAGTCCCCTCATGACCGGGTAATTCTGAAGCATTAGAAGCAAATATCCATTGGTAATCGCCTTTTACCTGACCATTTATTGATACAGAAAACAAGCAAAGGAGTACACAAGAGATGGACTCCTTTACAAGATGATTATTTTTGGATAAGTACTTTCTTAGCATATTTCTCGGAAGTTCCTAAATCTGTTATTTCTAAGATATAAATTCCTGAATGGAAATTGCTAACATTATATTGGAAAAAGGAATGGCTGGTCTCAACCTTATTGATTAAGAAACCCACATAGTTGTACAGACGAAGAATCCTTCAGCTATTCTCAGCTTCCAGCTGAGACCATATTAATTAGAATGCTCAGCGGCAAGCTGAGAAGAACAAGTCTATTTAACTTAATGGGATTGAAATTAGGCTCCAAACATTTAAAAAGACCAATGCAAACCACCCAAAAACCATCTACCCGGCATCTTTGCGCCTAGTATATTTTGATACTCCACATCTGCCAGATTTCTTAGTTCAAAATGCACACCTGTTCGCTCTGTGACATCAAAACCTAGTCTTGTGTTAAACAACCAATAACTTGCATTTAAATGCTCATCAATGCCAACAACAATGGCTGGATTTCGCTCTTTGTACAAACTATTTAGCCCTAAGCTTAGTCTTTGCCATTGGATATTTAGTTGTCCAGTTAATAGATGTTTTGCATGGCTACTTATATATACTGAAATGACATCGTCTTCATTGCTAGTATCCAAGTATGTATAGCCAGCACGGCATTGAACCGAAGCATTATCGCCTATTGACTGCTTGTAGTTGATTGAAAGTTCTAGACCATTTGTCTGTACACTACTCACGTTTTTAGCAAAGAAATAATCAGCTCCATCCTGCAAGCTACCTGTTTCGCTAACAGAACCTATTTCACTTTCATTGGTGGAGACAAAGTCGATTAACTGACTCGATAATCGATTAAATAAGCTGGTGTGTATAGTCCAATGTTGATTCAGGTTTAAGTCAGCTCCTACTTCAGTAGACCAACTAGATTCCGCTAACAATTCAGGATTCCCAAGGCTTCTTCCAGGGGTAAGATTCATTAAGTTATTGGATACATAACGCTCTGTATAATCAGCTGCACGAATACTTTTTCCAGTAGAACCCCGAAGCACTAGCTTATTAAAAGTATAGGCAACATTTAATCCGGGTGATAGTTGAAATCCGTAATTCTGATCATAATCTCCTCGCAAACTCAGGGTAGCTGCTAATGCCCGCTTTTTAAACACTCCCATCCCATATCCTCCAAAATGCCAATCCTCATGATCTCCTCGATCATTACTCTGAATCGATCGTTTATCGGCTTGCAATCCTCCTTTTATTGTCCAAGCCTGATTTAAGTAGTATAAATGGTTAGCGGTCATATTCAGCAGTCTTGCAGTGTGCGTGTTTGTGGAAGGAAAATCTGGACTGAAGATAAATTCGTCTTCACTTTGTTTAAAGGACACATTTATATCAGATATACTTTTATCTCCAATATTTTCAAATTGCAATCGATAAAACGAGTTGTCGACAATCTCTGTAGATTTATCAAAGCTGCTAGTTGTATAAAAGTAACGGGCATCAAAATCTCGATGATCAAACGATGCAAAAGCTTTAATCCTACTTCGTTCGTTTATCCGATAAGCACTGGACGCACTAATCGTCTGAATATCAAAATAGGTATTGTAAGCCTCTAAAGTTGTCGTCGTATCTATCATTTTTGCGGCTACCTCTTCCCCACTCGATTGACGACCTGATAAGCCTATACCCAGCTTTAGATCTCCCTTATACCAAGCAAAACCTTGATTAGCAACCACTAAATTATGTTCACCATAGGCAAGATCTCCTTTTGAGTGATTAGCCTTTGATTGGTTTACAAAGGTGTGCGTCCTGATATTAATAACTCCACCGACTGCATCTGCACCAAAAGCTGCAGAAGCTGCGCCTCGTAGTATTTCTATACTATGAATCTGGGCTAATGTTACTGGTATATAACTATTAAAATGACCAGTTAGTGGATCATTTATTCGCATCCCATCGATCAAAACTAGCACCTGTGTAAAGGTGCTTCCTCGCATCAAGATATCTCCTTGTGTACCAAATCCACCTCTAGATTGTATTTCTATGCCTGGTACAGTTTGGAGCACTTCGTCTAAAGATTGGGCATTCGTCTTTGCAATATCAGCCGCGCTTAACACTTCGATACTTCTACCTGTCTCATTAAGTTTTAATGGAATCCTAGTGCTAGATACTTGGATAGTATCAATAGCCGTGGTTTGCTGAGCACTTAGCATTGAACTGATCATAAATAAAAAGCAAATAAGTATAGTTCGATTTCTCACGTTTCCAATTTAAGCCGCAAATATAATCAAGCTTCGTTAATCGAAATAATTGGTGTTACCTCGGAAATTTACTACATTCAAAAAAAATCTAAACAGCTTACAATTCCTCATTTAAACAACTTAAGTATGATAATTATCCGAAATTATTTATTCCTTCTTTGTCTATTATTTGGTGGTCCAATGTTGGTCTATGCACAAAACGACACCCTAGAGGTAATCAAGCCTATCCTACTTGATAAAGCTGTTCTTTCAGGTATCGGTTTAAAGAAAATTGATCTTAAGGATGAACCCGAAAAGGAATTCTATCAGAAAAATTTGTTTCATGGAAAAGACATTAGTGTTTATGTCGTTTCGACTCAGTCGTGGGTAAACACTTGTAAAAATTACCCTTTTGATGAGTTTGTCTATATGTTTCATGGAGATGCTAAAGTAAGCCCCACCACAGGAGAACCTCAGACCTTTCATTCGAGGGACTTCTTTTTTGCCCATCGAGGCTTTAATGGCTTTTGGGAAATTCTTGCAGATGACAAACTGCACTACGAACTATCTATTATAAGTACCAAAAGGGCCGATTCCAGCCGAGTAGTTCAAGACCAAATGCACGAACTTATTAGCAAAGAAATGATCAGCGGCTTTGGATTACTTAATGAATCAGGACCTGGGCAAAAAGCTTTGGCTAGCGGTGCTGAGTTGGCTTGTTTTCTGCATGTCGAAATAGAACAACAAAAGAAGCTGGAAGAGCCTGGGAAAGAAAAATTTATACACGTTTTATCAGGTCAAATCACTGTCCATGATAAATCTGGGAACAAGAGCGTATTTCACACGGGGGATTTCTTTGTCCTCCCACAAGGATTCACTGGAATGTGGACCACTGAAGGTCATTCGCTTGTTAAATATTTATCGGTAGAAAGATCTTTTTAGTACGTAAAAAATTGTCCATTAAAACACCTTCGCTGATGATGCCTGCTTTAATAGACAAGAATTAACTAAATTGTACTTACAATTTTGATCAATGCCTAATTATTTACTTTGTTCTTTGTGTCTCTTTGTATTTAGTCAAACATGTTTTGGCCAAACCGAGCTCTTTACACCAGTCCAAGAAAGCCAAGGCCTAAACCATTACATGAAGCACGAAAATTTCATGGGAGGAGGAATTGCATTTGTAGATATTAACGGCGACGGATATGATGATATATATCTGGTATCAGGTAAGCTTGCTGATCAATTATATCTAAATGATGGATCGGGGAATTTTGAAAATATAAGTGATCAAAGTGGCATTAGCACATTAACAGAAGAAGTCTATTCTAACAGTGTAAATTTTGCTGATGTTGATCGAGATGGAGATCAAGATCTTTTTATTTGTACGACTGATGATAAGACAGGTGCCGATGCTCCTAATTTATTACTCATTAACGACGGAAACCTTCAGTTTAGTAATGTTTGGAATAGCGATGATAAGGCTATGAGTCTTGGCGCAAGCTTCCTTGATTATAACAAGGATGGCTTTATAGATATCTATGTTTTAAATTATGTAGAGGAGGTTAAATTTATCTATAATGATGATAATGAAGCAATTGGCTATGACCACACATGCACTGGAAACTGGTTCTATATAAATAATGGAGATGGTTCTTTTATTGAAATTGGAGAAAACTTAGGTCTTGCAGATACTGGCTGTGCTTTAGCCGTAATGGCAACAGACATAGATCAAGATTTGGATGCAGACATGCTGATTGCTAATGATTTTGGAGCATTTATCGAACCCAATAAATTATATCAAAACAACTTAGCTGAAGATAATTTTTCGGAAGAAGGAGCAACTTTCAATGCGAATAGTGCCATGTATGGTATGGGAATTTCAGCTGCTGATGTAGACCTGGATGGCGATCTAGACTATTACTTTTCCAATTTTGGAGCTAATGAACTTTTAATAAATGAAGGAACTGTATTTGTCAATGAAGCAGAGGAAAGAGGAGTTGATGATATGTTTGCAAGTGATAGTCTCTATTCAGTGTCATGGGGCACTACTTTTACAGATTTTGATAATGATCTAGATGCCGATTTGTATGTTTCTAATGGATTTGTTCCATCCTTAGATTTTATCACAGCAGCCAATCAAAATAATGATCGATTTTACATTAATCTCGGAAATGGATATTTTGAGTCAATCGAACCTGATTTATCAGGAATTGATGATTTGAATATTAATCGTGGTATGGCACATAGTGATTTTGATAATGATGGAGATGTCGATTTTATGACCCTCAGTTTTAGAGTGCCTAATTCTGACACAACTATTATAAGTCAGTTGTACAGAAACAATCTTGAAAATGAAAACCATTGGCTACAAGTTGATCTTCAAGGAGTAGTTTCTAATACAAATGCCTTTGGTGCAAAAGTTAAGTTGTATTGTAATGATATGGTACTTGTACAAGAATTATATGGAGGTTCTAGTCACTGCTCTCAACATAGTTCTACCCTGCATTTTGGGCTTGGAGATTTTGATAAAGTGGATAGTATCTCGATAGATTGGCCAAGTTCAATGCCTCAACAAAAGCTTTTCAATGTACCTGCAAACCAACGCATCCTAATCGTTGAAGGTGAAGATTTCCCTTCAAATGTGGATAAAGCGAATTTAGACTTTAACTTAAAGCTCTATCCTAATCCTACAAACGGAATAGTAAACATTGCTGCCGATCAACAGATCTTAGAAGTAATCAAGTCTTACACGATTTACAATGCTTTGGGAAAAAGGATAGACGACCATGATTATACTAATCAAAGCTTAAACTTTCAAGGATTGCCAGGTATGTATTTTGTTGATTTTCTAATGGATGATGGCTTGACTATTAGACGTCAAATAGTTAAGAAGTAGGTATCTATTTAGAGCTTATTACCAAATTTTCCACCAAGGTTTTTTCTTATTAGCTGCGTTCTCTTCAGTGCTGGCTTCTAGGTGTTCTTTAGTAGATTCTACGTCATTATTTGGAGACCTTTGTTTTTCTTTCGTATTAGTTTCTTTTTCAAAAGCTTGAATAATCATTTCATCACCTAGGGACACATTGATTTCTATGGATCTTCGGTTTTGATCCATCCAATTTTGAGCATAATCTGCTGCTTTTTCCTCTTCTATAACTGATTGGGCAATGTAGGTGAAAAAACTTTTGTCTTGAATAGTTTCTGGTGGCACACTAAATTCAAAGCGGCCATTTAACTGGTCTGATTCTTCACTGTTCAACTTAGATCGTAGCAATCTTCTCATATGATTTCCAACTACAGATGGGTTCTCATGAGTGATGAAAACCATGTATTGATTTAAACCATCGAAGGTCAATTTCATAGCCGTAAAACCAGCTTCTTCTATCGAAAAATTTGCTGTAGATGGATCAGACTTGTTTAATATGCTAGGAGGATTTCCTAGGAAATTTACTTTTCCGAGTTTGCTAAATCTTCCAAATTTTTCCTTTGGTTTAATCATTTGACCTAAAGAGACACCTTCTTCCTGGGCGATGTCAAAACCTTGGACAATGATAGCATCATGTTTATCTTCTTCATTGCTGCCTAAAAATCCCTCACAACCAATGATCACTTGATGGTAAGGTTTCTCTGACTTTGCCAGTAACTCTTCTGCATATTCAAAAGGATTTTGGTCAGTCATTAATACATTAATCCGTTTTTCGTTGTTATGATACACAAACATAAAAGGCGAAATTGGTCCATCTGAATTATGCCTTAGATAACAAGCCCAGTCTACAGCGTGAATAGTATGCTCCTCTAATCGTCTATTTCCCTTGAAAATATCCATGTTTTCTATTTGGTGGTAAAGTACATAATTGATTTTATTTGAAGAAAAAATATATTAGTCCTGCTCATGAAATAGTTATTAAACTCGTAGTTTGTATTTTTATTATCAGGCATTATGTATGTATTTCCAAACTTCAATATCTACAGTACACCCCTAGCTATACTTTTTGTTTGGGGCCTAGTATTTAGCGGCTTATTTTTGATTAGATACAATAAATTGAGAAACCTATCCGATCTCTTAATAGGTAGTATTTTGCTTATCCATACTTATGATCGTATTACCTATACCATTGGTTTTATGGGATGGTATGACACCTATCCTGAGACAAAAATTAATTACTTTCTGATCGATACTTTCTTTCTTCTTGGTCCCTTAATCTATTTTTATGTCAAGAGCGTCAGCCAAGCAAAATTTCGGTTTAAAACTAAAGATATTTGGCATTTTGTCCCAATGATTTTAGTCCTCCTTTATCGAATTATCATGTTGATAGTTGATGCCAATCAGACGGGATTTGAGAATGTACAAAACGGCTGGCTATTCGAACAATTGCATATGAAGTTTCTGGATGAAATCTTGTATAACATTTCGATTTTTAGTCTTGGTTTTTATTTACTTATCTCTTTCCAAGTTTATCTAAAATATCGCAAAAACTTACATGATTTATTTGCCAGTAGTCACAAACGAGAACTTAAGTGGCTCCGAAATTTCATATTGGTTTTTGCATTACTCTTTCTAATGATTAATGTATTTAAAGAACTAGATAGTTCAGTTTTTTCACTCAGTTATAGAGATTTCTGGTGGGGTCATCTAGCTGCGGCCTTAACGATGATATATCTTGGATGGCAAGGATATTTTAGCGACATCCAAAGGCTTCTGAGCGAACAAGAAGCGGCAGGTTCTTTACAAATCTCATCATCTACAGCTGACGATAGCTACCCTATAAATATGGAGGAGATCAAAACCCAGATGTTAACAAACAAATGGTACCTTAATCCCAACCTGACTTTAGCCGGACTTAGTAAGGAACTAAATATACAAGCGCATCAACTAAGCTCAATCCTGAATAAAAACGAATCGACCAACTTTAATGACTTTGTTAACCAATATCGAGTCAACGAAGTAAAGGAACAAATTAAGGAAGGAAAGGCCAAGGATTATACACTGTTAACCATTGCGTATGATTGTGGATTTAATAGTAAAGCAAGCTTTAATCGAAACTTTAAAAAGTGGCACGGCAGCTCTCCAAGTGATTTTTTAGCCCATCTCTCAGCAAGCTAGAAACCCGATAAATATCAGGGTTTAAGGACTCAAATTACCATATGAGACGACTCTTTTTTTTGTGAGTCGTTTGTCTACAGGAATTGATTCATCTTCGAACTATTATTTAATTAAAAACAAGATTATGAATACTAAAATCCTATGTATTTTATGTTTCCTTTTTAGTCAATCGATCAATGCTCAGCTTAATGGAAATAAAAAAGAAGCTACTAAAGAAATCAGTTTTAGCACTATTGAAAGTATCGACATAAACCTTAATGTAAGTTTTAATATTTATGCGAATTCATCTGAAACTAAAGTGGTCATACAATCCGAAGAAAATATCATTGACTATATAAACTTGCAAAACGATGAAGGAAAGTTAAGTATTGATCAATCTAAGTGGATTTCATTTAATCGTCCCTGCATTATCGACATTTATACGGATGACTTGGAGTTACTTAATAATGATTCATGGTCTGTGGTAAATATCTACGACATTGAACAAAAGGCTTTAAGCATTATATCGACAATCGGTAAAGTCTCTGCTTATGGTCAGTTAGAGACCTTAGATATTGTCAATAAAAAATCAGATATCGATGCTGGCCATTTAATGGTAGACCTAGCCAATGTATCCATTACAGGTGATGGGCTTGTTATCCTTAATGCCAAAAAGCTGGGAAGAACTGACTTAGATGATCGAGCAACATTGCAACAAATAAATAAAACTACACCAAGTGTAAAAGATCTAAATTCTTCTCAAGAAATAGTTGAGAATTCTCGTAAAAAAATCGACACACGATTCATTAAAATCCAACTAAAAAACAACAGCTTTCAGCATGTTCGTGCTTATGTAAAAGGACCTAAACCGAGTGGAAAATATTTTAGCTATGGGCTATCATGGTTCCCTATGTCTTCGAAAAAAGAGAATTGGAGCATCGGCACCAAACTATATAAAGTAGGTTTGCTAGGACATAAACAACTGTTGCTAGAAATAAAGGAAGAAGATGAAGGTAAGACCATCAACTTATTTAAAAATAGCTAGCAAAATACTAGCTGTTTTCAAACACAATTATCAGAAGATTAGTAATATTGGGAAGCTAAGCGGAATTGCTTAGCTTCTACTTTTAAAACTACAAATTTTATGCTTCCATATCACCAATGGATCGTCTTACTACTTAGCATCTCTCTCACTATTGCTTGCCAATCAAGCCATCAAAAAGCACCAAATAGCGCAAGTAAAGAGACGGTCTACGAGAGCGAGGAACTGAGCATAAAAACCATTGCTAAAAGCACCTACTTACACACCTCCTATTTGAATAGTAAACAATTTTCTAAGGTCCCCTGCAATGGCCTTATTTACCAAGTAGGTGACTCAGTTTTAGTTATTGATACACCCATCGATGATGTAGCATCTAATCAATTAATAGCTTGGATAAGGAAGTCCCAAAAAGCTGCAATTAAAGCAGTGATTCCTACTCATTTCCACGTAGATTGTTTAGGAGGTCTAGCTGCTTTTCATGAAGAAGGGATACCATCATTTGCCCATACAAAAACCATAGCATTAGCCACTGATGATAATGTGCAAATCCCACAACATAGCCTAATAGACTCAAGCATCTTTAACCTAGGGACTGAGCATGTTTTACTTCAATTTTTTGGAGAAGGTCATACAAAGGATAACATTATTGCCTATTTACCGGAGGAGCAGGTGTTATTTGGTGGATGCTTAATTAAATCCTTGGGATCTGGAAAAGGCAACCTTAAAGACGCTAATGTCGACGAATGGGCGAATACAGTTCAGCGAGTAAAGCAAGGTTTTCCAAATGTGGAAGTAGTCATCCCTGGTCATGGGAGTCCAGGAAACAGTGAACTGCTAGACTACACCATAAGCAAATTTTCAAAATAGTCTAAGCGCTGTTTCTTTGATTAATGTAACAATTTATCACGTTTATACCGAATTGTGTAACGAAGATCATCTAAGTCCACTGAGCTTATTCCTTTATAGATATCTTTATGCTGATCAAATTAATGAATCTTATGCAAAGCTTACGTACCATTCTTTTTATTAGTGTCAACTTATTTATCATTACTGTTTGTACTTCACAATCTACCTATAAAAGCATTTTTAGCTCAGTAGGTGAGTTTTCAGATGCTGAAAAAACAGCAGATGGTGGTTTTGTAGCTGTTGGCTCAAGCGGAAACGCAGAAATAGTTAAAATTAGTGATGAAGGAGAGTTGATCTGGACCACTTCGCTTGCAAACGATGACATAAGCTTTATTAGAAATGTATGCATTAATCAAAACGGCGACATTTTCGTTTTAGGTCATATTAATATAGACGGCATAGGAAGTATTGTCATCTTTAAAGTGGATAAAGATGGTGTTTTCCAGGGATCCAAGCGGCTTTTCCACTCCAGCACAAATGCTGGTTGGGATTTGGTTTCGGATAATAAAGATGGTTTTTATGTTTTAGGAGGTGGCTGTAATGGCGACAACTTTCTTATCCATTGTGATGAAAATATGGAGATTATATTCCAGCGAGGTTACAGTGTTTTATTAGCGGCCACCAGTCAAACCATGGAGCCATTGTCAAATGGAAACTTTATCATAGGTGGAACCGCATTTAACACTGAGGATGGGACACGACCTTTCCAGGTATTCGAGGTAAATCCAGATGGTGAATTGCAATGGTCAAAAATATTTCAGGGTTACAGCTTAGGCCATGTAATGCGTATTATGGAATTAAGTAATGGTGATTTGGGAATGCTCTATTATGCGAAGACGGTACCTGAAGAAGGAACCCATATTTTTTTTACTCGAATGACTGCGGATGGAGAACCCATCTGGACAAAAATATTAGAGCATGAATGGGAACAAGCTAAAGATTTTGTAGAGCTAACTGATGGCGGTTTGATGCTGGTCGGTTACAATCGAATTGTCAATGACGGAGATGCGATGATAGCTAAACTAAGTGGTGATGGCGAACTTGTATTTGTAAAAAACATTCCTGGCGAACTATTTAATAGTAATGGCCAGCAATATTTAAATAAAATTCTACCCATTTGTGAAGATAAATTCGCGGTTTTTGGCTTTTTAGATGGAATGATGGCTGCCATTATCAATGACAAAGGTGAAGGGTTTTGTGAAAGTTCAGATGTTCCTGTGGAAGAATTTACTGTAAGAGCTCATGATTTGCAAACCATAGATTTCTTTGTTTTACAGAGTCCTCTCACCTTTGAAGAATTAGATTTTGAGGTTTCCGTCCAATATGATTTTTTGATTGAAAACAACTTTTGTCATTATGTGGACCCAGATGATGCAACTTGCCTGACAAGTTCTATAGAGACTATAAATTTAGAAAACCCACTTTCTGTTTTCCCAAATCCTACGAGTGATTATTTAACGATAGATGTTGCATTGCTTGACGAATACACTATTCATATATTAGATAATCAAGGAAGCATGGTTTTAATTAGCGAGTCTAATGCTAATCATATAAATGTTTCTCATTTGCCAACTGGCATTTATTGTGCTCAATTAAGGATAGGAGGTGTGCATTATATGCAACGATTTATTAAAGATTAAGCTTTAATTCCACCAAACGGCATAGCCACGTTTTTTGAGCGAATTGGCTAATGATTCTTCCATTTCTTTTGCATCCGCTTTTGACATGGGGTTAAAAACACTATAGAGGGATGGTCTTAGGTACAATCCATACTTCTGTACCACTGAAGAAGATATTTTGATACCTTTTTTATTTCTGTAGCCCGTTTTATGCTTCTTAAATCTTTCTTTAGGTGTGTTGCTAGTCATGCCTACGTAGAGACATTCTTTGATCCCTCGATAATGCGGATTAGCCTTTCTAAATCTCCAGTTATCTGTCCATATTTGTTTAGAAAGTTCGATTACATAGACGTTGTGTCTACCCTTCTTTGTGGCGCTTGAAATTGTATTTTTTGTGCGGGCCAATGTTGTGTGTTTTTACAAACATATTAAAATTTTAATTAATATGTTTGATAAATCTATCTTTTGCCTATAATTAGAAAAGTATGCATCGCAATCACTAAAAATAGTGCGAGCGGTTAAAGAATAGCATTCTTCTTTTTTGAAATAGTCAATTTTTAGATTAATCTCCTATTGCTTTTTGGAGTTAAAACAATGACAAGAATTTTACTTATATTAATTAATCATTTTAGGAGAACCTTTATTATCTATGCTAAAGATCAACGAATTTCTTGAAAAAAATACAGGTCTTATCGCTATTGCGATTGCGGTTATTGGATTTATAGGGCATACCCTTCTATTGGTTTTGAACTATTCGAAATGGATATGGACATTTGTAATGATTTACATTCAAGACCCATTATCTCTGATTATGAGACGATTCCCCACTGGTCAGAGGATCAGTTACTTTTCTTTTCTATTTTTAATTATGCTTACCGTTGGCGGGTTTCACTATATAAAATCAAATGGTAAGGATGCACGTTTGATAAAATTTGGTCTTAGTATAATTGCTGTTAGAACTTTTTTAACTATTATATTGACTCCCTTTTTTTTCCTTCAACTTAAGCAACAGGCAGAAAACTCCCTATACTCTGATGCACCATCAGTGTCAGCTATAGATATTTTTTTACCGCTAATTTTCTTGATTCCATTAGCCTACATCTGTTTTTATCTCACTAAATTCTTGGTTAACAGAGAAGTATTAGATTACAAAAGTGAAGGGCTTGCTGACGGTCAAATGAAGTTTTCTTTTGACATCATTCCACTCAAGATTAGGTTTGCTCATTATTTATTTGATTTTTTTTTAGTGGGAACACTTATTTTTCCAATTGTTCTTCAGCAATTTATGGTATTTGCTAAAAATACGGCGTTCTTCAATCATAATTACGAAACCATTATTTTAAGCATTCTTATAGCTGTTTCTACCATTATTTATTTTCTAATTTTCGAAGGAATATTTAAAGCCACTCCAATTAAATTCTTGACAGGAACTCGAGTTGTTAGCATTAAGGATATGAGCAATCCTGGTTTTTTAACTATACTAGGCAGAAGTTTATGTCGTAGAATTCCATTTGAACCCTTTTCCTATTTTGATGAAAATGGTCGTTGGCATGATCGTATTTCTGCAACTGATGTTATATTTCTAAAAAGAGAAGGATGGCTGAAGTTTAAGCAATATTTCTGGATCTTTCTTTTATTGGTGTCATACTTAATCACTTTTGGTGGATCCTTTATCATGGAAAGCATATATGATGCGAAGAGTAATAAATTAATTGCTAGGGCAAAAGATTATCAGAAAGAATCCGTATTTAAAAATTTAAATGCTGGAGATATTTTAATATTTAAACCAAAAAACGCTAATTATAAAGCTGATCAAACGGTTCTATTTGTCGAAAATGTTTCAGATGATGAAGTATCAGGAACTAGATACAAAGTAATGTATGATAATCGGATTAAACGAACAAAATATTTGCAACTAGGAATTACAGCCGATTGGGTGATGGAAGGGGATATTTCAATAAAAAAGTCGGAACTTTCTAATGCCTATTTTAGTGGACACCAATCACAGGCTGTACAAATTCAAAACACTACCTATAAACTAATAGACATTTTCGACTTGGACAATCCATTGATAACTAGTTCTTCGTCCAGTGGTTCAGGAGGTCCTGATGGAATTAATCGAATTCATAGAATTAAGTATGATGCTTCACAAATCACTATATTAAGTCTAGATGTTATTGAGGGTTCTGCAGACTGGGAAATAAATTTACCTTTCGTTACACCCTTTGAAAAAGATCGTGCTACTGGGAGTTTCGAATTAAGAAATAATAGGGAAAGTAAAAAAGCCTCAAAAACTAGGATGAAAGTTCGTTATGATGGCAATGAGCATAATTACATCATTTTTAAATTTGATTCAAGCATCTATTTTTCAAAAGAACATGAAGAATAAAGGCATATTTAGTTGAATCTTGAGCAGGAAACTCCCAAATAAAAAAACACTACTCTTCGATAACTTCAAACACCGTAGTGGTTTTTGCACCACTAATGGAGGATACTGCAATCGAATGTTCGCCTATCTCTAAATTATGGATGAGTAAAGAGTGATCATCTACCGTGTATTGTATAAAGTCATTGTCTACAAACCAAAATAAGGTGTCTTGACTGTTTGCTGTGGCGGCTTTACTTATTAGAGCTTGCTGTTCATTATTTATTTCTCTTGGTAACAATACTCTTGATTCACTAGGTGGGTAAATAATCGCTAATTGATTTATATTGTTTATACAATCAGGGTGTGTTTTAGGAGCAGAAAAGTCGTGCCCATTGGCTAGCTTTAGGTAATGATTTATTCGGGGCTTAAGCACAAACATATTTGTATCGATTCCTTTAGCCACATCATAACACCGACTAGAAATCTGGTAATTTCTGGTGCTGTCTAGCACAAAGTGTGCGTGATAAGGACATGTCTTTAGTTGACCTTTTAGTCTGCCTACCTGAATTATTTTTCCGGAAGAACAATGGGGTCCTAATTTATAACCTGAATCATGACAAATTTCCGTGGTTTTGTAGTCCTGCAATATTGGACCAAACCAATCTTCATAAGGCAATAGATCTACTAAAGAAAATAAAATGGGCCCAGCTTTACTTAGGCCTGTTAGTCCTTTTCTACCCTCTCCACTTGCATTACCTACCCAAACTACAATTGTATATGAAGGCAATACACCAACGGCCCATGCATCTCGATTTCCAAAGCTAGTTCCTGTTTTCCAGGCCAGTTTTTGCTTGCTATTAAAGTGTTCCCAACCTTCTCGCTGCCTAGGTCTTTTTACTTCAGTTAAGATTTCTAAAATCTGAAGTGCACTCACCGAGGAAATGGCGAATTTATACTTTATTTGATTTCGATTATTTAGTATTAAACTTGGCACTAAAGCTGTTTTATTGCTAGCGCTACGCGCTAAGTTCATATACGCTCCAGCCAGTTCTATAAGACTCACTTCATTTGATCCAAGTATAAGCGAAAGTCCATAATGATCATCGTCCATGTCTGTATTCTCAAAACCCATAGATACTAACTGATCAATAAATAATTGGACACCATATTCCTGTAAAAGATTTACTGCTGGAATATTCAATGATTGTGTTAAAGCATCTCTTGATTTTGTGAGACCACTAAAGGTTCGATCATAGTTTTGTGGACTGAATCCATTTAGGAAAATAGGAACATCCTCCATTAATGACGCTGGGCAGATAATCCCATCATCAAAAGCTAAACCATATAATAAAGGTTTCAATGTACTTCCAGGACTTCTTTCCGCCTGAATTATGTCTACATCACGATTGGTTTGATTTGCGCTGTGATCCCTATTTCCAATATAGCTGAGTACCTGACCTGAATGATTATCCAAAATTATAGCTGATACATTGTTTATACCACTAGAAGAATAAGTTCTGCTGTAATGGTCTAGGGTACCTATCGCTTTTGCCTGTAAATTTCCATCTATTGTACTTATAATATTTGAAGCTTTTGATGATTTCAAATACTGGTGTAAATGAGGTGCTATTGCTTCAAAGTGAAATATTTCATTAGGTAAATCTTCTTTTAAAGCCAGCTTTAAACTCAGTCTATCAAAGTGATTTTTCGCTTCTAATTTGTGTAATAAAAAATTGCGCTTGCGTAAAAAAGATGATTGATCTTGTCCAGGAAATATTTTTGCCGGAGCATTTGGCAAAACAGCTAATGATGCAACCTCTGCCCAAGATAATTGACTGGCAGGTTTTTCAAAATACTTCCACGAAGCGGCACAATAACCAACTACATTACCTCCAAATGGTGCATATTGCCCGTATAAATTGAGAATTTCTTCTTTAGTATAGACTAATTCTATAGCAAACGACAAGAGAATTTCTTTAGTTTTTTGTGCATAAGTTCTAGCCTTATTGCCTTGAGATATTCTTGCTAATTGCATAGTAATTGTACTACCTCCACGAACCACTTTTCTAGCCTTGAAATTAGCTTTCATTGCCTTTATAATGGAAAGAGGATTAACTCCAATGTGCTTATAAAAATACTCGTCTTCAAAAAGTACAATAGCCTTCTTTAAATGCTCTGGCATAGGCTGATCGCAGTGCATTCGCCATTGCTCATCCTTGGAAACACTAGCTTGAATGATTTTTCCATTCCGATCGTACAATACCTGTGCATAATCGTTATTAAACGTTATTTGTTTGCCGATTAGCCATAAGCTAATGAGTCCAATCATCATCATGGCTCCTGAGCTAAGGAATATTTTCTTAAAGAGTGTCAAGCTAATTAGCTTTTACTTCGGTCCAAAAACCTTGAGACTTTGCATTTATTTCACCATCATACATTGCCTCAGCAAAAACGGAAGGAACCCAGTATTTACCAGCATAACTTGCGTTTATTAAGTATCTAAATTCTTTCGTTTCATTCTTACCCAACGAAAAATAGGTGTATACTCTATCATCTCTCACATCTTTATAATCAAATGAGCTACCCTCATTAAATGTAATATCCGATTGTAATCGTGTATTAATAATCTCACAACCCGGAGGCATAATCAAGCTAAGTGCCATATTATCATATGCTAACCGGGCACCTGGATGCTTTAGTTTAATATTTACAGTATAATCTTGGCCTTGAGCAAGTGATTTAAAATCGATTACTTTACCATCTATATCTTTATAAATAACCGTCATTTCCAAATCACTGTTCTCAGCCTTGCTTTCGTCTCTTAATGGTGTTCCTTTTGTAATGAGCGAACTGTATATTTCAGTGTCACCCCTATTAGTGAGTTTAAGTTTTTGTACTTTCTTCCCATTGAGTGATACCTCTTGACTCAAAGACTTTTCGCCCAAGTTACCATCTAAAATAAGTTCGTTGTTTTGTCTTATTTCGAATGGTACTTCCTGTTCTATTATTTCTAAATTTCCAACAAATAATGAGAAAGCAATCATGCATTGCGCTATTTCTTGAGTACTTAAGGGTCGACTCGAAGTTCCATCAAAATAAGGTGTCAATTCATCAATCAACTTCTTTGATTGTAGTTTATCTCCTCTTTCTAATAATATTCTAAGTATGAGCGCTTGGTCTCTAACTTGACTCCCAAACGTTTGACTCAATTCACGATATTCTCCTACCGCTGTACTTGTATGCTTCATTAGTAAATCTGCAGCATCTTCCTCTCCTACAAGCGTCATGGCATGAGCTAACATCCACCTACTTGCATTACTAAGATTTGGAACGAGGCGCAGTCTATTCATAGCTCCATAATTAGGCTTACCCGCTAAAACTAGAGCATACAAGCGATAGGCTTGATCCAAATCTAAATTACCTATGTACCTACGATTATTGGAAGAAGGGATTACCCACCTGTCTGCAGCCTTATATTGATAATTTATTGCTCTTTTTAACATAGCGTCGGGAACTTCATACGCCATCCTTTTTGCTTCAAGTAAAAATTGTACGGCATAACTTGTCCCCCATGCATTGGCTTTATTTCCTCCTGGCCAATAAGAAAATCCTCCATCATCTTGTTGTAGGGTTCTCAACCGTTGGAGTGCAGCTTTATATTTTTGGCGAAAAGCCATTTTTTGTGGATCATTTAGCAAATCCATTTTATTTAAGTATAGCTGTGGAAAGACGGCTGAAATAGTTTGCTCTAGACAACCATGGGGATAATTTGATAGTTTATCTACAAAAGGCTCAAAAGTAAAATTAAGACCTCGGCTTAGTGTGATTTTCGCTGAGTTTGTACCTTCCATTCCGAAAGCTTGAAAGCTGATATCCGTATCCTTACTAGCACTTGTTAAATAGTTTTGTGATTTGATGATAGCAGCTGATGAAGCTCGTACATCAATTTCAACTTTTTCCATGGCTACTTCGTTTCCCGACCTAGCAATAATTTCAAAATTTAAGACGCCAACATTTTCAGGTGTTTCAATATCGAAGGACAAATCTTGTTCTCCTACCTTATCAAAGCGAATATCCTTAAGATTACCATTTTTTAATACACTAGCATCTGAACATTTAATTTCAAGCTGAACATCTTTGATATGATCTTTCATCGCAAAAACAGTGACTGGCAGTTGCAATGCTTCACCAGGTCCTAAGACCCTTGGCAAGGTAGCATAGAGCATTAAAGGTTTGAGCACTTTCGATTCAGTCTTACTTTGCCCAAAGGCTTGTCCATTAGTACCTATGACCATGGTTCGAACAGAACCTACATATTCAGATATCTTCGCTTGATGATTTGCCTCTTCTCCTGGCTCCAGCATAAAAGGTCCTAAAAATTTAACAGCAGGTTTAAAACGCTGGGCCTGAGCCTCATTAGAAATTCCTCCTGATTCGTCACCACCTACGGCTAAGAGAGACTTGTATTCCCCTAAAAAACGATGGAATATGTCCCGATACATGTCCCATGTTTTTATGTTTAATGCTTCTTTTGAGAAGAAATAGCTCCAAGGGTCGGGTGTGGTAAATTGGGTGAGATCTAGCAAGCCCTCATCCACTATAGCAATAGTATATGCCATTTTTTTGCCAGATTTCTCCCTGATCTTTATATTAAATGTTTCATCCGCCCTCAATTCTTTGTTCAATGTTATTTCAGGTTCTAAAATGCTTTCTGGGGCATGAACTTGTATAGCTTGTATACCAAAAAGTCTCAGAGGGCGATGGTTCATGTGAGCATCATATGCCGCAATGTAATGAACATGTACATAGGCATTAGGAGCCATTTGTTCGGTAATATTAATTGCTATTGAAGTTGATTGATTCGGATCACTTGACCGTAATTCATCATACAAAATAGCTCCGCCGTTTTCAACTGTAATGAGGTATTTCCCATAAGTGCTTGGAGGTAGTTCAAAATTAAGAACATCACCCACTTTATATTTAGTAGGCTCAACTAGAAAGGGTAAAACTTCTAATTGGCTCATTTCCTCATCTCCTTTATTTCGATAATTTGGATCATGGATATAGAGCTGACGGGCCACTGAATGTCCTGAGGATTTACTGCTTATTTCGATAAGTTTTCGGCCATTGCCACTAATCACATAGGGTAATCCTTCCTTATTTACTTTTAAGGTCTTTTTGGTGCTTTGGGCAGTGAACTTATTCTTAATAGCTGAGTAGTTCATGCTATTTTGTCCGTATTGATACCACCAAGCATTGGTAATGTGATAGATAGTAATTTCTACCTCTCCATCTATCCGATTACCCTCTTCATCTACGCAAATTAGTTGAACACTTTTACCTGATTCCATTATGAAGTTATTGTCAGTTCTATTTCCTGGCCATTTAACTCCAACATAATCTTGGTATGGAGAGTATTTTATTGACTTAACATCAGTGCTAAATGCCCCTCCTTTTTCGAAACTTCGCAAACTAAAGGCAAGTCGCATTTGAGAAGGATATCTATTGGCTTCTTGGAGCGGTATTGAAAAAGCAAGTTGGCCATCATTATCTGACAATTGCGATTTAATCATACCCAAATCAGCTTTGTATTTTTTAAATGGATCATCAAAAGTGAAATTTTCAAAATATTCGCCAAATGGATTTTTGAGAGCATATTGTTTCAACCAAACTTCTGTTTTTAAGCCTTTTGCTTCCAGACCATGCATCCACTTTACATCGAGTTTGGCATTTTTTTGATCATCATTTGATATCATTTTTTCATTAGCAAAAGTCATTTCAAACTTGAGTCGATTAGGACGTATGGTTTCCACCCTAACAGGATGTTTATGAGTTTCATTTCCAATGAATGCACTCACCTTCCATAAACCGGTTGGTGCATTGATATCCGTTTTAAAACGGATATCAAAAAGCCCCATTTTGTGTTCATTTACCACCCATTCTTCGACTATTCTTCCTCTAGGATCCATTAAAGTTAACTGTACAGGAAACCGATCAGGCAGATTGTTTTTTTCGTCAAAATAAATACACTGCATATAAATCGAATCTCCTGGTCTCCAGACATCTCTTTCACCATAAAAAAATAGCTTTGACTTGGAGCCCCAGTTTTTACCTTCGACCTGAAACGTACTTAATGACAAAGCTTTGTCATCCGAAACATGCATATAAACCGCTTGGCCATCTGGGGATGTAGCTTTGACTAAAAATGGTATTTCCTTAGTATTTAGATAGACTACTCCATCTGAATTTGACTTTCCTGTCGTTAATTCATTGCCTTGATAATCGTATAAAACCACCTTTGCATTAGCTAATGCTTCACTATCAGAAATATTAGAGACATAAGCAAAATATCGATGTTTCTCTGGTTCATATTTCAGAACGATTCCAACATCAGTACACATCAAAATCCGCTGATCTAAAATGTCATTAAAATAATTAGCATTACAAGGAGAACTCTGATATTCGCGGTTTTTACTGGCATTGTCTCTAAAATGTTGGCCAGAATAATATCGATCGGAATCATTGTAGTACACAGTATAAGATTGTTCAAAATTTATTCTGTCTACTCGATCTTGTTGTTTCTGGATGATTGGATCTTCGCAAGGATAAGCATTCAACTCTGTCGGGATGGTTAAAAATAATTTATATAGAGCTCTAGGTTCTCTCTTTACTTGCTGAGTTAAATCTAAAAGATGAATAGATTCACTAAATAAGTCCTCTTGTTTTAACTGATAGACAGTATCTAATACAATTCTTCCAACCTTTTCTAGACTATTCTGATGGGCTAATTCTTGTCTATTGTTCTGAAAATATTGGTGTATATTTCGCTCATAGACCTTTAATAGCCTTAAACGAAAGCCACTTGTAGACACCATTTTGACTGGGACCTTCCAAGCGTTGGTTGTCGGTAAGATATGCCCTTTCTCAGCAAATTCTACAAAAGGCATTGGAGGGTTGAAAAATACTTTTTGTGAGGTTTTATCCCTTAAAGGGAATCCGGCTTGATTGCTAATTCCAGGTAAAATTTCTAGATCATAATATCCATATTTATTACTACTAAAATATAGGTCAACACGATTGAACTCGATATTTATCTTATTTATTTCTCTTCCTTTGATATTGAATAATCCTGTCAGATTTTGGTTTCGATCAAGCGGGTCTGAAAAAAAAATAGACATATGATCATTGTCATTGATAACATGACGCATATAACCAAAATCTGCTTTGGATGGAATGATTAACTCATGCACAGCTTGCTCATTTTCGCCTATTGATGCCATCGACAATGTGATTTTAATCACTTCTTGTTTATCGGTCCGCTTGATATTTTTTATGACGAAATTTGATTTCTTTTCTTTTCGCTCGTGTTTCCATTGGATGTGTAACTTATTATCACCCTGCTTTGCAGTAAAACCATTTTCAATAACTGTTTTATCTGGTTCGCAATCTTCATAGTTTATGTGACCAGTATAATCCACAAAATCCATTGATTTCACTTCTGGGTGTGAAGCATGAAAATTCCAAACTTGCACCTTCCGCTCTATGGGTATCTCAAAGAATTGGAGTTTTCTAGTCACCTCAGTTAAAGCTCCTAAATTAAAGATTGCTGTATACTTTTTGTTATGCTCTATAGGAGGAGAATTAATCACTACCGCATTTCTATGCCTATTATAATAAGCTTTTGCATCTATAGGTGGTTTTACACTTAGTACCTTGTTCCAATCGAGTTGCTGAATTAAACTTGGTTCCGGTGTAAAGTTTAAACCTACGGAAATTTCTCCACAGGCTGAAATAGGTTCAGCGGTGTAACTATATATGTATCCATTAAAGTCATCTAGTTTTGCCGAACTGTTCTTTTCACAAGAAGTGACTAGTATAGAAAAAATAACTAGACTAGCTAAAAGGGATAGATGCTTCATAGTTGGAATTTTTCGCTAAGTTAACAACGTAGCTATTGAATTAATTTAGTATTTAGTATTGTATCTATTTAAATGAGTATTTGCATCCGCTAAGCTATTAAATGAAGAAATACTGATGCGCTCCCTGAACGAGAAGGGTAAAAATTCAACATTGTTTATGCCAAAAGAGCTCCACTTAAAAAACTATGAGTATAGGCATGAATGCCTACGATTAAAACCCTGAAAGAAGCATAAATTAAATAAAGAGACAGCAGCACTAGTACATAAACTTGTTTGTAGAAAATGATATTACACGCAAAGTTTAGAGAGAAATCAGGCAAATTTAATAGATTTCTTGATAGAAATTTAATAAAAATGCCCTACGAACCATTTCCTTTCTCAGGTAAAAAAGATGGTGTTTTTTATCACCAAAATTTGAAAAAATAAGCTCTGAATTAAGGGAAGAATCGATCATGAAAATGAAGTAAAATGAGTACCAAAATACTTGGTGCTTGTACCTAAAACCAATACCTAAATTTCAGGGATTTATTCAAAAAGGGAATAACTGATAAGGGTTTCTCCTAAAAAAATTGTCTCTATTTACGAAGATCAACACTTCGTAAACCCAAAAAACCAACCAATTATGTGTAAACACGTATTGTTTACCTGCTTATTTTGTTTTTATACCCTAAGTGGATTTAGCTCAAACATAGAAACCAATATACTTTCTGGAATCATCATCCATGACATCATAGAAGTCAATCCTACATGTGGTATTGACAATGGAAGTTTGACCATTTCTGCTGAGGGACCTCCAGGTTCCATATTACAATATAGTATCGATGGAGGATTTACTTTTCAAACGTCTAATTTCTTTGACAATCTTGACGATCAAGATTATTTAGTCATTGTCATTGATCAAAATTTTTGTTCTTCAGTGCCTGAAAGTCCGCAATTAGTAAATACGGGTGATGTCTTCATAGATTTACTCGAATTTGAATGCCAAACCGGTGCTGGAAATGTGGTAAACATTGTGCCCATCTTATCAGGCTCTTCGGAGACTGTGTATTATACCTGGGAAGACGAAAATGGATTTGTTTCTGACGCGAGTGAACTTATTAATGTACCCGCAGGGACTTATTATTTGCATGTGGAAAACAATGTGGGCTGCTCTGATATTGCTGAAATTACAACTGATGAATGCTGTGCATTTGAAATTGATTGTAGTCAATTAGGGGATATTTCTTACGAATTTGTTCAGGACATCGCCCCTATTGATCCAGTATTCTTAGATACTGAATCTAGCTTAGATGCTGATTTATTTGAAGATTTAAATGGTACGATAGGTACTCCTTGCTTTCCTCTAATTATACATGCTAACGATGATATTTCAGGTGCATGTGGTGGTCTACCTTTCGAAGGATTTAGAAATTATGTAATAACTGATGGAGTAGATACCATCACATGTCAACAAGAAATATTTATTCTAGATTCTCTATCTGCCTGCAGTGGTTTCGATCCCAATATCACTTTCAATCTAGCCATCTTAGATTGTAATAAAACTAGTATTGATTTAAATATTACATCTCAAACTGATCACTCTGTCCTAGAAATAACTTTACCATCTGGTGAAGTATTAAGCTCAGATAACGAAACATTAGATACCCCTGGAGATTATTCTTGGGTCTTAATGGATACTAGATCAGGATGTACCGTCCAAGGAACTGAAACCATCTATGCTGATTTTGCAGAGCCAGAAATAAGCATTGTAGGCGGCGCACTAACATGTCTATCTCCAAGTACAAGCCTTTCAGTAAATACAAATCTTACTTTAACAAGTATTACATGGACTGATCCGGAAGGAAACATGATAGCCTCAGAAAATTTAGTGGCTGATAAATTAGGCGAATATACAGCAACCGCTGTAGCCACAAATGGTTGTGTTTCTTCGGCAAGCTATATCTTAACAGGGGATGTGGAGTCTCTTAATATAGAATTGAATTTTATTGATAGCTTAAATTGTAACCAATCATCAGGTATTGCAAGCATCACTTTAGATGGTGAACCAGCTAGTGTTCTCTGGATAAATGCAGAAGGACAGAGTCTAGGTAGCCAAACAAGCTTACAATATTCAGAAGGAGGAAACTACACGGTAATAGTTATTGATGAAGCAGGTTGTGAAAGCATGTCTTCTTTTGTTGTTGTTGAAGATTTTGAAGCACCAAGTGCAGAGGTTTCCACCAGTTTGTTGACTTGTGAAACAACTAATACAGTTCCCTCCCTATCGAGCACTCATGAGCTTATTAATGTTCAATGGTTTGATGATTTGGGAAATAATTTAGGTTCAGAACCTATACTGAGTGAAGCTGGAAACTACTATGTTGTTTATACATCAACTAATGGGTGTGAAAGCACTACTAATTTTGAGGTTATCAGTGATAATGAAATGCCGATGGTTAATTTGATCGATATTGAAACTATCAATTGTATCAACACAAGCGTAACTATAGTAATAACTAATGATGAAGCCGAAAGTTATCGTTGGTTTGATTCCAATGGAAATGAAATAGCCAACAATGATTTAATTACCAGTGAAGCAGGAAGTTATATCCTAATTGCAACAGCGGAGAATGGCTGTACAACAGAACTAAATATTGATATACCTATAGATACCATTGCTCCTTCATTTAGTCTAAGTGATGGATTAATTAATTGCATTAGCACAAATGCTACGCTCTCTGCAGACAATCTTGTGGGTGCTTCTGAAATCCAATGGCTTGATGCTAGCGATAATCTAATAACTGATGAACTTAGCTTTACAACTACGGAAGCAGGTATTTATCAGTGTGTTGCAATTGGCGAAAACGGATGCACAACTAATGGATTTTCACAAATAAGTATAGATACCATTAGTCCTGATTTTAGTACCTATCATACCCTCATCACTTGCAATAATAATGAAGGTTCAGTAGGAATAATTCCATCTTCTAACCAGACAACAACTGCCTGGTATAGCAACGAAAATCTGATTTCTACTAGTAATGAAATAAGTGCTACGGCTCCTAATGATTACGTAGTGATCGTTACCGACCCTGAAAATGGATGTAAAAAAGAGGAAAACTTGAGCATAGAAGAAGAAACGAATGTGCCTGAAAACATACTGTTCGATTTAAGTAAAGCTTCGTGTGATAATGATATCTTCTTTTTCGAAAACTTTGAAGTAGTTGGAGGTTATTCACCATACACTGTATTATTAGATGGTAGCGAAATTGACCCAACAAATACTGAACTAGAAGGAACAGATATTCAAAGTGTTGAAATAATTGATAATAATGGTTGTAAGGTAGACACTAGCTTGCAACTGGTTTCCATTGGAACATTAAGTAGTTGGCTTTCCGATCCACATATCGATTTACATATTGATGATGAGGGTCAAATAGATCTATCATACAATCAAGCAGACAGCTTAATCGAATCTATTGTGTGGAATGATCCCAATGGTAATTTGAGTTGCGATGATTGCAAAAGTCCAAAGGTATTTGATCTTGAAGAAAACGTCAGTATTTCGGTTACTGTAACTAATATCTACGGGTGTGAATCAACCAGTGAAATATATTTGAGAAGAACCTATGCACCAAGGGTGATGCCACCAAATATTATCTCTCCTTGGGCAGACTTTACCAATAAACATTTCACTTTGTTTACCAATGATGAGGTAGTAGAAATTGTCTACTTATACATTTATGATCGTTACGGTGAACTTATGTTCGAAGAACATAACATCCCTCCTAATGAGCCAGGTGAAGGATGGGATTGTACTTTCAAAGGCGAATTTGTAACCCCGAGTGTCTACACTTGGATAGCTCAACTAAGAGTCATCGATGGCACTTTTCTAAAGCGCGGAGGTGATGTTACTGTGATTAAGTAAAAATGCTAGTTATTGCTCGAGTCTAAATTAAAGAGAAAGGTAGTATTCGCTAACCCAAGGCTAAAGATTTTTATTACGAGCTAGGACCAAGCTTCTTTGTCTTCATAAACAGGAAACTAGCATGCCATTCCAACTAAAAATCACACACAACATCGCTTAAAAACCTGATAATTAACAACTCCTCCAAACCTTTTTTTGCGAGCATTCGTCATTTAGGTAATCGGTAACATCGATACTATGAGTTACTCATTATAAAAATCAAAACAATGGTAGAACAACGCAACAGATCTAACACGATTTCTTTTATACTATCCTCCCTTTTAATACTTTGGGTATTTACCCCTTGGTCAGTTAGTGCAAAGCATGATAGTAAAGCAAGCCATTCAGTAGTTTCACAAAATAACCATACCATCAGTGGTTATATTTATGAAGCATCAAGCAAGGAGAGTCTTATAGGTGCTTCTATCTATAACCAAGAGACTCAACAAGGAACGAGCACCAACATTTATGGTTTTTATAGCCTAAGTCTACCAGAAGGTCAGCAAAATCTCCAATATTCATATCTCGGTTATAATAATGTTGATACGCTGATTAACCTTGTGAAAAATGTAGAAATCAACATTTACCTTGAAGAAGGCATGCAACTTGAAGAAGTTACTATTGTAGCTTCTGACGATCAATCTAGATTTATTCACGACAGTAAAATGAGCACAAACACGATAGATCTAGCATCAATAAAATCATTACCCGCTCTTTTAGGTGAACGAGATGTTCTAAAAATTCTCCAACTTATGCCAGGGGTCCAATCAGGCACTGAAGGAAGTAGTGGTTTGTATGTCAGAGGCGGAGGACCCGATCAAAACTTGGTTTTATTGGATGGAGTTCCTGTATATAACGCAAATCATTTGTTTGGCTTTTTGTCAACATTCAATGGAGATGCCATTAAAAATGTGGAACTAACAAAAGGTGGTTATCCAGCTCGTTATGGTGAACGTCTATCTTCCATTATAGATATCAGAATGAAGGAAGGGAATATGAAAGCATTAAAGGGAAATCTTAGCTTAGGTCTTGTTTCTGGTAAATTTAGCCTAGAAGGACCCATAGTAAAAGATAAAACTTCGTTTATCATTTCTGCTAGAAGAACTTGGCTCGATTTATTGACTACCCCTATCCAAAAAGGACCTAGAAATCCTGATCCAACAACCAAGGATGTATCCGCGATATCCTATAATTTCTATGATGTCAATCTAAAAATTAACCACAAATTTTCTGATAAAAATCGATTATATCTAAGTTTCTACGGTGGCGATGATGAATTTAAAGATGAATGGGACCGCTATTATTCTCAAGGTCAATTTAATATTGGTTGGGGAAATAAAATAGCCGCCATTAGATGGAATCAACAACTTTCTCCAAAGTTATTTGGAAACACAACATTGAGCTATACTCAATACAACTATCGATCAATTAACGAAAATAGTCTTATTGAAAATTTGGAAGTACAAGAACAGCAATCCTTTGAAACAACTAGCCAAATTAAAGATCTAACTGCTCGCTATGATTTGGATTTTGTTCCTTCCAGTAAGCACTATATTAAAACAGGACTTAGCTTCACTTCACATAATTTTACTCCAACAGTAAATACTTTAAGCATCCAGGAAGCATCAGAAAATCCAGTAATTGTAGCAAACGGAGATAACTCACTAAATGTACCCTCATTAAGTGCATACATAGAAGATGACCTTTCACTAAATCAACATATCAGTATAAATGGAGGTATTCGCTTTGCACTGTTTTTACCCGAAGAGACTAATTATCTATCTATCCAGCCACGTCTATCTGTTGCCTATAAACTAAGTTCGGCAGCATCATTAAAAGCTTCCATCTCCAAGATGACCCAATTTGTGCATTTACTTACCAGCCCGGGTCTAGGTCTTCCAACCGATCTTTGGGTGCCTAGTACAAACAGCATAAAACCAGAGAATGCTTGGCAAGCAGCTCTTGGGTACCATCAACAATTAGCAGATGGCTTCTACCTAAACATTGAAGGATTTGCAAAACAAATGGATAATCTCTTAGAGTATAAAACAGGCTTTAGCGTCTTTTCTAATAGCGAATCTTGGGAAGATAAAGTTACCATTGGAACAGGTAAAAGTGTAGGTACTGAAATATTACTAGAAAAGAAAACCGGAAAAACTACTGGCTGGATAGGCTACACTTTATCCTCTACCACCCGACAGTTTGATGAACTCAATAAAGGTAATCCCTTTCCCTATAAGTACGATCGTCGACATGATTTATCATTAACCTTGATGCACAGTTTTAGTGATCGTTTTGATATCGGAGCTGTTTGGATTTACGGAACAGGCCATGCTTATAGTTTAGGAACAACAAGATACTTGGCACCCAGTTCAGGGCAAGCTGATGGAGATTATCTTGGAGGAACTGGATTAGTAAGCTATCTACCACAAAAGAATAATCTGAGGGCACCAGCTTATCACAGATTAGATCTTTCGATAAACTTACATAAAGAAGTAAAACTAGGACAACGGACTTGGAGTTTAGGATTTTATAATGCCTATAACAGGTTAAACCCATTTCTGTTTTTTATTGAAAATAACGAAGAAGGCGATCTACAACTCAAAAAATTATCCATACTGCCTATTATCCCATTTTTCTCTTATTCAATTGACTTTTAAGCTTCTACAATGAAAAATATATCTTTAATATTCATCATAATTTTATCTGGATTTCTGCTTTCATCTTGTGAACAGCTTGTTCCATTCCCTGAAACTACAGAAAAGCCTAAACTCGTACTCAACGGACTTTTTACCTCGAACGATTCCATACGTATAGGCCTGAGTCAGACCATTCCAATTAATAGTGATCAAATAATTAGTATTCCAGATGCCCTTGTGGAAATAAGCACAAATGAAGGTGAGCAATTTATGATTCCCCACCTATCTGATGGAAATTATCTTTTGTCTGAAATCGATATTGAACCTAATAAAAAATTTAGTGTCAAGGCTAGCCATCCTGATTTTGACGATATAGAAGCAAAATCTAGTCTCCCCTATGATTTTGCCATTGACCTTATAGATTCATCATATCAAAACTATGAAGGGATTCCTGCATGGGAATTTGATGTCTTAATTAATGTGGATATTGATGATAAGCAATACTTCATGGTAGATGTTGTTTACCAATATCAGGACTCCAGCATAACTCCCCTATTTGCTAATCAGGTAGAAAAAATTGAATTTGCTCACTTTAGTCGAGATCTTGCCGCAGAGAATCAGAGCATCTTAGCAGACATAAGTGATCCTACTCAGGGTTTAAAAGCCATTTTTATAAAGGAGCCAGATCTGGAAAGTAAACAATTATCCATAAATTTTCTCACAGCAGACAGAAATCTAAGTAAAGCAAATGCTGGAGAAATATTAGCCACCATACGAGTTCGATCCATTAGTCTCGATATGTATCAATATTATATAAGCCTGGAACGCTATAGATTAGCACTGGGGGACTTTTTTGTTGAACCTGTGCAAATTCACTCTAACATTCAGGGAGGTGTAGGAATATTTGGTGGCTTTAGAGAACAAATTATTCAACTAACATTATAGAAAAAAACAACATTATGAAAAAAATATTTTTGTCTTTAATAGGCGTCACATTACTCACAGCTTGTTCCGTTAAGAACCTACAAAAAAAGGGAAAGACTAGTCTTGATTCATTCAATATTCAAGTTCCTTTCACTATGAATTCAGAATTAATTGAAATTAAAGCCATGGTTAATGGGGAAGCTAAAAATATGATTTTTGATACTGGTGCAGATTTAAGTCTAATCGCTCAAGAAAAACCAACTGGAAAAATTACCGAAGTTGAAGGTGCTGCCAATAAATCCATAAAACTTGGGCAAGATAAAGTAGCTTCTATTAGTATAGGAGATGTAAGTTTTGAAAACACTTTTGCGGTCAATGGCAAACTCGAAGGTATCGAGCAAAAAATGGAGGATTTTGGCGGTATTATAGGCCAACCAATTATCGCTAAGGCCAATTGGCTATTTGATTTTGATACTAAAATGATGACCCTTTCAAATCAAACAATTAATCATGATGGATTTACGGCTATCAAGATAGATAGAAAAAAAGGAAGACCCTATACAACTCTTAGTGTCGACGGCATTGAGTATAATGCGATCATAGATTTAGGTTCTTCATCAAGCCTATCAATACCAGAAAATCATCCACTTGCCCAAAAACTAATTGCCGAATTAGATTTTACAACCAGTGTGGATCAGGTGTTTACCATCTCAGGACTTAGAGATGTAACAAAGCAAACAAGTAGCTTGTCGAAATTACAGCTAGGAGATATAGAAATGACAGACGTAGAAGTTACCATACTTAAATCAAGTCAAATAAGAATTGGCTTAGCTATGTTTAAAGATTATCAATTACTAATCGACAGTGATCAGCAAGTCTATAGAATAAAGTAGGCAAGCTAGATTAATCATAAAATGGTACTTGTTTTCACTTTAAAACATCTACTAAGATGGCACTCATTTCGTTTGCTCGAGTGAGTGTCATCATATGAGAACCATCTTCTACAATTATATCAGCATTGATGTTTTTCAACGGAAGCGTATGATCGTTATCTCCATGGATATGGACGATTGATTCATTGATAGTTGTTAGATCCCAATTTATGATCATCGCTATGGTGCGCTTTAAGTAAATGGGATCTTTATCAGCTAACATGGATTTGAAAGTATCTTTAGCTTGGTTTCTATCGGGCTCGACAATGGGCTGTAAGAGCTGAGCTCCCGTTTTGGATAGTTTTGGTCCAACTAATTTATAGATAGGTACTGACTTTTGGAAGGTATATCTGCCTGGTAATTCATTGGCATTTTTTGCGCTAGATATAATAATGATTTGCTCAGGACTTTTTAATTCAGCTATTTCAGACGCTATCATTCCACCCATGGAAACACCCAATAATATAAAGCCATCATCTTCTTCGATTTGCTCAGCTATTCTTTTAGCATAAGAAGCTAAATTTTCACCTTTGTGCGGTGTATCATACACAATATTTACCGTTTCGTAATGACTAGGAAAGTTGAGTTTCTCAAAAATTCGTTCATCTGATCCCTGCCCAGGCAGCAAGTATATCTTTGTTTTTTCAATGTTGCTTATTGAATTGAGGAAGAAGAGTAGAACTATAGATTGTAATACACTAATCATTGGATTAATTCAATGGCTTGATTTATTATTGAGAAATTAGATTTAGAGATTTCAAAAACTCGTTTAATAACAGCTAAACTAACTATACTTTACATTATTGTTTAACGAAAGAAGTGACATATCGTTGTTCTCCATCATACCATTCCATAAAATAATAGCCAGGCGGTAGACTAGAAACAGAAACCGTATTCCCGTCCGATTTGCCTCCTAGGAATACTTGTCCGGTGCTGTTTAAAATCCGATAGTAAGCCGGAACATCCTTGGCTAAATCAAGGCTTAGTGTATGTTGTACTGGATTCGGATAAACCTTCATTTGTTGAGGAAAAAAATCAGGCTGAGTCGTACTTATCAGTAGTGTACTATCCATCACAATATCCTCATCACCAGCCATGTAGTCAGCATAGATAAAATAACATAGAAGCATCTCGTCTTCTGTGCTGCTACCAAGACCTGCTGTGATGGGTGGATTATTGGGGTTATCATGATTGTTAAGTGTATTGTCATAACTGGCCTCACTCATCAACTTAGCTCCTTGCGGTATCTTAAATACTTTTTGATAGGCATAATATTTTTGCCAATGAAAATCCCACCTATCAATGTCTATCATGGGTACTGAATCACCACTGGCCGATTCATACCAGATTTTATAACTATTTCCCAAATAGTGCATGTGGGGACAAATAGCTATCACCGAAATATCTTGTGACATTGGTTCGGTTATTTGGTGGAAAGTGGCTGTTTCATCGGCTGGAATCGTTAGCGGACCATCAATTAAATGCGAAGAATGATTCATTAACCAACCTGCTTTCATGGCTCTTTCTGGAGTTCCATCTTTTAAAAATTCAATGTTCATATAACTTGAATCTATTTGACCTTCGCCCAGAGGACCATAGTGAATTTCTATAACAAAGGTTCCTCCTGGTGCAACTTCAAAGACCCAATTTTCAGGATAATCCAGAATATTTGCACCTGGTTGCCATGCGTTTAAGTAGTGACTCAGGTTAGGATATCCAAAATCTTCACCAAAGCCAGGCAGAGGATCGGCTAGATCATTATTCTTACTTTGATCCGTATAATCCACAAATAAATCTAAGTGATGAACCACATTCTCTAAGCCAGGCATCACCTCCATTCGCTTGATGTAAATGGTTTCCTCAAAGGTGTTTTCAAAGGTGAACCATCGAAGTTCATCAACATTGGACTGTAAAGTATAGGGCGGAATAGCAATGGTAAAATCGATTTGCTCCAGCAACGAACCTTTTGGAGGAAAAACGGGTGGATCAGGTTCTTCATCTGCATTTCCATAAGGCATTTCATCATGCACCCACTGAATAATTTCATCGATTTCTTGTTGGCTCAATAATGCTTCATCTTTAAAATGAACATACTCAGGATTGGCTGGCCAAGGTGGCATGCTTCGTTCCTCGACAGCATGATGTATCCAATCTGCGAAGGCGACCGCATCGATATAATTCATTAATTCAAAGGGAGCTATAGCATCTCGGTGATGGCATGACGAACAATGCTCATAGATAATTGGTGCGATATCTTTAGTCCAAGTGACGGCTTGTGCAATACAATAGGATTGAACAAAAAATAGAATAAGTATTAGAAGATTCTGTCTCACACTTATGGCTTTAAACCTAAGTTAAGCAAATCATTAAGGTTTTGCAAATAAAGGAATAGCATCTGTTCGTATGGTTAATATTCGACTAAAATCTCACAACTTGTCTATAAATTTACTGTTATACTTAGTAAAGATCTACCTTGTATGGATTATTATAAAATAGATATTAATGGCTACTCCATGTCATATACAGACGTGGGAAAGGGGGAAGTAATTGTGTTTGTCCATGGGACACCAGCATCTAGTTTTCTTTACCGTAAATTTATTCAGCATTTCTCTAAAACTAATCGCTGCATTGCTATGGATCATGTAGGCTTTGGGCTTTCACAAAAATCAGATAAATTCGAGGGTACGCCTCAAAATCATGCTGCTAATTTTAACATGTTTATTGAGAAACTTGGAATCCAAAACTTTACCCTGGTAGTCCATGATTTTGGAGGACCTATTGCACTCCCTTATGCTATGAAGTATCCGTCAAATATTAAACGGATTGTTCTATTTAATACCTGGATTTGGGAAACGAAAAGCAATAAAACCCTTCAAAAAGCTGACAAGCTGATATCCTCACCTATTGGGAAGTTTTTATACAAACGGCTTAATTTCCCATTAACTACTCTTTTAAATCAAGCCTTTTATAATAAAACTGCATTATCCAAAGAAGTTAAAGCTGGATTCAAAAATCCTTTTAAAAAGATTAAAAGCAGGAAAGCCCTTTATGACATAGCTCTTTCTTTAACAGCATCTAGTGATTGGTATGAACAGCATTGGCAACATAAACAAGCCTTATCAGACACCAAAATGCAATTTATTTGGGGCACAAAAGACCCATTTTTTGGCTTAGATTATCTAGATAAGTGGTTGGGAGCATTCCCAACAGCCAACTATCATAAGATAGAAGCAGGGCATTTTGTCCAGGAAGAGCAACCAAAAGAATCAATTAAAATAATGGAAGAGTTTTTTCAAACATCAACCTAAAACCAGCATCATAGGTGAGTGATCAGATAACTTTTCTTCGCGCCAAGTGTGCTCATAATAACATTCTTTGACTATCGGCAAAATGGAGGCATGCACATAGCTGTGATCATAACGATATCCATTCCCTTGATGACTGTACCAAGAGTACTCTTTAATAGCATCATGCTTTGCTCTAAAGGCATCTTGCATACCCTCTTTATGTAGTTTCTTTAGTTTATCCTCATACCAGAACGAACTGCCTTTTTGGTCGATACCGTTGATACCAGTATTAAAGTCACCTACCATAATCGCTGGTTTTTCTCGGGCTGCTTGATCAATGAGAAAGTCAAATAACACATGCTTCTTTTTGTGTGGTAGATACATACCATAGACCACAAATGCATCATAAGAAGCGGAAATTACATTAGCCGAATATTCAGGATCAATGTTGGAATATCCTTGAAAATTGCAAGCTAATTTTGAAAATATGGCCACACTATTTACATCTCGTTCAGCAGCGCTTACATGTTGATGTCGATATCCTGCTTTTAGTAAATAATTTCGGATTTGAATGCCTGACTGGTTGTTTCTAAATTCAGAAAGTACAACAATGGTGGCTTTACTATCTATAATTTTCTGACAGATTTGGGCAAGGCGCGAGCCTCCTCCTTGACGTATGTTCCAACTGAGAATACTAAGCATACATTAGGCGCCTTTTTTGGCTTTTTCAATGCTCTGCTTAAGTACTGACATAATATCCACGACAGGTGTTTCTACTTCTTCCTCCGTAATACTGACAATTTCTTTTCCATCCACTTTCGCCTGCACGACAGCTAATAATTCCTGTCGATACCTATCTTCAAAATCTATTTTATCGAAAGTAGTCACAAGGGAATCAACCAAGGTTTCTGCTAATTTTAATTGAGCCTCATCCACTTCAGCTTCTTCTAGATCCGGAACATCCTTCATAGATCGCATCTCATATGGATATCGCAGTTTATACATGATGAGTCCACCTTCATAGGGTACCATTAAAACTACATCTTCTTTGTCTCTTAAAATGATCCTTCCTACGCCTGCTTTTTTTGTTTTTTTCAATGTTTGGGTAAATAAACTGAAGGTCTTTTTTGCCACTTCAGAGCTAGGTCCCACAAAATAAATGGCCTCAAATAAGGTCGGATGTACTTCATCTAAATCTACAAATGCTTCGATATCTATCGCCTTATTACTTTTTAATTTGATAGCATCAAAATCACTTTTCTCCATGACAACATAATTGTCTGGTTCGTACTCATAGCCTTTTACAATATCTCCATACGGCACTTCTTTTTCACAAGTTTTACAAACTTTCATGTACTTAATTCCACCATTGTCTTCATTGTGCAACTGCTTAAAACTAATGTCTTTGCTTTTGTTTATCGCACTAAAAATTTGGATTGGAATCGTAACTAAAGAAAATCGAATATGACCTTTCCATATAGATCTCATAATAGCTTAGTTTTATTTTTTGTCAATTAATTTTACAAAAACCGGTTCACGATAAGTACCTGTAGAACTTAAGGAAGCATACTGAATTTCACACAGAATTTCCGGTTTAAGCCATACTGAATTACGATCATCATCGGTTTTTTCTGGAAACAGTTTCTTTTTACTGACCACTGATTCAAATCGTTTCAAAAGCATCTTCATCTTTTTAGCATCAAATCCTGTTCCTACTTTACCCATATATTTTAAAGAGCCATCATCTTCAGGTTTAAGAAGGTGCATAGAACCAAATAATCCAGAACGATCGCCCTCCCCTTTTGTATATCCTGCTATGTAACATTGCTCGTTCGTTCGAAACTTAACCTTTAGCCAATGATCACTTCGTTGACCTATTAAATAAGGTCCATTTTTACTTTTTGCCATGACTCCTTCCAAAGACATGGCCTTTGCTGCATCGAATAGTCCCTGACCATCATCCATGGACTCACTCTTACGGAAGATGTTTCCACTCTTAAAGGCAACATTCATCCAGGCTTGCCTTCTTAGCAAAGGTTCTTTTACGATATATTTTCCATCGAGCATGATGCAGTCAAACAAGTAGCATACTGCTGGATTTTTCTTGGAAGCAAGTTTAATAGAAGCCTCTCCTTTTGTGTGCATTCTTGAGATTACCTGACTAAACATTGGCCTACCCTGTTCGTCTAAGCACACAATCTCACCGTCAAAAATCCCTTGTTCGATTTCAAATAAATCTGGATCCATGAGCTCTGGAAAATGCTCCGAAATATCTCGACCACTCCGAGAATAAATAGTTACATATTTTCCATTAACATGGACAATGGTGCGAATCCCGTCCCATTTAATTTCGTAGCTGTATTTCGATCCTTTTGGCAAAGCTTTACTTACTCCAGCAAGCATCGGTTCTATGGGTAATTCTATTTTCTTAAAGTCCGCATTATCTATCATTTCTATAATCCACTGAGCATCCTTTGTCCGATAGATTTTGTAGCTTCTATTTAAACCAGGTGCTTTACAAGTAAACTTATAGCTTCCATCTTTCTGACTATCCCAGCTAAAAGTTCCCCGTGCATAGACCCACATCTCTCCAGCTCCGTACTGACCTTTAGGAATAACTCCTTCAAAATCTAGATATTTCATCGGATGATCCTCCGTGCGTATAGCCAAGCGCTTAAGACCGATCTTTGTGGGTAAACCTTTGGGGATAGCCCAACTGAGCAATACGCCATCTTTTTCGAGGCGCAAGTCGTAGTGCAAATTCTGGGCGTTGTGGAGTTGTACACAAAACTGGTTTCCCTTGGTTTTTATCGGAGCTAATGAGGGTTCTGGCGTAATGTCGAAATCTCGTTTTCTAATATATTCATCAAGCTTCTCTGCCACCTTGGGATCAATTTCATTAGCGTTTGATGATGGGATTAAATCAGTTGCATCTTCGTAAAAGCTATCCCAAACATCTCCAAACTTGTCTAGGTATTCCTGATAGTTTCGAATGGTTATATCTTTCGAATGATGGATATCCTTCAGCGCTTCCCAGGTAATGGGAAAAGATAAAGGTGCCCCCTCCTTACCTCGCATACTATATGGTGCGACTGTAGTATGTGCTTTGTGGTTTCTAAAAATATCTATGAGTGTTTTACCACCTCGTTTCTCCTTAGACATGGCAAGTGTACAAGTAGTACTATGCTGTTTTACGAAGATTTTGGCCAATGTTTTGACCTGTATAACCATCTCCTCATGTGTATGTTCAGGAACGATGGGAACGAATATATGGAGCCCTTTACTTCCTGATGTTTTAACAAAAGGAATGTAGCCCTTGGACTCCAAAAATTCTTTAAGTTCAAAAGCTATTTTCTTGACTATTTGGAAGTCCCCATTGACCGGTGGATCTAAATCGAAGATAAAGTGATCAGGTTTTTCCATTTGAGAACTAAACATTTGCATTGGGTGGATTTCCAATGCTGCCAGATTAGCTAACCAAACGAGTGTTGCAGATTCATGTGCTAAGAGGTATTCAATCGTTTCTTCTGAATGTTTTATTCCTATACTCTTTATCCATGTGGGTGTCCAATCCGGTTTTGATTTAGTATAAAAGTGTCCTTTATGGATACCATCTGGAAATCTAATAAGCGTTAGTGGTCTATCCTTAACATATTTTAGCATGATAGGCGCAATGCTAAGATAGTACTGAATGATTTCTGCTTTAGTTACCGATGTATCTGGGTAAATAACTTTTTGCAGGTTACTAATTTTTAGCTTCCTTCCTTCGATTTCAGTATGGACTACTTCCTTGGCCAAATGTATTTTCTGTTGGTTTCTACTTTCAATTTAAAATGTGGATTGAAGATAAGTGCTTGTAAGTTATGGTATGGATCTTTAACAGTTGATATTCATGTTGAACGTTCATTTTATCGGCTAGAGCTAACAGGAACTAAGCTAGCATAAACTTTTATTAATAGCTAATTGTTTATTATTAGTAGCGACAAAAGTGAAGAGCTTATTTGCCTTAAACAAGCCCTTTTCATTCTGTACAAATTAATTAGCACTCATGAAGCGTATAGCCGTTCAAATCACCCTCATGTTTTTTGTCATAAGCTCGATAATGGGACAAACAACTAAAAACAACAAACGATTAGACATCGGAAAATCTATGAAAAAACACAGCTATGGAATAGAAGGACAACAAGCGCCCGAACTACAAAACTTTGACTGGATAGATGCAAATGGAGAAGATAGATCTCCAATTAAACTTGCTGATTACGAAGGCAAATTCAAAGTGATTTATGGATTCCAATCATGGTGTCCTGGCTGTCATAGTCAAGGTTTGCCCGCTCTCCAAAAAATGACGAATGCTCTAAGAGACAATTCGACAGTAGCCTTCTTGGCTATTCAAACTGTTTTCGAAGGAAAGTCTGCTAACACTAAAGAGCGAATGAAGGAAATCCAAAAACAGTATGAACTCAATATCCCCTTTGGTCATGATGAAGGAAATCAAGAAAGTCAATTTATTTCAAGCACCATGCAAGATTACAGAACAGGTGGAACACCTTGGTTTATTTTTATTGACCAAGAAAATCGAGTGATTTTTAATGACTATCACATAAATGTCGACAAAGCCATTGAATATTTAAAAACTATCCAAAATGAGTAGCCAAGACCTAATCCTTTATGGAGCTCAAAGATGTCATAAAACTAAATACTACAAACAATTTATTCAGAACTTAGGATTAGACCTCGTCTTTAAAGATGTGGAAGAAAATAAAAGCCATGAAGAAGAATTAAGGAACTTATATAACAATGGCAAACTCAATTTTCCTACCTTCTTAATTAAAGGCAAAAAACTTCGAAACCCTAGTGAAAAAGACCTTCTAAAACATTTGAAAAATCGGGAGTTAATATGAGTGAAAAAATTACAACTGGTGAACTAAAACACGCAGCAGAAGAAAAAAGATTTACTATGGAAGTAGATAAATACACTGCTTTTGTTAGCTACGTCACTGAAGATGGCATGCATTTTTTGACGCATGCAGAAGTACCATACCAACTAAGAGGTCAAGGCATAGGTGAGCAATTAGTGCTTTCGGTTTTTGAATATCTCGAAAGCCACAAGCTAAGCGCAACTGCCATTTGTCCTTTTATAAAAAAGGTGCGGAACGAACATCCTAATTGGGCAACTATAATTCACTAATTTATGAAGCTTAATATCCAAGATCGTTTTTCATCTGAATTACCAGCTGATCCCAATTTGCAAAATACAAGACGACAAGTTCACAAAGCCTGTTTCAGTTTTGTGAGCCCCAAAAAGCCAGCAAAACCTAGTCTAGTCCACCTAAATGATGATGTAGCTGAAATGCTTGGTATTTCCAAGGAAGATCGGCAAAGTAGAGCCTTCTTGGATATCTTTTCAGGAAATCATATACCTGAAGAAGCTAAGCCATATGCCATGAATTATGGCGGTCACCAATTTGGACATTGGGCTGGTCAGCTTGGCGATGGCAGAGCCATTAACTTGGCTGAAATTAAACATAATCAGCATCACCTTGCTATCCAATTAAAAGGAGCTGGAGAAACGCCTTATTCGAGATCAGCTGATGGTTTAGCCGTCTTAAGATCTTCGATCAGAGAGTATCTCTGTGCGGAAGCTATGCACTATTTAGGAGTGCCCACTACCCGATCATTATCACTCATTAAAAGTGGAGATCAGGTAATGCGTGACATGATGTATGATGGAAATGCAGCCTATGAAACAGGTGCTATAGTTTGTCGTGTGTCTCCTAGTTTTATTCGTTTTGGAAACTTCCAACTACTCGCTTCTAGGGAAGACATTGAAACACTAAAAAAACTAACAGACTTCACCATTAAACATCATTTTCAAGGAATCGAAGTTGGTACTAAAAGAGGATACATCGATTTTTTTAGAGAAGTATCTCAGCGCACACTTAAGATGATCATGCACTGGCAGCGAGTAGGTTTTGTCCATGGGGTAATGAACACAGATAACATGTCTATTTTAGGCTTGACCATAGACTATGGACCCTATGGATGGTTGGAGGGATTTGACCCTGGTTGGACGCCAAATACCACCGATCGACAGCACAAAAGATATCGATATGGAAATCAATCACAAATAGCTTTATGGAACTTACTACAATTGGCCAATGCCTTATATCCATTAGTCCAAGATGTAAAGGCTTTTGAGGATGTGCTTAATGAGTTTGGGCCAAATCATAAGTTACAATTTGAAGCTATGATGCGCGATAAGCTAGGTTTGACAAATGGACAGCTAAATGACTTAGATCTGTTTAATCAATTAAACAAAACCTTGGTCAAAACAGAAACGGATATGACCATATTTTATCGACTACTAGCTGATCTTACTAAAGTGGATAATCCTGGATCAATGCTTCAAAAGATTTCCAAAGCTTTTTATGACGATGATTTAGCTGATGACACAAAGCAAGCTTGGTTAACTTGGTTAACTAGCTATAAAGCTCGTCTAGCAAAGGAAGAACCATCGGATGCAGCCAGAAAGCAATCCATGAATATGGTCAATCCTAAATATGTACTGAGAAATTATATGGCTCAGTTAGTTATTGATGATGCAGAAAAAGGTGATTATGCTTTATTAGATGATCTCTATGAAATGCTAAAATCTCCATATGACGAACAAAAGCAACATGAAAAATGGTTTGCAAAACGTCCTGAGTGGGCAAGGCATAAAGTAGGTTGCTCTATGCTCTCGTGCAGTTCCTAAAGGAGCTAAATGGTCAAGGGTTTGACAGGAAGGTACATTATTAACAGGGATTCCGAATAGTAAGTATTACCTTTAATTTACAAAACAAAATACATGGGTTTTTTAGGTAAATTATTAGGAGGGAAAAATACGGCACCAAGTTTAGATCATGATACATTAGTTGAAGCTGGAGTTTGTCCAAATTGTTGGGGTAAGCAAGCATATGAAGGTAAGTTCAAAGATTATGTGATCGATCAAACAAAATCTAATGTGAATAAGGATAAAACCCAGCAAAAAGCCTTTATTCAACAATTTGTAGAGACAAATGTTACTGGCATCAAGCTAAAGTCTGAAGGAGATAAAGTACATTGTCCAGCTTGTAATGCTAAGTTCTAGCAAAGGTCTTCTTAAATAATATCATTTCATAGTTCCAAAAAACTGCCGCAGCCATCAGCATATACCGAAAGGTAATTATGCAGGCTTCCGGCTATCTAAGATTTTTATAATCTAGTTCAATGTTGTTTTTTGTCAAGCTAGCCCGTGAATGGCTCACAGTACGAATGGATTCGATGGTCCATCCATACTTTTTGTTTTTATATCGACATTGCTTATGAAATAAATCAATGGTTTTTTCGCTAAAGTCCTGCTCAAGCATGGCCTCAAAAGTTGCTTTTCTTTCCGCCCATTCTCTTCGATTATAGAGCGTTGAAGACATCCAGCAATGAACTTTTGCTTTATCTAAAATCTGGCTAAACTTCGCAGTTCCATCCCAAACCCATTCGTACATCTCGTTTTCTTTATCATGGTAGATAATGGTAAATGGTTCGATATTTTCTAGTGAATAATTTTGCCAAGCGCTAAGTGGATGGTCCGAAGAAATTAGCTCGATTAGAATTAAACCTCGACTTTTCCTGTAGGGTTCCTTTCGGACATGTCGATCAAATGCACCGTTTAATAGTACCATAAAATGCTGCTGACCGTCATGACAAATCCAGCTTCCTCCTTTAATATCTTTAGGAAAAGTTAGTGTTTTTCCATTGATTACTTCTTGGGTCAATGTTGGTTTTTCTCGTAATACAGTTTCGTCTCTATTCGAACTTATGATTATTTTATCGCGAAACGGAACATAACTAACTACGCACATCTTAGCTAAGTGATTTTATCTTTTTACATCAAAACCCCATTCACTGGTTGTATACCAGCTGGTAAGTCAGTCTCTCCCAGCATTTCTCGTAAATCTATCTCTATCGTTCGACTCAAGGCAAGCATAGGTATATCATTACCCAAACCCTCAAATGGATTCTCCGAATAATCTCCTACCAATTCCATCATTAAATAGACCCAAGAAACAAGGACCGTAAAAGGAACAGCTAATATATGACCATAAGGAACATCGTGAAATTGAGTCGCCATTCCAAAAGGTAATAGAAAGATAAAAATACCTACAAAAACTGCACTCATAAATCCATATTGCCTTGGGAGAGGGAATTTCTTAATACGTTCAGCCTTTCCTTGATGCACATAAAAGTCATAAAGGATTTTTTGTAGTTCCATGTGCCGGAAGTCTTCAATTAAACCTTTTGCTCTTAGTTCTTTTAGGTCTTGAGCCTGTCGATCAATTATTTGAGTAGCTGAATTTTTAAAATTAATGATGGTTTCGTATTCATCCTTTGGTAAAAACTTCATTAACTCCTTTTCAGTATTGCCATCCTTAAACATGCCTACGCCAATAGTTTGTCGCCTCTTTTTGGTGGTTCTTTCCATGTGTTTACTTTGACTGATATGCTCCCAAGAGGTTGGAATTAACAATTGATTTCTTAATGTATACAACCATGCAATATGTCTGTATATCATTCTTGTATGGACTGCTTTGATATCCTCAGCAGTATAATCTCCTTTTGCAAATTGGCTAGTGACAAATCCCTTAATCCCAGAGCCCCAGGCCCTGCTAGAATTTACAATAGCTCCCCAAATTTTCCTAGCCTCCCATAATCGATCATAAGCTTGATTATTTTTAAATCCAATATAAAAAGCTACCGCTGTACCTATGATAGAGATAGGTAAAAAAGGAATGGTAAGCCAATCCCAATGAGTAAACCAATAAAAAAAAGAAACTGCACTTGCCCAGGCGGTGAGCCAAATTATATGGCTGCCTGAAAATCTCATTATTGCTTTAAAACCAAAATTCTTTTTTACGTACATATCTATATCAGATTAAAAAAAATAGTGACTAGTAAGGTAGTCACTATTTAACATGTTTATTTTAAAGTAGGCTTATACTATAAGAAATCAACTTTTCCACTATCTAAATTGTAGTATGCTGGCACTACCTGGACATCCCCTGAAGCAACAGCATTACCAATAATACTAGATCTATTTAATAGCTCTTGTGCTACCATTTGTGCATTAATCTTAACTACTTCATTTACGCTTGCTCCGTCTGGTGAAGCCTGAACAGCTGGTGTGATGTGAGCTAATAAATGATTCAAATTGTAACCATTGTCTCCACCATTAACTGCAGCAGTAACAGCACCACAACTTTGGTGTCCTAAAACAACAATTAATTTAGTACCACAATGAGCGACTGCATATTCCATACTAGCAATGGACGAAGTATTAGCAATATTTCCAGCAACTCTTACCACAAATAGCTCTCCTAAACCTGTATCAAAAGCTAATTCTGGAACAACACGACTATCTGCGCAGCTTAAAATTATAGCAAACGGCTGTTGTCCAGCTGTTAGACCATTTCTAGTCACTATATCTTGGGCTCCACGATCCATTTTATCTGCAACATATCGATCATTTCCGCTTTTTAGTCGTTGGATTGTGTTTTCTATACTCATAGTTTATCTGTTTTTTATGTTTATGCAAGATTTAAAATTTCTAAAATAATACTTCTATTCAATTAATTGAATTGAATAGACTGAAAATTATAGCTTCTTGATGGTTCGATATTGGCAAACTCTAAAAAAGAAATTATATTTAGACTCATACCATTAACAGTCTCAACATGTAGCATCTAACATTTGTTTTTATTTTTTTCGTTTCTTTTCAATTTGCTAATGCACAAAAAATAGTTTTTGTAGAAGAAGCTGTAGGTACTTGGTGTGGATGGTGTCCCCAAGGTTTGACTATGGCCGAAGAGCTCACAAAGTCTTATCCAGGGCGAGTTTTAGTTTCTGCGATACATATAAATGATACCATGGAAACTAATGACGGCTATTTTGATAGTACGGGATTAGCAGGCTTACCTACTAGTAACATAGATAGGTCTTTATTGGATCTTGATCCTATTGAGTGGATGGATACCATTGAGGCACAACTTGCTTTAGATGTACCAGCTACTTTAGATGTCCAACGAAATTATGATGCTACTTCTCGGAATTTAGAAATTACAGTCTGTGCTGATTTTACTAGTACTTTGTCCAATGTTGAATATCGATTAGCAGGCATATTAATTGAAGATGGAGTAACTGGTAATCCACCTTATTTTAATCAAGATAATTTTTACACTGCGGGTGATTTGGGACCTATGGGAGGATTTGAAGACTTACCAGCAATCGTTAATGCTGAGTTTATGGTTTATGACCATGTAAATAGAGGCTTATTGAGTGATTTTCATGGAATTGAAAATTCCATACCTACAAATCCAGAAGCTGGAACTTCTTATTGCGAAACCATGATGGTTACACTCGCAGAAGATTTTGATGAGGAATATGTTAGAGCTTATGGCTTACTTTTAGATAATAGTAGCAGTCAAGTTGTCAATGCAGGATTTTCTGCATATGCTCAAGGCTCAGTAAATGCTGTTCCAATGTATCATTCCCCAAATACTACCAAGGCTCAGGTGAATGTCCCAATTGCCTACGACATTTTAGCTCATGATCCGGACCAACAAACGCTAACTATCGAAGCGGTCAGTAATCTACCTTCTTGGTTAAGTCTTGTACCGTTTGGTGACAATGATGCCCAACTGGTAGGTATACCGATTAGTACAGGTAATTTAAGTGTTGACTTAGCGCTTAGTGATGGTATTGATCAACGAGTGGAAACCTTTACGATTGAAGTGGTCGAAGATACGGAGGGCTGGGTTCAAGTTGGAAATAAAGTATTTAGTGATTTGCCTTCTGAACATAAATGTTGGAGTGCAATCAACCCTAATACAAATGAGATTTACACCTTAGTTATGTCGTATGATAACGAGGTATTTAGCCATAAATATGATGGTGCTAGCTGGTCACAAATGGGTGAACTATCTGAGGGAGTTAATTTATTTGGTGCTATAGCTGTCGATCCTACCACTGAAGAAGTATGGAGAGTTTATAGGGAAGCAAACAGTTCGATTGTAAGTAAATTTAACGGAATAGAATGGGAGCAGGTTGGTGACTATCTACCAGCTATCACAGTATAGCCTTTACAAGTGATGGAAAATGTTATGTATCTGCCTATCGATCTGGTGCAGGAATACTTGTTTTTCTTTGGGATGAAGGCTGGGTTGAACTTATGCAGCCTGAAGCAGAACATAACCTCCTAAGGTGTACCATGGAAATAGGTTACAATGACGAAATGGTCCTTTTAGCTAGTGAGTTTTTAAATGGACCACTTTATTCCAGAGCTTATATATACAATGGAACAACTTGGGATCCTTTAGGTGAGTTAATAAATCCTGATCTTCCTACGGTTGATGGGTCTAATAGCTATCATAAACTTGAAATCGGTAGTGATGGGACGATTTATGCAGCACTTGCCCACACTGGCACACTCAACATATATGCTTGGGACGGAGCTAGTTGGAATATTATCTCTGAAGGGATTGCTGGTTCAGAATTAAATGTATTTGACCTTTCTAGCCATTCAAATGGTAATCTATATGCCTATTATGCGGATGGACTATATAAAGCCAATTGTTCTCAGTGGGATGGCACAGAATGGACTATGCTAGGTATCCCTTCATTTACTAAAACGCTCTTGGATATCTCAGGCTATGCCTATAAAGAAGGTAACCCTGGAATGCTTTACACCGATAATTATGAAAGTATTGGAAAACTTTCAGCTAAGAGATATGAACAGGTCTACTCCTCAGTAAAAGATGAACCCTTAACAAATACAAGATTGGAATTCTTTCCAAATCCAGTTGGTGATGTTTTAAGTATAAATTTAGAAAATACGAGTGTTGGACCTTATTATATTTTTGACCGAGCCGGCAAAATAGTACAAACACAAAAACCTTCCAATAATCAAATTAATGTGGAAGATTTAAAAGCTGGTTATTACATTTTATTCTTACCGAGTGAGAATAAGTATGGTTCATTTATTAAAATATAGTGTTTAAAAAAGAGAAAGGTGCACACGGGGATGTGTACACCTTTAAAACTCTCTTATAGCTAATCTTTAGTTCACATGAACTATTTATTCTTTTGTTACTTTAATTCCAAAACAGTTTGGATCTGTACAATCTTCTGAACAAACTCCAGGAGGTTGTAAATCAACATACATTCTACAATCTGTATCATTTGAATCTTCAACTCTTAAGGTCAATAGCATATTTATTCCTGCAGTACCTGGATCCATTTGGAATGTAGTGGTGGTATTATATGGAGCCGTTGCCGGTGTAATGCCCGAACTTGGAGAGAATACTGTATACGAACTACTGGTATTCGAACCTGTAACCTCCAAATCAAAGGTGATATAATCATCTGAACTTATAAATGGCGTACCATTATCATTACATT
>JAHDEC010000025.1 GCA_020629035.1 Saprospiraceae bacterium | reverse complement strand
GACTTTCAAGGTCAAGTACTCTCTATTACGGCTTCAGAAGATCGCATTTACGATAGAGCGATCTTTTTAGAGCGCCAAAACCAGCTTCCTGAAGGAATAAGTACGCAAATATTAAGTGAGTTCCCAACTTTTGTTGCTCCAAATGAGAGCGTCTATTTTGATATTCTAGGTGGAAATCATGCCCAATTTGGTGATTACGGTAAACAAAAAGGAGAAGAAGAAGAGCCTGTGCTTTCTACAGAAGCCCAGCATTCTATTGTGGCACAAGTTATACAACGCTTTAAACAAGCTTCATTATGGGATTAAGAATTGCGATAGGGATATGTTGTTTTATGGCTTGGTTCAATGTTGCTTCTCAACAGATTAATGTGGGATCTTCACGAGCTTTGGGAATTGTTTACCAGAACAAAGCGGATCTTTTTGATAACAATCAGTCGTATAACTTTCAATTTCGTTCTGGCTTTAGACCTTTAGCCATAGGTATGGAGTTTAGAACCATTGATTGGGGGAATCAGGTGGGTATTTCTTTGTTATATAATAAGTATAAAGCCTTTAATGAACGTTGGGGTTTGCAATATGATATTGGGATGATCCATAGTATTGCTTTATTTAGACCTGGCTTTAAATACAGTATAGGATTGCTTGGTAGAACGTCCTTAGCTTACCAGTTAAATGATAAACATCGACTCGAGTTTGGCTTAGCTTTACGTTATGACAAAATCTCAGCCTATGATGATTTTAGTGCCATCAATCAGACCTTGGAATTACCCATCCATCTTTCGATCACTCGACAATTATTTCCAAAAATAGACCAAGAATAATGCTCACCCTTATTGTTTCGCCCATTGTTCTTAGTCTACTGTTAATGCTTGTCGTTATCATACTGGAACGACTTAACTTTCTTAATGTGAGTGGTGCACTAGCGACTATTTTATTAGGGCTAAGCATTTTATTTTTTTTCCATCCTGCTTACATCATCTACCCTGTTGTTTTTCTTTTACTTGGCAGTTTAGCAAGCAAGCTAAATAAGCCTGCTGATGCCGAAAGAAAAGGAAGAACAGCTGTCCAGGTATTAGCGAATGGAGGTCCTTCCCTATTGATCGTTTTAGCTTCGGCAATTTATCCAAAATCAGCTTGGTTTGGGGCCTTTATTGTCTGCTACGCTGTGGCTCTAAGCGATACACTAAGCAGTGAATTTGGTAAATATTTTAAGCATCCCACTTACGATGTTGTAGGTTTTAAACCAATGGCTGTTGGTCTTTCAGGTGGAGTGAGCTGGTCAGGCACTTTAGCAGGTTTTATAGGTTCGGGAATCATAGCTTTTGTTGCTTATTTACTAGGCCACGCTGTTCTTAGCTTGGCAGTTGTGATTTGGTTTGCAGGATTTGGAGGGATGTTGGTGGATAGTGTTTTAGGCAGCATTTTCCAATCGAAGTATAACTTGAGTGGAAAGATTAAGGAGCACGGTAGTCGAGAAAACCTAGTTAGTGGTATCCATTGGGTGGATAATCATTGGGTAAATTTTTTGAGTATTGTTGTGCTGGCTTTGTTGTATGTGCTTGTTTGTTGGTAGACTATATTTGCGAGGTTTGTGTAAGGTTTTTTTAGTGATACTACCTAACTGATGCTGTGTATGGACATTTTTTGTGTCTATGTACATTATTTGTAGATGTTGTTGTTGACCGATGGTCAATGAATTACCAACTCACTTAGTTTGTCTCTTATATTTTACAAAATGATTAGCTTCTTAGTTATTCTATTTCCCAACAATTCTTCCGTAATAAAATATATACCGCTAGATAAGGTACTTAGGTCTAATTGTTTTTCCGATTCATTAATTGACATTGAAATTAGCTTCTTTCCTTTTGCATCATGAATTACAATTCTTTCTCCTCTTAAGTTAGACAGCAAAATATTATCATTTGCAGGATTAGGTGCAAATGAGAAAAAATGATCGTTTATATCAACTTTGATTGAAGAAATTTCATCATCACAATTCCCGACCATGTTTGAATCCATCCACTCCAAACGATCTTGAATCCACGTTTTCATATAGCTAATTTCTGCTTCATAAGTTTCTGGTATTGGAAATGGCTCGAACCAAATATTGTTTCCTATAAAATCCCACCTTTCAAAGTTTCGATCCAGTGATTCTTCTAAAAAACTAGTCTGAGTATCCATCCAGAGAAATAGAGAATCTGCTTGTAAAAATCGACTCCTAAAATCTGTCCATCTACAATTGAGTCGATTAATAAAAATAGGATCTGACATCATCTCCTGCCACCACAGTGGCATGGTGCCTGTATTTCCACAAGCTTCCTGATTTTTCAAATAGGTCCAGCCTGAAGGAATGTGACTAGAACATATCGTTGACAAGCCATAAGATTGATCAAAATCCCAAATCGGTCCTGCTGTCAGTTTTCCTCCTTTGCTATCTTTATCCTTGTGTATGTAAGTACTTAAGTTATATCCGTCGGAGTTTTTGGTAAATTCATTTATTAGCAGAAAATCCACAAAAGAATTTAGGTCTATATAGTCTGTATAGCGAAACCCGTCAACGTTTGTAAAGTCCGCACCAAAAATAGCGTCTTCAAAATCATGCATATAATTGCTGATGTATTCCTTTTGTTCTGCTTGAATTTTATCAGGCTTTGGATAATACCATTGGAATTTCATGGGAATTCCAGCTTGAGATTCATAATTGGATTCGAAAAGATCTTCCTCATCAACATCCCAAGTCCAATCAATGCGTAATATGTAACCACCCGTCAAGGAATCCCCTGCAAGGTCATCCTCATCTAATTTTGCAATATCTACACGATCATCATCCCTTTTAAGTTTTTCTGTCAAAATATAAATTCCTTGATATCCTCCGTCCACAATCAGTTCAACAAATCTATAATTAGCAGCATAATGACCCATTTTTCTAAAAAGATCAAAACTCAATGGAACACGCAATTGAGTTTTATCAAGGACCATGGCGTGTAATATCCAATCCTCCTCTTTACCCATGCCCAATAAGGGCTCTGAAATTTCATGCTGTTCTTCATCCCAAAGCTCAACAGTATATGTTTTTTTCTCGTAAAGTTGTGTAGAATTCCCACGTGTTTCAATACCGATATGACCATCGTAATGATTGAAAATATCGTCAACGTTATTCATTTGTCCAAGGCCATTATCAATAATGCCCATTTGGCCTGGAATTTTTGGTTCATCAGGAATTTCACTAGCATCAGTGTTGATGATAATAATAGGCAACTTACTTTCTGTTAAAATTTGCGCACTTAGTGTCAGAGGGTTAAGCAACAAAAACAATGGGACTATTTGCAAAATTTTCATACTCTTTTTTAATAGTATATAAGAGGTTATTAAAAAAAACAAAAATCAAATTAACAAAAAAATTCATTTATGATTAAATGACAAATTGAATTTTTGTTTATCTATCATATGATGATAAGCCTTTGTCTCCAATTAAGGAAGATATGTTCTCAACGCCTAAGGTTAGATCAGCCTATAGATGTGCTATTAAAATTGTAATTATAGGTTCTAATACTATAATTATGCTAAGCTTTAATCTAGAAGACTTCGCTTATTACATCTACTTGTTTAGTTGGCCATTTGTCTATCTTCTATTTATTGGTAAGGTCAGAATCACAACCCATGACTGCCAAGTGATATTGGGATCCTCGTTTCAAATAAAGCATTGCACTTGAAGTATCTTTTTTAATACCCTTTATCTCATAGGTCAATGAATAAGATACATCAGTCATCCCATCTAAACCAATATCCACAATTTCTCCTACCTTAATATTTGATATTATTGTTCCTTTTGGATAATTATCACATGTTCCACTCGGAAGCTTTGTAGCTAAGTCATTGATAATTTGTTCTTCGAATGTCATACTAGATGAACAAGCCAGCAATAAGCTAGCGATAACTAATAACACAGCAAGTGTATTTTTCATTGTTTTGATTTTTTAAATTAAAAAAAGGCCTCTAGAGACTGTAGACTCTACAACCCTATTGTTTTGTAAATAGTACGTTGTTGGTTGGATTCTTATATCGTTTATACAATTGGTATGCTGCAAATAGGGAGATCAGTGTTCCAATAATTATAATGCCTGTCTGACCAATGGTGTTATATAAGAAAACCATCAAGGCTGCGTTTGCCTTTGTTTTCCTGGTGCTACCCACATCTTCAAAAGAAGAAGCATCATCTATAAATCCAAGAAAGATGGTCAAGCCCACAGCTATCACTAAATAGCCTGCATTAATTAGGAGCGGTTTGGTTTTTTGTTCCTGGATAGAAGATTTAGACATCGCCAATTGCTCGCCCAAGTAATTGCCGTAAAGAGTTGCTTGCTTACTATCATTGAACTTTAAATCTAACTTTTTAAGTTTCTCTTTTTTATTGAAATAGCTGAGCTTAATGGTATTTGATGATTCATTGAAAGATATATCCTGAATTTTACTAGATTCAAAAATCTCAACTGATTTTCGTATGCCTGTTCTATCTTTCGCTGCTTCAAACTTTTCAGCCGATTTTACCTCATTGGAGCTTAGCCAAAATTCGTCACCCTTAAACATAAATGATTTGAAAAGAAAACCGCCATTGATAGGAATTACTGGGTTGTTCATTTGATTTTTGCTAGAAGATAAGGCTATTTAAAATTATATCAAAACGTCTGAGTTTAAATCATTATCTCCTCAATATTTCCAGCAACTTCTAAACCAGCATTTCTACCAGTATCATCTAATAATACTTTTTTGTTTCTTTTATCAACTAATAAAACGTCGATGGTAGAAGTCATACTTTCTTCTATTCGTCCATCCATGAAGCCTAAAATAGGTGAAGCTAACTTTGTGGTATCTGAACGATGAGCAGTGATGACCAAACGATGTTTTCGGTTTTCTAAAACGATTTCAACCTTAGATTCATCGGCATATGATTTTCGGAGTTTTGTAAAATTGTAGGTGGTGAACTCAATTAAACGATCATACAACCAAACACCGGCAATAAACCCCACAAAGGTACTACCAAGCCAAGGGATTTTTGCCACTGAAGACTTAATCGATATTCCATCATTCGAAAAGTGGTTACTTTGCATCCATATGTAAGCACTTGGAAAAGACCTTCCCCAATCCTTTTCCATATAGCCTTTTCCTCCAGAAAAATCCACTTCCTCACCTGCAATAGCTAAGCTTCCTTGTATGTTGTGATTCATACTTAAAATGCCGTGATAACATTGCATAAAAGGAACAAAAGAAAAGGGTCCCATAATACCCGGAGAATACCACGAACTAGACCAAGGTACCTGATTTTCGAATTGAAGTTTTCCTTTCACCTTTGGAAGGTTAAGCTTAATTTCTTTTTTTGAAAAAGAATTGTTGCCAATGGCTACCTTGAATATTCCTGCTTGAGGTCTGAATTCATCAGCTTCAAATTTTACATATGCTGCGGTTAATTTTTTACCATCTAGCACTTGGACAAAGGCTTGTTTATTTCCTGACTCATCCATCGCAATGCCTGGTATAAAAGCAAAAGCTTTGGATTCATCAGCACTGATGACTTTATAGTACCAGCCTTCAAAGTATTTTTTAGTTTTTCCCCAACCATGATATTGTTCCGGGTCAAAAAGTGCTTGGAATTTTTTATTCATGGTGCTTTTGCTTTCTTAATTATCTGTCGCTAGACTAAGGTGTTATGCTTATGAAGTTAGCTAAATTGAATGGATAAAACCATTTTCTAAGCAGTTGATAATTTAGAATGATAACTAGCCACTATTTTTAGTTCTATGAGCTAAAATTTAACACCCAAATATAAATTAGGCTCCACTAAGAAAAACTCATCCCACTGATTTTCTAGTACTTTAAAATCTGCATGCACATCATTATTTATTGGCCAATGATTAACATGTAGTTGCGGTTCAATAAAAAATCTTCCTTGCTTAAAGAGCGGAATGTGATAACCTAAATGATAAGAATTGTAAACCTTGAAGCCTTTGCTTAATAAGTTGCCACTATCATCTATGTATTCCGTTAGCAAAGGCATTATTTCTAGTGTGGCAAACAATCCTTTCCATAATTTTCGTTGGTAGGTAATACCTATTCCAGTTTCTCTAAGTCTACCAGGAAAAAAATAGGCTTTATCTAAAAATGCCTCATCCCAAAGGTCAATACCTAAAGGCATAAACAATTTCCAAGTTGCTAATTTAACTCCAATCTGATCCTTAGGAGTCAGTTGGTAGGCAAACCTTAATTCATAATGTTGGGTATTCGTTGCTGGATTACCAACATTGGAAAAACTAAGCCAAGTAGTCAGTATCGAATACTTGTAGTCTGGTTTTTGTGTTTGGTTTAAACTCGGTGCAATAGAGCCTTGACTAGATCCAATTTGGAGTCCGAAAATCAAGAAAAGTAGTGTATATATTTTTCATATCTGTTATTTGATACGAAATTAGACCATGAGTTTTTCATTCTCATTGACTTAAGTTAAGAAGTAAATTATGGTATTATTTTGCTAATCTTTTTCTAATTCGACTCAGTGATTCTGGTCTTATTCCTAGGTAATTGGCTATATCGTATTGTGGAATGCGTTGGATTAAGTCAGGACGATTTTTTACTAAATTCAAGTAGCGATCTTCGGGGTTGTGGCTCACCCAATTATCAAATTCATTATTGGTTTTAACCATAAAAATCTCTCCCAGTTTTCTAGTGAGTGACTCTAATTTTGGGTGGGTTTTATAAATTTCATTTTCAGAATTGGGGTCTCCAAAAGAAACGATGGTTTCTTCTATAGTAGAAATATAGTACTTGGACGGTTCTTGATTGGTATAACTAGCAGGTGTGATAACTTCTCCTTCAGTGTAAAATTTTGTGATTTTATCTTCTCCATCCTGTAGGTAGTATTTCTTCATGCAACCTTGAAGAATAAAAAAACACTCTGTTGCTCGCTGTCCTTCACGTAAAATAGTAGTCTCCCTTGGTAGGCTCTTAATTTGGCTATACTCTGTGATTAATGTAGCCATCTCATCAGAAATTCTGATGTGCTTAGAAAGTAAGGCTATTATATCCGGCTTTTCCATAATCTTTTCCTACAACAAATTTAGATTAAAATATCCTAGCTCGACAATCCCAATGCTGAGTTTGTCCTTAAACTTTCCGATTAATCAAGGAGTCCATTCTAATCGTATCCCAAGTGGCAGGCAACAACAACAAAGCCACTAACAGCACAAAACGAAACATCACATGACTCAAATCCCAAATCGGTTCAGCTAGTCCATGTCCAAAGGACACAATCACTAACACAGATGCTAAAGCATATAGCGCCCAATCTCGTTTTAAACCTATAACCAGCAAAAAACCAGCTATTAATTCTACAAATGAAGTATAGTACGCAGTTCCATAAATGATAAAGTCAGGCAATAAATCTTTATAGGTTCCATGGAAAAAATCCATTTTATACAAATTCTCTACTCCCCAACTAAATACTTTCCCAAAACCTTGCATCATAAAAATCAATCCCAAAATGACTCGAATGGTCAGCATCGCAATGCTTCTATTTCGATTTGTATCCATAATTATTGTCAATTTTAAATCAAGTATTGATACAATATAAATCAATTAGACGGATAATTTATGCTTGACCAGAAGAGTGTCAAATCTTGTCAAAGTTTAGCCAGGAGACCAAACATTTAGTGTTTTCAAACCGAGCGAAATGCAGAGCTAGAACTCATCATCAATATTAACAATGCAACATAGGTGGAGATAACGAGATAGATTCCTTGAAAGTAAGCATTTGGCATTCATTTAAAGCTACCAAACACTTACCGCTCAAGGGAATTATTACTTGGATTAAGTAATCGAATACAAATATTGAGTAAAAAACACATTATAAAAAAGACAATTATGTAGCATTGTAACATAAAATATTCTCATATAATTAAATACTTAATATTTTCTAAATGAGATTTTAATTCGTCAAATATGCTGTATTAATGTATTTTTGGTCAAGTTTAACATCCATGTTTAAAATCCTAAAAAAACCATATCCGGCACCAGAACCTGGCATTAGAAATTTAATGGTATCATTAGGAGTTGGATTGTTTATTGGTTCATTTTTAGTTTTTTTTCAGCCTTTTGATTTAGACAAAGTTGTTACTGAATATAAAACCCTAAAAATTTGGGGCTTCGGAGTAATAAGCTTTGTCACCGTTGCTATTTTTAATCATTTCATACCCTCATTTTTCCCGAAAGCAATATCTGATAAAAACTGGACGGTAGGTAAAGAAATATTTGGCTTTATCATGATGATCAGCTGGATCGCGGGCTTTAATAGCCTTTTTTCAGGCTTGCTTGGATTATCATCATTCAACCCAAAAAACATCATCCAAATGATGGTATCTACCTTCTCTCTAGCCATTATCCCTTCCACATTCATGATTCTCCTTGACCATAATAGAAAGCTTAGAAAATATGTAGGAGATGTTCAGCAATTAAATATTCCCCAAGCAGATCTGCCCAAAGAAACAAACAGCATCCTCATTAAAACTGATGCAGCTAACGAACAACTAAGCCTAAAACCAGAAAGTTTCCTATATGCAGAAGCTGATGGTAATTATGTAAATGTATTCCATGCATCGGAGAGCGATATTGACAAAAAAATGTATCGTACTACCCTAACCAAATTAGACACGCAAATTCCCCTTGCTTATATCATCAAATGCCATCGATCTTTTATCGTAAATCTTGATAAAGTAAAGGATGTAAAAGGGAACGCCCAAGGATTTAAATTATCGATGGGTGACTCTTCTGAGCAAGTACCTGTTTCCAGAAAATTTGTACCCCTGATTAAAGAATATTTTGCTAATAAATCCTAGAAAATTGGATTTTATTTCTTGTCATTCGTCCCAAAAGCTTGGTTTTTAACCCATTTCTTTGCTTTTAATCCCACATCTTTGATATCTAACACTATTTAAAAATTATGTGTCTTATTGGGCCTAGTTTTGAATTATCAATAATTAATAAAGACACAAACATTACTTTATGAAAACGACATTAACTATCTTATTATCCCTATTATTTAGTTTGGCTCTTTCTGCCCAAACTGATATTGTTCAAAATATAAAAGGCCAAGTGATTGATACTGATACAGGTTTACCACTTATCGGTGCAAATGTCCAATTGCTTAATGAAGAAGCAACCATCGGTACAAGTACAGATGTAGATGGTTATTATACACTTAATGATTTACCAGTGGGGAGATACAGTCTGATGTGTACTTATTTAGGATACAAGCAACAACAGTTTAGTAATATGCTCCTCACATCGGGAAAGGAATTGATCATAAATTTCTCTTTAAGTGAGCAAGTCATCCTAGACGAAGTAACCATTACTGCTACCAAAGAAACCAATGCTAAAGTAGATGAATTGGCTACGATAAGCATCCAAAGTTTCGATTCTGAAGTAGCGAGTAGATACGCTGGAAGTAGAAATGATGTTGCGAGAATGGCCGCAGGATTTGCCGGAGTTTCTGCCAATGATGATTCACGAAATGATATCGTTATACGAGGAAATTCACCCGCTGGTTTATTGTGGAAATTGGACGGAATTGATATACCTAACCCTAGCCACTTTGGAGCCCTTGGAGCTACTGGTGGACCCGTAAGTATGCTTAATAATAACCTGCTTGATAATTCACTATTTATGACAGGAGCCTTTCCGGCTATCTATGGAAATGCCCTTTCTGGCGTATTTGACTTATCCTTAAGAAAAGGAAATAAAGACAAACACGAATTTACTGCTCAAGTGGGATTTAATGGTGTCGAACTCGGAGCTGAAGGACCATTTAGTAAAAAGAGTTCTGCTAGCTATCTTATAAATTACCGATACTCAGTAGTAGACTTGGTTAGTAAATTAGGTAGTGCAGCTGAAGGAACAGGAACTGGAAACGCAATACCGAGATATCAAGATTTGAGTTTTAAAGTAAATGTACCTACATCTAAAGCGGGTGTATTCACCTTGATCGGTTTAGCCGGTAATTCTGGTATTGATTTCCTTGCTGAAGAATTAGATCCGGAAAACCCTGGGCTCTTTTCTCAAGGAAATCAGAACCTACGATACCAGTCAAATATGGGGATTACAGCATTGACCAACAAACACTACTATTCGAATAAAACCTTTGGTAAAGCTAGCCTTGCTTTTTCAAGAGCAGGTGTGCAAACCAAATTAGATACCCTGACTTTAGCCTTAGAAGAAGTGCCTATCTATCGTGACGATTCGTTCCAAGATCGTATCAGACTTGCTTATGATGTTAAGCACAAATGGAATACTCAACACAGTCTTATGGCAGGTGTAAATGCTAATCAGATGAGCTTTACGTTTAAGGATAGTACTCGTCTGGCTGACAGTTCATTTAGAAGTTTGAGAGATTTTAGTGGCTCAGCGAATCTATTCCAAGCTTACGCTCAGTGGCAATATAAACCCTCTGATAAATGGGTGATAAACACAGGTATATTCAGCCAGCTGTTCGATTTAAATAACACCTACTCAGTCGAACCACGTATTAATGCCCGATACGAGATTAGCCCGTCTATTGCTGCAACTGCCGGCCTAGGTCGACATAGTAAACTCCAGGATTTCCAGTTATACTTATTGCAAACTGAACAAGCGGATGGTAGTTTTCTTAATACGAACAAAGACTTAGAAATGACTAGAAGTGATCAAGCCATGATAGGATTGGATTTCTACTTATCAAGAGGATGGAGCCTAAAAACAGAAGCCTATTATCAGAGCTTAAGTAACGTACCTATCGAACGAGATTCTTCGTGGTACTCAGCTATAAATGAAGGTGCTGATTTTGGGATTCCTTCGGTAGATTCTTTGGTTAATGGCGGAACTGGTACAAATTACGGTGTTGAGTTAACCTTAGAAAAGGCCTTTGTTAAAGGATTTTACATGCTAGCAACCGCATCATTCTTTGATTCTAAGTATACGGCTAGTGATCAGATCGAACGAAGCACTGCTTTTGATAATGGATATGTGGCTAACGTTCTAACCGGAAAGGAGTTTACCATTAGTAATAAGTTTTCTATTGCGACAGATATAAAACTTACAACCGCTGGAGGTAGAAGGTATACACCGATTGATTTAGAGCTATCGGAGCAGCAAGGAACGGCTGTCTTTGATCGAGATCGAATCTTAGATGCACAATTTGATGATTACAGACGTATCGACATTAAACTTACGCTTCGCCATAATATGAAACGAGCGTCTCAAGAATGGTCTGTGGACTTGCAAAATGCATTTAACAATCAAAACATCTTTTCTCAAAGTTATGATGCCGAAACAAATAGCATTAACAATACTTACCAGCTGGGACGATATCCAGTGATTAATTATAAAATCACTTTCTAATAATTTATACCTGAGCGACATTGGTTTATTTGCCAATGTCGCTTTACCTTGTTTTGCAAATGAAGACTTATGGAGAAAGGTCTCTTAGAAAAAACAGGAAAGCCACTCGATCACTGGGTACAGATTGTTCGAAAATCGGGTATCGAGAAACACAAGGCCATCATAGACTACTTGAAATCAAATCATGATTTGACCTATGGTTTTGCCAATTTTGTAGCTCATAAAGCTAAAGCCTCAGACGCAGCATCTCAAGATCAAGCTCAACTCGTAACCGATCAGTATAAAGGCAAGGAATCCCTATTTCCCATTTATACATCATTGAGAAAAATTATTGCGGATCTCGGAGATGACATCACAATTACCCCTAAAAAAAGCGCAGTAAGTTTTATCAGGAAAAGACAGTTCGCTTTAGTCAAACCTGCTACAAAAAGTAGAATTGACCTTGGCCTAAAAATTAAAGACAAGCCGGTCGGGGATCGATTGGAGAATGCTGGACCTTTCGGGACCATGTGTACACATCGTGTTAAAATCAGTGAAGAACATGAACTTGACAATGAATTAATTACTTGGCTAAAAGAAGCTTATGAACAATCCATCTAAACAAACACTCAGTCCATTTCATTTGGCTATTCCTGTTCATGATCTCAGTATTTGCAGAAGCTTTTATAGGGATGTCTTGGGTTTAACAGAAGGCAGAAGCAGTGATCAGTGGGTAGATTTTAATTTTCACGGTCACCAATTAGTCATTCACGAGACTGGCGAAAAAACAAGGGATGTAAACCGTAATGCAGTAGATGGTCATGCGGTACCTATACCCCATTTTGGCATTGTTTTACCTTGGGAATCGTTTCATGATTTTGCTACTCTACTTAGAAAAAACCTAGTAGACTTTATCATCGAACCCTACATAAGATTTGAGGGACAAGTGGGCGAACAAGCTACCATGTTTTTTTATGATCCTTCAGGAAATGCGCTAGAGTTTAAATCATTTAAAGATCTGTCTCAGCTTTTTGCAAAGTAAACCAGTTATTCAAAAGAAAAAAGCCACCCTTACCTGTGTAAAAGTGGCTTACAAGCTAAACTTAATAATCTAGTGTCTATAAACCTTAATAATATTTAAATAGTAAAGTTTAGCTGGGAAAAAACATGAATCTGAGCGTTCTAGATTCTTTCAATACTACCTGAGGGAAATACTAAATTTTGTCCTATTTCTATCGCTGAGTGAGTTGGTGCGTTTGCTGGGATAGCTCCTACCAATGGCTTTAAAGCAAATGGTGCTGGGCTATTGTCTGGAAATGGCTCTACGCTAATTACTGCCGTTTTACCTGATAAATCTACAGGGAAGCTTAAACCAGCTGGTGCATTTTGTAAAAAGTCTTCGCCTGGATATGGAGGTCCATCATTCGAACCACTAAATCCTGAGAAACTATCTGCTCCTGAAGCACTTGAAAATGTTCCAGTACTTACGGGTGTGCCATCGATTACTGCCCAACCTTCATATAACCATCCTTCGGGTAAAGCTGGTAATACTAAACCTTCTTGTGCACTTCCAGATGAGTTATCCAAAAACCAGATTCCACTACTTTCGTTCGTTTCGTCATTATCGGTAGGTGTAGCCAAGATATAATGTCCACCAACACTATTGAAATCTGTTGCTAATGCTGCCCCATGATCGATGGTTAAGTCAGCACTATTCCCTGAAATGTCACCTGCTAATATATGCACTGCACTTGGAGCAGGATCGTTATCTGGACTTGGTTCTATGGTTAAAACAAAAGCAGTTGCTGCATCCAAATCAGATTTCGCAACTTCAAAGTTGGTTGCTGAAGCGTTACCATCTGCATCAATATTAAAAATACCTGTAGTTACTGGACTACCATCTACAATAATCCATCCTTCATAAGCATAAGCTGATCCTAAATCTTCAAGACCTTCTAAAGTTAGATCAAAACTTGCCATTTCTGTTGTTGGATTATCTGTATCATCGTCGTTGCAAGAGCTAAAAAATCCTAGCGCTAAAAACAACATTGCTATTCCACTTAATTTAAAATTCATCTTCATATTTTTTTTGTTTAATAATAATTACACTTGTAATATGGAACTCAAAACGAAGGGTTGCCTTAGCTAATTTTTTTAGCGGATGTTTGTGAAGAAGTGTAAAATTGAAGACAATTTTAAAGGAGCTGCCTAGCTTTTATACTTAACAACAAAGCATTTTGCGGCGATTGATCTGACTAAATTCCTACCAGGAGTCTACGTCTTAAGAACTATTAATCAATTAAATGGATTTGTATATGTCCAAAAAATAGTACTTAATTCCTAGATATGTTAGATTTTATTTAGGGAAGCTGTGACTGCAATATTTAGAGATCAATTTAGATAACAACCATAAAGCTAAAGTTTAATATGCTCCTAGTTTAGCTCTAATTTAAAGTTCTTCTATTGATTCTAGCTTATTCAGATTTTTAGATACAACATGGAGTCAAGCGTCTCAAAGCCAATCAATCCTTGGTGCTCTTTAATTATTAATGATAAAAATACTGATGAACTATTAAATTCATTAGTTGCTAAGTTGGCCACCATTGCCATGTCGCATTTTAAAACATTATCATAACTGATTGATCCCACTTCCAAATTCGAAATTGGTGTGTATTTTGTTCCTTCATAGTCTATTTCAAAGACGGAATCGACTCCATCAAAAAATACGTTTGAAATTTGGAACAATGTGTCGCTTTCCATTTCTCTATATTGAAAATGCACCCTTGAAAAACTTGAATGGAGGGAGGCATTAGCTAAAATCATTTCTGAAATATGAATACCAAAACCTGTAGATGTATAATGATTTTCTAATTGGTAAAAACATTCAACAAAACTGGTGTCATTTGATCCCGATGTTTGACATTCTATATAAGGAACAATAGCAGTACTGGAGTCAAATTCGAATTTGATGGTTTCACCTAAAACATTTTCGAACTCCCAATTTTCTTGATTGAAATTGTCATTGTAAAGACCCAAGTCTAATTCTTCGCCTTCACAATTTCTACACGGTCGAAAATCACAAGCTATTAAGCATACTGAGAAGAAAATTAAGCTAAATAAAAGTATCCTTTTCATGTCTTATTTTTAACTAAGACGATAGACTAATTTGAATGGTTTGTTAAAATGCTAGCTTTTAACTCATAGGCACTCAATACTAAATATTAAACTAAAACATATAATTCATCTGAGCAGAAACATTGATGGTGTTTAAGTATGTTTTTGCATCGCCATTAGATGGCGCTTCTCTTAAATTACTTAGCGCTTTTTGGTAGCCTAATTCGATTCCAGTGCTTATATGGTCGCTTATTTGGAAAGAAAAACCGGTTCCTACCGTCGCCGAAACAAAAAATCTATTAATGTTATCCTCTAGTGTGTGCTCGATTTCTTTATTCATCATCATAGTACCATCTCTATAGACTTTAGCATCCATTTGTTGGTCGATAGCCAATAGATAATTAGCGCCTAATCCTGCTTTTGCATATAACTGAATGCGATTGTTCCCCAAGAAGTTATATTTTAAAGCCGCACTGCTTTGAACAATTTGATACACTTCAGAGATATGTGTTTTGTTGTTTAGCATTTCACCATCTGCTGTTGCATTATCCTCTAATCTAAATGCCACTTCCTCATTAAATCCACCCATGGGAGATTCCACTTCAAAAGCTGCTTTGTACATCAGCTCTCCTTCATCATTCGTATAAGAATTTTGCTCGTCATATGCCATTTCGGCTTGATATAAACTATGATTATTTATACGATTATAAGATGCATCGTAAATCAGCTCAAGTTTGTCATTCAAAATTTGCTGGTAACCAATACCTATTGAATAACCTGAATAAAACTGATCGTATTCTGTCAATTCAAAAGCCTGGCCTTCCATATTTTTCATAGTAAGTGAAGACAAAGAATATCCTGCTTCCACAAAGTATTGTCCGCTCTTTTGCGATGGTTTGTTCGGCTCAACGAGTTGTTGATGATTTATATTTAGTTTGTTGTCAAGATTTGATACAATTTCTTGAGGTATGTTCGATAGCATATTAATGACTATATGCTTCCTAGCCTGACTCAAGTTTTTAGTTTCTTCTTTTGCCTTTAATAACACATTTTCAGCCGGCTCTTCCTGTATTTCATTTGCTACAAAGGCGAGGATATTTGTGTTGTTTTTGTTTAATAGATTTTTATTTATTGGAGTAGTCGCTTTTTCTTCATTAGGAAGAGAGGCAATAACATTTGCTCTATTAATCTTAGTTGTTGTAGGCTTAATACTTGTATCAGCATTACTTGTAGAAGCCTTGGTTTTATTTGTGATTTTGTTTGTTTTTACTTGTTGTTTGTTAGCTTTTGGCTTATCTGTTTTTCCTGTTTTTGCTTCTTCAATAGTTACTAAAGGCTTAGTTTCTGCTGCTACCTTAGTCGTTTCTTGAAAAGTAGTTGTAGGTATTTCCTTAGTTGCTGCTCTTGAAGTTTGTGCTTGGGTATTTGTTTGTTCGACTGCACTTATTTGTTGGGTATTTTGGTCATCCTTAGTTACAAACCAAGCTGCACCTGCTATGCCTAAAAGCAAAATAAGTAGTATAAACCAGTTTCTAAAGTTTGCAAATATTGAGGTGTTGGCTATCGTTTCATTTGGTTCAATATTAGGTGAAGTCATTGAGTCCAGCGCACCATCTAATACACTCATCGAAGGGACATTCCAACCATTCTCATCAGCATGATCATCGCTGAGTTTTGATTGAATGTATTTATCTAATTCGGTATATTTATTCTCTTTCATTATTCAGGGCTTTAAACTAATACTTCTATACTCTTTTGAAGCATTTTTCTTGCTTTTGAAAGCTGGGATTTTGATGTACCAATGCCAATATCTAGATATTCTGCAATTTCTGGGTGAGTATACCCTTCCATTACGTACATATTAAAAACAGTTCTATACCCATCTGGTAACTGCTGGATAAGCTTGGTCAACTCTTCTGATGATAAGATATTGCTATCTTCTTCGTCTGCGTACTGCAGTGGATGAATCAGTTCCGCTTCTTCGAACTGAATAGATTGTCGTTTGTCTCTTAGAAATTGCAAGCTTTCATTTACCACAATTTGTGAAGACCAAGATTTAAATTGACCTTTAGTTTCATCAAATTGACCAATCTTAGAAAATATTTTGATTAAGGCATTTTGTAGCACATCAAGCGCATCTTCTTTATTGCTACAATATCTCAAACAAATCATATACCAAGGCGTACGGTATGCTTGATAGACAGCTGTTTGTGCTGCTCTATCATTTGCTTTTAGACCTTGTATCAATGAATTTTCCAAACTAATTTTCCATTTACTCTCTATAATATGATATAAGAAGTAAAGGGTTGCCTGAGAAATAAATTATTTTGTCAAATATTTTCATTTTAAGTACAAAGCAAGCTTTTTAAGGCTTTCAAGCGAAGATTCTGGATAATTCATCATCCTTTAAACAGGCAAGTCTTCAAATCTTTTTATGAAATTTCTTTTGTACTATGATAGGTGCCAATATCGTACCACCAAGCAACATGAAACATCTTGAGTTGTGCTTACTCAAAATAAATCCTGGGAATGAGTTAAAGAAATAAACTACGTTTAAGAAAAAAAGGTAGTAATTACCCAGGGAAGATATTGAACCAAATTATCGAATCAAGGTAATATCTCCCTTAACAATTCGTGTTCCATCCAATACTTCTAATTTAGCGTAAAAGCTATAAACACCTGCGACTAATTCTTCTCCATTAAAAGTGCCATCCCAACCCGAGTTCGGGTCGTTTGGAGCAACATCATTGGCAGAAAAAACTTGGTTGCCCCATCGATCAAAAACATTAAACTCTTCTACAAGAAAAACGGCCGCATTCCCTTGGATGTAGAAAAAAGCGTTTTCCGAGTCTGCTTTTGGAGCAAAAACATTGGGCACAAAAATGCCAACTGAATCACTTGTATCCACATTAAGTGTGATGCTAGCATCTTTAGTACAACCATTTTCGTCAGTTACAACGACTGTGTAGGTGATGGTGGTAGATGCTGTTGCAATCGGATCTGGACAATCTGTGCAAGAAAGACCATCAGCCGGACTCCACATAAAACTGCCTCCTGTTAAATCCGTATCTGCTAGCAGCTGAACATCCTCATTAAAATCTACTGTTTGGTCATCTCCTATTTCTAAGCTAAAATCATTAGCCGATGTAATTACATACATTGTATCTAAGCTACAATTAAAAGCATCACTTACTATAATTTCATAGCTTCCTGCCGTAAGACCAGTAAAATCTGTTAAAGTCCCCACATCCTCTCCTTCGAAGTTAATGTTGACCGGTGGATTTTCTGTTCCAGCAACATCAATGCTAATAAAGCCATTTTCGTCACCTGGACAATCAGGAACATTACTATCAAATGACACTTCTCCTAAGCTTGCCAGATCAACTGACAAACTATCTATGGCTGAACAACCATTAATATTAGAGGTGACATTAAAATAGTATGTACCAGCTTCTAAAATCTCAGCATCAAGAAAATTTGATGCAATCACTCCTCCTTCTTGGTTGGTCCAAGAGATCTGAGCATCCGCCAGTGCTAAATCTATAGTCCCTAAAACACTACCCACTTGCGGTGAACAAGGAAGTGTCAAATCAGCTCCTGCATCAATGATCGGTAAAACTAAATCACTTACCACCTCAACACTATCTATATTTTCACAACCATTTTCTGCATTTATTGAGCTAAGGTAATAGGTACCTTCTTGAGTGACATTGTTGAGCACTGGGTCGGTCTCACCAGCAATTATTTGCCCATTATCATCAAGCCATTGATAACTTACTGATGGTAATGCGGAAGAAAAACTTCCATCGATATCTATACTTGTATTTACGCAATCGATTAAAATAGGCTCTGCAAGGACAATACTTGGTGGTGTGGTGTCCTGTAAAATGGTTATCGTAGTACTGTTTGTACAATCTAAAACTACATCATAGGCCACAAGAATTAGTTGGCCTGGCTCAGTAACTTCAAACGTTAATCCAGTACCGGTATTTGAACCCAAAATCCAGCTATACTCCACATTGGTTTGTGGATTTGTGGACGCCATAATGGACTCTACTGAACAGGTGAGTACTTCTGTATCTGGATCCAAAATGATTTCTGCATCTGGCAGGACATTGGGAGTAATAATAAAATATAAAATGGAAAAAACGATACTACCAAATGATAATGTCATAGACTTAAACTAACTATTTAATTTTAAAAGCTTTCTTAATTTTCGAAACCATATCAAGTTTTTCCCAAGTAAACGTCTCGACATTAATCTTTTTTCGTTTTCCAGAACCATCTACAAATTCCAATTGTTTTTTCTCTGGAACTCTTCCCATATGCCCATAAGCTGCAGAATCTGCATAAATGGGTTTACGCAATTTTAATCGCTGCTCGATAGCATAAGGACGCATATCAAACAACTTAACAATCTGCTTAGCAATTTGACCATCCTTCATTGACACATTCGAAGAGCCAAAAGTATTTACGTATATATTAGTGGGTTTTGCAACGCCAATGGCATAAGATACCTGAACTAGTATTTCATCACAAACTCCCGCTGCAACCATATTCTTAGCAATGTGTCTTGTTGCATAAGCTGCTGATCTATCTACTTTGCTTGGATCTTTTCCAGAAAACGCACCTCCACCGTGGGCTCCCTTACCACCATAAGTATCCACAATAATTTTTCGACCTGTTAGACCTGTATCACCGTGTGGTCCTCCAATGACAAATTTTCCGGTTGGATTAATATGGTATTTTATTTTATTGGTAAATAACTTTTTTAAGGATGGTTTAACTTGCCTTTTCAATTTTGGGATAATAATGTCTACCACATCTTTCTTAATCTTAGCCAACATCTTCTTTTCCTCGTCGAAATCATCGTGTTGTGTTGAGACTACTATACTATCTATGCGGATAGGTTTATTATTGTCATCATATTCAATCGTTACTTGAGACTTAGAATCTGGTCTCAAATATTTCATTTGCTTACCTTTTTTTCTAACATCTGCTAAGATTGTTAAAATCCTGTGCGATAAGTCTAAGGCAAGTGGCATGTAATTTTCTGTTTCATTGGTCGCGTAGCCAAACATCATACCTTGATCACCTGCTCCTTGATCTTCTTTTTTTGCCCTTTCTACTCCTTGGTTAATATCAGATGATTGTTCGTGGATACTTGAAAAAATTCCACAGCTATTACCATCAAACATATAATCGCTTTTGTTATAACCAATCTTATTGATTACATCTCTTGCAATTTGTTGTACGTCCAAATATGTTTTAGATTTTACTTCGCCAGCCAAAATTACTTGGCCTGTCGTTACCAATGTTTCACATGCAATTTTGGAGCTTGGATCAAAAGCTAAAAAATGATCAACCAATGCATCCGAAATTTGATCAGCAACTTTATCTGGATGTCCTTCTGAAACTGATTCTGAAGTAAATAAATAAGGCATAAATTATTGTTTTTTAAAATTCATGCAAATATAGCTTTAATTAGAAAATCTGCCTTGCTTAATTTTAATAGTATAATTAGTTGAAAACTAGTAACTTTTTAGTGATCGTACTTCCACTTGATAATTGGATTTGAATGTAATAAAGACCTCCATCATTTTCACCAAGTTCTAGCCTTTGTTGGTTCAATGTTGTTTTTACTTTTTGACCATGTGTATTGTACATGACTACAGATTCAATAGAGTCATTACCAGAATAAATGATAGCGACCACTTCACCACTCACAGGATTGGGCGCAAGATGAATCAATTGATCTAAAGATTTATCATTGGTAGAAACAAAATCTCCAGTCTCAAATGCCTCAATTCCAGAAAATTCGTTGCAAAAATCAAAGTCATTAAATGCTTTGACTCTCCAATAGTACTTATAGTTTTGGTTCAGGTCATAAAAGGTAGCTTGGTTAGCGTAGACTATGGTATCAAATAATACTGCCGTCACTGATGGCTCAAAACCTAATTGAACAAGATAGGCGGTAGCATTATCAACTTCTTCCCATCCTAGTTCAGTACCTGAGTAAGGAACCATTTCGTCATTAATAGGATATTGCAAGCTAGTTATACCATCTACAGGAGCTAAAATTTCTAAGCTTGGATCAATGTAATCTGCCTTTTCCGTTAATATGTTAGCCCGCATAGCTGCAATCTGCTCAGGAGTAAAACTATTAGCACAATTATCAAAGGCGTAAGTCATAAAATTCGCTCCTTGCGAATAAAACTTAACTCCATCGGGATCTGTTTGTTCTATTAGACTATTCCCATCTCCATCACAAGGCCACCTTTGGGCCAAATAATCAGGAGCCGTATCACAGAATCCATCCGCTGCAAAGTGACAGTTTGATCCATCCATTTTTTCTACATATGCAGTATCGATTATCAGCGTATCCAGTATTAAGGTGTCTTTAAACAAGGTATAATCATAAAGCACCGTTTCAGGGGCTGCTTCATTATAATCATGAAATTCTGAGCCGTCATAACTTACTCCTCCTTCCCAACCTAAAAATGGGTGTTGGATAGATAAAGCATGTCCTACCTCATGCGCCCAAGTGTGGTCCGCAGGATTTGCGCAAGCTTTACCTAAAGCTACTCCAGCATAAGGAAGATTATACCCACAATTACCAGCTGGATTCCTAACTATATAGTTATTTAAAGTATTCGGCACATTATTATCAAACATCATATTAGCTCCTTGCACTACCGTTTCGTGATCAAAATAAGCGGTGTTGTACAAAAACTTAATCGGGGAATGCAAATAAAAATAAATATCAGTTCCTTCAAAATCCATTTGTAGTCTGCATAAAGCATCCAAGGTACTCGTTTCGGAGAATGCGCCCAATCCAGTATCGTCTCCCACAGAAAAAACCGTTAATGGGAAATACAAAGGGTCGCCAGATCGCGTATCAAAATTTGCAGGATTTTCTTGATACTTTTTAAGCCAAAGAGACTTTCCCGGTGGTGTACCACAGGGGTTCAATGGTTTTTGACCAATTAAAGAGCCGCTTAAGAAAAAGCAAAAACTTAAAACGAGAAGATTTTTAATATTCATGATGCCAATTTAAGTAAATGAAATTAATGAAACTGAGGAACTGATTAGCATTTTGTGAAGTTTTATGACAAAAGCTTAGAATATAATAGCCCAAGTATTAACTTTTTTTTAATACTAAAAACAACTAATTCTAATTAGATTAGCAAACTGAGTTATGTATTTTAAACCATTCATTTAATTGAATCTAAAAAAATTCCTATGAAAAATTACCTTGTTCTTTCAATGATGTTTTTAATTTCTAATGCCTTAATTGCTCAGACAAGCAACAGGACAATAGGTAATTATACTGATCTAAAAGTGAGTGGCAGTATTACAGTCGAATTAGTTAAGCAGTCTTCTCCGACTGCATCGATTACAATGGTTAAAGGCGACGAGAAAAATTTAGTAACCGAAATAGAAGGTAGTCAACTAAAAGTCTACTTTAAAAAAGGATCAAAAAACAATTGGGACTCTGGCGAAAAAGCAAAAATTACCCTCGGCTTTAATACCTTAAATTCCATTAAAACAAGTGCAGGAAGCTTTGTCAAAGGGACCGAGAAAATTAAATCGGCCAAAATAGTTTTGGGAGCGAGTTCCGGTTCAGGCATTAACGTTTGTGTTGATGCACAAGACTGTGTAACTGATGCTTCATCAGGAGCAACTGTGAGTCTAGAAGGTACTACTTCCAATTTTAAAGCAGAGGCAAGTTCAGGAGCTGCAATTAATGCTAACGAGTTAACAGCACAATCTGTGGATGCAGGAGCATCATCAGGTGCAGCTATTAAAGTTCATGCAAGAGAAAGTATAACAGCTAATGCAAGTTCCGGTGGAGCTATTCAATATCTAGGCGAACCATCACAAAAGGATATTGATGCTGGAAAATGGTCTGGTGGAAGCATTTCTAAAATGTAAGAAAAACAACCGATCGATTGGAAAGACAACTTCTACTAATAAGCTTTATTTTATTGGCTATTTGTTTTAATAGCTGTATATCCATATCCTCGCTGGAGACAGCAAGGGTTGTTGATCCTAAACAATTTGCTGTAGGAGTTGGCACTGGCATTCCTAACTATTCTTTTACTAGAGACAATGAGGAAATAAAAGTATTAGGCATGGTCTCGGAGGTTTCTTGGCGATATGGATTAGTTGAACAATTAGACATTGGACTCAATTTAAAGCTTGTTGGTCTGTTAGGTATGGATATTAAGTATCAATACTATGGCGATAGCCAATCAAGGTTTGCTGCAGCTGCGGGTTTTGAAGCTGGATATTTCTTTATTCCTTCAACTGAATACAATGATGCAAACACTTTTGAAACAGCAATACCCTTGTTCTTCTCCTATCACCCTACCGAAAAGTTAGGTGTTTATTTAAACCCTAAATATATATACAGAAAGTATGGTTCGATAGAATCAACCAGTTTTATCGGGGCTGTCGGAGGCTTTAGGTTCGGTGGCAAGAGAGCGGCATTTATTGAATATGCTTTCCTATATAATGGAAGTAGCGATTGGTCTAATCAACGGCAGTTTAATATAGGAATTGCAAGAGATATTAGATGAAGTTTCAAAAAAGATAGATACATAAAAAAAATGCATATATTACAGATTGAACATAGAACAAAACACAGAAAGCTTGTCTTTGTGAGCTTTCTAAAAATATAAAAAATCAATTAATTTACTCACTAATAATAATTTATGAAAAATTCTTTATTGACATTTATTGTAATGGTTTTATGCAGTGTTTCTTTAATGGCTATTAATCCAGCTAATAATGCAAGTACGCTTAAAGATCGATTAAACACAGGTTCAGATCTTATTGATGCTGAATTAAGTGAACTTTCCACTTTGAATGATGCAATCGTTGCTCATAACTTAGATTATGATGCATTAAGTGCAGCGTATCCAGAAATGGTTGAAGATGTAAATCTAAGCCCTACAGCAGCTCCAGGAATCTTTTCTGGACATCCAGATGTACCTATTGGAATTCCAGGTTTTTGGTGGGGATTCTGTCTTTCTTGGATTGGTACTTTGATTGTATTCTTAGTAATGGATGAAGGAGAAGGTAGAAAAGAGCAAGTTAGAAATTCAGTTTATGGATGTCTAATTAGCATTGCACTTTGGACGATTCTAGGATTAGTTTTTTAGTTTTAGTTTAGAGTGATAAAAAATATTTTATTTACACTTAGTCTGCTTGTAGTTTGCTCTTTTTGCTCAGCTCAAAAATATAGCAATCTGCAAGCAGATTTTTCTATTATAGAAAAAAATACACTTAAGGACAGTTCCTTTATAGTTGTAGGTTCTATACATTTTGATTTATTTGAAAATAAGTCAATTTATGAAATAAACTTTCCATATAAATCATCTTGGGTTTTTCAGGATTCTACGGTTTCGAAGTACGATAGTTTAATGGTTCTACAATCGATTGATACCATCGGTCCTCATTTTAATGAGTTTTCAGTCTTTAGTAAAATTTTAAAAGGAAATTTATTAGACTTCGGCTTAGAGCAAGCTGGTTTTGTAATCGATGAGGTTGACAAAGTTGACAGTTCCATTATTTATAAATGGGTTCCTCCAACAGGTCAATTTCAGTTTATAAATTATGTGGTTACACAACAAGATGATGAAAGATTGTCTGGCTTAATAATAGTTGATGAAAACGATAAATCTATCAATAAAACCTATTATCAAGATTACCAAGTTATACACAACATTGATGTACCTCAAATGATAAAATTGCATTTTATAGCTCAGGAAGAGGAGATATTAAAAGTCATTAAGCTCAGGGATGTACAGATTTACTAGTTGTTTTATAATCTTCCTGTTTGGATTAAACTCTTTATGTGCTCAAACTAAAGAGGATATGTTGTTTGTTCATGCGTTAATCGATGATAACAGTATAGCTAAATCGCTGCCTACAACATCCATAAAAAAAGATAAAAATGAGATTCAAATGAGTGGCTACACCCTCTTTCATATCTACAAAAACTATGTGACTACTCAAGATGGCAATCAATGCAACTTTATTCCCTCTTGTTCATCTTATTGTTCTCAAGCTCTACATAAACATGGGCCCATTAAAGGTACTGTTATGTCCTTTGATAGACTGGCGCGTTGTCATGGCTTGTCTCCACAGAAATATGAAATCAATTTAAAATACAGAAAGCTAATTGATGCGGTACAGTAAATTACTAATCCTTTTAGCCTATATTTTTACTCCTTGGAGCTTTTTCGCTCAAGCGAGTGATACCCTGTCATCCGATAATGATGAAAGCTTCGCACTATATCTCTTCAACTCTGAGTTATATCAATATGCTTCCCAAGAATTCGAAAAATTACTCTTTAAGGATCCTAATAATATAGATCATTTAAAAAAGCTTATTACTTGTTATAAGAAGAATGATGACTTTGATATGTTGGAAAACAGATTAGCCCAATTTGATATCAAAGATGAGAAAGTACTCATAGAATATTATAATTTATTATTGCTAGAAAAGCGCACAGAAAGTTTAGTGCTCAGCTTAAACCAAAAAGCAAATTTATTAAGTCAAGAGGACTTGGAAAAACTACAGTTTAAAATGGCTTTGGTGGATATGGACTGGGAGAAATCAAAAGCACTATACCCTAATACTAATTTAGTAGAATATGAGGGTATTATGAATAAAATTGAAGAAGCAAAATTCAAAAGCCCAGTTACAGCTGCCATTTTATCAGGAATAATTCCAGGAACTGGTCGCTACTATGCCAAAGATTATTGGGATGGAGCCATAAGTACCTTGTTTGTGATATCCACCGGTATCCAATCTTATCGAAGATTCAAAGAAAATGGCATTACGGCCGTTGGAGGTTGGATTTATGGTGGAATAGGTTTAGGGTTCTATATAAGTAATATTTATGGTAGCTATCAATCAGCCAAATACTATAATCAAAAGTTAAATGAAGAAATTAGGCAGGAGGCTTTGCTTATTATGGCTAATAATAATTAGTTTTTGTTTTTCTGCCAAATCGCAGAATGACATTTATGAGTGCATAGAATTGGCCGAAAAATATGAATCGGTTGATAATATCGCTGCTCAAAATAAAATGCTTCTCAAGGCGTATTTCTTAGATAGAGAAGGCTCATTTACCTATTTACCAAAGTATATTTCTGAATCATTTTACGCACTTGAGGATTATGATAATGCTTTAAAATTCTTAAACATTTATGCTAAGCAAAAAGTATTAAATGAAGAAGAGCAAATAGTTGCCAAGTATGCCAAGGTTGGAATGCTCTTAAGGCAAAAATCATATAAAAAATGCCAGTCTACCCTCTTTCAATTTAAGTCCAATGAAATCGAATATGAGCCCGACAAGTATCATTACTATTTGTCGATGTGCTATTTATTTGATAAAAACTATTTGAAAGCAAAAAACCAAATAAATAGCTTGAGTTATGCTCATAACATTGATCAAGCAACATTGACAAAAATCTTTAAAAAGCTAGATAAAAATCTTGGGCGTAAGCATCGCCTCTATACTGTAATGTCAATGGCTATACCAGGCTTAGGACAGCTTGCCAGTGGAGATTATAGCGATGCTCTAAATTCATTTCTACTTAATGCAGGCTTTGTAGGTCTATTTTTCTATGTGGAAGAAACCTTGGGTCTTACGGATGCAGTACTAAGTGTTGCTCCATGGTTCTATAGATACTACATTGGAGGAATAAACAATGCTTCTATTACCAGTCAAGCGCGACAAAAAGAACTAACAGAGAGATACATCTTAGAGCTAAACCAATTAATTATAAATACGAAAGATAATATTTAATGAGGGTTTATTTAACTATCCTATTGCTATGGATTTGCTTTTCAATTAACGCTCAAAAAATGCCGTGTGAAATTTCCTATGGTAATGTCTCGGCAAACGAAGAACTCATTTATGATATATATGTCAAGGTTGGCTTTATATGGATTCCCATCGGAGAGACGGTTTTCAATTTTACTAAAGAAGGCGATTTTTACTGGGGCGAATTAACCGCAAAAACGCATGATGCCTGGAGTGCACTCTATAAAATTAATGGCCAATTCAGAACTCATATCGAAGAGGTGAACGGTCTGACAGATCATTATCTTCGATGGACCGATGAAAATGGAGTAACAAGCTACGATTCTATACTATTTGATCAGCGCAATCTTACAGCCAAAGAATTTCTAGGACCTAATCCAGATAAACATGTTGTTTATGATATTAAATTGGATCATTGTGTCCAAGATATGGTAAGTACTTTTTATTACATCCGTACACCAGCCTACCAAGAAATGCAAATTAATGACCAACTGCCATTGCATTTATTTTACAATAAGTATCAATATGATATAGACATGAAATATCTAGGGACTGAAGAGAAAAAAGTTAAAAACCTAGGTAGCTACCAAGCGTTTAAATTAGAGGCACAATCTATAAAAGGGAAACATATCGATAAGTCTACCACCATGAAATGTTGGATCTCTGATGACGAACTAAGAATTCCACTAGTATTTGAAACTCCAATGAAATTTGGCGAGCTAAGAATTAGTTTAAGAGAATCTTCAGTAGGAAATTAGAAGGGCTAAGCTAAACTGCAAAGCTTTCGCCACATCCGCAGGTACGTGAGGCGTTGGGATTATTGAAGAAAAATCCTTTGCCGTTTAAGCCACCAGAAAACTCAAGTGTAGTGTTACACAAGTATAAAAAGCTTTTCAAATCAGTTACAACCTTGACTCCATTATCTTCGAAAATCTGATCATTTTCTTGGGATTCATTGTCAAAATCTAGGTTATAACTCAGGCCTGAGCAACCTCCACTGGTTACCGAAACACGCACAAAGTAGTCATGTCCAACCTTATCATTGGACATGAGCTCTGATATTTTTTCTTTGGCACTATCTGCAACGAATAACATAGTTTATCCTACGTTTTTTGACTTATAATCTTCAATTGCACTTTTAATTGCATCCTCTGCAAGTACAGAACAGTGAATCTTAACTGGAGGCAATGCTAATTCTTCTACAATATCCATATTATCAATGGCTAAAGCATCATCGACAGATTTACCTTTTAGCCACTCAGTTGCCAAAGAACTAGACGCTATGGCAGAACCACAACCAAATGTTTTAAATTTTGCATCCTTGATGGTTCCTGATGCTTCATCAACTTCAATCTGAAGTCTCATAACATCTCCACATTCAGGAGCACCAACTAATCCTGTACCAACATTCTTTTTACTCTTGTCTAGAGTCCCTACATTTCTAGGGTTTTTAAAATGCTCAATTACCTTTTCAGAATATGCCATACGTTATCTTATTTTTTAATAAAACATTCAATACCGCTAAACGGTTCACAAAGATAACACTATTGTTTCACTCTTTCTTCTGGAGCAGGAGCTATATCTCCCCAATTTTCTCCACTTTCAATTCGATTTAGCTGAGTATGCGTTATTCCAAAGCGTTTGGCAAGCATTTTTTTCCTTGTTTTCCCATTTAAAAGGCTTCTCTTTAACAAGGCAACCTTAGCTGGAGTCATTTTGATATGCTTACCTACCCTTTTCATTTTAGACGCAGAAAAGGAGCCTCTGCGCTTTAACTCTTCAATCCATTCACGCTTGGTCATCCATTCTAAGTTCTTAAAATGGTTGTTTGTTTTGTCCTTATCTCTGTGAATAATGTATTCATGATCTTCCGATGGCTTTTCCACGAAATATTCTGCAACATATTTGTGAATAAAAAATCTCACATTTATGTCTTCTTGACTACGAAAACTTACGTTGTAGAGTCCTCGTTTATCCTTGGAACCTGTACCAAGGCTCCATTTGTCAAAGCGTTTTGAATAAGTTTGTAGACGGCCATAGTTGGATACCCAATATTCCATAGTCTTGGGTTTGTGCTTGGGGTGCACAATCATCTTCCATTCTTCATCGAAGAACGATTTAATGTTACTTTTCATTTGAGGTGGTCTTTTTGTCTTAAAATAACTTTGTTTTGGTTTCAGCAATTAAAAGCCAGCAACAGCTCTTATAGCAATCACTAAAACCCCATCCTTAATGCTCTGCCCAAACGACAGAGTCTAAATCAACTCCTTCCTTAAACATTTCCCATATTGGACTTAATTCACGCATATGGTTAACACCTTTAATCAGTAATTCTACTGCGGCATCAACTTCCTCATCTGTCGTAAATCGTCCAAGACTGAAACGAATAGAAGAAACAGCTAAGTCATCACCTAAACCTAATGCAATCAATACATATGACGGTTCTAGTGATGCAGAAGTACATGCAGATCCCGAAGAAACTGCAATATTTTGATTGAAGGTCATCATAAGACCTTCACCTTCTACATGTTTGAATGATAAATTAGTTACATGTGGCATTCTATGTTCGACGTTTCCGTTAACATAAACTTCCTCTAAACTCTCTACCAATTTAGTTTCAAGTCGATCTCTTAGGATAGCTAATCGCTCAGCATCTTTTGACATTTCCTTTTGTGCTAATTCAGCAGCTTTTCCAAAACCAACAATACCCGGAACATTCAATGTTCCTGACCTCATACCCCTTTCGTGGCCTCCACCATCCATTTGTGAAGTCACCTTTACCCTTGGATTTTTTCTATTTACAAATAATGCCCCTACACCCTTAGGTCCGTACATTTTGTGCGCCGTAAAAGCCATTAAATGTATACCTAATTCTTTTGGATCAACTGGAATTTTACCTACAGCTTGAGTGGCATCACTCATAAACAATACCCCATGCTTTTTACAGATATCACCAATTTCTTTCATTGGTTGTATAACACCTGTTTCATTATTAGCGAACATAATCGAAACAAGAATAGTCTTATCTGTTATTGCATTTTCCAATGCCGTCAAATCAACTATTCCATCTTCTTGAACTTCAAGATATGTAACCTCTCCACCTAGTTTCTCGACTTTCTTACACGAATCTAAAACCGCTTTATGCTCTGTGGTCAGTGTTATGATATGATTACCTTTTTTGGCATACATTTCAAAAACACCCTTTATAGCTAAATTGTCTGCTTCAGTTGCGCCAGATGTGAAGATGATTTCTTTCGAATCAACATTTATCAAATTGGCAACCTGCTCTCTTGCATAATCAACAGCCTCCTCTGCTTGCCATCCAAAGGGATGAGATCTAGATGCTGCATTACCAAACATCTCATTAAAAAAAGGAAGCATAGTTGTTACCACACGTGGATCGCATGGTGTAGTCGAATTATTATCTAGGTAGATTTTCTCTGTCATTCTTAAGTTGTTAATTATCAACTTCTAATAAACCCTCAAAGTTATGCTTTAGTTTAGTAAAAAGGTATAATTTTATTCAACAACTTCCTTAAGATAAAGTTATTTTTTGAAATCCATCAACCCGAAATACAAGCCACACAAAAGGTCAATCGATAAAAAAGAGCTTATTAGTGCTGTTTTATCTGGTGATAAACTAGCATTGGCACACGCAATAACGCTTGTAGAACAGGGTTATGAAGATCATATAGATTGGATACAAGAAATATTAGATAAGGGGAAGCGTAACATTGAACAAAGCAAAAGAATAGGTATAACCGGTCCGCCAGGTGTAGGAAAAAGCACCTTTATAGATAGCTATGGTAATTATTTGCTAAAGCAGGGTCATAAAATTGCCATATTAGCTGTCGACCCAAGTTCGTCCAAATCTGGAGGCTCCATACTAGGTGATAAAACTAGGATGTCCAAAGTAGGTTTTTCTGAAAATTGCTTTGTTAGACCTAGTCCATCTTCCTTACATTTAGGAGGCATCAGACCAAGCACATTACTTAGCCTTCAACTCTGTGCAGCAGCCGGATATACTTACCTATTTGTCGAGTCTGTAGGTGTGGGACAATCAGAAATAGACATAAACCAAGTAGTAGACCTTATGATTATGTTGGTGCTTCCTGGGAGTGGAGATGATATTCAAAGTATTAAAAAAGGGATTATAGAAATTAGCGATTTCTTTATCGTGCATAAGGCTGATGGAGATCAAAAGCAATTGGCAAAACAAAGGTTTAACACTATGACCAATGCTATTAAACAATCCCTAGACCCTTCAAAAAAAGTAATGCAATACTCGTCACTCACTGCGGATGGTATTGAAGCTGTACACGAAAACATACATCATTATTTACAAACCTTACAAACGTCCAATGTATTAAAAAACAAACGAGAGGCACAAGTTAAGATCTGGATTAAACGAGAAATTTTTTCTCAAATGGAAAGATTTATCAAACAACATCCCATCTTTGCAGAAAAATTACAAAGCATTGACAAAACGTCCGTCGAATCTGAAATTTTACCGCTTAATGTCAGCCTTGATGTTTTCAAGAGGATGGAAGATTTGTTTATGTAGCCTACTGTTTTGTTCCCTATCATTTGCTCAATCAACTATTCTAGATAGCAGCTATTTCCAATCTCCCGTTAAACATAAAACAGTGATTACTGGATCGTTTGGTGAATTGCGTACTAATCATTTTCATGCAGGTATTGATTTCAGGTCTTCGCATGGCCCCAAAAGAGATTCATTATTTGCCTCAGCAAGTGGGTATGTAAGTCGCATTAAAGTGCAAGCGAGCTCCTATGGTCAATCCCTTTACTTAGATCATGATAATGGCTACACCACTGTATATGCTCACCTACACGAATACGCGCCTAAGATCGAATATCATCTTAAAAAGAAGCAATATGAATTAGAAATGAGTCATCTTGACTACTATCTAGACAGCACAAAGGTTTACATAGAGCAAGGTGAATTTATAGGCATCATGGGCAATACTGGACGATCAAGTGGACCGCACCTTCACTTCGAAATTAGAGAGACTGCATCTGAAATTCCCGTCAATCCATATCTGTTTAATTTAAAGCCGGAAGATCATAAAAAACCACTTTTAAAGTCTCTTTTTATTCATACCCTGGATTCTACTGGACACTATATTGATAGAAAATACCTTGGAGTAAAGGACAAGAAAGGCTATAAAACAAGTAGCTCTGAAATCATAGAAATAGATGCTGAGTATATCGGTGTTGCTCTTGCCACTTTTGATCAGATGGATGGTGTAAATAATTTGAATGGTACTTATCAGATGAGCATGAAACAAAATGGTCAGCAGTTATTTGATTTTACACTCGATAAGGTATCTTTTGATGAAACAAGATACATTAACGCAGCCATCGACTACCCCTATAAAAAAACGATTGGCAATAGCGTCATCAGACTGTATAAACTCCCAGGGAACTTACTCACTAATTACACCAGGAATGTCTCTCCCGGGATTATTCCATTAAGCCATAAAATAGATACACTAGATATCATTCTAAAGGACTTTGAGGCTAATGAACAAGCTATTAAATTATTTGTAAAAAAAGCGGCTAAATCAGATCCTGAAACAACACGTATCAGCAACACATTAAGATATGACAGCAGTTATCATTTAGCCAATGGTAAGCTTTCTATTGATATTCCAGCCTATAGTTTTGATCAAGATGTCCAAATGAAATTATATCATAATGGCTTAGAAAAAATAAGCATTGGTGATCCTCTTGTTCCTGTTTATAAATACCTGAATCTTGCCTTTGTTTCTGAAGAACTAAGCGATAAACATTTTCTAGGGAGAAAAAAATCGAATGGACGAATAACGAATTATGGAGGCTATGTAAACAATGACACCTTAAAATCCCAGATACGAGTACTGGGCGATTTTAGCATTTATAAAGACACAGAAGCTCCTAAGATTAGAAAAATCAGCATGAGCAAATCAAGCAAGACTTGGTCTTTTGCTTTATCTGATAATTATGATGCCTCTGGCGTTTGTCCTGACATCTTTGTCGAATGTAGAATAGATGGTCAATGGATTAGACATTTTTATGATAAAAAGAACAAAAAAATCATTGTAAAAGATATCAATCTTATCCCTGAAAATGCTCAGATTCTTTCCATTTTACTGATTGATCCACTCGCTAATCGTCAAGTCGTCCGCTTTAATATTTAATTTTGTTTAATTTTTTTTAGAAATATTTAAACAAAACCTGATTATAGTCATTTATAAAAATAAAAAGCATGCTAAAAGTAAATGACAAGGTACCTGAATTTGAACTGGATAACGAGCATGGAGAAAAGGTGAGTTCACAAAGCTTGTTAGGATCTAAATACATTCTATTCTTCTACCCCAAAGATGATTCACCAGGATGTACAAAGCAAGCATGCAGTATCAGGGACCAGTTTAAATACATTTCCAAGCTAGGATATAAGGTTTTTGGGGTAAGTCCAGATAAAGTGGCCAAGCACAAAAAATTTATAGATAAGTATGAGTTCCAATATTCCCTACTTGCCGACACGGAAAAGACCTTAATTAATGCATTTGAAGTATGGGGCCCAAAGAAGTTTATGGGTAGAGAAATTGTTGGAGTCTACAGAAGTACTTTTCTCATTAATGAAGAAGGGGTAATAAGCCATGTTCTCGATAAAGTGAAAACTAAAATCCATGGAGAGCAAATATTGGAAGCATTAAAAGAGGATTAACCTTATCCAGTCAAATAAATTGCTATAAAGTCATAATTACATACACTGGAATAAAGCTACAAACCAGTGTAAATTCGATTGGTAAATCTTCCACCAAATAATCTTCGACAATCCAATCTCGCGGATCGTCATCAAATTCTGTGTACATCCTATATTCACCTACCTGTTTATTCTTCACTATTTCCCAAGCATTCAAATCAGCTCCTCGTATGGTGCGATAGGTAAGTTGAGTATCTCCATCAGTAATTAACCATTCGGTTTTGTCGCCTCTCCATTTTATAGAAAATTGGATATTATTTCCTTCAAAGCTCCTTAATTCCCACTTATCAAATTTGCCTGGCCAAACGGTACGAATAATCCCGGAATATTCACCTAACTCATAGTTCCATTCGGATAAATCATGCTTATTTATCCAGGTCATTTCTAGTGTTCCTTCTTGTTGGTTAGTATAGAGCTCCCAAGTATGCAGTGCATCATCATAGCTTGCATTAATGGATTCTAGATAATCGTCCTCTTGGGCGATCACTGATATTGAACCTATAAAAAATAGGATAAAAACTAAGAAGTGAGTGATGACCTCAGACCTTTTAAAAAGGCAAGTCGTCATCAAAATCTTCAGCTTTTACGGTTTGCTCTGAAGACTCCACTACATGATTTTCCAACGGAGGGAAACCACTATCAGAAGGAGGTGGAGGTGTATTTGCTTGCACCTTCTCTATCTTCCAAGCATTTAGATTTGTAAAATATTTATCTTGCCATTCTCTGCCTCTCAAATCGAAAGCGACGTTAACTTCGTCACCTTCGTTAAAATTATTGAGAATATCACATCTTTCTTGAGTCAATTGAAATTTGATTAATTGAGGATACTGTCCTTCTAATTTTAAGACAAATTCTCTTATTTGGAATTTGTCAGATTTACTCTGAATCTCAAATTTCTTATATAAATTTCCTTTTACTTCTAACGACATTAATATTACAATGTTGCACCTTTAAGCATGTCTACACACTCAAGGTATATTTCTTTAAATTCAGACAAAAGTGCCTTGTTGCTTTCAAATTTTTGATCTGTTTTCAAAATTTCAAAATTGTTTTCTTTTAATTGATCAGCAATTTTGTCCATTCGATCGTAGGATAATTGAAGTCTTTGTGAACTGTTTGGGCTAACCATTATTTCCTTCCATTTTGGATCTTTTCTACTAGCTTCTTCATAATTTTGGTAACTTCCTGTACGGTTTATAATGCTTTCCTTAATTTGTTCTGAACTAGATACTGTGTTATTGATTCCTCCAATTTTGATGCAGCAGTGGTTCAAAGTTTTTGCTAATTGCTTTATTGTTTGTAAGTCTGCTTCGCCGGCAAGGGCATCATCTATCATTTCTACCATTTTAACTCCTTGATTATCGATCCATTCGTAATTATGAATATGAATAAAGCTTTGCTGGGCAAAAGATGCTGTTGCTAAAAAGCAAACAATAAATACTGATACGATATTTTTCATTTTTCTTATTTTAATAAAAGTTATAAGGAAACCTACTCTAAGTTAAAGATTCCTTTTTTATTATTATAGCTGCCTTAATTCTGCTAAAAGTTTTGCAGGATCTTTGTATCCTGGCGAACTCTTGATTAATTGTTTATTCTCATCAAGATACACCATAGTTGGATAACCTAATCTACCACCTAGCAACTTTTGCGCAAGTGTATTTACTCCTTTCCTTCCTGTCTTAATCCACTCATATGATTTTCCTTCCCAAGTAATAGGGTTCTTTTGTTCAGCATTAAACTTTACGATATGGAAATTCTCTTCTAAATAAGCAATCACTTCTGGATCAGTAAAGGTTTTCTTATCCATAACCTTGCACCATCCACACCAATCTGTATAAACATCAATTAAGTATTTCTTACCACTTTTATCCTTGAGGGAAGCTGCATCTTCTATACTTAACCAATCCATTCCACCTGCTGACAAATGATCATCCGCCGATTTATTTTTGGCATTGTTTTGCGCTTTTTTTGGCTTGTTGCTTGCTGGATGCCCTTTGCTATCTCGCTGGGTAACTTTAATGGAAGAACTCGGAGTCTTCTCCGCTGCTGTCTGATTAGCTACTTGTTCAGTTGAGTCTGTTTTACTGGCTTCTTTGCATGATATGCTACATAAAACCAACATTGAACTAAGCATCAAAAAAGAAAAGAATTTCATAAACTTTTTTTTACAAATATAGATGGATTAAAGCAAGATGTCCAACTTAAATTAACATTTACCATTGCCTTAACATACCATATTAGGGTGTTTTATAGATTATTAAGCAAAAAACGTGTCATTTTTGAATAGAGGTGGATTCTGGCACTGTTTCCATAAATCCCATGATTTCGATTTGGGTAAAAATGAGTGTCAAAAGGTTTGTTTGCCTTTATTAAAGCATTAGCCATTTCAGCCGTATGTTGAAAATGCACATTATCGTCTGTCATTCCATGCACCAACAAGTAACTTCCCTTTAATTGGTCTGCAAAATTTACTGGGGAATTCTCCTCGTATCCTTCTTCATTTTCACTGTGTGTTCGCATATATCTCTCTGTATAAATCGAATCATACCATTTCCAATTAGTAACGGGCGCTACGGCGATTGCTGCTTTAAACACATCATTACCTTTAAGGATGCAAAGACTCGACATATAACCTCCAAATGACCAACCAAAAATACCGATCCTTTCTTGGTCAATATAATCCAATCCACCTAGATATTTTGCTGCTTCTATTTGGTCGATGGTTTCGTATTTTCCGAGTTGCAAGTAGGTCATTTTCTTAAACTCTTCTCCCCTACTTCCTGTGCCGCGATTATCCACGCTCACCACTATATATCCTTTCTGAGCCAGCATCTGAAACCACCAATAATTATTTCCTTTCCATCCATCAGTTACGGTTTGCGAACCCGGACCTCCGTATACATACATCAAGACAGGATATTTACGATTTGCTTGAAAATTTGCTGGCTTCATCATCCATCCATTGAGTAGGACATTTTCGGATGTATTAAACGAAAAGAACTCAATGGGACTGGTTCCATAGATCGACTGCAAACTTTCAATATTTTCATTAGACTCCAAGCTTCTCACTTGGCTTCCTTTGTTCTCATTCACCACATAGCTGGCCGCCTTATTAATAGAGCTGTTGGTGAGTACATAATAATCATATGTAGAACTAAATTGGCATCGATTTGAGCCAGAATCTTTGGAAATCTTTGTCGGTTTTTTTGAGGATAATCCAAGGCTATAAACTTCTTTTTCCATAGGATTCAGCATGGATGCCTGAAAATAGATTTGCTTTCGGGCCTCGTCGTAGCCATAAAAAGTGGAAACATCATAATCTCCACTGGTTAGCGCTTTTTCTTTTTTACCATTAATGCTGTGTAAATAAATATGCTTATATCCACTTTTTTCGCTTGTCCATATAAACTCTTTACCATTATCCAAGAAGGTCAAATCATCATCTATATCGATGTAATATTTGCTTTTCTCAAGCAATACTTGCTCCATCTTACCTGAATTTGCATCCATGTTATAAAGGACTAATTCATTTTGATGTCGATTCATATGAAAAACAAAGAGTTCATCTGGATCTAAGGTCCACTTGATTCTTGGAATGTACATTTCAGCGTCTTTTGCCAAGGCCATATCTGTTGTATTTCCAGATGCTAAATCATAAACATGTACGGAAACTATGGCATTGGTTTCTCCGACTTTTGGATACTTAAAGCTTGTGTATTCAGGATACATATCATTGTTGTGATAGGTCATCGTGAATTCTTTCACAGCAGTTTCATCAAATTTCATGTAGGCCAACTTGCTACCATCCGCGTTCCAGAAAAAAGCTTTGGCGAAAGCAAATTCTTCTTCATAAACCCAATCTGCTCCTCCATTTATGATATGGTTATATTTCCCATCTTTGGTAATTTGTTGTTTGTTCTCACCATCAATACCTTGGATATAAACATTGTTATCGTACATATAAGCAATCGATTTCCCGTTAGGTGATACGGTGGCATAAGATATTTTACCTTCACTAAAGATGGATTTAAAATCACTCGTAGTTCGATTATAGAGATAATAATTTGCTTTCGTTGATCGCCGATATATACTCTGTACATCGGTTTCTACCAGGATGTAATTTTCGGAAATATCAAAAGAGTAATTAGCTATTTTCCCATTAAAATCTGATTGATCTTTAAACTTGGGCGCGCTAAACAAGGTTTCTACTTGATCACCTGAAATGATATTAAAACTTTGTATTTCATCATCTACGGTCCTTGTATAATGTTTGCCATCTTTCATAAATCTAAAGCCAGGCACATACGAGGCGCTAAACGTTCCATTCTCCCAAATATCTTCTAGGGTGATTTCTTTTTGGGCCAATGTTGTTTCGGAAATAGAAAAAAGTATAGCTAATAGTAAGAACAGCTTATTCATCAGGTTATTTTTTAGCAAATATAACCGAGATTTTGTAAGATCGAAAGTGTAGCTGTTTGTTGCCTAGTTTTCGGACAAAAAACGACATTGGCCAACTAACAAACTTTATGATGCTAGCTGATACTCATTAACTAAAGCTTCACAAGCTTCGTTAATCATGTCAAATACAATATCAAAACCATTAACATAATATGGGTCTGGTACTTCTAGATTTTCACGCTTTCCATAACTAAGCATCAACTTAATTTTTTGCTCATTACTGGAGTTGCTAAGTTTGAGCAAATTTCTAAAGTTTGATTGGTCCATCGCCAAGATCAAATCATACCTATTTAGATCTTCTTTTACCACCTGTCTAGCCTGCTGACGCGAAATATCTATCCCATTTAGTTGGGCTATATCTATAGATCTAGTATCTGGTTTTTCTCCAATGTGATAAGCGGAAGTTCCCGCTGAATCTACTTCCCATTGCAAGCCTTTTTCTTTACACATATGCTCCAATATGCCCTGAGCAAGTGGACTTCGGCAGATGTTGCCTAAACAAACCATTAATACTTTCATCGTGAATGATTGGAATTTATTATTCGGATAAACTTCCTATAGGTATAGACTGTATCAAATGACGATATCGTTTGTTATTTTCCAAAACTTTTTGATTTCCGACCATAATAAATGATTCCTTAGCTCTCGTCATGGCTACATTTAACTTCCGATCTACATCATCAGAACCTTTACTGACTATCTGATTTAAGTGTAAAGCATTATTTACAGCGGTCGAATAAATAATGATATCTTTTGCTCCACCTTGGAAACGTTCTACTGTGTCTATTTGTATGTTTTCCAATGATATATTTGCTTTCTCTAGCGTTTCCTTAATAAAAGATATTTGCAATCTATAAGGCGTTATGATTCCAATATTCCAAGTCTTAAAATCTAGTTGATTTTGTTTACAAATGGCCATCAGGGATTCAACGATTTGTTTGACAATCTTTGCTTCGGCTCTACTTCCTTTAGCTGTTATATTTTCATCTCTGTCGGCTGGAAAAAATAGCAATCTATGATCGTTTAATTGTTGCTGGGTTTTGTTGATTGTTGTCCAATGTCGTTTCTCGTACAATCGCCCTATAGATGTAAATGCATGCAGGAGTCCTTCATAAAAATGCTCGTTTACATAGTCCATAATATCTGTATGCATTCTCCCCTGATAAGCAAGGCTTCCATAGGCATGATTCCACCCCTTTTTCTTAGCATTTTCCAATAGACGTTCAAAGAGGGAATCTCCCATAGAAGACATACCGTATTGCTCTTTCAGCACTTCATTTTCAATCCGCATTTCTTTTTCAGCTAAGGTAGATACAGCTGGCAATTGCTTGTGATCACCAATCATGATAAACTTATTAGCCATCTGTAATAAACCTATCAGCGATGGTTCTAATATTTGAGAAGCTTCATCTATAATTATCGTATCAAAAGACTTTAATTTAAAGATGTCAGATTTACTGGCTAGAGATGCAACGGTCGAAATAAAAATACGCTTTGATTCAATGAGCTCTTTTAGGTCCTTACGATTGTTAATCGCTGATAAGTGCCTATCAAAAAGTAAGTGTTTATAGGTCTGATCCGTCGAATATCTAGACCCAAAGCGAATCGTTGTTTCTAAGATACTGTCGTCTAAATCATTTAAGGCATGACATATTTCGTCCACTGCTCGATTAGTGTAGCTAAGTAATAGGATATTTTCTTCCGTATTATCTATGATAACATCGACAATGTTTGATAGTACCATATTGGTTTTACCTGTGCCTGGCGGGCCCCAAATTAAATAGTAATCTTCAGCACTTACTGCCTCTTGAATTATCCTGCGTTGTTTTTCTTCTAAGTTATCACCTAGCGGATATTGTGCTAGCTTTACTTTGGCAACTGGGGCATTTACTCCGAGGATTTTTTGTCTGTACGCTTTAGGTGATTCCATAAAAGCAAGCATACCTCGATACATAGCATTAAAACTAGAATCTAATAAATCGGGCTCTAGGTGCCAATATTGGTACTCTTTGAAAATGCTTAGGTTTTCTTGTCTTGCCCTTAATCGAATGGTGACACCTGTCTCAGTAATCGCTAAGATACTTGCTTTAAATATCTGATTATTTAGGATGCTCTGTGCATCATTGTGAGGAATAAACACTACGATATCACCTTTTCTAAATTTAGAAAGCGTATTCGTTTTTGCTGAGAAATCTAAGGTGATGATGGGCTCTAAATGGTTTGCTTGATTGTCTTTAATACTTAGAAATTGCAAACTAGAAAAGTCCGCCGATTTAGCTGCTAAGCTTCTTGCCCAAAGCGAAGCAAAACCATGGTTTTTATCGGAATTCGCTATCCCTTTCTTAGCTACCATACGCTCCTTGCTAATCATAGCTATAAATTTGAGGACGTATTGTTTTTCTTCAGAGTCAAGGGCTGCAAAAGCCTTATGGAGTCTAGCAAGATCCCTTTTTAAGAATTTCCAAGATTTAGGAATTTTCTTGATATCTAAATATGATTCAAAAGCGTCTTCAGATTGGTCGATAGTTAATAAACTCTCTTCGAGTAGACGAATTTTATTTCGAACAGCCAGCGCTTCATTTATCTTTGATTTGAGAGTCGGTGCGTAGCGAAGGTTTTTCTCCTCTAGGCTTGAGTAGAGTATATAGTTAAGCATTTTATAATCATGTCGATGTCCGTTTTCTACCATCAAATAATACAGCAAAGTTTGAGTATAGTGATTGATATTTAAGCCGTAGTTATTTGCTTTAAAGGGTTTCCCGCTTTTTAATTCGACGATTGAAATTACTTTATTGGTTTTATCTACATGAAACAGATCCAGTCTACCTTGAATCCCAAAAATGGAGGAGTAAAAACTGGGTTCCACATAAGCCTGATTCGCGCTAATATTTTGGTTTTTAAATTGGTGTTGGAGTGACTGTTTTATATGATTAAAATGGTCTTTGAGGGTGGACATTACTTTACGCAATGTTTGGTCATCAAATAGGCAAAAAGATAAGGGTGAGAGTGCAAATATCTGCTTGGATATATCAGCAAAACTGAGGTTTATATCATAAACCAATTGATCTAACATCAGATTTGCAATGTTTCCAATGGCTAGATGTGGGCTACTTTCTACCGGAAGAAATTTACGTGTTAAGAGCCCAAGCACACTGATTCCATCGGGCTTAAAACACTCTGAGACGGTAGTTACGTCCACTAAAAAATCAGGATCGAATACTATATTTCCAGGAATCAAATTGTTTTCATGGTCAGATTTTACATCAATCAATGTCACTTTTTGAGGAAAACTCATATGCTTGATAAACATCATCATGAGTGGGATGAGATGTTCGTTTTTATGCGCTTTATCAAACAATATTTTATGAGGTTTGTCTAAGGCATCGTCTGTAAGCGCTAAAAAAACAGTTTCATCTTCTTTGAATTCGATTATATGGACTGCCAAGTTTCCCTGATAAGCAAAGACTGTTTTGCTTCTTTGTAGAGCTACATGCTTAGCGTCGATTTTTAGTGTGGCTGGAACTTCAACTCCAGAAAGTGTATGAACCCATTCTGTTAGAACGTACTGGCCTCTACTTATTAATTGGTCTATTGGAAGAGCTAGTGCTTTATCACTTTCATTAGCTCTTCTAAATTCGTGAGATAGATAGAGTTTATTAGCTTTGACCCCGTATTTATTTGCAAGAAAGTTAAGTTTCGCAAAATTAGAATTAAAGCTTAGATCTTCCTGTTGAGCACTTGCATTCAGTAAAAAACTGAATAGTTTGTAGAGGCTAGCAAATGCTTGATGCGGATCTTCATCCACTGTGGACAGTGTGTTTTGAATCGCTTTATATAGACCGACAGCTAATGGTTGTTCTATCATAGTTGTAGAAAAATTTTAAAAGACTTGTGACTCTTGCTATTAACATAGTCAAAAAGAAGCATGATATCGAAAATTAAAACATTGTTCGAATACCGAAAATTACCAGAGCTGTTATCGTACAATAATGATAAGGAGCAAGATACGTTTTTGTCCAAACTTTACAAGCTTCAAGAAAATATTTATTACCTCGATAAACATCTGGAATCTAATTGGGAAGTAGACAAGCCATCGCTGGTGAAATATTGGGATACTTTATACGCTGATTTGAGTGACATTGGACTACCAAAATCCAATCATGATGAGTACTTAAATCATATAAAAAGGTATCAAGAACATGAATTGTCTATCCGAGATCATCAGCTATTTAGTCGAACAAGTTTAGCCTATTATTACTATTACAAATCCTGTGATGTACGCTTAATAAGGCGCTTAATTTATGATTTTAACCCTGCTTTAGCTGATGTTTTTGAATTATCCGACTGGACAATTTTCGATTTAGTCACTGAAATTAATGATGATATCGACGATATTGAGGAAGATAAGGACGTAATTAATGGCAATGGCTTTGTTCTTAACGCTTTTTATGATGGACTAGAAGAAACATATAGTACATTTGTGGCATATTTAGACCAACTCCAAGAAAAACAACAAAGAAAAGCGCAATGGACTAAAGACCCAGACTGGTCAAAAATGATTCACGACTGGACTTTAGAACAAATACATTTAACGAAAGAACTTCTTAGCATTAAGAAGCAAAAAATAGAAAACGAACCGACACTCATCCTACAAAATAAAATAGTCCTGAAACTCGAAGAAAAACTTAACTAATTAATTATTATCAATTCAAAAAATCAATAACATGAATTTATTAGATATGGTCAAAGACCAGATATCTGGACCTTTGGCTTCATCAGCGGCAGGATTTCTAGGTGAATCAGAGTCGAATATTACTTCTGCAATGGGAGGAATAGTTCCTGGACTATTAGGGAAAATAACCGATATAGCTTCTGATGAAAAAGGAGCACAGAGCATTTTAGATATGGCAAAAGGCACAGATGCTGGAATGCTTGACAACATTTCTGGACTATTTAGCGGTGGTGGAGATGCAGTAAATGGCTTGATGAATAGCGGAGGTGGCATGCTTGACACATTATTAGGTGGAAACCAGTCTGGGTTTATCAGCAAAATTGCTGGATTAAGCGGTATGTCTTCAGGAAGCACAGGTTCATTAATGAAAATGGCTGCTCCTATGATTATGGGACTTATCGGAAAGCAGGCAATGTCTGGTGGCTTAAATGCTAGTGGTCTTATGAGTATGCTTGGTGGACAAAAAAGCATGATCCAAAAACTTATGCCTTCAGGTTTAGGTGATACTTTAGGTTTTGCTAAAGGTCTTGGTGGTGATGCACTAGATGCTGGTAAAAAAGTAGTAGGCGGAACTGTTGACGCTGGAAAAAAAGTAGTTGGCGGAACAATGGACGCTGGTAAGAAAGTAGTTGGCGGTGCAGCTGATTTAGCTGGAGGAGCTGTGGATGCTGGTAAAAAAGTAGTTGGTGGAGCAGCTGATTTAGCTGGTGGTGTTGTAGATGCTGGAGCAAAAGCGGGTAAATCTATTTTAAGATGGTTACTTCCTTTATTACTTATTTTAGCTGTTTTAGGCTTTTTCGGTGTTAGAACTGGATGTAGCTCTATCGATAATGCTGCAGCTAAAGTTTCTGATACAACAAAAAATGTAGCGACTGGTGCTGCTGATATGACTAAGAATGCTGCAGGAGCAGTAGCTGATGGAGCAGGTGCGGTAGCAGATGGTGTTGGAAATGCTGCTGGTGCAGTGGCTGATGCTGCTGGAAATGTTGTAGAAGGTGCCATCGATATGACTGGCGATGCTTTTAAATGGACTGCTGGCGCATTAGGAGATGTATTTGGTAAAGTAGATAAAGCAGCGAAAGGTGCTTGGGATGGAATGAAAGTAGCTTCTGGTTCTGCTGGAGATCAAATCAAAAAATTTGTGGCAGGTGGATTTAAAGGTGAGCCTAATTTCAGCCTAGCCAATGCAAATTTTGCATCAGGATCAGCTGACTTAACAGGTCAGATGAAGGGTGAATTAAATAGTGTTGCAGCCTTTATGAAAGCTTATCCAGCAACTAAGATTGCGATTATGGGACATACTGATAATACAGGTGATGCTGCTGCTAACCTTGCGCTTTCAAAAGCTAGAGCTAATTCAGTTAAAGCTCATTTAGCTGCTGCAGGAGTAGATGGAGGCAGACTTGTATCTGAAGGATATGGTCAAAACAATCCAATTGCAGATAATGCTTCTAAAGAAGGACAAGCTAAAAATAGAAGAATAGAGTTAAGACTTATGAAGTAAGTTTTAATGAGCAAATAATTAAGAGCCGGCTAAATGCCGGCTTTTTTTTTGTTTAAAGTTTACACCTGCGTTTGGATAGACTAAGGCTTATTTATTAATTTTAAGACGTGAGAATACTAATCATTGCTATAATTACTTCTTTACTTCCCATTCAGCTTTTTAGTCAATTAGACCTATTTGAAGCCTTAGGTAAGCAGGATAAGATTGTCATTCCCATTGAATACAATAATGGATTCATAACTACCGAAGTGGTCATAAATGAAACACTAAAACTTAATTTTATTGTAGATACCGGCGCCGAAGTTACCTTCCTTTTTAACCCACTATTACTAGAACTTATGGGTTTACAAGCTGACAAGAAAGTTAAAGTGATGGGAGCTGACATGTTACAAGAAGTGGATGCTTGGATCTTTAGAAATATAAATATCAAACTCCCGAAAACCTCCCTCTTTAAAACTGATCTACTAGCCTTGGAAGAACAAATGTTTTCTTTAGACAAGTATGTCGGAAAACAAGTCGATGGCATTTTAGGTGCATCCATCTTCAGAGGGAAGGTCCTAAAAATCAATTACCTCAATCAAACGATGACTATCATGAAGTCGGATAGGTTTGAAAGAGAAGCAAGTAGTTATAAAACGATTCCTATAACCATCCAAGCTTCAAAGCCATATGTAAATATTCAAACGCCTTCAGGTACAAAAAAAATGTTGTTAGACACTGGAGCTTCGATAACTTCTTTAATGTATTATGAAGAAGAATCAAGTCTTCCTAAAACCATCACTCATGGACAGTTAGGCGTAGGTATTGGCGGAAAAATTGAAGGATTTATAGGTTCTATAGACAATGTTAAACTAGGAAGCTTTGATATCAAAAGTCTGATCGTAAATTATCAAAGTAAAGACTCGATACTCCTAGAAACCCTAAACTATAGCCAACGTGATGGATTACTTGGCAATCGGTTTTTAAGTCAGTTTACCGTAGCAGTAGATTTTCAAAAAAGTCTATTATATCTAAAGAAAAATAGAACCTTTAGATCCAAGGTCAGATATAATATGAGCGGATTGATTATCAATGCCTATGGACCTAAATTAAATCAATTTTACGTAGAGTCTGTATTAAATAACTCTCCATCCGAGAAAGCTGGCATTCAAAAGGGTGATATCATCAAACAAGTAAACGGCTTAAACTATCGATTTAGATCATTGAATGGATTGTATAAAATGCTATCTAGAAAACAACATGATATCATCACACTTCAACTAGAAAGAGCGGGGCAAAAACTCACAAAACGCTTTGTTCTTAAACGTTATTTAGAGTAGTACATATCATTAAAAAAACTATCCTTGTAAATAATAGCGCTAAGCCTTTACAAACACAAGAATAATTGTATCTTTGCAGTCCATTTTTAAATTTGGAAAAATGATAGCGATTGTAAACATAGCAGGGCAGCAATTTAAAGTTCAAGAAGGACAAGAGATATTTGTTCATAGATTGGCTTCAGAACCTGGAGATAATGTAAGCTTCGATGAAGTACTAATGACAACTAAAGGTGATGCTACTTCAGTAGGTACTCCAAGTGTAAGTGGTGCCTCTGTAAAAGCAACAGTTATCGAGCATGCCAAAGGAGACAAAGTAGTTGTTTTCAAAAAGAAAAGAAGAAAAGGTTATAAAGTAAAAAACGGTCACAGACAGTCTTTTACTAAAATCAAAATTGATTCAATAGTAGGATAAATTATAAATCATGGCACATAAAAAAGGTGTTGGTAGTACGGATAACGGACGGGATAGTAATAGTAAACGATTAGGAGTAAAGCTTTTTGGCGGTCAATACGCTAAAGCAGGAAATATTATTATTCGTCAAAGAGGTACAAAATTCCATCCTGGAGATAATGTATACATGGGAAGAGATTTTACTTTACATGCTAAAGTAGAAGGACATGTATCTTTTAAAAAGAAACGATTAAACAGAGTTTTTGTTAATATCATACCATTAGGTCAAGAGGTACCTGAAACAGTAGCTAAAATTGCTGGAACTAAACCTGCAAAACCTAAAAAAGAAGCTCCTAAAGCTGAAGCACCTGCTGCGGCTCCTGTAGTGGAAAAGGTAGCTCCAGTGGTAGAAGAAGTAAAAGAAGAAACACCAGCTGCTGCTGCACCTGTAGTTGAAGCTCCTAAAGCTACAGCGAAAGATGCTAAGCCTGATGATTTAAGAAAAATAGAAGGTATCGGCCCTAAGATTGCTGAGAAATTAAACGAAGGTGGTATCATGACCTTCCAAGATTTAGCTTCAGCAGAGCAGGATAGACTAAAGGAAATTCTGGAAGCTGCAGGTAGCAGATACAGAATGCATGACCCATCAACATGGCCAATGCAAGCGCAACTTGCAGCAGATGGCAAGTGGGATGAGCTTGATGAATTACAAGATAGATTAGACGGTGGAAAGTTAGTTGACTAACTGCTACCTCCAAAACAATAAATAAAAAAGCCTGCTTCTTAAAGCAGGCTTTTTTTATTTATCTCAACACCTTTTTTGTCTTTATAAAGTTTTTGCCTTTTCTACAATGGAAATAAATTCATCCTTGAATCCATGTTTGTCCTCTAAATCTTGAGTAGAGAGCCATTCTAAAATTAAGTCATAATTAGCAATCCCTTTATAAGATGAATTACTTAAGACTAAGCCAAACGAAGCTACACTACTTACAAATTTCATAGCATCTGAACTATTTTCAAAACTTGTCCCTAAATCAAAGACTTCTAGATTTAATAATTGACTATTATCTTCATCTGGTTGCTTATACCTAAATTCGATATTAAAATTAGGCTCTCCCTTTAAACCAGTTGGAATAATCTCATATAATGCACTAATGTTTTGATCAGCACCAATTTCACCTGCATCTTTCGTATCATCCTCGAAGTCCTCATTAGAGAGGATTCTATTTTCATAACCAATTAAGCGGTATGCCTCCACCATATTTGGATTAAAGCTCACCTGAACTTTGACATCCTTTGCTACCGTAAAATACTTATGATAATCATGTACAAATACTTTCTTTAATTGAGTTTGGTTATCAATGTATTCGTAATTCCCATTACCATGATTTGCAATTTGTTCTAAATTACCATCGTTTACATTATTTCCAACTCCCAAAACCGTTAAGAAAACACCCTTCTCTCTTTTCTCTTCAATTAAATCAAGCAGTGACTCTTGGTCTGAAATCCCAACGTTAAAATTTCCATCTGTACCTACGATGATTCTATTATTCCCTCCTTCGATAAAATTCGACTCGGCTAATTCGTAGGCCTCTATAATTCCTGCAGAACCTGCCGTGCTTCCGCCTGCTTTTAAATCCTCAATAGCACAAATTATCTTAGATTTTTTCTCAACCTTAGTACTCTTAAGCTCTATCCTAGATCTCCCTGCATAGGTCACAATAGCTACCCTATCATCATCTTGCATCTCATCCAGCAACTGTATAAATCCATCTTTTAACATGGGTAATCTATCCGAATCATCCATTGAGCCCGATACATCTATGAGCAATACATAGTTTGAATTTGGTAATTGCCCTGCGGGCATTGGTGCTCCTTCGATGCCTATTCTGACTAATTTATTTCCTTCATGCCAGGGACATGAAGCAACTTCACCATTCAGTGAAATTGGGTGTCCAGTATCTTCAAATGCATAATCAAGATCGAAATAATTAAGAAACTCTTCGGTCCTAATGGCTGCTTGTGGCGGTTTTGAATTATTTTCCATAATGGAGCGTCGTGTAAATGCATAGGAAGCTCCATCTGCGTCTACTGAAAAAGTAGAGGTGGGCTCCTCATTTACTTTGACAAATGGATTTTCGAGAATGACTTGGGCTTGATCAGGATTAGCTTCTCCTTCTTCAAAACTATCATTGCTATCAAAAGAAAGACCCGATTCTAAGTCACTTGAACAAGAAGTAAAAATCCAAAGAATACAACTAATGTAAAGAAGTTTTTTCATGATTTATTCTGTGTATTTATTAATTAATCTAACCATTAAATCATTTAAAAACTCAACTTCAAATTCTCCAACAGAAGCTTCTAAATGATCATTTCCAATGCCACTATCATCTGTTATAAACACGTAAGTTCCATTGGTAATTATCGAAAAGGTACGCATCAAGAATTCAGTTTCTTGATCGATGCCACTGGCTGTAATAGGGATGATTTTGATCCCCATTTTTGAAGCTTTTTCGATTGCATAATGTAGATCCTCGATGACATTTGGATTATGATGTGGAGGTGCATCGAGTATTAAGAATGCCAACTTAGTATAGGCGTCATTTGACCATGACAATTCGTCAACAGCCGCAACTAGACCCGAATGTACTGCTTCTGGATAATCACCTCCTCCACCGGCCATTTGCAATTCTATAAATGCTTTACTGCTTTCTATATCACCACTAAAGTCCTGGTGCTTCACTAAGTAATCATCAGACTCATCTCGATAAAATACACTTGATGTAAAGAATTCTAAGCTTGGATTTACAGTTTCTACTTGTTCCATGACATCCTTAAGGTCTTCTTGAAGAAAATCTAATTCGTCACTCATGGATCCTGTGGCATCTACAACAAAGGCTAATTGTACTTCTTTGCTACTTGCCGAAGCTGCATTTTGTTTTACAAATACATTTTCTCCTTGCTCATGAAGCTTTAGCGTGGCTTGGAATGGGACTCCATCTAGACTAATTGAGTAAGTTGATAAGTTTACATTCTCTGCTAATACCGAAGGATCAAGCCATAGCTCAGCAGAACCGGCATTATCGGTTTTCGTTTGCCAGACAGAAAGTCCATCACGCATGAGATCTACATGCACATTAGATAAACCCTGTCCATCTTCGTTCTCTACTTTAACGCTCATACGTTGGTTAACCGTAAAAAGCTCCCATTTTTCTGGATATGCATCAAAGGGTTCTCGGTCTAATAGATCAGTCCAAAAATCCCAATTAGATAGGTCGTTCCATTCAGCAGCGGTAATGAGTCCTGCCGAACCTTCTTGCCCACCATTTGATGAGCTTTCGCCTCCAGTTTCGGTGGAACTACCACTCGAGGAATCGGCAAATAAACCATCCGAATCACCTAATAATCCTGCATCATTTGAACTACATGATGCAAAAAGTGTAACAGCAAATAATAATAAAATGGAATAATGTTTCATAATTGACTAGTGTGTTGTTTTCTATTAGACGCCAGTCAATTAAAAAAAGTTGGGTAAGCTTTAAATTATTCCAATTGAAGATATTTTTACAAAGCCTTCTTCTTGATTTAAGAGTTCGACTTTTTTCCAATCACCAAAATCATCGAGGATTTTTATTTTCTCTCCGGGCACAATATTAGAACTTGAATCGCTCCGCTCATCAGGACCCGATTTAAGTTGGATTTCTTCCAAAACAATAGCATAGACTTCACTCTTAGAGTACTTAATAGAGGAGAAGAGAACGAGTCCCAATAAGAGTGCATCAATAATGAGTGCTCGGCTTATTAATTTGTACTTTTTATCATTCCAATCAAGACGATTAAACAGCTTTGCACCCCAAATAAGGATAAGCGCTAATAATACCAATAATTGTAATACCGCCCAAACATTTGTAGACGCTAAGCTCACTAAATTACGCCAAACTCGCACTGGCCAAAAGGCTTGTACTTCGAATATTTCAGAATCCACCTGCTTTTTAATGAGTGATAAATTTTCTAGCAGACTCGGGTGATTTGCGTGGAGTGATAATCCTTTTTCATAGTTTAATACAGCCTTACCTACATTTCCTTCTTTGACATAAGCATTTCCTAGATTCAAATACAATTCAGGACTTCTTAAATCGGTCTGCAGTACTCCTTCATATAGCTTTATAGCTTCCTTATAATTTCCTTTCTCAAAAAAATCATTACCCGTAGAAAATGTGAGCTCATGATCTAATTGTGACCAAACAACATTGGCCAAACAACAACAAATGATAAATACAAGTATCTTATTTAGGCGCATTTTTAAGCTTGTCAAAAATTTCTAAAACATCTTCCTCAAAATTATCTATTTCCTCTTTTTCTTCAAGTTTTTCTTCTACTTGATTTTTTAAAATATCCTCTAAAGAAAGCGGTCTTTTATCTTCATGCCAGACAAAATCTTTTAAAAAGAGATCTGTATTAGAAGCTTGATTTACGGGCACCATGTTAGATGTAGGATTGCTGTGGAACTTTATATCTTGCAATTCCCCTCCAGTAAAGAAAAACTCAATGTAGCTGCAAATTGTTTTATTGGCGCCAATGAAGGCTCCTTGTTCATCACGTAGCATATAGATAACTTCCGCATTACCTCGTACCTCCATCCATTTGATCTGGTTACTATCCATTTTAGCATGGATTTGTTTTCCTTTAATTTGGTCAAAAAACTTAATGCCAAGTCTGTTACCAATCATGGCATTGGACCTCAAAAAAACTTCTTTTATTCCCTCATCATCATTCCTGACAATGATGGTATCTGCCACAAATTGTGTGGTATCTGCCCATAAAATAGGTGATCCGTAAAAACTAATTAGCGAATCTTTTGTATTGTATTCCAAGGAATCTGCCACTCCTTGCATACCATTGCTAACCATCCTCACATCGTGATAAGCCCGCATTAAATCTACACTGTCTGTCCCGTCAAATTGTTGGATAGTTCGTAAAGTATCCCCCGCTAAAAAAAGGGTATCGCTCTCCGATCTTTCCTCAATATAAGGTCTTGATGAATTGCTATAAGCTATGTAATTATCATCGTTTTCTTGCTGCAAATGATCACTGTACAAAAACCGTTGATTAAGGGTATCTTCAAATACTACAGCTCCCACGGATGATCCTTTTTCAGTATTTAGATCATAGAAAATGGTATCCCCTCTCAGGACTACCTCATCCTTGTCTAAAACGCCATCCCCGATTATATCGATAGTTTTGTTGCCATTATCAAAATGGATATACTCTCCATACACCTCGGAATCTTTGTCTTTGTAATAAGCATCACCTTCCAAAACAATGGTGCTATCCTTATCGAAGTATTCGATTCGTTGTGCTTTGGCTACAGATTCTCCATCTTCTACTACAGCGTCGCCAGTTAAAATCATCACCGATCGGGCACGATCATACTCTATAAAGTTGGAAGTACTGTTTAAAGAATCCCCATAAAATCTGGTATTCTTTTCGAAATAAGCGTTTCCCGTTTCTGTCTCGTAGTAGCCTGACTCGCAATAGATTTTGTTATTCCCTTGGGTGATATAACTTGGCCCCGAAAAATTGGCGCGTGAAATATTAGCATCATATATCATTGTATCACAGCGAAGGGTAAGATTAGAATCTATGACTACTACTTCTCCATAAAAGTGAGCAATATCGTTTTCTAGATCATAAAAACCAGTCAAACTGCTTAGCTGCGCTCGTTCACTTTGCATCAATGCTGTATCTTGATACGATACCTTCTCTTGGTCAATATCGTAGTATAAAGCATCAGAATAGAGCGATTGTTTGCCATTAATTAAGGCCACATTTCCATAGAGTTCTGCATAAGATTTAAGTCCATCATAGTGTAGGGAATCTCCAAAGGCCTTGAGAGTATCTTGCCGCAGTAACACAATATTACCCACTGCATCTAGGATGTTTAGCTCCGTCACAGCACTATCACAAAACATGAAGGTACTATCATGGAATATCTTAACATCGCCTTTGTAATACTGTAGATCTTCCTCTCCTTGTTTTTCATTAATAAATGTTTCGGAATAAAGAATCTTTATCTGAGAATAACTCGTATCCTGCTCTTCGCTCACTTGCGAAAAGAGCCAGCAAGGCATAAATAATAATATGATATAAAGACTTAATCTCATCGAGAGGATTAGCTAGAAAACGTTTTTAGTTGGTTTCCTGTTGTGAAGATACAAGTCCTGCCAATTCTTTTCCTAGTAATGAACCAATTGCTACTCCCATCCCACCCAAACGCACTCCACAAAAAACATTAGGTGAAATTTGTTTAATAATCGGTGTTTTGTCTTTCCCTCCTGCTAATATTCCACTCCATTGATAGTCAATTTTTACTTTTTTCTGCACTATATTTTCTTCCAGATAATCTTGTAAACAGCGGACCACTTTTTCGGTATTAGCTAATTGATCTGTGGATTCTTCCTCCATAAATAAATGTCTTGCTCCTCCTATTAAAATTCGCTTTCCAATGGATCGGAAATAAACGTAACCTTCCATGGCATGGAAGGTGCTATCAAAGGCCAAATCAGGTATTGACTCTGTTACAATAACTTGATTTCTGAATGGTGTAACATCAAGTTCAGGCAACCACTTTTTAGTAAAAGCATTCGTAGTAATTATTAGATTTTTCGCTACTAATTGTCCATATTTATGTAGTTCAATGTCGAGTCCTTTGTCTCTCTCCTCCCATTTATTCAAGGAAACTCCCCATAAAAATCGGATGCCTAATCGGTTAGCTTTTTGGATTAATGCTTCCATCATTTTACCGGTATGGATAGCTCCTTCATGCTGGTTTTTAATCAACTTTATACCTTTTTTAAAGCCGAAATCATTGCTTTCAACAGTAAACGTGGAGGGTACATTTATCGCCTCCTTCATCAAGTTATTTAGATAGGGCAATTGCTGCTGACAATGTTCAAAAGCGCTTAGTTCTGATGGGGTAAATAGTTCATATGATCCACAAGGCTTATACTCTAATAACTTATCCGTTAGACTCGATCTTAAAAGTTCTAATCCTATAAATCGTTGTTGGATGAGCTTCAAGGTTGTTGCTTCGTTGGATTGCCGAATATCCGATAATAATTCACCTGCACTTCCAAAGCAGGCAAAACCAGCATTTTTTGTGCTTGCACCTTTAGGTAAACTAGCTCGCTCAATAATAATTATTCTAGCGGATGGATGCAGATCCTTTAGGGCAATCGCGCATTGGATACCTACAATCCCTGCTCCAATGATGCAAAAATCATTTCCTTCTAACCATCGTTCTTTTTCCCAGTAACTAAGCATTATTTAGATGAATTTGTACATTTGTCTTCTAGGTAAAATACAAAACTAATGATTCAACGAATTCAAAGTATCTTTCTTCTCTTATCAGGTGGAACATTCTTCGCTCAATTCGGATTGCCTTTTGCGACCAGTGAAACCGCTGGAGGCAATTATCTTTCTGATGCTGTTTATAATATCCAAGATCATACAGCTTTATTAGTGCTTGCCATTTTAGGAGGAGCACTTGCATTAGGAGCGATTTTTTTGTTTAAAAATAGACCTCTTCAGATGAGATTAAGTTACCTAGTTATTGTGTTGTCTATTATTTTACCGGTTGCTGCTGCTATGTTATTTCTTCAAGCTGGCAATAGTTTAGATGGAAGTTCAGGTATCAATGATGGCTTTGGACTATATATGCCAATACTAGGAATTATATTTACCATCCTAGCTATTCGATTTATAAAGAAGGATGATAACTTGGTAAGGTCTATGGATCGACTTCGATAATTATTTACAACCCAAATCTATTTTTGAAAGCGGATCATTGTTTGGTGAACACATCCCGCTTGGTAATTCATTAGGAGTATATCTATCTAGATTATTGTCATATAAACCATTCAGAATAAAGTCCGTTATTTGATCAATCTCTTCTATGGTTAATAACAATTGAGTAAACTCATCTGCTAGCTGCTGATCGGGTACTTCATCATTTTGTTTTACTCCTCTACTTTTATAGAACACCACATCTCTTACAGATTCAAATGATCCACCATGTCCATAAAATCTAGTATCAGCTAAATTGTATAATTGGGGTACTTTGAATTTGTAGTCGTCATTTGGGTTCTTTGTAAAGCCACCTCTACCCTTTTTTGTGGCCTCATCCATACCATGCATAAAGACATCAGCTCCACTCATATCATCCATGCCCAAAGCATGAAATTCCATCGAGTTAAGTGCTGGACCATTATGACAAGTGTAACAATTCGCTTTACCAAAAAAGAGCATAGCTCCTTTCTTTTGTTGCTCAGTTAATGCGGCATAATCTCCTCTGAGCCAATGTTGGAATGGAGCACCAGAAGTGACCAAAGTCCGCTCGTAAGCTGCAATAGCTAAGCCTATCGTTTGGGTTGTATATCTTTCTTCAAATGATAGATCTGGGAATGCCAAATCGAACATAGGTATATAGTCCTGATAGGTGAGTAACATTTCTTTTTCTACTCCTAATCTATGAACTTCCAGACCGGCAATGGCTTGGGATTCCACACCTTCAAAACCTAAATGATTCACTTCTTTGGGCGTACCTAAGTCCCACAAATCTGAAGTCCCTTCGTTTACACCAGTTGCACCGAACTGTCCATTCCAAAGTAAGTTAGATTGGTAAGCAACATTTACAATACTAGGTGTACGTATGGCTTGCACATCCAAACTATCATCTTCGTAATAAAGCCAATTAGCTGCTCTGTCCTCTCCTGCTACTCCAAAATCAATGCCTCCATCTCCAATTCCCTGTTTGTTTCCTGAGGAAAATCCAGCTCTAGCATGATGGCAAGATGCACATGAATAGGTATATTTTCCTTCTTCCATTTTAGCATGCATGGCTAGAGCAGATTCGTGAAACATGAGTTTACCTAAGGTTACTTTTGCTTGATTTAAGGGATTTAAAGGATCTTGGGGCAGTGAATCCAAATCGTGAGAGTATGGTAAAATTAGTGTTTGCTTACTTTCGCCCGTACTGCTTTCAATGGCATATACTAAGTCGTAATCTAAGGAATCATATTCCTTACATCCAGTTAATATACTTACTAAAACTAGTAGCACGACCTTAAACCTAAAATGCCAATTCATAATAAGGGTGTTTGCTAAGCTAGTAGCAAATATACATATTATAAATTAATTACATATGTTTTGTCTTAATTTGTAAGGTTTTAGACAGATTTTAACTCGATTACAGTGATTTCAGGCCACATACCTACTCTACCCGGGAAAGCTAAAAAGCCAAAACCCCGATTCACGTATAAATATTGGCCTTTATCTTGGTATAGACCCATCCAATGCTTATATCTCATTTGAGCTGGGCTCCATTTGAAGCCTGGCATATTAATGCCAAATTGCATGCCGTGAGTATGTCCACTTAGGGTAAGATTTATGTTTTTCTTGTGCGGAATTACTTTTTCTGCCCAATGGGTAGGATCATGAGATAGAAGTACAGTAAAGTCTTCGTCGTTTACATTACTTAATGCCTTATCAAGGTCACCTTTCTTTGGAAACCATCTACCTGAGCCCCAATTTTCAACACCTGTAATTTGAATTTTTTCGCCTTCTTTTTCGATGGTTGCTGTAGCGTTATTTAGAAGCTTAAACCCCATATCCACATACTTAGTATAAAAGTCTTCCCAATAAGCTGGATGCTCATTATCCGGTAGATCATTTAGACCATAGTAATCATGGTTTCCTAGGACTGCATACTTTCCTTCTTTAGCTTGTAACTTCCCAAATATTTCTATGTAGGGATCTACTTCATCTTTCTTAGAGTTTACTAGATCTCCGGTAAACATGATAAGGTCTGGATTCTGATCGTTTACCATTTCTACGCCTCGAGTTACTTCTGCTGGATTATCAAGACTTCCTGCATGGATATCCGATATTTGGACAATTTTAAAACCATCAAACTTCTTAGGAAGATCCTTGAAAGCCAAGCTTATATTGCTGACTTTATAATTATATTTTCCTTTGGTAATTCCATAAATCAACGTAGTAAAAGGAACAGCCGCAATGGCCGCTGTAGTCCATGTGATAAACTTTCTTCTGCTAGGAATGTACTTATCTGGTCGTGCTTCAGGTTCCACATTCAAATTACTTAAGAAGTTGTAGATTCCGCCTATTAATCTACCTATATCGTGCAGCAAGGTCATGCCTCCAAAAAATAATAAGGTTACAAAGGCCGTTATAACTACCCCAATATTAAAGTTGACATGGGTAGAACTAAACATATTTCTATTCATTGCAGCCATATATACGTTGTACAATGAATAGAAAACAAGTATACTCAGGGCAATGTAGCTAACGATAAAAATCCATTTAAAAGGTCCTGGCTTTACTAATGAATTTAAAGCAAAGAAGCTGTATATCTGAAAAATAAAAACGGTGGTGATTACAAAGTAAAACTGACTCATTGAGCATTTCTCTTAATTAGTGCAAAAGTACTTCTTAAACACCATAAAGGAGTAGAAAGTTATGCTTTAGCGACTATTTTCTATTAATGCACCAAACCAATCGACTGCTCTATTGCTTAATGATCTTTTGTGTTTGTTTTCCAATGCCGGAATTCCATTGAACAAAATATACTCCTGGATCATAATCCCGACCTAGTTCTACAGATTGTTGGTTAGGATTTACTGGTAGTATTCTGGATTCTATTAATTGACCCGCAATACTAAAAACGTTCAATTCACAATTTTCTATGCACCCAACTACTTCAATGCTTGTCTGCTCTGTAAATGGATTTGGAGCAATATTGAAGTTTGAAGATGGTGCTTTTTCACGCGCTATGAACTCAAGTGTCAACTGGTACTCATCCAATGATGCATCATAGATTTCGTGCTTAAAATCGTTTGATAAACTAAGTAAATCAGATAAATAAGCTGATTCTTCTGGTGTGAAATTCAGGGTAATGAGCGGCTCAGGAATCTCAGGTAGCTGAGTCGATACATGCTTTGTGTATGAAATGGACAATTGCTTATCCTTATTATAAGCATCCCCTTCAAGTCCATCAAGCACTGTCCAATTATTGCAAAATCCGTTTAGTGAAAACTTTGCTTGTAGACCTTCTAGTTCTATTGCTTCGTTTAAGTGTATTGGGATGTTTACTTGGGATCCTGCTGTTAACCATCTATCTTTTATTTTAAGTGAAATCGATGATCTTGTGTCTGCCTCATCTGTAAGTGGATTTGGAATGGCACTATCATTCACATCACCCATTTTGTAGGCTGTAATGGTTTCATCCATGTTGCGATCAAGATAAAAGCTGAAATTATTCATAGCGTTTTCTAAAATCAATGACGTCGAATCAGAGCAAGTAAAGAGCCAATTATCTGAATGCTCAAACTGATCATCTATTCCCAAAATAAGACGCCTAATAGCTAGTAGATCGCTAGCACTGATAAGTTGATCTTGGTTTACATCTGCTTGCAGTAAAGCTTTTTCATTTAGGTCTTGGAGACCTAAAATATGTTGTTGTATTTTGACTATATCTAATGTCGAGACACCATTTAGCCAAAGGCTATCGCTTATAAAATGTATATTATAATCAAAATTGTCATTACTGGTAAATGACATTATTCCTACTTCGTTTGATTCAAGCATGAGAGGAAAATCAGGCAGAACGGTTTGGACGTTAGCAAAACTATTTTCAATAGGTTCTCCAGTCTCTGATTTCACCCTAAATGAGGCTTCACTGAAACCTGGGTCACCGTTACAATGACACTCTCCGTCCCCATTAATGCTCAGTTCCACAGAACAATGATCAGTATTATCAAATTCATCCCATACATAAATGTCTAAAGCTAATTTACCACCTGCATCAAACACCTCACAAATTAAGTTGCAATCTATGTTAAGCACCGTAGCTCTTGTTTCTTCATTATAGTTATCATTACCATTAATTGGTTCGTCTTCTTCAGAAAAGCTAAATCTTAACTGTTCGTATTCAGTACAATTATCAAAAGAATTCAATTCAAACTCACTAGCCCAAATCTCAAGGGTATTTGAAAAGTTTGGTGTGGTTGTAATACTTTCTAGACAATAAGGAGTTGGTGTTTTCTTGTCTTCAACCGTAAAATAACTAGTGTGCGAGGTGATATTGTTGCAACCATCATTCGCTTTCCAAACTACTCTGTGCTGATATTTAGAACCTTCTATGATCTCAGGCAGCAATAGGTTAAGCTGCTCACCAGAAAGTGTGGAAGGAACAAATAGCTCATTAATAGGTGTTCCAAAATTAGGGTCAAAAGGATTTACATAACTACTAAATTGATAATCGATCGTCCAATCTCCCCAAAGATCCACAAACACTTCCCAAGTAATCTCATTAGAGGCACAAGGTCCTAAAGTATCATAGCCAACAGCCGTTAATACCAAATCAGCATATAAACAGTCTGCATCTACTTCGTAACACGAATCTTGGCTAACAAGCTCAGGGTCTATATCATCAAGAATGTATATTTGCTGCACATCTGAATACTCATCCCCAGTGCACCAATTAACAATGGTATGTGTACGTTGGATTAAAGCACAAGAAGAGCCCACATCGGGTATCGTGTCGACTTTGGTATTTAAACCAACAAATTCGCAAATACTGGTTTTAAAGAAAATTGGGTCGTCATAATCATCACTCCAGCAATTTAGTGTTACATCATCAGGCCATTGAATGGTAGATCCATCGAAGGGTGTTTCTACTTCTAATAAAATGTACTGAAAACATTCATCGCCTGTCTCTTCCATATACCATCGACGTTCAACGGTTCCATAATTACATAGCTCCACAAAATCATTTTGATAAATATCCTCATAGAATATTTCTCCGTTGATACCTTCCCAATCCCATACTGCTTCTTCTAAAACACTAAAATCATCCAATGCAACTTCACATGAAACTATTTTATCGGGTGGACAATCAATCCCTGCTTGGAGTGTAGAAAATGAAAATACAAATAGAATGATATAGCTAAATACCTGAGTAAGTGGAGGAAATGTGTTCATGAGTAAGGTCGGTTATGTACTTTAAAGCTACAAAATTGATTATAAAAATCAATATGTGTTAAAATAATAACGCGAATAATGTCTTAAACGCTGCAGTATGTTTTTTAGTACTTAGTATTTAGTATCTAGTACTTGGTACAAATCTGGGTACTGAGTACTCCCTTTTAAGTACAAAAACTTACTTATAATTACGATTTTAGAAACTCCATCCGCTTTGCATCACTCTCGACGAACTTTTAGTTGTCGAAGATTGAGCTCGACGAACTCTTAGGGTTGCCAAGGTCCATCTTGTCAATTTTATTAACCCTGAACTTCCCTGAATAGAGTTGACCATTATTAAATTAGATTATTTTGATAATTA
>JAHDEC010000024.1 GCA_020629035.1 Saprospiraceae bacterium | reverse complement strand
AACAAAAGTTAAAATTGTTATTGCTGAAAGTAAGATTTTTCTTCTCATATTTTTTTCATTCCTAAATTTATTTTTCAGCTTAGACTCTTTTTATCTGGTTTGGTTTAATTGCTTACAACTAGTCCTTAACACGATAATAAGCCAGATAAGCCATTAAACCAGCACCCACAAGCAATGCTTCCTCATCTATATCAAAGGTAGAAGTATGCACCGGTGAAGTAATGCCTTTAGCTTCATTACCTGTTCCTAATCGATAAAAGCAAGCTGGGATTTCATGCGAGTAAAAAGCAAAATCCTCGGCCGAAGTCCTCATCGGTAAATCCACTACATTGTCTGCTCCTAAATATTCAATCGCCAGTGCTTTGCAGCGTGCTGTCTCTTCAGGATTGTTGTATAAATTAGGATAACCAACTTTTATATCTAGCTCATAAGTAGCACCATATGTCTCGCAAACCTGATGGACCATATGCTTTATCTGCTCATGGGCCTTTTTACGCCAGGTTTCATCAAAAGTCCTAAAAGTCCCCTCCAAATAGATTTTGTCTGGAATCACATTGGTGGCTCCACCCTCTGAGTTAATTTTTCCAAACGAAAGTACCGAAGGCATCTTGGGATCTGCTGATCGACTGATAATCGTCTGCAAACTCATAATCAATTGAGAAACCACTACCAATGGATCTATAAGATTGTTAGGTAGTGCTGCATGTCCTCCTTTCCCAATAATGGTTAGATATATTTCATCTGCCGAAGCCATATATTTTCCTGATCTAAAACCTACTTTACCCACTGCTAGAGGTGGATGAACGTGCTGTCCAGCTATAGAACTTGGAGCCGGGTTTTTAAGCACACCTTCTTTAATTAAAATGGAAGCACCGCCTGGCAGTTTTTCTTCGGCCGGCTGGAAAATTAATTTGACCTGTCCCTCCAAGTCAGCTTCTAAATCCTTTAATATTTTGGCAGCGCCTAGTAAAGAAGAAGTATGGACATCATGACCACAAGCATGCATCGTATTCGCTACTTTACTTTTATAAGCTTTGCTATTAGTTTCTTGAATGGGTAAGGCATCTATATCCGCTCTGAGTGCATAGGTTTTCGGCCCATTACCCATTAAAGCTACTACTCCAGTCTCGGCCATTCGCTGAACATTGGAAATACCCATATTTGCTAATTGTTCTTCGATGAACTGGGCGGTGTTATGCTCTTCGAAAGATAGTTCGGGATGCATGTGCAGATGCCTTCTCCAAGACTGAATCTCAGTGAAATATTCTTTAGCTTTTGATTGAATGACCTCTTGAATACTCATGATTGTTTTGTAAAAGCATGAATTAATAACATCTCGATATCCATAATGACGCTATAGTTCTTAGCATAATGAAAATCCAATATTTCAGGTTTGTTAATTAATGCCAAGTTAAAGCGATGCAAGGGAAATACTGGCAAAACACCTAGTTTAATATCTGGTAAATGCCCCTTGTTTTCTTCCTTGTAAGAAATCCAGGTTTTACGTGCAAAAATAACGAAAACGACATTGGACAAAATCAACCTAGTTTGTCTGCTGTACAAAAGAAATATGGGAAACAAAAGACAAGCTCCTACAGCTACAACAACGTCAAAGATTCGCTTTAATCTTCGATTTGACGGCTCTTCGATGTTAAATTGTACTTGCTCGGTGATCCACTCTCCATTACTATTCTTACTGGTACTGCCTAACAAGCTATCATTACTTAAACTAGCAATCTTAAACGAATACTGGGAACCTAAATTTGCCATCCAATTAAAGATGATCGAGTGATCTAAATCCTTACTGCAAAAGATGACCTCATTTGCCGAAAGCATTTTACCTACCTCAGCTAAATGTTCTATATCGTTTAAATAGTAAGGATCAACTTGTGCTGAAACTAATGGCGAAATCACTCCTAACATTTGAGCATCCTGATATTTCTCATCAATAATCGGAATAAGTAATGCTGCAGATGCTTGTTCGCCTACCAGCAATATTTTTTTAAGGCTATCTTTTTCGTAACGCCAAATCCCATGTCTCAGTTTGTTCCATATTTTCTTAGTATTAAAATACATAAACAACAAACTCAAAGTACTAAGAATCAATACACCTCTGGAAAATCGTAAGCTACTAGGCATTAAACCATATATACTCAACATGAGTAATAAACTGCCAAAACTTATCCAGATATAACGTCGCTTTTTAGCTTGTGGGTCATAGTGCCCGATGACGTACAAAATCAGCATCAGCAACAAGACTAAACCGACTATAAACATCCAATATTGATGCCCTCCAAAATAACTATCTGTGTGGTATACTAATCGCTGCCATCCTTCAGAAATTACATAAACTGTGGCTAGACCTACTGAGAAGTCTAACAATAAAGGAATCACTTTTTTTAATCTGTTCTTTACTAAACTAACCAGCCCAAATAAGACAATAGCCAACTGGATAAACAAGAGGTACATTTTCGATCCTGGGCCAGTTAGATGCTTCGTGGCAAATATTTTCATGGCACCGTAAAAGGATTTTACATAATTAAAACTTGCCTTTTTTGTGCTTTCTCCTTTGTAATGAATGATGCTTGTTTCGGGTAGATAGTAATTCGTAAAACCTGCTTGCTGGATTCTATAGCTTAGGTCAATGTCTTCACCGTACATAAAAAACTGCTCATCCAATAGTCCAGCTTTGTCTAAAACCTTTTTGGGGATAAACATAAATGCACCACATAAAACATCTATTTCATTAGCTACTTCTTTATCTAAATGACCTAAATAGTAGGCATTAAAAAACTTGGAATTACTGAATATACGTCCAAGACCAGAGAACTTGCAAAAGGATGTCCAGATACCAGGATAACCACGTTTTGACTCTGGCAAATAATTGCCCTTACCATCGATTAACTTAACCCCTATTGCTCCACAATTTGCTGTAGATTTTGCTTTATCAAGACAAACTGATAAGGTGTTTTCACTTAATACGGTATCAGGGTTTAATAATAGGATGTATGATCCTTTTGCGATTTTTATACCCTGATTATTCGCTGTAGAAAAGCCTACATTTTCTTGATTAAATATGGTGGTTACCTCGGGAAATTCTGCCTGAAGCATGGCTTGAGAACCATCTATGGATTTATTATCTACCACGATGACTTCTACCTTATAATTTCCAGCTGCTCGGTGAATAGATTGCAAACATTGTCGTAAAAAATGCTTAACATTATAATTGACTATAATGATCGAAATATCAACCATTGTATAGTTTTATTGGACAACATTTTGAGAATAAGGTTGACGATTCGAAATCGATCGACCTAAGGTTATTTCGTCTGCATAAGAAATCTCTCCGCCAAAGGACACACCACGTGCAATGGTGGATATATTAACTGCGTTATTTTCAAGTAATTTAGACAGATAAAAAATGGTCGTTTCTCCGTCTATAGTCGGGCTTAAAGCCATAATTAGTTCACAGTTTTCTACCCCTTGAACTCGATCGACTAACTCCTGGACTCGCAGATCTTCTGGACCTACACCTTCCAAGGGTGAAATAACGCCTCCTAAAACATGGAATTTACCGAAAAAGCTATTGGTTTCTTCGATGGCGATCACATCCTTAATACTCTCTACGACACAGATTAGCTGGTCGCTTCGTGTTACATTCGAACAGATTGCACAAATATCTGTATCTGAAAAACTATAGCAACATTGGCAAAGCTTTAAATCCTCACTCAAGGACTTCATGGCCTGTTTAATTTTGCTTTTTTTATCAAATTTATCTTGCGCTAAATGCAAAACCATTCGAAGGGCAGATTTCCTCCCTATGCTGGGTAAAGCAGCAAATGCATCCACAGCCTCTTGTAATATTCTTGAAGTTAAATTCAATATGTATAGTCGCTAGTTAAATGAACTGGATAATTTCGTCCTTAAAGTTAGGCATTAATGTTTAAACCTTCATGTACCTTTATTAATTGTAATGAGTGGAAAAAACAGTTGCTTTTTAATTAATCTTAAGAATTGGCACATATTTTTCCATTAATTATCGTCTAGCAATGAATGAGTTTATATTTTTGAAAAAATTCTGAAAAATGGCAGAAGTAATAAGAATGCCCAGGTTGAGTGATACCATGGAAGAAGGGAATATTGTAGCCTGGCTGAAAAAAGTTGGGGATGCAGTAGCACCTGGAGATATATTAGCTGAAGTAGAAACGGATAAAGCTACTATGGAATTAGAGAGTTTCGAAAACGGAACCTTGTTGCATATTGGTATTGAATCTGGACCTATTGCTGTAGATAAAATGATTGCCATTATTGGTGATAAAGGCGAAGATATAAGTGGGATACTAGAAGAATTGAAGAATGAAACCGTCGCAGTTGCTGAGGAAGCACCAAAAGCGGAAGTTGCTGCGGCTCCAGCTCCAGTAGCTAAAGCTCCAGCGCCAGTTATGGCAAGTGCACCAGCTGTAACAACGGATGGAAGAATAAAAGCCTCTCCTTTAGCTAAAAAATTAGCTGAAGCATCTAATATTTCTCTTGGTATGGTTCAAGGATCTGGAGAAGGCGGAAGAATCATTAAAAGAGACATTGAAGCATTTATAGCAAGTGGAGGAAGTTTGGCTGCATCAAATGGAAGCTTAGCTCCAGCGGTTAGCAATCCTGCATTTAATTATGGTGATGTGCCGGTGAGTCAAATGCGAAAAACCATTGCAAGAAGATTAAGTGAGAGTAAATTTGGCGCTCCGCATTTTTATCTAACTACCGAAATACGCATGGATGCCGCTATGGCAGCCAGAAAGCAATTAAATGAAGGCGAAGACAATCGTATCTCATACAATGATATGGTTGTCAAGGCTTGTGCCTCTGCATTAAGAAAGTATCCAAATGTAAATTGCTCATGGTTAGATGATAAAATAACATTCCACGAACAAATCAATGTAGGTGTAGCCGTTGCTGTAGATGATGGATTATTAGTTCCAGTCATTAAGGATGCTGATAGAAAATCACTTAATATCATTTGGTCTGAAATCAGAGACCTAGCAGGAAAAGCTAAGGTTAAGAAACTAGGTTTGGATGAAATGCAAGGAAATACCTTTACTATTTCTAATCTTGGTATGTTTGAGATTACTGAATTTACAGCTATTATTAACCCACCAGATGCATGTATACTTGCGGTTGGAACGATTGTAGAAAAACCAGTCGTGGACAATGGGCAAATTGTGGTTGGCCATACGATGAAGGTTACTTTATCTTGCGATCATAGAGCTATAGATGGAGCAACGGGAGCTAAATTTTTAGGTACTTTGAAGGAGTACTTGGAGAATCCTATGAAGTTGCTTAGGTAGGTTTTTAGATGTTAGATTTTTAGACTTTAGATGTTAGATTTGATGTGCTTGGTACTTGGTACTTGGTCCTTAGATTTTTATTAAATGGTTTAGTAGGCAATTCTTAGATGTTTTTGTTATTAAAATGCACTGATAGTAACTAGTTATTAAGTTAGAGTTGACCATTTTATTTTCTTATCCATTTTATTCATCTTATTCTCCAAGTCCAATTGAGAGATGTATTCACCGTTTACAATTTGTTTTGTACTTTTTTCGATAGCTTCTCTGTCCGATTTAGCCAGTTGACTTAGTTCTTTTTCTGAATCTTCTAGATAGATAAGTATAGAGGACGCATCGGCGATATGTGGCGGATTTGGCGATAGCAATCACATGATTTAAGCTTTTATTCTTTAAGTTTTGGAATTTCAAAGTCCATTTTTCCTTCAAAATATGAACTTCTCCAGATATCTATGCTAACTCCATTTGGACCATTCCATCCGTCTTTTGTCTTTTCATAAATCATATGGCCTATTTTGTTCCATATTTTTAAAAATAAGTCTCGCACATCTCTGTTGATTATTTTCTCGGTGGTATTTATTTGCCATTTCTTCGGGATTGGATATCGACTCCATGAGGGAATAGCTGTGGAGAGAATTTTGAATAACTCGATTTCCTCTCTATTAAAAGAAATACTTTTGATTAATGCAGCTAATTCATGTAATCTGTGACCTGAAGATATTGATGATTCGATTTTACCATCTTTTATTAAATCAGGATTTTCTGTAATCAAAAGCCCTTTTAAAAGATTTTCGAGAGAGTAACCAATGTTCAAAAAGTAAACTCTTGACAATCCAGGTTTTGTTATTGGTTTTGGATATGCATTAAATACTTTAGTATTCTCAGATTCTTTCCATATAGCCTCGGATGCATCTCTTAGTTCTTCAGCGTACTCTATCCACTGAAGTGGAGATGCATTTTGTACGTACTCTTGAATTTTATTTTCCATTCTTATTGTCTATAACTTCTAAATAACTATCGTATTCTATTAGATTTATCTTTTGTCGCAATTTTGTTTTTGTAGTCATTTAATTCAATTATACTTTATTATTAATTTGATTGGCATTAAAATTCGACTTAATCTTTACTGAATACTGAATATAAAAAAACGCTATCCAAAACTAATTGGATAGCGTTTTTCTGTTTGAGGTTTTGCTGCTATTATTTACTCACCACAACTTTTACTGAACGTATACCACTTTCGCTAACAGTCTGCAGTGTATACATACCATTATCAAAATTAGTTACATCTATTCTTTGCTGCTGGAATCCTTGATTCGCTTGGATATTTCTTATCATCACTTGCTGGCCCATGTTGTTATACATGATTAATTGGATTGCTTCAGCGCTTGCTAAATCTAAATCAACTAAGAGCTGATCAGAAGCTGGATTAGGACTCACTGATAAACCCGTCACAATTGATAAATCTTCATTAGAAGAAGCGATTGCATTTACTGCGTTATCAATTCGGTTAATGCTCCATGCTTCAAAAGGCTCGATTACCGGCTTGATGGTATTTCCTTGGGTGTCAGCTAATTCTATACCTGGCATAACATTAGATGTTCCATCCCAGTTTGCCATACCATCACCATTACCATCAAAGATCAAAATCTTTACACAGTCAATTTCATCCTGCGGAAAAGGTAAGGTAACATGAAATTCAAAGGTTTGATATTCGTCAGTTGCTTCAAAAGGACCAAATGATTTAATGGTTTGTCCATTATGATCATACACTTTTCCTGAAGTTTGTTCAGGGTCAGCGTCAGTATGTACTTTTATAAAAAAGGATGTTTCTTCGATAGGACTGTAATACATTACCCCATTATCACTAACTACATCATCAGCTGCTATTTCAGATCCGTTAATGGTAGAACTCGTTACGGTCATTGCCGTTTCTCCTTCTGGAATGGTAATCGGTGAGGATAGATAAACTTGTTTCCTAAAAGGCTCTAAATCTCCAGTAAAAACCATTGGATCTCCGGATGTTCCATTTATTTCCACATCAAACTCTGCAGTGGTAATATTACTTGTCCCAAAGTTAAACATGTCCACTTGAACTTGCTCTTGCGGGTCACACTTAGAACCAGTAGGTACCTTAAGTGAAGCTAACATGTCATCAGCTTGACCTTGGCCAATAGCACGATCCCACCACGCAGGATCATTGATGTTTGCTCTGTACTCATCTCCATACATATGGAATACTCCTTTGTTAGGTCTAATGACAAAAATAGAAGGATAATAACCTACACTAAAATAGCTTGCCCAAGAAGCATTATCTACTATATTATAATGTACACCATCTAACCAATCTCCAGCCGTATTTGAGCCAGTTCCCATCAGATCTGCCATAGTGGTAGTAGCATCAGCTTCAGCACCAACGATTCTTAATACATCTGTTCCTTCAGGTCCGTATTGATCATATAAATTTTCTAACATGCCTGATTGGTGAAAAGACCAACATGGTCCACACCAAGTTGTAAATACATCTACAATAACCGTTTTATCATCTTCTAACCATTCGAAAAGATCTACCGTCTCTCCAGTTACCACATCTTCGCCGGTAATGGTATTACTAAGTACCGTACCATCTGCCATTTGAGCTGTTACCAAATGAGCAGAAAAAACGGCTAACAACAAGAGTAAAGTTTTTTTCATTGTGTGTGTTTTTTTGTTTTTGTTATAATGGAATTGATTCTAACGCTATTAAGTTAAGCACTAAAGATTAATTCACCTAACAATTTTAGGGAATCATGCTCTAAGTATGGTTTTTATCGACTAATAATTAGTCGCTTACAAGTTGTTGCATGACTGCTGTGCACACAAAGTGTATAAACTCCAGTTGCTAAATGACTTAGATCTAGGCTTGTAGACTTAATACTTGCTTGCTCACTTGCAAAGACTTGACTGCCTAAGTCGTTATAGATTTTTAGGGTTTTTGGTTCAATGTTGTTGCTCGTCCATTCCATGTTAATAATCCCATTAGAAGGGTTTGGAGATAGCTGAAATTGATCCTTATCCGATAAGCTTTTTGTTGAAGACACCACGGCTACTCCAACTTCTGATTCCATCGAAGAACCAAAATTCTTTGTTTCAAATTGGTCTTTAATAATATCTCCATCTAAGCTTAAAAATTGGATGCCTGGAGGGTTTTCTCCTGAGAAAAACTGAAATCCATCTCCTCCATCATCAACAACCGAAAGCCTAAGACAATTAATCTCACTTTGTGGCCAAGGTAAATCGACGATAAAATCATGAGAAGTATTAGCATCGGGTCCACCACCACCCCACTGGTCTTCCGTACCTGCCTCAAAAGGACCAAAGTTTAGCAACTCAAGACCATTATCAGAAGTTAAGCTTCCACTCGTTTCTCCTGGATAATAATCTGTATTTACTCGTACTATAAATGAACTGGGTTCTATGAAATCAAAATAAGCTTGACCAGTAATAAAATTGCTAAAAGCAACCGGAAGATCTACCCCATTTGCGCTCAAGGGTCTTACGGATAATTCGGTTGTTTCTTCGATAGTAGTGCTTTGTGTTTCTACGGTGGCCGAGTTAAAAACACTTAACTGACCTGTGTATTCGAAAGGACTTGGGTTTTCTCCATTGAAGCGTAACTCGAAACCAGCAGTATTTATATTTGTACTTCCTAAATTTAAGAACCGACAAGTGGTTTGATACTGGGTGGCTGCACAATACGAACTAGTGGTTAATTCGCCGAGCATATAAATATCATTATCTAGACCTGCAAAACCAAGCGCTCTTTGCCAAAAATCTTCGTCAAACAAACGATTGGATACATCTGGACTTCTCATATTTAATATGGCTCTGTTAGGTCTAATGATATATATAGCTGGAACATTAGACTCATTAAAAACACTAGCCCAGTTAGCATCATCCACAAAGCTAAAACCGTTGTCTGCCGACCAATCACCTTTAGTATTAGTTGCTCCATTGGAATTAGTAATATCATCAGCCATTGTTAGTTCATCGATTTCTACGGCAATCACTCGCAATTGGTCTGTTGCTCCAGCGCCGAATTCGATCTCTAGATTTTGAAGGATGCTTGACTGATGAAAATCCCAAGCGCTGGAAGACCAGCTGGTAAACAAATGGATAGCAATGGTTTTATTGTTGTCTAAAAGCTCAAAGACATCTATATTTTCGCCTGTTACTAAATCTGTACCTACTAAATTATCCTGTAAAATGGATCCATTTTCTAACTGGGCTAAAGCGACATTGGACCAACAAAAAACAGCGATTAGCGAAAGTAAACATCTTTTCATGAGTATATTTTTAGTCTTCGTAAATATACTAAATATACCCTGGCATATTTCTAATCGATGGCCTCTTTATATGACTAATCCATTAGCACTTTTTCTATAGAGTGCCCATCGGGCGTGAAGTGTTTAAGGTAGTAGATTCCCTTTTCTAGGTGCTCGATTTTATGAACTTGCTCATCTGAATCAGCATGAATCGTTTGCATAAACCTCCCCTGAACATCTAACAATTGGACCGTATGTTGAGTACTTAACACTAAAACATCACCCGCATCTTCTCTAAGAATATAACTGATAGGTTCTTGCGTGATAGCTTCCACACAGGCGCCCATCTCGGCTGTAAATTCACCACCTAACTCTACTTCGAATGGAAAATTCAAACTGATCAAATTAGGTGCCTGGAATACCGTAGTTGTATCTTCTTTTACTTTGCCATCACTTATTATTTCATCTGTCACGGAGTAACTTTGGTTTAATAAATCACCAGATAGATCTAAGACCGTTTCACAAGTGGGTCCAAAACTTACACAAATCTCAGTAGTTTCGATTCCATCAAAATCTCCACCTGAAGCCACCACTGTGCCGGTAGATACTTCGATAATTTCATACGAACCGGTTCCATAACTACAACATATTCCGTCACCATAAAAATCGATGATGGTGAAGTCATGACATCCTTCCACTAGGCACATATCTATGGTGATCGTATTACCTCCTTCTCCTTGGTATCCAGTACTCTGGTATTCAAAGTTGCCTAACTCATCCTTCATCCACCAAGCAGTTTCTACAGGATAATCATCGAAGGTAATTTCTAGTTGGTAATCTTCACAGTTTAGAACTGCATCGCAATTACCTGTATATAGATGAGGTCCAATGTCGGGTGCCATTAAAACTGGACCATTAGGTCCCTGAGTATTAACCGGACCTAAGCCAAATGAATCTCCATCACCCAAGATGGCCCTACCTTCCTCATCAAATAATCGCCAAGCTATTTCATCAGCATCGCTGCCTGAACCTGGTGTTAGTTCGATCTCTATCGCATCGTCTAAGTAAACATCAAAAACAATGCTTTGGCTTAAACTACCTGCTGAGGGTCCATTGTAAGTGCTAGTGGTGCCATTAATATCTACATCTATACTTTGAATCGGTGTCCATCCACTCTCATTACGATCCCAAAGCACTAACTCGTATTCGCAATGATCGCATGCTGGGTCAGCCGCATTTAGTATATCGATATAAATCGTTTCGGTATGCGTATCTGATCCACCTCCATTTGTGGCTGTCAAACTTACCGTATAATTTCCTGAAGCTGTAAAGCTTACTAATGGATTTTGTAAACTAGAACTTGTGGGACTCACCCCAGGACCTGTAAATGTCCAAGACCATTCATTGGGATCATTAATCGATGTATCCGTGAATGTTAGATTTGCTTCATCAGGACAAAATGTTTGGTCTTCTGTTGGACTAAAACTTGCTACCGGCGCCACAGGGGATTCACAAACTAATTCATGATCCGCCCATAGGTCATGGTCTGCTGAGTTAAACATTTCCAGACATTGGTCCTCAGTAAACATCCACATGCATGCATCATTTACATAATCCATAAAATTGAAAAAGAAATCTTTTTCAGAACAGGTATTGTTTGCTGTCGTTTCGCATGTGTTAATATCTAGCGTTGGACATGAATAATTTTCTTGACTTTGATCGGGTGTATCGGGAATATTATCACCATCACTACAACCATCAAAAACATGTAACAGATTAAAGTAGTGTCCTAATTCATGGGTTCCAGTCCTTCCAAGGTTATAAATTCCATCAGTATTTAAACCTGTACCGGAAGTACAGGAAACGCCAGGTCCTCCGAAAGCTGCAGCTACTACTTGTACTCCATTTCCATTAGGGTTAGCTCCACCATTTACTGGTGCCTGACCTAGGAAACTAATTTCATTTGTCACAAAAAAGTTTAGATATCCATCCCAGCAAGGAGCAGTAGGCCAAGATTCTTCATCGATGGTTATTGCTTTATCTCCATCACTTAAGCTGGAGCACGTTGGGTGATTATATTTTGCTAAGCAAAACTCCAAACAAGCACCGGTTCCAAGTGCCGAAACTGGAAAATCAGCTGGGCAATTATCAGAAAACAAATCGTATTCTGTGATATCAGCATTCGTGGCTGAAAAATCTTCATTTAATACATTAATCTGAGCATCCACAATATCTTCTAAACACTGCATATTGCTCCCATCTACATCTCCATAGAAATGCACCGCTACAGGAATAATAATCGTTTCAGTACAACTTATACTTCGATTAAAGTCCACCTTTTCTCGTATAGCTTTTTGCTTGGTATGAAACTCGTTAGCCCTTTTTTGATCTTTAAGGTATTCGGCCATATAATGGTCGGTATTACATCGAGTAAATTGCTGTGCTTGAACCATGGGTAAGCAGATAATCAACAAGAAGCATGAGATGAAAAAAGGCAGCTTTTGTAGCATGTTTTCTAAACTTTTATTGAAACAAGTGAGTCATACTGGACTCGAACCAGTGACCTCTGCCCTGTCAAGGCAGCGCTCTAAACCAACTGAGCTAATGACTCTTAAACTACTGTGTGGGAAATAAGGTAATGATAAAGATATTATTTAAAAATCATATTATGAAATGTTTTAATATGAAATGTGGTTTGAACACAATTTCAATAAAAAATATTTAGTTTTCTTTTTTTTTAAAATCTAAGGTTTCTTACCTTTTAGAACCCTATTTTTTCACATCCTTGATATCATATAAATATCCTTTTCAGACTTTTCTTGCCCTTAAAATTCCATTTTCTCTTAAATGCATTAAATCACATGATTTAATTTTTATCTAGTTCAATATTGAGGCATAAATCTGATAGTTCTCCAAATCAAAACAAGCAAAAACAACCTCTTCCAGCGTTTTTGAATCGTACGAACGCACGGCAGCAATAGCTATTTGTGCAGCTACCTCTTTGGGAAATCCATATATGCCCGTGCTAATATTTGGAAATGCGATTGACTTAATCTTATGTATATCTGCAAGTTTCAGACTATTGATATAACAAGTTTTTAGCAGATCTTTCTCCACTTGTGAGCCCTCTCTCCAAACGGCTCCAACAGCATGGACGATAAATCCTTGCCCCAAGTTAAAAGAGGGACTAATGATAGCTTCACCATCTTGGAGTGCAAGCACTCCATTCTCGCTTTTCCACTTTTTTAAATATTCAAATAATTGGTCACCTGCTGCTTTGTGGATGATACCAGATAGGCCTCCACCTCTGAGTAGTTGAGCGTTGGCTGCGTTAACAATGGCTTCTGTTTGGCAGTTAAGAATTGAAGTTTGAGATAAAGTCATTTTCATATTTCAAAGGTTAATAATATTTATTAAATTCTCAAGAACTTCATCATTCTAAAAATCTTGTTAACATCCAATCTAAATTATATAATAATCGATTGTATGAAAGTTATTGTGATCCAAAATATTACTGACAGTATTCCTTTCTGTACTTGACTTGAAGTAATTATAGTAATGGAATATCTAACTGGGTAAAAAGTAAATTACAGATCAAGACCCAGTCTATTAGGAATCATTACCGTGTCTTTCCGAATATTTCTTAAATAATCAATGATACCCTTTGCGAAAATGATTACTTCTTGATCATATCTTTTTAAAATGGGAAGACGTTTTTGAAGTTTCTACTTTCTTTAAAATGCGCTCTACAAATACAATACTTTCGGAATAATCTGCTTTCCCTTCTTTAGTCTAATACCTGTGAATGCTGGATTATAATTCAGGGTATCTAAAATCACCACTACGACGCTAGCTTCATCTCCCTCTATCTCACCGATTATTCTTGATCGCGGTTTGTTGAGCGTGAGACCTATCGCATTCAAAAGTGCAGTACTTCCTGCAGAACGGTACAAATCTGTATCCAATTTCTTTATATTGCTAACCGAACCTTGCAAGATCAATTCTTTTACCTCTCCATTAAAAACAACTAAGCCGGTTGAAATAATTTGATCAGAATATTTTATGGCAGATCTTTTAATGGAATTAATTTGTTCATTGAAGCTGCCGATTACATCTTCCTTGATACTACTCATAGAACCACAAGGGCTACTTTATCCCGCTGAAACATCTATTTGTCAATGGTTTATGGGTTTTCAATAAAACAATAGTAAAACAATTTCAAATTGTGAAAAGGAACTCTAACAGCCTAGAAAAAAAATATATTATTTCTTACTGAAAACTAAATCTTAGTGTAATTTAAACAAATTTCTCTTTCATTGATATCATATGAAATTAAAGCCTCGGCGTAACATATCTTAATTGATCATTGCCTGAAATAGTCAATACTTTCTTTTTCCCAAAAATATTAAAGCAAATACTTTGGGAATCAATTGACTTTATGAGTAGGTCTAAGTTATTTAGACGGATTTTCACCACATCAGGATCACCTTCAACTTTTCCTGCCAAATAATAAGTTGTCGATTCAATAAGATTATTCGTACAACTAATGCAAAAATAATCATCACAATAAGTGATTTCAATTGATGAGTTTTTTTCATAATTCAACATTCTGAATCTTTTAAAAACTAGCTCAATCTCGGCCTTTTCGAAGATAAAAGAAAACAAAGGTGGTATATCTGGCGAAAAAAATTTTGTATAATCTTCAAACTCTTTGTTTAATGCAGATTCAATATTTAAAATGTAGTCAGGATGAATAAAAGAAATATAAGAAGTATAAATATTTAATCTTGCGTTTTCTATATCCTCAAGTAATGGAAGAAGATTTGGACTAATCAAAACTTGTATTTCTATCTCATCTGAAATAGCAAATTTTTCAATATACAATTCGCTACCATTTGTTGCAATAATAGAAATAAAATGATTTTGAATATCCAATAGGACATCTTTTATGCTGCGCATTCCGATTTTCTCTACGAAATCATATGACTGAATAAGTTTTCTTAAAAAACCTTGGTACATATTAATTCCAAGCTCTACTTTTTCGCTTGGTTTTGGGGAAAAATTAAATTCTCGTCTTTCGGGAAGCACTAAAATATATTCGCTATTATCTGCTAAAATCTTACACTCTGTACCATTTAAGATAAAGTGAATATTCGAATTTTGACAGGATGTTAAGAAATACAATTTGTCAAAAGATATTATTGCATTAAAATTATCACCAGTATACTCACAACTTTTATGCAATGAACCTTCTAAATGATGACCAGTAATAGTCATTTTATTTTCAGATCCAACTAACACAACTTCGTCTTCATCTACCTTTATATAGTTTTTAATTTTGAATAAGTCTTCAAACTTTTGCAATGTTTTATTTAAAACCAGTGCATTTACTTCAAACTTTAATGTCATGTTAAGCGGATTTCAGTTCTAAATAAATATCGGTGAAGTTTTTATTTTAATAATTTTCAATCCCATAAACATCTCTTGTACAGCACCAGTAAAAATCTTGAACCATTAAGGTTGTATTTCCTTTAAAGTAATTTTCTTCTGTGGTTTTTTCTTCGATTAAGGAAACTAATTCCTCATCCTTTTGCAACATTTTATGCATGGTTCTCATAACTTTAAAAAACCTGCCTATTTCATTTGTTCCAGGAATGTCACCTGAGTTTAATTTTTCCATCATCTTCTTAAATTCAGTGAATTTGTAAATCGTGTAAATCTCTGGATACTTAAAAGATAAATAGATGGACAACATCCTATTTCCTGAATGATAATGATTATTTGCTTTAGGATGTGTTTTCAATAAAGCTTTTGGAGATGGATATCTTTCGGTATTGCCTTTCCTTTCACCCAATTGGATACAGTTACCTCACTAACTCCCAATTGTTCAGCAATCCACTTCTGCTTTACACCCTTTGATACTATTAGTTTCTTTAGCACGGACTTTAATTTTTCTTAAAGTTCTAGCAAGATAACCAATGAGATCTTTTCTCATAAGGTTTTCAGACAGAAATTGATTTAAGAAGCCAATTTTACCTGTTCTCCACTTCGATTAACCACCTCCAGCTTTATGAATTCATTCTCAATATCATTGAGATACTCTGTTATCTCATTCTTAAGCTCATCAATATTACTGGAAACCTTATCGCAGCTAGCCCCTACATTATTTATCATAGAACTGAGAGTAGACTTCATAGATCTTACCATCTTGAGCTTATTGGTAATGTCTGAGATTCTTTGGAGTATCAAAGTCTCGTTTACACCTTCAGCCATCTTGTCTTCAGCTTTGGATAAGAAGATGCGAGACCATTGAATAGCGAACCGCAAATACTCTTGAGACGTTATCACTTTATTGTCTTCGAAAAAGCCCATGCAATCGACCTGATTAGAGAGCTGAGACTCGTTTTTATGCACAAATATAGAAAACCCCACTGCTCTATCTATCATAGCCTTATTCAGATATTTGATTGCAGCCGAATGCCCTAAAGTGTTACTATCCTTCGCCTCTATAATAATAGATTGACCAGAAGCAAATGTGTAGATGAAATCACCTTTCTTAGACATAGAGCCATCAGCACTGATATCACCAGTGAATTCTACAATGTCATTAAAGGGCTTAGCCAAATCAATAAGATAATCCATCAATTCTTCCTCAAACCTTCGACCTTTAGCCGTTGATTTGTCCAATGCTTCTTGCATCCCCTCTTCCTTTCCTTCACTCTTCGCAATACTTTCTCTAAGCTGAATTAACTCACCTTCAAATGATTTCGTCTTATCATCTATCACCTTAGTGATCGTATTGATGATCGGTGAATTTTTTCCAAAGAGTTTCTCCGTTTCCTCCTTTAACCTATATGCAAAACTCCCAACTCTGGAATCGTCCAACTGATTAGCTAACCCCTGATCTACTTGAGATATAATACTTCTCATTTTGCCAAAATATGATCCTTCTAACTCAGGGTTGAGACTCTCTTGAGCTAAGGTGATCTTCTTGTCAAATCCCTCTATTTTCTCACTAGATAATTGCTTGACATTATCAATGATAGGAACAATCTCTTTTTTGAAATCCCCAAGATTCTTTTGAAGCGTTTCCGCAAATTTCTTGGAATGGGATGTTTCCATATCTGGATTAAAGAAATGGTTTATCTGTGAGCTGACTTGTTTCATCAACTCAGCTTCGAGTCGAGTGACTGTACTATCAAATGAAGAAATAATTTTCTGAGATTCCTTCTTTACGAAGTCCACATCTCTTGAAGATTGAACTCTAGTTATAACCGCAACACCTATCCCTAAGAGTTTTTCTATGATCTGATCTTTAGATTCGCCAATCTCTAACTGAGTTGTTACGTACTCTACAATCTCATTGTTATAAACTACCTGATTTAACTGTAATGCTTCCATTTTTAAAATGTTTTATGTTCTAAAATCAATTACAATTCAAAGATAAATCAGGTAGTGCAATGTACATGCACCGCATGTTGGTGTTTTATTTAATGGCTTAGGGTTAACTCGAGGTTAAACCTAATCTTAGACTAATCTTATAACATATATGGTAGCGGTCATTTATAGATTTCTTTGAAAGTCTTTTCTATAAAATCGACTTCTTCTTCAGTTACGCTACTAAAAAGATTTTCTTTTTTTCTTTTTGATAATTTGCCATCATTATCTAATAGTAGTGTATTAAGTAATTTTATTTTATTATCGGGTAACCCAACTTCTTCTTCTATAGCTTGATTGAATTCATCAAATTTCTTCAGCATTTCTAATTCATGTGGAATAATCTTTTCAACAGTTTCTTTAATACAGCTGTATAGGTATTCTACAAAATGGGTAGCATCAAAGTAGCGATAAAAATCAATGGTATCATTTATAACTTCCACATTTCTATCAGGAGTGGTTTTCCATTCTATATAGTCTAATAAAGTTTGAGAATACCTTTTTAATACCTTGCTATACAGATCAATATTATTTACTATTGATGCTGAGACGGGAAAGATGACACTTGGAGGAGTATATTTTTTTGATGCTAAGATATGGTGGATAAGGTATCTATGGATACGTCCATTACCATCTACAAATGGATGAATGAAAACAAACCCAAATGAAATTAGAGATGCTGCTACAACTGCATCGATACCATCATTCTTCATTCTTTCATTGGTTTCTATGAGACCATTCATTAATGAATCAAGATCCTTAGCTTTAGCTGAGAGGTGTTCAGGTCTCGGTTCATAAGTTATCTCTTCGTAGTCACCTATAAATCCACCCTCAACTCGATACCCCATTTGTATCTTCTTCTGTGTTTTACTTCTCAATACCAGTTGTTGCAATCTATAAAGTTCCTGTTTTGTTAAGGGTTGAGTCCCTGCTTGACCAATTGCTTTAGCCCACCCACTTAATCTTGTAGCTTTTGGATTTTCTCCTTCAATGGCAAACGAGGCCTTGGAATCCTTCAGTAATAGATATGCATTAGCTCTTTTCAATATAGAGCTGTTTCTTAGTGATCCGAATTGTCTTTCCTCAGATTGCAGATTGAGTTCTTGGTATGCTGAGATCTTTTGTGTGACATAGATATGGGGACAGAATTCTCGTGTACCTAAGAGATTATTAGTGATTCTGTGTCGCTCTGATCTTATATGATTTTCTTTGCTAAGAGCAACAAACTGAATCTTCGAGTCTGCTAAGAGGGCATAATTTATGCGCTTGCTGGCATTTTCAAGATCTAAGTTTTTGCCGGTCAACCATTCGTAGAGGTACCAGATCTTTCGGACGTATATCCCTGAATTATCATTTACCATAGCACTTATCTCATGAATATCCACTTTTGCAAATAGTCTGTTGAGCACCAGTAGATTAATACCTTCATATTTTAGTGCAAATGTCAGATGAGATAAGAGGGTTTCTTCAGGCTGGTATATTGATGGATATAGCTGATATTGTGGTGTTTGTGCTTTTCTATTTTTAGTGCTGACTATGCTCAGTTTGGATGGTTTAGGTATAGATAGACTGTAATCGGCTGTTAATGCGGTATAACCTACAATTTTACCAAAATCAGGTTCTGGTATTTGAATCCCATTAAAAACTGATGATGACTGAGAAATATTTATGCTAATCATGCGTATCTAATAATTACCTGTGATAATATTACGATATTCCGTTGATAAAATCCTATGATAATCGATAAATAGCTATGTTATTAATAATGTTATAGTAATTATAGATGGTAATGGACTTTATCTCACCTAAACTATAGCCTATTGAAGCTTTTCAAGAATAGGTAATGGTGACTGGGGTTATGGTTCAGTAATAGAACTTTTACGCATTATGAAAAACAAATGATGAGCAATAATTATCTATGATATATCGCTACGACTAATAAAATACACTGTTAATTTGTTGATATAATTGGATCTGAAAGAGTCTTTAGTGCACTATATTTGCACTAGTTAAAAATCGTCGCTATGCCAACAAACAGTCATGCCTTAATAAGATACAGGACTATAGATCGCTGCCTAAAATCGAGAAACCGTAATTATTTCCTAAAGGATCTGATAAAAGAATGTTCTGATGCAGTTCATGAATACAAAGAGCAAAAGAGTGGAAAGTCAGTACCATATAAGCTACTTGGACGTAGAACCCTAATGTATGATCTGAAATTTATGCAACAGGAATTTGGTGCTATAATAGAGCATGATTTGACTGATGGATATCAGTATGAAGATCCAAATTTTGAAGCTTTTAAAACTGTCATATCCACTTCTGATAAAGACAGACTAAAAGAAGCGTTGAACATACTACGACAGCTTAGTGGAGAATCACAGTTTAAAGATCTGGAATCTATGGTAATGCGTATGGAAGAATCGTTTAATATCCATCGGAAAAGAAAGGATCGATCAGTTATTCAGTTTGAGCATAGCACAAACATTAAAGGACAAAAATGGGTAAGTGTTCTAAAAGAGAAGATAAGCTCTAAATCTACTTTGTGGATAGATTATCAGCCATTCGCAGCAGACACATATCAAAGAGTAATCAGCCCTTATCTATTAAAGGAATATAACAATAGATGGTTTCTGATCGGCTTTGATCATGATAAAAAGTTAATTACCAATTTGGGCTTAGACAGAATTTTGAATGTAAAAAAATCTATAGTGGATTATTATATTGATACAGATTTTGACTCAAGTAATTACGCAAAGGATATAGTAGGTGTTTCAATATCAACCAAGGCGAAAAAGATAAAATTAAAGATCAAAGCACATGGTAGGCAAAAGTATTACTTAGATACAAAACCCATTCATGCTAGTCAAAAGATGATCAAAGAAACGGAGGAATTTGCCATATTCCAGATGGAATTGATACCCAACTTTGAATTGCAATCAAAGATTTTATCCAATATAGATACTCTAGAAGTAATGAACCCAAAGTCATTTAAGGATACGCTTAAAGCAAAAATAGACAGAGCAAGCCAGCTGTATTCTATTCAGCAAAAATGATGTCCTTCGGAAAGTAATTTGATCTTTCAATTTCAATTATCTTATGCTCAATAATGGTGAAGACAAATAGCACTCTATTCGGGTAATTGGTTTTTGATCTTGAACGTATTAAAAGTGATTGTAGCATAAGGCAATATAAAAAGATCTAAAGTAAATAGGCTTAATACACCTAGTGCATATACATTGCACTATAAATAATATCTTTATAGTATCAACAAAAGCAATAGCATTATGAGTCTCACCATTTCCAAATCCGATTACCTAAAATTCAAAGAATGTACTGGCTTCTTTTGGTTCTGGAAAAATGATCCATCGGTACTAGCTCCAGAAAAAGAAGATCCATTTGTAGATCGTTTAAAATCTCAAGGCTATCAGGTGGAATTATTTGCCAGAAATCTATATCCTCAAGCTAGCTTAATAACTGGTAATCCAGCAGAAGCTACAAGCAGCACTTCGCAATTAATACAAAAAGGTACCCATCAATTTCTCCAAGCCAGTTTTTTAGTCAACGGACTGTTTGCAAGTTGTGATATACTTATCTGGAATGATTTCTTTGGTGGATGGGATATTATAGAAGTTAAATCTAGCACTGATAAAGGATATAATAAAGACAAAAGAAAAGAGCATATTCTAGATGCAGCCTTCCAAAGAATTGTAGTCCAACAATCAGGGCTGAGAGTGGTCAATGTTTACTTACTTGAACTTAATAAGGAGTTTCTTAAACAGGGAGAAATCGACCCTAATCAATTGTTTAATACTACTGAAATAACTACTCAGTGTATTGAAATGGAACAGGAAATTTTGGCCGATATTTCGTACGCTAAAAATCTGCTTAAACAATCAAACCCACTGGATTGCTCCTGTAAATACAAAGGCCGTTCTCGACATTGCAGAGCATTTAATTATTTGTATCCTAATGTTTCAGACTACAGTATTTATGACTTGCGAGCCATCGGATCTTCTAAAACAATGCTTCGAAATCTCGTCGATGGGAATCATATAGACATCGCAAAAATTCCTGATACTTTTAAGCTTAATGAAAAACACAGGCTTCAAAAATATGTCCACCTAAGCAAAGAAATAAACCTTGAAAAAGAAAAAATAGCCCGCCAATTCAATGAGCTAATCTACCCACTATACTTCCTAGATTATGAAACCCTAGCCTGCGGTATACCCAAGTTTGAAAACACCTATCCTTACCAGCAAACCGTGTTTCAATATTCGCTACATATTCTCGATAAATCAGGCAACATTGAACATAAAGAATACATCCATAAATCATCTTCCACACCTGTTCATATTGTGGCAGAAAAACTTCGAGAAGATATTGGAGATGAAGGTAATATCGTCGTTTGGAATAAAGGTTTTGAAGGAAAGTGCAACCAAGATTTAGCGGCCGTAAATCCAAGTCTAGGCACTTTCTTGCTGGGACTGAATAAGCGCATTTATGACCTTATGACACTCTTCGAAAAAATGGAATACCTCCATGACGACTTTAAAGGAAGCTATTCGATTAAAAATGTATTGCCTGTTATGTGTCCCGACTTGAGCTACCAAGGTTTAGCTGTTTCTAATGGCGCCCAAGCAGTGGTAGAATACGAGCAATTAATTTTTGGAAATGTCACTGAAGAATTAGTCGAATCAACATTCGATGCCTTACTCGAATATTGTAAACTGGATACTTGGGCAATGGTCAGCATATTCCAAGAGTTGGAGAAGATGCTGAGCGATTAATTGACTTAATATGGCTAATGTAATCAGCAAGTCTAATGACTTATACCACCATTTTTTGATAAAGGCAGCATCAAATCAACCAAAGCTCAAACCACTCAAATACTCAGCTCCCACACGAGCAGATTCCAAAGGTGTAGAATCATCATAACGCTCCTGCTCAACCAAAAAATACTTCATTCCATGCTGCCTAGCAACATTCAAAATCTTCGGAAAGTCGATCATTCCCGTACCTAAATTACAAGAAGCATGTTGCTCCTCTCCAGCATCAAGCATCCTATCTTTGATATGACATAATCTAAATCGATTGGAATACTTAGTGATATATTCTATAGGATCTGCGCCGCCCGTTACAACCCAATAAATATCCATTTCGTGATGAACCAACGCTGGGTCAGTGTTTTCCATTAAATAATCGATAGGAATCATGCCCGTAAATGCTTTGAACGTATAAGCATGATTGTGATAAGCAAAGCGAATTCCATGCTTTTTACAAAGTGCACCGCAGTCATTAAACAAATCACAAACCTGTTTCCAACCATCCATGCTTTTTTGTGGACCTACCCATGGACAAATTAGATATTCCATATCGATGGCTGCGGCTTGTATAACCTTTTGTTCGAAATCATCATAAATATTGCAATGGGCTGCTGGCATTTTAATACCAGTATCATCCAAAAAAAGTTTAAAATCTTGGTGACCCATTCCCCAAAAAAGACCCTGCGGTCCCTCATAACCCTCCAACTGATTATATCCAAAATAGGCCAATTGCTGGATGACTCCTTTAGGATCCAAAGGCATCTCATCCCTCAAAGTATACAACTGAATACCAAAAGAATCTAGTCCTTTTTTTCCTTCTGCATCTAGGAAGTTTTTTGGTGATTTACATGCCAATTGAGGCAAAACAATGCTGCCTGCCAATGCTGCTCCAGTAAGCTGAATAAATGTTCTTCGATTGTTCATCAAAGGCTAATTTAATCAAAGAAGTCAACTATTTGGCTAAGGTCTGATGCTATTCCTAATTCTTCGAGCGCTTAAAGCTTGGGAAATTCATATGCTTAAAATTATACCTCAGTCCGACAGTTAGTTGAGTATTATCTCCTTTGTCTTCCATCTCGAACTGACGACTTAAGCCTTCACCTACTACATAATCAATCTTATTGACAAAACTTGGAACAAAACCTATGAAATGCGTAGCGTTTACACTTAAAGAAATCCTAGGGTTTAGTTGATAGGCGATGCCAAGACCTATTTCCGCTTGATGATAATTTGCTGAATATCGTGATCCAAGTATCGGCATGTCATTGGCTAGACTTATTGGTCTAAATTCATTAAGATAATCTAAGTTCTGAGATTGATCTCTCCCTGCATACGTAAATCCTAGTACTGGACCTAATTCCTGATATTGGAAGAAATTAAAGGTATAACCTAAGCTAGATAATCCTGACCATTTTCCCCATAGTTGAAAGTTATTTTTCAATCTCGTAGAAAAACTATGGACTGAGACCGAATTAAAATAAGTAAAATCAAATTCTTTTGGACCCCAATTTATGGATTGATCTCTATTTCCATAGGCAATCTCTAAAGCTGTATTTTCTCGCCACTGGTATCCAAGTGCTATCCGAACTGCATGGCTATTAGCCGGTTTTGATTCTAAAAATTCGTCTGATAATCCAAGTCCTTTAGACGTCGAAAGGCCACCTTGTACATCGCCATAAACATAAGAATCAAAATGTTCATCTTTAGCTAAAAGCACCAATTTTTGAAGTAAGGATAAAACGATCGGTCTTATATGATTGAGTTTTTTTAATGGCGGTTGCTTAATACGACTTAGCGCTGAAATCTTCGTATTTGGGGAAATGGTTGCTGGACTTTTTTTAGCATTGCTTCCTCGCAAAGCACCGTCCCTTTTTTTATGATTGCTTGACTGTCCAAGCGCACTGTGAATCGTTGTAACCACACTTGTATGATGAATTTCACTGGCAAACTGCTTGGACTTTACTTGCTTCATTGCTGTACTTTCTAGCGATTGCTCATCCGCTTCTTTGCTCATTATTTTTTTGCCATTTTGCTCTTTTTTGTGGTTCAATGTCGAGTTGCTTGTCACTGTTCTGGCAAGACTAAAAGGCGTTTCTTCATCTTGATTTTCTGATTGCTTTGCTGGACTAATGTCTTTATTTTCAATAGTTGTTCCTGGCTTACTCTTGGTAAGCTCTGCCATCGGGACTGCCTTAGTCTGTGATCCGTTTTTTAGTTCATTATTTTGGGTGCCAACTAACAATCCTAGGCCTAAAACAGCGATAAATGCAAACAAAGCCATTCCGAACTTGGGTGTAAGTAATAGTTTCCATAAGCCATCTGATGCTGTATTAGAGCTCGCTAATTGTTGCTTAAATGCATCAAAGCTCGACTCATCAAATGCCACTTCAAACTGATCCATCCGTTCTTTCAATAATTTTTCTGATTGGTAGTAATCTCTTTCCATAAACTAATATTGCTGAATCGTTTGACTTAATAATTTTCTTGCTTTCGATAAATGCCATTTAGAGGTTCCTTTGGGAATACCTAGTTTTTTGGCAATTTCGACATGGCTTAATTGTTCGAAAACAAATAAATTGAATACCGTTCGTTGTGCATCTGGGAGTCTTTGGATGTGTCCTAATAGTTCTTCCATTCTTAGAGAACTTAGGGCTTGATTATAGGTCTTCTCGTCGATGTCAAGGATCTCTACGTTCTTAGAAGTTTTATAGGAATACTTCCTTCCATAATCTATAGCTGTTCGCTGAACTATTGTCCTTACCCAACCTCCAAAATTTTGATTTTTATATTTTTCAATGCTGTCAATGACTTTTAAAAATGCAGTATTAATTATTTCTTGTGCATTTTCTTTGGAGGAGCTAAACCTCAAGGCAATCGGAAACATTTTTCCAAAATAACTTTTATAAAAAACCTCTTGCGCCTTTCTATTTCCCAAGCGCAAACCTTGAACTAAATCAATTTCTTCTTGAACTACAGAAAGCTTATGTTTCCTATCGACATTCATATGTTGGCTGCCTGCATTCAACATGTTTGAACTTGTAGGTGGTATGGAATATTTATTTGATACAATTACTTTCCTGATCAAAATGATTGACTAATTGATTCTTTCTTACCGATATTAAAATAATAGCTTGCTCCTAAATTAACGCCGCCGAAAGTTCCATTTACCAATGCTGTAAAACTCCCTGAATCGCTATTATGCTCATAGGTATAATCCTCCTGCACTATGTTATGAAAACCCTTAAAAAGACGATAACCAACATGGATGCCAATTCTGTTTTTTATGATGTATTCAAGGCTGAGTCCCGCAGTCAAAAAATGATGAAAACCAGATTTTAAAGCTTGTGTTGTTGCTGTCGAAGTATAGTCTTGATTATTGATGGTCAAGACGGTAGTGCTCGAGCCGACAAATCCTGATTCATTTGTGTATCCAAGCATATAACCAACTTGAGGTTGGAGCTTCACTTTCGCTTTGAATAATGATATGTGATGTTTTAAAGCAACATTGAAATACCTTATCCAAACAGATGATGACGAGCTCACACTATTTGTAGCGTGATAGATTTTGCCGATGGCCATCGGTCTATTGCCAAGTGTACCTTCTAATCCAATATATTTATTGAAATCATATCCAAAGGCAATGGTTGGGGTTGAAACAAAAGCCAACTGTCGTCCATACAATTCATTTGCATCAAGATCAAATAAATCTGCTCCGCTCAGAGCATTTAAGCTCACATAAAAGGGTCTAAATGTTTCTTCGTTTTGTGTGTTTCCTTGGTTAAAAGATAATAAAACAACTAGGCTTATTAAAAGCGCTCTACTAAAGTGATTAAATGGGTTCATTCTGTTCCTATTTGATAAGTATATTAGGCTTATCGTAAAAAGAACGTGAGGGGTTGGATTAATATTCCTTTTAACTATTTCCAATAGCTAAATCATCCAAAGACTCTATGCCCAGTTGGATCATATTATTGGTTAAGTCCTGATTAAATATCTCCATTACGTGATCAGCCCCATACTCGCCTAGCGCAGCTACGCCATACATAAAAGCTCGACCTGCCAAAACAAAATCGGCACCTAAACTCATAGCTTTCAGCACATCCAAACCGCTACGAACACCACTATCAAAAAGTACTTTCATACTATCTCCAACAGCAGCTGAAATAGTAGCTAAACTATCTAAAGAAGCAGGCGCTCCATCAAACTGGCGACCTCCGTGATTCGACACTAAAACGCCGTCAAAACCTATACTAGCAGCTAATATTGCATCCTCTTCATGCAGTATTCCTTTGATAATGATCGGTCCTTGCCATTCATCACGTAAGGTTTTACAATATTCCCAAGTTAAACTTCCCCGCATATGTTCTTGGAGGTATTTGGCAACCGATAAAGTATCTTTTGAATCAGCATATGACTCTATCGTTTTTAATCTAGGTAAGCCGTTTTTTAAAGTAGCTAATGACCAGGCAGGTCGTTTAAGCCCTTGCCAAATAAAAGCTGGAGTAATCTTTGGCGATCGGCTAAATCCTGCTCGTTTAGCGCGTTCTCTGCGACTCGGTGTAGGTACATCAGCCGTAACTAATAAAGTCCTAAATCCAACCTCCCATGCCCGCTTAAGCAAATCCTTGCGAACAGAGGATTCTTTGGGAGGATATAACTGAAACCAGCCATTATCGTTTATATATTCTCCTACTTTTTCGGGTGTTTCAGTGGCTACTGTACTGAGCGCATAAGGTAGTTTATTTCTGGTAGCCGATCGAGCCAACATTTCTTCTGAGCTAGGCCAGATAAGGCCAGATAAACCAATGGGCGCTATCCCAAAAGGGCTTGAATAACTTACTCCGAATAACTCAGTCTCGAGTTTGGGTTTTAATGGGCCTTTGCAGAATTTAGGGGTAAGTCTATATTGGTTTAGAGCATCGAGATTACTTTGTAAACAGGCTTCTCTTCCTGTTCCAGTTTCTAGGTATTGCCAAGCTACATTCGGTATTCTTTTTTGAGCTTTTCTTCGAAGATCTTCAATAGCTGGATACCGGTCTAACCAATGTTCTCTATGCTTTTCGTAAGCCATATCTTAGTATAAGATGCAAATAATAATCCGAAAACAAACATTGTTTCAAATCTCACTCCTCCTCTCTATGTTCATAGTCTTTTAAATCTAATCTTAGCTGCAGATCCAGTAGATGATCTTGCTCTTTTTCAAGGTTAGAGGCCGTCAAGCCGACTAATCGTATCGTGTCAAAACTATCTATATTCTCCTCCAATAAAATCAATGAAAGTCGACTAATTTCTTCTTTACTTTTTATAAAATAATCCTTGGAAACACTCCGGTTGATAATTTGAAAATCACTGGTTTTCAACTTGAGGCTTATGGTTCTTCCGAAGTTATCTACTTTTTGAAGACGTAAGTAAAATTTATCGATTAGACTTATTAGGATGGGTTCAATGTCGTCCATCGATCCCAAATCTTCTTCTAAAGTTCGTTCAATACCTACCGATTTACGTACTCGACTGGCATTTACTGGTCGATTGTCGATCCCTCTTACAATATCGTAATAAAAACTACCAGACTTTCCAAAACGCTGTGCTAATTCCAACTTACTGAAGCGTTTTAAATCAGCCCCAGTATGGATACCTAAATTGCGCATTTTTGCGGCAGTTACTTTTCCTACTCCAAAAAAATCCCCAATAGCTAAAGACTCTAAAAAAGCTTCTGCTTGATGAGGACGGATGACGGTTAAACCATTTGGTTTTTTGTAACCGGAAGCAACCTTGGCCAAAAACTTACAATAAGAAACCCCAGCAGAACAGGTCAAGTTTGTTTCTTGATAAACCTTCTGCATAATCTGTTTGGCTACTTCCATACCATACTGAATGCCTGGCTTATTTTTACTCACATCTAAAAAAGCCTCATCAAGTGATAAAGGCTCAATTAAGTCAGTAAATTCCTGAAAAATGGATCGTACCTGTTGAGAAACTTCTTGGTACACTTTAAATCTTGGAGGCACAAAAATCAGTTGAGGGCATAACTTTTTTGCCATGTAACCTGGCATGGCAGATCTAACTCCATATTTCCTTGCCTCATAACTGGCGGTTGTTGTAACGCCGCGATTTTCACCTCCTCCTACGGCGATTGGTTTTCCACGCAAAGCTGGATTGTCACGTTGCTCAACAGAAGCATAAAAAGCATCCATGTCTATATGTACAATCTTCCTTTTTTGTGGGGAAATCATACCTCAAAATTAGCCAATACAATTACCATACACTCAACAATTAGTATTTTAGTTGGACTAATATCCTAAGCATTACAAAAAGCAGCTAATGAAGCGAAGACATTTTCTAATCCTCATACTTCTTATTCTACTAGTTGCCTCTTGGTTTATAATAGATAAATCTTCTGCTAATGACTTTATAAGTTCAAAAAAAGCCATGCGATTATTAACTACTCAACGAGTAATCGATAGCAATGCAAATGGAAGCATAGAATCATCGGAAATAAAAACAGCTAAAGAACGCTTGCTTTTGTATGATAAAAATAAGGATGGTATTTTGTCCAATATCGAGTTAGGTGGACCAGGCACGGAAGAAAAAAACATCCGTTCTGCTTATATGGTGAGAGTTTTAGATGTTGATAAAGACTTTGAGTTGTCAAAGGAAGAACTAAATCTTGCTACGAGTCGATTGTTAGTTATGGATATAGATAAAAATGGAGTAATCGATTCAATAGAGATGCAAGGAAAGTAATATGCTAAAATGATTATTAATCAAGGATTGGTTTAAAAAAGGAGTAAAAACTTCCTAATAAAATGGGAAACATCAAATTGAAAGCGGCAACTATTAAGGACAAGCCCTTACTAGTTCATATGGATTATTCTCTAAACAAGATTGAGCATATAGCCCTAAAAAGAGAAGAAAAAATAACTAAATCAATATTAAACAACGAATGCTTCATCATCTTATCTGATACTAGCAAGGTAGGATTTATCCTATTTGATTATCGATTCTTTGACAACGGATGGATCGAACTAATCATAATAGACGAAAAACACCAAGGACATGGAATAGGCTCAGCAGCTATCAAAATGATTGGTCGTTTATGCAAAACAACTAAAATATTTACGTCCACTAATCAATCAAATGAGATCATGCAAAAAGCCCTAAATAAAGCAGGCTTTACTTTTGCCGGCAAAATTCATGGCTTAGATGAAGGCGATCCAGAATTATTTTATTTTAAGAATTTAAGCGAGCAGAACCCGTCATAAATAGACAAACACTGCAATTTTACTCCCTCATACTAGAAAACCTATAACTATTTCCTCGCAAATTTCCCCGTTACTTTTTTGTACTTTTAGCAACGCAAGCATAATCTATGGAAGAAGCAAAAATCTACGCAGAAAAACTGAGAAATGCCTATGCTAATCGGCAAGCAATAACACCCCTTAGAGAAGAAATTGGCATTGATGATATAAACTTTGCCTACCAAATCCAACAAATAAATACGGATCTAAAATTGGCTAATGGAGCACGAATTACCGGCAAAAAAATCGGACTAACTTCGCTGGCTGTACAAAAACAACTGGGTGTAGACCAACCAGATTTCGGGATTCTGTTTAATGATATGGAAGTACTTAACGGGCTATCTGTTAGCATGTCCAAATTAATGCAACCAAAAGCTGAAGCTGAAATAGCTTTTGTTTTAGCTCAAGACTTGGACGGAGACTTACTGACAGTAGTTGATATTTTAGATGCTATAGACTATTGTTTACCTGCTATCGAAATCGTGGGGAGTCGGATTGCTAATTGGGATATAAAAATCACAGATACTGTCGCAGATAACGCATCAGCAAGTCATTATGTATTAGGGCATACGCCTAAAACAATGGACGAATTCGATGTAGTTAATTGTGTAATGAAAATGCACAAAAATGGTGAACTTGTTTCAGAAGGCACAGGTGCTGCCTGTATAGGTTCGCCTATTAATGCGCTGCTTTGGTTGGCTAATAAAATGGTCGAAATGGGTAATCCACTTGAAGCTGGTGAAGTAATCTTTTCAGGAGCACTAGGGCCTATGACCAATGTGGTGACAGGTGATAAATTGAGTGCTACTTTCGAAGGCTTAGGCGATGTTTCCATAAATTTTGAAGACTAATCTGTATGCAAAAAGTTAACGTAGCCATCATAGGATCAGGCAACATTGGGACTGATTTAATGATTAAAATCTTGCGCTTATCAGAAAGCTTAGCGATGAGTGTTTTAGTGGGTATAGATCCTGATTCTGACGGGCTAGCAAGGGCTAAAAGAATGGGTGTGGCCACTTGCCACACAGGCATAGATGGACTTATCCAAATGCCAGAATGGTCATCTATTAAAATCATATTCGATGCTACTTCAGCGAAAGCACATCTTTATAACTGGGATAAGGTCAAAGCCTTTCCTGATAAAAAAATGATTGATTTAACGCCTGCTGCTGTAGGTCCATACCTTGTTCCGCCAGTAAACTTTAAGGATAACTTGGACGTCTCTAATGTAAACATGGTAACCTGTGGAGGCCAAGCAACCATACCTATGGTAGCAGCTGTAAACCGAGTAGCAAAAGTTCATTATGGTGAAATAGTCGCATCGATAGCGAGCAAATCCGCAGGACCAGGAACTCGAGCCAACATAGATGAATTTACCGAAACTACTGCGGAAGCTATAGAGAAGGTCGGTGGCGCAGATCGCGGAAAAGCGATCATTGTATTAAATCCTGCTGAACCACCATTGGTAATGCGAGATACGGTCTTTACTTTATCGGAGCAAGCAGATCGAGAGGAGATTAGAAAAAGTATTCATACTATGGTCGAAGAGGTTCAAAAATACGTGCCAGGTTACCAATTACACCAGGAGGTACAATTCGATGATATACCTGCTTCAGAACCGGTATTTATCGAGGGTCTGGGCTTAAGACATGGGCTCAAAACCACCATTTTATTAAAGGTAGTTGGCGCAGGGCATTACCTTCCAGAATATGCTGGAAACCTAGATATTATGACCAGTGCTGCTAGAGCCACTGCCGAGCGCATTGTGACAGGAATGACTACTTAATTTACGAAAAAAGACATTGAACAAACCAAAAAACATCGATTATCGTGGGACATAAAATATACATTCAAGATGTTACTTTGAGGGATGGGATGCACGCTATCCGTCATCAATATGGACAGGATAAAATCAAAGAAATTGCGATTGCACTTGATAAAGCTGGAGTCGATGCCATCGAGATTTCCCATGGTGATGGATTAGCAGGTGGCAGCTTTAATTATGGCTTTGGAAAACATACTGATTGGGAATGGCTAACAGGGATTAGTGAGGTCCTAAATCATGCACGATTAACTACACTGATTCTACCTGGCATTGCAACGATTGATGATTTGAAAAAGGCGCGAGATTTAGGAGTGGCATCAGTGAGAATAGCTACGCATTGTACCGAAGCCGATATTTCTCCCCAACATATTGCAGCCGCAAAAGATTTAGGGATGGATGTGGGTGGTTTTCTGATGATGGCGCATATGAATGAACCTGGTGCACTAGCTCAGCAAGCAAAAATAATGGAGGATGCTGGTGCTGATTGCATATATGTGACTGATTCGGCAGGAGCACTTTTAATGGATGGCGTAGTCGATCGCATCAAAGCCTTTAGAGATGTGCTTAATGACCATACCGAAATAGGGATTCATTGCCATCATAATTTGTCACTTGGAGTGGCTAATACAATTGTTGCTTACCAACATGGGGCAAATCGCTTAGATGCTTCTTTAGCCGGAATGGGAGCTGGAGCAGGTAACTGTCCATTGGAAGTCTTAGTAGCTGTCTTAAATAAAATGGAGGTTGCTAATAACTCCGATGTCTTCCAATTAATGGATATCGCGGATGATATCATAAGACCTTTGCAAACACGACCTGTAAGAGTCGATCGAGAAACTCTCTCTCTAGGATATGCTGGTGTTTATTCGTCTTTTTTACTGCATTCAGAGCGCGCTGCCAAGAAGTATGGTTTAGATACAAGAACCATTTTGAATGAACTGGGCAAGCGAAAAATGGTGGGTGGTCAAGAAGATATGATTGTGGATGTTGCCCTGGATTTACTAAAGCAACAATCATCCTAAATGAGTAAGTCTTTTGCGTCCCAAAATGATCTACAAGATAAGCAAACTTCCTTTGTAAAATTAGCCCAAGGATGCTACGCATACACAGCGGAAGGTGACCCAAACAGTGGGGTAATTATCGGTGAGGATGCCATTATGGTCGTCGAGGCTCAAGCTACTCCACGCATGGCAAAAGATGTAATGGCTAAGATTCGGAGTGTCAGCGATAAACCGATAAAATATTTAGTGCTAAGCCACTATCACGCGGTTCGAGTACTTGGGGCAAGCGAGTATAAGGCCGATGAAATTATTATGTCTGATAAGACCTTAGACATGGTAAATGAGCGGGGGAAGGAGGACTGGTTATCTGAATTTCAACGTTTTCCAAGATTATTTCGAGGTCATGAAAGCATCCCAGGTCTTACCTACCCCAGTATTACTTTTTCTGATTCAATGTCGATTGATTTAGGAAATAAAAAAGTAATCATTAAACATGTGGGCGAGGGTCATACTCGTGGAGATGCAGTGGTTTGGTTGCCTGAAGAAAAAGTACTCTTTGCAGGTGATTTAGTGGAGTTTAAAGCTACCCCTTATTGCGGGGATGCCCAACTGGCTAAATGGCCTAAAACCTTGGACGTATTAGCTAATTTATCACCTGAGGCGCTTGTGCCTGGACGTGGCGATGCCTTACAATCTCCCCAAGCTTGCCTAGAAGCTATCCAAGGAACTAAAGACTTTGTCAGTATGCTTTTTTCCGAAACAAAAAAGTGCATTCAGCGTGGTTATACACTTAAAGAGTCCTATGATCATATCATGGAAATCATGCAACCTTTATATGGAGACTGGGTAATTTTCGAGCATTGTCTGTGTTTCAATGTTAAGCGAGCTTATGATGAAGCAAATGGCATTGAACATCCAAAAATATGGACTGATGCCATAGATATGGAAATGTGGAAAAGGCTCAAAACTTAATGGGCATCTTCAGTTAATTTAGCTATTTTAGTTATAAGCTATGCTAATAACTATGAACACACGATTAGTTTTTTTACTTCTTTTATTCTTTGCCAGTCTAACTAACTATTCGCTTCATGCACAGTGCGACCGCGTATCAGACTCCCTAGTATTAGTCTCCATTTATGAGGAAACAGATGGGATAAATTGGACCATTACTTGGGATTTAATAGCACCTATTGATGAGTGGCATGGAGTCGAGTTATCTACCGAAGGCTGTGTAGAGAAACTCTTTTTAAATGACAATCAATTATCTGGAGTTTTGATGGATCCAGCACTTCCTCACTTGACTACTTTATGGCTAGGAAAAAACGAACTAATAGGAGCAATTCCTGACTTTGAAAACTTACCATCCTTAACGACCTTAAGCATCGGCTTTAATGGCTTGTCGGGAAACATACCTGACTTTGCATTTCTACCAAATCTAGTAAGCTTAAATTGTTTCAGAAATCAATTAACAGGTGTGATTCCTGACTTCACAAATTTGGAAAACCTGCAATCATTAAATTTGTCTGAAAATCAATTATCAGGAGAAATTCCTGACTTTTCGAGACTACCAGATGTCAAATCCATTGACCTTTCAGAAAACAATTTGACCGGAGAAATTCCTGATTTCACGAGCCTTTCAGAACTATCCTCATTATTGGCTCACACCAATCAACTTTCTGGAGAAATTCCTGATTTTGCAAATCTCCCGGAACTTACCGAGATCTATGTTTATAATAATCAACTATCGGGAAACATTCCAGACTTTAGTAATATCCCTGACTCAGAAGTCATTGCCTTATACGGCAATCAAATGACTGGCTCGATCCCTGATTTTTCGGCTGTCCCAAAGCTAAGACAATTGTATTTAGGGAAAAATGAATTAAGCGGATCTATTCCAAATTTTTCCAATGTTGAAGAACTTAGTGTGATACAACTAGATGAAAATTTATTAACTGGGAGTATCCCTGATTTAAGTCATTTAACAAAGCTTGAAGACTTTGGTGTTAGTTACAATTTGTTAGAAGGATGTTTTCCAAGTTTTGTCTGCGATATAATGTTTGACGCCGCAAATAACAAGTCCTTGCCATGGATAGGAAATCATCACCCTTATTGTGATGGACAGGCTCAAATAGGAGCTCCTTGTGATGATTGTAATGATGATCTCATAGATGCCTTTATAGATGAAGATTGTGCATGCACTCCCATCACGAGTACCTATTCAGAGACGAGTTTAAACAGCCTTAATCTTTATCCAAACCCTGCTGACGAAATGATTTACATTGATCCTTTTATACCTCATAATTCCGACTTAAGTATTTATGATGCAGATGCTAGATTAGTTTTAAATAAGCAGTTATTTCAGGGGCAAAAAATCGATGTAGGCGACCTTCCTAATGGAATGTATTTATTTAAAATACAGGATCCACAATCTAATGAGATAAGCATACACAAGATGATCATTAATCATTAAACCCATAAAAAGCACAAGCATGAAATTAGGCGCATTCTCAGTCAGTTTAAGTGTAAAAGATCTTCAAACATCTAGGGTCTTTTATGAGAACTTAGGTTTTAAAGTCTTTGCTGGCCAGATGGAAAAGAACTACTTAATCATGAAAAATGAAGCTACTTTAATTGGTTTATTTCAAGGGATGTTTCCTAATAATATCCTCACCTTTAATCCAGGTTGGGATCAGGATGCAGGCTTAGTAGAAGGTTTTGAGGATGTGCGTGACATTCAGCAATCATTAAAAACTGCTGGATTAGCCTTTGCCACAGAAGCTGATGAAAGTACAACCGGCCCAGCCAGTTTTATGATTACAGATCCCGATGGAAATACTATTTTGGTGGATCAGCATGTGTAAAGAGTTTACTCTTCTTCCTCAAAATCTAATTGCTCCATTAAAGAAAGTACCCACTTTAAAACTTTGGGGCTTAGGTACTTTGCCATGCCTGCTTTTCGCTGAGAAGACTTTAGAATATTTATGTTCTTATAATGCATATTCCTTTCTTCAGCGATAGCTATATACTCATCGAAATCTTCCGCAGTAAGCATATTAAATTGGCCTCTAAGGATGTCAACATCTGTGGGGTCTTGTAAATTATATTCGGGCATCAAGGGATATTTGTGTATTCAAAATTAATCATATTTAATCCAAATATTGGCTTCTCGATATTCGCCAATATTCTTATCGAGATCCATCATTATTGGATTTAATGCTCCTTCAATTAGGTAGTGCCCAGAAGTTTCAATTTTGCGGTTTAGTAAACTCTCCCAGTATGGTATTTCTCTGGTAACATTCATCGCGTTGTGGCAGACTTTTATAATTTCTGCGCCATTCCTTAAGTGGTTTCTGATCCAGGGATCATAGAGTTTTTCATTTTCTTTATAATGAATATAGTCTTCCATTTTCATATGAGGAAAATGATGTTTTAAGGTAGGTCTAATAGGAATGAGCAGATGTTCTAGACCATGTTGTTTTCTCAATATTTTAGCCTCTGCAATGATTTTCCGACTATAACCTTGTCCCAAATATTTTGGGTTTACAATGATTTGTAATCCACCTATGCAATTAGATTTTACGCCTTGCTCGTTGTTTTCTACACCTTCTTGGAGCATCCAATCCCAACCATCATCGGGAAGTGTTTCTAAGGCTTTATTCCAATGGAATGGAATCGAATTAATAAACCCTATAATTTCTCCTGATTCGTGGATTAGATATACTTGGTATTCAGGAAAGTAGCGTTCTAGTCTCGGCCAATATTTTTCGGTGACTTTAGATTCTAAAACAATTCTTGGGAAAGCATTTTTAATGATGGCTCTGTATTGTTGTTGCTGGGCTTGACTTAACTGTAAAAACGTAATAAAATGAGCTTGTCTTTCCATGATAAAAAGCTTGACTTAGCGCCGCTTAATACTCGCTAGAATCATGAAATTTAACTTCAGGATGACTCTCAATGACTGTGTTTAACGACCATTTTGATTCGGCTAAAAATACTGGATTTCCTTCTTTATCCACCGCCATATTGCTTCTTCTACGCTTTCTAAAAGCTGCAAAAGCTGCATCATCTTCCCAACTTAGCCATAAGGCTTTGTAAATATTTATTGGTTCATAACTACAAGAAGCTCCGTATTCGTGTTCTAAACGATATTGAATAACATCAAACTGAAGTGCACCGACAGTGCCTATTATTTTTCTAGCAGATTCTTCTTTAGTAAATAACTGGGCAACACCCTCATCCATTAACTGATCAATGCCTTTTTGAAGTTGCTTTGACTTCATAGGATTAGCGTTGTTTACATATCTAAATTGTTCGGGTGAGAAGCTAGGAATACCTTTAAAATTTAGTGTTTCTCCTTCAGTCAATGCATCACCAATTTTAAAATTCCCTGAATCGTATAAACCTACAATATCGCCTGGAAAGGCTTCATCGATAATTGATTTTTTTTCCGCCATAAAAGCTGTTGGGCTAGAAAATTTCATTTTCTTTTGTTGCCTTACATGCATGTAATTAGTGTTCCTCTCGAAGATCCCTGAGGTAATTCTTAGGAATGCTATTCGATCTCTATGTTTCGGATCCATATTAGCATGAATCTTAAATACGAACCCCGTAAACTTTTTTTCATCTGGATTTACAACTCGCTCTTCGGTTTCTCTTGGCAACGGATTTGGTGCAATGTCAACAAAACAATCAAGCAACTCCTTTACCCCAAAGTTATTAATCGCCGAACCAAAAAACACTGGATTTAGCAAGCCTGCTTCATACATTTCCTGATCAAATGCTGGATAAATTTCCTTGATCATTTTTACTTCTTCTCGAAGCGTATCTGCTAACTCCTGCCCTACTTTTTCTTCTAATATAGGATCTGATAAATCTTCGATGACCAAAGTATCTTCTTCGTTCTGTTTTCCATGGGCAGAGAACAAAATCAATTTGTTTTCATACAAGCTATATACTCCCTTAAATCGTTGCCCCATGCCTACAGGCCAACTTAATGGACAAACACTCATGTCAAGCTTTGATTCTACTTCATCTAGCAAATCAAAACCGTCCTTTCCTTCTCGATCCATTTTGTTAATAAACACAATCATAGGTGTGTTTCTTCGCTTGCAAACACCTACTAAGTTTTCGGTCTGCTCCTCGACTCCTTTCGCTACATCGATCACCACTATAGCACTATCTACTGCTGTTAAGGTTCGATAAGTATCTTCAGCAAAATCCTTGTGACCGGGTGTATCTAGAATATTAATCTTCTTACCTCGATAATTAAAAGCCATAACGGAAGTAGCAACCGAGATTCCTCTTTGTCGCTCGATATCCATAAAATCCGAAGTTGCTCCTCGTTTAATCTTATTGGATTTTACAGCACCAGCAACCTGAATAGCTCCACCAAAAAGTAGCAACTTCTCAGTAAGTGTAGTTTTTCCTGCATCTGGGTGACTGATAATCCCAAATGTTTTCCTCAATTTAATTTCGTCGAGAATTCCCATGGCTTGTCTTAAAAATTGAAGCGCAAAGTTAATATTAATAATCTAGTGACTAGACTGAGCTGAATTAGTGATTCCCTTGAGCATCATTTTCACTTTCCAAGTCATTTGACTCGTTACATGCTTCTATAATTATATCCAAATTCAGGCCCATTGGAAATTCGAAACCTGGTTCTAAGGAAATGGTGTCGCCCGCAACAAATAACAAATTATCTAACGTTTGAACTCCATCAGCAATGAGTTTTTCAGAAGCTGCATTTATAGCTTCGGAAGCAACATTGACCAATAAAATAACATCATCACATACATAGTTTCCTGGACAATCTTCGTCGATTATTCCATTGCAATTGTTGTCTAATCCATCACAAAGTTCGGTTGCATTTGGATACACGGTCGATTCATTATCATCACAATCCAACTTATTAGCGGCATATCCAAAAAGATTAACATCGCAATGGTAAATACTGTCATTACTAGTTCCAAACCCATCATTATCTAAATCTTCGTACAGGGTATAAATTAAATCACAATCAGCTAATAAATAAGTCACCACCGTGTCACAGTAGTCTGCAGCATTTGAAGCTGAAAGACAAGCAATATTCTGTACTGAGTCTATAGACAAGATTGCAAAATCATCTAGATACCAGCCATGATCTACCGTATTATTATCAGAGCCATAGACAAAGCGTAAATGAATATCTTGGCCGTCATAATTACTCAAATCGACCATGGTGTTTATATAACCACCACTATCACCTGTAAAACCTGGTTTATTAGCTATATCATCGTTACTGCTCGCGCCTAAACTTCCATTATAAGGATTAAACACCAGCTCTTCTTCCAAGATATTCCAACTAGTCATTCCGTCGGTACTAATTTCCAAATAACCACCATCCCATCCAAATTCGGTATCGTAAGCATGCCAAAAACTGAATGCCTGCTGTGAAGCTATACTTAATAACGGGCTCTCTAAATAATGGGTGTTGTCAGCAGGCGCATTGAGTATAAACCAAGACTGGAGACCGCTTCTAGGATTGTCTGTGTTAAGATTAAAACCATCAGTACCTTGACCTATTATAGCGGACCAATCTGCACTACTACCTTCAATGTCATCATAATAGTAAACATCTGATAAGTCTACATTAGGGCTGGCTTTAAAGTAGCAAGTTGTGTCCATCCCTGAAGCTAAACTGTCTAAACTTAAGCTGATGGTATTAGCAGATTCCATTCCCCAAGTCAAGGAAGATAGTACATAATCTAATTTGCTACTGAGCTGATCGCTTAGTTCTATATCGTCCACTGTAAATCCTAAATTATTAAAGATTTGAAGGCTATAATCAATAGTATCACTAAGCTTAATGGCTGCTTGGGCTTTCTTGATTATCGCAAAGGTATCGAGACAACTAATCGGATAATCGAACGATTCGCTGCCGTCAGCTCTGCTTCCCGGACTGCCCTGATCAGCAGAAAATCCTAAACCGCGATCTGCAAATGCTTCCCAAATTAGGCATACATTTTCTCCACCATATAATATCTCATCTGCTGCTAAAATTGCATCTCGACCATCTATAAATCCAGGCGAACAAGGTTGCAACTTCATAGCCTCGATAACTAAGGAAAGTGCTTTATTATTACCACCTGTACCATTATAAATATCACTGTCAAAGCCATACTTATCAATCAATTTCCAAGTCATATCCCATAACATAACACACCAAACCGAACCTACTCCGTGTGGTACGGATTCTACCTTAATATCATCATAAGTATGTGGATTAATGCTTGTAACTGTCGAATATGGATAAGGCCTTATGCCATCTCCACCGATGGTGTCATTAACTAAATAGTTTCCTATTCCTCGTCCTTCTTCCCCTAAATCATCAGCGTCTAAGGTTAACATCAACGCTAAATAATCACTCCATCCTTCACCCATTTGTTCTTGGTTAAATAAACAAGATGTAGTGGAGGGACCACCCGTAAGTCGGTTAGAAACACCATGACCATACTCGTGGATAATTACCCCATTATCTACATCACTATCTCTTAAAAAGGGTCCAAATAATTCTATACTAAGGTCTACAGGAAGGTTCGCTTTAATCGTATCACAATCTTCCATACTCATCATGACTGTCGGAATCGTAAGCGTGCTATCCATTCCAGACATTATAAAAATAGGGTCGGTGTTATTGTTGCAAATAATCACCGCTAATGCACCTGCTTCTTCAGCATGTTGTGCCTTTAAGACAAAAGGGCATGATCCTCTATCAATCATAGCTATTTTGCCATCCAGATTTGTATTGTTCAATGTTGTGCAAGCATCTAGTGGGTCAGCTAATTCGATATCCCCTGCAAACAAGCCAATAGCTGTCCCAAAGTAGGCAGCTTTTGCTTCCATTGTTCCTTCGATAGAACTAGGACTAGTAATCTCGATGACCGGATCAATCGCCTCAATTTGCCAATTATACATTTGCATCCTTGGAGTTTGTCCATCAGGAGGAGTAGAAAAATTGGCATTATTTGAGCCTGATCCATCTTGACATTCAGCTTTTACATAATCTTCACCTAGCCCTCCATTGCCATAATTGTTTTCTTGAAAGTTACCGGCAACTTCAGTAAAATCATACTGGTACAAAATATCATGAATGGCATTATTCCAATAGAACAAATTAGTTATAGCAGCATCGATGTAGTATATCGGTTGTTGACTATCTAACTCCATGGGAAAGTCAAAGCATAATGCTGTACCTCCATCTGGAGAATATCCAGGAGCATTGCTATCTGCTATATCTTCGTAAGCAAATACATTGTTTCCTCGAGTTATGGTAAATTCTTCGCCCGCATTACCATCTGTATCATGCCAACCAAAAGGTGATGCATTCAAGGCATTATTCCAAGGATCACTAACTATTGATCGATCTCCATAGAGCGGACTTTCGACAGGTTGTTCGAACACATGATAAGTGTTGCTACCTAGTATACTAGCGGCTTTTTTAGTTGGTTCAATGTAGTTTTTTGTGCAGTTTTTATGCTCATGAGTATGGTTACAATCCGTATGACCCCAATTGCATGTCAATGTCCAGTCAGACACATGCACCATGGAACCATCCTTTGCATCTAGAAAAAGATCCCACCAAATATCTTTTTGGTCTTCGTAGATACTGACTTCCCAACAAAGTTTTAGTTGATTCTTGATGGGATAGTAGATTAATTGGGTGCTAACCTTTTCTGAACTTATTCGATTTATTTGATGCCAATGTTTATCGTTAGTAGCTGTTTTTTTACTTAAGGGTTTGGTGACTACATCCGAATAGCCTAAATATTTGCTTGCACTCTGTAATGCTTTTTCTACACTTATTTGGGGTGCTGCATTTTTTGTTGTTGCATTTTTTACAAACCTAGTGGTATGATGGAGCACTTTATTTTCTGCAGAAACTATAGCCGAGGATATCTTTTGGTAAATATCGATTCCATTTACTTGTTGATGAAAATAGTAGTAATGATGTCCGTTTTCTGGATGGACTGAGTGATCTACCATCCTTAAATCAATAGGGAATCCTATTTCACTTATTAAAAAGGATTTAGCGGTTGCTTCCTCATCTACTTGGGAAATACCCAATACATGAAAACTAAACAAGTATAGGAATACAAGTGCATGCTTGATCAAAAGAAGTTCGGTTTGGTCGTTTTGTAATGCTTTAAAGGTACAAATAAAGCGTAAAATATCGAATTGCTAGGAATAGGAAGCTGGATATAATTTTTGTATTCCGTTAGAAATCTTTTATTTAAACAAAATCTATATTCTAAGCTTTATATTTGACACACAACTTGAAAACCCCATGTTAGAATTTGCAAGTATCATAGTCCTAGGTATTCTAGCCCAATGGATTGCTTGGCGAGCAAAAGTACCTGCCATTTTACCATTAATCATAATAGGCCTCATAGTAGGTCCTTTATCTACCTTATGGACAGCTGATGAAATGAAATTTATTCAGCCCATTTGGGATGATCTCACTCAGCGAGGCTTATTTCCTGGAGAAAGCTTATTCTATTTTGTTTCTCTTTCGATAGGTATTATTCTATTTGAGGGTGGCCTTACATTGAAGCGGAGTGAAATCAAGGATGTCGGACCTTCAATACTGAAGCTTATATCCCTCGGCAGTTTAATCACTTTTTTGGTTTCAGGTTTTGCAGCTTGGTTTGTGCTTGGAGTAAGTCCTTCTATTGCCTTTCTCTTTGGCGCTTTGATTATTGTGACAGGCCCTACTGTCATCGCGCCTATTCTTAGAAATGTCCCACTTAATAAAAACGTTTCGACCGTATTAAAGTGGGAAGGCATTCTGATTGATCCAATAGGCGCCTTATCGGCTGTATTAGTATTTGAGTTTATTATCGCTGGTGGAGACCATTTTACAGCACATGCCATTATGCAGTTTGGAAAAATAGTGGTCATTGGGTTTGGTCTGGGTTTTTTAGGGGCTTATGGCTTATATCTAATGTTGAAAAACAAAATGATCCCCCATTACTTAATCAATGTTTTTTCGCTGGCTTCCGTATTAATGGTTTTTGTTGTCTCTGAAGAATTAGTACACGAGTCTGGTCTACTTACGGTGGTTTTAATGGGAATGATTCTGGGAAATCTAGAGGTTCCAAACTTGAAAGAAATATTATTCTTTAAAGAGTCCTTGTCTATTTTATTGATTTCTATTCTATTTATTTTGTTGTCTGCCAATATCGAGTTAGCTGATTTACAAGCTTTGCTGGAATGGAAATATTTGCTCCTGTTTTTGATCATAATTCTCATTGTTAGACCATTAGCCGTTTTTGCAAGCACCTACAAATCCAATCTAAACACCAATGAAAAAATATTTATTAGTTGGATGGGCCCAAGAGGAATTGTAGCTGCAGGTATTGCTTCACTTTTTGGATTGAAGTTATCTCAGCTTGGCGTAGAATATGCTTCCATAATTGCCCCATTAGTTTTCCTAATTGTCTTAGGCACTGTTTTGTTAAATGCTACAACAGCAAACATAGTGGCTAAAGCACTAAAAGTTATCCAACAAGCATCAGATGGTATTTTACTGGTGGGTGGTAACAAGGCATCAAGACTAATCGCCAAATATCTGCAGGATAATGGCAGAAATGTAGTTATTGTAGATAATAGTTCATCCAATATAGCCGAAGCAAATAACGAGGGATTAAATGCCTACAAATATGATATTTACAACGAAGATTTAAATGAAAATTTTGAGTTTAATGATATTGGTTTTATGCTAGGCTTAACAGGCAGTCACGAAGTAAATACCTATGCTTTAGAAAAGTTTAGTGAAGATTTAGGTGAGTTAGGTGCTTACCGACTTATTTCTACACATGAAATGAAAAACCCCTCATTAATTTCAGATAAAGGTCTTTTTTCAAATACGGATGACTATATAAATGTAAGCGAGGTAGCTCGAGACTTTCCAAGTATAAATGAAATAAACATTGAATCTCAGCATCAATTGGATGAACTTATGAAAGTTATCTACAAGCAGGCAAGCACGATTCCTTTATTTTTTAAAGATGATACTGGAAGCTTGAGTGTTTTAACGGCGAACAAAAAAGAGATAAAAAAGGATAACATTGTCAGTTTAATCTATTTGGGAAAAGCAATTTAAAATTTCATACCATTATTTAGTTATACCTAATTATCATTCGCTTATACTCAATAAAATAGCTCATTTCCAAAAATTATAGGGGCAAACACCTATTTTATTCCGTCAAACACTTGTTTGTTAACATATAAAGTCATAATTTTGACATAGATTGACAAGCCTAAACAAAAGGGTATTTGAAAAATAGGTGTTGTTAAGCGACCTTTGCAATGCCTTTCTTGCAAAAGATTTAAAGACTTTTACAAGTAAGCTGACAAAGAAACACTTTCTAATAAGAAGGTGTTTTTTTTTACAATTTTCTGAAATCTTTAAAGAATTGATTGAGCTCTTTAAAGTCTAAATTACCTGCCACAAGCTTTATATATTCAGCTATAGCAATCGATTTATTTATTCGTGTATTTGAGGTCTTAGCATTCCCAGCTAAGTAAATGAGATTTCGCTGTTTGCCTTTGGTCAACTTATGAAAATATTCACTAAACTCAATATCTTGATTGAGGATTTCTTGAAATTCTTCGCAAACTGCCATCCCATATTTACTTTCATCTTTTTCTATTTGGACAGCTACTTCATCTCCGACATCAATCTTTAAAGTTTTTCTAACTTCTTTGTTTATGTTGATGAAAAATCTTCCAGTACCAGTAGGCATAAACGCACAATGAATTTTCATTTGTTCATTCAGTATACAGATAAATCGCTTATCCTTAGCATCACTAAAAAACTCGACAATATCCACTGGAACCTTTATATGGTAATACCACAGATTACTGTCAAACTTATCCAATTTACTTACAAAGTGCTTCATTAATTTATCGCTTATACTTATCGTTCAGACCTTCCCCATTTAAAATCATAGGAATTATTTTTTCTAACCTTCTCTGTTTAGTTTCTGGGCGCTTAGCATCCAAAATATACGCTTTAAACTCATTCATTTTAGCCTTAGAAAAAGTATAAAATGCATCCTTTAACTTGTGATCAATATCTAATGCTTCTTTAAGTAAACTGGGCGTTTCGATAATCGGTTTAGGTTTTGCTAAAATCTCTAAACCTTCTTGACTATTTTTAATAGCCTCTTCAACATACATTTTAAGGGCTGTTTTATCGACTTCCGCTAAGTCTTTGAAACGCCATTGTCTCAATCCCATAGTTTTCCCCTGTTGTGCATTGATCAGGACATTTAAGGGATCGGTCAAAAAAACACCATGATGAAACCAAACACCCACAAAGTCTTTAAAATGACCCAATCCAATAACTATTTTATTATTGTGCAAATAAGTGGGCAAAAACCATTTTATGGTTTCTTCTAAGTCGCAGGATAATAATACTTCTCTAATTTGGTTCAAGACTAAAACCCGCTCGTGATCATCCTCAAAATAAGCTTGAGCACTTGTGTATTTTTTCATCTTCAAATAATTAGGCTTAAATTAGTATTGAAAGTTTAAAGATTTACATTTGAGACAAATAATTTTTAATCAATAGACTTTATATGTTGCGGATTCCAAGTTTGTATATACAATACGATGACAGGACAGGAAGAGGTGTTTATACTGGTCAAATAATTAATCCGGAAGATATTATTGAAGTTTGTCCTATACTTTTAATACCCAAAGATCAAGTACAACTAATCCATCAAACTGTTTTACATGATTATTACTTTTTGTGGGGAGAAAACCACCAAGAAGCAGCCATAGCTTTAGGATTTGGATCGCTATACAATCACCAATCACAAGCAAATGCTATTGTTATTCTTGACTACGAAAATGAAGAAATAGTTATTCAAGCTTGTCAAAAGATAGATGTCGGTGAGCAGATATTTATCAATTATAATGATGGCGATGTCAAGCAAATTGAATTATGGTTTAGCACCAAATAGAAAGGTCCTCGATAACTCGAAGACCTTTTAAATCAATTTTTCCATGTTTGTGATGTTAATCTGGCAATAAACCAGTCTTATCTAAGACAAAGGTTAATAAACCAGCCGCTGCAAAAAAGGATAGGGATAATATTAAGATTGTCATAATAGAAATTTTTTGGTTCCTATCTAATTTAATTAAATAATTGGTTATTTGCAAGTTTTATGTTAAAATATTTTGATTTTCCAATAAATACATAGGGGTTGTGTTGTTTTTGGGTGTCTTTGCCAAATTAAAAACTGAATAGCTATTTGTGTTCCGCTATGAAAGCATTTACCTTCTGATTAAATTTAATTTTCTCATTGATCATAGGGCTGTGTCCCGATTTTTCAAATAACTCATAATCAATACTTGAAGATTGGGATCGGTCCCTGATCTCTTGCGCATAATAAGGAGGAGCAACAAAATCAAACTTACCTACATAACTAGCAATAGGTAGTTCTATTTTAAATAATTCATTGCTGATATCAAATTCAGAATATTCATCGAAAAGTCCCTGATTTGCAACTAAGGTATTTGTGCTAGATGAAAAAATTTCATAGCTAGAAAAGAAGTAATAATTCACAACATCTTGGAGCTTGATATCTGGACTATCCAGCGAATCTAATAACAAAGACTCAATTTGGTTAGCAATACGATTTGCACTTGAAATATCAGAAGATTCTTCACCACTAAGTTCTGCTAAATTGTCTATATGATCTTGCCATGTTTCTTTGTTTATCTCTGCATCGATTTGAGATTGACCAATAGTGTTAGTCATGGTTCGAACTTGATCAATATACTGGCTAAAATCATGGATCCCATCAACCACAAAACAACCTTTAAGTTTTGCTTGTCTTTCTGCACTTAATACATAATTAGCAGCTAAAGATCCACCCCAACTGTGCCCAAGCAAAAAGATGCTGTTATCATCACCGTAGCGCTGGGCTAATATTTCGATTAATAGATCTATGTCGTTCAGGTAGTCGGCCATTTCCAAGTTCTGCAAATCACAATTTCCCTGGGAAGCACCACTACATCTCTGGTCAAAATAAACTACGGCTGTATTAGATTCAACATCTTCAAACAGCCGAAACTCTTCATAAATAGATGATTCTCCTCCAGGACCACCATGGAGGATTATTAAGAAAGTTTTACTAGCCACATTTCCTTTAACAACAACGGGTAGCAATGCATTATCAATCTCCACAAAAAACCGATCTCGCACATCTGTTCCCATACTTATTTTTTCATTACAAGCAGAAAATAGCAAGCAACAAACAATTCCTATTAGATTAATGCGCATGTGATTTCTTTTTTAATACATAGCTAATTCCAATATTTGGAGCTATACCTAATAAAACAGAAGAGTTATATGGACCTCTTAAATATGCACTTAATCCTATGTGCCAAGCAATAGACTTGTTTAAGAAATTCGGATTTTTCCCTACTGCTAAATCGAATAAAGCTATAGCAGAATGTTGCCCATTCAAAGCCTGTATCTGAATACTACCATCCGGACTTACCACATAACTTACCGCATCTAAAAAACTGCGATGATAACCTATTCCGAATCCTAACTCCACAAAGCTGCTCTTAGCATTATTAAATCGAAGCAACAATTCTGGGATGATAGCTATGGCACTATAGTTTTCTATATTATAGTAGCCAATCAAATTAGCCCGAATTACTTGCTGGCTAATTAGGCTGACCTTTAGTTTTTCATCAGTATCGTAGGTGATTTCGGTTTTTAAAGGCTTATCAAGAAACAATTTAAACCCTGGATTAACCCCTAAATCTGCAAAGTAGTCTATGCCTAAATTGCTGGTGTTCTGAGCCGGCAACAACATTGGACAACAAACCAATAAGTATGCAATCAATCGCTTCATAAGCTAAAAATAGATTAATAAATCTTCTTAAATGGTTTGCTTAAAGGCTTAATGCAATTATTGAGTGCCCATTATAAACTTTCCGCTGTAAGACCTAGCTCCAGATTGGATTTTATATACCATTGGAAAGGGGACAAGGCCCAACTGGCCATTCGCAAAAATCTTTTGGTGAGTACCTTGTGTATGGTATCCATCCGCTAAATTAGCCATGTGCTTTCCCGTCATGCTGTAGACATCTACCTTTGCATTTCCAGGTCGATCAAAAGTGTACTCGATAATCATTCCTCCTCTACCATCTGGTCGAGCTCGATGACTTACATGCTGGGCTAAAGGCACATCAAAAGTTCCAACTGACGTACAATCAAAACCTAATGCTAAACGATCATATGAGTCGCCTAATATATTGTCAACACCCACTGGGTCTAAGCACATCCACTTTTCTAATACACTTGCATATACTGATCTAAAATCTACCGAATGTTTAAGGTTTCCATTCATATCTAGATCTTGCATATCTGGCAAATCACCTACAAAGCCATTTTCATTTAATCCTGGCCCAAACATCAGCATAGGTGCAGCCGTTCCATGATCTGTTCCTTGACTCGTATTTGCATTTACTCTTCTTCCAAATTCAGATACCGTCATAGTCAACACATCTTGGTCATGATTAGTCGCAGCCAGGTCTTCATAAAATTCACTAACTGCATCTGACAACTCTCTTAATAAATTAAGATGATTCTGTTTCTGAAAATCGTGTGTATCGAATCCATTTAGAGTAACCATATACATCTTGGTACCTAAATTTCCTTTTATTAAGCGAGAGATCAAGGCTAAGGAATTTCCTAAAGTTGTATTCGTGTAACTGATGGCATTTTGCGAGTCAGCATAGGCCTCATTAATAAACGGAGCATACTCATAGGTCACATTCAATACATGTCTCAAATATTCTATTTGTTCCCCATAATAGCAAGCATCAGGCAAATTGGTCGTATCGTAAACCAATCCACTTTCTGCAATGTTTTGCAAGGATGCTAAGCTTCTGAAATTTACAGCCAAATCTATTTGATCAGGATTGTAAAATGTTTTAGTACTGCCGCTATTAACTTTTATTGCTAAAGGAACAGGCGGCAAATTTTCTAGATAATCTGGGTCCTGATCTAAAATAAATCTACCTAACCAACCAGATTTGTTTTCATCGTTTTCAAAATTAAAATTGGCAGAGTCAACAATATCTCCACCCTTAAAATGAGATAGATTATGGTTTTCATAACCCACTGTATGAATAATCTTCATTTTTCCCTCATCCCACATATTTTTCAGGGAACTCATTTCATTGGGCATGCCATTCGCAGCATCTAATGAAAAATAATTTCCATTGCTAATGGAAAGATTACCACGGAAATCTTGATAAGTACCATAATCATGCAAGGGAACCACCGTGTTTAAACCATCATTACCACCAGCGAGACGTATGATAATCAATATCCTATCATCAACGCCTCCATTTAATAGTAAGGGTAGTGATGCATTAGCTGCCAATGCATTTACGTTTAAGCCACCTAGCGCCATAGCTCCTCCACCTGCCATTCCTAAGGTTCTAATAAAGCTTCTTCGCGTCCATTGCTCGTGATCCTCTTGATGCAATTTACCATCTTTAAGACTAGTACCTCGTTTATTTGTTAAATGTTTATCATTACACATAGTGGACTATTTTAATTGAAATTCAGGTGATAAAGCAAGATGATCTAATAAATAAAATACTTGGAATGGAACCCATTCGTATTGTAAATTCCAAGTTCCATCCGTAAAATAATTTTCTGGAACTTCTGATTTAAAGGCTAGTACAGCCGCTTCATATTCGTAATTAAATTGGAATTGTTTTGGAAACAGGAAGTCGATTACTTGCTGAACTATTAATGTCACATCAGTTTCTGAAGATCCCACGATACCAATCAACCAGTCTCTCAAGAATTCTAGACTTCCTCCTGATTCCTCATAAATATAGAATAGGATATTTCTTATGTTCTCTGAACGGTAAATGAAAGACCCACTTGTAATCCATAATCGATTGCCTGGCCAGCCTGCCACATTAACTGGACTAAAGATAGCTTGTCCAAACTGAGCTGAAGATGCGGCAATTGCAAGAATCAAATCATCCGTTTTAAGTAGGTTTAGTTCATTCATAAACATTAAAAAATGCTCAATATGCCCTGGAATGATTGTACTGTAATTTGCCTTGTCAAAAAAGTGCTCACTAGCAAAAAGCTTTTTCATTACCGGTGCAATTTCAAAGTTTTCATCACGGAAAACCTGAGCTAAATCAGTAATTACCTGTTCGTCTTCAAGTGGATTTACAAAATGTCTATAAAGTTTACCGCAAATGTGCTCCGAAATTTCTACTGCCCGCTCTTCAAATAAAATATCAATCACATCGTCATAGCCCCAATTACCTGTCCTTCCAAAAATGGTTTTCTGTCCTGGATCAAAAAAGGTACTTGTAAAGTTGATCGGACCACCTAGGTTTTCAAAATCTAAATCATTATATCCCGTTAAAGCTCTGGCTGTTTCTGCAATATCTTCTTGAGTGTATCCATTATCTACGCCTAGCGTAAATATTTCATACAACTCTCTTGCGTAGTTTTCATTAGGTTCGAATCGATTATTTAGGAAACCATCTAAGTAAATTAACATCGCCGGAGTTAGTCCCATTTCTCTAACAAAATCTTTAAAATTTCCTAAAGCATGTTTTTGTAATAAATGATGATATTGATACATCCAAGACGGAAATTGGTATACTCCAACATCAGTAACAAAATGATTGTGCCAAAAGAATGACATCCGATCCCTTAGACCATTGTTTTTTAAGTCTTTTACCCACTGAATAATCCAATCTATTCGTTGCTGTCCAACTAGTGCAAAAAATTCTGCCTCATCGGCAGGATAATCACTTTGCTGCCAAAAGGCCCATTCTGGTTCATTAGCTAGAGGTAAGTTTTTAGCTAAGTTTACCAGATCATTAACTAAGTTCACTGGATTTTGCTCGACTGCCCAATCAGTTGTGCTGACATAAGCTCCTAATTGTAATCGTCTAAATAAATGTGTGGCGCTTGATCGATTCCAAGGTTTATCTTGACTGGGGATAAATGGACTCAATCCCCCAATTGCGCAGTTTACAAATGGCATATATTCGATTTTCTAAAAAGGTACAATTTAAAAAACTTATTGTATAACATTTCTTAGAATCGAATTATTGCTAAAGGTTTAATGGGTTTTTGTCTTATTTTCCAAATAAAGCATCGATTGATGCTTTAAAGGCCGCTTCTTTTTTTAGGTGGTTATTTGCTCCAGTGCCATTGTGGAAGCTGCCATTATCACTTTGTGGTGTTCTAATTTTATCCCCGACAATTTCTAATTCATATTTTTTCTTAATACCTCTCAGCACCAACTTATATCTTGGTGTAGTTTGGGCAAATCGCACTTCGATGTTGCCAGCGCTTGGAAATCCTTTTAGTCCATTCATAAGTCTACGAATCGCTCTTTCCTCCGTAATTTTTAGCCTTTTTGATAGGGTTTCGTCCGTCATTCCATAATACTTTTCTACAATGATTTGTTTAATGTCCATGTTCAGAAAATCTGGGATATCTGGTGTTTGCTGCTCTATAAATCGCACATCATTGATAGACATCACATGCATAAAATTGCCTTTTTCTCGATTACTTCTGACCTTTATTTTTGCCGGAAACCAGACACCGTTTTTCTCAAAATAGTCTTCATAAAAAGCTACTCCCTTTATAAAACCATATTGCTCACGTATCGTATATTCAAGGATTTCGATTCTATTGTTTTCAGGATTTATCCATAGTAGATATTGATCAATTTCTTTTTGTGGTTTTAAATCATTCCAACTGGCTAAAACTAAATCGTATTCTTTACCTGCATGCTTTGCTTTGCCAGCATAACTAACATTCGTCGCTTCTCGAATTTTAAAGGGAAATTCAATAAAATACTGGTAGGTAGGCACCCAAAATTTTATCTTTTTATTAGTCTTATAGTTACTCGTGCTATCGGATTTTATTTTAAGTGTTTTACCATCCTCATAAATCCATACTTCGTCTAATTGTTTTGGGTTTTTCAATGTCATTTTACCTCCAAAAGCTTTGGGACTGTATTCAAGAAGCATATCTACCTCTTTGTCTTTGTATGGCTTTGCTAAAGATCCAATCAAGCCATTAAATGAATCATTAAAATCAACTTCGTACTTTTCAACATATTTCCAAACATGTTCTCCTGAGGCCTCTGCTACTTTTGCTAAATACTTTTTGCCTTCACTTGATTGAATTAAGGGATTATATTCATCACTCTTAATAAATTCATTTCTTAAATCTGACAAACATCCAGTTAGAGAGATGACTACCAACAATAAAATAGCTAAGTTAATTTTCATATTACCTTTAAATTAAGACGGATCCCGTCATTTCTGAGGGAATGTTTACACCCATAATACTCAAAATGGTCGGTGCTACATCACCTAATTTTCCACTTTGTATAGTATCAAATTGCTTGCCATTCGAAACTATAAAAATAGGGACTAAATTAGTGGTGTGGGCTGTATGCATCGAGCCATCCTCATTCATAATCACGTCCGAATTTCCATGATCAGCAATTATTACAAAAATATAGTCTTCTTGCAATCCTACTTTTACTAGTCGTGCTAAACAATTATCGACCACTTCCGCAGCTTCTATGGCTGCTTCCACAATACCTGTGTGGCCCACCATATCTGTATTTGCATAATTTAGACATATAAAATCTGGGCTATTTTTTTGTACCGTCTCAATTACTTGCTCTGTTAGCTCATTAGCTGACATCGAAGGTTTCAGATCATAAGTTGCTACTTTTGGAGAAGGAACTAAAATCCGCTGTTCATTTCGATATGCTTCTTCTCTTCCTCCTGAGAAAAAGAAGGTAACATGAGGGTATTTTTCAGTTTCTGCTGCTCTTACTTGGCTTAATTCAGCTGATTCTATGACTTGACCCAAGGTATTTACTAGTTTATCTTTCTCAAAGATTACTTCTATATTCTTAAAGCTTTCATCATAGCTAGTCATAGTTATATACCTCAGGTCAAGACGTTTCATTTCGTGATCTGGAAAATCTTTTTGAGTTAGCACTTCGCTTAATTGTCTAGGTCTGTCGGTTCTGAAATTGTAGAAAAAGACCACATCTCCCTCTTCAATAGTAGCATGACTATCTACTACTATTGGAGGGATAAATTCGTCAGTAATTCCTGCTGCATATTTATTGTTCAAAGATGTTAGAGGATCCTGACATGTCTCCCCTTTTCCATGGACCAATAGGTCATAGGCAAGTTTGATTCGTTCCCATCTTTTATCTCTATCCATTGCATAATATCTTCCTATAATGCTGCCTAGTTTGACATTTTCCTGGGTATAGGCTTGAAGATCTTGCAGGTATTTAATACCATTTTGAGGGTCTGTATCTCGACCATCTAGAAATGCATGGATAAAAACTGATTGATTGGTTTTTTCTCTAAAACTTGTAGATATCGCCTTTAAATGTTCTATATGAGAATGCACTCCACCATCAGATACTAGACCAAGCAAGTGGATTTTTTTACTGTTTTTTTCTGCATATTCAATCGCTGCTAATAATTTTTTATCCGATTGCAAGCTTCCATCTTCAATAGCTTTATTAATTCTTGCTAATTCCTGGTATACCACCCTTCCCGCTCCTATATTTAGGTGTCCAACCTCTGAATTACCCATTTGCCCTGCTGGTAATCCGACTTCTTGACCAAAAGTTACTAATTCCGCATTGGGATGATTTTTGTATAAAGAATCCACAAATGGTGTATTTGCCATATCTATGGCACTGCGCTTTGGGTCTTTTGCATGTCCCCAACCATCCAGAATTACTAATGCAACTTTTTGATTTTTCATTAAGTGTTAAAATTTTTAATACTAATTACAAAACTAATCTGTATTCCTTAGACGTTATACAGATGAGGACTAAATCTCAAAACTATGAAAAACTTAATTTTCATCATACTGTTTGCATTCAGTGCAATATCAGGATTTTCTCAAGTAGAGAAGAAAATCATGAATCAACTAAAAGCTAATGATTATAGTGCTTTAACCGAATTAATGGATAGTAGACTTGATCTATGTATTAAAGAAAACCAAGAATTTATGCCTAAATCGGAAGCATTAAGCAGAATAAAAACGTATAACGAATCGAACCCTGTGAGTACTTGGAAACTAATCCATGGAGGTAACTCTAAGACCAATACTTCTAAATACTCAATTATTGAAGTAGCTACAAGTAGCGATCCTTATAGATTGATGCTATACTTTACGGGTGATATGATTACCGAAATTCGATTTGAATAATTATCGAATCAAGGTTACGTCTCCAATATAATAATCTCCTCTGCCATTGTTAAATTCAAGGTCTATGACATAAACATAGACCCCTTGTACTAATGGTTTGCCGTTAAAGCTGCCATCCCAATTTAGACGTACATCGTCCGGGAGCACGTCCTCTACACTATGAACCATATTACCCCATCGGTCATATATTTTCATGTGATTTACTTTTGCGACAAAGCCATTATCTTTAAAGTTAAAGAGTCCGTTTTCGTCGTCATTGGCGGGTCTAAAGACATTTGGAATGAAGATTTGATTAGCTTCTAGACTTAATTTTCGGCAAATAAGCTCTTCACATAAGTCATTATAATGAACAGTCGCACACAGTTCCGTAAAGCTGGACAAGGTCAAATCCAAAGTATTAGAAATAACCACAGTATCTAAATACTCCCATACAATACTATCTATTGCTGAAGGATTTGAGGCTTCAATGCTAAATTCAACAGATTCATTGTGTGGTAAAACATCTAGACCTAAAATTTCAAAATCAATGTTTTCTGGCACATCCACGGTGAAACTTTCGGATGAATTACAAATGCCTTTCCTAACTATTTCTAAGGTACTTATACCAATCTTGACTTGGTGGATTTGATTAGGGTCAATCTCTTGACCATCTAAAAAGTAAACATTGTTTGGCAAATCGATAAATCCTAAAACATTTAAATAACCTATATCATCACCTGGACATTCTGGCTGATCTACTCTATATTCAAGCCGTGCAGGTTTTACAAATTCTATACTAATTAGGTTTTCATAAACACAGACATTTTCGCTGTATTCTATCGCATACTCGTAAATACCTTCTTCTATATTTTCATCAATAGTAATCAGGCCATTTTGATCAATATTGGTTCCAATCCAATTAATACCTGAATTAATTGAAGCACCATTTAATTTTGCATCTAATTGTATACTCGTTGTAAATTCATCTAAGCAATAAATATTACTAGATGATTCTATCGTGACGGCATTTGATGGACAAGGTAAAGTGGTGCAGCTTGATAAACTTATCTTTTCAGGACACAAACAGTCGTTTAAGGTGGTTACGCTGATGGCAACATACGTTTCTGGCAAAGCTTCAAGAGTTAGGCTTGTTTCATCAGTGGTAATCGGAAATCCAGGATAATCTGCATTGATCAAAAAACTTCCATTGCATGCTGAAAAATCAACATTCCAACTAAAAACAATAGAGTCTGTGTAAGCAATACAATTAATCTCGGCTGTACGCACAGAGTCTAGAACTTCCACAAATAAATTAGTTGCTGCCGCTTCACAGGATGCCGAATTAGCATTTAAAACTAATTCGTAATTGCCAGGCTCATCAAATTGAATGCTAAGCGGATCGACTGTTTCTTGATCAATCTCCATAAAGGATGAGGTCCAGTTAATCGTATATCCACTAAGATCTTCTCCATCATAATTAACCATCCAATTATCTTCGATGCAAATCGTATCCATTCCTACCAAACTCAAGACAGGAACTTCTTCGACTATAACCATTATACTTGCATTAAAATCACATGGCCCATCCGACAAAGAAACCATCAAATCATAGCTTCCTGCTCCATCAATGTTTGGATCAAATATTCCTGAATCAAGATCTATATTATCTCCACTCCATTCTATCACTACAAAATCACTAAAAACAGTCTCATCATAAATCACATCAAGGTCTAAGACTTCAAAAACATCATCAGAACACAAAGTAGTATCAGGAAGATTTATAGTAATGCTAGTATTTGGGCAGGCCAATGTTGTGCAATCAAGAACAGTTATTTTTTCCGGGCAAATACATTGATCATTTTCATTAATGATCTCAATGATTACTTCTTGTTCTGCATCTAAATTTTGAATAGTGTATCCTGTTGTATCTTGAGTGGAAACAATGTCTCCATCTACATAAACATAAAAAGTACCATTACAATCGGAATCCTCGACTGTCCAGTCAAGCTCGATAATATCAACCCCTGGATTACAATTAGCCATCGGTGTACTGGTGGAATCCACCACTTCAACTTCAAAACTTGCTTGCTCTGAAAGACAATTTGAAGAGCTTGCATTTAATTCAATAAGGTATAGTCCTGGAATATCGAAAGAAATTATCTGATCTTCTGTTGTATTTAAATCTGCTGTGGAGGGAAGGCCAGTCCATTGGAACGAATAATCCTGAAGATCGTCTCCATGGTAACTTAACACAAGGCTATCATCAATACAGAGGGCCGATTTATCGCTTGCTATAGCTAAGCTTGGCACTTCTTCAAACAAAAAACTAACTGATTGGGTATACTCACAATTATCTTCAATTAACTTGACATCAATGGTATAATTACCGGGACCGTTATTGGGAGTAAATAATCCATTTCCGTCCACCCCATTAGTGGCTTCGCTCCATTCTAGATATTCGCCACCACCAAGCAAAGAAGCATCATAATTTGCCGTGAGCTGTATGGCTTCATAATTTTCAAACACACAAACCGTCAAACTATCTCCCGGAATTTCAATAGTTAATGGTACTGAAGTACAATCCTGTGCACGACAAGGTAAGCTAAAAACTCCCGCATCACAGCTATTATTTGAAAGAGGAAATATTTCAATCTCTACATCAGTTCCGTCAGGTAAACCTCCTTCAGTAAATGTGTTATCGAAAATGGTGTCTACTAGCATTCCATTAATGCTAATCTGGTAACCATCATATTCATCTTCATCATTCCAACTAAAAACAACACTGGAGGTTGATTCTTCGCAACTAATCGTTAATGGAGCTAAGGTTTCAACCACAACCAAACTGCTTTCTTGGTAGGGTCCACAACCTGGGATCTCGACATCTGCCAATATATTCTTAATTCCTGCTGAACTCCAAGAAACTATGTATTGACCATCTGCCGGATTATCTATGACCATAAAGTCCGATCCAAAGGCAACATTGGGCAAACCATTATTCCCATAATCACCACCAATAGTGATATTTACTGGATCTCCGACACACACGGTATCTGGACTTACAGTAATATTGTAAACGGGTTCTTGGACAACTGTGATCATTGTATCTATTGGTAATCCACAAAGTCCGTCTTGGAATGAATAAACATAGGTAATGGTATGGGTTCCAGGACCTGCCGCGGTCGGGTCGAATACTCCAGTAGTCATATCAATAATCCCGTTACCTGAAAACTCACCCATTCCTGGCACACCTAGGGTTTCTGCTGCGCTGAAATTTACCATGGAAACACTTCCATCTAAACAAATGGTATCTCCTTGATAATCATGGTTAATTACCAATGCAACATCCAAACATTCTGGAACTACACAACTAGTATCAGCTAAAATTAAACCACAATCACCTTCGATGCTAATTTGAATTTCTACCACATCACCAGCTTCTAAATCACCAAAGACGTATTGCGAGCCATTAAGTGTTCCTGGATCACCTTGAATAACCGTAATATCGTAATCAGTCAAACCCGGCAAGTCATCCCAATCAATAGCGAGATTACCTCCACTACCTAAACAAGCTAAACCAGTTATTTCGGGATCTTCTATCACTTCTACCTCTATGCTATGCTCAACATCTGAGGCACAACCATAATCGACTTCGAGGCTTACTGTTTTTGTACCTGGTGTATCCCATGAAACAGTGTACTCATCAATATCTACGGTCGTTATAATGCTAGCATCTGATCCAAAATCCCAATCAATATCCTCAGCCGTAACAAGTACAGGTGTTGCTTTTATATTTATCTGATCACCCACACAAAGCGTATCCACAGGTTCGATGGTAGGTACTGGATTTTCTGTGAAAACCACCTCATAGCATAAGCCATCATAAATGGCACAAGAATTTTCTACTTGATAGCAAACCATCGCTGTAGTACAACCTGTGAAGTCTACTGATATGGCTTGTGTTCCTTGTCCCACCACGATAGAACCACAATCTACCTGCCAGTAAAAATCTAGATCATTAAAATGAGGATAATCATCTACATCTAGTGCATAATAGGCGCCTGTTTCTTCACCATAACATATCGTTAAATCAAAGTTATTTGGCAGGTCTGGTAGAATGACCGGAGCAAAATCCTCTGGATCAATTTCTATTTCTGGAGCAAAGGTTTGACATTCCACACCCAAGATTTCACGTATAAAATCGACAGAGTAAGTTCCTGCAATATCAGTATCCGCATAATAATACAATTCATCTTCAGAACCCATAATCGGATTCCCATCCAATGTCCACACCCAAGAATTTGTTTCCATTCCTGTCTCCGAATCAAGATTATCTATGTCTATATCTAAATGTAATTCAATACCAAAATCACTGCAGTCACCTACAATAATTTCTAAATCATATTTAATAGTATAAACGGTGACCATCATATTACTATCACAACCATTGGCAGCTGGGGAAAGTGCGGTTATATCATCATCTTCGGTTTCTGAATTGTATGTATATCCACCAATGGTTACTGATCCACCTGGTAAGCAGATAGCTGTATCTATCTCCACCACATTAGGCAATGGCAATTCTATGACATTAACCTCTTGTGTGTAAATACATCCTAGATTTGTTTCTGCTTCATACATTACTGGTAATCCAGGAGCTGTGATATCAGGACCCTCCCAACCACCTATTCCATCTAAATTTGGATCAGCTGGTGTCACAGGGCTTACTCCATCTGCAAGCACATTTGCGCATACTTCCATTTCATCAAATACTTCATCAGGATATGGAACAACCTCAATGGTTAAACAATAATCTTCTGTATCGTCACAACCATTGTAGCCAGATGCACACAATTGAAAAGTACCCAAATCATCAAAACTTAGTTTGATGTTATTAAGTCCATCTACCACGTCAGTAGAAACCATGGTACTACTAAGCACATCTGTTAGGACCCAAGTGTATTCGATACTTAAATCAAAATTGATAAATGAGAATTCAATGTCATCTGCTCCTTGGCAAATCTCATAATTGCTTGTCGAAATTTCGGTGCAATCAGAAACACACTGAATATCCATGTCTGCTGGTTCATCAATCTCATCGAACTGACCACCTTCAACTACAGTAACTGTATAGTCACAAACACTTCCAAAACATCCATCTAGAAAAATGAAATAGTCATCGCCAATATCTAAGCCAGTCATTACGATATCAAAATTGGCATCGTTACATTCAGGATCACAAACTACCCATTCATCAAACGAACAATCTGTGTATACTCCATATTGTATGCCTGGATTAGTACCATTGCAATTAGTTGCATCTATATTTAAAGTAACATTGAACGAACCGGCTACAAAAGCAAACCATGATAAATTTTGAGGTGTCCCACCAGGTGCTAATCCTGGACAAAGTGGATTTGGATCATCCGACGGATTAGCATCGGGCATAGTCGATGCGAAGCCATCTAACTGATCATCCATTGAGCACATAATGGTTGCATCATCACAGATTAGGGCTGGATCAACAAGTTGGGAATAACTATCATTAGCAATACACAAAAGTACTACCATCACTGCATAAACTGTGATCGATTGCATAAGTCAGTTTTGTAAAATATAGGCAAATACTTCCTCTCTAATTATTACTCCTAGATCCTAATTAGAGAGGAATTCGTTTTATCTTATCAGCGTCACATCGCCTCGATACATTCTCACTTGATCTCCTATCATCTCAAGTTCAATGACATAAATGTAGACTCCTTGGATAAGTTCTCTACCGTTAAAATCTCCATACCAAATCAAGTCAGCATCTCCTGGTGGTTTGTTTTCTTGATTGAATACCATATTACCCCAACGATCATAGATTTTAAATGAACTTACATTTTCTATCACATCATTAGAGAAAATTTGGAAACCTCCATTTTCATCATTGCTTCCTGGGCTAAAAACATTAGGTATATAAACCTTCTTTGCTTCTACACTCAGCTCTCTGCATAATTCAGTTACACATCCATTATTAAAGTAAATAATCGCACATAATTGCACAGGATTAGCTGAACTAAATTCAAAGTTGTCGCCGACTGAAGTGGTGTCAGTAGTAATCCATACAATCGAATCTATGCTAATGTTTCCAGAAATATCAATATCATAAATTGCTGTTCCATCAAAAGGAACTTCTTGAGGACCATCTATTAAAAATGAAACCTCCTCTGTAGCATCGATCGTGAAACTTTCCATTACGGAACAAACTCCTTCTGATTCTACCAAGATTTCATAGGTTCCTGGATTTAAGGTTTGAGGACTATCAGGATTAAAAGCTGCTCCATCGATAAAGTAGTCAACCCCATCCTCGACTAGGAGCAAACCAAAGGTACCTTGTTCGTCTTCTGGACAATTTGGTTGAGTTAGTTCATAGTTTAAAACTGGTGGATCCACAAATGTCAATTCTATGCTTGCTTCATATTCACAAGAACCATCTTGATAAATAACATCATACGTATAATCTCCAGAAGTAAATGCTTGATCAATATTGATGATGCCATCTGTGCCAATATTAGTACCCGACCAAGTGAGTCCAGTAGTCACTGAGGCTCCATCTAACAATGCATTTAGATTGATGCTTGAAGTACTACCGTCTAAACAGTAGGTCAATTGATTAGCATCAATGGTCAATGTGCCATCAGCACACGGATTAGCTTCACAAATAAATGGACCACTTATTTTATCAATACAAGCACAAGTATTTGTATTCGTCACGGTAAATTCAAAGCTTTCGCCTGGCTGCAATGGCATGGTGAAAGTATTACCTAATACTATCTGAGGAAATCCAGCTAAATCAGCATCAATTAATAAATCTCCTGAACATTCAGAATTATCCACACTAATATTAATGACTACAGAATCAACAAAACTATTACAGGTAATTTGTGGAGTTAAAATAGAATCCAAGACCTTCACCATGACTGAATCTCTTATGGCTTCACAATTAGCCGTAGATGCGTCTAAATACAATACATAATCTCCTCCTTCAGGAAACGTAATTTCTACATCCTGATCCACACCTGTCTGTTCGACAGTCCCAAAATTGGAACTCCACGTGACATCAAAATTACCAATAGCATCGCCATCGTATGATACAATCCATGTGTCTTCTATACAAATTTCTTCCGGAGCTGTGATTGATAACTCGGGCACTTCTTCCACATTTACAGTTGTCGAAGCAGGGTAACTACAAGCGCCATTTGTTATCATTAGATCAATGATAAAAGTACCTCCCATGGTTTGGTTTGGATCAAACTCTCCGGTATTTGGATCGACACCCATTCCCGACCAAGTTTCAATGGCTTGAGAAAGAACTGTGTTGTCATAAATGGCGTCAAGATCAATCGTACCTGTCATATCATCTAAACAAATGGTAGTATCCATCACGCTTATTTCTATTGACGTTGGTGGGCACGTTTCTGTCGAGCAAGTTTCTATTCCCGTCTTGGCACTACAAATGCAATCTTCATTTTCGTTGATTACTTCAAAAGTTATTTCTTCGTTTTCACCTAGATTTAAGACGTCATAAAAATTATCGGTAGTTACATCGACCACCACATCATTAACCAATATAGTATACATTCCATTACAATCAGAAGGAGCAACTAGCCATTCAAAATGAATTGAATCAATACCTGGCTCACAGAAAATTACAGGAGTTCTAGTCGAATCAACAACCTCAATACTAATATCAACTGGACTTGACATACAGTTTGATGAACTTGCATTAAGTGTCAAATCATACATGCCTGGAGAAGAAAAATCAATATTTTGACTAAGTGCATTTTCATCCCCATCTGATGGCATTCCAGTCCATGTAAAATTAAAATTACCAACTGGGTCTCCTGTATATTCTAACATCCAGGTATCTTCTATACAGATAACGTCTGTATTAGCCATTAGTCCTAAATCGGGCACATCCTCCACATCAAAGCTAATCGTTGCTTCGGAACTACAATTTCCTTCTATTAATTCTGCATCAATTTTATAGATCCCCGAGATAGTAGGAGTAAATATTCCATTTGCCACCGAAAAGGGGTTCCCATTTGGATCTGCTCCTGTCCATAGAATAATTTCACTCCCCATAAGTAGCGATGCATCATATATTCCTTCTAACATAACTGGATCGAATGGTGCTGAACCACAAATTTGCGTTGATGGCAATGGGTTCATAATACTAAATGGCACATTTTCACAATTGTTAGCTGTACAAGGCTTTACTTCAATTTCATGCACACATGAGTTAGTACTGTATCCAAATATTTGGATGGTTATCGTAGAGTCTGGGTTTAGCCCAGTAAACGTGTAGCTGTCTCCAGTCACATTGTCGACTAATTGCCCTTCCACTAATATATCATAAGATTCAAATACAGCATCATCAGTCCATCCAAAAGTGATAGATGTTGTAGTTGTATTTATACATTCTATATCTAAGGTTGGTCTGGTTTCTACCTCTACAGATACTGCTTCGGTTACATCACTACAACCAGCAACAGCCAGTGTAGCTCCAAGGTTTTTCATTCCACCAGTTGCCCATGTTACGGTATAATCACCATTGGCATCTGGGCCTACAGCATTCCCGCCATCAAAATCAATGATAGGATTACCATCTGTTGGTAACAATCCTGTGACACTTACAGTTACTGGATCGTCTTCACAAACAATAGCTGGATCTACGGCAATAGTATACGACGGCGGTTGAATCACTTCAACAGTGTAAGAATATGGAGCAAAGCAACCTGCTGAATATTCATACACATAATCTATTGTGTGAATTCCAGCACCTGCATCATTAGGATCGAAAGTTGCTGAACCTGGTGTCGAATTTGTGATTCCAGGACCACTAAATGTTCCTGTTCCTCCATTTCCTAAATTATCTACCACGGTAAGATTACCGATCATTTCACTGCCATCTAAACAAACCACTGCAGGTATATCGTTAACAGTAGCCTCTAAATCAGCAGCTGGACAGTCAGGAAGCGTACAACAAATCTCTGTACTTATAACATCCGCACAAAGCCCGGCACCTTGTGCAATTACTTCTATACAAACCTCATCATTAGCTACTAGTCCAGTAAACTCATACTGACTACCCGAAAGTGTTCCACCAGAGCCCATTGTCTCATTAACTA
>JAHDEC010000051.1 GCA_020629035.1 Saprospiraceae bacterium | reverse complement strand
ACCTAAAAGACATCTACTCTACTTCGCGAAATCAAAACCGATAAGCAAGCATCCCCTTCGCAAAAAATGGAGTTCCTGGTGTAAAATGTATCTCTTCCACCGAATTAATTTCGCCTGCTAGCCTTGATTCTGTTGCGAATTGGGTTTCATTCCAGGCTGTATTAAAGAGGTTCTGTATTTGAAAACCAATATCAAAATTTTTCCACTTATAACCCGCATTAATATCCACTACTGTATAACCTTCTGCCACAATCGAATAATCCTCATTAGCTGGTCTATCGCCTAATACTCTTAGGGTCGAACTACCATAAAATCCAGACTTGGTTTTTACAGTTAAACTTCCCATAAGGGTGAAATCTGCTGCCAAAGGAATGTAATTTTCACCCGCTTCTTCATCAATAGATCTTGGATTTGTATAGTGTGCATCAAGATTACAATATAGCCAAGATGCAGGCTGATATCTTAGACTTAAATCTACTCCTTGCCTTAACGTTTGTCCACTTGGTTCGACGATTCCAGCATCTCCAACATAGACAAATTCCTGTTCTAAAAACAAATACCAATATGCCGTATTAATTAATAAATCTGGCCTTAGCTTCCATACATTTCCAATATCAAAACCAATAGCTGGAGGTAAAATCTGGTTTCCTTGGTTTTCAATAACCACTCTGGTGTCATTCGTATGGAATCCTTGACCTACCTTAATGTAAAACTGCAATTCGTTTATAGGATTATAAAAAACATTCAACTTCGGACTTGCAATGGCCTTAAGTTCTTTTTGGGTGGAGTATTGTGTTGCCAAGGCATCTTGATATTGAAAAGAAAAATAATCCACTCGTATGCCTGGATTAACCGTCCACTTCCCTATCTCCAGCGTATTTCCTAGAAATACTCCAAAATTAGTCTCATCAATGTCTCCTGACTGTACCTCTGACAAGGTTTCTTTTCGATTACGTGTATAAGCTAATTCGTTACCACGACTTTGGTCATTACGGATACTAATACCAGCATTCCAGAACCCTTCCATATTATTATAAGTAAAGAATTGTTTGTATTCGCTTTGCATTCCCATCATTGTCCTATCTTCTACTTGTCGAATCTGATCTCCATTAATGGAATCTTCCAAAAAGAACGTAAAATTGGAAAACAACTCGAAACCATATCTTGTAAAATACGCGGTGTTCTTAATCGACGATTTTTCGTTTATAAATTTCTTGTAATTCAATATGATATTTGATCGACTGGTGTTTCCCCCTTCTGTGTCATCTATGGCTCCAAATCTGGAAATTTGGCCGCTTTCGACCGCTCTCTGAGGTATTTGCCCAGAGGCGTCCCATTTACTGACAAAATGAGAGAGCGATAGGTCTATTTTATCATATTTATTTACATAAGCTGTATATCGTCCAAATAAATTAGTCCTTCCAAAGTGCTGTGGACTCTCAAATGGACCATCCATAGCCATGTACTCCATAGCGACATAGCTACTTTGCTTTTTAGTATCAAGGAGATTAAACATTCCCAGCAGTCGCTGGGTATTAAATTGTCCTGCTTCTAGTTTAATTAGGTTATCATCTAAGCGATGCTTTCTGGAAAAATTTATATACCCAGCGGTGTTAAAGTTCCCCTTATTGGTATAATAAGGACCTTTACCTAAGTCAACTTTTTCGATGGTTTCAGGAATAATAAAATGTAAATCTGCATAACCTTGGCCATGTGCATGTGATACCATATTTACTGGCATTTCATCCACGGTAATATTAATATCTGTACCATGATCAATGTCAAATCCTCTTAAAAATATTTGTTCGGCTTTACCACCACCAGCATGTTGTCCAATGAATAAACCTGGTACTTTTTTGAGAATATCCTGAGATGAATTAACCTGATTAATTTGTGCATCAATGTCAGTGATAAGTTTTACCGCATTTATGCTTCCTGTGATGAGTATTTCATCTAAATCATTGATTTTCTCCTCAAGAAAAATCGTTAGTTTTTGATCAAGATTCTTAAGAATGATTGTTTCTTGTTTATAGCCAATATGACTAAGGATCAGTGTGTCATTTATGCTAAGATTTGTAAATTGGAAGTTGCCTGTTTCGTCGGTATGTTTATGCGATTTTGTGGAGCTATGATAAATATATGCTCCTACGATGGGATTAGTATAACCATCTAACACTTTACCACTCAGTGTTTGTGATGAAAGATTGATTTGTATGCCCAATATCAATGTGCAAAGCGTTGTAAGTCTCAGGATCATATATGTACAAACTTTTACCATATACTCTACATTTCTCAAAATCACAAATCGTTAAAATAAAAATTTAAACCATCAAAAGTAGTAGAATAATTGAATCAAAAGTGCAGACAAAGCTCGGTTTTTAAATACTAGATTTTATAAGTGTGTAAGACCGTATTTAGTCTATCTCAGACATTCTTCTCTTTTTTATCAATGCTGGGCTTAACTTAAAGATGGGTTAGTATTTTACTAAATAACTAATTTTTATTTAGCGCTAGTGGAAATCTAAGTTATGTTATGGCTGGGAAATTCTTCGGAGTGTAAACGGTGTTTATATAGTTTGGTTAGAATAGGCTTGGGATAAAAATAGGTGTTCAAACTTCTCAAAATAGAGAAATTAGAATACAAATTAAGTAGAGCTGCCGGAAGTCGAAAATTCACCGCATGTTATTGTAAATCAACATTTTATAATTACATGTAGAACATTTTCCAAATTCGCTATTTGAATTATTTCATAATTGCAAAAAGGTTATATGAAGTAATCAACAAAGTCAATTCTATAAATAACACCTTCAACGATTAAAAATTAATGCCCAAATATCAGAAAAGATGGCTATTTACTTTAAATAATGCACCATTTAATTTTACCTTCAGTCAATTTCATGCAAATTTATTCTTCCTTCATCCAAATCCTCCTGAAAAACAATATTTCCATCAAGTACTATTCCTTCCCTTGTAACATATTTTTTATTGTGTTCTTCTAGTAATAATGAACCACCCAGTTCTTCTACTAGTTTCTTTACATCTCTTATAAAGCTATTCAGTCTGGGTGTAACCCGATACGCCCATTTTCTGTTATTTATAGGTTTATCTAAGTAACAAATTCTTCCTTTTTCATTTTGACTATAAGTAATTTCTTCCCACCAAATATTACTTGAAGAATTAATACTTATAAATAATAAGTCATTCCAGATACCTATATCTTCAAATTTATTTAAATCAATTCCTGGAAAGTTTTCAAATCCTATTATCTCTCTATTCGTGAATCTTACAGGCTTACAAATCATGCTATCATTAAACTCAAAAGGCAGATTTATATAGGATTCAGCAATAAATTTATTCTTAGACAAAATATCGTGAGAAAAGTAATTTCGTAACGAAATTAATTCTATATAATTATCTATTATTTTACTAAATCCTTTTCGTCTTTTTTCTTTATAATCGAAAAAAATATTATCCATAAAATAAAAAAGACCATACTTCTCAGCCTTAATTAAAAACTCAAAATCGAATGTTAATACTTTATCTTTCCAATCTAAATTAGAAACCGGAATTGAAAATTCGAATAAAAAGGAATTACTATCTTTTTGTGATTCAACCCAGTGTTTTTGAAATAATTTCATTTAAGGTATAATTGTTACTTCATCATCAATAATTTTAAAATAACGGACTCTAATTTAAATCTGTTGATATCAGAAATAATCAACAACAACTGTCTAACAATTTGATGAAAATTGTAGTACTTGATATCTACAAAACACAACTTAACTACATTTAACTGATTTACAATATCTTATAAATTACAGTTAAATGCAGATAAGTGAAAAGTGGAGCTGCCGGGAGTCGAACCCGGGTCCAGAGAAAGTACAAATAGGCTTTCTACATGCTTAGCTTGTTCTTAGATTTTCGATATCAAGCAGGTGTACAAGCAACCAACTATCAACTTATCTTCTTTAATTTCGGAATAATACCAAAGCATTACTATTCCTAGTCCGAGTGTCAGCGCGAAGCATGACGGTCATTATACACTGGAAATGGGCCTATCAGACGTCCACCCAACAGTGCAAAAAGCTATGCTAATCCTAGATTAGGCAGCTAATGCGAATCTATTGTCGCCAATTATTGTCGATTACCATTTGTTAAAGGAGTGCGTAATCACTGCTCCTGCATGCTTACATACCAGCAATCTTTCCTGTCGATACCAATTCAGCCCCGACGAAATCGCGCCGCGATTTGTCGAGGGGCTTGATTTACCGCTAGGTAACATCCGCCCTTCTATAAATATTTTGCGATCTTATCAAAATCGTCACTATACTTATGAATAAACTTCCTTATTCTAGATTGTGATCTTAAATTTTTAAGTTTTTTTTCCAATTTAAGTGCTTCTTGCCTATTATTCTTTAGACAAGCCCAAACTAAAATGTAAGGTCTAAAACCTTGTGTGGATTTTACTTTTCCTCTATTATGCTCAGCCAATCTTCTTTTTAGATTATTAGTCTGACCGTAATAGTAAAGCCCACCACCCTCACTATACAAAACATACACAAAAAACATATTGCAAGTTTTTTTTACTCGCAAACTGGATTTTTACATTCACCAACCATTCAAATAACGTGCTGCTCTTAAAATAACAGCGTGCAAAAGTAACGAATCATACATTCATTAAGTTTCCTTTCGGAAAGAATAAAATTCAAAAAGGATATTTGTATTTTGTTGGCTGCGAGAATTAAGGAATCAAATTTTAAAAAATCAACCATGCATAAGTCTTACCTAATATTTATATCTCTGTTCTTTTCTACCTTAATAATGGCTCAGGATACCACCTTTGTTCAGACCTTTACTTGGGATAGTGATACACGTCGGGAAACATTCACCTTTCCAGACGACCCGTCTAAAACTTACCGCAAAATTTATATGAAGTACCACATGCGTTGCCATGATGCTGCGGTAGGAAATGGCGCCGTAGGTTGTCGAGAATGGGATTACAGTTGTAATACTTTTGTGACGGACCCAAGCGCTACCGATTCATTGCGATCATTCCATCCAGATTATATCATTCCTGGCTACGATGAATTAATCCTTGATTACCTTAACAGTCCAGTTTATGATTATTACATCTATGAACTAGCCGAAAATAGCCTGAGCGCTAATAATCCCATTATTAGCACTATTGGTGACGGATCTGAGAGCCTTAGTATTTCAACGGATAACAACATTGGCAGAAATCAAACAATATATACTGCAGATGAGTTGCAAGCTGCAGGTGCCGAAGCAGGACCGATATATGGGATTCAGTTATTTGCCAATGCCGCTGATGGTGTTGCTGATTTTTTGAAGATAAAAATGGCTGCTGTTTCTATAAATGATTTTGCAGCAGCTTCGCCTATAGAAGATGGATTAATGACGGTATATTACCATCACACCAGCTTCCAAAATGGATGGAATGAATTAGCTTTCCAAACACCTTTCGAGTGGGACGGAACCTCCAACATACTCATCGAGACTAGTTTCTCTAGTAAAGAAAATACTGCCACACTAGAACTCGCAGGTACAAGTACTGATGCATCTCAGAGCATCAATAGCTCTACAGAAAATGCAGTTATGAATTGTGTTGGCTCTAATTCAATGCAAATTCCAACGGATGCTTTATCCACTATTGAGAATGAAGTGACCGTCGCTTTTTGGGCTAAAGGAGATAAAGACAAATTGCCTTCAAACACCTTTGTTTTTAATGGACAAGATGCAAACAATGGAAGACAAATTAGCTCACATCTTCCATGGAGTGATGGGTCGATTTATTGGGATTGTGCCGGTGATCGAGTAAGTGGTGGAGCAGATGCTTCTGAATATGCTGGCCAATGGAACCATTATGCTTTTGTAAAAAATGCTACAACAGGTACGCAAACGATCTACATAAATGGTGAAGTATTCGCGAGTGGCGAGGATCGAAATCAAACGATACAAGAAGTGACTCGATTTATTGTTGGAAATATCTGGTCGTATGACAGGCCATATTATGGCTTAGTAGACGAATTTCAACTATGGGACAAGGCATTGGACCAAACAACCATCCAAGAATGGATGAGACAATCTGTTGATGCAAGTCATCCTAATTATGATAATCTTCTCAGTTACTATCCTTTTAACGAAGGACAAGGCGCTGACGTGTCAGATGCTTCTCAGCAGGCTAATCATACTATCATGAATGGCCCGTACTGGAAACAACTCAAAGGAGAAGAATTGTATAATAACTTCACTTCTTTTACCAGCAAGGCAAATATCCAGTTAATGCAAGGTGATTATACGATCACGACAGAAGCCTACACGGAAACGGATTCAGTACTTATCCCACAATATGAGGTGATTAATTATGGATTAGATGGCACTGATATCGTAGAATTAGGGCGGATAAATGTTTACCCAGCAGGTTACTCATACGTCTATGATGAATTTGGAAATAAATTAGATTCCATCTATCATCAGCCGGAAGATGGTGTCGGTATCCAAGAGCTAACGTATTATCAAAAATTTGATGCTAAATACGAATTGCTTTCTTTAGTTACCCCTTATGGAAATGGACTAGACCTTGGACCAGAAGGTAAAATCTTTATGTTTGATGTAACTGATTTTACGCACATTTTAAAAGGTGACAAACAACTTTCGATCGAATTTGGTGGTGAATGGCAAGAGGAATTGGATATCGAATTTATATATATCGAAGGAACGCCAGAAAGAGATGTGATAAGCTTACAAAACATCTGGCCTATGAGAAGAGCCTGGTTCGATCAGATACAAAGCGACGTGTTTAATGAGCCAAGAACAATCCAGCTGAATCCCAATGCAAGCCATTATAATGTAAGATCTTCGATAACAGGCCATGGCCAGAATGGTGAATTTACGCCTAGACAACACTATGTAAATGTAAATGGTGGCCAACAGGAATACATGTTTAATGTATGGAAAGAATGTGGCTTTAATCCTATCTATCCCCAAGGTGGAACATGGATTTTTGATAGAGCCGGATGGTGCCCAGGTATGGAAACAGATCTTCGTCGATTAAACATAACTGATCATGTAAATGTCGGTGATGAAATAACCATTGATTATGGACTTAATGGAAATTGGATGGATGCTGCTAACTATTTAGTATCTCACCAATTAGTTAGTTATGGCGATTATAACTTTAATCTAGATGCATCAATAGAGTCAGTTATCAGACCAAATAATCAGCGTGTAGAATATGAGCGATTAAATCCTTCTTGCAATACACCGACAATCAAGATAAGAAACAGTGGAGCTTCAGAAATTACTTCTCTCGAAATACAATACGGTGTGAGAGATCATATCACTAAGGTTTATAACTGGGAAGGCAGCATCATGCCACTGACTGAAAAAGATATCGAGATTGCGATTTTTGATCTAGACTTTTGGGATGCACCGACGGGTGAGAATTTCTTCGATGTAGAACTTCTTTCGGTAAATGGTCAAAAAGATGACCAGCCTGATAATGATCTGATGACTAGCACTTTTGACAATGTCGATATATTTGAATTTGAAGGTACAATGAGTATCCGTGTCCTTACTAATAACGTGGCCTCGGATAATAGTTATACCCTAACTGATGCTGGTGGAAACGTGGTGATGGAACGGACGGGCATGTCTAATAATACGGAGTATTTAGATTTGCTCAATGTCGCTTCAGGATGTTATACCTTAAACTTTAATGACTCATCACATGATGGACTTTATTTCTGGTTTTTTGGAGGAAATGGACAAGGTGCTTTGAGTATTTCGGAAGAGCTGGTTAATGATATTTATGTGCCTGTAAAATCGTTTCTCTCTGATCACGGAGGTGGAGTACAATTTGATTTTGTGGTGATCAATGACATGACAAATACGGATGACCTAAGCCCAGAACGAGTAAGTATCTATCCAAATCCTGCTAAGGATATTTTAAATATCGAAGTAGCCGATTTTAAGGAAGGACTATACCATTTAAGCCTAACTAATTTACAAGGACAAAAAGTGATTAGTACCACTGCTGAATTACTTTCTTCAGATCATATTAGCTTGGATGTTTCAAACGTTATAACTGGAACTTATTTCTTACAGATTCAAAGCAAGGATGCTCGTTGGAATCAAAAATTAGAAATAAGCAAATAGTAATTCATATAGAATCTGCATATTTGCGGCTCGAAAAAAGAAGATCATGAAGCAATTTTTTGTTCTAGTATTAGGGGTTTGTTCAATGTTGTTTTTAACCAATTGCACACCCACTAAAGAAATCACTGTCAAGAAAAAACCACCAAAGGCCAAAACAATGGCAGCTGAAGATTGTGGTGACGGCAAACAATGGGTTAGTGGATACTATCAGTACAAAAAAGATGAGTTTGTTTGGAAGAAAGGCAAGTGTATAACAAAAAAAGAAGGTCAAATTTATTTACCTGGTAGATGGGCGAAGGATATGGAAGGCAATTATACTTTCAAGCCAGGAGGATGGAAGCCAGTCGGCAAAAAGTTAACTGACCAGTAGGTATTAGTCGTGGTTTCGGATTTCAATGCCCCTTAATCTTCGGTAGTGCTCGGTAGCATAAGCGTCGGTCATACTAGATATATGGTCTATCACATTCATTACTCGTAAGTAATGACTTTCGCCATCTATATCTCCCTTAAACTGTTGTGGCATCATCGACAAAATAGATTTATCCAGCGAACTACGCTCACGCTTCAATACGGATGGAACATAAATATTTAATAGTTCCGACATCACATGGAAACCTGCCAACTCTACCTCTATGACAGATGGATATTGATAAATTCGTTCTACTGACATTTTAATTAAATCCTTTAATCCAGGACTTCTGTCTTCAAGTACTCCTACCAATGATTGATTAAATCGACCTGCTAAAATAGCTGCATGATTTTCCACAAATTGCTTGCTGGCAGCGGTGACTAATACATTAATGAGGACTGATCTCAAAAAAGCTATGGACTCATTTGCATCACCTATCTTTTTGAAGATATCCTTCGTCCTTTTTAAGGAAGCTTCTTGACCATCTATATCCTCTATTATACCTAGAAAAGCTTCGCTAACTTGAGTCGTACTTAAAATGCCTAATCTATGGGCATCCTCCATATCGATGATGTTGTAGCAAATATCATCCGCAGCTTCCACCAAATAAACAAAAGGATGTCTTAGATATACTCCTTCTTCATTTGGATCTGGGATCATATTGGTTCCCTCTGCTAAAAACTCAAAACCTTTAGTGTCTGATTGGAAATATCCATATTTCTTGCGGTGTCTAAACTGTTTATTAACTTGGTTAGAATTGCAAGGATACTTCATCATAGAAGCTAAGGTAGAAAGTGTTATACCCATTCCATACGGAGACTTACCTTGAAAAACTCTAGTTAAGATTCTAAAAGCATTTGCATTCCCTTCGAAGTTTATAAGGTCATTCCACTCCTGATCAGCCATATATGTTTTCAAATCCTCACCATCTATTTTTAGTGAAGCATGCTGTTTGAAAAACTCGGAAATAGCATCTTCTCCAGAATGACCGAAAGCAGGATTCCCAATATCATGGGCGAGACAAGCTGAAGAGATCACTGCAGGTAATTCGTACTTGTAGAAAGCGTAAGCGTGATGATCTTTATCCTTGATTTCTTCCTTGGCAATAAAATCACCAACAATGCTAGCTAATGATCGACCTACTGAAGCTACTTCTAATGAATGTGTGTGACGATTATGGACAAAACTGGTTCCGGGTAATGGGAATACTTGCGTCTTATTTTGGAGACGTCTAAACGGAGATGAGAAAATGATTTTATCATAATCTCGAGTATATTGAGATCTGATGTCTGCTCGATCTTTATCGTCACCGATTCTTATCGAAGTAAAACAGTTATCCCACCTCATGCTTATTATTTAAGTAAGTGCTTATAGAGGTGGCAATATCGGCTTTAGTGTAAGGTTTTTTAACAAAGCTTTCACCAGTGATTCGCTCGTATAATTCTATATATCGATCTGTTATTTTATCAACAAATGAATCTGGCATTTCAGGCATAATTTGCCCTTCTAAACCTTGAAAACCATTATCCATCAACCATTCTCTAACAAACTCTTTGCTTAGTTGTTTTTGCTTTTCACCAGACCTTTGTCTTGCTTCATAACCATCTAGATAGTAATATCTAGAGCTGTCTGGCGTGTGGATCTCATCAATTAAATAAACCTCCCCATCGTAGATTCCAAATTCATACTTTGTATCTACTAAAATGAGTCCTTGTTCTTTTGCCATTTGAGTACCACGTTCAAACAAGGCCAGCGAAACCTGTTTAAGCCTGTCCCATATAGTTTGACTAACAATTCCTTGCGCTAAAATATCTTTCTCCGAAATATCCTCATCATGACCTTCTTCAGCCTTGGTTGCAGGAGTTACAATTGGTTGAGTAAAAGCATCAGCTTCTTTCATCCCTTCAGGCATGGTGACACCGCATAAAGTTCTTAATCCACTTTTATAAGTCCTCCAAGCGTGTCCAGCCAAATATCCACGTACAACCATTTCCAAACGGATGGGTTCACACAGTTTCCCTATAGCAACATTCGGATGTGGACTGGCTTCAAACCAATTAGGAACGATATCTGATGTCGCATCTAGGAAATAGGTTGCGATACCATTAAGCACTTGTCCTTTGTATGGAATAGCTCGTGGTAAAATATGATCAAATGCTGAAATTCTGTCTGAGGCAACTATTGCTAATCGCTTGTTAAAAAAGTACACATCACGCACTTTCCCTTTATAAAAATCAGACTGATTTGGTAGGTTAAAGTTGGTTTCTTTGAGTGCCATTTATCGTTGTCACATTATGCAACAAATCTAAGGATTGCATAACGTTATACCAAATGTTAGATGAAATGAAAATCTGCTTAAATTACCTTGAGTAGGTTCTTATCTAGAATAATGTCTTTTAATTCTTTGAGTGCTCGATATTCGTTAGGTAAGACTTTTTTGAAGGCTTCTTTTACAGTTAGATAAGTTCCTTTTTCTGCTTCCTTAATGGTTGATTTGACTAGCTTGATATCGTGCTTAATCATTCCTCGAATAGATGGAATTTCATGCCAGTCAGCTTCAATCGCAAAGGTCCTAATTCGCTCTCCATTAGCGCCCATTTCTGAGTCTAATTCGATAAAATCCGAATTACCTTTTCTGATCGCATCTGATGTGGAACCACCCGAAGGTAAACTCCAAATGTTAGGATCATTTTCTAAGTCTGAATCAATCAAAAAAACTTCAAGTCCTTTCTCATGGCATCTATAAATCACAATTCTTACTAAATCAAGAACACTCATATCTATATTAATCTTAAATACTAATGTAAAGTAACGCTTTGTTGTTCAAATATGAAGCTAAAAATGAAAATTTTATTCCATTCTTAGCTCCAACTTATCTTCCTAAATTTGCTTTATCTCAGCAGGTTTTTTAGGTTTATCTAATTCCATTTCTTTCAGCATAGTTCCAAAATCCTTGGAAATGCCTTGTATAATTTCGCCTAAATCTTCGAAAGTATGTTCAAAACCTTTTTCTAATTCTTGGATACTAGAATAATCTTTGGCTTGCAATTCTTTAATCTTAGCTTTGCTTACTTCTTTAAATTTTTCAAAGTCTTCCTTGGTCGGCTTATGCTCATTAATATAGAGTTCCGTCTTATCTTGAATTTCCGCCCATTCTAATTGGTCAATTTTCATTTCTAAATTTTCCAATGTACGCTTCATTTGGTCTTCAAGATTTACTTTAGTCGAGTCTTGAGCGCTGATAGTGAAGGCCACAAATAGTGTAAGTGCTAAGCTTAAAATTGATTTCATTTTAAAAGATATTAAAAAGGTTTACAATAGAATAACAATAATTAATGATCATTTCTTGATCACTGGCTGCATTGTAAATACTAAAGATCCGCCCAGTTTCTGTTTTTTCCGTTTTCCAATTGATATGAGCTAATTCTTTTTCGTTAGTAAGTACAATGGCTGCTTCTGCCTCCTTCTGAACGTCTAATTTCGCTATCCTATTTTGCGTAGAAATGTCAAGGAAATCATAATTTTTCTGAATTGAATAGCTATCCTTTCCATCGATGGTCACTAGGCATTGATCCCCATCAAAGTAAAAACTTACTTCTGTCTCAGAAAACTGAGTCAGTAAAAGTAATCTACCATCTGAATACTCATACATGTAATAAGCTACAAGCGGCTCGTGATAAATCGAATGTATGGTTCCGAAAAAGGCAGTATAGGTGGCTTTGGGTTTTCTTTTATGATCCCTTTCAAATGATAAGAGCATCATTTCTTCGTGGTCTAAAGGAACCAGGTTTTGTGTCAAAGCCTTTAGTTCTACCCTTCCAAATTTACGATCTTTCTTCACCCTTGATTTAGGACTACTAACACTAAAGAAAAAGTCTAAAATTTGGAATATAATATACCCAAATGCGGCAACCGCAATCGCTAAGATGATAAGATTTTTCATAAAAATGTATAGAAAATTTAATCGCCTAGATAAGATCTTAAGGCATTTTTATTGGCAGATTTTCTCAATCTCCTTAATGCTCTTTCTTTAATTTGTCTCACTCGCTCTCTGGTTAGACCGTATAGCTCACCAATCTCTTCCAAGTTTAATGAAGCATGTCCACTCAAGCCATAATAAGCCCTTAAAACATCAACCTCTCTTGGAGAAAGCGTAGATAGTCCATTTAGGACTTCATCTTTTAAAGACTCAGCCATTAAGCTTAAGTCTGGACTTTCTTCGTCACCCAAAGCCATAACATCTAACATGGTAGAACTGCCTTCATCACCTCCGATAGGAGCATCGACTGAAATATGCCTTCCATTACTATTGTGCAGCACATTAGTAATTTCTTTTGGCTTCATTTCGAGCAAATCAGCAAGTTCCTCTATAGATGGCTCTCGCTCAAATTTTTGTGTAAAAGAAACGTAGGCTTCGTTTACCTTGCTATAAGAGTTTACTTTGTTTAATGGTAACCTTACCATCCGACTATATTCTACAATAGCTTGCAGGATAGATTGCCTGATCCACCAAACAGCATAAGAAATAAACTTAAATCCACGCGTCTCATCGAATCGACGAGCAGCCTTCATTAAACCCACATTACCTTCGTTAATTAAATCAGAAAGGGATAAACCTTGATTTTGGTATTGTTTGGCAACTGAAACAACAAAACGTAAATTCGCTTCGGTTAGACGCTCTAAAGCATCATTGTCTCCATCACGAATTTTCTTTGCTAACACAGCTTCCTCATCGGCTGTAAGCATATCGATCTTAGAAATATCATTTAGATATTTATCTAAGGCGAGGCTTTCGCGGTTTGTTATTTTCTGTGTTATCTTAAGTTGTCGCATCTAAGTTGTACTCCTTTATTAAACTTACAAACTATACATTCATATTGCCGATATAGTTCAAATTATTATTGAGAAAGGCATAATTTCCGACTAAATGAGGTTTATAAACTACTATTCTCTTCTTAAAGACATATTTCTAGGTGCTTACACCTATTAAATAATAAGATAATATGTTTTTAGTTATTAAATGCATTTATTATGCTCTTTATTTCTAATGTTTTTTTGCCCAGGTGCTAATTGGTAGAGGTTAGAGATTAGAGGTTAGAGGTTAGTGAACTTCCCTGAATAGAGTTGACCATTATTAAATTAGATTATTTTGATAATT
>JAHDEC010000023.1 GCA_020629035.1 Saprospiraceae bacterium | reverse complement strand
TTTTTATTAAAACCCAATCCCGCATTCATAGCATATCTAACCGCTTTTATCCGTTAGTAATATAAGCTATAATCCAAGTAGAACCTTAATTTATGTAATTGAAATTTAATTATCGTATTCCACTTTGCTTAAATAGAGTCCTTGTGGGAAAGCTTTAACCGGAAATTTAGGAGGATTTCCACTTATAAAACACTCTTTAAGTTCTTCCAATTGCATCTTGCCTGAAGCTACCTCCATAATTCTTGCAATTAGGAGCCGAACCATAGATTGCAAGAACCGATTAGCGGTGATAGTAAAAACCAAACTGTTTGCTAGTTCTCTAAAGCCAAGATAAAAAATCGTACAGTTGGTATTTTCGTATTGATCCGGTTTTTTGCACATGGATTTAAAATCGGTTTGAGCACCAATAAAATCAATTGCTTCTTGCATTAGTATAGGGTCAATGTCATCTTTGCTGAGGAAGACACTTGTATTCCTTTTAAATGGATTTGGAATCGTATGAAAATGATATTCATAGCTTCGTTTCTTAGCATCATATTGAGCATGAAATTGCTTACTTGAGGCTGCCAGATTCAGGATTCTGATATCGAGGGGTAGCATTTGGTTTAAACGCTTTTTTAGATCATACGATATTGACCCATCAAAATCTACATGAAAAAAATACTGACTCGCATGTACACCTGCATCCGTTCTGCCACAACCAACAATTACTATCTTTTGCTTCCACAATTTCGTCAAGCAATCTTCAATTGTCTGCTGGATAGTAACTATAGGTTCTTCCTGTCTTTGCCATCCACTATAATGAGTCCCATCATAGGCTAGCTCCACTAAATATCGCATCCTTAAAAGTAGTAAATAATAAGCTTCAGCAGAACTAGTCTAAGGAAGTCTTTGATTATAACTTTGCTTAAACAGCTAGAAAACTAGGCTTCAAATCATTCTTTATTCAAGTAAGTGCATTAAATCCCTGGTTAAAGGAGACGCTTGAGAAGTATTTTCGGCTAAATATCGGGCTTTTCTATATAATCTATTTTTTAGATAGAAATTAAGTAAACCTTCTGTCGGTAAACCTAAGGCCATCAAATTCTCCTCTTCCTTATTTAGCAAAAATTTAGTCTTATCTGAAGCATAGATGATGTTAGTTTTTAATGTATTTAGATTGCTCTCAACCAGTACTTCGAGTGGGACATTCTTTTTCCTCGAATTAAGTCCATGCAGGCGTCGAATCACCTTTTTGTGATTTAGGCTTCCCTTCATTAATATTTTGTTTGCTGAAAGGACTTTGTATGTAAACTTTTTCTTTCGATCTTTTACTTTTAAAACTAGATGGTCTGAGACAATTAGTTCTCCGTGTTTAAGATTTAAAATTGGAATATTCTTCTCCACACCTGCTCCAAATATACTTTCCTGAAAACCGACTTCATTCTGGAAGATGTGGGCTTCAATTAAATTAAAATGCTTGCTACTAAACGATCTAGCCCCCTGAGAAATACCGAGTTCAACACTGCCACTAAATGCTCCATTGATTTGAAATACTTTTTGCTTTTTTAGACTTTTAAGTAGTACATATTCATTAGAATCAATATCAAGTAATATGCTTTCTGCTATGGTATCACCAAGCACTAATGAGTCCTGCTCATTTCCACAAGCAATGACTAAATATTGCTCAGAAAAATTACATTGGCTGGTAATTATCAAAATGACCAGATAGAAAAAAAAGCTTTTCTGCATCTCATTACAAATTGACTACTAAGATTATCCGAGGATAAACATATTACTCGATGAAACACAAAGCTGGAGTACCTTGTCTTTAAGCTTGGAATATCATTACTAGCAATACTTCAGTCAAGATAAATAATTAAGGATGGAAAATAGAAATGGCCATGGATAAATTTCCATTTTATAAAAGACAACTTTTAATGGGCTGAGTTTTCGGATAGAAGAAACATTAAGCTACATTTGAGGTATGAAAATTGGGATGATACTCGATAAGGCTTATCCTCCAGATCCAAGGATAGATAACGAAGCCACTTCATTGATAAAAGCTGGTCATGAGGTTTATTTGTACTGTTTTGACTATTCAGGAGTATCACCCATTAATGAAATGATCAAGGGCATAAATGTTTGTCGATATAAGATGCCCAAATGGATTTATTCAGTTTCTGCACTTGCCTTTACAATACCTCTTTATCATCGTTATTTACAAAAAAGCCTTAGACATTTCTTAAAGAATCATGCGATTGAACACATCCATATTCACGATATGCAAGTGGCAAAAGCAGTATTTAAAGCAAACCGATCATTTGGACTTCCTACCCTATTAGATTTACATGAAAACAGGCCCGAAATCATGAAATATTATGAGCATGTAAACTCACTTAAGGGAAAACTGCTTATATCTCCTACCAAATGGAAAAAGGCTGAATTTCAAGCCGTAAAAAAGGCAGATAAACTGGTAGTTGTAACTGAGCAAGCCAAGGACTATTATATAGACCAAACAGATATTAGTCCTGAAAAAATCATTGTGGTTCCTAATACGGTCAGGCAAGACTTTAAAGAAAATTTTAAAATTTTCGAAACCATAGAATCTCAAAACAGGGATAAATTTACTATGTTGTATGTGGGAGATACTGGAAGTCGAAGAGGATTAGATACTGTTTTGGATGCTTTACCCAAAATCAAACAAAAGGTCCCAAACATTCAATTAAATGTGGTGGGCACTTCTAAATATCATCCACAACTAATAGATAAAGCTAAACATCTTGGCTTAGAAACATCTGTCAGCTTTCTCGGATGGCAAAATTTTGAAAAATTTCCTTCATTTATTCGTAATGCTGATATCGGAATCTGCCCTATCCATCGGAATATCCATCATGACACCACTTTTGCAAACAAGATATTCCAATACATGTCTTTTGGGAAACCCATCGTAGTAAGTGATTGTCCTGCCCAGGAAGCCGTAGTGAAAAACTATGAGTGTGGGCTGGTTTTTAAGGATCAAGATATTAATGCTTTTGCTACCCAAATCATTAAGATTGCTTCCGATAAAGTGCTTTATGATTTATGTAGTTCCAATGCTTTGAAAGCGGTAAATGATTATTGGAATTGGGAGCATACGTCGAAAGGACTCCTTAAATATTATAGCTAATGGTAAATATTTAGAGTTCTAGTTTTTCCAATATTGCATTACATACTAATCGATGCCCCAGATCTGAATAATGGGCTCCATCTGGAAAATGATCTTTGCTATTTAAATGATCAAGATTAATAAGTGTTAAACTATAGTCTCTACAAATAGCTGCTATTCTCAAGTTATACTTTATATAGTTTTCTGCACTTCCCGGTAGAATTGATTCTACACGATCATCTGGAGGATTAATAGGAAGACAAATAATAGGAGCTTTGGAATGAGCTCGAATTTCATCAATTATCCGCCTATATCCTTTATCAAAATTATCAACTGAAATCCAGGGACGTTTTCCTCTTAGGCGAACAAAAAAAGCTCTATTTTTTTTAAAAACTAAATGATGTAAACCTGCAAATAGTTTTTTAATGATACTTTCTTTTTTGTTGTTCAATATTTCTGCGAACCAATAAGGAATCTCTCGAGTAGATGCATCACAAACCCCTAAATTAATGAGAAAAAGATCTGATGACTGATTGGTGATTTCAGTATTGAGCACCTTATGTATATCATACACAGTTGCTCGACTGAAGGCGGTATTGTTTAAGGAAATATCTTGATTAGGATAATTTTCAATAAGTACTTCTTGCAGATAACTTGCATAGTTTTTCCCACCTGCAATTTTTGGTCTTATGCGAAGCGCTATGGAATTACCAACTACCGTTATTTTCATTTTTTTCATACCAATAACGATTTTACCAGTTCGACTACTCGTTCAGTAGATTGCCCATCAAGCACATCATAAAACTTATCCTTCAAAGCATTCCTTTTTGCCGAGTGATTATCTTTCCCTTCTGTTATATCCTGCAAGGTTTGCAGAAATTCAGTTTGATTTTTGGGTTTATCACCATATGTTATTTCATGGTAATTAGGGTAAAAACCAATTTCTGATTCATAACGCTCAACATCGTATGGTAAAAAGACAACGGGCTTTTCTAGCAACAAATAGTCGTAATACATCGAAGAATAATCAGTAATTAGTGCGTCTGATATTCTTGCCAAATGATTAACATTAGGGCAAATATCATGACTCAATAACTTCATAGAGTCAAGCTGTTCTACCTTTTTCCAAAAAACAGCATTGCTAGAACTGTTCAAATCTACATGATGAGGTCTTAATAAGATTAAAGTATTATTTTTTGTCAACCAACTATTCAGTTTCTCTAGCTCCAAATCTTTAAAAGGAAAAAACCTTGTAGCTGCCCAAGGTCTCCAAGTTGGGCAGTAGAGAATAAGCTTATGTTCTTGATTAATGCCCAGTGAATCTTTAAATCCATTAGGATCAAATGTCTCGTCAAAAAAGATGTCATTCCTAGGTAAACCCGTATAAGCAAATTTCTCCAATCCTATAGGCAGCAATTGGTTCTGCTGACTTGCTGCAAAAGTAGAGGGAGCAATCATAAAATGGGTGCAATTAATTTTTTGCTTACTCGAACGTATGGATTTTTTTGGTGCATTTTTAAGGTCAAACCAGCCCTTTCTCAGCGGAATTCCATGATGTAAATAAATGTGCTTAGGTCGCTTAAACATGGGTACATACATTAATACATCTTTTATGCCATGGCTAGTTAAGTAGATGGAAGTTCTAAGACTCAGCCAGATGCCTCTTACCGATCTTCGCAGATAGGCTTCTCCCCCATTCTTCGTAATAGCTTGGACAATTTGGCGATTATTAGTTAACCAAACTGCTTGTAAATCATGGTGTTCTTCTTTAATTTTTTCAAAAACTAAGGCAGAGTTATCGGCGAATCTCTTACCAGCAAAAGCACCCAGTAAAACTAGCTTCTTAGACTTTGGAATTAGCAAAGCAAGGATACTTAAGAATGCCGAAAAGCTATACATTACCAAATCTCTAAACCAAGCTTTCATAGATGGAATTAGGATTCTCGTTGCTTAAGAAGTATTTCGTTGATTAAGGTAGATGAAGTTCCTTTAGTATAAGGAAAGTAGATGATTTTAGCACCAACTTTTTCAAATTGTGTCTCATAATCTTTCCACTTGGGGTGTTCGAACCAGTCATCTCCAACAAACATTATATCAAACTTTAGACGTTTCCACATATCCATTTTATCCATAGAGTGTTGGGGAACGACTGCATCGACATAAGATATATTGCGGACAATTTCCATTCGTTCTTCAAATGGAATGACTGCTTTTTTGTTTTTATAGGAAACTAATTCATCTGTGGTTACACCTACAATTAATTTATCACAGAGTCCTTTGGCATTCTTAAGAAGATTTAAATGCCCGATGTGAAAAAGATCATAAACGCCAGTAGTGTATCCAATTGTCATAGTCTATGTTTAAAGCTTAAAATTACTGCTTTTTAGTCATATACCTTTGCTAAATTAAAATGGCTTAAGGTTAAAAAGTAACCAGGCATCCATGGGACTGATTTCTTGATTTGTGTTTTCCTTAAAAATACTCTCTAAAGGAACGGGAAAACCAATTTTCTTCCTGTCTATAACCTCATCAGGAACTAATCCTCTATATATTCTCTTCAATGGCTCTTTGAAACTATTACCCATTCTCCAGTCGAACGGAGTACCGGCCATCATTTCTACTAATCTATGGTCTACAAAAGGCACTCTTGCCTCAACACTGCAGAGCATCGTAGAATTATCAACTCTTCTTAGTAAACCTTGAAGATGTACAATCTGAAAATAGTAGGCTATTTTTTCAAGTGCATTATCTCCTGGAACCTTAGCTAGGGCAAAGTCTAAAACTTCATTATCCTTATTGGAGCCATAACAATACTTTTGATCAAATCCAGCTAGACTTAGCGTCTTAGCATCTTTAGCCCATTTAAAAATACGATCATAACCCCAGAACAATTCATCAGCACCTTCACCTGATAAGACGACTGTGTTTTCACTCTTTACCACCTTGGTCATTAAGTAAATTAAGATTTCATTAGGCACAGAAAGTGGTTCGTTTCGCCTATTTAACATCCATTTACCTGTGGCCAGAAACTCATCTTTATCTACTTTGATTTGATGCAAGGTAGTTTGCAGGCCCTCATTTGCTAATGTGCTCCATCTAAACTCATTTAAACTTTCAAAACCTACCGTCCAGGTATGGCTAGGTTTCAAAATATAACTCAGAATAGTGCTATCTAGACCACCACTTAAATAACTTCCTACGGGCACATCGGAGCGCCTCCGTAAACTGATGGCATTACGCAGCAAATCATCTAGAGCCTCATCGGAAGGAGCTTTTTTCGGACTAATGTCTAAATCCCAATACCTATGAAAACTGCCATTTAAAAAATAGTGAGCAGCTGGGAAAAATTTAACATTATCATAAATGGTGTGCCCTCCGACCGTCATTCTCAATTTTCGATATTGTCGTTTGCCAAATGCATCAACTTGACCTTTTTCAATTGATTGCATTGCTGCCATCTCACTTCCAAAAACCCAATGATTATTTGACTTTTCTTGATAATATATAGGTTTAATACCTAGACGATCCCTAGCTGCAAATATGTCTTTAGTTTTTTGGTTATAGATAACAATTGCAAACATCCCATTGAAGAAATCAAGACATTTCTCTCCATACTTTATGTACATTAAAAGAACGACCTCGGTGTCCGAATCTGTTGTCACTTTTAAACCATGGGTTTTAATAAGCTCTTTGTAGTTATAAACCTCTCCATTGAAAATCATGTGGAAATGATCAATAACAAAAGGCTGATTTGAGCGCGGATTTAAATCTAAAATAGATAGCCTTAGATGTCCCAAGTAGTTTCCATCCACCAAGGTACTATCCTTGAAGTCTGGGCCACGATGATCCATTAAATCCAAAGCATTATCTAATGTCGACTTAGAATACTCAGTATTGAAGGCTGCTAAAATTCCACACATAAACTATTAATAAAAAATGGGTCAAAAAATACTTTTTATCGTTCGCTTCACAAAGTTAATTTCATTTTTGTCAAAAAACTTTAATGCGATCATTAACCACACAAAGGCAACTATGGAAGCTAATTTTGCAGACCAGCGCCAAAACGTATCTAGCGGATTAATGAGGTACAATAAAGCGGTAAAAACTATCCCAACCACTATGAGCTTACCTATCTTAAACAATTCATAATCGACTTTAAAAAAGCGCTCGGATAAGCGATAACTATAAAAAAGTCCAACTAATCCCGCAGCTATTGAGGCTATAATGGCACCATACACGTCATAAACAGGAATCAAGATGATATTTAGAGCAATATTGACCAATAAACTAAGAAACACAATGTGGATATTAAATTTAGTATTCTTGGTAAAGTGAAGGCTCAATGTAAAAACATATTGGATGGCTTTAAATATGAAGAGGAAAGCAATGATGGGTACCATTTGGTAAGCTAACCAAAAAGACTCATCTCTTGCAAAAGTGGTTATGATTTCCTTGGAAAAGAAAGATAAAAACAGGCTAAATGCGACGACTAAAAAACTAAAATAGCTCAAAACCTTAGACAAAAACGGTTTAAAATCATCATCCTTATAACGCTTAAAGGCAATGGGTAAAAAACCGAGTTGGAAAGATGTAATTAAAAACACGTTAGTAACGCTAGAAACCTTGTAAGCTAAGGTATACAAACCCAAATCACTATACTCATGAAAATATGGCAATAAATATCGATCAGCTAAGGACAAAAGCATAGCTGATAAGGTAGAAAATACTAGGGGAAATCCATAGGCTGCCATCCCTTTCGCCGCTTTCATATTAAATTTAGCGACCATGTTCTTAAGCATGTAAACGACATTGGCCAATAAAACAAAAGTATGCCCTGCAATCTGGCTCACTAGAATACCTTTAATCCCCCATTTTAAGTAAGCAATCAGATAAATGTTTAATCCAAGTACGATAACCAGTTTAATAAGGTTTATACTGATAAACATGCCTGCCTTTTCTTTGAATCTTAAAAACTCAAGTGGCAACTTATTTAGGATTTCAAGACCAGCTGAAATAAATAACAACTGAAAAAATATAGTGAATGATTCTTTGTTAAAGGCTAGGATCGCGAAGTTTGACGCAAAAGGTTGAAGACTAAGATTGATCAAAATAGAAATGACCAATAAGCTAATTAATGAAGTAAATAAGATGGAACCTTGAGCCTCTAGATCTTCAGTCTCGGAACACCATCTAATCATTGCCGTCGGTATTCTAAAGCTTAGCACGGCTACCAAAATCATTGCAGTTGCCTCTAGCAGACCAAGCATTCCATAGTCTGTTGAACTAAGATAATCTGTGTATAAGGGCAACAAAACAAAGCCAACAATCTTGTTAGCTAAATTACCAACACTATAGATGGCCGATTGACTGAAAACCTTTTGTAATTGTCCCTTCATATGCTGCGCTTCCTAATCGGGAATGGGCACAAATTCGACTTAATTATTTTATTATAAAGCCCAATAATCCATCTCGGTCATCTTCCCTAAATAAGCACTTTTAATATCCATAAAGATGGGTTTATCAGCACTAATCGAAAGGAAATAATCCTCGTCGAAGGATTTGTATTCATCATGGATTACAGCCAAAACGATTCCATCGTAGTCATTTGCAATGGTGCTTGTCAGGCTCAGTCCATATTCATCTGCTAACTCTTCTTGATTAGCATGTGGGTCATGAATGTCTACTTGTATCGAATAGCTTTGCATCTCCTTTATCATATCTACCACCTTCGAATTTCTTATGTCACTTACATTTTCTTTAAATGTCACTCCTAGCACAAGTACTTTCGATTCATTAATATTTTTGCCATTACCAGCAATCTTCTGAATCATTTTCTTAGCGACATACTTACTCAAATTATCATTAACCTTACGACCACTAAGTATAATATCTGGCCTGTAGCCTAACTCAATCGACTTGTGCGTAAGATAATAAGGATCTACTCCGATACAGTGACCACCTACTAATCCAGGTGTAAATTTTAAGAAATTCCATTTTGTCCCTGCCGCTTCGATTACATCCATGGTGTTAATGTCCAAACGGTCAAAAATCATGGATAACTCATTCATTAAAGCAATGTTTAAGTCACGCTGCGTATTCTCTACAATCTTAGCGGCTTCCGCCACTTTAATAGAAGCTGCTCTAAATACACCTGCTTCGATAATTTGCTCGTAGAGTGAAGTCATCACATCTAGGGTTTGCTCATCACACCCTGAGACTATTTTTACTGTATTGGTAAGGGTGTGGACTTTATCGCCTGGGTTTATTCGTTCAGGTGAATAAGCCACTTTGAAGTCTTCCTTGTATGTAAGCCCTGAATTAGACTCTAGTAAAGGAACACAATCTTCCTCTGTACAACCTGGATAAACGGTGGATTCATAAACCACAAAATCACCCTTCTTTAATATAGAACCCACATCCTTAGATGCTGAGTGCAGCGGTGCTAAATTTGGCACGTTAAATCTTGTGACAGGCGTTGGTACTGCAACTACAAAAAAGCTAGCTTCAGCCAACTCACTTATATCCGTGGTAAAAACAATGGACTTATTTTCAAAATCACTAGCTAACAGCTCCTTATTCGGATCTATGCCTTGCTTAATTAAATCGACCTTCCGCTGATTTATATCGTAACCAATGACATCAAAATGCTTAGCAAATTCAAGCGCAATAGGTAAACCTACATATCCTAAACCTACAATAGCAAGTTTGGTTTCCCGATTTACAAGACGGGTAAATTGGCTAGTAAAATCTATACTTTTTTCAAGCTGCATATTAATAGTTAATGCTTATCGAGTTACAAATATACTTCTGATTAATGTAATTTATTCTGTTTCCGTCGAATGAGATGCTATTGCTTCTCCCTTAGGCTGGATTCAATCCACTGAACCAATTCTCCTGTTAAGGATAAGCGAGTAAATTGTTTAACATCCTCATTATTTATCGATTGCCTAAGCCACTCTTCATCGTTTAAAAAATCATTGAAATCAATGCTTTCTTTATAACTAAACACCTTAGCGAATGGATAGTTCGCTAATATTTTCGCCGCATCTGAATCTTGGGCCCCTATCATAATAATCGGTTTTTGATTAGCAAGGTATTCAAATAATTTACCTGGGATGTTAACCTTAGCATTATCTGTATTGTTAACTAAAAGCAATAAAACATCTGAATTTTGATAATCTTCTAGTACCTCTTCATGTGATTTATAGGCCTCTATGTTGGTAGCTATGTGCGTATGTTTTTCAATGTCGTTTAAAACTCGTTGGTCTATCATGCCTGCTAAATGAAGCTTGATTTTTTGAGATGATTGTTGGTTAAAATGATCAATGGCTTCCCAAAGTCTTGTCGGATTTCTCACCTGGTTTAAAAGACCTGCATGATACATCTTTATGGTTTTAGCTGGAAGGGAAGCCTTTGCCGTTATAGCGTTTGTGGACCTTTTTTTAATGTCACTGGGATCAAAACCATTGGTTATAGCTTTAAATTTTTTGGAATCAAATGGCTCGAGCATTTGTATCATTGAAGGACTGGTTGCAAGTACTCCATCGCAAGCTTCCATAACTTTTTGTTCTAGTTTTTGATACTTTTTGCGGCTTCGTTTGCTCAGATAAAAGGTGTCTAAAAAATCAAGTTTAGACCATGGATCTCGTATATCGACCAACCAATGAATGTCGAGTTGTTTCTTTAAACCTAAGCCTATGAGATGCATGCTATGTGGCGGTCCTGTTGTAACTATGGCATCAACCGGATGCTCAGCTAGATACTTGCTTAAGTATTTAATGGAGGGTTTTACCCAAAAGACTCTTGGGTCAGGAATAAAAAAATTCCCTCGGACCCAATTCATGAGTTTTTTCTTTTTGGATAGTTTAGGACCATCTCCGACTATTCCTGTGTTTATTTTTTTATCGCCTGAAAACTTTTTAGCTAATGCATAAGGTTCCCAAATGGGCGTTTTCAAAACTTCTATGTCATCTGGTAGATCGTTAAGTAAGCCTTGGTCTGTGATTTTAAAGTCAGGATTTTCTGGAGTATAGATTACTGGATCCCATCCATAGCTGGGTAGATACTTGGCAAACTTAAGCCATCGTTGGACTCCAGAACCGGCAGAAGGTGGCCAGTAATAACTGATGATAAGTATTCGTTTGTTCAATGTCGCTTTTTGAAAGTGACCATAAATCCTTTTGTATAGCTACCAGTAAATGAGCTGTGTATAGTCGTAAAATCTGTCATAGGTACTACTGAAAACAAATCATATCCAGCTTCATCATATTCCAAGATTAATTTTTCAAGAACAGCGGCAGAATGCTCTGGCATGGTTTGTTCTTTTGATTCGTACCATTTCTTTGTCTGAGTTCTGACAGGTAAATACTCCACCTTATAATTTGGGTAATCCATGCTTAATCATTTAGTAAATCAGGACGTCGAGATTGTGTGGACTCTAGTGCTTTATTTTCCCTCCAAGCGCTAATCTTAGCATCATGACCTGAAAGCAAAACTTCTGGGACCTTCCATTCCTTAAAATTGGCTGGTCTAGTATAGACTGGTGGAGCCAACAAATTATCCTGAAAAGAATCCGTTAAGGCTGAGCTTGCATCATTTAAAACACCCGGAATCAGACGAGCGATGGAATCCACTAAAATAAGAGCAGCTAATTCACCTCCTGATAATACAAAATCACCTATGGATACTTCAATATCAACTAGGTGATCTCTTACTCGCTGATCTATGCCTTTATAGTGCCCACAAATAATAATAAATGACTCCTCCATCGACCACTCATTTGCTAGTTGTTGCTTATAAGTTTGTCCATCAGGGGTAACATACATCACCTTCATTTTCCCGTATTTGGAAAATATATCTTGGATGCAATTGTAGAGTGGTTCGACCATCATGACCATGCCTGCTCCTCCACCAAACTGATAATCATCTATCTGTTTTTGTGAACCAACACCATAGTCATGAAGATCGTATATCTTAATATCCAGCAAACCTTTATTTCTAGCACGCTGCAAAATACTATGGCTGAGCGGACTTTCTAATAAAGCGGGAACTGCTGATATTATATGAAAAACCATGTTGTTATTCTATACCTAACAATTCAACTTCAAACACTAAAGTAGAATATGGTTTTATTAATTGGCCTGCGCCTCTGTTTCCATAGGCTAAGTCGTAAGGAATATAAAGCAAATATTTAGACCCAACAGGCATCTGTTGAAGTCCTTCTTGCCATCCCGTGATCACACCATTTAATGGAAATGAAATAGGTTCTCCTCGCTCGACGCTACTGTCAAATACCTGCCCATCGATTAGGGTACCATGGTAATGAACTTTTACTTTATCCGTCAAAGATGGTTTAGGACCATTTCCTGGCTTTACAACTTTATATTGTAAACCACTATCCATAGTGACCACACCTTCTTTTTTACCATTTTCAGCTAAAAAGGCTTTACCTTCTTCGATCACCACCTCATGCTGAGATTCTTGAGCTTTTTGTATTGCTTCCGAAAAATGCGCTTCTGCGGTTGGTGTATCCATTTTTGAATTACCTGCAGTAAAGTCCTTCATTGCTTCTGCGATAACATCCATATTTAGGCCTTTTAAGCCTTGCTGTTTTAAATTCTCAGCTAGAATTACTCCTACACTGTAACTTGTCGTATCCATAATTTGAGCTTTTAGATTAGCGCCCGAAATTAATACAATAAAGGACAAAACTATCTTGTTAAACATATTGTTATTTTAATTAATGTGTATATTGTTTATTTTCAATATTTTACTTCTTAAGCTGAGCGTAGAAATCATGGAAGTATGGAATGGTTTCTATGCCTTTGTAGTAATTAAACAAGCCATAATGCTCATTTGGTGAATGAATATCATCGGTATCTAAGCCAAATCCTAACATTACTGACTTTACGCCAAACACCTCTTCAAACATTGCCACTATAGGAATACTTCCTCCACTTCTCTCTGGAATTGGTTCTTTACCAAATGCTTTTTCCATGGCCTTGTGTGCTGCCATATACTCCGGAGTATCTGTAGGCACAACTGCTGCATGACCGCCATGATGAGGGCTTACCGTTACTGTAACTCCTGAAGGGGCAATTGATTTAAAATGATCTTCGAATAATTTAGTGATCTTGTCGGGATCTTGATTGGGTACTAGCCGCATACTTATTTTAGCGTTTGCTTTTGAAGGCAAGACTGTTTTGGCACCTTCTCCTATATATCCTCCCCATAAACCATTTACATCTAAAGTCGGTCTGATAGAGGTTCTTTCTAAGGTTGTGTATCCTTTCTCCCCCATTATATCATTTATCCCTAAACCTTCCTTATACTTTGATAAACTAAAAGGTGCTTCATTCATTTTAGCTCGATCTACCTCACTTACGACAACAACATCATCATAAAAACCAGGAATAGTTATATGATGATTTTCATCTTTAAGCGAAGCAATCATATCGCATAGCACGTTAATTGGATTGGCCACTGCTCCACCATACACACCTGAATGTAAATCTTTATTTGCTCCCACAACTTCTACTTCTACATAACTTAAGCCTCTCAAACCAATGCAAATGGATGGTGTATCATTAGCAATGATCGATGTATCACTTAATAATACCACGTCACAAGCCAACATCTCCTTGTACTCTTTGCAAAATATCCCAAGATTATCTGAACCTATTTCCTCTTCACCTTCGATCATAAACTTGAAGTTTACGGGTTGCTCTCCAGCATCCATCATAGCTTCGAATGCTTTTAAGTGCATATACATTTGACCTTTGTCATCACAAGCACCTCTGGCAAAAATAGCGCCTCCCGGGTGTAATTTAGTTTCTTTGATAATGGGTTCGAAGGGACCAGAATCCCATAATTCGATAGGGTCTGGTGGTTGGACATCATAGTGTCCATAGACAAGAACCGTAGGTAATGAGGCATCTTTAAATTTCTCACCATAAACGATAGGATGTCCTGCTGTTTCGAATAATTGCACTTTGTCTGCTCCTGCTGAGGCCAACTTATCTTTTACGTATTCTGCAGTTTTTCTGACGTCATCTGCGTAGGCAGGATCAGCACTTATCGAAGGGATTCTTAATAACTCCATTAACTCCTCCAGAAAGCGATCCTTATTCGACGCTATATAATCTTGTACCTTTTCCATGCTTAATTACTATTAAATTCTTTTATGATATGTTTTATTTCTTCTTGCGTAACATTTCTAAACAATTTTCCATTCTTAGCGTACGACAATTCACCATTTTCTTCAGATACAACTAATGAAATCATGGTTGTGTTTTCGGTTATGCCCAATGCCGCTCTATGTCGCAAACCTAAGTCAGTAGAAAGATGGGTATTTTCGGAAACTGGTAAGATTGTACTGGCGGCTAAGATGGTGTTATCCTTCACAATGACTGCTCCATCATGAAGTGGAGCATTTTTAAAAAATAGATTTTGCAATAGTGTAGAGTTCAATGCTGCGTTTAATTCTGTTCCCGTCTTAACAAGTTGGTCTGTTTCTGTGTTGGTTAATACGATTAAAGCGCCAGTTTTAGTATTAGACATCTTGCTTATTGCATCTACTATAATTTCACAGCTTTCTTTAAAGGCAGTATCACTTTCGTCTTTTTCATTAATAAATCGATCAAGAAATCGTAATCTACCCTTCAGCGTTGTATCTCCGATCATCAATAAAAACTTACGTATTTCTGGCTGAAATATTATCACGATAATTAAGACACCAATGGAGAAAAATTGTTCTAATAGCTTGGATAGCATGGTCATACCCAAGGTGTTTACAAAAATATAAACCAGATAAAATAGAATGATTCCTATAACAATATTAAATGCTGCGGTCCCCTTGAAGAAGCGATAGATTAAATACATAAGATAACCCACGATGAGTATCTCAAGAACATTCAACAAACTTATGTTTTCTAAGGCAAACTCCAATGCTGCGAATTAAGCTGAAATTAAAGTCACAAGATAATACATTACTAGTAACTCATATACATAAATTGTTGGAAGCTACATATGTTTAATCCGATCAATCTTAATACTCGGTTAAATTTGATCTATCAAGGCACTTTTATTTTCTTTGAAAGGTTTATTATCTTGTTATACAACTACTAAAGAATGAAAAGCAATTCTAAACAAGAGCATTGGTTTATGGTACAGGCTAAAAAAATAGGTTATGTACAATTTCAAATAGTCGTATTCATTGTTGTTGGTATAATTTATTTTCTATCCAAATTGTTTTAAAACAACATTTAAACAGCCAGCCATAATCCACTAGGACCAAACTGATTGACAACAGATAAAAACTATGAAGCATTTAATTCTAAGTATCCTATTTATAAGTTCATTGAGTCTTAAGGCTCAAGAAATTAGTAACATCCAAGTTTCGACGACCGATGATCTTATTGTCATAAATTACGATTTATCTGGCGATGAAAATCAGTTATACGATATAACCTTAGACTTATATGATGGCGATAATAAATTAGTAAAAGCCAGTTCTTTTAATGGAGATATCGGAAAAGTAGTACCCGGTACAGAGAAAACGATTGTCTGGAACGTATATAAAGATGTGGACGGACTTGACGGACAAATAGAACCCAAAATAGAGGCAATCCTGATTCCTCCTCCAAAACCACAAACACAGATAGCTGACAAACCAAAACCTGCTGCCCCTACAAAAACGGTAGACATTGTCGATGGTAAACCTAAAAAAAGTAAGAAGAAACTAAGAGTCGGTATGAAAGTCGGTGTAGGTAGCTCCAATGTGATAGCCAATAAACGGGATAACTTTTATAAAAGTAGATTATCCATGGAAGCCGGTTTATATCTTCGATATTACCTGACTAAACGATTGCACATCCAGCCTGAACTTGTGTATAAACCACAGTACTATCAGGAAATCATTACCGATAGTGACAAACTAATCCATAAACACGATTATATCAGAGGTCAAATGATATTTGGAATGGCACCTCTTGGAGGAGGTCTGCATTTTAATATAGGTGGATATTACGGATATCTGGTCCACGGTACTCGCTTTGATGATGTGGACTTAATTTCTTCTGAATACGACATTGAAGAAATAAACACAAATAACCTAACTGCATTCCCATTTTCAAACATGGATGCTGGCTTACTCATCGGAGGCAGTTGGAGTATCTTTCGAGGCGCTTTTGTTCTAGGTGTTCAGCACTCTAGAGGTTTAAGCAATTTTGTCACTGATGATTACCAGTTATTAGACGAGAATATCATTGGACAATCCCTAAGAAATAGAAGTACTCAGTTTTACTTCCAAAAATCATTTTAAATGTACCTACGAAATCTCGCAATTCTTTTCATTGCCTTCAACTGTATTAACTTAAGTGCACAGGTTGACGTAAGTTTTCCCCAAAAATCTAAGAAGGAATTAGACAAAGTACGTAACGAAAAAGCCATGGCCCTCACTGGACTGTGGGAAGGAGAAATTAGTCAACTGACCTGGGATGGTCAACCTGCTTTTAATGGCACAACAGGTAAACTTCATGTGGAGATTAAGCAATCAGGTAACCGAGTGGAAGGACTCTTAGTCTGCCGAGCTAAGTTTGCTAATGATCAAGGCTATCTCAGCTACGAAAAGCGATTTACTGGCGGATGGAATGGAACCACACTTTCCTATCAGGATAAAAGCGTGGAAAATTATATTAACACGCATAAAGAAATGAGACACTTAGAATCCTGTCTAAAAACCAGTGATTTGACCTTCTATCGAACGAAAGGAGCATTCCATCTTGAAGGCGATTGGACCGGAAATGGACACATCACAGGAGTGGATTGCGTGCCTGGCCACATTCACCTAACTCGCGTAAATCCTGAAGATCTAGCTTTAGAAGTGGCACAAACTGTTAACCTAAATTTCGAACAACAAAACGGCAAACCAGTAGAACTGAAATGGAGTCCAGAAAACGAGCTAAAGAAAATCAAAGACCGAAAGGTTAATCAAGGACAAACCATAGAAGTAAAATCTAAAACACTTAGCATAACTGTCTATGATCATAAAAAAAGCGATGGAGATATCATCTCGCTTAATTACAATGGTTATTGGCTTCTAGAGAAATACAAAATTGACAACGAAGAACATAAAATCGATGTCCTAATTAATGACTCAGATAAACAAAGAGATTACCTGCTACTTTATGCACACAACCTTGGCAGATATCCGCCAAATACAGTGGCAATTATTGTCAATGATGGTTATACTAAACAGCGATTTATTCTTAATTCTGATATGCATGTTTGTGACGTGATTTACTTTAAATTAACTAAGTAAATCTTAAGAATCTGGCTTTGTTTGAATGTCGAATTTATTCAACTTACTTTTATAGCACAAAGTTTGTAGCTTTTATACTACCATGAAAATTAGATTAACATTTATCCTTTTGTGTATATTATCAGTAAGCCTGTCTGGGCAGTATGATGATATGCGATTTAAACCAGAAAATAAGGCCAAAGAAATAGAGCCTGTTTGCAAATTGGTTTTCGACGGATACGATGATCAGCTATTAGTCAATAAGAAAGAGTTTGCTGCCGAAAAATTGCTGGGTTATACACAGCCCTCTATATTAAAGATGGCGCCAGATCTAGAATTAATTGAGATCTATGTTGCAAATAGCTTAATAGATGGCTACTATTTTATGGACCTTCAGGTAATTTTCCATACTCCACAAGCTAAAGCTAACTATGGAGGAATTACCAAAAACAGCAATTTGAAAATTCGTTTTCTGAATGATGAATATATCTACCTAAACTCTTTAAAAACAGATTTAGGCAGTTTATCAAAGGATGGTACCAAGACCATATTCAAATCCTCTTACCAATTAAACGAATACGAAATTAAAATGCTGAAGCGGTATTATCTCGATGAACTAGAAATCGTCTGGCGTTTTGGTTTAGAAAAATACCCAATAGAAAACATCAATTTATTTAAACAACAACTCGCTTGCCTTGAAGGAAAAAAGTAAACTTGGATTGCACCTTCCTACAGACCCTAGATGGGTCAATCTAGCAGAAATGGATATAGGAGAAATCTTAATAGACCATGCATATTGTGAAATGAAGGCGGCAAGCAATTGTATTTCCTTGATCAATGCTAACCCAGGAAGAAAAAAATTGGTAGACGAATTAATGCCGATTGTTACCGAAGAATGGGGCCACTTTAGAATGGTGCTAAGAGAGATGGACAAACGGAATATCACCCTAGGTAAACCCAGAAAGGATGAATACGTTAATGCACTCATTAAATTTCAGAAAAAAGGGGGTTCTCCAGAAGAGCGTGTAGTAGAAAAACTGCTAACCAGTGCCCTAATAGAAGCAAGAAGTGCGGAACGCTTTCGCCTGTTATCTCTGCATATTTCTGATGAGAGTCTAAAAGGCTTTTATCATGATTTAATGGTTTCTGAAGCAGGTCATTATAAATTATTTTTACAACTAGCCATACACTATTCTGAAGAAGAAAAAGTTAGGAGTCGCTGGGAAGAATATTTGTCCCACGAGAAGGAAGTACTAGAAAGCATAGAGTTGAGAGGCGATCGAATGCACTAAGTCATGCCTAAACAGATCATACATCTACTCTTGATGGCCATCTCATTATGTGCACTCAATGCTTGTAAAACCCAACAAAATTCGAGTAAGTTGAACGATCCAATAACAAGTGCCTTTCTGTTTTCTAAAAAATTTGCAGGCAGTTTTTACAGCCACAATATCTATAACAGCCATTACAAAATTCAGAGTGGACTGCGTCTAAAGGCTGCAAAAGATGACAGCCTAGCCAAACCTTTAGTTTTAGCCCTACATTGGGCAGGATCAGGAGACGCATACGAAAGATTTAGCAGCTGTTTAATCGAACCTACCTTCGAATCTAAAGATGTCCACATTATTGTTCCTGACGCCATGGGATCCGTCTGGACAACTGAGTATCACACGGAAAGTATTTTGCAACTTATCAAAACAGCCATTCAAGTTTGGAACGTAGATGAAGAAAGAATATTAGTTTGCGGTTATAGTAATGGAGGGAATGGAAGCTATTACTTTATAGAAAATTATCCAGAGATTTTCAAAGCAGCTATTCCGATGGCTGCACATTACCGTAGCTCCAAAAAAATAGATGCACCCATTTATGCCATTCATGGAGATCAAGATGAATTATTTCTCCTACAAGACATTGAAAAATTCGCTACCGAAGCACAAAATTTGGGAACTAACCTTACATTAAAAGTCCTTGAGGGATTTAGCCATTATGATGCGTGTAGCATGCAAGAAGCATTTAGCAAAGGTCTGACCTGGATCAATGATAATATTAATGGAGGTTTTTAAAGAAGCAGCATGAAACTTAGACATTGGAAAATAGACGATTTATCAAGCTTAATGCACCATGCTAATAACGCTAAAATAGCGAGAAACCTAACAGATGTTTTTCCTCATCCATATACCCAAGAAAGTGGCGAATGGTTTATCAATTTTGCTTCAGAACACTCTCCGACTCAGATTTTCGCTATAGATATTAGTGGAGAAGCATGCGGAGCAATAGGTATTCATCCGCAAAAAGATATATTCAAAAACAATGCTGAAATTGGTTATTGGCTTGGAGAAGAACACTGGGGTAAAGGAGTCATGACGGAAGCTATACTAGCCATAGTTGACTATGGATTCAAGACCTTCGACATTAACAGGATATTCGCCAGACCTTTTGGCAGCAATATTGGTTCGCAAAAAGTGCTAGAAAAAGCGGGCTTTATACTCGAAGCACATTTTAAACAAACCATTGTGAAAAATAATGAATTGGAAGATGAGCTTGTCTATGCTATTAGAAAAGCATAAAGTGCAACATACTCCACTCCCCTTTTAATTGTTCTTTTTGAAAGCTAAATCCTTCTTCTTGATAAAGATTAATTATTTCGGATCTTCGCTCAGCTAAGACTCCTGAAATTAGTAAATGACCGCTTGACAGGAGTCGATCCTTTAGTCCTTTAGTACTGATACTTAAAACAGGTTGATTGATATTGGCAAGAATAATGTGGACCTTATCTTCAGGGACTTCGTCTAAAGGACCATGGATCACTTCTGGCTTTAGTTCAATGTTGTTTATCGTAAAATGATCGTAAATATTATCAATTGCCTCTGCTTGGATATCATTAGCTACTATACTTGTTGCTCCCATTTTTACTGCCATAACAGCTAGAATTCCAGTCCCAGCACCATAGTCAAAAACTGATTTTCCTTTAAAATCAATACCATCCATAGCTTGCAGCATCATGTAGGTAGTTTCATGATGGCCTGTTCCAAAAGCCATTTTGGGGTCTATTTTTAGCTCATACCTGCAAGTATGTTCGACTTCATGAAAGTCCGCATAAATGGCACAAAAATCATCTATTATTATAGGACTAAAATTGGATTCCCATAAGGCATTATAATTTGTCGGTTCAAGCTTCTTCAGCGATAGTTGCTTCTTCTCAACTCCAAATGTATCTATCAACTCCTGTTCGATATTCGCAGGTAAAGCAAGTTCATTTATGTAAGCCATCATGTGGCTATCATGCTCTTCGAAGCCTTCAAAACCGATACTATCGAGATGATTAATAATAGCTTGTTGTTGCCTTGGGTTTATCTGGATTTGTAACTGATAATAATTCACTTAATCCAATTTATTTTTATAGGCTTTTAAGGTGTTTTTGATCAATGCTGCCACAGTCAAAGGACCTACCCCACCTGGCACTGGTGTAATAAAACTGCACTTTTCGGATACATTTTCGAAGTCTACATCACCAACTAATCTATAACCAGATTTTCTGGTTTCATCTACAATACGATTAATTCCTACATCTATAATAATGGCATCTTCCTTAACCATATCTTCAGTGATAAACCGCTCACGGCCAATAGCAGCAATAATGATATCAGCTTGCAATAATTGAGATCGCAAATCTTTAGTTCGACTGTGAGTAAGTGTTACCGTTGCATTCCCAAAAGGTGCATTCCTTGACAGTAAAATACTCATTGGAGTGCCTACGATATTGGACCGCCCCACAACTACCGCCTTTTTACCTGAGGTCGTAATTCTATATCTTTCCAGCATCAATAAAATACCATAAGGTGTTGCAGGAATAAAGGTATCGATGCCCAATGCCATTTTCCCCATATTCGCTGGGTGAAAACCATCTACATCTTTATCAGGATCCACAGCTAAAATAACCTGTTCTGGGTCTATATGCCTAGGAAGCGGCAATTGTATAATGAAGCCATCGATGGAAGGGTCGGCATTCAATGCTTGAATTTTTTCTATAAGAGCTTCCTGCGTAATGTCTTCTTCTGCATCCACTAATGATGACTGGATACCTACTCGTTCACAAGCTTTAATTTTATGACCTACATATACTTTGCTTGCTGGATTATTACCTACTAAGATAGCCGCTAAATGAGGCGCTCTTTTTCCTGCTTCAAGCCATTGATCGACTTCCTCTGCCATCTCTCTTTGTAAGGTTACCGAAAGTGTCTTTCCATCCAGAATTTGCATAGTTGAAGGGTTTGTCAGCAAAGATAGTTTAGCAAATTCATACTTATGAAAATTGCTAAAGATTTGTACATAAAAATTTAATGGAGCTTAGGCCAGGTCCTTCTCATGCATAAATCTACGCGCGATACGATTTATAAAATAACCAATAAAGCTCCCTAATATTCCGCCAACTAAGACATCGAAAGGATAATGGACTCCAACATAGACTTGCGCTAAACAAATCATCGAAGCCCATATTAAAAATAAAACCTGCCAACGACGACGACTAAAAACTGGAATCAACAAAAAATACCAAGCTACGGCAAAATGATTGGTGGCATGTGAAGAAGTGAAACTATAACCTCCACCACAAGAAACCCTAACGATCGTTTCTGGATGCTGATCGACCACATGACAGGGTCTAGGTCTCTCAACCGTTTTTTTAATCAGTTTGGAACTGATAGTATCTGCAACAAACACCGTACAAATGGCAAATAGTACATAAATCCAAGATCGTGTACCATACCTTCTAATGAGCACAAAAATCAAAAATAGATATAAGGGAATCCAGGTATACTTGTTACGTACATGAGGCAAAAGCCAATCAAACAAATCATTGGCTAAACCCTGATTAATCAGCGAAAATAATTGTTGATCGATATTCAACAAACTATCTATCACCTACCTCTTTTTACCCCATGATGATTTAAGTCCCACGGTACGATTAAACACGATGTTTTCGTCTGTACTTGTTGGGTCGAGGGTGTAATATCCCTTACGCATAAATTGGAACGAATCTCCAAGTTTTGCAGTAGAAATATAAGGCTCCGCTAAAGCTGTTTTGTTTTCTTCTAAGGAGTCGTGATTAAAAAATTCCATAAACTCTTTTCCTTCATGCGACATAGGTGCAGGATCAGTAAACAGTTTATCATAATTGCGAAGGGTAACAGGTACTGCATCCTGAATCGAAACCCAATGTAAGGTACCTTTAGCTTTAATTCCTGAAACATCTTCCCCACTCTTACTATTCGGATAATAGCTACATTGAACCTCCGTAACTTCTCCCTTGTCATCAGTTGTATATCCATCACAATGTAGGATAAAACCGTTCTTCAGACGTACATCTTTATCAGGTGCCATTCTGAAATATTTCTTAGGCGGATCAATCATGAAATCTCCTTTCTCGATGTAGATTTCTTTTCGTAAAATCACATCATGCCTACCTGCCGACTCATCCTCCGGATTGTTTATGCCAGATATGATTTCCTTGTCTTTATCAAAATTAGTAATCACTACTTTTAACGGATCAGTGACCACCATCGCTCGTGTTGCCGTACTATTTAAGTGATCTCTCACGCAAGATTCAAGAAGCTCTATTTCTACTAAGTTATCCCGTTTAGCAATACCTGTTTTTTCACAAAAATTTATGATGGCTTCCGGTGGATATCCTCTTCTCCTCATCCCTGAAATGGTAGGCATCCTAGGATCATCCCATCCCGTAACCAGACCTTGTTCAACTAGCTTCAACAAACGTCTTTTGGAAGTAATCATGTAGGCTACATTCATCCGAGCAAACTCGATTTGGCGACTTGGAAAAATGCCTAATTTTTCAATAAACCAATTATATAAAGGCCTATGATGAATAAACTCTAGTGAACACATCGAGTGCGTTATATTCTCTATGGAATCCGATTGTCCATGGGCAAAATCGTACATTGGATAAATACACCAATCATCACCAGTCCTATGATGCCTTGAGCGTTTTATCCGATAAATAATAGGATCTCTCAAGTGCATATTCGGTGCAGTCATATCGACCTTTGCGCGCAGAACCATACTTCCATCTTCGAAAGCACCTTCTTTCATTTTTTTGAATAAATCCAAAGACTCGGCGATCGGCCGATCTCTATAGGGACTATTTGTTCCAGGCTTAGTCGGTACGCCTTTTTGCTCGGCGATCTGCTCCACCGTAGACTCATCTATATAGGCGTCACCTTGTTCGATAAGCTGGGTAGCAAACTCGTATAATTTATCAAAATAATCTGAAGCAAAGTAAGGTTTATCATGCCATTTGAAACCTAACCAAGCAATATCTTTCTTAATAGATTCTACGTATTCAGTTTCCTCTTTCTCAGGATTTGTATCATCAAATCGCAGATTCGTTTTTCCATTATATTTTTTAGCCAATGAAAAGTTTATCCAAATAGCTTTTGCATGCCCAATGTGTAAATAACCATTAGGCTCCGGTGGAAATCTAGTATGTATCTCCTTATGTTTTCCTGTCTTCAGGTCATCCGCTATAATCTCTTCTAAAAAATTGAGTGATCTTGTCTTTTCTTCGCTCATAGTTACATTCTTGACGGCATCTCGATGCCAAGTAATCTCATAGATCGTTCTAATATAGTCGCTACTGTCTCGATTAGTGTTAACCGAAAAGCCTTGGCTTCATCACTGGCATTTAAGATTCTAACTTCATGATAGAATCTATGGAAATCCTTGGCCAGATTAAAGCTATAATTTGCAATTGCCGATGGATCAAACTGCTTAGCTGCCTCCTGCAATGTGCTAGGAAATTGCAGCAAATCTATCAATAAAGCTTTCTCAGCATTTTCTATTTTGTCGTAAGCATCCATATTCGCAGCTAACGCATCTTCATTTTTACGTAAAATAGACTTAATTCGCACATAAGCATTTTGAATATATGGACCCGTTTGACCCTGCATATCCACAGATTGTTTAGGATCAAAAGTCATGCGCTTTTTTGGATGTACTTTAATGATAAAATACTTCAGAGCTCCTAATCCTATCTTACTGTAAATATCTTCCCGTTCTACTTCATCTACACTTTCTAAGTTACCATTTTCTTGCGCGGAGCTTCTAGCTTCGCTAATAACTTCTGCTACTAAATCATCGGCATCTACCACGGTTCCCTCTCGAGACTTCATCTTACCTGTGGGCAAATCTACCATTCCGTAGGACAAATGAAATAATGCATCTGAATACGGTTCTTCAATCAATTTTAAGGTTTCAAATAGGGCTTTAAAGTGATAATCCTGTTCGTTACCTACCACATAAACCATAGAATTCATGCCATGATCATCATATCTTTGTTTTGCTGTGCCAATGTCTTGTGTCATATAAACGGACGTGCCATCGCTTCGCAAGAGAATTTTCTTATCTAAACCTCGATCGGTTAAATCGACCCATATGCTGCCATCATCTTCCTTATAGAATTTACCAGCTGCTAATTGTTGCTCGATGATATCTTTACCTAGTAAATAAGTATCTGACTCATAGTATAATTGGTCGAAAGTTACTTTCAGGCTTTTATAGGTTTCTTCAAATCCATCATAAACCCAGCCATTCATCGTCTTCCAAAGGTTCTTGGTTTCTGGGTCATTATCCTCCCATTTCAACAACATTTCTTTGGTTTCTTCTCCTAAGCTAGAATAACTGTTAAAGTATCGATTCTTGTAGCTCTTAAAAAAATCTTCTTTAGTCTGATCGTCCTTTTTATGTGTATTATATACCTCTTCTGCCTTAATTGTAGTTTGCCATTCAGCATATTCAGCTTTTAATAATTGGTCATACGCCACATAAAAATCTCCCACAAAATGATCTCCTTTTTTTCCTGCTTGTTCAGGTGTTTGACCATTTCCCGTTTTTTTCCAAGCCATCATACTTTTACAAACAGCAATCCCACGATCATTAACGATTTGTGTATTGATTACTTCCTGTCCCACTTCCTTTAATATTTGCGAACAAGACCATCCTAGCAGTATGTTTCGTATATGTCCTAAGTGGAGTGGTTTGTTTGTGTTAGGAGAAGAAAATTCAACGAGCGTTTTGACACCAGCATTTTCAATTTTACCTAAGGTGTCTTTATTTTCAAACAAGTTTGCTAATTCTTTTCTCCAAGCGCTTGCTGAGATTTCAAGATTTAAAAATCCTTTAATAATATTATAGCCAGTGAAGGTATCACCACCCTCTACCAATGTCTTACCTATAGCATCACCCAACGTCTGTGGATTTTGCCTCAATGCTTTTACAAATGGAAATAAAACAACGGTATAATCACCCTCAAATGTTTTGGAGGTAACATTAACCAGAATGTCAGCGTTCTTGGCCTTGTGGTCAAATTGTGATGATAAGCAATCGACAACTTGTTCTTGTATTAATTCTATTATGTTCAAGCTTGAAAAAATTTACACAAAAGTAGGAGAAATAGCGATAACCGCAACCATTAAATTAGGGTCTAAAAAAACTAAATATCGTTTGACCGTAATTTCGGGCTGACTCAAGGTGTTTATGCCCGTCGAATCTAACATTTGGGTTATGTTCTACTATGAGCAATCCTTCTTCTTTCAGTAATCCTTTTTTCATGATTATTCCTGGGATTGCATCAATTGTTTTTAGGCCATAAGGTGGGCCTGCGAAAATTACATCATACGTACTTGTGCATCGATCTATGTATTTGAACACATCGGATTTTTTTACTTGGACTTTATCTTCGATGTCTAGTTTGGCCACCATTTGTTTTACAAATTGAATGGCTGGATAATGTCTATCAACATAGGTCGCGTCGGTGCATCCTCTGGATACAAATTCGTAACAATGATTTCCTGTTCCTCCGAATAAATCTAAAAAACTCACTTCTTCAAAATCAATTCGATTCTGGAGCATATTGTAAAGTCCTTCCTTAGAAATATCGGTAGTAGGTCTTGTAGGCCAATTCTTTGCTGGTGGAGTAAAGCGGTGGCCTTTAAATTGACCGGCAATTATCCGCATTGTAGAGCTAGATATAAATCTTGAAAATGAGCATCGTTAACATCCTTGTTTTCGCTAATATTCTTTTTAAAGGTCAAAGGGCTAACCGTATGAAAGTATTGGTCAAGCAATTTCACAATATTCGAATCTTCTCCAACTCTACCAGTATAATAAAGGCTTAGTGTCTCTTTCTTCATCTTAAATTGCTGCGCGACTAATTCTGTATAATAAAGAAAATCAACTTGTGAGATACACGAGAATTGATTGGCGAAACAAACATTTCCATCCTTTTTGGCAAGAATACTTAAGGTATCTTTTTCAATATGAATGATGATGGCTTCCTTAGATGATAGACTTAGTAGTTTATCGGTCAATGCAGCCATTAAATGCATAGTACTTTGGCTGCCTAGGCTAGCTTTTTTAAGGCCGTATAATAAAGATTTAGATTGATTATTGAAGGAATAATCTTGAATAGAAGAAATCTCCATTAGACTATCGGGAGTCAAATGCTGAAAGAAATCTTTTCGATTATCTGCCTTGATTTGATTAGTATCCACTAATAAAAAGGGTACTTGATTCGACATTAATTTTATGGGATAGTGTCCAACTTCTTTGGTCAGTGCTTCTTTTGCATTTCCTGAAAACTTACCAAATGTGCCGGCTTTTATCAAATGGTTATGCTTATCCCAAACCCCAAAACTTAAAGTGCTATCGGAAACGATAGCACTTATCCCTTGTATCTGGGTTTTATCTTTTATATGATCGAAATATGTGGTTAGTTCTCCCAATTACCTGCAATATTTGGTTTTTCCATATCTCCGAACTTAATTAGTTTCTGTGGATCATATGAGTTGTCATATTTCTTATATCTGTTGTCTGCGAACTTACCCATGAAACTACTATATTTTGTTCCTACTTCTACAACAGAAACTAATGTTGACTGATAAGTAATCGTATCTGCGTCAAAATTGAATCTTACATTATCAGAGAATGGTACCAAGTCTAAATCTTTTAGGCTTATTCCCATATTGGTTAGTGAGTCTATAGCAGAATGTTTTATTTCTGTTCTGATTACTTCTTCACCAGCATCTATATCTCCTATTTCTTTAATGTCTACTATCGAATCATTTTCTAATACTTGAACAAGTGTATCGAAAGTATGAGCAAATTCTCCAGTAATCCTTCTATACATTTCTTGTGACTCTCTTATATCCATTAATTTTTCAACTACTGCATCTTTTCTTTTCGTCTTTTCAGTTTGAAAGGCAATAGGTTCTTTAATGTTCATCACCAATAGATAGATCAACACGATGTTTAATAAAATTAATGCGGCTCTAATAATTAACTTCATCTCTTAATTTTAAATTTTGGCTTTTAAGCGTTCCTTTTATCTTCTTAGAAAAGGAAAATTAATAAAAGTCTAAAACATTCCCTAATCTAAAACCCAATGAAATAATATTCTTTCATTGAATATTTATCAACAATACACTACAAGATGCAAAAAAAGATAATTTTGGTGCTTGAGTATTCATCTTTTTTAAATTAAATGTTATTTGACCTGACATGAAAGCAAATATTTTAGCTATTGAATCGAGTTGTGACGATACTTCAGCAGCTGTTATACAGGATGGAAATGTGTTGAGCAATGTTACCGCTAATCAGAAAGTCCATGAAGCTTATGGAGGTGTGGTTCCTGAATTAGCTTCAAGAAAACATCAAATAAACATTATTCCGGTAGTTGATGCAGCATTGAAAAAAGCCAATATTGAAGCCTCAGAACTTAATGCAGTAGCTTTTACAAAGGGACCAGGCTTATTAGGTAGCTTACTAGTTGGTGTAGGTTTTGCTAAATCCTTTGCGCTCGGCTTAGGTCTGCCGATGATCGAAGTAAATCATATGCATGCTCATGTTTTGGCTCACTTTGCGGAAGATCCAAAGCCCGCTTTTCCTTTTTTATGTTTGACTGTTTCAGGTGGGCACACTCAAATTGTATTGGTTAAAGATTATTTGGACCTGACGGTATTAGGTAATAGCATTGATGATGCAGCTGGTGAGGCTTTTGATAAGACGGGTAAGATAATCGGCCTTCCTTATCCTGCGGGACCACACATTGATAAGCTTGCCAAAGAAGGTGAAGTCAAGTTCTCTTTTTCAGAGCCCAAGGTCGATGGCTTAGATTTTAGTTTTTCAGGGCTAAAAACATCGATTTTATATTTTCTACAAAAACAAGTCAAAGAAGATCCCACATTTATTGACAAGGAACTTGCTAATATTTGTGCTTCAGTGCAACAGAGTATCATCACTATACTAATGAACAAACTCAAAAAGGCAAGCGAAATGTATGGTATTACTGAAATTGCCATTGCAGGAGGTGTCTCTGCTAATTCAGGATTGAGAACTGCTTTAGCTAAAACAGCTCAAGAGCTTGGCTGGAATCATTACATCCCTCGTTTTGAGTATTGCACTGATAATGCAGCTATGATTGGTGTGGCAAGTTATTATAAATACCTAGCCGAAATATTTTGTAACCAATCGGTTAAAGCAGAAGCAAGAATGGCTTTCTAAGCTAAAATTTCCTTCTTCATTTTCTTAAACTCAGCCTCGGTAATCACCTTATTTTTCTTCAATTTAGCTAAGCGTTCTAATTGCTTTAGCTTATTATCTGATGGATCTGCTGTTTGCATTTCTTCAACTTCGGCATCTACAATGTGAGCCGGTTCTCCATTTTCTGACGAAGGTGCTTCATTTGTTTCCTTCTCCATATCTTTTGCCATTTCCTTACCTTGATCAAACTTCTCTTTGTAGTAATTTTTAAAATTCTCCACATTAAAGTTTAAAAAGTCTCCTCCTGTTTCAAAATGCTTTTTAAACACCTCGCCTAAGGCATAAGTAGAAGCTCCTGAAATAGCAGCAAATGTGACACCTCCCAAAACAGAACCTACAACTGGTATAATTTTAATCATACCTGCTCCCAACCTTGCGATTCCTGTACCAGTTAAAGCAGTGATTAATGCTTTACCTTGATGCTCTTCAAATTTAACATCATATTGCTGACTTAAAGCCCGAATCATATCTACTTGGATGGCACTTACTGCCACAAAATCTACAATAGGGATCGGTATTGCTCCTGCTCCCATAGATAGTAGCATATGGTTTTTAATAATCTTATTTGCTTTTACGTTACTGATCGTTGCCATAGTTTCTATTTTATCTGTATGTGTTGAACTTCCTAATTAAAACTAATTAGTATGTCTTTCCGTTCCTTCAAACGACAAAATGGAGCAAACAATCGACTATCGCTTTAGATTTGCTGGTTTAAAGTTTGGGTCTTTCGCGTTTAAGCTTACATATTCTTCGAAAGAAATAGGTCGCTTACCCTGGTAACTTGTTGTTTGTCCTCGATATATTTCTTCTTGAGTGCGATAATCAAAGAAATACAGATTATATATGTTTTTTCTAGGGTAATTAATTTGCCACTCTCCTATCTTGTTCCCTTTATCGTAATTCCCTTTGTCTTTTATGCCTCCATCTAAGTATTGGACATAATATCCCTCGAGAAAATCATTACTATAGGTTCCTATTTTATGCACCGTTCCATCGCTATTATATGCTCTTAAGGGTCCTTCTCGCTTCCCTTTTTCCCAAGTCAATTCTTGCCTTAATTGACCATTATCAAACCAATTCCTGAAGACGCCATTTTCTTGATTATTTATATAATCTCCAGATGAAACTATTGTCTTCCCATCTCGAGCATATCCTATTTCTTGACCATGTTTAAGATCATCTTGATAATGAGTTTCTAAATAAATGCTGCCATCCAAACATCTATGTTTTGTGTATAAACCATGAAGTTTACCTATCGAGTAGTTAGCTTTTATTTTAGGAACTCCGCCTTGGCAATAGCTTACCCAGAGACCGTCTCTTTGTCCATCTACATAGTTTCCTTTTAGAGCGATAATTCCATTATCATAATAACTTACTTCATCCATATCTATTTCTTCAGGCTTTTCCCAAAAGCTTGAATCAAGATTATTACCTAAAGAATCATAGCTTATCCACCAGCCAATTTTTGCTCCTTGGTAATACTTACCGGTTGTTTTTATCTGACCATTAGCATAAAAATGCTGGTAAACACTATCCTTTCTTTGCGAATTATAGATATGTGGATTTAAGTATTTCTCACTACTTCCATAAGTAAATTGATGCTCGATTAGACTGCCTTTTTCACCGTAGATACTCTCTTCAATCATTACGTGTTTTAGATCTGGATAGGTATAGCTTTGTTTTTGCTTAAGCTGATTATTTTCATAATGACTTTCTACTCGCTTTATCCCATGATCATACACGATTTGTTTATCTATTTGATCAAGCTGATACATTTTTCGGTATTTGCAAATTCCGTGTCTTAAACCCGCTTGATAAAGCACTGTGGAACGGACTCTCTTTGCATCACCATCCATAACAAAATGATTCCAAGTACCTGACGGCTTTCCGTTTTCCATTTGACCTTCGGCAAATAATTGGCCATCAGCTTTAAGTTTCACTTTACCCGTGTATGACTTCTTTTTCAAATCCCAATATTGATCAGTGATCAAATGATGCTTATAAGCCCTTCCTCGAGGAGGCTGCTTTTCAGATCTTGCCATAGCTGAATAGCTATCGCATACAAAAGCATGATATTCATAATTATTTGTACTCCTTGAAACGATCAAGTAAGACGCCCCAGGCAATAATGCCATACCCCCAGCAGATGTATTCCCTCCAGAGTGAATGATAACTTCTTCTGCAAGTTGACCTCTATAGACCTGCCTAACCTTGCCCCTTGCTATATTTGCCCATTCCCCTGAATACCAACTGCTATCAATAGTAACAACAAATAGATCATAGTCTGAAGTCTCATCCAATAATACCTCCGAAAAAGTGTGAAATGGGCTAACACAACAAGCTATTCCTCGACCAGCATTCAACAAGAAGAGCAAAGCAATTAAAGCTATATGTCGGAGCCAATTATTCAACGCTTATCCATTTGCCTTCAGTATGACTACCAAACGCTGGCGCATAGAACGACTGTATTTCTGCGGCACCCTGCTGATATTTTCCTTCATGGACAACTTGCACATCATATTCGAAAACAAAGTCACCTTTTGGCAAAGTTTCAAAGAAGAAATGCTGCCCATCATCTCGTACGCTTTGGTAATAATACATAGCATCTTTGTACTCGAAGCCACTGAGTTTTTTTGTTGGTTCCATACCTGCTCCTCGATGATCAATAAGGCTGACAAATGATAATCTTCGATCGTTTTCCAAGGTGATTTTCAATCTTAGTTTATCTCCCTTACTGACTGATTGGTCTTCAAGTTTTTCCCATGAAATCTCCTTACCATTCATTCGTTCAATGAAAATTTCTTTGCTGATTTTTAAGGGATTATCATGTTCGGTCTTTTTAACATCAGCTAGTGATTGGAAATTTTGTGTTTGGATAAATCCAAAAATTGGGAATTCGTTGTCGTTTTTGATTTCCAATGCTGATGGCAAGTTGTTTAAATTCGACTGGGACCATTGGTACTTTTGGTAGTTTTTATTTGACTCGAAGTCTTGTTTTTTCTCATCGAAAGAAATTTTGACATCTGTCTTGTTTTTAATCCAATTATCACCGACGCTTAAGAAGGCGTGGAGCACTTCTGCTGTATTACTGTGATTTGTCCATTGATTAACACGTTTATTAGCAATCAACCATTTCTTCATGCCATTTATGTAACTTATTTCAGCATCCATCTTACTGAAAAATTCCATGGCGTATGATTCGGTAATAAGATTATTGTAATATGCGTAATAATCATTCACCTCTTTCCAATACATGCCTTGATCTTCCTTTTCAATGATCCGCTCTTTTAGGCTTGCTAAAATTAAATTTGGCAAGGCTTGCTCATTATTTAGTAAATAGGTGGCTGCGATTATAGATTGATAATAAATGGTTTGTTTTGTCCAATGTTGTTCCGTCATCTCTTGGATATGCTTCAGTGCCTTACTGGCTGAATACTTATTAAGAGAGGGAAATAGACTTTTTATATATGCATATCTGATCATCTCAGCTGAGAGATAATCTTTATTTTTCTTCCAATATTTCTCATAATTTTTCTTAATCTCCTCATCAACATAACGCATCAAGTTTGCCATATCTAGTGCGCTTAGATCTTCAAGAGTAAACGCTTTTACTTCAAGTAAACGACCTAATTTCTCTAAGACAAGCATACTCATATTTAAAGATGCTCTACCATCTTTAATCCAAACTATACCACCATTCCCATGTTGGAAATCAGCTAACATTTTAAGGTGTCTTGCGGTTTTATCTTGAATACTGTTTCCATCGAAATATTGGCTGAGGATATCTCGTCTTGAGGCTTCTTCCATTGCATCTCTAAGCCAAGGACTATTACTTAGCGATACAGCGTTAAGTTCTTCATTTCTGCTTAATGGCCCCTCTTCAGATTGTATTGCATCCTGAATCAATGCATCTTTTAACATTGGATTTTTAGCTACCATAGAACTAGTTAGGGCTAAAATTTGCAGATTGCTTAATACATTAGATGAGATGTTCAATTGATCTTTTTTCAGAGCTGGTAATGACTGTAAGACCAAGAACATAGGATTAGCGGCTATTTCGAAAGTCGCTAGATGTAAATCTTGTGGATTCTTGATACCCAATTCTTCTAGAGTTAGCGCGAGATTTTTGCCTGGCTCAATCCAAAATGGGTAGCCTTCTCTGACTAAGGTTTGGTTAGGAACTATCGGAATTATTTGTTGCTCTGCGTCACTAGCATTCACTCCAGCAAACGAAGCAGTAAGTTCCAAAGGACTGATGGCAGAAGACGCTGTACTAAGCATAAAAAACAGGGTCTCGGACTTTCCAGGGTCTATGCTGACTGATTGATTATTGTTTTCGATTTGAACACCAGCCTGCATATTTTCCAAGAGCGCATTGGCAGTTAAACTGACTCTCCCTGTTTGACTTACACTTGAAGTGTTTTCTATTTTAATAGGAATATTTATCTTATCGCCAGCTGCTATTAACCTTGGGAAATTAGGTCTTACTAATACTTCTTTTTTAGAAATTACATCACGGACATCAAAGCCATAAACCATATCTTTACTATGCGCAAACAGTAATAATTTAAAGTTTGATACTGCATCATTCATGATGAAGTTAATGTCAAAACTTCCTTGGTTATTTGATTCAATATTGGGATAAAAGAAAACAGTTTCTCCTAGCTCTTTTCTTATCTCCATTTTAGGCGGATCTAATACCCAAGCCTCGGCATCATCAGGATTTGAACCTAAGGCACTTACCGCAGCAGTATTTGCCACATCAGCATCAGCTGGCATACTTTTTTGAGCTGACATTTCTTTACTTCTCATCATTCTTGGTCTTCCTCCTGCACTCTCTTCCATCATATCGAACCCATCTCGATAATGTCCTCCATGCATAAAGCCAAACCAATTTATCATTGGATAACGGTCAAGATTATAGTATGTGTTGCCTCTTGGATAATGTTGATACATAGTTTGGTTAATAGCTCCTCGATAACCATAAAAACTAAGTGAACTAGTCATCGGATTTTTAGCTAAGAATTTTGCCATCCATTGGTGCGGATAAATTTCATCTAGTGAAGCATCGTATAAACATGCGCTAATCTGATACGTTTGCTTATCCTCTAATTCTTCTTCAATATCGAACTTCCAACTTATCTTTTCTGAAGGTTTTATGTGCTTACTAAAATCCACATCTTTAAACGTGATCAACTCTTTTGAATAAGGAACATCGAAATATTGATTTATTAACTGGTAGCGATTGTTATAGAAAGCAAGTATCGAATAGTGGAAGCCACCTTGGTCCTCCTCCTTAATCGTTTCTTTAAGTACCTTTTTTCCTTTTATAGGCAGCCATTCTTCTGAAATAAGACGCCTTCCTTGCCATTTCTGAACAAATATCTTTTCAAGATTCTCAACTGAAAGCAAGGGGAATTCATAGCTTTCGCCTACTTTATAGTTTTTAGCCGATCCATCTGCTTTTAAAGGTGTGCTACCGAGTAAAGATGACTCATTAATACTTAGGTAGGTTTTTAGCTCATCCTCATTTCCATCTTTATCTTTTGTTTTTATACTTACTTCATAGTAGCCCTGACTCAACTGTATTGTAGGAGCTTGTTCAGTAAAAGTATACTCTAGAGATTTTGCATTTGCTTGCTTTTCCCAGGTGGACATATCTGTAAGATTTGCCCTATATAAATAGTCTGGAAGCTTAGCTTCGAATTCTTCCTTTGGCACAAAAAAGTAGTCTGCAATACTAGCCCAATATCGCTTTGTGTAGTTCTGTTTGGGAGCATTGATAAGCTGAAAACTAATCGTCTTTTCAGTCTCAATATCTTCACCTTCTAAATTTGTGGTGCTAATTTCAAGATCATCAAGATTACCTGTCAAGTAGCTTTCCTTGAAGTTCATCCCGATGGTATAGGGTTTCTTGCCTACTGAGATATATTTTTCATTGCTGACAGACTCACCTGTTTCGTCAACAGCTGTAATTTTTATATTGTAATACTTAGCAGCTGTGTCTCCCTCTTCTAGGCTTTCGGTTTCAAAACTAAAACTGAATTTACCATCATCATTACTGCTAACTTCACCCGTGGCAATGGTGATTGGGCTCGAGTTAGATGGATAGCCAATTCTCCTCCAATAAGTTACTGGCATATCTTTCTTACTAATTTCATATTTCACCCTTGCATTTTGGACCGGGAAGTCCGTAAAACTGCTGAGCGATCCAGTAATGCTAATTTCATCACCAAGTACTTTAGTTTCTTGGATTTTATCAAAACTTGACTTAAACTTTGGTCTTTTGTACTCTTCCACTTTGAACATTGATCCAGATCGGTGTACACCGGTATTTAGACCTGCTATTTCTATAACATAATCGCCCGTTAAATCACCTTCCCTTATAATAAAATCACCATGCAAAGTTCCATAGTCATCTGTGCTTAAGTTTTCTTCAAAAATGATTTCTCTGTTTACATTCTTTGCTGTCACCTTGAACGATTGATTGGCTAAAACTTGAGTTTTCCCAAAATCCCATTGATAATTAAAAGAACTAAAGTAGACTCGCTGACCTGGACGATAAATAGATCTATCTGTCATCACATAGGCGTTGTTACTCGCCACATGGTTTCGATCATTTCGGTTTACATACACCCAATTTTCAGAATATAGTTGATCCGATGGAGTTTTGAGCTGAATTAATACGTTATGATTTTTTGGACTTCCTGTAAAACTTACTTTTCCAAATTCATTCGTTATTTCGGTACCCAGCAAAATCATCATTTGCTTTCTGGCACTTCTATTATATTCAGTTTTAAGAAATTCTACCGATACGCCAGCTAATGGTAAGCCTGTGTTTCTATCAGCCACCAACACTTGACTACCTTCATTTGTGCTGTAGTTTGTGTAGCTTAGATCAGAAACTTGAAAGCGGTTAATTGAGAATAATTGGTCCTTTTTTAATTGCTTTATTCCTTTCTTAGACACTACTAAAATATAGGCACCTTGAGACATTTTAGGCAAAATGACTTCACCTACATGTTGCTCGTAGTCCTGTTCTCCTTCGTATCTTTCTGTCCATGATTCTACAGGGTCAAAACTCCTTAATTGCTTCACTAAATCTTCATTGTATTTACGGTCAGCATTCGATTCAAAACTGGCTAATTTCACTAAGTCAAAATGTAAGACTGATAGATTACTAAAGCTTACATTAACCGGTGCATGTTCGTCTATCGGTATAACGCTTTCAGTAATCACGTGTAGTTTTTCTTGTTCAAGATCAGCTTTATGAGCAAGTAATTTTTCTTTGATTTCTTTATCTATGGATTGATCAAGTAATTCATTGATTAAGTTCATTGCTAGTAATCGAGATTGTTCCTTATCATTCGGATCATTACCAGGCCGTGCGTAGGTTTTGTAATGATTCACTAACATCAAGCCGGCCATTTGTTGTTCGAATCCTGGCTTATTAGGCTTGTAAAGTTCCTTTAGGATGGATTTATAAGCATCCTCTTTTTTGGGAAAAATAGTTTTCTGCAACTCAAAAGCTAGTCGGTGGTGTAAAACCCATGCTCTAGCTTTAGGTTTTGGTTCCACCAACTCTGTTAGTTCTTGATAGTATTTATGCGCAAATTCGGTGCTACTTGTTGGATTATCGTAGATAAGATTCAAGAAATCCTGATTATTTAGAAAAGCACTTTCTTTGGGAAGGTTTTTAGATTCTGGGCTTGCCCGTAGGTTGTTACTGTTGTTTGTGTAGTATCTGATCGCTTTTACTAACAAGATTTCTCTCAAAGAGACATCCTTCATTTCTGTTTTATTGAAAAGTAGATCGTAGGTTTTTATGCTTACTTTTTCCAAACCTTGAGTAGCCATTGCCTGGCTAATATGTTTTTGTGCTTCTTCTTGAATAGTTGTGGGACTCCACTCGCTAATATCTTTCGATAACTCGTTAGGTGTAGTGGTTCTTTGTTGTATTCTATAGAGGTTGTTTCTAAGATATTGTTGGTAATATTCTCCTAAGAGGAAGTTGAGAATGGCTTTCACTTCCTCACTTTCTGCAGCCTCTATTTCGAGTTTTAGGTCTTCAATTTTAGTTGTTTCTTGTACATCATTTAGCTGAAAATGCAGCCTGCTCTTTATGAGTACTGCCTTGATTAGCTGGGCATTTTCCTTATCAACTTTGGCCTTAGAATAGATTTCTTCAACCACTTCTAAAGCTGATGCAGGGAGACCTTTTTGTTCGAAGGCTTTTACTTCTTTCCAAGCTTTATCGTAGTCAAAATCTGAGGAGAACAAGCCTGATCCAAACAGTATTGACAAAGAGAAAATCGATATCATAGAGAACTTTACTAACATATTATTTATCATTACTTAGTTATAACTATTAGCCAGATGCACATAGTTTCTTTTTCGTGGAGTAAATAATGAAATTAAGAAAACCTTAATATATCAACTTCTGGAGTAATCGAAGTGTTTTCGAAAATATGGGCTACTAATTGCTCGGAAAAATATGGCCCTAAAGAAGTCCCTTTGGTGCCTAATCCGTTAAAAATGTATAATTTCTTTTGTTCAGGATGTTCTCCTAAAAAAGGCTTTCTATCCTTTACACAAGGTCTTATGCCTGCCTTGTGATCTACTATTTCAAAATCATGATTTAGCCATGCCTCGAGTTTAGATTTATAATCTTCTCGAAACTTAGTGGTGGGTGATGGATCTTCAGTGACCCAATCATAGCCACCTCCTGACCAAAAATGTCCATTGGTTTCTTTAGCTAAGAATAAGTTGTTTTTGATAGCAATATCCTCGACCACATTTGTTTTGGTAATGAGCGCTTCGCCTTTGGCTGGCTTAAAGGGTAAATAATTAAAAAATGGGTTGTGTATAGCTTGATAGCCTTCTGCAAAAAACACGACTGAGTAAGCATTTCCTTTGTAATGCCAGGAGTTGTTTGTCCAATGCAGATTATCGTAATTAAATGGCTCTTCTAAAAGTTGGCTGTTTGCTGATAGGTGCTGCCGATACTTTTTCATGAGCAGCCCGATATCTACTTTTCGAGCATGATTAATTTGTACATATGGCAAATCATTCGAAAAGTAAGGAAGTTGGTTTTTAATCGAACCAACATGGGAAAAGTATCCCTCATAGATGGGATCAGACATTCGTTGAGCCCATTGATTTTCTTGAGCTATTGAATTTAATGCGCGCCAAATGACTATATTCTTTTTGAAGGTTTCATCTAAAAGCTCACCTAATTCATCATAGCAGGGATCTAAAGAAGCCAGTAGCTTTTCAAACAGCCAAGTTTTTGTAAAATATCGACCAGTAATTGGATTAACTAGTCCTGCGGCGGCTTGAGTTGCGTTCGTCTTTATTCCCTGGTCAATGACCAAGTGGGAAATACCTCGTTGTTTTAAACGAAAAGATAATAGAGTTCCGGCAAGGCCTTGACCCACAATAAGCGCAACTTGATTTTGCAAATTTTAACTTTAGACAATAAAAAAGAGCTGCCAAATAATTGACAGCTCTCAAAATTAAGGTATTTATTTTTGATTACTCCACTGATACTTTTTGAGTAATGCTTTCATTTCCTAATTGAATTTTTGCAAAATATAATCCTTGATTTAGCTCTGATAAATCCATTTGTAATGTTGACAATCCAGCTTGCTGTCCGAATCTGTAGGTATTAACCACTTGACCAGCAATATTCATGATGTTTACATTTACATCAACAGCCTGATTTAAATCTACGGTCAAATTAATTTTACCCGTCGTTGGATTTGGTGCTAGATAAACCGTTTCTGCAATTTCATCAAATACTGATGAAGGTAAATCTTCTCCATCACAATCTTCATCAACACCATTACCTGCAATTTCTTCAGCACCTGGATATACAGTTGGATCAGTATCATCACAATCTTCGTTGAACACGAATCCATCTTGATCTCCATCCCAATCATCACCTGTTGCACCATTTACTGAGTAAGTTACATCGTCTAAATACCATGTTGATGCTGATGTTGGGTATTGATTCATTGAACAAACTGTTCCAATGAAATCAGGAATATTTCCGATGAGCTCACCATCAATAAAGAAAGCAACAGCCTGTGCATCGAATCTAAAAGCAACCTTGAAATCAAACCACTCTCCAATTGGATATTCAGTAGAAAATAATTCTACATTGTCTGAATCTGTAATAGAGATTGTTCCTCCAACATAAAAACCATTCAGTGTCCAGATAGATCCAGCAACTGCCGTCCCCTGGAAATTAAAATAGGCATCATTTCCATCTTCCACTAGAGAATTCATACTTACCTCTAATAAACCTGTGTTATGACATCCGTCAAAATCAATCAATATATCTAAAGGTCCACCGGCTGGGTTTGTTCCAACAATTTCTAATGAGTTTGATCCTGATGCAGCAAATTCATCCGTAACTAATGCATCAACACTGCTTCCTGGCCAAAATAACCAAGGATTTCCAGCTGTTCCAACAATTCCATCACCTACATTAAACTTTTCAAAGTCAGTAGTATAAAATTGTCCGTAAGCGAAGCTGCTCACAAATAAGATAATAAATAGTGGTAGAGTTTTTTTCATATGCTTTAAGTTTTATGGTTATGTATGTTTAAGCTATAAAGTAAATAATTTAATTGCTGAATTTAGAACAATTATCATAGATTTTAGTCATTGGCAAGTGATAATGCGTAAACTGTCTTTTACTTTCCATATTTTATTTCGTAAAATCCAACAATATTGATACTTTTACTCAACTACTAAAATAATTTTGATATCAACTAACAAATTCCTTATGAAAAGAATTGTACAATCCTTTCTCTTATTGGCATTTTTTGGAGTTTTTACTTCAAGTGCTAATGCGCAAGATGCGCCAGATTTCACCTTAACCGACTTAGACGGTAATGAACAACATCTTTATACCTACCTAGATGATGGGAAAGCCGTTATTATTGATTTCTTTACAACTTGGTGCGGACCTTGTTGGACTTTACACCAAACACACGTTTTAGAAGATACCTACCAGCAATTTGGACCAAATGGTGCAGACATATTAATGGCTATGGCTATTGAGTGTGATGATGGTACAACTTTAGCAGATCTAATGGGTACTGGAGGAAACACAACTGGAAATTGGTTAGATGGTTCTTCTTATCCTTATGTAGACTTAACTACTGATGAGCTTTCTGTTCCTACAAGTTATGGAGTGTCTGCTTACCCTACCATCATGATGATTAGACCGGACAAAACAATTAGAGGAAACTTATACGGTTCTGTTCCATCTACTGTTGATTCTTGGTCATCTGAGGCTTTGAATGTAATCGAGCCAACAGCGGGAGTTGATATGACAGGCTTTAATGCTGAGTTTAGATCACCTGCTTGTGGATCTTCAATGGCAACTATGAGCTTAATGAACAAAGGAGACCAAGCTATTGAAAAAGTTAATGTTGTTGTGATGGTTGATGGTAGTGAAGTGTCAAACAGTGATATGGATTTAAGTATTGGTTCTTTAGAAATTGTTGATGCTGAAATTCCAATCGATGGTTTACCATTAGGTCAGGATTCTGATGTGGAGTTAATTGTTACGCCTGAAGGTGGCGAAGCAGCAACTTTTAATGGATTTGTTGCACAAGCTGCATCAACTGACAACTATGTTACTGTAAAAATAACAGGTGACGGAACTGCTCAGTTAGACGGAACTAATTGGGAAGTTGTAGGAAGCAATGGGACAGTATACGGAAGCGGAGACATCATGAACAATGAAGTAATTGATGTGAAAGTATATGTAGATGAAGTAGGATGTTATGAGTTCAAAATTGCTGATCCTTTCTTTGGCGATGGTCTTTCTGGAGGATCTGTTTATGTAGAAACAAGCAATGGTGATGTATTAATGGATGCTTCTAATTTTGGAGCTTCTGCTTCGGCTGATTTTTATGCATCCACTGTTTCTTCAGTAGATGCTGAGGATATTGTTTTAAGTTCTGTATATCCTAACCCATCAGCTGGTCAGTTTACTGTAACATTAAGCGATGATATCCAATTACCAGCAACATTGAAAATAAACAACCAATTAGGTCAATTAGTGCATACGCAGGTAATCAGCCAAATGGTTGAAACCATTGATTTAGATGTTAAATCAGGAACCTACGTTTCTTTCATTGAAGGAAAGAATGGAAAAGTAAGTGTAGAAAATCTTGTTATTCAAGACTAATAATATATAAACTTTATTTTTAAGCTCAGTCATCAAAAGACTGAGCTTTTTTTATGCCTTGTAAATTAGCTTTGATATCACTTTTAGTGTTCACCTTCCTTGCTTGCCAGGAGTCAAATAAGCAGGAAAAACACGTCTTTTATTTGCATCCAGCTATTGTTGAACAGGAAGGTTGGAATGCCATCCATCCACGCTTTGGTTCTTTTGATGGAGATGCTATTCTTGAGTATTTAGCTTCCGCTAATATAAAACTATATGCTGATCAGCGGGATAGTACAGTTGATTTTTATAGTTATACTGAAAGACTTGATAGGCAAGTAGATTCTCTAATAAGTAACAAAGTAAAACCAGAAGATATCAGTATTATTGGAGCCTCAAAGGGCGGAGTCATAGCTATGTATCTTTCACACTTAAATCATGAGCCAATCAATTACGTCTTCTTAGCAAGTAACACTGTACAAATCGATTCACTTTACGACTGGAGCTTAAACGGACGGATCTTAGCTATAATCGAAGAAACAGACTCAATTGCTTTCCGGACTTATGAGTCATGGATTGAAAAGTCCCCAAATATCCTTGAGTTTAAAGAAATAAAAGTTAGCACCGGATTGAATCATGGCATCGTCTTAAAAGCCGACAAACAATGGCTAAACCCGACAAAAGACTGGATAAAATAGTTTAAATAATGAAGGTTGTAATAGCCACGAATTTGAGAGCAAGTTTCATAAGACTTATAACTACAATGATCAAATCTAACAACTTATGAGTATCACTTTTCTGGTCAATTAGTCTTCGAAGAAAGTTCTAACTGGGTATCTACCATTTCGAGCTGCTTACCTTCTGCTAAAACTGAGTATGAATTAAATGATTGTGACAATCCATTAAAAAAGATTGAGTACGAACACGTAAATCGTAATTTTGCATTTTGGGCCAGAATGACTTTTGCTATTCTATATTTTCAGGATTATTAGATTATAAACCTATTGAAAGCATTCATATTTATCAAAGTCCAACCCAATCCATGATTTCTGTAGCATTAGCAGAAATATCAACGGCCAAAGTGAGCATATTTAATCTTTCTGATAAATTAGTCTTCTCCAAAGAGATAGATTTAAATGTATTGATATTAGCGAATTGGCCTCAGGCCAGTTTGTTTTACTTGTGGACAGCCTATCTAGAAAATATAAAGCAAACTTCGTTAAACTGTTGTTTATTTTATTCGATACTAAAGTAATTTCAAGTTTATTTTCCTAATCTTTAAGATTCAGTATCTTACCATTCATTAAATGTATTTGAATTTTTATCTATGCGCCTCAAACTGTGGATTTACTTAATGATTAGTTTCTCTATTTTTTCTTGCTCTCAAGATCAAAAAGTGAGTAAGAATGCAAGCTCTTCAGAAAACAATGAACAAGGGAAAATTTCTTTAAAGAAAATTCCTGCTAGTCAATCGAATATTGATTTTTCAAATGACATTAAAGAAAACAAACTCGTCCATTACTTTAATTGGAACTTTATTTATTCTGGAGCGGGAGTGGGCATCGGTGACATTAATAATGATGGCTTACAAGACATTTACCTTGCCGGTAATATGGTAAGCGATAAACTCTACCTCAATAAAGGAAACTTTGAATTTGAAGATATCAGTAAATCGGCTGGCATAGAAGATAAGATGTGGTCAACCGGCATAAGTATGGTAGATGTAAACGCGGATGGTTTACTTGATATTTATGTTTGCAAAAATTTCTTTTTACTCCAAGAGAGCGTACGAACTAATAAATTATTTATAAACAATGGTGATCTCACCTTTACTGAAAGTGCAGAAAAGTATGGTTTAGCTGATGCTGGATTTTCAGTCCAAGCATCCTTCTTCGACGCTGAAAATGATGGAGATTTAGATCTATACCTAGTTAACCAACCCATGGACGAGTACTCTTCGAAATTAGCTAGACCTGAAACCGTAGCCAAGCTTCCCTATTCGGATAAATTCTTTATAAATAATAATGGAAAATACGAGGATAGAACAGACGAAATGAACTTCACCAATAAGGTCTTTGGTTTGAATGCTTCGGTAGCAGATTTCACTAATGATGGGCGTACTGATATTTATCTATGCAATGATTATTATCATGGAGACAATTTCTATATAAATCAAGGTGGCAATAAATTTAAAGACGAACTAATCCAGCGAGTCGATCACACCTCATTCTATTCTATGGGAGCAGATGTTGCTGATATAAATGGAGATGGATGGTTAGATTTTATAACCTTAGATATGGCCTATCCTGATCATTTCAGATCAAAAACTAACATGGAATCCATGAGGCCTGATCGATTCTGGCAATTGGTCGGAGCAGGAAATCATTACCAATATCCTGTAAATAACCTACAGCTCAATCAAGGCAAGGGCTATTTTTCTGAAATCGGACATTTAGCAGGGGTATCAAATACTGACTGGAGTTGGTCTCCCCTATTTATGGATCTTGATAATGATGGTGCTAAAGATTTAGTAATAACGAATGGATTAATCCACGATTTAAGAAACAACGATTTTATAAATAAGATGAAATCTAATCGTCAAATTGGTCCTGATCAAGTATCAGATTATGTAAAAGAAAATGCACCATCAACACCGATTACAAACTTTGTATTTCAGAATAATGGAAATTTACAATTTGAAGATGTCTCTGCTAGTTCCGGATTTACCGACAAAGGATTCACTTCAGGAATGGCTTATGGAGATTTAGACAATGATGGCAATTTAGATTTAGTTTTAAATAACTCTAACTCTGTTGCTACTATTTTCCAAGCTAAACCTCCAAAGAATCATCACTTTATCAATGTAGATTTAAAAGGAAAAGTAAAAAATCCTGCAGGACTAGGTGCTAATGTCCAAATTTTCTATGATGGTAAAACAGAGATCGGCACGATGACAAATATCAGAGGATATATGTCAAGTTCTCAGGCCATATTACATTTTGGATTGGGTTCGAGCACTCAGGTCGATTCGGTAGTTGTCCAATGGGATCATGTTAATCGTAGTGTGGTTAAAAACCCTGAAATAGACAAAACACTAAGCATAGAATATAAATCTACTAAAGAAAATAAGCCTAGTCCAAAAAATCAAACGATAGCTCAGTTAAAGAATTTACTGAATCACAAACATGCTGAAAACCCGTTTGATGATTATGCAAGTCAAGTACTGCTTCCACACAAACTTTCTCAAAATGGTCCATTCATTTCTAAAGCTGATGTAAATAACGATGGTTTAGATGACCTGTTCGTAGGCTCCAGTAAAGGTTCCAAGGCGAATTTATATATCCATCAGGAAGATGGTTCATTTAAGCCCTCAGACAATGCATTTAATGAAACCAATAATAAGGAAAATTTGTCATCCGTTTGGTTCGACATTGACCAAGATGGAGATCAAGATTTGTACATTGTAAATGGAGGAAATGAAGAAGTAGAAGGAAGTGAAAAATTGCAAGATCTTTTATATGTAAATGATGGAAAAGGACGCTTAAGTGTATCCAAACAGGATCTAAGTTTTACTCGTTTTGATGGACAAACAATAAAATCAGTAGATATAGATGGTGATGAAGATATGGATTTAGTCATTGGTGGGCGTTTAATAGCCAATGCTTATCCTAAGCGAACAAGCTCCAAACTTTTAGTCAATGACTCAGGTGTATTAAAAGATAAGACCCAGGATATAATCCCTGCGTTTAAAGACATAGGTTTAGTGACCGACATAGAGACTACAGACATCGATGGTGATGAAGATGTAGATCTCCTAGTGGTTGGAGAGTGGATGCCTATTACCCTGCTCATTCAAGAAGACGGTAAGTTTACAGCGAAACCATTGGATAAGGATGCGCTAAGTGATCGATCATGGTGGTGGAGTGCAGCGCATGGCGATTTTGATCAAGATGGTGATGAAGATTTTATCATTGGAAGTCTTGGCCTAAATAATAAGTTTAAACCATCTGAGAAGAAACCTTTTAAAGTCTTTTCCGGAGATTTAGATCAGAATGGAGACCATGATGTGGTGCTTGCCAAAACCATAGATGATAAACTTTTCCCTGTCCGAGGTCGAGAATGTAGCACCGAGGAAATGCCGTATGTTAGCGAGAAATTTGGCGATTTTGAATCTTTTGCTACAGCTAGTTTAATTCAAATTATCCCACAAGAAAAGCTGGATAATTCGGAGCAGTATTCTATCCGATCATTTAATAGTATATACTTGGAAAACAAGGGCAATCTTGAGTTTGTGCCTCATAAATTACCTATTGAAGCTCAGATGTCTCCTATCAAGGATATCGAAGTGTTAGATATTAATGGAGATACTCATTTAGACTTTATTTTCACAGGAAATCATTTCCCGTCAGAGGTGGAGACCGTTAGATATGATGCGGGTAAAGGTGGAGTCATGTTAGGTGATGGAACTGGAAACTTCTCCTTTATGAATCCTGACAAATCCGGCATCTATATAGACTGCGATTCGCGAGATTTGGAAATAGTTAAGGTAAATGGAAAGCAGGTTTTGTTCAATACTTGCAATAACGGCCCCGTTTTAAGTTTTGAATTAGAATAGAGTTTAAAAGTTTTATATCATGATACAGCGACTTCTTTTTCTTTTTAGTTTTCTTTTTGTTCAATGCAGCTTACTTTCTCAAGCTAGTACTTACGAAATAAACCTATTAGAAACCGAAGAAGGCTTTGTTTCTAGCCCAATATCGTATTCGGGCGAAATGAAAGGACTCAGTTTTATCGGAGTTTCTGCTTATCATCTGGACGCTCAAGCGTATCCATTAGAATATAGAACTTTTCATTTTGATCACTGGAGCGAATGGAAGTCTTTAAACCTTCAACATGAGGCATTAGATAGTGGTGAACGCATACCATATGTAGGAAAACTAGAGACTGATGAGTTTAGTTTTTTTCAATGCCGTTCAAGACAACAGGTACAATCTTCTTTATTTTTCAGATTATATAAAGCAAGTGCTTCACAGGGCTTAGATGAAAGTAGTACTCGTGGCTTTAATTGTGATTTGCCAAGCATATGCGATCGATCATGCTGGTGTGAGGATTGCCCTGTGGATAATACGCCAGAGTTTACAGATCCGACTCATTTAATAGTTCATCATTCTGCAGGTCAAACGGAAAGTGATGATTTTGCAGCAGTTGTGAGGTTTTATTGGGATTTACATGTGGGAACCAACGGCTGGGATGACATAGGCTATAATTGGTTAATTGATGCCAATGGAGTTATTTATCAAGGTCGTCCAGATGGCTATCAAGGCGCACATTTCAGCTGTATAAATGAAAACACGGTAGGCATTTGTATGATTGGTGATTTTACTTCTCAAGTTCCACAAATCGATGCCAGAACTGCACTCATTGAACTGCTAGCTTATGAGGCAACTGAGCATGAAATTAATGTCTTAGAACGATCATACCATGAGACAGGGGATTTTGTTATTGATAATATTTCAGGTCATCGAGATGGAAATGAATCGGATAATGGCTGTTCCACTACCGCGTGTCCTGGAGATAGCTTCTACCCTATGCTGGCTCAAATACGAGAACAAGTTGCAGAGCTTCCCTGCTATAATGATGTATTTAGTAGCACAAAAATTCAGTCATCATTTGTGGTGAATATTCATCCTAATCCTGCGGATAATTGGATTAAGATTTCGGACAACATTGAACCAGCAAAAACTTACCAAATCTACGCCTTAGATGGGCAGTTAGTACAGGAGCTTATTTCCGATAAAAATCAGGATGTAAGCTCATTAATTAGTGGTGTTTATATGGTAAAAAGTGGGCCAGACTTAGTTGGTCGTTTCTTTAAAAAATGATGTTGAGAAATTGACCCAACATTGACCCAACCAAATGGAAAAGCTGATAGTCATTACTATAGTAATGTTTTCGATCATTTAACACATGCACAATGGAACTATCAACCAAATGGCCAATACTCCTCATTTGCTTCACTCTAGGGATTGATCTAAATCTTTCCTCACAAAATATACAATGGGATCTTATAGACTTAGCTAATGCATCTGAAGGAGAGATGTTAGCCAATGGCCTAAATTTAGGTTCTCAAAGTTATAGGCTCATAGGTTCTCAAAATGAAACGCTTCAAAATTTCCCAAATCAATGCAATTGTTTAGGGACAAACACGAACAACAATTTATATGAGACCATTGATTATTTTCCCAAATCTACCTTCAGAGATGCTGTTTTAGATTTAGCTCCTAGTGTGCTCAGGTTTCCTGGTGGCACTAATAGTGGCTGGTATCATGTTTATGAATACGATAATGAATGGTTATATGATGCTTCCATGGCCGAAATTGATCCTGGTAATCCGTATTATGCAAGCGCTTATGGGATGGATAATCGCGAATCATATTTGATTAATGTAGGTGTTAATCAGTTATGTGAAGTAGATGCGGCTGTAGGACATGATCGTAACTATATCGAAACATTTGCAGAAATTGTTAAACAGATAAATGCTAATCAAACGTCTCATGAAAAGGTCCGGGTAAGTTATGTTGTAAATCTGCTAAGTCATTTTAGATTTCCAAACTTGCTTCAATGTGGCAGAAATTATAAAACCATGAACCCATGGCCAGATTATGATTGTACATCGACATTTGATTTAAGCTATTCGGAGAGTCTATTTGATAATAAAGGTCAATATCGATTTGAATTGTTTTATAAGGAAACCCTAGATGCCTTAGATTTTTTGGTTAATGAGCTAGCGCTAAGCTCAGAGGATGTGCTTTACTTAGAAATGGGAAATGAATATTTCTTTTCAGGAGGTCCTAATACTATCTACGGGAGCAATGAAATGAATGTTCAACAGTATGCAAACTTAGTGGAAATATATAGTCAGCGTTTACATTGCTATTTTGACGGTAAGGTCACATTACAAATAGGTGTAGTTTCGGAACCTAACACTAGTTGGCAAAATACCAGTAACCAGAGCAATGATAATTATCCAGGTATTATCAATTTATTTGATCAAGATGCTAATGGTGATGGGCTTAATTTTAGTGAGTCTTTTGATGCGGTAATCCTTCATGAATACTACAAATCAACGAATTGTTTAAATGAAGACGATATTAGTAGTCGTTTTGATTGCGGTGCCGAATCCTTGCATGAGTATTTGTCCGAAGGTGGTGAATTAATCAGTGACCTCGACAATTTAAGAACCAATTTTCCTGGTAAAAAGATATGGCTTACTGAATGGAACATGGTTAATGGAACAACCGATCGAGTAAACAATTATATCAATACAATGCTACACAGTAGTTTTGTCCAGGAAGGTTTGTTAAGTCTAGCTGATTATAATGTTCAGCATGACAACATCATTAGTTTTGCTACTCATCATAGAATTGGGTCTGACAATTTGTGGTCTACAGTACAATTAAAAGATGGCGAAAATGACGAAGCGTTTCGTAGAGCATCCTTTTTTCCAATGAGTTATTTCAGTGAATTAAATGCGTATGACAATTATCATCATCTTGGTAATCTACTCAACACCGATAACTTTCTAGATCATGAGGCAACTATCACAGGCTTTTACCAAGAAGCAGATGATAATCATAGCTTAGACAGAATCCTTTTATTCTACACAAATAAGACAGAACAGGGTATTAGTTATGCTTTACCGACGAGCATAAATGGCCTGGCAGTAAAAAGTGCTAAAACCTCGTATTTATTTGGAGAGTCTTTGTTTAGTTATGGACCATCCAATGGCACAAAAGGCAGCAATCAATATACAACCGGATCTAATACTCAATTTAGAGACGAAGAACTTAATGAGCTAGGCTATGGGAATATCCATGACCAACTAATGTCTGAAGAAGATGAAGAGCTTAGCCTTTTATCTAATGATTTGAAATTTATATTTCCATACTCTGTAGGTGTCATAATCTTAGAAATAGGCTTAGCTGACAATGTTAGTTCACCCTCCCTAGATGACTCATCCTTAACTATTTATCCAAATCCTTCTTCGAATATTTTGCATGCAAATATAAAAATGCAAACTAGCCAAAAAGCTAGCCTAAGCATAAGTAATCCTTTAGGTAAAGTGGTTCAGCTGAGTGAATGGCAAATGGTTGAAGGTAAGCAACTTATCAAATTTGATATTTCTGATTTAACACAAGGGAGCTATTTTCTAACGATTCAAACTAAAGAAGGTAGTGTTACAAAGCCATTTACAAAAATTGATAAGTGACAAAGGTGGACTAAAAGTGGAGAAAAATATAATAGACTAATCCATTGATAGGAAAACTAAATATCTTTGGTTTTTAATAAATTAACCATAATGCGATTCCTATTTATTTTAGTTGCTCTTTTGGGAGCTTGTCAAGCTATTAGCCAAGGCTTAAAAGTCCAACCATTTATTCAAGATGCAAGCCCTCATCAAGTATTTATCCATTGGGAAACAGAAAGTGAAGACGAAAGTATTATCGAATGGGGCCTAGAAGAAACACTTGGAAATATAGCCACAGGAAGCTCTATTGTTTCGCAAGGAAATGCGCGAATCCACGAAGTCAGCATTGAAGGTTTATCAAGGTTTACTCAGTACTATTATCGTATTAAAACAAATACCATAGAGTCGGATATCTATTCTTTTAAAACGCCTCCTTTTGCGTCAGACAACGAATCTTTTAAGCTGATTGCTATGAGTGATATGCAGCGTGATGGTTCCTTTCCTAATAAATTTAACGAGATTGTAGAAGAAGGTGTAATCAAGTATTTGACTGAGGAGTCGGGTGAATTAGTAGATAATGTCGCCCTAATCATGATTCCTGGTGACTTAGTTGTAAATGGCAATAATTACAATTCTTGGACAACAGAATTTTTTACTCCCTCTGAGAAGCTGATCAGTCAGATTCCTGTTTATCCAGTACCGGGTAATCACGAGAATAACGCTAATTTTTTCTTTCAATATTTTAAGTTGCCGACGAACGGGACGCCGGGCTTTGAGGAACATTGGTGGTATAAAGATTATGGGAATGTACGAATTGTAGGACTGGATTCTAATGGATCATTTGCAGGTGATGATCAACTAGCTTGGCTTGACGAAATCTTGTTACAGACATGTGTACAAGATTCTATAGATTTTGTTTTTGCTCAGCTACACCACCCTCATAAGTCAGAGCTGTGGACTCCAGGAGAATCAAATTTTACGGGCGAAGTTATCGAGAGGCTAGAAAATTTCAGCAGTGATTGTAACAAACCAAGCATACATTTTTTTGGGCATACTCACGGTTATTCCAGAGGTCAATCAAGAGATCACAAGCACCTATGGATTAATGTGGCTACGGCTGGTGGAGCCATCGACAATTGGGGCGAATTTCCCAACCTTGACTATGACGAATTTTCGGTTTCTCAAGATGAGTATGGTTTTGTATCGGTGGAAGTGAATAATGAAGCAGAACCGACATTGACCATAAAAAGAATCAGTCGAGGTGATCAAGACCAAATCATTGATAATGTGCTCAGTGATTCTTTAGTGTTATATAAGCAAGATAATCCTGCAGACGAACCGATTCCTGAATATCCAATTAATATAGGAATACCCACCCATTGTGTTACTTTAAAAGCAGGCCCCTTCTCTTCTTCGCTCGAGGGAGCAGAACATGGGCAAAGTCACTGGCAAGTTACCAATCTGGAAAACGGATTTTCTGAGCCAATATTTGAAAGCTGGAAAAACTATGAAAACTGGTATTTTGATGTAGATACTCAAGCTGAGGATGATTTAACCGATGAGGAGGTATTTGGTTTATCAGCTAATGCTGAATACATATGGAGAGTTCGCTATAGAGATCGAAATTTGAATTGGAGTCCTTGGTCAGCTACTAGTTCTTTTGAAACAACGCAAAGCGGTATTTCCGGAAATCTAATTATAAACCCTGGAGCTGAAGACAGCCTGACAAACTGGGCGATAACTGAAGGAGTTGTGGAAGCTGTTTTAGCTGGGGAATGTAACGGTATAAATCCTCGTTCTGGAGATTATTATTTTGCAGTGGGTGGTTTATGTGACCATAGCGAAGTGGGTCAGTTAGTTCAGAATATAGACATCAGTGACTATACCGATTCTATCTCTATGGGATTACTTGACGTACAATTTGGAGCCTATTTGTCTAATTTTTCTGGCTCAGATCAACCATCTATGAGGTTATTGCTTTTAGATGAAAATGACCAATTGTTATCAGAGAGTTCTACCCTCTCATCCACAAGTAATAATTGGACTTTATTTAGTGAAACCTTATCGCTGCCAGTAAATTGTCGAAGGCTTCAAATAGAGTTAACCGGAACACGCTTTAATGGTACAGATAATGACTCCTATTTCGATGATGTGTTTGTCGAACTTTTACCAAGTGATACGGATTGTGACATGACAAGTACCACAAGTGCCATTTCTATGGATGTGCCCACACTTAACATGATTCCAAACCCTGTAAGTTTTGAAGGCTATATTCACTTGGGTGAGTCGAAAACAAACACTACAATGCTTCATGTTATGAATAGTTTAGGGCAGAAAGTCAGCATTAATTATGAAGTATTAGAAAATAGCATTCGCTTCCAAAGAGAGCATTTGCCATCTGGCAGTTATAGTTTTGTGGTAAGAAATGAAAAAGCCGTTATTGGTCAAGGTAAGTTTATAATTATATAAAAAGGAATCATTTCGTTTATCCTAATATAATTCGAATTAGCTTTACTTTAGTGTACATTAAATGTGCTCTAAGGCATCTATGAAAATTGTAATTATCGGTCCGGCGCATCCCTTAAGAGGTGGGATTGCAGATACCAATGAATCATTCTGTGATGCCCTTTTAAAATTAGGCCATGAAGCTTCAATAGTAAGCTTTAGTAAGCAATATCCTTCCTTATTTTTTCCTGGGAAAACACAATATTCTACCGACCCAAAACCAGAGCATTTAAGTATTTATCCATGGATAAACTCAATCAATCCGCTTAGCTGGTTTGCTACGGCCAGGAAAATTAAGCAGCTTAAACCTGATATAGTAATTATTCGATATTGGCTGCCTTTCTTAGCGCCAAGTTTGGGAACCATCGCTAGAAGGATTAACAAAACTACAGTCCTGTTAGCCATGTGTGACAATGTAATCCCGCACGAAAAACGAATGGGTGATCGAAGTTTAACTCGCTATTTTACGAAATCATTTGATGCCTTTATAACTCTATCTAAAACTACTTTTAAGGAGTTAGATGAATTTACCAGTAAGCCAAAGGCCTACTTCCCTCATCCAATAAACCATAACCTGGGGAAGAAGATTGAAAAGGCTGAAGCCAGAAGACATCTTGAATTAAATCCTACTAATAAATATTTACTATTTTTTGGCTTAATTCGAAAATATAAAGGCTTAGATCTAAGTTTAGCAGCATTAGCCCTAGCGATAAAAAAAGATCCAAGTATCCATTTGTTGGTAGTAGGGGAATTTTACGAAGATCCAGAAAGGTATCACAAAACCATTCAAGATTTAGGCCTTAAAGATCACGTGATTATCATTAATGAATTTGTTCCAACTGCCCACATTAAGTATTACTTTTCTGCAGCAGATCTTGTGGTGCAAACTTATCATACCGCGAGTCAGAGTGGCATCACTCAGATTGCATATAATTTTGACAGCCCTATATTAGTTACTGATGTTGGCGGATTATCCGAAGTGGTGGGTCACCAAAAACATGGATATGTTAGCCAAAAAGATCCTGTCGAAATTGCAAAATGGATTTGCGACTTTTTTGCTAATGAGCGATTTAAAAAATACAGTGCAAATGTTGCTGTCGAGAAACAAAAATACAGTTGGTCTAGCTTTTCGAAAAAAGCAATTGCTTTGGCTGAACAAATAGAAAAGTGATCCTTAGTTTGTTTAATAAAAGTACTTTCTTGGGCATGTGACAATACAAATGGAGATATTGCTACTAGAGACTTAAAGATGAAATATACTTTTGGTTTCAGGATGTATTTTTTGATTCATAGCTTAGCATTCCTTTTATCGATAATGAATAAGATTTATCTTTACTATTAAACAGACCAAGCATAAGTAAAATACAAAATAATGGCGGGTTATATCGACGGTTTTGCCTTTCCAATCAAGCAAATTCATGCGGAAGAATATCAGGCAGTGGCTGAACAAATTGCAGTCATATGGAAAGAATATGGAGCACTTTCTTACCAAGAATTTATAGGAGATGATTTGAGTTTTGAAGGCACTCAATCTTTTGTGAAATCCGTCAATGCAGCAGAGGACGAATGCATCGTATTTGGTTGGCTTTCCTTTACATCAAAAGAGAGTCGAGATCTAGCACATAAACAGGTAGCAGCAGATTTGAGGATGCAAAAACTTGTAGAACCACTAATGCAGGAATCTAATCCCATTTTCAACCCTGTCCGAATGATATTCGGCGGCTTTAAGTCATTTGTAAAGAACTAAGCTTTTAAGTTAATAAAGCAATATGATCCATTAGTAATCATTAGCCATTAAATAAAAGTCCAGATAATTTAGTGAAGTATCCTAGTATTGGTAAAGAAATCATCCAACTAAAGAACGAAGATTTAGCACTTCGTAATAAGCTCTTAAACCAAGGCCAACTGGACGAGTCTTATCATCCGAAAATGGAAGCTTTGCATAAAGCCAATACAGCACGTCTTGATAGTATTATTAATGAGATTGGCTACCCAAGCAAGGACAAAGTGGGCACTGAAGCTAATGAAGCAGCCTGGTTAATCATTCAGCACGCTATTTCCAATCCAGCCTTTATGAAAAAGTGCCTGAGACTACTGGAAGAAACCATCAAGGAAGGAGAAACAAACCAAAAGCAGTTTGCTTACTTAAGTGACCGAATTGCTGTTTTTGAAGGCAGAAATCAGCTTTACGGAACTCAATTTGACTGGGATGAAGAAGGCCAACTTAGTCCACAAGCCTATGATAGTATAGATGCAGTTAACCGACGCAGAATAGCTATCGGTTTAAATTTACTAGAAGACCAGATACAAATAATAAGAAAAACAGCAGCAGCAGAAAATCATCAAGCGCCTACTAATTTAGAAGAAAGAAATCGCCTAATGTTTACATGGAAAAAGTCAGTTGGGTGGCTTGTGTAAACAAGATGCCTCAAGACTCAGCTCTAATAAAAAAATCACCACCCAAATGGTAGTGATTTTTTTTAAGCTATATAGGTTTTTCAAATTTACAGATTGTAGAAAAACTGCTCTTTTACAATCTTACCATCTTTTACTTCATACATGCAAAGTTCATTCATTTTCTCTCTCCCTATTCCTTTAAATGTAGCGTCCATCATCATAGTCATACAAAAATGATTATCGCCAACAATGGGATCACCCACGGAAGATCCATGAAATTCCTCAATGGATTCGTTCCACTTTTTACCTTTTTCTGCCATAGCTTCCAGACCTTCACATCTTTCCATTTGCGCTCCTTTAGGCTCGATGCTTACGCAATGTGGGGCATATAACTCTGAGTAGATTGTTTTATAATCTCCCTTTCTACAAAGGTCTACCAGTCTTGTTGCAATTTCTTGAGTTGTCATTCTTTTTGTGTTTATTGTATTAAAAATTATTTTTATTTTCCCATTTTGGATGGACTCTTTAGATTTAGATCATTTCTTATTGACTCTTCAGGACAAGCAGCAAAAAATGCTCGAATATCAAATTTTCGATCTTCAAACTGTTTGCTTAATACCGTATGCTCTAACATCTTATCCAGTCTAAAACTTCTGAAATCATTTCGCAGTTGGCACCAGGCAATCACGATCCAAATATCATCATAACTGTATATAGATACCGGTTCTATTTCTCGTTCGCTGATCTCTCCAGTATTCACTTTTTGGTACTTTATTTTAACCACCAAGAAGTTAGTCATCGCCATTTGCAAACTAGATAACGATTTATTCTCAACTCGTTTTTTTGAAGTTGATAAAACAAATAGATTGGTGGCAAGACGTTCACTTTTTATATGCATGCTACCTCTAAAGGTTGACTTTATTTTTACCAAGGCATTTCCAAAATGCTGTATTAGTGATTGGTTTTTAGACTTTGCAATGATCTTTTCTGCTGTAATAAGTGCATTCACTTCCTCTTGCTGAAATTGAACTGGAGATATCGTGTATCCTTCCATTAAAGAATACCCCTTCCCTTCTTCCGTTATGACAGGCACACCCGCCTCTACCAATTTCCGTATATCTCTATAAATAGTTCTGAGGCTCACACCAAACTTCTCAGCCATCTCACTTGCTGTGATTAGTCGCTTTGACTTTAGCAATGTTAGCATAGAAATTAATCTGGATAACTGGCTCATTGGTTTCTTTGATACAAATATATGCTTTACTAGTGACAGAATGTGTCAGGGGTGTAATTGTCCCTAGCATTTTTTTTGTTTGCCAATATTGGTACTCATATAAACACAGCTTATTCTATTTGAGAGCTAAAACTTAAGGTTGGCATCCATAAGTCGCCATATATTAAAATAATCTTCATTATGTCAGCGATCTAATACAAAAACTAATAGAACTACTGCATATTTGCAGCTAAGAACAATGCAACACATGAAATACATTATCTTTTTTTGTCTATTTATGGTAAGCCTAAGCTTAAATGCACAAAAACCAGGCGTTAGAATAATAGGACAGGTAGTTGAGGCATCTTCAAATAATCCGATCGAATATGCTACCATAGTCGCCATTGAAAAAGAAACTAAAGAAATTATTTCAGGGACCAGTTCTATTGAGGAAGGAAGATTTAGAATGCGATCTTCGACAAGAAATGTTGATCTCGAAATAAGTTTTATCGGCTTTGAGACAGTCAGAATAACAGACCTAAGCTTCACTGAAGGTAAAGCAGATGTAGGCATTATTAAGTTAGGTACAGATGCACAAACCTTTGATGAAGTAGTTGTAACTGCTGAGAAATCCACTACCGAATTCAAGTTGGACAAACGCGTATTTAATGTAGGATCAGACCTTAGTAATACGGGTGCGAGTGCACTAGAAGTCCTGAATAATGTTCCCTCGGTCAATGTAAGTATCGAAGGTCAGGTTTCATTAAGAGGATCTACTGGTGTTCAAATATTAATTGATGGGAAACCATCTATTTTAGCTGATGAGGCAGGAAGTGCATTAGGTACTATTACAGCAGACATGATAGAGAAGGTAGAAGTAATTACCAATCCATCAGCGAAATATGAAGCTGAAGGTACGGCAGGTATTTTAAATATTGTTCTCAAGAAAAATGAAAAAACTGGACTCAATGGTTCAGTAACTCTAAATACAGGCATACCACATAATCACAGTTTCGGATTGAGTATGAATAGACGAACAGAGAAATTCAATTTATTTACTCAATTAGGTATAGGCTACCGAGAATTACCTAGAGACAACGAAAATATAAATAGAGATAAGCTAAACAACACTGAACTAAGATCATCTGGCGATGAATTTAGAAACGAAACATTTTACAATGTAATTCTTGGTACTGATTACTACATTAATCCTAAAAACGTAATCACTTTATCCGGAAGCTTTGCGTATGAAGTTGAAGATCAACCTTCAGAAACTAATTTTAACTTATACAGTAATGATACCCTGCGAAGCAGTTGGACACGAACTGAGATAACAGAAGCAACTAATCCAAAACTTCAATACGAATTAAGATACAAAAGAGAATTTACTGATAATAAGGACCACCAATTGCAAGCAAGCGCCATTGGAAGGTTTTTTGGCAAAGAGCAGGCTTCTAGCTTTGCAAATAGTTATGACCTAGGCGCGGAAACACAAACCGATCAAACAACTGAAACGGCATTTAATGAAGGAAAATATACCTTTAATATTGACTATACAAAACCGTTTAATAAGCAATGGACATTAGAAACAGGTGCTCAGTATTTGACCAATAATGTGAGTAATGACTTTTCCGTCAGTAATCTTGAAGATGGAGTCTTTGTAGTGGATGATGGGCTAACTAATGTATTTGAATATGATCAAAAAGTGCTTGGTGTTTATGGAACTGGTGCTTACGAGGGAAATATTTGGGGACTAAAATTAGGCTTAAGAGTTGAAAATACTGACCTATCAACTTTCTTAGTTAACACCAATGAGTCTAATCAACAAAATTTTACAAATTTATTCCCATCGGCTCATACATCCTATAAACTAACCGATGCCATTTCTTTACAAGCGGGATATTCTAGAAGAATTTACAGACCAAGACTTTGGGATTTAAATCCTTTCTTTAATATTAGAAACAACTTTAGTGTCCGAGCTGGAAACCCAAATCTCCTTCCTGAATATACAGACAGTTACGAAATTGGTAGCATTTTCATTTTTGATAAAACCTCACTTAACATTAATGTATACAATCGTTTTACGACCGACAAAATAGAGCGAGTATCGACTTTTGAAAACAATGTTAACACCTTCAAACCAGAAAATATTGGAACAAATAATGCTACTGGGATAGAAACTAACATCAAGTACTCTCCTACTAAAAAGATCACCTTAAATGGAGATGCAAACTATAATGTTTTTAAGCGCGTGGGTGAATTTAATGATCAAAATTTTGATTTTTCTGCTGATAAATGGTCGGCCAAATTAACGACGAAATACAAGATTAAAAAAGGACTAGACATAGAATTAACAGGCAGACATGATTCGAGGGAGCAAACCGTTCAAGGTCGACTTTCTGCTAATACATCATTAGATGCCGGACTAAAGTATAAAATCCTTAAAGGTAAAGGTGTTTTTAATGTAAGTGTTAGGGATATATTCGCCTCAAGAATTAGGGAAAACACCATTGACCAAACCGATTTTTTCTTATACTCCAGGAGCTTTAGAGGTCGGTTTATTCGGGCGGGTTTTAGCTATGGTTTTGGTAAGGGCGAGGCCATGCAATATGGTGGTGGTCGAAGAAGATAATAAGTGGATAAACTGTCATCTTTTTTAGCAGGCGTCTCTGGTCTATTTTAATGGTTAATATCTATTTTGGATATTAACTTACAAAGAGAGCATCAGCATAGTGCCCCAATCAAGCCTGCTACACATAAAATGAAATGAAAAATCAATTTCGTTGCTGAGCATAGCTAATCAATCTGAAGTTGACTAGCAGATAAATATATTTACCCTTTGGTCTCATCTAACTAATAATCGATTTACTTCGGATTTACCAGCTTTATTGACCATTAGAATAAAGTACAACCCGCCTTGGCTTGGAGCTTTCAGGAATTCACTATTTAAACTAAGAATCGGCTTATCCAATAATTGGCCTAATTCTGAAAAAATAAAAATTTCTTCTACCTCAAAATTACAGTCCACTTGAACATTTTCACCTGGCGAAACTAGATTAGGAACTAAGAGACACGATCTTTCTTCTATAGTAGGATCTTTAAGATTTTCTTGATCTCTGTTAAATGACTTTAATTCTTTAAGGAGTGATTCACTGGTACTTATGTCAAAACATAGACGATCCACTGGAAAGTGAGCAAAGGCAGTAAACGTAAATTTAAAAATCGCACCAGGTAAACCTAACGAGGATTCTGAACTCAATAAAGATTGTCGATTAGCGAGAGGAGTATTAAGCGCGCACATAGACCACTCTTCAGGTTTTGATGGATTTCCCGGATAACAATAATGGACAGTTTCTGATGAATTAGGGTTATAGCCAGTTCCACCTTCAGTTAGCATGGTATCATCCAACCATGCACCATTCATGTTCTTGTAAATGGCATGGCGATCCGCATATCTCCTAGTATTAATATCGCTTGAATCATATGCAATAAAGTAATCTGTTTTCGCATGGACAATACTATCATCCACTAGGATTAGAGGTTTCTCAATCAAACTGTAGATCATAACTGGTGTTTCATCCTGAAACGATTGACCTAATTCATTGCAATTGCTGTTTGGATCACCATCTAGCGCATCTTGGTTATAGGCAAAAACAAAGTCATTTGCTTCATCGTAACCAATATAATCTTCTTCAGGACAACCTAAAGCAGGATTAATAAACATACCATATCTAAAGTTATAAAGGTCTACATCTCTAGCCATTCGGAATCTATAATCGTAAAATATGGCATGGTTTATTAAATCATCATCTGTTTCGTAAATTCGAGCTAGTACCTGAATGTCTGAACGCACTGCATTCACTGTGTTATCTGTATGAACATAGAAATTATATACAAAATAACAGGCTTTATCAGCGTTTTTTATTAGCGGAAAATCACCAAATAGAGGATTATAAATGCCATCGCCATCTTGATCAAAAAAAGGAGCGTGACCCCAATAGGTATCAGGTATTTCGATCCCAAAAATTGATTCAAAATGAGGATTCCCTGTCCCTGCCCATGCTAAAATATTAAAGGGAATTTCATTATTAATGACACCATCTCTAAAATCAATTCGAAACAAATTTATCTCTGTTGCATCAGCTAGAAAAAACCGATTAAAAACATCATGATGACCAGGAATTGGATAATTATCTGGATGGAGTGGACCAGCAGTGGTCTGGTCTGGACTAAACGAAACCATTAAATTACCTGAAGGGTCATAACCAGACATGACCAAGCTAGTTGAATAAGTTGTCGATGCCCCATTTGCCTTTATGTAAAAACTTGATTCACCTGCTGGAGTTTTAAACTGCTCGTTACCATTATTAATATTCACTTCAATCGCACTATTTTCCAAAATCACCGATTTATCTTGGGCAATTAGCTCAAATGGAATCAATAAAAGGAGAGTATAAAAGAGGTGCTTCATTAAATTCTATAAATTGCTACTATGATGATTATCAACCTAAAATACCCTCAAATTTTGACGAATTATAATATTAAGTGTCTCCTAGAAGGCTATTGGTAGCGCAGCGTAATACTTATCCTAAAAGAAAACACCAAAGACCAAATGTTGACGAAATATTTGCAATGAATAAAAACAAGGACTCTTTACTAAATAAATCAGCATGGAAAGGTCCACTTAATAGAATCCATGAGATCTTCTAAACCAATAATGTTAGTTACATTTCTGAAGAAGAACTTTAAAATGCTCCAACGTCAAAAGAAAAGAAAGTCCACGAACTAATTAATTTAATTTGGATATTACTTACTGTTGCTTAGCTGAATAACATTGACTGATGACACCTTGATGTCACGCTAATTCTTTATGCTTTCTTTTGAACAGAAAATAGAATGTTGGTTGCTAAAAAAGTCCTAATTTCAGCATATAAATTAGGGAAATGGAACATTTAACACTAAGAAAGCAATTCCAGCTAAACTTTGACATTACCTTTCTGAACCATGGTTCATTTGGTGCTTGCCCAATACCGGTTTTCGAGGATTACCAACATTGGCAAAAAAAATTAGAAGAAGAACCAGTCCAATTTATGCTCCATCAAGCTCCTGAACTATTAAAGGTGTCCAGAGAAGCTTTAGCCAACTATGTAGACTGCGACCCAATAGATCTAGTTTATGTTCCCAATCCAACAACAGCCATGAACATAGTTATCAAAAGCCTACCACTAAAAGCTGGCGATGAAATCTTAATGACTGATCAAGAGTATGGGGCAATAAATAAGGTGTGGGATTACTATGCTGAAAAAGCAGGAGCCAAAATCGTAAGACTAAAAATCAAACTACCAATAAACTCCAAAGAAGAAACGCTAAAGCAGTTTTGGAGCGGTTTGTCCAGCAATACAAAGTATGTTTTCTTGTCGCAAATAACCAGTGCAACAGCCCTAATTTATCCCGCTCATGAGATTTGTAGAAAAGCTAAAGAACTAGGTCTAATATCCATCATAGATGGCGCTCACGTGCCTGGTCATATACCTTTATCAATCCACGAGATGCAAGCAGATATTTACACTGGAACTTGCCACAAATGGATACTATCACCTAAAGGGTCTTCTTTTCTATATGCCACTAAAGAAATGCAACAAATAATAGACCCATTAGTCATTTCTTGGGGTTACAAATCGCCAAATCCATCAGATTCTTTATTTCAAGATTATTTTGGATTTAATGGCACAAAGGATATCTCAGCATACTTAACTACGCCTGCAGCATTAAAATTTCTCCAAACTTTTGACTGGGAGACAAGAAAAGAATCATGCCGAACATTAGTTAAGCATTACTACCCTATTGTTGCTAAGTTATTAAATAGCGAAATGCTAAGTCCTTTGAGTGATGATTACCTAGGACAAATATGTAGTTTCCCGATAAATACCAAGGAACCCGTGGCGCTACAGCAATTATTATATAAGAAATACAAAATCGAAATACCGGTAACAACCAATGGAGATCAACATTTTTTGCGAATTTCTTACCAAGCTTATAACAGTGCCCAAGAAATAGAGTACCTTATGGACTGCTTAAAAGATATCCAACAAACAACTAATTATCTAGCTTAAATAAACTCCATGGAAGACCTACAACTTGTAACAAATCCAGCGGTCGAAGAAAAATTTGCAAACTATCCAACACACATTAAACCTAAAATCGAAAGGCTTAGACAATTAATCTTGGAAACTGCTAAAGAGGATGCAGATTTAGTTAAATTGGAAGAGACTTTAAAGTGGGGAGAACCCAGTTATTTAGCGAAAAAAGGAAGCACCATTCGTATTGATTGGAAAGCAAAAACACCCGAACAATATGCCATTTATTTTAAGTGCACTAGCAAACTGGTAAGTACCTTTAAGGAAGTATATGGAGATACCTTTAATTATGAAAACACCAGAGCAATTTTGTTTTCTTTAGATGATAAAATCCCTGAAAAGCAATTAAAAGAATGTATACATATGGCTTTGAATTATCATAAGCTCAAGCATTTAGATAAACTAGGAAAATAAGAAACTTAATATGGATTTCAAAGAAATAAACCTAAATGTTCTAATTCTATTCTTAGTGTTGTCCTTAGGTTTGTCATACTTCTTGAGGTTTTATGCACAACGATTTTTTTTGGAGTTTAACATTTATAACGATGGCAGTTTAGTCCTTAGTGGATTTCTTTCAGCATTGACCTTAGCCATTCCAGGGCTGATTGCAAGAAAGACATTACAAAAAAAGTCTATCCATTTGTTAGGTAAAAATCCACTTCTTGCTATCTATATAATAGTTATTCCACCCATTCTATTATGTATAATGGGATTAGAAAACAGTTCTAACATACAGGTTAATCTGTTTGGCTTAATCATGGGTGGGCTATACATGTTCTTTGGTGTTTTAAAAGAAATAGCCTGGAGAGGATATTTACAAATAGCTTTAGAAAAGAGTGTAAATAAATACTTGACTTATTTTATAGTTGGACTTATATGGTATTTCTGGCACTGGTATTTTACAGGAGGCACAAATTCTTATTTCTTGATACTCATCCCAATTTTGAGTGCTGCAAGTTTTGGTTTAGCTGAAGTTGCTAGATCAACTAAATCGCTTTTTGCTTGTGGAGCCATACATGGATTAGCCGATATTATCTTAATGCATATTATTTTTTCTTATGAATTAAGTAATCTAGAAGGATTAATCATGATACTTGTATGTTTTGCAATATGGATTCCTTTAATGAAAAAAATAGAACTTAGCTAAATTAGAAAAGCACTTAAGAGCTAATATTAAGAAGATGGTACTGATGTAAATCAATATAGCAAAACAATTAAAGTTTTTTAGATTTTAAAAAATAAAGAGACTTAATATTATTTAGTCACCTTTAAAGAATAATAATTTGGAACTCACAAAACACATAGCAAGTCACCTTTCACAAGTCTATTTTGGTAAAAACTGGACCT
>JAHDEC010000022.1:4237-65654 GCA_020629035.1 Saprospiraceae bacterium | reverse complement strand
AGAGCATCGGTTTGTGGTACCGAGGGTCGTGGGTTCGAATCCCATCATCCACCCGTTTAAGGGACATTTCTTATGATTTGTCCCTTTTTTTATGCCAAGAAGAGTTAATTAGATTTAGGCTTGATCTAATCTAAGATATCTACCTAATCTTGCCCTACAAAAAACTTTTATTAAATACTTTTGCAAATTAAGAAGTCTTTTAAAGTGGTTTAAACCAGTATTTTAGCATAATTAGTAGAGAATAATGAAGCTTATATTTTCCATTGGTTTATTAGTTGTAGGATTTATTGCCATGGCAAGTCTACAAGCCGAATTTACACCTACCACCAATCAGATAATTACCAAGGCCGATTTAGGGAAAAAACTATTTTTTGATACAATTCTTTCTTCTGATAGATCTATTTCTTGCGCCAGTTGCCATAAGCCTAATCATGCTTTTGCTGATACGCTAAGCATTTCTAAAGGTGTAGAAGGACGACTAAGCTTTAGAAATACGCCTTCTATAATGAATATGAAGAATAGACCGTACTTTTTCTATGACGGGAGAGCTTCAAGTCTAGAGGAGCAAGCTATCGGGCCTATAGAGCATCCAGACGAAATGAATTTGCCTTTTAAAGAAGCAGTACAAAGAATCGAAGAGGATACATCCTATATTCGATTGTTTACTCAAATTTACCAGAGCTCACCAGACTCCACCAATGTTTTAGATGCATTAGCATCCTTTCAATTAACTCTAGAAAGTAATGGATCATCTCCGGCAGATCTATGGTTGACAGATAGAGACACGACAGCTTTAAATCCCTCGCAATTAAGAGGGAGAGAAATATTTATTGCTGATGAATTCAAATGTTTCGAATGTCACTTTGGACCTGATTTCACAAGTGATGAATTTAGAAATATCGGACTTTTTGATGGGCAAGCATTAAATGATAAAGGAAGATTTGAAATTACAAAAGATTCCGCTGATCTAGGAAAATTTAAGGTTCCAGGCTTAAGGAATGTCGCAATTACAGGCCCTTATATGCACAATGGAATGTTTAAAACATTAGAAGAAGTTATTGATTTCTACAGCAATCCCTACGATTTTGTCGACAAGCCAATAAACATGGATACACTAATGCTTGAGCCCATCAATTTTACTGAACAGCAAAAAATAGATTTAATCCATTTCTTAGAGTCGCTGACAGATGCCGATATTCCATACTCAACAAGACATTGAACAAAAAAATCTTACTCCATAAAGTAGTTAACTTGAAGTGGCAGAACGGGAGACTCCACAATTCCTCCGATATTATTCCTTAATTTGACTTCCAATAAGTTATCACCTTTTTTAAGACCATGTAAAACCACAGGTTGCCACTTGTTAATCGCAAAGGACTTCCCATTCAATGTTAATTCTACCATATGACTCAAACCTAAGGTAGCTCCTCGAATATAAAAATCAAAGATAGCGGTGCCATCACTGTTTACATGCTGGTTTACATTACAGTTAGATAATATATAAGAATAAGGTATCATCTCTCCATTCACTAACTTACCATTGGCAATGGTAACTCGAGCTGCAATCTGGGCTTTAGGATTTTTTACACTTATATTGTGACTGGTGGAACTGAAGACAACAAGATCATGGACACCATCTTCTAAGGCATACTTAATAGGTGTCCCATTTGCTTCAATGCAGTCTTTCCCTAAAATATGGATTTCAATATGATGACCGATAGCCGTACTTTTCAAGAAATCTGAAGAATTTGGATCCTGAGCTCCCAGCCTCATAGATTCCCCTAGAAAGTCAAGATCAAATTGACCATTGGAATAATTTATCCCAGTTATACCCACATCTTTATAAATGTCTTCATAAAGTAAGGGGGTGATATTTGTCGTTTTTTGAGCAGTAGTTGCGTCAGAAAAATCATTTGTAGTTATTTCCCCAGTTTTTTCATTACTTTTTGAATTACATGCGTATAAATATATGAAGGGTATTAAAAGTATTAATTTCTTTAGTTTCAAAATTTTCGAATTTATTGACGCTAAAATAAACTTGTAAGGATTTGTATGCTACTTTTATGCAATTATTATTTCAACACTTGATGCTAGATAGACAAGATCAAATATTAAATTATTTAAAACAGAATAATCAGAAAGGAATTGAGTATCTTTTCAATGATTATTTCGAAATGCTTTGTCTGCGTAGTATAAGAGTTGTTAAGAAGCGAGAAGTAGCCGAAGACCTTGTGCAAGATTTATTTTTAGAAATTTGGAACAAGCGTGAAACTTTAAATATTACAAGCTCAATTAAATCTTATTTATTTCGTTCAATTGTAAATAGGTCATTAAACTGGCTTAGAGCTAATAAGCAGATTTTTGATGAAGTGGATGAAGGCGTAACTAATAGGGGTGATGAGTATAATGTTACACACACCATGCAAAAAAATGAGCTTGAAGATTATATAACTATTTGTATTGACGAATTACCTGAAAAGTGCAGATTAGTTTTTATTTTGAGTAGATTTGAAGAACTGAGCTATAAAGAAATTGCCAATAAATTGGAGATTTCTGTCAAAACCGTCGAGAATCAGATAAGTAAGGCATTAAAATTGCTTAGAAGTAAGATGGAAATATATTATGAAAAATATTAATAAAAATTAACATCTTTTGAATAGGGGTATTTTAAATACTCCGTGTCTTAAGAGTGTCTATGCCAAATAACGAACTCATATTATCTATCCTGAAGGAGTTAACTAATGATGATTCATTAGCTAACAAAATGCCTTTGAATGAATTCCTTCAGCAAAATCCTGACTTATCACAGGAGGCTGACATGATTAAGAATATATGGGATGACGCTAGTCAATATAAGTCTACAGAAAAATTTGATGCAAACTCAGCTTTTGCTAAATTCCAAAATAGGGTAGCAAATCAAGTGGAACAACCAAAAGTTGTTTCGATTTCAAATACGATACCAACAGAGCCAAAAGTTGTTTCTATCTTCAGTAGAAGAAGAATTTTGTCATTTGCTGCAATAGGTTTAATATTGGTGGCTCTTTCTTTTTTGTTTCTTAACACAGATAGTACAGAAAACTTTACCAACACAAATACTTTAGCTTCTCATGAAGTTCTTTCAGATGGGACAAAACTTACTTTAGCACCCAATGCTTCAGTTGACATTTCATCCAAATTTGACAAAAAGAATAGAAAGACAAGTTTACTAAGAGGCCAAGTTTTTTATGATGTGGCTAAAAATCCTGATTTGCCATTTAGTGTTGAAGTAGGAGATTTAAATATTGTGGTTACTGGAACGAGTTTCAATGTAAAATGGAACAAAACGGTTCAAATAGATTTAATTGAAGGTAGCATAAATGTTAATTATAATAGTAAAGATTATTCACTCAAAGCTGGTGAGCAGTTAGTTTATAATCCTAAAAAACAAAGTATTAAAGTCAATAAAAAGATAGACCCTAACGCAGTTAAATGGTTAGAAAATGGTTTATCGTTTAATAGTACACCTATAAATAAAGTAATTTCGGATATCGAAAGTTTCTATGGAGTCAATATTGACATCAAAACTAAGGTACCTGCAAATTGTCATTTCACCTCTCCCGATCTAAGCAATGTATCATTAAATGATCTGTTTGTTATTCTATTATCTGCACAAGGCATGATATTTGACAGATTCAATGATAAGAATTATGCTCTTGTAGAAATTTCTTGCAAGGATTAATTCCACATAGCTTATCTTTAAGCATTTTTGATGTAGCCCAAAACCTCAATAATGAAGCAAACGCTTCGTATTATTTGTATATTGTTTGTGCTAGTTTTCTATGCAAACGAAACATTTGCTCAATCAGAGTTACCTGATGAGATTAGGATTGTTTATTCAGCTACTAACCTGCCTTTAAGTCAAATAATAAAAGAAATCAGTAGAAAGTCTGGTGTTAATATCTCTTTTCAGGATGAAATTTTTGAAGAAGATAAGTTGGTCAATGTTGTATCCAGAGGTAAACCTGTCGGACGAGTATTAGAAGAGATTTTAGAAGGGACTGGAGTAAAATACAGGATTATTGGTAATCAAATCGTACTTGTAAAAACAGAAGAAATTGATCAAAGTAAAGAGCATACAATAAGTGGTTACATTTCAGATGCCATTTCTGGAGAACGACTGCCTTTTGGAAGTGTTTATTTGCACGATAAATCCTTTGGAACAACGGCTAATGAGTACGGTTTTTACAGCTTCAAAGTAAAAGCGGGAGAGAAGCATATTTATTATTCATACCTAGGATACAAAATTGAAATCGTTGACATTACGATTACAAAGGATGAACAGATCAATGTTTTGCTTAATCCTAATGTTCAGCTAAACGAAGTACTTGTCATAGAGTCATCTGAAACAATTGAATCGGAAAATGCAGATGTTGAAGAAATTAGTATCGATGAATTGAGATCTTCTGTACCACTGGCTGGCGAACCCGATGTGGTAAGGATGGCTTATATGAAGCCTGGTATCAATACTGGTGCAGATGGTTTTGGAGGTATGTCTGTGAGGGGTGGCTCGATTAATCACAATTTAGTGATGTTAGACGGAATTCCTGTATATAATGTAAATCATGCCTTAGGCGTATTTTCAATATTTAATTCAGATGTAGTAAAGTCAACTAAGTTATATAAAGCAGGGTTTCCATCTCGATACAGTGGGAGATTATCTTCAGTGTTAGATGTGATTACTAGGGAAGGAAATAACAAAGAATTTAGAACCCATGCTTCCATTGGTTTAATTTCTGCAAAAGCAGCGATAGAGGGGCCCTTTACTAAAGACAAATCTTCATATTTAATTAGTGCAAGACGGACTTATCTAGACCCGTGGATTAATCTATATGCCAGAAACACTAGTTCCAGTAATGAGTCAAATGCAACCAATGCATATTTCTATGACATGAATGCAAAGATGAACTTCACGCTAAATAAGCGCAATAAACTGTTTGTTAGTTTTTTCAATGGTCGTGATGTTTTTAGAAACGATGTTGCTTTATTAGACGATGAAAATAACGTTGAAGATGAAAATAATTTAGACTGGGAATTTCAAAATACATTAGGGACTATTCGTTGGAACTGGCAAGCGTCAAATTCTATTTTCGTGAAATCTTCACTCTATATTTCGAGGTACAATTTTGAAGCATTTGACTTAGTAAAATATGAAAATCGAAATGAACAAGATTCGCTAACTACCAGATATTTTAGAGCAAAGCTTTATAATACAGGCATACAAGACATAGGACTTAAAACAAATGTAGATTGGATTTATTCGAGCAATCATACCTTTAGATTTGGATATGATCTAGTAAGACATAGATATAGACCAGGGCTGTTTATTACCAATGACATTGATAATGAAATACCTGATGACGAAAATGTAGATAAAGCGGCGTTGTACTCCTTGTTTGAGCAAGAAACATTTGTTGGAAGTGAAATGCGACTTTATTTTGAAGATCAGCTAAAGTTATCAAAGAGATGGAGGCTTAATATAGGCTTAAACCAGGCCTTTCATTCAGTAGATTCAACCACCTATATTATTCCCGAGCCTCGAGCTTCATTAATGTATGAAAACGGAGGTTCAACTTTTAGAGCATCGTATAGTAGGTTATCCCAATATTCACATTTGTTGTCAAATACTGGAGTAGGTTTGCCTTTAGATGTATGGATACCGACTACTAGCAATATACCCCCAGAAAAAGCTTGGATTGCATCGCTTGAGTACCATCAACAATTGTCTAAATCAACACAATTTGGGATAGAAGCATATTATAAGAAATTAAGTGATTTAGCCAGATTTAATGAGAGTAGTAGTTTACGGATTGCTGAGTTACAAAATTGGCAAACCAATGTTCCAATTGGGCAGGGAGAAGCCTATGGTGTCGAGACTTCATTAAACAAAAACTTAGGAAGATTTACATTTGGTGCAAATTATACTTGGTCTAAGGCATTTAGAACTTTTGATGGTTTTGCTAAAGCAGATACTTTTCATTATCGTTTTGATAGAAGACATGCAGTAAAATTAAATGCTGTCTATTCACTTAATGATAATGTCGAACTATCGGTAAATTGGGTTTATGGTTCCGGAAACCCGATATCAATTCCAACCGATTACACCGAAATTTTGTTGCCTAATGGAGATGTCACTATCATCCTCATTTATGATGAAAAAAATGATGTTAGATTTCAACCATATCACCGAATGGATGTAGGCATTAGTTTGTTTAACAATTACACATGGGGTAGACAAAAAATAACCTTTGGAGCCTACAATGTTTATAATAGACGAAACCCATTGTATATGGACTTGGTTAGGAATTTTGAGCCCACAAGCTTTGGTGCTGAAACGGTAAGTTTTCTTGCAATAGTACCCACATTTAGCTTTTCAATGTCATTTTAACAGAATAGTGTTAAACTTTTTCCAAAATTTATTGATTTTTTATATTAAATTAGGGAAGAAGGATTACTTATTGTATTTTTATAAGTGAAACGAGTGACCAAAATAAAATAACCCTATATTGGTAAAACCAAAGAAGATATTATTTTCGTTAATTACACTGTGCTGCCTAATAAACATTAGTTGTAGAGAAGATGCTAGTGGTCTAGTTAAAAATACCAGTCAAAAGTTATTCGTCATGAGTGAGTTGATTCCTGGCGAGCAAGTTTCTGTAGAGGTTTCCTCCACCATTCCGTTGTTAAATGATTACGAGTATTTAGACATTGATGAAAACACCATTGTTAATGTTTCATCTTCCGAGGGTGTTTATCCATTGAAATATAGTCATAAAGGAGAATTGAGTCATACCGCAGTTTTCACAAGGGAAGAAGGGATGAATATTTTTCCAGGAGAACTTTACACTGTTTCTGTTACTCCACCTTATGAAGATGTTAATGCAGTTGATGCCATAACAAAAATCCCACCTGAGCCAAAATTTGAGTTTATTAACATAGTTAATTTTGATGAAGAAAAAAATCAAGACAATCCTAAACTCAGACTGTACACTTATAATGTACAATTGGATGTAGAAAGGGATAGCGAAGATCTGGATGCAACAAGATTCTATCATATCATTCCATTATTAAGAGAAGTTACTATTGATTTAGGGGCGCCAGTTATTGGTACCTATACCAACAACTTTTACAATCACGTTGATTATTATTTCTCAACAGGGCAAAAGGCTTGTTTTGAATTAAAAGATATGTATGGCTTTTTAGTTGATGCAGATGATTTAGAAGAAGACGAATTTATCACAGCTACTTTTACAGCTGAGGAAGAAATAGATATCCGAGAGAATGAGCATAAATTTTTACATTTCTTATTATACTCAGTCACAGAAGAGTATTATTCTTACCATAAAGCAATATCTAATGCAATTAGTGCAAACTCATACAACTCTGAAGAGGTTGTTCTTGATCGCTCAAATGTAAGAAATGGTCGAGGCCTAGTTTCAGGTATGAACGTAAGGTTAGATTCTACCTCAATTAGATAATTAGTTTTTTTTTTTTTATTTCACCTTTTATACATTCTTTTCCTTTTCTTTTTTGTTTAAGATAAAATTGATTGTACATTTGCAGTCGCTCAGGAAGAGTGGCAGAGCTGGTTTAATGCACCGGTCTTGAAAACCGGCGTACGTTAACGCGTACCGGGGGTTCGAATCCCTCCTCTTCCGCTAAAGGTTAGTGCTTCACAGTGCTAACCTTTTTTGTTTACTACTGGGCTAATTTATATTGGTTTCAATAAAGGATACACCAAAAGAAATAAATAGTATAAAGAGCACAAAAAGGATTATTGGCCATTTAAAAATGTTCATGATTATTCTGCCATTGTTTCCATTTTCCTCCCATTTATGACCTATTAGCTTAAAGACAGATTGTATTAGTGTTGCTACAAAAAGCGTCGAAATCACTAAGAAAATTAAGGGTACCATAGCCTGAATGATTTAAATTTAAAAAAAGTAACTAGTTAGCAAGTACATTATTATTTAGAAACAATGTAGCTTTAAACCATCTTAAATAAAATTATTTACTAAAGTATTTTTATGTTTTTCAAAATGTAGAGTACTTAGAAATAAGATTGTGATAACCTCTAGAAAACCGCTAGAATTACTATTAAAGATTTAATTGAAAAAGTGTTTTATCCCAAACTCAACCAATAATGTAAATCCAATGAAAGTCGATGCTATAAAAGACCACATAAATTCCTTAACTAATAAACTTGCAAAAAATACTAGCTTCGAGAATACTTTTGCCACAGATGCTTTAAAGTATTATACTAATCATTGGGACATTGAAGCAATCGATTTTTATTCCATGTTTGATAAAGCTTTTGATAGTCAAATCTCAAGGCGCCTTTGGAAGAAAGAAGATTGGTTTCCCAAAGAGATTATGCTGGAATTTATAAAGACGGACAAAGAGTTTGTTCGCTCGATGTTTAGAGATCTCTTTAATGAAAGCAAAGATTTAAATATGCGCTGTTCTAGATTTTTGCTCCATTGCGACGAGTTATTAATTGTCCTCCAGCGCAAAGACAAATTTAAGCTTGAACATTATCACAGTAACTATCAGATGATATTTTTGTATCTGCATTTGAATAAACCAGATGACTATTGCCTCTATGACTATCCCTTGTTTGTGCGCTTTTTAAAGTCTGTTGGTTCTCGTCAAATTCCTGTTATTCATGATCCAGAGCAATTTGTAAAAATGTGTAAAGTCTTTATTCGTTTTTTAGAGAAGGATGAATCATTTATAAAGGAAAGTGATCTTGCCTTAAAAAAGGCTGGATTTGAAATGGTGCCTCTCAGCTACTGGGTACCAATTTTATTAAAAGAGTCCAATGTCAAGCACTAATAATTCTATTTATCATGCGGTAGCAACAGGCCACCACAAAACTAGTGAGGTCGCAAATAACATCTTACTAGCAGGAGGAAATGCTTTTGATGCAACAGTAGCAGCTTTTCTTACTTTGTCCATTACAGAGCCAGCCATGGCATCATCATTCGCTGGAGGCTTTGTTAATATCCATTCTGCAGAAAGTGGTAACTTCTTAATTGACTACTTCACACAGACTCCACTAAATAAAACCGCACAAAGTCCTAATTACACCGAGGTGGTTGTAGATTTTGGAGCAAGTCAAGAAAGGTTTTATGCAGGACCTGCTTCTATGGCGGTTTCTGGCGCGATGGCAATGATCCATTATCTAGTAGAGAATCATTGCCGAATGACACTTAAAGAGTTAATTAAACCAGCTCAGTCCCTTGCTGTTCAAGGTGTCGAACTGACAAATTTCCAAGCACTAGATTTAGATTTACTTCAATCCATCTTTGGCTTAGAGGATCGAGGTAAAGAAATATTTTTTCGTCATGCTACTTTGAAAAAAGAAGGAGATATTATACAAATGGAAGCCTATGCCGATTTCTTAGAATCTTTAGCCCATGAAAATAAAGCCTGGGTTTACAGAGGGGAAGTTGCTGAAACCGTCGTTCGATTTTGTGAAGAAAATGGAGGGTATTTAACCAGAAAGGATTTTGAACAGTATGAGTTGCTCATTAAAAAACCCTTTACTTTCAATCTTGGAAATCATAGAATAAGTGCTCCAGGTCTACCATCTTTGGGAGGAGGTCTCTTGTACAGATTCACTAAGCAATTATGGGCAAAAAGCGTTTTTCCTAGCGAGCCTCTATATTTTGATCGATTGCTGGAAGCATTCGATGCTTGCGAACCTTACCTAAAAGATGGCAAAAAGTTATTTGATTCGATTTTCGGAAATTCATCAAATACGGCGACTAACATCATAGCTGGAGGAACCTCTCATTTTAACATTTTAGACCCTTATGGAAAATGGAGTAGCATTGTCGGTATCAATAGGAGAGGGCAGCGGATATTTTATTCCTGGTACAGATATTCATATGAATAATATGCTAGGGGAAACAGCACTGCTACCCAATGGAATAGACTCATGGCTTACCAATAAGCGACTTTCCTCAATGATGTGTCCAGTTTTAGTGTATGATGCAAATAATGAATTAAGCTTTCTGACAGGTACAGGTGGAGCCACTCGCATCCCATTTTCTATCGGTCAGATGTTATACAATAAATTTAAATTAGAGAAAACATTAACAGACTCTGTCGAGACACCACTTATGTATAAAAACGGTTCAGTTTGTTATGCTGAATCTGGATTAAATTATAAGGATAAAGTCACAGATATGGATATAAAGACCTGGGAATATCCTGAATTGTTATTTGGAGGGCTGCATAGCATTGATTTAACGGAAAATAAGGCTAAGGGAGATGTTAGAAGAGAAGGGAGCGCCATCATAAAATATAAATAATATGAACATTGAATCATTACGATACCCAATCGGAAAGTTTAGTTTTCCAGAGACAGTTTCAGCTATTCAATTGAATGAATATGTCGAAATTATAAGAAAGTTTCCAGCGCATGTTACCAACGCTGTAAATGGATTAATGCTAGAAATTCTACTACAGAAATACAGACCTCAAGGTTGGAATATTATTCAGCTCGTGCATCATTGCGCAGATAGTCATATGAATAGTTTGATTCGATTCAAATTAGCGCTTACAGAGGATCAGCCAATTATTAAGACCTATGAAGAAAGTGAATGGGCAAAACTGGTGGATGCAAATAATGAGGATCTAACTTGTAGTCTAAACATCCTTTCTGGAGTACATAAGCGGTGGACATTATTGCTTGAAACATTCGAGCAACAACATTGGCAAAAATTATTGGTCCATCCGGAAATGGAGCGAACATTAAGTCTAGCGCAAATGTTATCCTTATATGCTTGGCACTGTAAGCATCATTTAGCACACATAGAATTAGCAAAAGCATCGAAAGGAAAATATAATGATTAAATGGTTTGCATGGTTACGAAGTATGTTTAGTTATAAGTGCCCAAGGTGTAGGCAACATGATTTATTTATTAAACCACTAAATCTCGGTAAGCCTCTAGCTATGCATAAAGAATGTGAGCACTGTCATCAAAGTTTTGAGCCTGAACCAGGTTATTATTATGGAGCGATGTTCTTATCTTATATAATAGGTTCGTTTATTCTTTTGCCGATAGCACTCATAATGGTGTTCTATTTTAACAAAGGAGTAGAAGCAACAATGGGATGGATCATTCTATTGGGCATCTTAATGTATCTCAAGTTATTAAGAGGATCAAGATCGCTTTGGATACATCTAATGATTAAGTACGAAGGAGAAAATCCAGAAAAAAAATAAGCTAGTTGAGTAAATCTTTCTTTTCAATAGCCCATTTTAATAAACTATTGTGGCCTCCTTCTAGCTTGAGTTTTTTACAAATATTACTCCTGTGATTTTCTACAGTTTTTTTACTGATGAATAGGAGTTCAGAAATTTCAGAACTTGTTTTTGCTTGAGAGACTAATTGTAATACTTTCTTTTCAGTAGGTGTAAAGGAATCATATTCTGGTATGGTCTCTTTAGTTTCTAAGACATCATTAAGCTTATTACTAAAGTAGAACTCTCCATCTTGAACTGTTTGGATGCATTCTTTGATTTCATCCAATGCAAATTCCTTTAAAAGATATCCATGGCAGCCTAGATTTTTTGCCTCTTCGAAAAGATCTTTCTCTTTGTGCAGTGTTAGAATAACCATTTTAGTTTCCTTGCCAATAGATTTGATTTTTTTCACAACTTCCAAACCACTGAAATAAGGCATATCAATATCTAAAATGGCTATATCAATTTCCTGTTCAATAATGGTATTTAATGCCTGCATTCCATTACTCACTTGAGCTATGACCGTACAATTTTCTATGTTTTTTACATAGTCTGCCAGACCGTTTAGTAGTATTGGATGATCATCTGCTAGGAGTAAGTTTATTTTATTTTCTTCCATTATCTTGAGTAAATGAATATTACTATGCTTAGTTTTCAATTGGTAGCAAAACTAAATATATGAACTAAGAAATAGAACTTAAGGTTCGATTTGTAATATTTTAATTTCTACGCGTTGATTTTTCTTTCTTCCACTTGCATTTTCATTAGATGCAATTGGATTTCTTTTACCATACCCTTTGTGTTCTATCCGTTCATTTTCTATCCCTTTGTTGTATAGGTATTTGGCTACTTCTTCGGCTCTCGCTGAAGATATTCTGTCGCAATACTCATGAGGAGGAATGCTATTTGTGTGTCCACCAACCTCGATAAAGATATCTTCATTTTCATTTAAGAAGTCATAAATCTCATCGAGTACCTCGAAAGAATTTATACTGATAGTACTCGAATCTGCTTCAAAGAAAAGTTCGACTAATCGTAAGGTCTGACCTACAACAATTTTTTCTCGATCTAGGTTAGCAATTTTCTTAGGCTTCTTAATCTCAATATCTAGCTCATCCGTACATCCTCTAGCGTCAGTAACTTTTACGCTATGTGCTCCTGCAGCTAATTTTCTAGCAATATTACCCGTTTCTCCATTATCCCATTGTATAGTGTAGGGAGAGGTGCCACCTTGTATATTTAGCTTGCAGAATCCATCTCGGCTCTGTGCTTTGCTAATTCGCTCTATTTCACTAATGTTTATTTCTATCTTGCTGGCATCCTCTATGATTATTTCAGATGAGGTCTCTTGTCCCGAACTATCAGAAATAGTTACAGCATATCTCCCTGGTCCTAAATTACTAGGATTATCACCTGACAAGCTCGTATCACTCCACTGATAAGTATAGGGAGCCTGCCCGCCAGAAGTCCCAACTAAGATTTTTGCATCTTGCTGTCCAGAACAGGAAATGGCATTTTCTAGGATGCTGCTTGCTCTAAGCTTTTCAGGTTTACTTACCACTGGCAGCTCATCTTTCCGTTTTTTATCTGCAGGTATATTTTTCAATTCTTTATATATCTTATATAAACCAGCATCTGAAGTTCCAAGCCAAATTATATTGTCTTTATCGCACTCAAGAGCAAGGCATTTTTTACTGGCAATACCAAGAATATTTGTGTATTGCTCGGTGAGGTTTTGATAAGGATCAAAACGCACTAGGATATCCGACGCGATATAAATAGAGCCATCATTATCTACTTCAATGTCATTGATTTCACCTTGATACAAACCTTTCTTTAAACCTACATCTACCCATCGATTATCGGTTGACTCAATGAGCCACATAAATTGATCTGAAATTAACCATATACCTTCTTGATTTTCACAAGCTGCTATATAATTTAGTTTAGAATCATAGTTTTTAGAAAAATCAACATCATTCTTTTTCTGAACTAAAATTCCATTTTTTGTCCCAACCCAAAGCCTATCTTCAGAGTCTGAGAAAATAAAATTTATTTGATTTGAACGAAGCATCGAATTTCTGGAAGTATAATGCTTCTTAAATTTGTTTGAACCAAGATCATATTTGTATAAGCCATTGTTTGTCCCAACAAATACGGACTGTTTATGTATTTCAATATCGGTTATGATATAATTCGCTTCTTCAAATGCATGCATCTCCTGCCCGTCTACATAGAGGGTATTGTCCGAATACCCAATGAACTTTTTACCAGATTCACTAATTTTTATTACGAGGGGGATTTTGTCCCCAGCAATCTTTTCAGGTGCTTCATTGGCATCCTTAATGGTAGATATCCCAGAGGCACTGGCAACCCATATTTCATTATTACTATCAATAAACAGATCAGAAATTCTCTCATTGGATTTATAGCCTTTCATTGACTCTAGAAATAATTCAGCTTGAGCAGTTAATTGAAAGGTACCAAAGCATATAAAAAGGCTAGCTAATAAATGAGCAAATGGTATTTGATTAACATTCATAAGGCGTGTATAAATTATCAGTTTTGATATTGGTCATTGAAAATAAGTCTTCTAATTGAGATATAATATCTTATTAGGCGTTTTTTAACCAATATGATTAAAGACTAGTTAAACAATACTATCAAACGTATTTAGTCCCTAGAATTAGTATGGAATTTGAAAATTTAATTAAGACTTAACCAACCAAGTGCATACTCGTTAGCTATGTAATATTTTTCGTGCAGATTTGCTAATCGAAAACTAGTTCTTGTTTCGTAGCCATAATTTTGCTGAACCATTTCAATGTGATGCTCACCAACTTCAGAAATAATACCTATATGACCAAAAGGATTGTATTTGTCCCTTCCAAAGACTAAAATGTCACCTTTCTTAGGCATAGCATAATTCCCGTTGCGATATTGATACAAACCTCTCTTCTCATTAAAGACTCTCCAGTCCTTATTTATGCGCCATTCATAAAAGTCTTTTGCGTGACCATAGGTATATGGCATTTCATGACCGTAGTGTTCGTAATAATATCTTTTGATAAATTCAACGCATTGATACTTTAGTCCTAAATTATATCCGGTATCTGTGAGATTTCTACCAAATACATTTTCAATGTCTCCATTGTAGTGCACCGTTACACCATCCAATTTATCTATTACATCACCAACATTTGGTCTGTCGGATGTAAACGAAAGTAATACGAAGACAAAAATTAAGTATCTCATGGAATTAATTGCAGATCAGCTACAAATATACATATATTAGATAAAAATATAATATATAACTGCCGCTTTTTTCTTGTTAGCATAAAAATATATTTTTATAATTGATTGGCAAATACATTCATAATTTAAATTTCAAATATTATTTATTAACATATTTTTTATTCCAAACAATAACGTTCTTGGACTTTAAGTGATAGCTAAGTGTGTTATATTTGTGAACATTTTAAGAGTGAATTAACTTAACATTATATGTTCGAGTCGTTAAACGAGAAACTAGAAGGAGCCTTTAAAAACCTAAGTGGAGAAGGCAAAATAACCGAGATAAATATAGCCCAGTCAATTAAAGAGATTAGACGAGCATTAGTTAGCGCTGATGTAAACTATGCTATTGCAAAAGAATTCACCGACAAGGTGAAGGATGAGGCAATGGGTCAATCCAATGTGCTTAAAGCAGTCAAGCCAGGCGAACTCATGGTTAAGATTGTGATGGACGAAATGATTGAACTCATGGGTGGGCAATCAGTCGGAATCAATGTTAAGGGCTCTCCTGGAGTAGTATTAATATCTGGCTTGCAAGGTTCTGGTAAAACAACTTTTTCGGCTAAACTTGCTAAATATTTAAAAGAGAAAAAGCGACTCAAAGTATTAATGGTTGCCTGTGATGTTTATAGACCTGCAGCTATAGACCAGTTAACAGTATTGGCAGAACAAATTGGAGCTGGTATCTATAAAGAACCAGAGAATAAAAACCCAATATCAATCGCAGAAAATGCCATTGTTCATGCTACCCAAAATCAGTACAATGTAGTCATTGTGGATACGGCTGGTCGACTCGCTGTAGATGAAGAAATGATGCAAGAAATTGAGTCTATTCGTTACGCAATTCAGCCTACAGAAACACTTTTTGTGGTCGATTCAATGACAGGACAGGATGCTGTTAATACGGCCAAAGCATTTAATGATAGAATTAATTTCGACGGTGTTGTACTTACCAAACTAGATGGTGATACTAGGGGAGGAGCTGCCCTTTCTGTCAAGTATACGGTTGGTAAGCCTATTAAGTTTATTTCGACTGGAGAGACCTTAGAAACCCTAGATGTTTTCCATCCTGATCGTATGGCTCAGCGAATTCTTGGGATGGGTGATATTGTGAGTTTTGTCGAAAAAGCTCAAGAACAATTTGATGAAAAGGAAACTAAACGTCTAGAAAAGAAAATCAGAAAAAATAAATTTGATTTTAATGATTTCCTAAGCCAGATAAATCAAATTAGAAAAATGGGTGACCTAAAGAGCCTGATGAACATGATTCCTGGAGTCGGTAAAATGACTAAGAATATGGATATTGATGACTCCGCCTTTAATAAGGTTGAAGCCATCATCTACTCAATGACACCTCAAGAAAGAAGTCACCCAGAATTACTAAATATGAGCCGCAAGAAGCGAATCGCTAGAGGCTGTGGTCAGAAGATTCATGAAATCAATATGTTTATTAAACAATTTGATCAAATGAAAAAGATGATGCACATGATGAGTAAAGGAAAAGGAATGAATCAGATGATGAATCAATTCCCAGGTATGAAAAAATAGAATGTACTGGTATTATATTTGGTTTTGAGTAGGCATATCCATATTTTCAATGCTGAAATAACAAAACCAAAAAACTATGATGCAACGTTTACTTCCTATTTTGCTTTTCTTTTTCTTTTGTGGCCAATCTAACGCCCAATCAAATGCTTCAGATTGGACAGTTACAGACCTTGACGGTATATCACATAATCTTTATGACGTACTTGAAAGTGGCAAAGGAGCCATTATTGATTTTTCAACCACTTGGTGTGGCCCCTGCTGGAGTTATCACAGTACCGGAATCTTAGAAGATATGTATGAAGATTATGGGCCAACAGGTACTGATGAGATCATGGTCTATTTTCTAGAATCAGATGGAAGTACAAATACAAGCTGCCTTTATGGGCCTTCAGGTTGTGTAGGTGGAACCCAGGGTGACTGGGTTACAGGAACAGAATATCCTATTGCTGATTTAACAGGTTCTAACTTAAACATTGTAAGCAATTATGGTGTGACAGCTTATCCAACGCTTTTCGCCGTTGGACCTAATAAAAAGAAATACAATGTGGGTCAAGCATCATATAACACTTGGGTTGATTGGATGATTGGGTCATTTCAAATGGACGCAACTGCCGTGATTAATGACATCCCTTGCATAGGTGGTGTTGGATCTATTGAGTTAACATCGGTTAATGGTTACGGAAATATTGATTATGATTGGAGTAATGGTGATTCTGGGCCTATAGCTACGGATTTGCCATTAGGTACTTATTATTGTACGCTAACGGATGATCACAATTATGAAGTAGAAGTTGGGCCTTTTACTGTTGGCCAAGGTGGGACATCGACCCTCTTTACTATTCCGGATTATATTGAAGCACCTTCTTGCCCGGGTTATCCCGATGGAGCAATCAGCGTAAATTCAAATGTTATTGATGATTCATTTTTATGGAGTAATGGATCTTCAACGGGTCTAGCCTCGAATTTAACAGCCGGTACGTATACAGTGACAGTGTTTGACAACTCTAATGGTTGTTCAATAATAGAAACTTATGAAATTGAGGATCCTCCGTCTATCGAAGCAAGCGCAACAGTTATGGACGCTGGTTGTGTTGGAAACGAAGGAGAAATAGAATTAAGTGGATCAGGTGGAACCGGAGATTTGTATTACAGCATAGGTGATGGATTTTCAGATGAAACTCTATTTACTGGATTGGCGAAAGGCGTCTACGAAGTGGAGATAGTTGATGATAATAATTGTTTTGAAGAAATAGATGTAGAAGTTGAGGGGCCAGATATTATGATTTCAACTGCCAATAATGAAGACACGTTAACATGCTTAGCTCTGACCGCAGAATTAACCACTTTAGGGTCGTCTAGTGGTCCATCTGTAAAATATTTTTGGTCTAATGCAGAAGGTGATGTTGTAGGATTTGAAGATACCATTTATGTAGATAGCCCAAGCGATTATATCTTGCAAGTAATCGATACGGTATCCGGCTGTGTCTCCTTCGACACGCTTAGTGTTTTGGCCAATGTTGCTACTCCAGTATTGACGAGTTCAGATGATGAAATAATAAACTGCTTAATAGAAAATGCTAGCTTATTAGCAAGCACTGAGGATACACTCGGAGTGGAAAGCTATACTTGGACCACTCAAGATGGAGTCATTGATGCGGATGCAAACGGTTTATCCATTGAGGTAGACGAGCCCGGAACCTACACATTCACCGCTGTAAATGAAACATCAGGCTGTGAATCACAATTTGATATTACCGTGGAGCAAAATTTAGAAACTCCAGCTATAGATATAGAAACGCCTGATGAATTAAATTGTGATAATGAAATGGTGATACTAACGGGAGTATCGCTTTCCGGTAATGCAGATGAGTCATACACATGGACTACCAGTAATGGTTTAATTGAGGGAGAAAGCGATATGCTTACGATTAATGTGTCTGCAGCAGGAGATTACACACTAAGTGCTGTTAATAATGTTAGCGGCTGCTCAGAAACTAGTTCTGTCAGTGTATCAGCTTATGAGGATGTTCCTGTTATTGCTGCTGAAGTTTCTAATGTTTTGAACTGTAACTTCGGAGAAACAACGATTTCCGTTGAAGGAGATGGCGAGTACAACTACACTTGGTACGATGTGGATGGTAGTGAACTTGGAAATGATCTAGTTTATGATGTAGATAAAGCAGGAGTATATTTAGTTGAAGCTGTAAATATGGCTAATGGTTGTTCTACTTCTCAAACTATTGAAGTAACAGAAAATTTTGTGGAACCTACCGCTAGTATAGATGGAAATTTAGCTATTTGTTCTGGCAATGAAACTACTTTATGTGCTGATGTCAGCGAAGGTGCATCTTTCCAGTGGGAAGTTAACGGCATTATCATTTACCAAGAATGTATCATTCTTAATATTGAAACTGATGTGAGACTATATGCTGTTAATGACAACGGTTGTGAAACGAGTTCGGAAGCAAATATATCTGTGGATAATAGTTTGGATAATGTTTCTATTTCTGGAGACACAGAAGTTTGTGAAGGCGAACTAGCAACTTGGTGTGTCGACAATGAGTTTGCGGGTGAAATTCAGTGGATGGATGCTGACGGAGTAATCATTTCAACTGAAACATGCATCACGACCGATGCTAGTGGTTTATACGTTGCCAATTTCAGAACTGATTTAGGATGTACCACTTCACTTGAAGGAAGTGTAGTGGTTAATTCCATACCTGAAGTAGAGATCACCGAAAGCTATGAAGTGAATTGTATAGATCTGGATTTAACCTTGGATGTAGCTCATTTGATGGATGAAGGTATTAGCACCATTGCATGGACCAGTGATGATGGAAGCATTGTAAGTGATGAAGATTTTGGTCCACAAGTAAACGCTGCGGGTACCTATTTTGCATCGTTTATTACTAATGAAGGATGCGAAGGATCGTTCGAAATAAACGTTAGTGAATACTTCAATTATGCTCAAAGTTTATTTAGTTCTGACGCTAATTATGAAACAGTAAACTTCACAGATATGTCTACTGGAACGCCATCTGGATGGACTTGGGACTTTGGAAATGGAACTTCTTCACTGGACCAAAATCCTGTGGTTATTTATAGCGAAAGTGGAGTATATACTGTTTGCTTAGAGGTTGAAAATGAATGTGGAAAGAGTCAATCATGTGAGGATATTGATGTATTTGTTCCTCTACCTCTAACTGTAGAAGAGCAATCAACTGATGTGGTCTGTCATGGAGAAAATAATGGATCAATTTCATTAACCATAATGGGTGGAGTAGAAGAGTATATAGTAAACTGGACGGGCCCTAATGGATATACATCAGAAGATGTATCCATTACAGATTTAGCTCCTGGTTTGTATGAATATACCTTATCGGATCAGATAAACAACCAGTGGTCTAATAGTTTCGAAATCCTAGAACCTGCAGAAATCTTTATCCAGGGTGCGTCGATAGAAGATGATTTTGATAGCGAAGGTATTGGAAGTATAGATATTGATTTTGTTGGTGGTATCTCTCCTTATGAGTTTGAATGGAGTAATGGAGAAATTACAGAAGATATTACAAACTTAAATGAAGGTGAGTATACCGTAATTATTACAGATGCTAATGGTTGTGAATTTACTCAGACCTTCGAAGTGATTAACGAATTGCCAAGTAGCTTGGATGAATTAGGACTAAGTGATTTATCAATATTTCCTAATCCAGTAAGTGATTTACTTGTCGTACAAGGAAAAAATACTGATGCAATGGAACGGACTGTAGAGATTTTTGATATTCAAGGTCAACGGGTATTTAAGCAAAAAACTGTTAGCAAGGTGAATTTATCAATCGACACAGAAAAGTGGTCAGCTGGTTTGTATATGCTGAAAATTTCAAACCAAGAAAGTACCTTTTCAGAAAGAATTATCAAGCAATAAAATACGAGAAAGTTAATGTCAAGATCCTGGTTAGATTTGTTCTTCCAGGATCTTTTTTATTTCAGATAGTTTCATCATACAGTCAAGAGGCGTCATAGCATTGATATTTAGTTTCATCAATTCATCTATGATTGCTTTTTGTTCAGGATCTAATGATTCATAAATGTTTAATTCGTATTGCTGATTATCTGGAATACTAGCAACACTATTTTTTTGCTCGCCTTTTATAGACTTTTGTTCTAATGAACTTAAAATTACATTGGCCCTAGAAACTATACTCCTCGGCATTCCGGCCATTTCAGCTACATGGATTCCAAAACTGTGCTCGCTTCCTCCAGCTGTTAATTTGCGTAAAAAAACCACCTTGTTTCCTACTTCTTTAGTAGAAATGTGAAAATTCTTGATACGTTCAAAACGATTGGCCAACTCATTCAATTCATGGTAGTGAGTGGCGAAGAGCGTTTTAGGTTTTATTTTTTTACTCTGGTGCAGATGCTCGGCAATAGACCATGCAATAGATATGCCGTCATACGTACTAGTACCCCGGCCGATTTCATCTAATAAGATTAAACTCCGATTGCACATGTTATTCATAATGCTAGAAGTTTCATTCATTTCCACCATAAATGTCGATTCACCACTGCTTATATTGTCAGAGGCACCGACTCTAGTAAAGATTTTCTCCATTATGCCCAAGGATGCTGAAGCAGCGGGAACATACGAACCCATCTGTGCCATTAAACAAATTAGAGCAGTCTGACGGAGCACAGCTGACTTTCCAGACATGTTAGGCCCTGTGATCATCATGATTTGTTGAGTATCGCTATCTAGATAGATATCATTGGCAATGTAGGCTGTACGATGTTCTAACTGACACTCAATAACGGCATGTCGACCATCTTTAATATCAATAACATCACCTTCATTTACCTCAGGTCTACAATAATTGTTTACTTCAGCCAAATGAGCAAAAGAGCAGAGGCAATCAAGGGTAGCTAAAATACTCGCATTGCTGAGCATACTTTCTATATACGTCTGACAAAACGAAAGCACCTCAGCATATAATTGTTCTTCTAAAATATCAATACTTGATTGTGCCTTTAGTATTTTTTCTTCGACCTCCTTTAGCTCTTCAGATATGTATCTCTCCGCTCCAGTCAAGGTTTGTTTTCGAATCCAGTGTTCGGGTACTAAACCCTGGTTCTTATATTTATTAGTTACTTCAAGGTAATATCCGAACACATTATTGAAGCCAATTTTCAAATTAGTGATGCCAGTTGCTAGCATTTCTTTTTGTTGTATTTCTAACAAAACAGATTTACTATCTGCAACTAATTTGCGATACTCATCCAATTCTTTGTGATACCCATCTCTAATGACCGTACCTTTTTTGAAATTGACAGGTGGTTCATCAACCAATGCCTCACTTATTTTATCAATAAAAGCCTGACAAGGTACCATCTTATCCGATTGAATAGATAGCGCTTTGTGTTTCTTGCTTTTTATTAAGCTTACTAATTCGTTAGCCAGCCCCATTGAGTAGGCTAGTGAAGCTAGTTCCTTAGGGTTAATTCTGCCTATGGATAACTTTGATGCATAACGCTCTAGGTCGCCAAGTTTTTGCAGAATTTCTTTAAGCTCTAGCTTCAGTGTATCATCTTGGATTAAAAAAGAAACTATATCTAATCGAGAGATGATAGCCTGTTTTGATACCAATGGCATTAAGATCCATTTCTTCATCATTCGAGCACCCATCGGTGATCTTGTGTGATCCATGATATCTAAAAGGGATTTGCCTCCAGGATGTTGAGAAAAAATGAGCTCCAGATTTCGAATGGTAAACTGATCTAACCATATAAATGACTCATTAGATATTCGCTGGATGTTGCTTACATGTTTTAACTGTTCTTGATAATTACTAGCCAAATAATGTAAAATACTTCCAGCTGCTATTTGTCCACTTTTTAGTTTTTCAATGCCGAAACCCTTAAAGTTTTTTACTTTGAAATGATCAGAAAGTTTTTCAATAGCATAGTCCGTGGCGTACACCCATTCATCCAAAGGGTATTGGTATAGTTCAGGGTCGAGAATCGATGATAATGCTTTTTTCTTATTTCTGGCGTAGATAATTTCAGTAGGTTCATATGACTGTATAAGCTTGGTTAAAAGCCCTTTATTACCTTCAGAAATATAGAACTCGCCTGTAGAAATATCGATAAAGGCCATACCAAAATGATCTTTATCATGCATGTGTATGGACGCTAAAAAGTTATTGGATTTGTGATCAAGAATGGTATCATTAAAGGTGACTCCTGGAGTGACCACATCAGTAACTCCTCGTTTAACAATTTTCTTTTCCTTACTAGGTTTCTCCAATTGCTCACAAATAGCGACTCTAAAACCTGATTTGACTAACTTGGGTAGGTACAAATCCAGGGAGTGATACGGAAAGCCAGCTAGTTCTATAGGTTCTCCTCCATTATTTCTAGCCGTTAATACTATTCCTAATGCATTGGAGCATTTAATCGCATCTTCGCCGAAAGTTTCATAGAAATCACCAACTCGAAATAATAGCAATGCATCTGGATGCTTCGATTTTACATCGAAATATTGTTGCATTAAAGGAGTAACCTTCTTTGTTTTATTAGCCATTAAAATTGCTTCAGATTTGGTGATTTACAGCTTAAATTTACTATATATTTTGGCTGTACTTTCCGAGTCAACAAAGAAATTAAAATTTATCAGAATTGTAGTTAGAAATTTACTACTTTTGCAGAGTTAAAATCCTGGTGCTTGTTGACAAGGTAGTCAGGTATGGTTTTATCCAAATAAATTTTAATTAATGGCAGTAAAAATACGTTTGGCCCGAAGAGGTCGAAAAAAACAACCCTTCTACCATGTGGTGATAGCAGATGCAAGAGCACCAAGAGATGGTAAATTTATCGAAAAAATAGGTTCGTACAATCCAATGACAAGTCCAGCAACTATCGAAATAGATAGAGATAAGGCTTTCGATTGGTTAAAGAACGGGGCACAGCCGACTGATACAGTTAGAGCAATGCTAAGATTTAAAGGTGTTTATTACCGAAGACATTTAATGAGAGGAGTTGCCAAAGGAGCAATGACTGAAGAGAAAGCAATGGAAATGTATCATGCTTGGATTGATGCAAAAGAAGCAAAAATTGCGGCTAGATTCGAAGAAACTAGACTTAAGAAAGAACAGTTTTATAAAGAACTTTCAGGAGAAATCAAGAAAGTTACTAAAGTAGCTGTAGCTGCTGAGACTCAAGAAGCATTTAGAGAAACAGCTGGTGAAGAAGGAGCAGCTGAAGAAGCATCTGCCGAAGCACCAGTAGTAGAAGCAACAGCTGAAGCTACACCTGCAGTAGAAGCACCAGTTGCAGAAGCTAAAGCTGAAGAAGAAGAGTAAGAAGCATATTAGAAAGCATTAGCTTTCAAGACATATTATATTATAAACGAACCTGGCCAGGCTTAAATGTCTAGCCGGGTTTCATTTTATTTTAGGCAAATATTACAATCAAATGGAAGCATTACACGCAAATTACCAAACACATTTAGATGCCATTGCTAAGGCTATTCAGGATTCAGAAATTCTAAGTACTTATTTAGAAGAAGAGGGAGATGTTGAGTACAAAGCCCTAATCGATGCATTCGAACCAAGCATTCACCAGTTATACGAGGTGGTTGCAGCCAATCATCCCCTCCAGTTAGAGAGCTTGGAAAAGGCTATTTGTGTAAATGATTTTGAGGGATTGTACCTTCCGAGAGTAATTGGTTACTCAGTATTGAGAGGCCAGATCGATGAAGAGAAAGTAAAATATCACAGACCGCAAAATCACTTTAAGGACATTTTAATGTTTATTTGCCAGTCTTCAAATTTTGAGCAAATTCAATTAAGAATCGGTCAAGCCGTGCAAATAGGTTTTGCTTTAAGCAGTGATATCTGGATTACCAATATCATCGAAAGCTTCACAAATAAGCAAGTAAAGACTTTTTTACAAACGCAGAAACTACATAGATTTAGAGACCTTAAATTAAGGTGGACTGGATTAACTAAGTATAGAAGGCAGTTTCATAGTTTAAACTATTATACAGCTGAGTTTCCTTCAAACCCTACAGAGCTAAAAGTAGAGTTAGATTTATTAAAACATTTTGTGATGTATAGATACAATCACAAATTAGAGAATGCAACCTTGGTACCTTATATAACGACCATGTTGCAAAATGAATCGCTACAATCTCAGCGCGAGATGCTTGAGTTGATGATCATTTTTGGTCTATACATTGATTTAGATGCTGATGGCAAAAAGGCCTACGCGACAGCATTTAAAAACATGGATAAAAACATAAGTGATTTCAGTAGTATGTATTTTGAAGTACTAAGAAGTCATTGGGAAGAACAATTAGAAATTGATCCAGTGGCAGAAAAAAGACTTTCGGCATTGATTCCTAGAAAAGTAAATACTGCGATAGATGAGTATTATGGCCTAATCGATATAGTCCATGGAAAAGGATACGTGCATGAGGATGCTATCGAGGCAGTTAATGCTTATTACTATATGCATGAAGGAAGGTCAGATGAGAATTTCTGCGTAAGAAGTACGATTCTCTCGTATTTAAGAAAGTTTTTGAATAATCTAGATGAGCAGAGTTACACAGATTACTTTGACATTTACAAAATCATCACTTTATACATAAACACCTTCAGTAACCAGCGTTTTAACCAAAGCATCAAGGAACTCAGTGTGAGCTACGTTAAACGTTTGTTGAAAGTGTACATAGATAAGCGAGGAAAAGACTATCAAGATATTAAGAAATTTGTTCGAGCAACTTTCTTAGATCTTGGTTTCATGAAGGAAAAAGAACTTACTGAGTTTTTTAAAACAAAGCGTAAGAAAAAAGCATAACCAGCCATGATCAGTTCTTTTTTTAAAGGAGCTCTAGCGTATTTAAAAATAATTCCATCCATTTCGAAATATGGCTTGTGGAAGTATGTCTTTATTAGTGGTGCATTTAGCCTGATTGTTTACAGTTTTTTTGTGTGGATATTTTGGGCAATTTCTGATACCATGGCTACATGGATAGTAGAATATTATCCTTTTGAACGTGGGAAAAGTGTGGTAGAAAAGACGGTTAATGTAGGTACCTTCCTTTCGGTTTTAATTGGTTTTTCTGTGGTCTATAAATATGTAGTTCTTATCATGTTATCACCTTTGATGGGCACGGTCTCTGAAAAGATAGAACGGTATCACCATCCTTCCATAACTTTTGAACAAAATATTATCGGTTTTGGGAAAAACATAATCCGAGGCATCAGGATTTCTCTTAGAAATATATCGAAAGAATTATTTTATACCCTCATACTTATGGTGATAGGATGGGTAGTGCCCGGAGCTATTTTAATCACCACACCTATAATATTTATCCTTCAAGCATATTATGTAGGGGCTGGTAATTTTGATTACTATCTAGAAAGACATGCAAATGTGCGAGAAAGTGTCCGATTTACAAGCAATCATAAATGGCTTGCCATAGGTAATGGGACTGTGTTTCTTGCTTTACTGTTTATACCCTTTTTAGGACCTGTTGTTGCGCCGATTTTTGGAGCTGTTTCAGCTAGTGTAGAACTCGATAAAATTATCCATCCAGCTTAAGCTTAGTATTTAAGCACCTTAAGATATTCTTTTTGATGGCTCGCAAGTGATACGACTTCTATAAAATAGATGCCTGGATCTAGATTTATCATGGAATATTTGTACATGCCTTGATTACAATAATCTTCAAACAGTTTTAAACCATTTGTATTATAAACAACAATTCTACTTTTTGTAGTTATAGGAGATATGGAAATTACATCCCTTGATGGATTTGGGTAGGCTATTATTTTTCCTTGTGTTGCCTCTGTAAATGTGTTGATGATTAGTTCTATCTCGATGATGGTGTCAAGTACGCAATTGTTTTTATCCCTTATAGCTAAAGGGTACATACCTGGTGCTAGATTTGTAAAGTTGTTATTTGAGGTGAATATCTCACTATCATCCCACTTGTAACGGTATGGTGATTCACCACCAAGCGGGAAAATATTAGCTGACCCATCATTGGCAGAACTGCTATGTGCGATTACTGCTTCCATTTCAAGAATGTCTGGACTTGTAATGCTGATTTCATCTGAGACTAGCTGGCAAAAGAGTTCATCAGAAATAATCACTTTATAGTCGCCGTTCGGAAGATTATCGACTAGATCACCGTTATAACCATGAAACCAGCTCATGGTTTTATCCCCAGTTCCACCAGAAACACTAATTTTTATTTCACCCAATGAATCGCCAAAACATAGGTTATTTATTTTTTCTATTTCTTCTAAAACGATAGGCTCAGGCTGGTCTATAAACAAATAATCAGTACCTATACAACCATTATTATCCGTGATGGTAAGATTAAAACCACCTGCATACAATCCATTTTGATTAAAATTAGATTGGTCTTGCTGATTAATAAATCCAAAGTCCCAATTAGCAACCAATGGCAGTTCAGCAGAATCAACTTGTACATTAACTAGCGCATTGGAGTCTCCAAAGCAATGTAAGGGTTGAATGACAGTAGTAGAGACATCAAGTACATTAGCTTTAGTATCCACAAATATGTTTTGCATGTCGATTTTACAACCCAGTTCGTCCACTACTGTAACTGAATAAAAGTCCGAAACAATAGACGAAAGTAGAGGCGTATTTACAAAGTTAGTATCACTCCAGTAATAACTGTAATCTCCACTTCCTCCATCGACTTTCACTCGAAGAAAACCGTCTGTACTACCTGTGCATGTGGAGGTATTCATAGAATCTATGCTAATGGTCATTTCATCCCCTTCAGTCACCCGTATCGGCCCAGACTCAAAACTGCATCCATTAATATCTGAAACGGTCAGGAAGTAGGAACCTGCCACTAAATTGGAAATATCATCATTCAGAGAGCCATTACTCCATAAAAAGGAGTAGGGCGCTTCCCCTCCGACAGCTGTAACTTGGATGCTTCCATTGTTATCATTGTAGCACAAATTATTCTCAATATTATTCACAACAATATCTAAATCATCAGGCTGCGTGATCTCTATATTTTCTATTACTTGCTGACAACCACCATGATCATTAATCGTAACTGAATAGAAACCACGAGAAAGTTGTGATACCTCGGCCGTAGTAGGTCCATGTTCCCACTGATAGGTATATGGTTCAATACCGCTATTTGCCTTAACTCTGATGACCCCATTTTGATTATTAAAACAATCAAGATGTTGTATAAATTCAACACCGCCATCTAAGCTGTTACTGACACTTAAATCGAAAGGATCTGTAATTAATCGACATCCAGCCGCATCACTAATGGTAGCCCAATATATTGCGCTAGCTAGATTACTAATCGATGGGCCTTCCATCCCATTGTTCCACTCATATTCATACGGAGGAACGCCATTACCTGCAATAATAGAAATTTCTCCATCTGTACTTCCTAAACAATTAGGGTTTTCCAAAGCTTGCACACTAATCAGTAATTGGTGATCAGCCTCAACTAATATGGAATCACTAATGCTTATGCAGCCAGAATCATCCGTAATGGTGCAGTTGTATAAGCCTTCGCTTAGATTAAATAAGGAAGGGTTATCCGTGGTCTCACCATTACTCCAAGCAAAAAAGTAAGGTTCTGTCCCACTAGTAATGGCTAGATTTATTGAGCCGTCCGAAGATCCAGCACATGATTCTAGTGATACAGAAAGGAGCTCATACTCCAAAGGAATATCACTGACATCATCTTCTATTCCATTGCAATTATCGTCTAAGAGATTACAAAGTACTTCCTCCATGCCTGGGTTTACTTGAGCATTTGTGTCATCACAATCTTGCCCATTGGTCACATGATTTGGGATGGCATTAGATGAACAAATTATAATGGCTTCTTCAAGATTTCCATATCCATCTTGATCATTATCCTTAAAATAACTTATGCCATTACCTAAAGAAATTAATCCACTGAGCACAATTTGGTCCAAGGCAATATCTGCAAAATTATTAGTCCCAGTTTTCCCTATAAATCTAAGTCTTATGAGTTTGGTATCGTATTCCGAAAAGTCAATTTGCTCTTGTTGCCAACCTAGATCTTGTGTCCCTTGGTAATTCCTTATTTCTTCCCAATCTTGTGCACCTTCCACCAAGATTTCTAAACTTAGTTCATTAATCCCAATGCCTCTCATATGGTACCAAAAAGAAAGATCGCAGCCTGTGTTTAAGCTGTTTACTTGCAAACAAGATGAAATTAGCATCGCTTCTGCATCAGCATTACAAATTTCGGTTTGATTTTCAAGGTAAATATAATTACCAATGTTGTGGACTGCATGTTCTGGACCTGTAAATAGGGTTGGCGTTTCTCCACTATTTATCTTCCAATCTAAATCATCAAAACGAGCATTGGTCCATACACCACTAATGTCACAATTTTCTAAACAAGAGCGATCACACAAGGAGTCTTGATCAAAACTGCTCACAGCTAAAGGAATACTACATAAAGTTTTAATCGGAAAAGGACATGAGAGCGGAGATTGTTGATTAATACAAATAGCACTCACATAAAAATCATATTCTGTATCTGCTGCTAAGCCATCAATCGTAAAGCTGGTACTGTCACAATCAACAAATCCTAAATCTCCAGTCAAAGGATTAAAGCCTCGCAATCCATAGGTAAATTTTATGTCTTGACACAGGGCTTGACTCCATTCCAGACTCACTGCCTCATCCGTAACATTAAATACAGAAACTACCTCTGGCACAGCGCATGTTATCTCGTTAAATGAAAGTTTCACATGCTTTAATAAACCTTCATCACCATTGGCTCTGTCGCAAATCGCCAGGGTCCATACGCCATTAGGTGATTGGTTAGCATATAAATCACTGATGGATTGATCGGGTAGATAACTACCTATTAATTGTCCGTTGTTTTCTCTTAGTGTACTGCATGCCAGGTCTGAAAACTGCACAGTTTGATTACAAAAGCTGTCTTGGGGATTACCAAAATGTCTGGCATATAATCCTTTATGCTGAGACAGAACGATGCCTTTTCCTTCTGGACTAATGAGTTCAAGCTTTAAATCAGGAGGCCAAGGGTGATCGATAATTAACTCAACATTGGACAAGAAAATATTATCTCCTAATTGCTTATCACTAAATCCATCAACATAAATTCTGAACTGATTTCCGACAGGACAATTATCGTCAGCAATCGCAAAATCTAAATTGCAATCAGATGTGCTGTTATCAATGTTTGTATTAAAAAAATAAGGGCCATTCCATATACTTGGGCCGGTATCACAAACGGTACGGACATTAAAAGCATATGATTTTCCTGCTAGCAAGCCATCATATGTATATTCTGTGTCAGTAATATTGGTAATACTAGGTACACCCAGAAAACTACTATCTCTTAACACCATTTCGATTTCAAAAAAAACCGAAAGATCTGTATTTACAAACCAGTCGATATGCACGGATTCAGTCGATAATGGATCGATCGAGCTTACTACCGGTTGAGGACAAGTTTGGGCATAAGTGGCATTGGATATAAACAAGCCAGCTACCCCTAGAAGTATGGTTTTTATATGCTGCTTGATTATAATATGCATTTAATAATTATTTTACCACGAAGTTGACCATCTTGTTAGGTACAACAATGATTTTTACTAGCTGTTTTCCTTCTAACCACCGATCTAAATCAGGCAATGCTTTTGCCATTTGCTCGATCTCATCTTTTGCAGTTCCATTAGGTACATCTAAAAGTGTTCGCTTCTTACCATTAACGCAAATGGGGTAGGTAACCGTGTCCTCTACCAGGTAAGATTCTTCGAATTCTGGATAATCACTGTGATGTACAGAAGTTTTGTGACCTAATTTATTCCAGAGTTCTTCCGCTAAAAACGGAGCAAAAGGGGCAATGAGCCTAACAACATCTTGGAGTATAATCTTTGATGTGGTTTGCTGCTTTTTTAACTCGTTTACAAGCATCATAAACTGACTGATACAAGTGTTAAACGAAAAGACATTAAGATCTTTATGGATTTTTTTAATAGCCGAGTGTAAAGCTTTTAATTCTTCTTTATTTGGCTCAACATCGTTCACTCTCCAATCTCCATCTGTATAAAATAGTGACCAAAGTCGCTTAATAAATTTGGCAACACCTTCAATTCCTTGCGTATCCCAAGGTTTAGATTGCTCTATAGGACCTAAAAACATCTCATACATCCTAAAACAATCAGCACCATAACGTTCTACTATAGTGTCAGGATTGACTACATTAAAATATCGCTTAGACATTTTCCCGACTTCAGATTCTGTCATTAATTTAGAATCCTTTGCATTTCCTTTAGCTTTAAAAGTCCCCATTTCATACGCACCTAAACCACATTCATAGATGGCATCTTTGTATTCAGGTCTCCATTGTATAAATGCTTCGATACCAGCTCGGTTTATATAAGAATCTTTACTGCCATAGTCTTCCACAAAGTCGACATGGATAGGGAGTTTGCTAAAATTCTCTAAGCCCTGACTTTCAGCAATTAAGGAACACACAAATTTGCTTTTTCCATTCACTTTTTCTTTAGCTAAATAAATGTATTCAATCACCCCTTGAATCATCCCCTGATTGATTAACTTTTTGAAGGGCTCTTCTATTTGTACTTCACCAATATCATATAAAAATTTAGTCCAAAATCTACTATACATTAAATGCCCAACAGCGTGCTCTGTTCCTCCTATATAAAGATCAACTTCCTTCCAATAGTTGAGTGCCTCCTTCGAAGCAAATGCTTTGTCATTTAGGGCATCCATATACCTAAAGAAATACCAACTTGATCCAGCATAGCCAGGCATGGTATCAGTTTCCCTAATCCCCGCATCTGTATTGACCCAGTCAGTTACTTTAGCAAGTGGGGATTTCCCTTCGGCTGTGGGTTTAAAATCATCTAAGATCGGTAACTCTACAGGTAATTTATCTTGAGATTCAGCTACAGCAACGCCATCTTTTGTTTTTATTGGGAAAGGCTCTCCCCAATATCTTTGGCGACTAAAGTTGGCGTCTCTAAGCCGATAGTTTGTGTATCGTTTACCGATTCCACGCTCATATAATTGCTTAGCTGTTTCTTTTATAGCATCCTTAACTTTCATGCCATTTAAGAAATCTGAGTTAATCATAACACCGACCTTATCCCCAATGCCAGCATCGGGGAAGGCAGATTTATCTATGATATTAACAATCTCTAGATCAAACTTTTCTGCAAACCTTTTATCTCGTGCATCATCGCAAGGTACGGCCATAATAGCGCCGGTACCGTAATCTTTTAATACGTAGTCGCTAATATAAATAGGGATTCTTTTTTGGGTGAAAGGATGGATTGCGTGAGCACCAGTGAAACAACCACTAACGGTTTTACCCTCGGCCATCCGCTCGATCTCCGATTTTTTACCAGCTGCCAAGACATATTTATCGATGGCTTCTTTTTGTTCAATGGTGCTTATCTTTTCCACCAAATCATGTTCAGGTGCAAGCACCATAAAACTCACCCCAAAAATAGTATCAGGCCTTGTTGTAAAGACTTCAATCTTTTCTTCAAAATCTGCCAGCTGAAAAAATACTTGAGCACCAGTGGATTTCCCAATCCAGTTACGCTGCATGGTTTTCATAGATTCTGACCAATCAAGCTTATTTAGACCATCTAGCAATCGTTCTGCATAGGCAGTGATTCTCAACGCCCATTGCATCATAGGCCTTTTCTCGACAGGATGACCTCCACGTTCAGAGAATCCATCTTTTACCTCATCATTAGCCAGCACTGTACCTAAGGCTTCACACCAATTAACATAGGCAACTTTTCGGAATGCTAAGCGATAATTCATGAGCACTGCATCCTGCTCATGAGCTGTCATCGCATTCCATGCTTCAGCGCTAAATGCTTCCTCATTTGCATGAGCCGCTTTTACCGCCTCTGATCCTCCTTGTTCAAAAAGAGTTATTAGTTCACTAACCGGTTTTGCTTTTTTGTCAGCGATATCATAATAATGCTCAAAAAGTTTAATAAAAATCCACTGCGTCCATTTGTAATATTTAGGATCTGATGTTTTAACCTGTCGATCCCAATCATAATTGAAGCCAATATTATCTAATTGGGCCCTGTACATTTTAATGTTCTTATCTGTGGAATCTGCTGGGTGGACACCCGTTTGGATAGCATATTGCTCAGCCGGTAGTCCAAAAGCGTCATAACCCATAGGATGGAGTACATTAAAGCCTGTTTGCCGTTTATATCTAGCATAAATATCAGAGGCAATGTATCCTAATGGATGACCTACATGTAATCCTGCGCCTGAAGGATAAGGAAACATATCTAAGACATAGTACTTAGGTTTATCTGTGTCAAGTGTTACCTTGTATGTTTGGTGTTCGGCCCAGAACGACTTACACCATTGTTCTACTTGTTTATGATTAAAATCCATACTTCCTTCCTTTATTTCAGTGCTTCAATTTTTTCTGTTTCTCGATATCTTACTGTTTTTGGAACTTTATCCCTAAATCCCCAACTCAGTTTCCATTTCCCATCAGGATCAATAGAAGTAATGTCATGAGTTTCCGTAAAGATTAATTCATTGTCAGCATCAATGGCCGCCATGGTTATTTCATTGCCCATTTCGTCAAAACCAAAACGGAATGTTTGGTTGACGATAGAATTTGCATCTAATATTTCTTTCGTAATCCGATTTCCTTTGTCATCAAATTGGAATCGTTCTATTCTCAGTAAATCCTTGGTTGCAGCTTCATAAGCAACACTCCTAATCCTGTTTCCATTGGCATCGTAGAAGAATTCATAATAACTCAATTTTTCACCAGAAGGATCTAAATAATCAGAAGAAATGCACAGACCCTTATCATCATAAGTATAGACCTCTTTTCCTTTTTCAGATCCATCTTTATTAAAAAATCGTCTTTCCACTAATTGGTCTGTATCAGAGTAGTAATTAACCTCTTTATAGATTAATTGGTCGCGATGGTATTTCATATCACCTCTTCGTACTGTATACGTTTCGATGATTTCTTTTTTCCAATTTTCATCAGGAATGCAAGAAATGCAAGTAAATATTACTAGGCTATAAATTATCTTCTTCAATATCATGTAAATTAAGAACACAAATATATGCCTAACAAACTAGAAAGGCTCGATATTAAGTGTAGATAATGTCGTAACTATTCTATGCAACAATTCTGCCTAAGCCATGTTTAAATGGTAACTTTGAAAAATACGAAACTAGCAGTTTGTCTATGATTAAGATTTCGAATCTATTTCTCATGTTGTTTTTAATGTTCAATGTAGCTACTGCTTATGGACAGGAGGGAATTATCATTGACGACTTGTATCAGGATTGGAGCAACATTGGCACTCAAAATGACAATACCGATGAAGTAAATGGATTAGATATCTTAGAAGCTTCAGTGACTGATTCGGAGGACTATCTTTATTTCTATTTAAAGATCGATCGTGAGATTAAAATTTACGACGGTAACTATGGGAATGATGAGATGATACTCTATATCGACACAGATAACAACGCAGATACAGGTAAACCATTCAATGGAATTGGGGCTGAGATCGAACTTGATTTTACAGAGCGAGAATATTTTCATCATTCGCCCTCGATCAGTAATTGGAGTCGATGGCTATCCGATTTGCATTTTGAAATAGCTCCAACTACCACTTCTAAAGATTTTGAAATTCGTTTAATTAAAAGTGCCACTGCAAACGGAACGCCTATTTTTCCGAATAATACGATCAAATATCTATTCTCTTCGAAGACAGGGGATTATGGTCCTGATGATATTCAAAGCTATGAGTTTCAGAATAACGAATGGAATTACCAGCCCATCGATATTGAGGGTCAAGTGGCAAATACTGTACGGGTGATGAGTCATAATACCTTAAATGAAGGTTTAGAGGTGAGTGAATTGTATCCAAGCTATGAGCGCATTTACAGTAAGATCAGACCTGATATTGTGATATTTAATGAATCGAATGTTTCCACAGATCTAGTCGAATCATTAATGAATGAATGGGTACCTAATCAGGAAAATTGGACTGCAGTCAAAAGAAATTCCAGAACAGTCATTGCTTCAAGATTCCCAATCCTCGATAGCGAATATGTGAGTTATCGTATTACTGGAGTAAAAGTCGATTTACCAGATGCTGATTATACTACTGATTTAATAATAATAGGAATGCATGCTCCTTGTTGTGAGAATGATGATGACCGACAAGTGGAAGCTGATAGGTTTGCAAGTTATGTCTTAGACCTAAAAGAAAATCAAACGGCTTTAAACGTCGAAGAAGATACACCCATTTTAGCTTGTGGAGACTTAAACCTTGTAGGCTATAAACAACAGCTTACCACCTTTTTAACGGGAGATATACAGTTTACGAGTACATTTGGTGATGGTGGTCCATTGGATTGGGATGAAACTTCCTTTAAACATGTGGTTGCCTTAGAATCAGATAGACCTTTATTCCACACTTGGGATGGTTCTAATTCTTCATGGCCAAACAGTAAATTAGATTACATTATCTATTCTGACTCGAATGTGAAAGCAAAAAAGTCATTCATTATTAATACCGATGGAATGACTACCGATCGCCTGAATCAATATGGGTTTCAGTATTACGATACTGATGTGATGTCTGATCATTATCCGATTGTGGCCGATATGGAGTTACAATCAAATATCAATGTAGCAGTAGGAGATCTAGCTGAAGATTTAGGCTTAGAGCTTAGCTACAACAATCCAGTAAACGATCATCTTTTGGTCAATGTTTTGGGTCATGTCAAGGAAGTAGACTTAGGTCTTTTTTCTAGAGATGGAACCTTAATAGAAGCTGGTGGAATTGAGAATGGAGCCGAACAATGTGAGTTTAGCTTAGAAGGTCTTACCGCGGGTATTTATTGGTTGAAAGTTAGACATGGTGACAAAACCAAAGCCTTCAAATTACTTAAGATTTAAAGGCAATCCTTCAAGTTTTCTTCAATTTTATTTATAGGTTGGACAGGCGATTTATTTCCCCAAGATGTGTTTATGTAATTTATGATATTGGCTAGTTCATATGCCGTTAAATCACGATAGGCAGGCATTGCTAAAAAGCCTGTATCTGGCACTCCATTTCTTATCAAACATGGCAATTTATTTTGTTGTTCCCTTATGATTAAAGATCCTGAAAGATTAGGTATAACTTCTTCTAATCCTGATCCATCTTCCATATGACAAGATTGACATAAATCTTCATAATATCTTTTGCCTTGTACAAAGGTCGTATCATGACAAGCAAAACAGCAAAGTAAACTTAGGAGTAGGATACTATATTTCATATTCCTTGAGTAATTGCTTCACTTTGGGGATAAACTGTTTTACTTCTTCTTCGTCTGTCCCTTCACAAAATGCTCTGACATGACCTTCGCGGTCTACCAAAATTATTTTTCCACTATGATCAAAACCACCAGGTGCTTCGGGATCTTCCAGAGCAGCAACGAAATAGTCATCCGCTATATCCAGTAATTCGTCTTTATCACCGGTGAGAAAATACCATCTATCGTGATTAACGCCAAGATTAGTTGCATAAGCTTTTAAATGAGCTTGTGTATCACGTTTTGGATCAATTGTATGATTTACCAAAATTACTTGGTGGTTATCCTTAAATTCTTCATAAACTGTCAGCATATTTTTCATCACCTTGGGACAAATAGATGGACAGGAAGTAAAGAAAAAATCAGTGATGTAAACCTGAGAAGATAAGCTCTCGTTGGTGACCACAGCACTATCTTGATTTACAAACGAAAAGGGAGGTATTTTGTGAAATATTGTATCACCATTTTCCACAATAAAGTTTCCAATTTTAGGAAGCTTAGGGTTCGATTTTGTTGCACAAGCTTGTAGTAAACATACAAGGGCAAGTGCTGCCAATAGTTTATTGTTCATTAATGATAGATTCTGCTTGTGTCATTGCGTCTTTAATCTGCTGGTTCATAGCTGTGACACTGGTTAATTCTTTATTCAAATAACTAATTCTTTCTTTTTCGCTCACGTCTTTAGGCATTTTAAATTCGGCCATCCAGTCCATCATGCGTTCGTCTGCTTTAGTAAGGTCAGTTACTGCTTGCATGATGTCATCGCTTTTCCCTTTTTTGAGTAGTTTTTTCTTGTACCTTCTCATGGTAGACATTTCGGGCATCACTTCATCATGGATTCGCATGATTTCATCATACTTTTCTTTAACCACATCTGTTTCCATATTTCTTATGTCTGGAGAACTGGTGTTTGCGCTTGGTTTAGAGTCTGATTGGCAAGCAATGAATAAACTTGCTAGAAAGATAGGGAATAAGTATAATTTCATCTTGTATTTTTATGCTTTTGTTAGAACGTTTTTGTAGGAAAGTTGTTTACTTAAAAACCATAAATATACAACATGCGAAAGGTGATTCATTGGTTTAGAAATGATTTAAGAGTTCATGATAATGAAGGATTAACTGATGCTATCCAATTAGCGGATGAAATTATTCCTGTTTATATTTTTGATGAACGTATTTTTTCTAACACAACTCGCTATGGATTTGCTAAAACACATAAGTATAGGTGTAAATTTATTATAGAGTCGGTTGAGAATTTACGCAAGAATTTAGAGCAACTTGGATTACGATTAATCGTTCGTATAGGAAAACCAGAGTCCATTATTTTTGAAATGGCTAAGGAGTTAAAGTCTAGTTGGGTGTTCTGTAACCGAGAGCGGACTCATGAAGAGATTTTGGTTCAGGATGCCTTGGAGGAAAAGTTGTGGGCTATCGGACAAGAGCTGAGGTATTACCGAGGTAAAATGCTTTATTATACCAGTGATTTACCTTTTCCAATTACCCATTGTCCAGATGTATTTACGCAATTTAGAAAGGAGGTAGAAAAATTTGTTCCTATTCGTGACCCTTATCCTATTCCTGCATATAACAACCATAAATTTTACTCAAACATTGACGATGGAGTAATACCTAGTTTGAAGGATTTTGGATGGGAGGATTTTGAAATAGAAAAAGGGATGTCCTTTGTAGGAGGAGAAGACGAGGCATTAAAGGAACTGAAATATTACATTTGGGATAAAGAGCTTGCAAAACATTATTTCGAAACTAGAAATGGATTGTTAGGACGAGATTTTTCTTCTAAATTTTCTCCTTATTTAGCCCAAGGTTGTATCTCGCCAAAGCAGATCTATTTTGAGATTAAAAAGTATGAAAAAGAGCATGGTGAAAATAAATCTACTTATTGGCTAATCTTTGAATTATTGTGGAGAGATTTTTTCCGTTTTATGGGTAAAAAGCACAAGAATAAGATCTTTTTTAGATCAGGTACAAAGGATGTGAAAAGAGATCCTATTGCAGCTGATTGGACAAAAATTCAGGCTTGGATGAATGGTGAGACAGGAGTGCCTTTCGTCGATGCAAATATGAGAGAACTTAAGGCCACAGGTTTTATGTCAAACCGAGGTCGACAAAATGTGGCAAGTTATTTTGTAAACGAGTTGGGTCAAGACTGGCTAATTGGAGCTGAGTATTTTGAGTCCATGCTGGTAGATTATGATCCATGTAGTAATTATGGTAATTGGAATTATTTAGCAGGAGTGGGTTCAGATCCAAGAGAATCTCGTAAGTTCAATATCCATACCCAAGCAAAGAAATATGATCCGGATGGGACATTTACTAAACACTGGGTTGAAGAGCTAGTAGATTTGGATCCAAAAGAACTTCTAGATAAGAATGAACTAGTTTAAGGAAAAATATCATTGAACAACAAACATTAAATCATGCGAAAATTCAGCCTTTCGGTCTTTTACCTGATGTTATTTACTTTATCCGGCTTTGGGCAAACTGATTTAAATCATATAGCTCAGCGTTATGTAGAAGATTATAAGCTACCAGGTGTTGCCATAAGTGTTATTAAGCCTAATGAAATCTTGTACGGCCTTAGTGGATTTAAGCGAGTAGATAAGGATGAGCAAATCGAGATGAGCTCTGCATTCCATATCGGCTCTAATACCAAAGCTATAACTGCTATGGTGGCAGCTAAATTAGTTGAAGATGATATCATCCAGTGGAATACTTCCATTGCAGACTTATTTCCAGATCTTATGGAAACTATGCACCCAGCTTATAAAGAGGTCAGTTTGGGAAATTTACTATCTAATAGAGGTAGAATCCAAGCCTTTGAAGATATGTCAGAAAAGTCATTTAAATCAATGCCAAAATCGATAGAGACCAGTGAAAATGGATTGGAAGAATTTGTAAGTTACGTTTTGAGTTTGCCGCCTGTGGATAAGCTTGATTCAAATAAGGAGCATTCATATTCAAATGCTGGGTTTTCGGTTGCTTCCTTAATGATGGAAAGAGCTAGCGGAAAATCATATGAAGATTTAATTAAGGATCTTTTTGATCAATATGGCTTAGAGCATATGATAGGCTTTCCTAGTCAGCTTTCAGCGTCAAATGTTTTTGGCCATAAAAAAGGGGTTTTCCGATATAAACCCGTGGCTCCCAATAAGGAATTTAATTTGGGAAAGCATTTGTCACCCGCTGGTAATTTATCGCTTAGTATTGAAGATTTGAGTTTTTTAGTCTCTATGCATTTAAAAGGGTTAATGGGAGAGCATAATTATTTAAGTTCAGAAACTTACCAAAAACTACACTTTGGTTTAGATGACTATGCCTACGGGTGGTACAATGGAAAGATAGGAGATACTCAGCAACAATTCAGCTATCATGGAGGCAGTTTAGGTACATTTACCTCTGCTATTTTATTAAGTGCTGACAGGCAAGTAGCTGTTATTGTCTTGCTTAATGCAGATGGCAAGAAAGCTTATGAAATGAAAAATGCTTTGCGAACCTATTTGTGGGAAACTTATGGAACTAAAGATTAGTTGATCTGAAAAGCGAATAGCCCAACTATGGAGATTTTATCTTTAAGTCTGTACACCCATAATCTGGAAAATCAATACCAATTCTTTCTGCATACATTGGGTTTGCCGACCAGTAAAACCGCAGATTCTGTTAGTATCAAAATAGGTTATACCGAACTAATTTTCAAAGAAAGTGAACAGCCATATAAGTATCATTACTGTTTCTTAATCCCTAGTAACACATTAATAGCCGCCAAAGATTGGTTTGCTGAGCGACTTGATTTAGTAGCCATAGAAGATGATCGCTATATTGCAAAATTTCAGTCTTGGAATGCTGAGTCCTTTTACTTTTGGGATGGAGCCGGCAATTTGGCTGAATGTATTGTGCGCCATGATTTAGCGAACTTTTCAAACCAACAATTTGATGAAGGTAGTTTACTAAATGTTAATGAAATAGGACTTTGTGTAGCTGATGAAGTAGCATCTTTGGCAGAGTTTTTAAGCCAGCAAGTGGGTACGAGTTTATACCGTGGTGATTTAGAGCGATTTGGTGTACATGGGGATGAGCATGGATTATTTTTACTGATCAACAATCAACTTAAATCAAGCTGGTATCCAACATCATTAGTAACTCAAAGCAGTCCGTTTGAAATCACTATTAAGCATTTGGGGATCACCCATTCTTTAGCATTTGATGGTAAGCAGTTATTTGTAGTAGAATGACAAGTCATTGTTGTCAGGTAGCTTTAGCTTAAGCCAACTTTCAAAAGCTACTTTTTCGGATTTTTTCAATGGTCTTTCTTGATGCAAGAGAATATGCATCGTCTTAGTGGAAAGTGTGTCACTAAGAGGAACTGCCGTTAAATTTCCAAGGTAAATATGATTTATTAAGGGAAATAGGAGTGTGGCTTCTTTGGCAATTTCATCACAAAGAAGACTATCTACACTGGTTTGTTCCAACTGATCTTCCATCATAGAAATGATTTGCTCCTTTTGCTTCTGCTCTTCTTTAGCCATCTTCAACTGGTCTTTGATTTGGGCTACACCGTCAAGCTTAGATTCAATTTGGTCCAAGCGATCAAGTTTTATATCCGAAGTAGGAATTAACTCAATTTCAATGTCTTTTAACTCATATTTATTCAAGCCTTCATAGAATAATGGTAAGCTTTCTTGATTAATCTTTTGGCCATACACTTTTAAGACTAGACGATTAACATCCTCACCTGCAATGTATTGGTAATCATCTAGGTAAAGACGATCTTCACCTACATATTCTTCGATAAAATTATTAACTTTTACTTCAGTCTGAAACTCATCAAAAACCTTTCTAAATATCAGCACACTTGGAACAATAATAATAATGCTAATGATGATGGAAATGAGTGTGTTCCTCCTTTTTTCTTTCTCATTAATGTAGTTTTTATAGGGAAACCTTAGGTAACGAACAAGTAAATATGACGAACCCGCCACAAAAAAGGTATTTAGGAAAAATAGATAGAAAGAAGAAAAGGCAATATTCCACTCACCATTCGCTAAACCAAAACCCGTCACACACAAAGGAGGCATCAAAGCCGTTGCAATAGCTACACCAGGGATGGTTGTACTAATATCTTTTCTGGCGACTGAAATAATCCCCGCGATACCGCCAAAAAGTGCAATAAATACGTCCAAAAAAGTAGGCGTCGTTCTGGCTTTAATTTCAGCCGTTATTTCACCAAAGGGCGATAAATAGAAATATATGGTGGATGCTACAATAGCAATAAAAATCGCAATTGAAAAGTGCAATAAGGAACTTTTTATGGTTTCCCAATCATTAATAGCAGCTCCTAAACCCATACCTAATATCGGAGACATGAGCGGAGATATAAGCATCGCGCCGATGATTACTGCTGTACTGTTTGTGTCTAAACCGATACTAGCAATCATGATCGAACAAATCAGCATCCACGCATTAGCACCACTCATGGATTTTTTGTTCTTAATCTCTTGAATGGTATTTCGTTTGTCCACTCCTTCTTCCAAGTGAAGTATACTATGCAAGACATCTTTAAACTGACGTATAAAACTAGCAGCTTTAGTTTCTGCCGGTTTTACATCCGGGTTTGAAGCATTTGCCTGTTGTAATTCTTCTTTGTGCATACTTACTTTTGCGATAGAATGCCATCTTGCATATTTAATACACGATCGCTTAACTTGGCTAATTCAAGGTTATGGGTAACTATGACTATGGCTTGATTAAAATCATCTCTTAATTTAATAAAAAGTTGATGCAATTGTTCAGATGCCTCTTGGTCTAAATTTCCGGTGGGCTCATCTGCAAAAATGATTTGGGGATCATTCATCATGGCCCTGGCTACTGCTACTCGTTGCTGCTCGCCTCCTGAAAGCTGCCCAGGTTTGTGGTCAAATCTGTGGGCTAAACCTAAATAATCTAATAGTTCTTTGGCTTTATTTTCAGCATTCTTTTGGTTGGTTTTTTTTATCAATGCTGGTAAGAGCACATTTTCTACTGCGGAAAACTCATTTAATAGATGATGAAATTGGAACACAAAACCTAGGGTGTCATTCCGCAGCGTTGCCAGTTTTTTTTCGGCCAGCTGATGGATTTCTTGATCGTTTATTAATAAGCTACCCTGATCGAAATCATCTAATGTCCCTAAAATATGGAGTAGGGTACTTTTGCCCGACCCTGATTTGCCGATGATGCTCACTATTTCAGCAGCACTCAATTCAAAATCAACTCCTTTCAGAACTTCTACTGTCCCATAAGATTTCCAAATGTTCTTGGCTACCAACATATTTCAAAATTAGTAATATTTTGATTATCTACTAAATTTGTCGCTTTTGAAACAAGATTGGATATATTTGTCTTCGTTCATCCACGATTCGCAGGTAATATGCGTTTAAGGATTAATCTAGTGTCAGAAATCGACGATATGAAAATTCTTCAGCTTTGCAAAAAGTTCCCATATCCTCTAAATGATGGTGAGTCCATCGCAGTCAGCTTCCTATCCAAAGGTTTAGCTGATTTAGGTCATTCTGTTGATTTATTGTCGATGAACACTAGCAAACATTATACGGACTTAAAGGAAGTGGAGAATGACATTCCGTACTTTAATCAAATAGATACCGTAGACATAGATAACCGACTCAAGTACAGCCAAGCTCTATTGAATTTATTTAGCAACAAATCGTACCATGTGGTTCGTTTCGAGTCTAAAGCTTACCGAAAAAAGTTAGCAGAAATTCTTCAGGCAAAGCATTATGATATTGTGCAACTTGAAACGCCATACTTAGCATTATACTTAGATACGATCAGAAAGTACAGTAATGCAAAAGTTGTTTTAAGGGCTCACAACATTGAACATGAAATCTGGGAAAGAGTATCTCAAAACGAGGAGTCATTTGCGAAAAAGAAATATTTAGAATTGTGCACACGAAGACTTAAAAAGTTTGAGCTGGACAAGATGAATAAATTCGATTTCCTTGCGGCTATCACTCAAAGAGACTTTGATGCCTTTAACCAATTAGGCTACAAGAAAGAAGGTTGCATTCTGCCAGTTGGTCTAGATATTAAAGAGTACGAACCACACTTTAGAAATAACAAGCAAATAAGCTTGTGTTTTATAGGGTCTCTAGACTGGATGCCGAACACCCACGGCTTAAGTTGGTTTATTGAAAATGTCTGGCCCGAAATCCATCGACTAAACCCCAAGATTCAATTTCATATTGCCGGCAAAAACCCAGGTGAACGCATTACGCATCTGAGAAGAAAGAATATAGTAATTCACGGAGAAGTACCTAATGCTATTGATTTTATAAATCGCCATGATATTCTAGTTGTGCCTTTATTCTCTGGTTCTGGTATGCGAGTGAAAATATTAGAAGGGATGGCTTTGGGAAAGACCATAATTACTACAGGAATAGGTGTGGAAGGAATCGAAGCAGAAAATGGAAAACATATTTTAGTAGCTGATACTAAAGAGCAGTTTATCGCTTGCGTTAGTAAATATCTAAAGGATAAAACCGAATTAAACAAGATTAGTGCAAACGCACGTAGGCTTGTCGAACGAAAATATGATTACATATTTAGAGCAAAATCTTTGGCGAACGAATATGAATCATTGCTTACTTACCGTAACTTAGCTTCCAAGAAAAATGTCGAAAGCATAGCGACAAAAACTGGATAAACATCAAGATCATTGATCATAGCTAACCTTTTATTTTGGATTTCCATCTCACTTTTAGCTTATCACTATGTGATATATCCTGCACTATTATATGCAATACATTCAAGAAAAAGCAATGTAAAAGCTGAGTTAGATTCAGCTCCCAATTATCCTTTCTCGATTATTATTCCAGCCCATAATGAGGAAGCTTGTATCGCAGATAAACTTGATTCAATACTAGCTAACAACATTGACCAGAATCAGTACGAAGTGCTTATAGGCTCGGATAACTCGTCTGATAGAACGAATGAGATTGTTCAGTCCTACGTGGATAAATATCCGCACATGCAGCTTTTTATTTACACCGAGCGACAAGGTAAAATCAACCTGGTGGAAAACTTGGTTACTCATGCTAAACATGAAATACTTATCCATACTGATGCTAATGTGCTATTTAAGGCAGACTGTATTGCTAGATTAGTTAATGCTTTTAGCGATACAAAAATTGGAGTTGTAGGAGCCAATATTGTGAACACTGAAGTGGCTTCTGATGGGATTTCTGTTCCTGAATCCTCGTATATTTCTTTTGAGAATCGGATTAAATTCTGGGAAGGGGAATTGCTGGGTTCTATGATGGGAGCCTTTGGAGGATGCTTTGCGATGCGTAAAAATTTAATGGTCTCTATCCCGAATAATTTTATTGTGGATGACTTTTATTTGACCTTTAAAGTTATGGAGCAGGGCTATAAATCGGTTTATGATTTGGAGGCCATTTGCTTTGAAGATGTATCAAATGACTGGAAAGAAGAGTTTCGTCGCAAATTGAGAATCGGCATTGGGAACTACCAAAATTTGTTACATTTTAAATCTTGGTTGTTTAAGCCATTTAGTGCTATTGGGTTTAGTTTTATATCCCATAAAGCACTTCGCTGGATAGGCTGGTTATTTATAGTTTTTATGTTTATCTGCGCTAATCTTTTAGCTACGTCCTCTGGGTTTTTCGCTTTGGTTAGTCTTTGTTTGTGGATTTCTTTAGCAGCGGTATTACTCGATTTTCTACTCAGTAAAATGAACGTACATATAGGATTGTTGCGCTACAATTTTCATTTCTATATGATGAATTTAGCCTTGTGCTTAGCCTTTTTTAAGTTTCTAGCTGGAGTAAAAAGCAACATTTGGACACCTACCAAGCGCCATCAGCTTAATAAATAAGGCTAAAATTCTGGGCAGAAATTAAACTCATTTTCGTGTTCACCAATAAATCGCAAGCTTAGTTCAAAAGCGTTTAAACCAGTGTTTCCTGCTAATGTTTCACCGATGTAGGCGTCATAACTTAGACCTATTAAGAAGGCATTTTTTTCAAAGCCTACCATCGGAGAAAAGAATCTAGGAGCTAAGCCATCCACTCCATGGACAGATTTAAGCATTAGACCTAAATGAAATGAAGCTTTTTGTTCAATGTAGTCCCATTTTAAATTGGTAGCTATATCTGCTTGAGATTGATTTCCATGCTGTACATAGACAAATCTTGGGCTTAGGCTAAAAAAGGTGCCTAATTTGAAATTAAAGCTACCGTGAGCCGTATATTTTGCTGCATAGCTATAATCAATTTCCGTATCAGGATTTAAAAACTGTGATTGTGCGTAAAAACTTAAAGTAGGGGTATTAAAGTGGTGCAGTGCAAAACCAATGTGATACTTAAGGATATCACTTGGAATCGAACTGTAGGTTACGCCTAAACCTAAATCTAGGAATCCGAAATTATTTGGAGGCAATATTTCGCTAGTCACTTGATCGTAGGCATTAATCTCATTAAACTCATCACCAAAATTTAGGTTGTCGTAATTTATGTTTCGTTGTTGAACACCAAATTCTACACCTGCCGAAAGATAACTTGAGTTACGACGATTAATTAATTTGTGGTAGGCCGCTTGCAAACCTAGTTTATTAGTGTTCATTCTAAACAATTGCCCACGATCTGAGTAGAAAAATACACCTAGTCCAGCTTTGTCGTTCCCTTTGGTTTTATCAAAATTCAGATTAAATTTAGTATCACCACCCACTCCATAACTTTTCATGGGTTGATCTAAGCCAGCTCGCCATTGATCCTTATAAATAGACATTATGCGGTAGGTACCTTCAATGTTGCCCGACAGCGCAGGATTCAAACTTTGGGGTGCCGCATAACTTTGCGTAAAGTGTACATCTTGCCCGAGAAGGGAAAAAGTACTTGATAAAAAAACAATAACAACGATTAAACTCCGCACATTTTTCATTTAGATAAAACATGACAAAAATACAAATGTATTAGAATAACGGAATCCAATCGTTAAGATTCTTACATTCGTAATAAATATCTTAAAAAAAATGAGTCCTAAGTTCGGGATGTGTAAGGTGAGTGTTTCTCCGTTGCGGAAAGTTGCTAGCGATCGTTCAGAGATGGTGAGTCAACTATTATTTGGAGAATGTGCTGAAATACTTGAGCGCAAGGGTAGGAGTTGGATATATGTACGTGTATTGCATGATGGATATGAAGCTTGGATGGATCCAAAGCAATTGCATTTTTTTGAAGAAAAAGATTTAGAAAAATATCAATCGGCTAATCATATAGCTTTAGAATTAGTGGAATCCGTCAAGTCGACTGGTCAGGCATTACCCATATTAATGGGGTCTTCTCTGCCTAAGTTCGATGGTCTAACTATGAAATTACCCTTTGGTAAATTCCAGTATTCTGGTCTTTCTATCTCATTAAAAGAGCCCTTTAACAAGGTCGATATATTGTTAAATATTGCGAAGAAATATTTACATGCACCTTATCTATGGGGCGGTAGAAGTCCTTTTGGAATAGATTGTTCTGGCTATGTTCAAGTTGTGTTTAAAACAATTGGTTACTCCTTGCCCAGAGACACCAAGGAACAAGTTGCTGTAGGTGAAGCTGTCAATTTTGTAACTGAAGTCCTTCCCGGTGATTTAGCCTTTTTTCAAAACCAAGATGGGAGAATCCACCATGTGGGTATCATGTTAGAGCAGGGTAGAATACTGCATGCCTCAGGAAAGGTCCGACTAGATCCATTAGACCAATATGGTATTTATAACAATGAAGTGAAAAAGTACACGCATCGCTTGAGGATTATTAAACGATTAGATATTGGTTTGGGATCTGATGTGGATTTACAACATGGTAATTCTGTATAGCTATGATATGCTGTCCATTAGGCATTTTTGCTGATCTTAATCAATAAAAAAGTGGTAAAGACTTTATTAAATCTTTACCACTTTTATTTTTTATAACTAGAGACTAAGTATCTGACTTAGTCTAGGAAGTCATTTTCTTTCATCCACTCGTCGTTATAGATTTTTGCAACATATCTACTTCCATGATCATGAAATATAATAACCACTACATCATCAGCTGATAATTGTTCACCCATTTGTAAGCATCCTGCAAGTGCTGCACCACAACTGTAACCTAGTAATAAACCTTCTTTTCTTGCAAGATCTCTAGCTCTTAGAGCAGCATCTTTATCAGTCACTTTTTCGAAATGATCGATTAAGTCGAAGTCTACATTTTCTGGTAGGATATCCTCACCAACTCCTTCCAGTTTGTATGGATAAATCTCATTCTTGTCAAAAATCCCAGTTTCTTTATATTTCTTAAACACTGAACCGTATGAATCGATTCCCCAAACCTTAATGTTAGGATTTTTCTCTTTTAAGTATTTAGAAGTGCCACAGATAGTTCCTCCTGTTCCTACTGGAGCTATTAGGTGAGTGATTTTACCCGCCGTCTGTTCCCAAATTTCTGGACCTGTAGAATGGTAATGGCCTTTTGAGTTAGACTTATTATCATACTGGTTACACCAAAATGAATTTTCGATTTCTGTAGAGAGACGTTCAGCAACACTATAGTATGACCGAGGATCTTCGGGTTCTACGTCGGTAGGACATACATGTACTACACCTCCTAAAGCCCTTAGCATATCTATTTTTTGTTTAGCCTGCTTGTCAGTGGTTGTAAAAATACATTTGTATCCTCGTACACACGCGGTAAGCGCAATTCCCATACCTGTGTTACCCGAAGTACATTCTATAATTGTGCCACCAGGTTTAAGCAAACCAGCAGCTTCGGCATCATCAATCATCTGAATAGCCATTCTATCTTTGATACTGTTTCCTGGATTAAAGTATTCTACTTTACCCAATACAGTAGCTGGTAAATGACTGGTTACTTTGTTTAATTTAATCAGAGGTGTATTCCCTACAGCCTCCAAGATATTGTTTAAATAATTCATATATTTTCAAATTAGAGGCGCAAAGGTACATTATTCAAAGTATTTCATTTCTACTAAGAAACGAGAATCTAATGCACCTAACTGTTTTGCCGTTGCTGGAGATAAAATTACGTCTATATCAGCAGGGTAGGTATTCCTTGGAATATTTGCCACTACCTTCGCCATCGTCCGAATACCTTGCACTGGATTATACAGCTCTATTTCAGAATTTACCTTCGCGGTTTTATGTAGAACAAATAACTGGTTAGTTGTACTAGACTTATCCCAAAAAGCAATTCCTTTTTTGTACTTAGGCTTTATAACTACAAAACTTGTATCAACTCTTGCTAGGGAATCTTCTACAGTTTCCACGAGCATACTATCAGCTGCTGGACTTATTTCAGGAGCTATTGTTCCCCCTGCTACTTTAAACCACCCTATGGTTAAATATTGTCCAATGTCGAGTTTATCCTCTGTCAACTGATTATTTTGTTTCAGCTGTTCTGTTTCAATATCGAAATAAATTCTTGAAATTCTAAAGATGGTTTCTTTGGGTTTAACCTTATAAACCACAGGAATATAGTCTTCAAGATTTGTAGGTTTATCCGCTCGAATTAAATTGTCCCTTAATGGGATATAGATTTCTTGGTTTAGATCTAATGCTTGATTTTTTTCAATGCGATTAATCTTTCTTAAATAGGTTACAGGTAATTCGAATAATTTAGAAATGCTGTAAAGCGTTTGTTTTGCTTTTACGGTGTGAGGATACACTTTTTGTAATTCCTTCGTTAGAATAACTTTTATAGAATCTTGGGGTCCCATAATAGCTACTGGTTTATCTTGTGCAATTATGGCACTCGAAAAACTGATCATTAGGACTAGTGTTATTATTTTTTTCATAGCTTAGAATATACTGTGCAAAGATATTAATACTTTTTATAATATATTTAATTCACAAATGGATTGATTTAACACTTATTTATGCGCATCATTGTTGTTATCCCTGCTCGACTTGCTTCCACAAGGTTGCCTAATAAGGTGCTAAAAGACATCAATGGAAAATCCATGATACAACGAGTTTGGGAAAGTATTAAGTCTGTAGCACTCATCGATGAGGTAATAATTGCAGCTGATCATCCTGACATTGAACAAAAAGCTACAGCCTTTGGTGCTAAAGTTATCATGACTCGAGAGGATCATATTTGCGGAACAGATCGCATCATTGAAGCTAGTAAAAAACTAACCAACTTTGATTATCTTATTAATGTGCAAGCAGATGAAGTGCTCATTAGTAAAGCTCATTTAGAGCCCATTATTAACTATATCAAAGCGCACAAACCAAGCATTATAACTCCCCATTTTAAAAATCATTCACTAAAAGATTTCCAAAATCCAAATAAAGTCAAATTGGTTATTACCAAGGAATCAAAAGTAGTATACTTTAGTCGAGCTTCGATTCCTTTTACTCGAGATGCAGCTGAAGGTTTTACGGGTTTGTTTAATCAGCATGCGGGTATTTATGCATTTTCGGCTGAGATGCTCCAAAAAATAGAAGCATTAGAACCCACACCTTTAGAAAAACAGGAAAAGTTAGAACAACTGAGATGGTTGGAGCACAACATTGATATACACACGGTAGAAATCCCTAATGATTTAATAGGTGTAGATACACTGGAAGATTTGGAAAAAGTGCGGACTTTGTTTAAATCTTAATGGTTAAAGTTCTGCAATCTAGCTGGCTATATTCTTGGCTTTTTCAAAGTCATGCAGAATATCATTATTGAATTAGTCTTATTAATGGATTATATTTATTGAAGAAAATATGCTCATGGCTGATATCAAGAAGAAAATAATTGATGAAATCGAGAAAATTGATGATGAATTAATTTTACAACAAATTAACCAATTAATTTGTCCTTCCGACCAAACCCTTTTTATTGAGTTTACTCCAAAACAAATAGAAATGATTGATGAATCAATAAGTCAAATTGAAAATGGAGCATTTACTGAACATTCAGACTTAATGAAGTCAATCAAAAATGATTAAAGTCGTTTGGTCAAAAAAAGCAGAAATTGAACTAAGAAAAATCATCCAATTTTGGGATGATAAAAATGGCTCAACTATATATTCTAAAAAATTGATCTTCAATATAGAATTAGCTATCAATCTTATTAAAAGGAACCCAAACCTTGGTGTTAAATCAAATATGCAACATGTAAGAATGAGATTAATTCTAAAAAATTATTATCTAATTTATAAAGTAGAAAAGAAACAGATATATATTCTCAGATTTTGGGACAACAGACAAAACCCGATCCGTATTTCACTAAGATGAAAACGTTTTCCTAAACTACTTAAACTGAAAATAAAGGGGAATTAAGGATTTAATAGAGTCGAAAACATACACAACATCTGTCTTAGAAACTAAATAAATTTTCATATCGCTAGACTGACGATGCTCTTGTTCTAATATAATTTGTCGACAAGCTCCGCAGGGAGAAACGGGTAAATCAAAGCCATCCTTATCTGTATTTACCGCCACAGCCATAGCATGAACCGTACTACCAGGATAAGCCATCATAGCGTGGTTTAAACTTACTTGCTCAGCACAATTGCAAAGTGGATACGAGGCGTTTTCTTGATTGGCTCCCTTAAGAATAGTTTCACCATCAAGTAAAACAGCAGCACCTACATAAAATTCAGAATACGGGGCATGTGATAAATGAGTGGCTTCTCGTGCCGCTAAAAGTAAAGCTCGCTCAATGTCTTGAAATTCTTCAAATCCTTGATAAACTTTGTATTCTAATTTAATTTCTTTGGTCAACATACGATGGAATGTGTATTCATTTATACGCAGTAATTGATGATTAGATACATTTTTCTATCTAATTTTGATGCATGTCCTTATTAATAGGTGGTTCGGGAAGTACAGGAAGTTCTTTGCTGCGCCAACGTTTAAATAAACACACTCAAATTTTCATCAGTAACGAATGGCAACTCTATTGTAAGCCATTATTGTATGAAGATTGGAACAAAAACAAATCCAAACTTTTTAAACGCTGGATTTTTGGCCTTAGAAGTAGTGGAATTAAACAGTTTACTGGCCTTGATCAAGAAGCAAAAGAAGCCCAAATAAGCATCAAAAAACTTCTTGATAAGCATACGTTTACGGCTTTTAGTAAAGCCTTGTATCAGCAGACTTATAAACTGAAAGAACAGGATGTTTGGGGAGATAAAACACCCGCTAACAGCTATCATTTTCTAGATTTTCTAGCTACATTTCCTAAAGCAAAATGCCTGTTAACCCTCCGGAACCCATTAGATGCCATTGCTTCCATGCATCGCAGAGGAATAAGCATTTATCTAAGCACCAGCATTTATTTACTGAATACAGCCCATGGTTTAGCTTCAGAGCAAAACCCAAATATTAAGCATGTCAAGTATGAAGATTTGCTAGATAGTCCTAAAGAAGTACTTAGCCACATCTGCACATTTCTTAAGCTTAGATTTGAGCCCCAAATGTTAGCTGCATCTACTAAAACTAATCAGGATGAAGTAACTAAACTAGACTCATGGCAATACGATGAAACTCAGACTGTCCAAAAACAAGCTATTCGATCTTTTGATAAGATGACAGACGAACAGAAGCATAAAATCTTAAGTGCTGTTTTTTCAATCCACATCAAAGAATCATGGGTGAAAAAACATAAACTGAGGCACAGCAATATTGCTGAAATAGCCGCGTCGTTGCATTATGACTTACCTGCTATCAGCAGCATAAATTCCAAAGGGCTGGTTAAAGAAATGAACTATAATAAATGGCAACACACATATAAATGCTACCCGCTACATCACTTTAATTATCCAATAAGCATTAATGGATAGAATGGAAATAAAGCAACTATTTATCGAGCGATTGAGTCCACTCTTTGGTGACCAAGAAGCCGAGTCAATGTATAAGCACTACGCTATTTATTTGCAGTCAGGAAAGGTATTAACAGCCCAAGAAATTTTGCATGACATTCAAGCTTTATGCGACCAAGTGCCGATTCAATACGTGGTAGGTAAAACGTTCTTTTATGCTAATGAATTTTTGGTTAATCCTTCAGTTTTGATTCCTCGACCAGAAACAGAAGAATTAGTTAGAATGATATTGGAAAATCGAGCCACAGAGCAATCAAGTTCCATCCTAGATATTGGCACGGGCAGTGCTTGTATTCTTCTAAGTTTGCTCTGTGAGCTGCCAGCGGCTAGGGGTTTAGGCATAGACATCAGTGAATCAGCTTTGGAAATAGCGAAACAAAATGCTCAGCAACTTAAGTTATCAGCAGCATTTATGGCGCTTGATATTTTAGAAGAATTACTATGGTCACAGCTCAATACCTACGATATAATCGTAAGTAATCCGCCATATATCGATGTCTTAGAAGAAGATAGGATGGGAGAGAGTACGCTCAAATATGAACCTGAAATTGCTTTGTTTAGTAAGGGAGATCCAGATTTATTTTATAAAAAAATTGCCGCCTTTGGCCATAAGCATTTAGCGGAAGGAGGCGAAATTTGGTGTGAAATGAATGAGTTTCGTTCGGTGGAAATTCAAAGGATATTTAACAAAGCAAACTTTAAAACGGAGGTCTATCAAGACATGCAATCTAAGGATCGAGTGATAAAGGCTACTCGCTAAATACCCAACCTTCTTGCCATCTTTAATCGTCATAATCTTAGTTGTGAACTAGTAAAAAAAAAGTCACTATGACGCTTTCTGGAAATTCCCAATTAATTAGCCGATTAATTTGTTTTGCCTGGCTAACATCGATAATCTTGGCATTTAGTGCTTGTGCAGAAGACCTGCCCGATTGTACCCAAATCTTTTTAGACAGGTATGAAATGGAGCCTTACCATAATGAAACATTAGGATGTCGTAATTATTTGCATCTATATGAAACGGATGATTTTCAATTTGCCATCATCTTTAATCGATGTGCAGATTTAGTCCCTCAGATGTTGATCGATTGTAATGGCAATGATATTTGTCTTTATACCACCGAAGAAGGTTGTTTCGAACTTGTGCAAGAAGCCAAGGATTTAGGAATCATAGGGATTGCTGAATAGGATATTTTGAGTGCAGTTTAAAGCTCTTAGCTTAACACTAATGCCTAGGACAAGTCTGTAATTATTGACTTCTTGGTCAGGAATAACTCACATGTAAGTATGATAAGACTTCCTTTACATCTGGGACAATTAGTGCTTTCTAGGATAAAATCGCATCAAAAATGCAACAGTGTTGCATTTTATTATTTACCTTTGAATAAAAACATATAATTATGAATTTAACTTCTAAAATCAGTATCCTCAGTTTCTTTTGTTTATTATTTATCACTGCCTGTGATAAAGAAGATCCTGACGTAGTGGAACCACCTGAACTCATAACCACTGTAAACGTTACGCTAAACACTTCAATGGGAGGTCCTGCTGTAGGTATGAGTTTCAGAGATTTAGATGGTGATGGAGGTATGGAAGCCACCACGGTTGGAGGAACAGTTGCAGCGAATACCACCTACACTGGTTCAATCGAATTATTAAATGAATCGATAAGCCCATCAGAAAGCATCACAGAAGAAATTCAAGAAGAAGATGAAGAGCATCAGTTCTTTTTTGAGTCAAGTATTCCTGGTGTCGATGTCGCTTATAATGATCAAGATGCTGATGGAAACCCAATAGGACTAAGTTTTATACTCACCACAGGTGATGTTGGTTCAGGAGATTTGACGATAACATTAAAACACGAGCCAGAAAAATTTGAGGATGGAGTAGCAGATGGTGACATTACTAATGCCGGAGGAGAGACGGATATTGAAGTTACGTTCCCTGTTGATGTCCAATAAGCTTTACTGGATAATATTAATAAATCTTTATGTTACTTCCCTTGCCATTGGACAAGACTGTGTGCTTACCGTACGAGGACAGGTAACTGATGAAGTATCTTCATCACCTTTATCATACGCTAATGTATTTATTCAGGAAACCCAAGTAGGTACCATTACGGATGATAAAGGTGGCTTCATTTTGGCCAATGTTTGTCCAGGTCATTACCACATCATCATCTCCCATATAGGCTGCCAAAGCGAAAAATTTCACTTTGATGTCACTCAAGACACCAGCCTTAATATTTTACTCACTCATACACCTACCGAGCTAGGTACGGTTGTAATTTCAGGCAAGCAAGACGGACTGAGCAAGCAGTCTAATTCTTCCATTAACAGAGCAAGTATCGAGGATAATAGCCATCAAAATTTATCTGGCTTACTGGAAAACGAAACGGGAGTACATCTCATTAAAAACGGCAATGGTATATCTAAGCCTGTTGTGCACGGATTATACGGAAATCGTCTGATTGTTCTTAACAATGGAATAGTGCAAAGTGGACAACAATGGGGTAATGATCACAGCCCAGAAATAGATCCATTTGCTGCCGATAAAATCACCGTATTAAAAGGAGCAAGCATTTTAGAAATTGGTGGAGGTAATGTAGGAAGCATCATTTTATCTGAGCCCAATAGAATAGAACGAGAACCCCATTTACATGGTCAAGCCAATTATATTTTCGAATCTAATGGCCGGGGCAATACACTTAATCTTCGATTGGGAAAATACAATAAGGCTCTAGCTTGGCGAGTAAATGGTACACTAAAAAAATATGGAGACCGGAAAACAGCCAACTATTTGCTGAACAACTCAGGAGTCGAGGAAGCTAATCTTGCTTTGCAGCTCGAAAAGACCATAAAGGATAGACTATTTGTAGATTTCTACGCAAGTACATTTAACACAAGACTAGGTATTTTAAGAGGTTCGCAAATTGGAAATCTCACCGATCTTGAGGCGGCTTTAAGTAGGGCAGAGCCTTTTTATACTGAAGCAGATTTTAGTTACACAATAGAGGCACCAAGGCAAGAAGTAGCACATCATTTAGCAAAAATAAAAGCCAAGTATATTATTAATGACGATCGCTACATTGAGTTTATCGGAGCCGGTCAAATAAACAATAGGAAAGAATTTGATATTCGAAGAAGTGGACGGACTGATATTCCTTCGCTTAGCTTGATTCAGTATACCTTTAATACTAATATTAACTATAAGCACTCCATTAATGATCAGTTAGACTGGAAATCGGGCTACCAAAACATAGTAACTGATAATACCAATAATCCTGAGACCGGTATACTACCGCTTATACCTGACTATATCGCATGGAAAAATGGAGTTTACTCTAAGATCAGTTATACAAAATCAAATTTTGTCATTGATGCTGGAGCAAGATATGACTACGATCGACAGACCGCACTCACCATTAGCACCAGTATTCCAAGAGAGATTATTCGATACGAAAATGCCTTCCATAATGTGACAGGAATATTTGCTGTTACTAGAAAGATTGGGGCTAAACAATCGCTAGCGTATAATGCTGGTTACAGCATGAGAAATCCTGGAATTAATGAGCTGTATAGCCAAGGACTACATCAGGGAGTTAGTGGTATAGAAGAGGGCGATATTTCGCTCAAGATGGAGAGAGCGCTGAAGAATACTTTAGAATATAAATTTGTTCCAAGTTCAGATATAGCACTCAATGTCTTGGTCTATCACCAATACTTTAATGATTACATTTATCTAAATCCTCAGGAAGAAATTCGCTTAACCATTCGAGGAGCATTTCCAGTTTTTAAGTACGAACAGACGGATGCAAGTATTTACGGATTAGATTTTTCTTCCCAATTTACCCTGAGCCGATCATTGCTATTAGTTTTAAAATATAGCTATCTAAGAGGTCAAGATATTAGTCAAGATATTCCACTCATTTTTATGCCTCCAAACAGTTTATTTGGGAGTATAAATTATCGAATAAATGGACTAAAAACTAAGTTTAAAAATACAAAACTCGAGAACCCAGAAGTGGAGATAAACAACCGATTTGTTTTTAGGCAAAATAACTTATTAGTTTCCCAAGACTTTGTTCCTTCTCCAGGAGCATATAATTTGACAAGTCTTAAATTTTCGACAGATATCATCACACAGGCACTTAAGATTCGGTCGTTTATAAAGGCGGATAATTTGTTTAATGTCGAGTACAGAGATTACTTAAATCGGCAACGATATTTTGCAGACGACCTGGGATTTAGTTTAGTGGCAGGTATTAATGTAAAGTTCTAGTTTTTGTTCAATGTTGCTTCTCGTATAGTTTCTAAAACATAATTATTTATTCGATAGAATAACTTAAAGGGGTAGTAGATTACTACTTGAAAAGCCTGGCTTAGCTGCTGGTTGTTTTTGTTTTATGGATGGTGGAATGGTGTTGTGAACTTACTTAACCTCCTGCCATTTTTACGTCTTTGACGCCTAATTTTTGGAGGTGTTGCATGATTTTTTCTCGGTTATTTCCTTGGATGATGATTTCACCATTTTTGCAGGCACCGCCTACGCCACATACTTTTTTGAGATCTTTGGAGAGGTCTTTTAGTTCGTCGCTGCTGAGTTTAAGTCCTTTGATGATGCAGGCCGTTTTTCCACCACGTTTTTTCTTTTCTAGATGGATTCTAACTACGAAGGTGCCGAAACGTTTTGCTAGCTTGGGTGTTTCTTCATTATCTTCAAATCGGGGGGCATTTTCAGGGCTCCCCAACGCCTGAAAATCCTCCCAATTCAAAGATTTAGACTTTTGCTTTTTCGACATGATTCGTATGTTTCTTCAAAGATACAAACCAAGATTCCAAAGCTAAAGTTTCTCTTACCTAGAAATTACCATTTTAGCAGTAATTCGCTTATTATTTCCTATCATCTCCAGGAAGTATATACCTGCTGGATATTCGAATGTCATGGTATAATCATTTACACTTGGATATCTTTCGATGGTTTTTCCATTAGGATCGAAGATTCTCATTACAGCTACTTCATCTGGGTTATCAAAAGTGATGCTGTTATCGTGTATTAAATACTGTATATCTGGATTGTATAGCTGGTCTTCCTCATCCTCTTCTACGAATTCATCACATTCTTGGCCAAAATATACATGCATAGAGCAAGTTGGATCTTCGGTGTCTATAAGTAGTAAGTCATGGGTATCTGATTCGCTACCTTGGAATGGACCCAACTCTATAGTGCCATCATAATCATGCGTTCCTTGATATTCATTGTCTAGATATAAATTATATTCAGTGCCTAGGCCTTCGTGCTGTGTCGTAACTGCCACAAAATATACACCCTCTTCACAAGCGAAGTACTCTACACCTACACTTTCGATAGAGCAAGCAGGCAAATCTCCACAACATACAGGCTCCTCAAATTCTAATACTTCAAAGCAACTCTCTACTTCTGTATCTACAAGCACAAACTCGTATAATGTTTCGCAATCTGGATCCAGGCCTTGGATGTAGATTTGACTTATTGGATAATCAAAGAAGCCATAATCATTTCCATTTCCAAAAACTTGAATACCCTCACCAATTGGGAAATCCACATCTACCGTCAGTAAAACATCAAATTCTCCAGCTGCATTACAATCAAAAATGGTGTAATCAGTGATTTCAATATTGCATTCAAAATCTCCATCACAAGGAATATCAAAGTAAGCAGTAATACAACAAGACTCATCTTGTCCATCACAAATTTCAAAAGAGATAGTGCCTTCTTGGATATTAGGAATCGCTAAACTGAAATCTATTGGCTCAGAAAAATCATATAGCCCTAAGTAAACATCATCGTAGAGAATATGGTAATTATCACCATTACTTCCACCTACTGTTAGACCTACTATGGTTAGGATAGAATCATTGCAGTAGTATTCTGAATAGCCGTATTCAAGCATGCAGTCTTCATCACAACAAATAGGTTCTACAAAGTAGGTCTCATTTTGACAATCTTCAATTTCGTTGTGGATTAAGACAAACTCATATAATGTTTCACAATCAGCTGCTAATGGTCCAATAATTACATTATTACTGCTGTTGAAATCAAAATCACCATAATCATTGCCATTGCCAACTACACTAAAGCTACCTTCCGTGGCCTCAGACTCATATGTAATCAAGGCATAAAACATACCCTCATAACATTCTACAGCTTCTAGGGTCAACCAAGTAAACGGACAGCCATCAGACTCGTAACAAGGATTATCTATTTGATAATTATTAAAACATTCCATTTCGTATTCTTGATCACATAGCATAAGATCAATAGAAGGCCCATTAGTAATGAAATTGCTAAATTCAAAATCAACAGGTAAATCACTGTATGCAAATGTGGCAACGATATTCACACCGCCCACAACTACATTAAATGAATCGCTTGCTCCACTATGCTCAACATTGAAATTCCAGAAAAAGATGGAGTTATCGTCACATGTCACTTCTCCCACTGAGTATTCACCAAAGAAACAATCTATAGGCTGGCAGCAAACTGGTTCTTGTAAAGAAAAAGTATATGAACAGCAAGGATCATTAGCATCGATTAAAGTGAAATCATATAATACATCACAATTACCAGGAATGCCTTCTATTCGAACAAAACCAGCTGGGTTGTAGCTAAACGGTCCACGGCTGTCACCATCAAATAAAACATAAAATTGATCTGATGATGGATTGTCTATGCCGTAGTAAATATTGATCGCAAAAAGACCTTGATCATTGCAGTCTTCAACTTCCCATTCTGCTCCTTCCCACTGGCAATCTCCACCTTGTTGGTTGTAGCATGAGTTGTAAAGATCAATATCTACTGAACAGAAATCTTCAATTTGAAACGACAATACGAAAATTTCATCGATCAAATTTTGAGGTATGTTTAATGTAATTGATTCATCTTTAATTAAGTCAAAATAGGCTTGACCGTTTAAATACAAAGTGATATTTTCAAAATCACTTAGATACTCAGTAACCACTAAATCGTAGATAATAAAATATTCTTCGTTACAGTCTGTACCAGACCATGTCGGTGCAGGCATATAGCAATCAGTATCACAACATATAGCTTCAACAACTGCTGAAGTATTGCATACATCATTATTATCTTCAAAAATGTATACCTCGATAAAATCACCACAAGCATACGATACGGGTCCAATTTCATAATAGGTATCACCATAAGTACGAGTGTAAATCTCATCGCCAACAACGATTGAAAATGCTGCTTCAGAATCAGCAGGTGTTTCGAATTCAATCAAAACATATCCTAGCGAATCTTCCATACAAACATAGGGTTGAATGATAGCCTCATCTAGGTGACATTCTACAGGTCCGTTATAACAAGAGAAGGCTGGAACATCCACTGTAAAACAACAATCTGGCGCATCTGACTCACAAAAAGTAAAGATATACTCAGTTCCTTGTAACAATTCATAATGACTTAAAGGGAAAGCTGCTTGACTGACTGTTTCATAAAAGTTTCCGTCGATATACACATCAATGAAATCAGTAATTCCATCATTCTCAAAGAATGCGGCTTCAAACACAGGCGCTATTAAACTATCTAAACAAATGGTATCAGCTATGTTTACACCGGCTAATTCGCAACCAAAACCACAGCATGCAAGATCCTGCATAATTAGGCTCGTCGAACAACTATCTGGGCCATTATCAATAACTAAGAATTCATAATTTGTCATACAGTCAGCAATAATCTCATATAAAACATAATTGTCCTGACCATACTCAAAAGTCCCATAGGAATCTCCATCGACGTATACAGTAAAGGTGCTAGAAGGTAATTCTGCCGTTACACCGATATGTGCTTCAATAAAATCACCCGAGCATTCGCCCCATTCGATATGCTGAATTGATAATCCACATTCATTTTGACTGGCTAGTTGGAAAGAAACTAATAGGAAGAGAAAGCTTAAATACTTCATGTTTACGTTTTTTGTCTATTGGTAAAATGTTCTATCCTTAATAGACTTTGGCGATAAAAAACGTTGCGTGATGAACAAAAAAAAATGGCGACTCTTTTCAGAGTCACCATTTTTATTGGCTTTTTCATCAGTGTTTGACTATTTTTTTATGTTGCAACTTTCCCTCGTATTCATAGGACAATATGTAAATACTGGCATCAAATTGATCAATTGGGTATTCTCCAGATCCAGGCACAAAATACTTAGCCACATAACGACCAGAAGCTTGGAAAACCTTAAAACTAAAGTCCTCTGGCGCATCACTAACATAGATGGTATTATCAAAATAAGCAATGCTAAATAATGGCTCGTCACAGCAAACTTGACCAAATATATCCTCTATGGCACACTCCAATGACGGGTCTTCTATGTATAAGAGGTACTCAGTACTGCAATCCCCAACTATATCATGGATGGTATAATAATCTTCTCCATAAACAAAACTTCCAATGGTATCCCCATTGAGATAGACCACAAAGGAATCAGATATTGGATCGCTTATATCAAACCAAAAATCGACATAAAACAGACCGTCATCATTACAAGCACCTATTTCTATTTCAAGGTTTGTAAACTCACAATCTTCTACTATTTCTTCACATTCAGGTGATTCCACCTCCATTTCTTGACAGCAATCTTCCATATCGTTAATACAAACGGTAATTACAACATCTTCGCCCACTAACATATCTTCTATATGAAGCGGCAGTTCTTCTAGGAGATAAAAATCTAAATAGACACCATCAATCCAAACCTCAAAATAATCGTTGCCTGGATTCTCGACTTCAAAATCTACATAAAAACTGTAGCCAAGTCCATCTTCATCACAAACTATATCGAATATAGCTAGTTCGCTGATTTCGCAATCCTCCTCTCCACAGCAAACTGGACCAAATAAACTTTCAATGTTACAGTCATTATCGAGCTCATCTTCTACGTATAAAGTATATTCTGTTTCACAATCACCTTCAAATGGACCTACTGTGTAGTAATCTTCACCATAGGCTAGGTTATCAAGATAAACACCATTGACAAAAACATTAAAAGATCCGGCCTCTGGATTATCGATAGTAAACTCAAAATCAATTAAGAAGTTATCATCATCATCACAGCCATAAGTCTCAATGTATAATTCTGTAAAAAGACAATCACCTTCCGCTGAACAATCAGGTGGCTCGAACTCAATAATGGAGCAACAATCTTCATTATCATTAATACAAACTTCAACGACGGTATTCCCATCGATTAACACTCCGTCAATCATCAAAGGAAGATCTTCCAAGCTATAAAACCCTTCAAACTCACCATCCACAAATAAATCAAAAAAGTCATTTTCCCCATTTTCGACCCCAAAACTGATGTATAGAGAATATGTATCTTCCGACTCACACTCAAAGTCATAAGCCTCAAGGCCATAAATCTCACAAACGCCCTCTTCTTCACAACAAACTGGACCAAACGAGCTGGATATAGTACAGCCATCATTTAATTCGTCGTAAAGGCTTATAAGGTATTCTGATTCACAATCTCCATCAAATGGACCGATGGTATAAAAGCTTTCGCCGTAAGCGTAATTGCCGTAATAATCTCCATTGATATGTACATTAAACGATCCTGCATCTGGATTCACTACTTCGAAAGTGAAGTCAATGAGGAAGTTGCCTTCTTCATCACATTCGTAGGTTTCGACAAATAAATCGTCAAAAGCACAATCACCTTCGGCTGAACAATCAGGCGCTTCCACTTCTAGGACAGCACAACAATCTTCATTATCATTTAAACAAACTTCGATCAGCGTATAGCCATCAATCACCACGCCATCAATCATTAATGGCAATTCATCCAGACTATAAAACCCTTCAAACTCACCATCTACAAATAAATCGAAGAAATCATTGTCCCCATTTTCCACCCCGAAACTTATGTATAAAGAATATGTCTCTTCTGACTCACACTCAAGATC
>JAHDEC010000022.1:0-4137 GCA_020629035.1 Saprospiraceae bacterium | reverse complement strand
AGCTCTGAATTCCAATCTTGAATAAATACCTCATAAGATGTTTCACAATCGCCATCAAAAGGACCCATGGTGTAGAAGCTTTCTGCATAATTATAAACATCTATCAAATCATCATTGACATAAACTATAAAGGAGTCACTGATAGGGTTTTCGTAGTTAAATTCAAAGTCTACTAAAAATTGATTATTCTCGTCACATTCATATGTTTCGTAAAAGAAATCAAAGAAACTACAAGCTAAGTTTTCATCACAGCAAGGAATTATAAATCCTTGCTCGATAAAACAAGTTGAATCTAACACATCTATTAATGTAATAGTGGAAACTTCACTACAGTCACTAGTCAATGGGCCGATAGTATAACTCTCTTCTCCGTACGGCAGATTTTCAATGTAACTTCCTCCTATATAGACTTCAAAAGAGTCTGCGACAGGATTTTCTACCGTAATTTCAAAATCAACATAAAATTGATCATCATCATTACAGGCTCCTGATTCTGCTATCAGATAGCTAAACGAGCAATCGCCTTCTTCTGGACAAATCGGAGGTTCGACGATCATAGAAGCACAGCAATCATCCACATCATTAATACATACATCTATTATGCTGTTTAAGCCGGTAGACAAAGGCCCTATCTCTACAGGCAATTCGATAAGTAAAAAATTATCAAAATAATTACCGTCGATCCATACTTCGAAATAATCATTGCCTGGGTTCTCTACATTAAAATTGATTAGGGTAGTGTAGGTGCCATCTTCTCCACAAACTTGATCGAAATATTCAAGATCACTTATAGTGCAGGGCATCTCGCAACAAACCACTTCTTCTAAACTCATTTCCCAAGTGCAAGCTGGATCTTCATTATCCACTAATTCAAACTCATAAAGTGTTTCGCAGTCGCCACTTAATCCTTCTACGACTACAAAAGGTTCGTCATAAGAAAAGTTATCTCCATAAAGCACCCCATTTACGTAGACCGTAAAGCTAGAAGATTCACTATTTTCTATTTCATAGGTAAGATAGACATCAAAAGTGCCATCATCATAACAAAAGGTAGGATCGGGATACGCATCCACAAAACTACAAACACAGCAAGGAGCATCCACCCACCATTCTAAGGCACAATCATCATCTTCTGTATCGGATAAAAAGATAAAAAGATCTTCTTCTCCACAATAACTGTCTACCGGACCTATGGTATAAAATGACTCACCATAGTCAAAAGTAGTAATGTAATCAGCACCTAAAAAGACATCAAAACTTCCCGTAGTCTGCGGGTTGTCAAATTCAAAATCAATGGTGTATTGATTATCTTCATTGCACTCACTAGCTTCTGTAACAATATTGGAAAACATACAGGGTTGTGTCTGCAATACAAACGGGAAAAAGAGGAGAAATAGTAAACGTCTTTTCATGTGGTTTGTTTTTACCATAGATATGAAATGTTAAGATTTCGCTGCTTACTGGTCATTTTTTTACAAAATACTGAAAATCGATTTTAGTCAAGCATTCTGGTAATTGCCTTATTTTATTAATATTAATTATTACATATAAATAGTTTTATATTAATGCATTACATATTATATAAATTTTTAATGTTTTATTATTGATCAATGTCATTTTTCTCCGATTTGACCCCAAAATGGATTAAAATCTTTTTGTTCGATTAAAAAGAGCACATTTTTTTTTCTTTTTTTTCAATGTTGGTTTTTGTGCTTAAAATGTGATGTTGAGACAGATACACTTTAGCTAAAAATATAATCTGTTTTCATATTAAAAAAGCCTATAATTTGATATTCAGTTTGGAATAAATCTTGGTCTTTAGAACTCGATATTACTTTTTAAAGGCTTATCGTCGGCTTACACAATTGGCGATAGGTCTCATGAGTAGAAACGAATTTTTCAAAAACCGAAAATCGATGAGAAGACCATTACTTACACTATGTAAACGGTTATCCAAAACTCAGCTAAACAGATTTACTCAGATCTGTTTAATTCTATTATTTACCATTTCGGGTATCTCTGGCCTAACGGCGCAATTCACATTTGATTATGAACGTATTTGTGATCTTGACTGTGATGATGGCTGTAGATTCCTTGTTGAGGTGTGCTTTGATGACAATGATCCATTAAACAATGGAGACTATCTTGTTTCAGAGTATGGGGGTATTGTACCAGTTGTTTTTGCAGCTGATCAATGTGCTCCTCCTTTAACATTTCCAACTCAATTTTCCATTTCAGATTCTGACAATGATGACATATACTGCTTTGATGCATATATGGCATCTGCAGGGGAAGCTGCCTACATTGAACTCGAAAGAGATGATATCAGGCCAGCAAGTCCAATTGCGTACATGGATTGTCCATTATTAACAATTAATGGTCCATCATCTGTTTGCTATAATAGCGACGGAGTGAGCATGGTTAAGGATTATGAAGTCCCAGGTGCTATTGCAGATTTAAACGATGCAGGATGGTCAATTTCACCGGCTTTGGCTGGTGCTTTGCCAGCTGATGTAGACAATAATACGGTCAGTATTGATTGGTCAGCCTATGCAGGAGTTTATTTACCTGAACCTGTATTTACTTTAAGCTTTACTGGCGAGGACGAGTGGGGATGTGAGATCGAAGAGGAGATCGAAGTAACCCTATACGACTTAAGCGATAGAGCTTTAGTAAGTGGAGCAAATACAGTAGTATGTGGTGCTGATGAGCACTATGATTTATTAAATGTGCTTGATCCAAATGATGCGCTTTCCATGTCTTGGACAGTCACTGGTGCAGGTAATGTACTTACTATGCCACCCGGATCACTAGGAGAAGCAAACATTGTATTTGACGCAGGTGTAGGAATGTACACCATCACCGTAATGGGTGAGTCTGCCGGAGGATGTGAGTTTTCTGTGAGCTATGATGTAGAAGTAATTAATGATCCGATGGATCTTGATTTGATTTTCTTCGAACCTGAAGAACCAGTTTGTTATGGTCAAAAAATAAAGTTTTGGTTTGATGACGCTGAACTACCAAGTCCAGCAGATATCACCTCATTAAATTGGACATTCGATCCACCACATGATGGTGTAATGATCGAGGTAGCAGAGCCATTTGATGACACAGTTTGCGTAACTGTAAACTTTGATCCGACATTTGTAGGTGTACCTAACACGATTAATATCGATGTAGATGGATTATATGCTGCAGGAGGTGTTTGCGGGTTTTCCGATTTTGTTACGGTTGATTTATATAATTATAGTATAAACGGAACTATCGATGGTGAAGATATGCCACAATGTGGTTCTTCTCACTTATATACATTAAGTGGTATTGATATGGCTGATTTAGTGGCTCCTCCAGTATGGGCAGTGACTAATGGTTCAGCTGGTGCTGCTACCTCATCTGATCTAACTTTTATGGTAGATTGGGATGCGGGTATTGGTCCAGGAACGATTTCTGCTACAGCTGAGACCTTGGATGGATGCGATATCTATGTTGAATTTATTGTTGAGGTTCTAGATTTAGGTGATGTTGCTATTGAAGGAGATACTTATGTTTGTGCAGGTGATGTAGTTTGCTATACTTTACCGATAGGTGATGTTATACCAAGTGGGACCAATTTAATTTGGACTCTAGATGCGGATGGCCTTACTAATGATGTAAATACAACTACTGCCGGTGCCACTAATATAGGAGCCGACTTGACCATTAATGAGACAGGTGGTGGCGAAATAGAAGCATGTATTACCTTTGGGGCTGCTATGGCTGACGAGATAATGCGTCTATCAGTAGAACCAGCAGCTGCAGATCCTTGTTTTTCTTCAATTGCAATGTTATCTATTGAATTGGTAAACAGCCCTACACCTATACAATTAGCGTGTAATAATTCAGTAAACATTTCAGTCAATGGTTTATGTGAGTTGGCGATTACACCGGATATGATTTTAGAAGGTGATTATGGAGACAATTACGATCAGTTCGATTTAATTATAAAAGATTCTTTAACTGGAGTGATGATTCCTAATGGAGTACTTGATGCTTCATTTATAGGTCAGACTTTAGAGGTAATGGTTTTACAAGATTGTTCACCGAACTCTTGTTGGGGATACATTGTTGTAGAAGATAAATCAGTACCTACACCTCCAT
>JAHDEC010000021.1 GCA_020629035.1 Saprospiraceae bacterium | reverse complement strand
TAAAATCTAAGTCTAGCGAGGCGCAAAGGTACAATAAATTTTAACTTAAATCCTATAAAATATTTGCTTTGAAAAAGACCTTAATTCTTCCGCTATTTTCCCTCTTGTTTTTGTTCAATATTGCTGCAAATGCTCAAGCTCCTCAAGTCGATAAAGAAGGCTTTGAAATCTTTGAGATGCAAGAAGGTGATAGTACTATAATCATGAAAAAATATTTCCTAGTGCTACTCAAAAAAGGAGATAAATTAGACCATGATGAAGCCGAAGCTAATATAATCCAAACTCAGCATTTAGCTCACATGGATAGCCTAGCAGCTATTGGTAAAATTAAACTTGCGGGTCCGATGGGTTCAGACACAGCCTTACGCGGGATCGTTGTTTACAATGTAACGACTTTAGAAGAAGCAACAACATTGGCCAATCAAGACCCTGCCATTATTGCTGGTAGATTAGTTGCGGAAATACATCCTTGGTGGAGTTTAAAAGGAGCGTGTCTAGAATGATTATCTAAAACCACCGTTTCCAATATTATTTTGTCCGTGGTTGTACTTTAGGAAATCCAAGGTAGAGGTATTTACGCCGATAAAAAATGAATACGAATTGCCATTCGGTGCCCAAGAAAAATTCATTTTCCAGCAATGCAACTTTCTGCTGAAGGTAAAAAATGGATATACAAATGATTGAGATAAAAAATCATATCTAAGATTACCGATATTGACATTCCAATTGTCCGTAATATTTAAGTTTCCAGAGACCGCTAAAGTGTGCGTTCGCTGAATATCCATTTCTGTATTATTCATCGTACTCATCGAATATCCTAGTCGGTGATTTACTCTCAAACTTCCTAGCAAATCCATGAGCTTTGTATCAGTGGGTTTAAAGGAATCATCAGATTCATCGCGCCCAGCGTCTCCATCTTTTTCAGATTTAAACAAGTCCAGCATTTGTTTAACCGTAAAATCAGTAGAAATATCTGCACTCCATCTATCTACTCGCACAATTTTGCCAAGCTCGTTTTGCGTAAATACGTCCATCCGAGTGTTCCCAAGCTCTGCATAGGGATCTAGTGTAGCACTTAGGGTAAGCTTTGTAAGCCGTTTAAATATTCGAGTATTAGATCTCACTGATATGGGTGACCAGTTCAATGAGTCAGCAGCAAAATTATAGCTTCCTGAAAAGTTAAGTGACTCTAAAACTCTGATTTTTTGCTCCGTCGAATCCTTTCGTTTAAAGTGCTTTATCTCCAAGACATTGCCCAAACCATAGTTTAAACCAGCTGTTTTTGCATCTCCACGAGGCGAACCAAAAGGACCTCCTTCAAAACGACTATAGGTGTCTACTTCTTCATCTCGACTATTAAGAAGCACCTCCTCATACTTCATCTGAGTATCTGGATTGTAATTAAAACTTATCGAAGGCTTCACGGTGTGTCTAATACCTCTTATGGGTCCTTTTTTAAAAAGCATGGTACCAAACAATTGAGTATTTGCTCGGATTCCTGTATTAAACTTTCTAAACGGAAGAAATCCGTCCACTGTGCTTGAAGCTATGCTGTCCTCGGCTTCAAAGTATTGCTTCTCGATACTTCTGAAAACCCAATGCTCCTCAAAACTAGCGCTCGGATTTATGGTGATGTATTTTAAGACAGGGAAAGAAGCACCCGTGCTTGCTTTTTGGCGAATTCCATATTTCATATTATCGAACACATCCTGCGTAAATAATGCCGTATCGACGGTAGATATATAATTGGCCGCTTTTGAATCATATTTTAGGGAGATGATTTCATACCATTTTTCCTGGTTCGATCCTTTGTTTTTCCTTCTAAAAGGATAGATCGTATTCATGTTTAAATCTAGTTCCGGTAGCGTTACATTTACCACTTTTGTTTGGGTATTTTGATCATGTCTCAGCCCCAAAGAGAAATTAAACGGGGTCCTTGGCATCTTATGCTTAAATCGAAAATTGGAAGTATATCGATTCGTTAATACATTGGTTGCATCAATGTTGTTTCGCGCATTAAAACCATTCGAAGAGAAATTAATTTCACCTCCAATACTTCGATATGGATGAGCTTTAGCGGATTGGGTATGTTTTAATCGAACATTAAAACTTGGATTAGACTCTATAGAACCATCTGAAAAATTCTCGGTTTTAGTATCAGCATAAGAGAGCGTTAAACCTCCATTATACTTATAACGCTTTTTATAATTAAGCCCTGCATTGGCCAACCAAGAACCTCTAGTAAAAATATCTCCTGTTACTTTTAAATCTATATAATCGTTAATCGGGAAATACCAACCTAAACCTCGCACACCAAAACCACGATCTTCTTCATAAGGAAAATCCGACGGAAAAATTAAACCTGTAGAACGTCCATCAGCCAAAGGAAAGAAACCAAAAGGAAGCCATATAGGAGTAGGAACTCCACCTAACTCCAATCTTGCCGGACCAGTGACTCCCACTTTTTTAGGAATCACTTTTAAGCGTTTTGTCCGTATCCCATAATGTGGATGATCATGATCACAAGAAGTAATTAATGCATTTGTATTAAAAATTACATCATCTTCCCTACCGACCGTATCCATTTTACCGATAAACTTGGTGGTGGCCCCGATCACAAACAAATCTCCTTCTTCAGTAATGGCTTGTGTAACCAGCCCTTTTTTGCTCTTGAAGTTGTATTTTAATTGTTCATAGGTAAAGGTCTGATCTCCATCCTTAAAGGTAGGTTTTTGCACTTCCTGACCACTGGTATCTTGGATACTATAAGCTTCCGCCATACTAGAACCAATATCGTAAATGATGTAACCCGCTTTTAGCTCCATGGCTCCATAATTTACATAGGCATCTCCAAAAAGGTGCATTTTTTTATAGACATGATCATACCATTGGGTATCTCTAGCGCCATAACTTACTTCTGTGTCCAAGGCATCATCTGAAATGTTATCTTTTTCAACCAATTGGCTATCAAGTGATAAACTATCAAGCATAGCTAGTGAATCCGGAGCAATGGTGTCCAGTTTCTCTGACAAAATCAATGTGTCTTGCTGAGCACTTAGTGGTGAAACAAAGCCAAAGATTATAAAATTTAATACTATGTAAATTATTCTATAGTAGCGCATTATACTTTAAAGATAATTATATATCTTTATGATCTGAGGTTAAATTAAGAAAACAATGTCAGTAATAAAGGAAGCTTTATTCTTACTTTTTATTTTGCAAATATCGGCTTTTAACACAACTTTTGCTTTTAGTCAATCAATATCTTCGCAAACAAAGACTATCGTGTTAGATCCCGGTCATGGAGGTCGTGATCATGGCTGCATAGGCGGGCATTCTCATGAAAAAGAAATTGTGCTTGCGGTTGCAAAAAAAGTTGCCCGATCTATTGGGGAGCTCATGCCTTCGGCTGAGGTTATATTAACACGTGATCAAGACCATTTTGTAAGTTTAGAAAAGCGATCGACCATTGCTAATGAAGCATCGGCTGACTTATTTATTTCTCTTCATTGTAATGCGATAGAGATACCCTCGGTCCACGGTTGCGAAACCTACGTTATGGGACTCCATAACTCGGAAGAAAACTTAGCGGTTGCAAAGCGTGAAAATAATGCGATTTTATACGAACAAGATTTTCAATCTACCTATGGAGGATTTGACCCAAATTCGGATGAAGGACACATCATTTTATCCATGTATCAAAACGCTCACTTAAGCCAAAGTATAGCTTTTGCTCAAAAAATTGAATCGTCATTATCTAGTATAGCAAAGCGTAAAAGTAGAGGTGTTAAACAAGCTGGTTTTGTAGTACTTCGAAAAACAGCGATGCCTTCGGTATTAATAGAATTAGGTTTTTTAACCAATGTCCAAGAAGAAGGTTTTTTGCTAAGTCAAGAAGGACAAGCTTTAATAGCCCAATCACTGTTAGAGGCCATTACATGGTACTTTGACAACATCGATGAAGAAATTCCATTAGCCTTTGAAATTCCGACTAATCACCATTCAAATCCTGGAGAAGCAAATGAGTTGGTGAGGGAAGTTAACTACTTAAGCGAAACGAACAAGGGCAGACATAACAACATTGGACAAACCGAGAAAACAAGTAGTTCATCAACAGCTCAACCCGCAAAAAAGGTAGAATATCGTGTCCAAATTGCAGCCACAAAAAACGAAACTGCTTTAGAAATCGAAGCGACAAGTCTAAAGGCTAAAGAGCTTAGTTATATTCAGGAAGGTGGGCTCTACAAATACCAAGTCCAATCGTTCAACTGCTTAAAGGATGCTAATCGAGCAAAATCAATCCTCAGAGATGAAGGTTACAATGCAGCATTTATAGTGCCTTACGTCGATGGAAAGAAAATTAACATCGAATTAGCTAAGCAAATAGAGCAAGAAACCCACAGATTGGCTAATTTGCATCCTTAATCGTGCATTTAACCGTTTTATTTGCGTTTAAATGCTAAAGTAAATTACATGAAGAAGGAAATCATCATAGGTTTAGTGACTATTGTTACCATTGCTGCTTCAATCTGGGGTTACAAATATCTACTTGGTTCGAATATTTTGAAAAATAATTACTCGTTCTACACGATATTTAGTGATGTTAAAGATATAGAAGTTGCTTCGGAAGTATTAGTCAATGGATACAAGGTGGGTACAGTGACTGATATCACACTTACGCCTGATAATGTAAACCAAATCCGTGTAGATTTCGAGGTAAGTAGCGAAATAAAGTTGCCTAAAACGACCAAGGCTGTGGTAAAAAATGATGGGGTGATGGGAGGTCGATTTATCGATCTAGAGTTTGACAGGATGTGTAAAGGTGTAGGTGATTGTGCGGAAGATGGTAGTTTAATCCAAGGCGTAGTTATGGGTCTTTTAGGTAGTTTAGTAGATGTATCTGAATTTGGTGAATACACCGGCGTTATTACTGACCAAATGGGTATGGGAGCTGATTCTACTTCAGCCATAAATCCAAGCAAAACCTTTGAAAGCTTAGATGCTGCTATTGCGAATTTAGAAATAATTACTGCTCAGGTCGGTACGCTCATAGAACGATCAAATGCAAGTTTAGAAGCATCATTTAAAAACCTTGCGGCTATTACTGGCAATGTAGCCTCTAATGATGATAAGATAAATACCATCATTGCTAATTTAGAACGCACCAGTGCTCAAATAGCCAATTTAAACTTGGGTGCAACTGTGAGCAAAACAAATGCAACAGTTGACGCGACCCAACAGACAATAAGTGAATTAACAGGTACTATTGCAGAGGCAAAAACGAGCATAGCTAAATTGCAAGGTGTTATAGATGGTGTGAATGATCAATCAGGGACTCTAGGAAAACTGATACATGATAACAGTTTATATACCAATCTGGATCAGACATCAAACCAATTAAATTTGCTGCTACAAGATTTAAGATTGAATCCTAAGCGTTATGTAAATGTTTCTGTTTTTGGTAAGAAGGACAAGGAATATGTACTTCCTGAAAATGATCCAGCCTCAGGAAATTAAATTGACTTCTCTTTCTAATTCAATCCCATAGATTTCTTTTACAGAAGCTATGATTTTACTTGACAATTCATAGACATCAGCGCCGGTTGCCTTATCCTTATTTATTAATACCAATGCTTGTTTTTCGTAACAAGAAGCGCCGCCATGCATTTTACCTTTCCAACCGGCTTTATCGATTAACCAAGCGGCTGGTAACTTTATGGTTTTCTCATCGACTGGGTAGGAAACAATGTTTGGAAAATCTTTTTGTAGGTTTTCAAATTGCGCGATGGGTATAACTGGATTTTTAAAAAAACTACCTGCGTTTCCAATTTTAGTGACATCTGGCAACTTACTGCTTCTAATATCTATTACAGCCTGAGCCACGTCCTTTATACTCGGCTTGCTAATTCCTCTTTCTTCTAATGTTTTACTGATTGCTCCGTATGATAGATTAAGTTTGTGGTAGCCTTTTTTACTTAATCTTAGCACAATCGAAGTAATTACCAATCGGTCTTTATATGCTCTTTTAAAGATGCTATCTCGATAAGCAAATTCACAGGATTCTTTATGGAAAGCTAATTGACGAGCAGTTGATTTTTCAACGGCATAAACTGCATGTAAAATATCTTTTAGTTCGACACCATAAGCACCAATATTTTGTATAGGTGCTGCCCCACACTTCCCAGGAATAAGCGCTAGATTTTCGATTCCTCCAAAGTTGTTTTCTACTGCCCAGAGTACTAAGTCATGCCATACTTCACCACTTTGCACCTCAACTAACACATGATCATCATGCTCCTTGATGACCCCAATTCCTTTGACATCATAGGACCATACGTCTCTTTCTATATCATTAAGTAGTAACATGTTACTTCCCCCACCGAGTAGCAAATTTGGTTTATTTTGGATGCATAAATCAAGCAGTTCCTTGAGTGATTCGATAGAAATAAAGGCATGAGCTTTTACATCGATGCCAAAAGTGTTTTTACTCTTAAGTGAATATGGTTCGTAAATTTTCAAAGTGGGCGTTTAGTTTTACAATCGACTTGCAGGGTCATCAATTTCTTTCATTTTTACAAAATTCATATCTACCTGTAATGCTATATTAAATGTTTTAGCATTGGTATCATTATCGAAGCCATATCGTCCAACTAAACTTCCTCCAAAGCCACTAATACCATAGCCAATCCCTGCTTGGAATATCATAGTTGGAAACAGCTCTCTAGCCATATGATCGAATTCTGGCCTTAAACCATAGAGTTCTGTTCGGTTATATTGTAGTCCGCCACCGATTAGAAATCCAAGGCCATTTTTGCGAGTTAAACCCGATAGTTTTCCGAAATTTAGATTGGCAATGACCGGAAATGAAAGATGACCAAGTCCTTTATATTCATTAAGTGAAAAACCAACCATTCCCCAATTTACCTGGGCTTCCACAGAAAGAGAAACCTCCTTAGTTCCTAACCAAACTTTAGGACCAACAAACGGATTCAAGACCGCACTTCCAGAAGATGCACCTCCCTGACTGTCTGGCGTGGTATATCTTTGATACAGATCAATGCCGGTGACTATTCCAATACCTGCTTGGCTAATAGCCTTGGAAACGAATCCAAAATTTAAGAAACATAAAATTATAATGAATACTTTTTTCATAATTTAATCAAACTGAAGTTTTGCTAATTGGTTGTAGGTTCCGTCTGGGATTTCTATTAATTCTGCGTGTGTTCCTTCTTCGGTAATTTTTCCATCTTGCATCACATAAATCCTATCTACATCTCGTATGGTGGCTAATCTGTGAGCTATAATTATGGATGTTCGTCCTTTCATTAATACATCTAGTGCTTCTTGCACTAGGCGTTCTGATTCAGCATCTAAGGCAGAAGTTGCTTCATCCAAGATTAAAATGGATGGGTCGTTTAACAACGCTCTAGCAATGGCAATTCGCTGTCTTTGTCCTCCTGATAACTTAACTCCTCGCTCCCCAATTATCGTATCTAAGCCGTCCGGTAATTTTTCGATAAATTCCATGGCGTTGGCTTTAGTTGCTGCTGCTATGATTTCTTCTTCTGTAGCATTTTGATCTCCGTATAAAATATTTTCCTTTATGCTGCCTCCAAATAAGAGTACTTCCTGGGGAACAATTCCAATATTTTGTCGCAAGTGGGTTACGTCGTATTCATTGATTTTCTTTCCATCGATGGTGATACTTCCATCATTTACATCATAGAGTCTCATAATCAATTTAGCAATCGTAGTTTTTCCGCTTCCACTCTGACCAACCAAGGCTATTTTTTTACCTTTCTGAACGTGTATATTAATTCCATCTAAGACCTTAATATCTTCTCTAGCCGGATAGGCAAAAGAGGTTTTTCGGAACTCTATTTCGCCCTGAAATCGATTATTTTCTTCCTTGGAATTTGTGAGATTTAGTTCTTGGTCTTTATCCAGAATTTCAAATACTCGTTCAGTTGCACCAAGGCTACCTAGTAAGGTTGCGTACAAATTACCCAATCCGGCTATAGCTCCACCAAGCATTGCTGTAAACATAGAAAAAGAAACCAAATCCCCTGCCGGCATTTCGCCAGACTGAACCATTTGTGCTCCTCGGAACAAGATGAAAAGAATACAACCAAATAATAAAGCAATCACAAAGGCAAAAAATACACCTCGAATTCTAGCGAATCTGAGCGATACTTTTACGACATCATCTGTTATATTTTTGTATTTCTTGGATTCAAATAGTTCGGCGGTAAAGGATTTTACCACTAAAAAATTTTGAAATGTTTCATTGACCAAGTTAGCGGAATCAGCAATCCTTTTTTGGCGCTTCCTTGATAGTCGACGTATATATCTGCCGAAGAACATAGCACCAACAACAACTATAGGGAAGGTCATAAGCATGATTAATGCAAGTCTAGGTGCTGTATAAGCTAGGAAGGCAATACCTCCAACTAGGATAACAATCTGCCTAATAAACTCAGCTAGGCTATGAGAAAGAATAGCTTGGACTTGTTCGATATCTGTGGTGATTCTACTGATAAGATCTCCTACCCTTTCGTTTTCGAAAAATAGAATGGGTTGGGTGATTAGTTTTTCATAAAGTTCTTGACGTATAACCGCTATTCCATTTTCTGATACGATAGCAAAAAAATAGGTTCTGAGGAATGAAAATAGAGCTTGGATAATCACCATTCCTATCAAGGCCATTCCCAATTGATTTAAATCGTAACTCATGGTTGCTTCACCGGTTGCAACATTGACCATCTCCCCAATAACCTTAATAATTACTAGGAAAATTAGACTTCCTGTCACGAGCATTAACATCGCAAAGAAGAAATAAATCAAATTAGGTTTGATGTATTTAAATACTTCGATGCCTTTGAGCAAGGATGCCTTGCTTAGTTTTTTAGCACTGCTTTTTTCTGCTTCCTCTGCCATGTTTCTTTTCTTCATAAAGCTTACAAACACAACAAAGATAATTAAGTTCTATTTGGTGTTCAGTATCTATTTAATAGTTCGACCAATCCACTTTTTTAAACGAAAAAAGGGTCGAAGCTTGTGCTCTCCGACCCTCTTGTAAATACTAAGATTCTTACAATTTATTTATTTTATCAACAACATCTTCTTCACATCACGTTTCTGATCAGTAATCAATTCGTAGTAGTAAATTCCTTTGCCACTAATGACTGATTTGTCAATCACAATCTGGTTTTTACCAGGCTTAGATTGTACTTGTTCTGAATAAACCAGTTGACCATTAATATTAAGAATTTGCATTCTTACATCTTTTGATTCTGGCGTAAAGAATTCGATGCTTGTTGTTTCTGACCATGGATTCGGACTGTTTTGATACAATATAAATCCATCTGTAATTTCTGTATTAAACAAGTTAACCTCTAGATCAATGACCATGTCATCCACATAAGCTTCAGATTTAAGGATATCACTGTTGATATTCATTACCTCACTCAACCAAGTTTTCTTGTACACTTGAAGAGTGATGGTAAATAATTCGTGCTTACCAATAGCTAAACCATTTTGATCATTCCAACTAATCACGATATCACCGTCTTCGTTGATTCTGTAATTGTTACTTGTAAAATTCGTCTGATTGCTCACTAAGTCAATCACATCCATTGCTGTATCGTCGATATCAATTGTCATCTGATATCCGTCAACTAAATCTTCAGTATAATAAACCACAGGTACCTCAACTAAATCTCCAGCTTTTAGAGACTTGTCATTGATATTAATACTTAACGTATTATCTAATCTACTTTCTTCTTGTGTATCACCATTTACATTGGCAACCACTGTGTTATTTACATCACCCACTTTTACAGCTATGAAGTCTCCTTCAACGCTTTGACTAAATGGTGCAACCATAATTTCTTCATCAAAATTCTCTGCTAATGGATTCTGTGGATTAATAAAGTCATAATCTGCGTCCACTAATCTCCAACTTGTATTGTCTTCGAATTCTGTTATTTCACCTAATAATAGTTTTCTTAACTCGATCGCATCTAATGCTGTAATAGTCTTAGACTTATTAACATCTGCTGCGATTAACTTGTAAGGTGTATTTAGCGATTCTTGATTTAAGATATGCTTCTGAAGAAGGATTAAATCTAAGGTTGAAACCCCATTTTCAGCATCTACATCCTTACCAGGCACCACTCTATAGGTATCTCCAAATGGCATATCACTGAATGCATATTCACCATCTTCACTAGTCATTAAGTTAGGCATACCTGATCCAAGAAGATCAATTCCTACCTCATCTACCGGGAATCCTAATTCAGTCATAATCTTACCATAAATGTCTCCAGCGAAAGAGCTGGTACAGAAATTAGACGTATCTCTTACTTCCCAGATAGGTAAGCAAGAATCCGCAATCATACCATCTTGCCAGAAATAAATTGGTATCACTTGCACACCTGTATCTATACACGTAAATGTGATTGTATCTATATTCATTAGAGTATCAGAAAATGAAGGCTCGAATGGAATACCGTTATTACATGGTAATCCTGCAATTAGTATAGAATCAAGATGGAAAGAAACTTCCATGTCCTCTTCTATGTATAACAAGAACTTTTCACATTTAATTTCAGGAGATAAGCCTTGAATATCAATTGTCCACTGGCATGTATCTGCATTTCCACATAAATCTGTTGAAATGAATGTGTAATCCCATGTTCCACCAAACAATGTATCCTGAGGCGAACCATTTTCTAGCGTGTCTAAGACAACAATGGTCATTTCTTCATCTGTGTAAGTAACAAACAATGTATCGACAGTACTAGTACAATCAGTAACGATAACTTCATTGTCAAAAATTAGGGTACAGTCGGGACCAACAACAAAGACACTTGAGTCAGATGGACACTCTAAGACTGGTGACATTTCATCTACTAATTGAATGACTTGTGTACCAAAAAATTGACCTGTTCCTGCATGAACAAGTTGACATGAATCAGTTACAGTCCATACTCTATTAATCGCATCTGGACATCCATCACCGTCGCCGACAATCATATCCTCAAAAGTGATAGTTATAGGGCCACAAGCATCAAAATCTCCAACTATTTGTGGCATTCCCAGTGCTTCTGGATCTGTCGATATACAGTTCATGATAATTGTATCATTAGGGTAAACTATATCAGTACCTAAAAATAAATCATCTGTATCAAGACTTACTATTACTGTTTGATCACAAACATCCATGGTGTCGCCCGTTATGGTGTTTACAACGTGATATTCGTAAGTAATAAATCCAATGTTACACTCATCTAGCACACTGTTTTCGTCCACCTGTACTTCGAAAATATTAAAGCACATAATATCCTCATCGATGATGACTGCCATCGTATCTGGATTCGCTAAATATTCATTACAATTTAGTTCAATGTTGTTTTCTGGACAAGAGTATGGTAATTCAACTAAGTCTACATAAATACAAGACTCACAGAATAAAGTATCACCATCTACAACTATATCAACTGTTATTGTATCCTTTTTAAAAGCGTCATTACAGAAATATGTGATGTCTTCCACTATTATTTCATCCACTACGATAGGATCACCACAATCTGTAACCCCTGAGAATAATGCAGTTACATCAATCGTTGCTGTACCCGTTAAAGGATCGATAAATATGGTATCATTAAGTACGTTATCACATGATAATTCGAAATTATCTTCAATAGAAACTGTAGATACAGCTTCATTAGTACATCCATTAATATCTGTAATAGTAACTCCGTAATCTCCAGCCGTTACTGGAACCATCAATGTTGGACTTTGTAGTGTGCTTGTAAAGCTATTCGGGCCATCCCATAACCAAGCCACTGCATCTCCACCTGTTTCACTAAGCATTACTGGCTCATCTGGACATATAGTAGCATCCGCCACTGCAATCGCAGGTGTAGGATTCACAACAACCATAACCTCGGCTGTAGCTGTACATCCATTTACATCCGTTTCAGTTACAGTATAAGTTCCGGCAACCGCAGGATCAATAGTAACCATTGCGCCTGAACCTGTATAGTCATTTGGACCAGTCCAATCAAACGTAGAACCTACACTTCCTGTAACACTTAAGCTAATAGGATCACCTTCACAAACTGGTTGTGGGTCAGTAATTTCTGGTGTTGGATTAGGATTAACTACTACTGTTGTGGTAGTTACATTACTGCAATCCTCATCATTAGTAATAGTTACAGAGTAAACTCCAGCAATGGCCGGGTCAACCATTGGATTTTGCAAATTACTGCTGAATCCATTTGGTCCAGACCATGTCCACATTACTGCTTCACCGCCTGTTTCCGAAAGAGTTACTGCTTCACCTTCACATACAGGACCACTGTTAGATGCTGCAACCTCAACCATACAAAGAATTACTTCTTCTGGATCATGGTCATCTTCATCTCCGTTCATATTGTCTAACTCATCATCTTCTGGACTTTCTGTGTCCATTCCGTTTGTATCATCTGGTGTACTATCAACATCATCTCCATCATCCATACTAATCTCAGCCCAGTTTGTAATACTTGAGCCTACGAAATCCGCATCAATAGTTAATGTAATTGGTAGTACTGTAGAAGCTCCAGCTGCTAATGTACCAATCGTGGTAATTGCTTGGCTAGGATCCATAGGATCAATAACAAATACAGGATTTCCTGCTGTCAATGTCATTCCTGCTGGAATGTAGTCAGTTACTTCAATGTTATTTGCATCTAAAGTTCCTTGATTCACTACTGTAATATTGAAGTCAATATCATCACCTGCTTGAGGTAAACCAGTAGTTACTAGCTCTTTGATTAAGGCAAGGTCATAAATCTGTTCAACTTCTATCTCTTCTGGATCATGATCATCTTCATCTCCATTTGTATTATCAACTTCATCATCTTCTGGACTTTCTGTATCAGTACCATTCGTACTATCCGGAGTACTATCCGCATCATCTCCATCATCAACTGCAATTTCTGCCCAGTTTTCGATAGAGTCTCCCATAAAGTCACTATCAATCATTAAGGTGATACTTAAGTCAGTGCTTTGACCCACATTTAAGTTTGTAATAGATGCTACAGCTTGAGATGGATTTAATGGAACAACTGAGAAATCAGTATTTCCAGATCCAAAGCTCATATCAGCTGGTATATAATCCACCACACTAATGTTAGATGCATTTACATTACCCTGATTGATTACCGTAATCGTAAAGGTTACTTCATCACCTGGAGCAAATGGTCCCGATGAACTTAATGTCTTAATTAATGCTAAGTCATAGATTTCTATCTCTTCTGGATCATGATCATCTTCATCATTCGGATCGTTTACTTCATCATCTACTGGATCACCATCATTATCCTCATCATCATCTGGATCACTATCCACATCATCCACTGGATTACCATCTTCATCATTAATTTCTGCCACCTCAGATATATTCAAATATGCATCTTCATCAGTACATTGAGTCACCTCAAGTTCAATGAAAATCGATGTTGATTGCCCCGGAGCTAAAGGCCCTGGTACCGTTGTGTATGCATTACTTCCGTCATAGTCCCAAAGAACATCAGCTGCTGCTGTGAAGTTAAAGCCACAAGGGATATAATCAACCACTATTATATCTGTCAAAGTAATATTTCCTTGATTAAACAACTGAATCTCGAATTCAACGATATCACCATAACCAAATGGTGTAGTCGGTTCTTCAGCTAATGTTTTAATAAGTGCAATATCTGCCACTTCAGGTCCTGCTGGATCGTTGTCATCTTCATCATTTGAATTGGTAGGATCATCTGGGTCACCATCCGTTTCATTATCGTCTGCACTGTCTAAGTCTACATCGTTATCGTTATCTGGATCACTATCTGGCTCACTATCTACATCATCGAAAGTCATACCATCGATATCAGTAAATGTTGAAATTTCAGCCTCATTATACCATGTTCTCTCATCTGGGCTATCCACAGCAGTGAACGTCAGGATAATAGCAATATCGCTTGTTGCTCCTGGATTTAAAGGTCCTGGTATCGTAGCTGTTGCGATGTCACCATTTAAAGTCCAAGAAGGATTTAAAGCGGCATTGAAACTATAACCTTCAGGTATATAATCTGATATTTCAATGTTGTATGCAATTTCTGGACCCTGGTTTTCTATTTCTATAGTAAATAAATGAGACTGACCATAAGTGTAAGGTGGAGGTGTATTTAAGACCTTAGTTAAGGCTAAATCAAACTCCTTACAGATCAAGCAGTCATTGTTATCTTGCACTTCGACTTCAATGATACAGAAATCAACATTTCCATTTTCATCTGTCACTGTCAGGGTAACCATGTTAACTCCAACATCACCACAATCAAAGATTAGCGAGTCTTGGCCTTCGAAACTAAGTTCAAAGTCCTGACCACATGAAGCAAAGCTTCCACCATCAACCATTTCAGGATAAATCCATGCCATTTCAGCATCAATAACTCCATCATTATCTAAATCCATACAGGTTAATCCTACCGATAAGCCATCGATACAATAAGCTGTAGGTGTTTTACAATTAACTACAGAGAATGTCAAAGAAGTATCTGCGACATTACCACACATATCTTCTACATTCACAATAATATTATGATCTCCTAATGGGAAAGTAGCCATGATGTTTAGCATATCTCCTGCTCCAGTATCTTCTACAAAGAATACACCATTAGTGTCAATTGTGTATCTCCATTGGAGTGAACTTCCTGGGGTACAATCATCAGAGAAACTAAAGTCAAACTCTAAAAATTCTCCACCACAATCTATATCAAATGAACAGAATGTATCAGGAATAGTAGGAGCCACGATTTCCGGATCAATGAAATTATTAATCTTAAATGTCTGATCGTAAGTCCATGGTTCAAAGTCAGGATCAGTTGCTACTTGGCACCAATCAATAACTGACCATCTTCTAAGTATTTTAAAACAAGCAACCCCTGAATCATCGAAGGAATATACTTCATCAATATAGTTAATACCAATAAAGTCACATTGGTCTTCGTCGACCATTGGGTATGCATGAGCAGGATCCAAAAATTCTGGATCTAATTCCGTAGATGTACAAGTACTTACAAGATTTGAATCCAATGGCCATACAATATCATCTTCTGTAAAAGGTGATGTGTTTACTATTGTAATGGTTTGTGTACAGCTTGATGTATTTACATTATCAGCGGCTGTAAAAGTAATTTCTATGGTACCTACATTACATTGATTAATGTCAACGTCCTCAGTGTGAGTAATCGTCACACCACAAGCATCTGTAGCGCTTGCTTCACCAAATTGTGATGTTAAATCATCAAAGTTGATAAAGTCACCACATTCTAAAACCTCGTCAGCTGGACAAACTACCACTGGAGAGACTTTATCTTGAATTTCTGCAGAAACCATACAGTTATTATAGAATCCAGACTTATCAATAGCTCTAAATCCAACCATATGCTCAGCGCCTGCATCGTCACAGCAGAACTTAACTGATTCACTCCATCCACAAACATCTGTAATTTCTATTACAAAGTAGAACTCGCCACTAAACTCGTCAATCACAGACCACTCGTTTCCAATAGAGTTTACTACATAGTTACCATTTACACTTGGTTCTGCTGCAGCCCAATTAGTATATGTTGTAGGATTAAGTCCAGGCCATGTGAAATCACCTTCATTTTCTGCATCAGATAAACCAATCAAATAATTTGTAGCTGCAACATCTTGCACTTGAGCATGTACCCAATCGTTTTCTGCTGCATTATCTAACCATACTAAATATCCACCATATGCTTCAGCTAATCTCTCAGCAGTAAGCGCACTATTTGGCACTTTGGATAAATAATAATAGTGTTCGTTGTATTCACCTAAATAATTAAATGCATCGAATGTAGGCGTGTCACAAGGACAGTCACCATTATCCATTCTTTGAACTAAGAAATTAGTTAAGTAACAATCATCATAACTTCCATCATCAAATACTTCAGCAGGAACTACTGCCATTCCAGTACTGTTTAAACTCACTGTTGTAAATTGATCACAAACAGCAACAGGTGGTGTTGCATCCACTACTTCCACGTTAATGGAACATGATGCAGAGTTTTCACAACCATCATATACTGTGTATGTTATGGCATGAATTCCAGGTTCTAAAATGACTGACTCATTTGTCCAGTTATCTAAAAACCCACCTGGATATGCTATATCAATCACTAAATCTTCAGAGCAATCATCACTGCTCGTTGGTACTTCGAATTTCACTTCTGCTGCACATTGAGAACCATCAGTATAATGTAATTGACCCGCTGGACATGTGATTTCAGGATCTTCAAAATCCGCTATTTCAATAATTTGAGTATGCTCTTCAAGCGTCCCGACTGTACACCAAGACTCATAGATATCCCACATTCTCATATACTTCTTAACACATCCATCATCAGAAACTAATACCGTTTCTACTGTGACTCCCGAATTACAATAAAAGTCAAAATCAGGATAAATCGGTTCCCCAAATATGGTAGGAACTCCAGTCATTGCAAGACTAGGGAATCCATCTTCATCATATTCTACTTCAGAACATACTAATTCTGTTCCGTCTTCTACTTCAAAATCATCTGGCAATTCAATCAATCCAAAGTCTAATCTCTTTACCTGGATTAACTGAGAACAAGGTTCTGATGTATTACCAAAAGCATCCTTAGCTTGGTAAGTTCTTGTTACTTCTTTTATATAATCAGCATTACAATGTAATGGTGTGATCGTTTCTTCTAATATTTCTATGTATGCATCGGTACAATTATCGAAATGTATCGGTGTATATGTATCTACCGCATAACAAGGAACCTCTATATCAGAACAATCAATTACTGGAGGAAGTTTGTCTTCTACAGTAATATTTGCCCAACATGAGTTTCCAGAACAACCGTCTATTAACTTAGCGGTTAATTCTTCTCCAATGTGCTCATATCTTACGTAATTGTCATTCAAAACGTTACCATATTGATCCAATAACATAATACCATAAGCTGCCATATTAGTCGCATTTCCTGCAAGAATGGTTGCAGGTACAACTTCTGATTCACAATCAGGACCTAGTGAAATGTTTACATAGTTTAGACATGAAATTGCACCGTCAACAGCGCCAACACTAATTCCAACTGAGCCAGGATTATAACATGAACCTACCGCACATGCTGGCTGAGCTAAGATTTCGTAATCTCCAATAATTGCACCCCAACTTACTTGAATTGAAGTTCCAGTATTTGGTCCCACAATAGCACCACCTCCTAGTGGCAAACTCCATGTATAAGTACATCCTGGAGCACCTTCTATAGAATAGTCTGCTATAGTATTAACACAAACTGAAGCTACTCCCTGATTATCTATGGTAGTACCATCATACTCACATGCATCAGCATGGAATAAATGGAAAAATCCATCATCATTTGCAAATTGAATAGTATATCCTTGGCCATCTATGTGTATACCTTGAAGGATATAATCACTAGTTCCATCTCCATTAGGAACCTCGGGTAGAATATACCCGCCTAAACCTGTAGTAATAGGAATGGGTGCTCCCGGAGGTGCTGGACTAGCAACATCGAAAAATCCTATAGACTGAGCTAAATACCAAACTTGACCACTTGGTGCAGTAACAATAATTTCTTCTGAAAATTGACCATTTCCAGCTTCTGTAGCATTTCCTAGACAAGTACAAGGATCAGTAGCACTTACTTCAATCGTATATAGACTTGCTGGATCATGATCATCTTCATCATCATAACCCGTACCCATTACAAAATCATCAAATGTTCCTCCTGGAGTTCCACCTTGATCATTAGTGTTCGACATATCAGGCGTAGAATCAATATCTGCTGATGATAGGTCATTACCACTATTATCTTGTGCTGAAGCAATTTCAGCGTAATTAATCAAGACAACCCCATCAAATGTTGGTAATATCTCAATGGTGATGGTTGTATGGAAAGTCTGGTATGGCATTAAACCACCCGGAACATTTATAATACGCGTTGCATTGCTTCCAGAAACTAACCAGTTGTTATCGGCTAATCTAGTTCCTGCTGGTAAATAATCAACAATATTGATGTTGTTAGCAGTGATACTTCCTTGATTGGTAACATAAATATCAAATTCTACAAAATCTCCAATTTGGAATATTTTCTGATCTGATGACTTTGTTAAAGCAAGGTCAAAATAGCTTGTAAATACTAATGCAACATCATGATCATCTTCATCCTGAGTACCATCATCTGTTATTAAATTATCTGTAATTCCATCTGGATCTGCTCCTATATCATTAGAATCATCATCATCCGGTGTAGAATCAAAATCGTAATTATCTCCGTCAGGATCACCAACTGAAAATGATGATACTTCCGCATAATTATAAAGAGGACCATCTAAATAGTCATCACTTACTTTAAGACTAATTGGAATATTAACTGAAGCTCCTTGGGCTAACGTTGTAGGGTGAGTATACTCTATAATGTTTCCACTTAGTGTCCATCCTGGATTTAGGCTTGCGCTAAATTCGAAATTAGGATTTAAATAATCTGCTATATCAAACTCATCAATATCCTGAAAACCTTGATTGTAAACCGTAATTTCAAAATCAACTACATCGCCGGCTTTGACAATATTATTTCCAACAACGATCTTGCTTAGAGCCACATCTAAAATAACAACTCTCGCTGGATCTTCATCATCTTCATCATCTGTTCCATCACCTGTTAAAATATTATCTGTAATGCTGGTTACTTGACCTCCATTATCATTTGTATTATCATCATCTGGCACTGAATCAATATCATCTCCCGGATCACCAAAGAAATCTAGTGCTCCCGATATTTCTGCTCTATTTACATAATCTTCAAAAGCAAATGCATGAGTAACCACTAAATGAATATCAATAGTTGTTGATGCATTAGGGAATAATAAACCAGGTAATTTAGTTTTAGCGTTTCCAGTTGAAGCATCATAAGTCCAAGCTGGATTTAAGCTAGCATCATATATATAACCACCTGGAATGTAATCTGTTATCGTTATTTCATCTGCGATAACCTCTCCTTGATTATATACTTGAATTTCGAAAGTTGCAGTATCGCCTAATTTGACATACTGGTTGCTTGTCAAAATTTTAATAAGCGCTAAATCAAACGTTTCAGGTAATTTTAATCCAATATCAAATGTATAATCTGTTACGTCAATGTTAGTTGTAAGTACCTTAATAGCATGATTGCCATCTAAATTTGCACATACATTATCTACTCTGATGTAATCAGAATTTACTCTTGATCCATTTACATTATCTGTAACTAGGTAAAAATCACTATTGTAATTATAGTAATCAGAATTACCATTATAATTTGCATAATCTAAAGAGATATAATAGCATTCATCATGGATTAAACCATCCATATTACCATCTCCATCTCTATCGACATTTGCATTATTAAAGTAGTAATTACCGTTTGCATCTGTTGTCGTTTGACCAATTACGTTACAATTATCATCGTAAAGCAAAACATCGATATTCTCTAAAGGTGCTTCATTAGAATCCTGAATACCATTACCGTTTTCATCTTCCCAAACGTAATTACCGATCTCTATCGATGGAGGATCACAAGCGCCAATAATATTTCCAAATCCACTTGCCTTTCCAAAATTTGTTAAGGGATCTCGTCTATATAATTGAATAGCAGATACTTTATCTCCATTATTAGTTTTATATCTATGAAGTCCTCCTGAATAAGAATCAGCCAATGGATCGAAAACTGCAGCTACCACTTCTCCTGAAGTTGGGTGAGCATAAATAGCTCCTAGTGTAGTTTCTGGGTGATAAGCTGGGTTTGTAATCCAAAAATCGTCTCCAAAAAATTCACCACCATTAGGACCTTGACCGTTTCCAGCTCCAACACCTGTATAAACACCTGCTGAACCATTACTTTCTAAAGTCCAAGTACCGCCATTATTCCATGCGACTAAGAGATCTCCAAATTGCTGATCAAGTCTACTGTCGTTTAGTAAATTGCAATATCTATGACCAATTCGGTCTGATAGCGCTAGTAACATATGACCTTCATCAGAAAAATCAATATCTGTCAACCAATGACTGGTGTTGTATGAATCCGCATCTTGATCCCATCGTCCATCTATATTCGTTCTGAATATCGATGTGAATGTTTGAGAACTTAGATCCATTTCTTGAACCACTGCTTCTGCTTGAGTCACATTAATCGAACTCATTGGAGAACAAGTAGATCCAACATATAATTTATTATTATAAAGTTTTAATGCAAAGATTTTTTCCTCTGGACAACTGGTAGGTACAGAAATTACCTGAGTTGTTGCTGGGCTTGGATTCGTTGCATCAATCTTTACGATTGTATTATTAAATAAGTTTGCCACATATAATGACTGCTGGTCTCCTGATAAAACCATAGATCCTAAACCTATTTTACCAACTTGATCCCCAAAGGCACAATCTAAAGGGTTCGTGTTGCTTAAGGTACCAGAAGGTACTCCTAAAGCAGTTAACGTTGTTAGTAAAGTAGTTGTAGGACTTCCGCCTAAATTGCTTGTCACAAAAATGGCATCATGCCCGCTTGCTGTTAATGAGGCATTTTGCTTTATAAAAGCAGCGCTGTATAACAAACCAGCTTGCTTGTTATACTCCAAACCCCATATCGAGCCAGTTTCTGCTTTTGTTGCATAGACTGCTGGACTGGTAGACCCTGTAAAGTTGTAATCTAATCCAACTATAGTGGTTGCATCATTTCCAGCGTTACCAACTTCATTAGCAAAACATGTCACGAATATTTCTGGATTTTCCTCACATAATTCCACTTCGCCAATTAAACCTAGTGTTAATTGACAATTAGGAACTTCAGCGAACTGAATATCCGTTTCATTATTACCTGATTGAAAAGATACCTGGTAATCTGAAGCGTAGTCATATTCGATTCGATATGATTGTCCATCATTTAAGCCTGAAAAAGTAAAATCACCATTAAAATCTGTAATGGTTTGGCTAATTAAGCTGTTACTCTCGTCAAACAATGACACCAGAACATTAGCTAGTCCTGATTCACCATCATTGGTGCTGTTTAGATTTTGATCATCATAAACAGATCCTTCGAGCGTACCGCTGCTGCATTGAGCTGCTACATTATTTGCACTTAGTAAGGTAAGTACTACAATAGGTAATATATAAACATACCTAAAGAATGTAAGTGTTAGTTTCCTCATTTTAAAAACCTTAGTTATTATTTGTAAAATCTTAGTCTAACCCCTAGAAAGGAGTTTGTTTTACTGTAGATGGGTATGTTTGTGTTTCGGTTTTGGAAATTGTCACACGAGGTTTAGTCGCATGGCAATTAATGCAAATATATAAAGTATTTTAAACAATATACATATATATTAAAAAAAAATATCATTTGTTATCATATGCATGAAATAATATTAAGAAAAGGAAAAGAAAAATCGCTCAAAAGATACCACCCATGGGTGTTTTCAGGCGCTATATACTCTCAGGACCTTCCAGAGGATGGTACAAAAGTTAAAGTTTTGGATGCTGATGGTAAAATAGTAGGAATCGGATACTATACGAATGGTAGTATCGCCATCAGAATGCTCACTTTTGAAGAAAAAGAGATTAATGAATCATTTTGGAATCAAAAAATTTCAATGGCTTTAGAGAAGCGACAACATTGGAATGTAAATACCAAGGAGACTAATGCCTTTAGACTGATCCATGGTGAAGGCGACGGAATACCTGGCTTAGTGGTAGATGTATACCATAAAGTAATAGTCATACAATATCACAATCCTGGCATCTATAAATTTAAGCAAGCATTAGAAAAAGCAATCTACGCTAGTTTTGCTAAAGACGAGTTTCAAATAGTTGAAAAAGGAGTCGGACAATGGGCTTCTGACAGAGGGCTTAAAATTAGGCCTTTAGAGCCGATTATTCAGAAGGTGGTAGAATTAGGCATAAAGTTCAAAGTAAATATAAGCCACGGACAAAAAACCGGATTTTTTCTTGACCAGCGGCCAAACCGACAATTGATAGAACAGTTTAGTCAAGGAAAAAGTGTTTGCAATTTATTTTGTTACACCGGCGGATTTAGTCTATATGCAAAACGAGGTGGAGCCACTAGAGTTGACTCTTTAGATATTTCAGAACCAGCATTGGACCTAGCAAAAGAAAATGCCAAGCTAAATAATCAGGAAGATGGCCATAATTTTATGGCTGCTGATATAATGAAAGAGTTATCAAACCCAGATTTCCCAAGCTATGATCTTATGATTGTAGATCCACCAGCTTTTGCAAAAAGTGTCAGAAAAAAACACGCCGCAGTCAAGGCCTATCAGCGACTAAATGTTTCTGCTCTAAAAAAAGTAAAACCAGGTGGTTTAATGTTTACCTTTTCTTGCTCCCAGGTAGTAGATCCTGAATTATTTGAAAACACCATCAGATCAGCAGGCATTATATCCGGTCGAAAAATCACAGTGCTCAAAAAACTCAGTCAAGGTATGGATCATCCAGTTAATATTTTCCATCCAGAGGGTCGATATTTAAAAGGTTTAATGTTGGCTATTGAATAGTAAAAAAGTATTTACTCAAAGTAAATAAAAAGCCATGTGATTCGTGTTTTTTTTTACCTTTATAGACTATCTTTCAGACGAAGATTTATCTCAAAAACCAACTACAGAGCATGAAAAATATTTTTGTTTCCATATTCTCAGTATCATGGTTATTAATCATACTACTTGAATATGGGAATAAACACTTCCTTCATCATCTTGCCTTTGAAAACTTTAGGTTTCCAGGTTTAGCCATTTCTGTGGTTTTAATAATAGGTCTAATCACCATAGCTTCGAGTACACTAAATACCAAGATAGCTTTAGGTAAGCATTGGAATGGTCTTTCTATGCTTGTTGCTTTTCTGGTTTTTTTATTGCTTGTCATCTACCCTAACTTTGAATATGGCGGCTTAAAAGCCTCGAGCTCATACCTTTTTATTGCCTTCCTAAAATGTGTGGGTGTACTCTTAAGTGTTGCCTTTATATGGCTATCAGGACTTTTTGCTGGTCATTGGATAAATAAAAAATTAGGCTTCCAACTCCACAAGTATCATTCTTCCTTCCTTGATTTATGTACAGGAATTTTGGTTCAATGTTGTTTATTGTTGCTTATTGCTGCAATTGGATTATTGAAATCATTTGTTATTCTACCATTACTACTTATTCCATTTATTATAAACTACAAGTATTTAGGTCCATTTTTTAAAAAATTATTACTCAACCCAGTCTATACTAAGGGGAAAGATTCTCCTTTTTTAGTTTGCCTGTTTATGCTTTTTGCATTCTTTCTGAGTATCAATTTTATTACCAATATGGCTCCCTTTCCAAGTGGTTTTGATTCAAGGAATTACTACATAAATATCAGTCGACTATTAGGCCTTAATGGATCACTTATTGAAGGTTATCAACCGTATCCTTGGTCATTGTTTATAGCGCAAGGTTTTGCTGCTTTCAAAAGCTCTTATATCGCTCTAATGCTTTCCTTCAGTTCTATTGTGATTTGCATGTATGGTCTATTTGAATGGAGTCGCAACTACTTAAACTTGTCAAAGCTGCATGCTATGATGATCATAGTAGCCTTTTCTTTCATGCCTGCTGTGGGTAATCATATGTTTATTGAATTGAAGGTAGATTTTGGTTTGCTCATATTTCAGATGGCAACTGTATTGTTGTTTTATGATATAGTTTCAAAGTACCGTGATAAGGGCGGTCAAGCAGTTAATTTTAAAGACTTACTACCCCTTATTATCGCACTAGGTATTTATTCTGGCTTCGCAACCAGTATAAAAGTTATTAACCTTTACCTTATTTTTTCTCTAGTTATTATAAGTTGGGCGATGTACTTCCGGTTTTTAGGTTTCCTTAGTCTATTTATGATTTTAATGGGTTTAACCATTATAGGTGATTTTGATTCCATTAGTGGATTAAGTGAATATCATCTTAGTATGGATATTCTTAAATATATATTGTTTTTCGGTGGCTTAGCCTTGTTTGTTTTACTGATGATAAAGCAACCGAAGCGAGGTATCATGATGGTTAAGACCACTGCTCTATATGGAGTAGTGATTTTCTTCATGATGGCTCCTTGGTTAGGAAAAAATTACATTGAAACTAAATCACTTAGTCCTAATAAAATTTTACTAGGTAAAGCAACTGGCCCTAGTGTCAGTATGAAAAAATTGGTCAACACATACAATCAATCTAAAAAGAACACTAAGTAGTATGAGTAACCAACTAAAAATAACACGTTCAATTAGGAAGACCATTTGGTTGATTTGTCTTTGTAGTTTTTTATTCCCTTGTTTTACTTCAGCACAAGGTGGATTAAAAGATGGTAACGCCAAGCGAGAAGAAATACAGCGATACTTTGGATACGAAACATTAATGTATAGATACCTCAGTATTCCCTATGACCTGACTATGAACACTAATGAAAGAGGTGATTTTGTAGATATAGGTTTCTTATTCTTGATCTTACTACCCCTTCTTTTTTTCATTAAGTATAGAGAAAAGTTATGGGTCCTTTTAGGAATTCCAGCCATGCTCATTTTTATATTTATCATTTCGACTTCTAATGGTTTTGTGTTTGATCACAGTGCTAATCAACTCTTAGTTAATAATAATGGTCAAACAGATTATGCCATCAATCCTGAAGCTGATGGAATTGGGATGATGTTTATTAAATCCCTTTACAATTTCAACAATGTATTGTATACGCCCTTTAATAAACTAGGTAATGCGATTTCTGGTGAACAAGATTATATCACCTATCCCCTAGTTTTGTTGATTTTTATTGGTTTATGCGCATTATTATTTTTCAATTTTAGGAAAAATGGAAGTTGGTTTAAATTGCTGACAGCAGCTTTCTTTCTATTGTATATCTTCTTCTGGTACATCCTGTCCTCAGGCATTATTTGGTACGGCTTTTATGGTTGGTTATTAGGGGTGGTATGTATGGTATTATTATTGCCATCAGATACCAAGGAGAAAATTGATAAATGGACTTACATTGGAACCTATAGCGTAATTGCTCTATGGCTTGTTGTGGGATTATTTTCCCGAATGTCTAATATTAATCCAGGAGGAGGAGCTGCTACTCTTGGGAAAAACATGATTAACCCAATTTTTTTACAGCAATTAGTTGGGAAGTCAAGTGAAAAACAAATCCTAGATATGTTTTATCATGATTTAGGAGCTGCAACTAAAAAAATAAATCGAGACAAGGAAGCGCTCGTTTATCGTGTAGGGACAAGTTTTAGTTACTTCATTGACAATAATCATAAGCGAGTATTTATGGATAACCAGTTAGGGTTTTTCAGAAGACTTGAAAAAAGATATCCGGACAAACAAGAAAGAGCAAACGTTTTAAAAGCATCAAACTTTAGATATTTAATTATTGATTTAAATACACCGACCTTGGACAATACTCCAGAACAAAGTTTAGTAGATAAATACAATGGTTTAATTGAGTTTGTATATAAAAACCCAAAAGTGAAATTGTTAGCGACTAATCGTAAGGTAAAAGTGCTAGGTCCCGATGGGAAGCCTACAGATCAGCTAGCTTTTAATATCTTTGGTAAAGTGGTTTCCAATGGAACTTTTGCGATCTACGAGATATTATAATATTAACTAACTAAATGCCAACTAGTTTAAAAGATAAGGTCTACATCATCATTCCCGCAAAGAATGAGGAAAACCACATTTCAGAGGTTATTAATAAAACACTGAATGCAGGCTTTAGCAATATTATAGTTGTCAATGATGGTAGCACTGACGAAACTAAATTAGTTGCAGAAAAATATCCTGCTGTCAAAGTACTCTCTCATATTATAAACCTTGGACCGGGAGCATCGACATATACAGGCATTAAATATTCGATTAATAGTGGTGCTAGATACATTGCAACCATTGATGCTGATAACCAACATAACCCAGCTAACTTAAATAATTTGCTGGAGTACATTAGCGAAAACAACTTAGATTTGGTTATTGGAAGTCGTTTTATGAAAAAGAATAAAATTCCTTCATCTAGGGTTTTCTACAATAAGATTGGAAATGTAATCAGCTATTTTATCACGGGCGTTTATCTTTCGGATAGTCAGTCAGGGATAAAAATTATGACTCAAAGCTTTGCTGAAAAACTAGCAATGAATTATAACGGTTTTGAATTTTGTATAGAAATTATAAAGCAAGCAAAAATTCACGAAGCAAAGATGAAGGAAATACCTATCGATGTTAGATATACCAAAGCATCTATGCAAAAAGGCCAAAATCTTGTTACTGGATTTTCAATGGTCGCTAGATTATTAAAACCTTTTTAACTATCCCATTAAAGAATCAATGGCATTTTTTAAAGCCTTAGATTGTGCTTCTCGTTTATTTTTTAATTTATCCAAGTGACCCTGCAGTGCAGGTTTTTTATCTCCCAAATTTGATACTAGGGCTTTTGACCATGCACTTAGCTCCATTTCTAAAAGTTGAGCAACGGGAGAACCAATTTCTTGATAAGCAGAAATATTACTTAAAAATAAGGGTAAATCAAAGGACATAGCTTCCAAAACAGGAAGGCCAAAACCCTCATAATAGGAGGGACTTAAATAGGCCGCAGCATGCTTATACCAAGACTGCTTATCCTCTGATGATACATATCCTGTCAATATAATATTGGGATTGTTAAGCGCTTTTAACTTGTTATAAAAAGATTTGTTTTTCCAACCATCGGCACCTAAAATGACTAGCTTAAACTGAGGCTCACGCTCAGCAAATTTAGTGTAAACATCAATCAGGAACTCATAATTTTTTCTCGGTTCAATGGTGCCTACACTCAAAAGATATGGATCTTCCAATTTTCTGCACCCTATACTATTTACCTTTTTTTCAGTTTCAATTATTGGATATAAGACGCAAATTTTATTCTTTAATGCTGGATTAAACTCTGAGACCTCTTGCTTAGTTGTTTCGCTATTTACAATAATGAGATCGGTTTTTTCTAAAATCCTCTTGATAAATCTTTTATGCATAAAAGTGCTAAGCCAGGGATGAAATCTTGGATGATTTATCGGGCTTAAATCATGGATTACAGTAACTCGCTTAGTGGCTGGCTTTATTCTCAATGGTCCAAAATGAGCTGGCTCTATAACCAGATCAAAATTGTTTTTATTTACATAGTTTGGAATATTTACTAAAGATCTAAATCGCTGATGTAAAGGCCATTTCTTTAAGCTGATCACTTTAGTTTGACCTTTTATCTTAGACGCTTCGAATGGCAGTATAGAAATTAGTTCTTCATCAGCGAAGGAATTACTAAACCAGTCTAAAAGCATACTATTATAGTGGCTAATGCCTGCTTGCTGCAAAAGAATAGAATCCCCATAAAATCCGATCTTTTTCATTCGCTTAATAAATTACGATATACTTCTAAATACTGATTAATGGTTTCCTCGAGCTTAAATATCTTAGCTTGACTAAATGCCCAATCTCCTTTTTCAGCTTTGATGAAAGCATCAGCTAAGCTTTTGCCTGATTGGCTTTCCATTTCTATGTGATGACCACTTACCACCTCTTTTAAAGCTCCTCGACCCGAACTAATAATATTTGCACCTAAAGCAACTGACTCTGCTGCAACATAGCAAAAACCCTCAGAGTAAGATGGGATAACAATGGCTTTAGCCTCCTGAATTTTTTGTTTCAGCACGTCGAAGCTCACCTGGTTTTCAAGATGTATACAATCTTCAATTCCATACTTTTCTATCTGCTGGTTTAAATATTTTCTAGTGAGCTTATCATCGCTAACAATTAGTCGCACTCTTACTGGTCGATCAAGGTTTTTTAAAATGTATACTGCTTCCATAATTAGATCAACTCCCTTAGATATCCCTACCCTGCCATAGAACAAATAATCATGATTTTTTTGATTAACATCTAAGCTGCTGTATTCCTCATAATCTAACCCATTGTAAATCATCTTAATCCTAGAAGGTTCTACACCTGCTTCAAGTAAAGCGCTTTCAGTAAAGTGCGAGACAGCTACAAATGGATCAAATTTGAATGTAAGTATCCATTTTTCGAATAGGTAGTGAGCCCACTTAGCAAATTTTGACATTTGAGGTAACGTGAACCAGAGCTTAGACCAAGCTTCATGAAAGGTAATTAGCACTTTCTTTCGATTTACCTTAGCAGCTAAGTATGCTGGGACTGCAGCATTAAATGAAGTGGTGTGGATAATGTCTACTGACTTTGATAATCGAATACACTTTATAAAGCTAAAAAAAGTGAATAAATATCGATTGCTATATGAGGTTCGCACAATATCAATGCCTTGGTAGTTTTCTGATGCAGCTACATTTTTGGCACCGCTAGTAAACACGGTCACTGAATGTCCTTTTTCTATTAAAGCTGTAGCAAGTTGCAGAAATAGTGTTTCTACTCCACCAATTTTGGGATAAAAATTTTCTAAAACAAAAAGGATTTTCATTCAGATTAATCTAATCTTGGTCTTTCTGATTTTCCAATGCTATTTTTCTGACTAACTCTGTGATTTGAGACTCAAGTTTTTCAACTACTGCAGAAAGGTAAAATACGATGGAAAACATAAAACCTAATGCTACAAAGATAATAGCATTTACATTGCTTTTAATCCCTAATATTCTTGCGACTGGAACCGAGATTTCATTGGGCAAAAAAGCTAAGGCACTTAAAGCAGCCCAAAATAAAACCCAAAATATTGTACTAGTATACAATCGCTTTTTACGACGGTATTGTATAATAACCCTAGTTGCATAGGTTATTGAAATTAAGGGTACTATCCACTGATATATTTCCAATGTCCAGGTTTAGACTATGTAAAATCAAATTTTATTCCACTATTTTCTGTTTTGCTTAAAATTCTGCTCCTTGGTCTCAACTATTAAGCATATAGTTGGTTATTTTTATGTAAACTCTTATGTAAAATGACAGCAGTAGGAATAATCTTAGCAAGTGTCGCTGGTATGGAATTCGTAGCCTGGTTTGCTCATAAATATATTATGCATGGTTTATTGTGGGTATGGCATGAGGATCACCATAAACCTAGCCACGAAAAGGATGGGTTTTTCGAAAAAAACGATTTGTTTTTTCTAGTATTTGCTCTACCAAGCATGACCTGCTATATACTAGGTTCGTTGTTCGCAGAGTACCGTTTTTTACTATACATCGGAATTGGCATTTCAATATATGGTCTCATTTATTTTCTGATTCACGATGTGTACATACATCAGCGATTTAAGTGGTTTAGACAGTTAGATAGTACATACTCAAGAGGTATATTACGCGCTCATGGAGCTCATCATGCGGTCCAAACTAAAGAAGACTGCGAGTCATTTGGATTACTTGTTGTATCTAAAAAATACTTCCAAAAGCGAAAAAGAAATCTCGCAAGTTAAACAGCATCTTTAAAGGCATCTATAATAGCTCTTAGAAGAAATAAAAAGGGAGAAAGACATTGCCTATTTCTCCCTTTTTAATTTTGTTCAGGACCTAGTTTAACTACTGTACGATAAGTTTTTGTGTCTGTGCTAAGCCATTATTATCAGTTAGCTTGATAAAGTACATTCCTTTTTCAGTAGGTGCACTAAAAATGTGATTTTGCTCTGAATAAAAATTCTTTATTAATTTTCCGCTACTATTAAAAATAGCCATCTGCTTTGGTAATGATTCACACTTAAGATTTACACTTTCCCCAGGAGTAACGACATTGGGCAATACTAGACAATCACTAAGTGTAAAATTTGTAGTACTTACTGTAGTCGAATTTGCGTTGAATGCTTTAATTTCTTCACAAATCGAACTGGTTTCTGTAATATCTGGACATGGTAGCTCAGCTCCCATGTGTGCAAAAGCAGCAAAGGTGAATTCTACCACTCCTCCAGGAGGAAAAGTAAAGTCTTCTAAGCCAAGTAGAGCACGTCTTTCAGATTGAGGCACACTAGCAGTACATGCTGACCATCCATTAACATCGGCAGGGTTTCCTGGATAGCAAAAGTTAACGCTATCAATAGATCCAAAATTTAGCCCGTCACCACCAAAAGTAATCGGCGTATTATCTAACCATGTACCATTTAAGTTTTGCAAGTAACCTTCTTGAGTAGACGGTAAAGAAGAAATAGGATTAAGCGAATTGTAGGCTATAAAAAAATCGGTTTTCAATTCTTGCACTTCTTGATTTATAAAAACTTCTGGCTTTTTAATAAAAGAGTAAGCCATGATAGGGATTTCATTTTCAAAAACTGGAATCGGAACTCCATCACAACCTCCTTGCTCATCAGTTCCATCTAGGGCATCTTGGTTGTAAGCATACATAAATTCACATTCTTCATTATAGCCTAAATAATCATCCGCATAACAGCCTAAATCAGGATCTACAAACATAGCTATTCTAAAGTTTCTTAAATCTTCAAACTTAGTTTGTATTAATTTATAGTCAAAGAATGCGGTATGTCCTATTGAATTAGCTGCTTCATAAATTCTGGCGAGCACCTGGACCTCGCTCCGTGTCGAAGGTATTGATTGGCCAATCGCTGGACCAAAATGGTATACATAATAAAAAGCTTGGCTTGCACCCTTAATTAGCGGATAATCCCCATTTGCTGGGTCATACAATCCATCGCCATCCTGATCAAAAAATGGAGCTAAACCTCCTGGATGATTAGGAAGTTCTTCGCCCGAGAAATCGAAGAAATAAGGATTGCCTACTGCAGGCCAGATTAACAGATTAGCCGGAATATCATTATCGATGGAACCATCTGCAAAATCGGCTAAGAATGCTTGAATTTCATCATTGGTGACTTCAAAGAATCGATTAAATACTGAGGTTAAATCAGCATATGGGCCACCTGTATTGGGATCTATTGGGCCTGTCAAACCATTATCAATCGTTTGTGGCGAATACGTCTGGGCAGATAGAAAGGCATTCCCTGCTGGATCATAACCGGATAACCAAAGGGAACTTGTGAACGTGGTATTTGCGCCTTCGGATTTTATGGTAAAACCACCATCATTAAATGATGTTTGGAAATGCTTATTTCCATTATGTATGGGTACTGAGATGTAAGCATTTTCTAATGTTTCATATTGATCTTGAGCTAATAAAAAGCATGGCAATAGGATAAGTACTAGTAGGTTAAAAGTTTTCATATTGATTTGTTTATAGTGATTTACTTTTAAGATGTTTCTCATATTCAATGTCACTATCCTCATAGAGAGCAACTCGCTTAAGTGTCGTCTGTAAGTATAAAAAAAGGGAATACCGAACTTATCAGTATTCCCTCTATATTTTTTTAAGCTAAAATTAGCTTAGTACTCTTTTCATAGTTTCACCAATCGTCGCTGGAGATTCTACAACATGTATCCCACACTCTCGCATTATTTTCATTTTTGCAGCAGCAGTATCATCTGCTCCTCCTACGATTGCTCCAGCGTGTCCCATCGTTCTTCCCGGAGGTGCTGTTTGACCGGCAATAAAGCCTACAACCGGCTTTGTACCGTGTTCTTTAATCCATCTTGCAGCATCTGCTTCCATATTACCACCAATCTCCCCTATCATTACAATACCATCAGTATCTGGATCTTCCATTAGTAATTGGACAGCTTCTTTAGTTGTTGTACCTGGTATCGGATCTCCTCCAATACCTATACAAGTAGATTGTCCCATGCCAGCTTTAGTCACTTGATCTACAGCCTCATAGGTAAGAGTTCCTGATCTAGACACAATGCCTATACGACCTGGATTATGGATAAATCCTGGCATAATACCAAGTTTTGCTTCTCCGGGTGTCATTACGCCTGGGCAGTTAGGCCCTATTAATCGAACATCTCTATCTTCAATATATGATTTTACTTTTACCATATCTTGAACAGGAATTCCTTCTGTTATACAAACAACCAGACTTAAACCTGCATCTGCTGCTTCCATGATTGCATCAGCTGCAAATTTGGGAGGAACAAATATTATAGATGTATCAGCTCCTGTTTTCTGCACAGCTTCGTATACTGAGTTAAATACGGGCTTGCCAAGGTGCTCATTTCCACCTTTCCCAGGTGTAACACCTCCAACAATATTGGTTCCGTATTCAATCATTTGCTCTGAATGAAATGATCCTTCTTTCCCTGTAAATCCTTGAACAATTATTTTAGAATTCTTGCCTACTAGTACGCTCATTATTTGTCTTTAATAATAAATAATTCTTCGTCTTTCGCCATAAAATTATGGTGCTCACGAGCATATTTTTCTTTATTATCTATTAGATCTTGTCGCTCTTTTAGAGCAATCTCATAGTCCTGCATGTATTCAGTTTTCTCATCATTAAGCAATTGAATGCTTTTGCTTAATTTATACTGATTAATTAAGCTGTGATGATCAAAAAAACTGATCCAGACAATAAAACAAAGTATGCTGATAGAATACTTATTAATCTTTAAAAATCTCAGTTGGTCGAAATGAAAAAATTTCCTTTGACTTTTCATATCGTACATTTTTTGTAAAAGTAATAAAACTATCTCTTAAAGAGATTAGTTCCTGGATAGAATGCAGATTCTCCTAGTTCTTCTTCTATCCTTAATAGTTGGTTATATTTTGCAATCCTGTCACTCCTAGATGCAGAACCTGTTTTAATTTGTCCTGTGTTCAATGCCACTGCTAAATCTGCAATCGTGGTATCTTCAGTTTCACCCGAACGATGGCTCATCACGCATGTATAATTATTTTGCTTAGCCAGGTTTACTGTGTCGATTGTTTCCGTCAGGCTACCAATTTGATTAACCTTGATTAAGATAGAGTTTGCAGCATTTAATTCAAGTCCTTTTTTAAGTCGCTCAACATTGGTCACATATAAATCATCTCCCACTAGTTGGACCTTATCTCCTACTTTCTTGTTTAAACCTACCCACGCATCCCAGTCATCTTCATCTAAACCATCCTCAATGGAAGCAATAGGATACTTATTTACCCATTCTGCCCAATAGTCAACCATCTGGCTTCCTGTTAATTTATCACCTGATGATTTATGGAAATGATATACTTTTTCTTCAGCATTATAAAACTCAGAACTAGCAGCATCCATAGCAATGAATACCTGTTCTCCTGGCTTGTAACCTGCCTTTTCTATCGACTGAAGTACAATTTCAATTGCTTCTTCATTAGATTTTATGTTAGGCGCAAATCCGCCTTCATCACCTACATTGGTAGAATAATTTTTAGACTTAAGTACCTTTTTCAATGTATGGAATATTTCTACTCCCATTCTTAGTCCCTCAGAAAAAGAATCTGCTCCGACTGGCATAATCATAAACTCTTGAAAATCTATGCTATTATCTGCATGAGATCCTCCATTTAAGATGTTCATCATAGGCACAGGCATCGTTGCTGCACTAACTCCTCCAATGTATCTGTATAATGGTTGAGCTGTTTCTTGAGCCGCTGCTTTGGCTACTGCTAGTGATACACCTAAAATAGCATTAGCACCGAGTACTGACTTATTTGGTGTATTATCTAAATCTATCATCATTTGATCGATATACACTTGCTCAGTAACTAATTCACCTACTAAGTGGTCCCTGATAATTTCCTCCACATTAGCACAAGCCTTTAAAACACCTTTACCCATATAAACTGACTCGTCTCCATCTCGAAGCTCTACCGCTTCGTACTTACCTGTCGATGCTCCAGAAGGAACAGCCGCTGTACCAATACAGTCATTTTCGGTGATTACTTCAACTTCAATGGTTGGATTCCCTCTCGAATCCAATATTTGTCTTGCAAATACATCTGTTATTATCGACATCTTATTGTTTACTTTCCTTTAATAAATTGACAAAATCGTCAAATAAATAGCGCGAATCATGCGGTCCGGGAGCAGCTTCAGGGTGATATTGGACACTAAATGCTTTCCCATTTTTTAGTTTTATCCCCTCTATTGTATCGTCGTTAAGATTTACATGAGTAACATCCACCACATCTAATTTTTCTTTAAGTGAACTTGGTTTAATCCCAAAGCCATGATTCTGTGTGGTGATTTCACATTTTCCGGTGGTCATGTTCTTCACTGGATGATTTATTCCCCTATGACCATTATGCATCTTATAGGTTTCTATACCTACAGAAAGACCTAAAAGTTGGTGCCCTAAGCATATACCAAATACTGGTTTATCTTCCTTAAGAATTGCTTGGATGGTTTCAATCGCATAATCCATTGAAGCTGGGTCTCCGGGGCCATTGGATAAAAAATACCCATCCGGATTGTAGGCTTGAATTTCTTCAAAGCTTGTTTTTGCTGGAAAAACTTTACAATGACATCCTCTCTCGGTGAAACACTTTAGAATATTTCGCTTGATTCCAAAATCCAATACAGCTAGCTTTAAAGTCGCATTTTCAGCACCAAGCTCATACACTTCTGTTGTTGACACTTTGGATGAAAGCTCCAATCCTTCCATTTTTGGCACTTTAGCCAATTGTGCTTTTAATGTTTCTACATCGTCTGTTTCAGAAGATATGATAACATTCATAGCTCCCTTGTCTCTAATTCTTTTTACTAGTGCTCTTGTATCTACTTGATGAATAGCGACAAGGTTGTGTTTTTCAAAATAATCTTGGATGGCATCATCAGCTAGAAGTCTTGAAAATTTATTCGTAAAGTTTTTACAAATCAATCCTTCAATCTGTACTTTGTCTGATTCATTATCTTCCCCCTTAGTCCCATAGTTTCCAATATGGGCATTGGTGGTAAGCAAAATCTGTCCAAAATATGAAGGGTCTGTAAATACTTCTTGGTATCCGGTCATTCCTGTATTAAAGCAAATTTCACCAGTGGAAGTACCTATTTTTCCTGCAGCTTTTCCATGAAAAACTGTGCCGTCATCTAAAACAAGTGTAGCTTTTCTATTATCCATTAAAGCAATTTTCAATGTTAAAGGTGTACCTAATTATTTTACAATAGGCACAAATATAATTACATATTAGTAAAAAAGTGAATGGAAGCTGAGGTCAAAAAAAAAGCGACAAATTTTTGTCGCTTTTCCATCTTATTCTTCTTCGCTTGCATTTGCCACTGGTGGTGGAACTGCTGCTTTTGATTTCTTCTTTCCTCTTCTTGATCTACCTTTTTTAGATGATCCAGCTGAAGCTAACATTATGTCATTAAAGTCTACAAATTCTATTAATGCCATTTCTGCAGCATCACCTTTTCTAGTACCTGTCTTGATAATTCTCGTATAACCTCCAGGTCTTGCTCCTACTTTATCAGCAATAGGTCCAAATAACTCGTTAATAGAATCTTTGTTTTGTAATTTTTTAAACACCTGTCTTCTTGAGTGAGTGGTGTTATCTTTAGCTTTAGTCACTAATGGTTCTACATAAACTCTTAGTGCTTTTGCTTTGGCTAATGTAGTGTTGATTCTTTTATGCTCAACAAGTGCATTAGCAAGGTTTTTTAGAAGGGCAACTCTGTGTCCTTTCTTTCTTCCTAAATGATTAAACTTTTTTCCGTGTCTCATGACCTTATTTTGAGTGCATCACTCACTACAAAAGGATTTGCTGACTTGTACCTTTTCTTTGTCGTGGGTTAATACTATTTAAAAACTATCCGGCAACTTTCTTAAAAGCTAGCCGAGTCAGAACGATAAACTATTACTCTTCGTCTAGTTTGTATTTTGAAAGATCCATACCGAACGTAAGACCTTTATTTTGTAGCAATTCTTCGATTTCCACTAATGACTTTTTACCAAAGTTTCTAAACTTCAATAATTCGTGCATATCATACTTTACTACTTCTCCAAGTGAGTTAATCTTAGCAGCTTTCAAGCAGTTGTATGCTCTTACTGAAAGGTCAAGATCTTCTAAGCTAGTTTTCAATAGCTTTCTCATGTGTAAAATATGCTCATCGACGATGTTATCTTCTCTTGTTGAAGCATCATCGAAAGTAATATTTTCATCAGTGATCAACATTAAGTGTTGAATCAATATTTTAGAAGCTTCTTTAACCGCATCCTCAGGATGGATTGTTCCATCAGTCTGGATAAACAAGTTTAGTTGCTCATAATCCGTTCTTTGACCTACTCTTGTGCTTTCTACTTTATACGATACTTTCTTAATTGGAGTGTATATAGCATCGATTGGGATAACACCAATTGGTGCTTCTTTTGGCTGAGTTTCAGCTGCAGGCACATAACCTCTTCCTTTAGAGATAGATAATTCTATTTCAAGGTTTACTGTGCTTTCCATATTGCAAATCACTAAATCTGGATTCATTATTTTGAATACATTAGTGTGTGCTTCAATATCAGCAGCAACAAATTGATCCTTACCTGTTATTGTCAAATAGATTTTTTCTTCAGTTGAAGATTCATCGGCATTGATAGGCTTTAACCTAACTTGCTTTAAGTTTAAGATGATATCTACAACATCTTCCACTACTCCTTTGATCGTTGAAAATTCGTGATCTACACCTGCTATTCTAATAGCAGAAATTGCATATCCTTCTAAAGAAGATAATAGAACTCTTCGTATTGAATTACCAATAGTTTGCCCAAATCCTGGCTCAAGCGGCTTAAATTCGAATGTACCATCGAACTCGGTTGCTTTTTGAAGAAGGATTTTATTTGGCTTCTGAAAATTTAATAAGTTCATACTCTATTATGACTAAAGATGTTTGAAAATGAAAAGCAAATAGGTATCACAATGGATACCTTTAGGCTTACTTAGAATATAATTCTACAATCAATTGTTCATTGATCTTTTCTGGAATGCTTTCTCTTTCAGGATATTCTAGGAATTTTCCTTCCATTTTTTGAGAGTTCCATTCTAACCAAGACCACTTAGTTACTGCTGGACTTGATTTTACTGCATTTTGAATAATTTCTAAATGCGCTGATTTATTTCTAACGGCTACAACATCACCTGGTCTTAAAGACACTGAAGGAATATTTGTAAGAATTCCATTAAGCAAAACATGCTTATGTGTAACTAATTGTCTAGCTGCTCTTCTTGTAGGAGCTAAACCTAGTCTGTAGACTGTATTATCTAACCTTGATTCTAAAAATTGTAAAAGCACAGTACCTGTTACTCCTTTTTTAGAAGCTGCCTTTTTGAAAAGATTTCTAAATTGTCTTTCCAATAAGCCATATGTATATTTAGCTTTTTGCTTTTCAGTTAATTGTAAAGCGTAGTCTGATTTTTGCTTTCTCCTCTTACCATTACCATGTTGACCTGGTGGGTATTTTCTTCTTTCGAAACTCTTATCAGGGCCATATATCGCCTCTCCGAATTTTCTTGCTTTTTTTGTAGTTGGACCCGTATATCTTGCCATTAGCTAAAGATGGTTTTATATGAAATTATACTCTTCTCTTTTTTGGTGGACGACAGCCATTATGTGGTATTGGCGTGACATCTTTTATTCTTGTGATCTTGATACCAAGACCGTCAATTGCTCTGATTGCTGCTTCTCTACCAGAACCTGGACCTTTTACATAAACCTCTGCATATCTCATGCCAGCATCATAAGCTACTTGGCCTGCATCTGCAGCTGCAACTTGCGCTGCATAAGGTGTATTCTTTTTAGATCCTCTGAATCCTGCTTTTCCTGCAGAAGCCCAAGAAATTACTTGACCAGCTTTATTTGTCATCGAAATGATGATGTTATTAAAGCTTGCTTTAATGTAAACTAAACCTTCTGGTTCTACATTAACTTTACGTTTTTTTACTTTTCCTTTCGCCATTGGTAGACCTATTTATTATTTAGTGGCTTTCTTCTTGTTAGCAACTGTTTTCTTCTTTCCTTTTCTAGTACGAGCATTTGTTTGAGTTTTTTGTCCTCTTACAGGTAAACCCTTTCTATGTCTCAAACCTCTATAACTAGCGATGTCCATCAATCGCTTGATGTTCATCTGAACTTCACTTCTTAGTTCCCCTTCTAGTGTATAATCATTTTGAAGAGTAACAGCTAGACTTTTAATCTCCTCATCTTCCCAATCTTTGACTTTTTTATTTTCGTCAATGTTTAGATCGCTAAGAATTTTAGATGCTCTTGATCTTCCGATTCCATAGATATAAGTTAGACCTATGACACCTCTTTTGTTTTTTGGTAAATCTACTCCTGATAACCTTGCCATATCTTAACCTTGTCTTTGTTTAAATCTAGGATTCTTCTTGTTTATCACGTACAATTTTCCGTGACGTCTAACGACCTTACAATCAGCAGATCTTTTCTTAATAGATGCTTTTACTTTCATCTCAGTTTATTTATACCTGTATGTTATTCGTCCTCTTGTTAAATCATAAGGGGACATTTCTACTGCAACTTTATCACCAGGAAGAATTCGAATGTAGTGCATTCTCATCTTTCCAGAGATGGTTGCAACAATCAAATGATCGTTTTCCAATCTCACTCTAAACATAGCATTAGACAACGCCTCATCGATCGTTCCGTCTAATTTTATTAATTCTTGTTTAGCCATTATTTTAAATTGGAGTGCAAATATCTAACTTTTTCTCGTAAAAGTCTTGATTTCACTGTTATTTTTCACTTCTTTTTCAACAATCGTGTGGTCAGACAAAATGTCTACTCCACCTTCGACAACTGCAACTGTATGTTCAAAATGTGCCGACGGTTTCCCATCTTTTGTCACTATCGTCCAACCGTCTTTTGATTGTCTGACATTTTTCTTACCCATATTCACCATTGGTTCTATTGCAATAACCAATCCTTTCTTCATTTTCGAGCCAAATCCTTTTCTTCCATAATTAGGAACTTCAGGTGACTCATGCAAATTTCTTCCAATTCCGTGCCCTACTAACTCCCTAACAATACTATACTTCTTTTCTTTCTCTATATAGCTCTGAATGGCATTGCTCACATCACCTATTCTTGCTTCTGGCTTTACTTTTTCGATACCTAAGTACAAGGAATCATTAGTTGCATGTAACAAGTCAATGACTTCATCTCCTACATTTGGGAAGGCAAAAGTAAAGGCCGAATCCCCATAGAAGCTATTCCAATAAACTCCGCAATCAATACTCAATATATCCGTATCAGTAAATTCTTGCTCCGTCGGTATCCCATGTACTACTGCTTCATTAGCAGAAATACATAAGGTAGAAGGAAAACCATTGTAATCTTTAAACCCTGGGATTGCCCCTTTGTGATCTCGTATAAAAGTTTCTGCTTGCTGGTCAATGTATTTTCCTGTTACTCCAGGTTTTAATATACTGGCCACATGCGCTAGTGTTTTACTTACCAGCAAACAGCTTTTCCTAATTAACTCTATTTCTTCTAGGGACTTAAGGTAAATCATCTAATTAGAGCAGTTCTTTTACATTCCAGCTCCAATCGGTTGAACACCGCTCTTACCTTTGATTTTTCCAGATTTAACTAGACCATCATATTTACGCATTAGTAAATAAGAATTAATTTGATCTAATGTATCTAGAACAACACCTACTAAAATCAGCAATGATGTACCTCCGTAAAACAGGGCGAAACCATCGTTTACTCCTAAGTTAGCACCAATTAATGCCGGGAAGATTGAAATGAGTCCCAAAAATATTGACCCAGGAAAAGTAATTCTAGAAGTAAGTGTATCAATAAAATCTTGTGTTTGCTTTCCAGGCTTTATACCAGGAATGAATGCATTTTGTCTTTTTAAGTATTCAGCATATTGTTGCGGATTTACTAATAATGCAGTATATACATAAGTAAAAACGACAACCAATAAGAAAAATACAATGTTGTATGGAATCGATTTCCAATCCGATAAGCTCTGTAAAAATCCAGAACTACCATCATTACCTAACCATTGTGCAATAGTAAGTGGTAAGAACATAATTGCCTGAGCAAAGATGATTGGCATAACTCCTGCTGCATTCACTTTTAATGGAATAAAATCTCTAGCACCTTGCACTGGAATGTTACCTGTAGATCTACCAACCATTCGTTTTGCAAACTGCAAAGGTATTCTTCTAATCCCTTGAATAATAAGTATGGTAACAAGCACAATTCCGAAGAATACTAGCAATTCAATAATAAACATGAATAGATTACTTTGAATTTTTGCTTGTAATTCAGCAACAAATACCTTTGGTAAAGTAGCAATGATACCTACCATGATTAATAAGGAAATACCATTCCCTACCCCACGATCGGTTATCTTTTCACCTAACCACATGGCAAAAATAGTACCGGTAGATAGTATGATTATACCCACAATATAAAATACAGATTGCGGCATACCTTCATAGATTGCACCTGGCATTGTGCCGATATATGACAAGTATCCTCCACCTTGAACTAAGGTGATTAATACCGTTAAAATACGTGTTATTTGAGTGATTTTCTTTCTTCCAGATTCACCTTCTTTCTGCTGAAGTCTTTGGAAATATGGTACACCAAAACCTAATAATTGTATAATAATCGAAGCGGTGATATAAGGCATTATACCTAAAGCAAAAATGGCAGCTTGGCCAAATGCACCTCCCGTAAAGGCATTAATTAATCCCAAAAGATCTGAAGCATTTCCTGCTCCCATGCTATTTTCAATAGCCTCTGGATTTACACCTGGTAGTACAATAAATGAACCTATTCTATATACCCCTAAAAGTAAAATAGTGAACAAAAGTCTTTGCCTAAGTTCTTTTATTTTCCAAATGTTTTGTAATGTCTCTATAAACTTCTTCATTATAATATATTATAGCAAGGTTACAGAACCTCCTTTAGCTTCGATAAGTTCTTTCCCTTTATTGGAAATAGCATTTACACTTACAGTTAATGAACGCGTTAATTCGCCATCACCTAAAATCTTTACTTTTTCAGTTTTCTTGATGTAACCTAATTCGTAAAGTTTTGCAGTGCTTAATTCGCTAATTCCGTGCTTCTCACTAATTGCTTCTAATTGTCCAACATTCATTGGAACAAATACAACTCGGTTAGGGTTTTTAAAACCTCTTTTTGGTAAACGCATTTGAAGTGGCATCTGACCACCTTCAAAATTTAGCTTTCTGCTATATCCTGACCTTGATTTTGCACCTTTATGACCTCTTGTAGAAGTTCCACCTCTTCCTGATCCTTGTCCTCTTGCTACTCTCTTTCTGGTTTTTACAGAACCAGCTGCTGGTCTCAAATTATTTAATTCCATGGTAATATTGCTTAAGATTAAAGTTCTTCAATTTTCAAAAGGTGACTTACCTTATTGATCATTCCTAATACTTGTGCATTCACATCCTTTTCTATGGTGTGGTGCATTCTTCTCAGACCCAGGGCTTTTACCGTATCTTTTTGAGATTTCGGTCTGTCAATAACACTTCTTACTAAGGTTAATCGTGCTTTTTTCATAATAACGAACTTTAAATTCTATCCTTCAAATAGTTTTCTCATAGTAATACCTCTTTCTCTTGCCACTTTATCTGGACTTCTCATCAATGTTAAGGCATTAATCGTTGCTTTTACAACGTTATGTGGATTTGCTGATCCTTGAGACTTAGCAAGTACATTTTGTACTCCTGCAATCTCTAAAACAGCTCTCATTGCTCCACCGGCAATTACTCCTGTACCATCAGAAGCAGGCTTTAAAAGTACTTTTCCAGCTCCGTATTTTCCTTTCTGCTCATGTGGTATTGTTCCGTTAAGAATTGGAACTTTGACCATGCTTTTTTTAGCATCGTCAACTGCTTTAGCTATCGATTCAGATACATCTCTTGCTTTACCAAGACCATGACCAACTAAACCATTTCCATCACCAACTACTACTAGTGCTGAAAAGCTAAATGTTCTACCCCCTTTAGTAACCTTGGCAACTCTATTTAGTTTTACCAATTTTTCTTTGATGTCAGAAACTTCAGCGGGATTAATCCTATTTTGATTCTTATTTCTCATAATTCTTAACTATTAAAATACTATACCAGCTTCTCTAGCACCATCTGCTAAAGATTTAATTCTTCCGTGATAAACATAACCACTACGATCAAAAACAACTTTCTCAATATTAGCCGCTTTTGCTTTATCGGCAATAGCTTTACCTACTAATGTTGCTTGCTCAAGCTTAGTACCTTTCATACCTGCAGAGCTTGCGCTTGCTATGGTTTGACCTTGAACATCGTCAATTAATTGAGCATAAATGCTTTTATTACTTTTAAATACTGCTAAGCGTGGTCTTTCACTACTTCCAGAAAGCGATTTTCTGATACGGTATTTTATTTTACTTCTCTTCGTAAGTTTCTTACTCATTTTCGAAGGCTTTTTATCAATTATTTAGCCGCTGTCTTACCAGCTTTTCTTCTTAAAATTTCACCTTTGAACTTAACACCTTTACCTTTATATGGCTCTGGTTTACGGAAGGCTCTAATCTTAGCTGCAACCTGTCCGATAAGTTGTTTGTCATGGCTCTCAAGTGTGATTAATGGCGGTTGTCCTTTTTCCATTGCTGTAGTTAATTTAACTTCAGCAGGAATAGCAAAGTAGATAGGGTGAGAATAACCTAAAGCCAATTCAAGTAAATTACCTGTGCTGCTGCATCTGTAACCTACACCAATCAATTCAAGTTCTTTCTTATATCCCTCGGATACACCTACAACCATATTATGAATCAATGTTCGGTAAAGACCATGCATTGATTTATGTCTCTTTTGCTCAGTAGGTCTTGAAACAGTGAGAACACCATCTTCTATCTTGATACCCATTTCAGGATGTACTTGTTGTGTTAATTCACCTTTAGGTCCTTTAACAGTAACTAAGTTTCCTTGTGAGATATCAATAGATACTCCGCTTGTTACTTCTATGGGTGATAATCCTATCCTTGACATTTTATCTACTTTTTAAATGTTTCTACTAGTATACGTAGCAAATCAATTCGCCACCTAAACGCTGTCTTTGAGCATCTTTTCCAGTCATAAGACCTTTTGATGTCGAGACAACTGTTATTCCTAAACCATTAATTACTCTCGGTATGTCTTTCGTGCCAGAGTATTTTCTAAGTCCAGGCTTACTTATTCGCTGCATATCTCTTATCACTGGTTTTCCAGTTTCTTGAAGGTATTTCAATGCAATTTTAATAGTGCCTTGAACTCCTTCATCATCAGCAAATTTATATTTCTTAATAAAACCTTGATCATAAAGGATCTCGGTTAATTGCTTTTTCATGTTTGAAGCAGGAATCTCTACAACTCTATGATTTGCCAATGCGGCGTTTCGAATTCTAGTTAAATAATCTGCTATTGGATCTGTTACTGCCATTTCTACTATTTAATTGATTACCAACTTGCTTTTGTTATACCAGGAATTTTACCTTCAAGTGCCATTTTTCTAAAGGTTACTCTGTTAATTCCGAATTTTCTCATATAACCTTTAGGTCTTCCAGTTAATAAGCATCTGTTATGCAATCTAACTGGTGAAGAGTTTTTAGGTAATTTGTCCAATTCATCCCATCTTCCTTCTTTCTTCAACTGAGCTCTAAGATCGGCATATTTTTCTACCATTCTTTGTCTCTTGGCTTCTCTTGCTATTAGTGATTTTCTAGCCATTGGTATTAATTATTTCTTTGATTTTTGAATGGAAGTCCTAACAGTTTTAGTAACTCTAATGCTTCAACGTCTGTCTTAGCTGTCGTTACAAAACTTATATCCAATCCAGTAATTGCGTTAACTTTATCTAGGTTAATTTCAGGGAAAATGATTTGTTCTTTGATACCAATAGAGTAATTTCCTCTACCGTCAAAACTTTTATCATTAATTCCTCTAAAATCTCTTACCCTTGGAAGGGCAACATTTACAAACCTATCTAAGAATTCGTACATCATATTGTGACGCAATGTTACCTTAGCACCAATCACTACATCTTCTCTTAACTTAAAGTTTGAGATTGATTGTCTTGCTTTAGTAGGCACAGCTTTTTGACCAGTTATCATAGTCAATTCTTCTAGTGCATGATCCACTAATTTCTTATCTTGAGTAGCACCACCTACCCCTCTGTTTACAGCGATTTTGGTCAATTTCGGAACTTCCATTACGCTTTTGTATTGGAACTTCTCCATCATTTTTGGAATGACCTCTTCCTGATAGTGTTTTTTTATCGTTGGAACGTAACTCATAGTTATATTCTTTCTCCTGATTTTTTTGAATATCTTACCAACTTACCATCTTCGACTCTTCGTCCAATTCTGGTAGCCTCTCCTGATTTAGGATCTACTAATGCAAGGTTAGATATATGAATTGGTGCTTCAATGTCATTTATCCCTCCTGGATTATCATTAGTGGGTTTAGTGTGCTTCTTCTTTAAATTTATACCTTCTACAATAGCTCTGTATTTAGCAGGTAATACCTTTAAAACTTCACCGGTCTGTCCTTTACTTGATCCGGCTAATACAATCACTTTGTCCCCTTTCTTAACATGTATCTTCATAACTTAAAGTACTTCTGGTGCTAGTGAAATGATACGCATATAATCTTTATCCCTTAATTCTCTGGCAACAGGCCCGAAAATACGAGTTCCTCTTGGCTCTTCAGATTCTGTTAATAATACAACCGCATTATCATCAAATCTTATGTAAGAACCATCTTTTCTACGAATCTCTTTTTTAGTTCGTACAACAACTGCTTTTGAAACAGATCCCTTCTTTACACCTCCTGGAGATGTACTTTTTACAGAACATACAATCGTATCTCCTATTGAAGCATATCTTCTTCCTGAACCACCTAATACTCTTATACAAAGTACTTCTTTGGCTCCGCTGTTATCTGCTACTTTTAATCTACTTTCCTGTTGGATCATCGGAATAAATTTTACTTAGCTCTTTCTAATATTTCAACCAAATTCCATCGTTTTCTTCTACTCAATGGTCTTGATTCTATGATTTTTACAGTATCCCCTTCATTAGCTTCATTCTTTTCATCATGAGCCAAAAATTTCTTTGACTTCTTCATGAATTTACCATAAATGGGATGCTTTATCCTTCTCTCTACCTTTACAGCAATGGTTTTTTCCATTTTGTTGCTGGTTACTACACCAACTCGCTGCTTTTTAAAAGATTGTGACTCCATGTTATTTGTTTCTTCTTCTATTTCTAATTCTAGATCTTTCACTAAGAGCCTCTGCTGGTAACGCTGCTAATTCCCTTCTTCTCACCTCTGTTCTCAACCTTGCTACATCTCTTCTTACCTCTCTCAATGTCATTGGATTTTCCAAGCCTTTTAAGGCATGCTCAAATTTCATTTTCTTGAACTGAGCTAAGGTTTCCGTAAGTTCGTTTGTCAACTCTTCGGAAGTAAAATCCTGTAATTCTAAATATTTCTTACTAGCCATTATGCTAAAATTTCTTAGTTATTATTACTCTTGATAATCTCTTCTAGTTACCGTTTTAGTTGCTACTGGCATTTTTTGTGCCGCTAACCTTAAGGCTTCATGTGCAACTTCAGATGGGACACCATCTATTTCGAACATGATTGTACCTGGTTTTACAACTGCTACATAGTGATCCAAGGCTCCCTTACCCTTTCCCATCCTTACCTCTAAAGGCTTGGAAGTAATCGGCTTATCTGGAAAAATTCGAATCCAAACCTTACCCTCTCTCTTCATATATCTAGTTAATGCAATCCTCGCCGCCTCGATAGTTCTATTTGTAATAAACCCAGCTTCTACTGACTTTAGTCCAAATGAACCAAAAGCTACTGTACTACCTCTATGAGCAAGACCTTTATTTCGGCCTTTTTGCATTTTTCTATATTTCGTTCTTTTTGGCTGTAACATGCTCTAGAATATTTACTTACAAAAAAAGTTTTGCAAAGTTAATTGATTTTTAATTCCTATCTTCTATTATCTCTTCCTCTTCCTCCACCTCGGTTGTCTCTTCCTCTTCCTCTTCCTCCACCTCGGTTATCTCTTCCTCCTCCTTTAGTTCCTTTAGATTTCAATCCAACATTTGGAGACAAATCTCTTTTACCAAGTACTTCACCTTTACATATCCACACCTTAATACCTATTAAACCGTAAACTGTAAGTGCTTCTTTAAGTGCATAGTCGATGTCTGCTCTAAAAGTATGCAATGGAGTTCTTCCATCTTTATACTCCTCAGAACGTGCCATCTCCGCACCATTTAATCTTCCACTGATTCTTACTTTTATCCCTTCTGCTCCTGCTCTCATCGTCGACTGAATCGCCATCTTAATAGCTCTTCTATAATTCATTCGAGATTCGATTTGCTTAGCAACAGATTCTGCAACGATAGCTGCATTTAATTCTGGCTTTCTAATCTCGATAATATTAATCTGAATATCTTTTCCAGTCAGCTTCTTTAACTCTTCTCTAATTCTATCTACTTCTGACCCACCTTTCCCGATAATAATTCCAGGTCTTGAAGTGTGAACAGTTACTGTAATTCGCTTAAGTGTTCTTTCAATAACCACTTTTGCGATACCGCTTTTGTTTACTCTTGCATGAATGTAGTTTCTAATTTTCTCATCTTTCACTACATTATCAGCGAAACCCTTATTTACGAACCAGCTAGAATCCCAGCCTTTAATTATTCCTAAACGATTACCTATTGGATTTGTCTTTTGACCCATTCCTTATTATTTAGTCTTCTGAATTAGATTCTTCAACTTCAACTGGCTCATCAATCAAAGTTCTGTTTTCAACAACCACTGTTACGTGATTCATTCTTTTTCTGATTCTGTGAGCTCTACCATGTGGAGCTGGTCTGAATCTTTTTAGCATAGATCCTTCGTCTACAAATGCTGTTTTTACAACTAAGTCATAGTCATCAGCACTATAAGCCATATCGAGTTTATTTTCCCAATTTGCTACGGCAGATAAAAGTAGTTTTTCCAACCATTCTCCTGCTTCTTTCTTTGTAAACTTAAGGATGTTCAATGCATCCTCTACTGATTTTCCACGAATCGTATCCACCACCAATCTCATTTTACGAGCTGACATCGGGACACTTTTCAATTTTGCTACTGCTTCCATGATAATTATCAGTTTATATATTATCGGTTACCACTATGACCTTTGTAGGTTCTAGTTGGTGAAAATTCACCTAATTTATGTCCAACCATTGTTTCAGTCACGTAAACTGGTACGAAGGTTCTTCCATTATGAACAGCAATGGTTAATCCAACCATATCAGGAATGACCATAGAAGATCTAGACCATGTTTTGATCACAGATTTTTTCTGACTATCCTTTGCTGCGTAAACCTTTTTTATCAATTTATGATAAACGTAAGGTCCTTTTTTTATTGATCTTGCCATAATTAAAAACTACCTGTTTACTTAGACTTTCGTTTAGATATAATCAATTTAGTTGAATACTTCTTGTTGTTTCTAGTTTTCTGACCTTTTGCCATAATACCAGTTCTTGAACGTGGGTGACCTCCAGAGGCTCTACCTTCACCACCACCCATCGGGTGATCAACTGGATTCATCGCTACACCTCTAACTCTTGGTCTTCTACCTTTCCATCTGTTTCTTCCAGCTTTACCCATAACTTCTAAGCCATGATCTGGATTACTTGTGGTTCCAATAGTTGCTTTACAAACTCCCAACACTTTTCTTACTTCACCAGAAGGTAATTTAACAACCACATATTTTCCTTCTCTACTCATGACCACACCATAAGTTCCAGCGCTTCTTGCTAAAGCAGCTCCCTTACCTGGAGTCATTTCAATAGCATGGATAGATGTACCTAAGGGAATCTTGTTTAAGAACATGCTGTGACCAACTAAAGGTAAAGCAGTTTCTCCTGACATAATGCTATCTCCTACTGTAATCTTATCTGGAGCAATAATGTATCTCTTCTCTCCGTCTGCATACTGGACTAAAGCAATATAGCTTGATCTGTTTGGATCATACTCTACTGTTAGTATTTCCCCTGCAATACCATCTTTATTTCTTTTGAAATCGATGATACGGTATCTTCTTTTGTGACCTCCACCTACATTTCGGATTGTCATTTTACCACTACTGTTTCTTCCACCTTTCTTTCTAAGACCTACTGTCAAAGATTTTTCAGGCTTAGATGCAGTTATCTCGCTGAATGTATTTCCAACGTGATGACGTGATCCTGGTGTAATCGGTTTATATTTTTTAACAGCCATTGCTAGTTGTTTTTACTTGTTATATATCTCCGAAGAAATCAATTTCTTCTCCTTCTGATAGTGTTACAATTGCTTTCTTAAAAGCGCTTACTCTTCCTTTAACTAAGCCAGATTTAGTATTTCTAACTTTCGCTTTAGCCGGCATGATAATCGTGTTTACAGACATTACGCTAACACTGTACATATCCTGAACTGCCTTCTTTATTTCTACTTTGTTAGCTTTTTTATTGACTACAAAGCTATACTGACCTAATTTATCCGAAAGTCTTTCAGACTTTTCAGAAATAATGGGTTTTATTAGAATCTGTTTATCCATAATCTCTTAGTTTAAGCCATTGATTTTTTTAATGAATCGATAGCACCTGCTGAAACTATCACCTGATTTGCATGAAGAATATCATAAGTAGAAACTTCATTGATATGCTTAACTTCTGCCTTAGGCACATTTCGTGAGGATAAGTAAACGTTTTGATCATAATCGTTTAATATGAACAGTGTTTTACTTGATCCAGCTTCAACATTATTTAGAAAACCTACGTACTGCTTGGTTTGTGGTTTTTCGAATGTAAATTCTTCAACTACTTTAAAACCACCATTCTTTAGCTTCATAGCGTAAGCAGATTGTCTTGCTAATTTGCTCACTTTTCTATTTAACTTTACAGTATATTTTCTAGGTCTAGGACCGAACATTCTACCTCCACCTCTATACATAGGGTTTTTGATAGATCCAGCTCTTGCGGTACCTGTACCTTTTTGCTTCTTTATCTTCTTAGTAGACCCAGCAATCTCACCTCTTTCTTTCGCTTTGTGAGTACCTTGTCTCTGATTAGCTAAGTATGATTTTACTGCTAGATAGACAGCATGCTCGTTTGGTTCAATACCAAAAACATCATCTGGTAAATCAACTGAGTTACCTGTAGCTTTTCCGTTTATATTTAATATATCGATTTTCATGCTGAATCTATTTTTCAATGATTACGTAAGAACCTTTATGACCTGGTATTGCACCTGAAATCAATAGTAAATTCTTATCTGTAAAAATTTTAACCACTTTCAAATTCTTCATCTTAACTCTTCTTCCACCATCTCTTCCACCCATTCTCATACCTTTAACAACTTTCGCAGGATATGAAGCTGCACCAATAGATCCAGGAGCTCTAGATCTGTTATGTTGACCGTGAGTTGCGTCATTTACACCGCGGAAACCATGTCTCTTTACAACCCCTTGAAATCCTTTTCCTTTAGAAGTACCTATTGCGTTTACAGAATCACCTTCTGCAAAAACATCTTCAATAGTTATTTCTTCTCCGACATTTTTCCCTACCGAGCAATCACGAAACTCTACCAATTTGCTTTTTGGTGACACTCCAGCTTTTTCGAAGTGCTTAAGCAATGGCTTTGTAGTGTTTTTTTCCTTCTTCTCGCCGTAACCAACCTGAATAGCGTTATAGCCGTCAGACTCCTCATCTTTTACTTGAGTGACCACGTTTGGAAGTGCTTCAACTACAGTACAAGCGATATTTGTACCATCTTCATTGAAGATGCTCGTCATACCAATCTTTTTACCAATTAGTCCGTTCATTACATCTTATATTTATCATACTTCTATTTAATCGACAATATTGCCAATCAATTCAAAGTATCAAATTTCAAAAAACTAATTCTTAATACTTAGGTGAGTTTAACCTGAATATCTACTCCACTCGGCAACTCTAACTTTGATAGAGCATCCACCGTTTTTTGTGTAGGTGTAAATATTTCGATTAATCGTTTGTGCGTGCGCAATTGGAACTGCTCCCTAGACTTTTTATTTACGTGCGGAGATTTCAGCACTGTGTAAACTTCTTTGTCCGTGGGTAGCGGAATCGGTCCCGATATTACGGCGCCACTATTTCTCACCGTCTTCACGATCTTCTCCGTGCTTTTATCAACCAAATTGTGGTCGTAAGAACGTAGTTTAATCCTGATTTTTTGATTCATAACCCAGTTATCAATTTCTTAATAGGGTGCAAAAGTACCCTTTTTATTATTAAATACAAATATTATTTTACTAAACATTTACTTCACCACGAGCTTTCTCGATAACTTCCTTCGCAACTCCTTGTGGAGCTGGAGAAAAGTGAGAAAATTCCATCGTACTACTCGCTCTTCCTGAAGTAATTGTTCTTAGTTCAGTTACATAACCAAACATATTAGCTAAAGGTACTTCGGCAGTGATTTGTACTGCTCCTCCACCTTTTGGCTCTTGCCCTTTAGGCATTCCTCTTCTTCTGTTTAAATCACCAATAACTGATCCAGTATATTCTTCCGGAGAAATTACCTCCAGCTTCATAATTGGTTCAAGTAATACTGGTTTAGCTTTAGAAGCTGCCGCTTTAAAACCTTCTTTAGCACAAAGCTCAAAGGCAATAGGCTTTGAATCCACTGCGTGAGTTGATCCATCATAAAGTTCTACCTTCATGCTGTCAATGTTGTATCCAGCAAGGACACCATTGCTCATCATAGAATTAAAACCTTTTACAATTGATGGGAAAAATTCTTTTGGAATTGATCCACCAAATATTTTATTTACAAACTGTAATTTAACTTTACCATTTTTAAAGTCATCACTGTCTAAAAATTCTTGATCAGCAGGTCCTAATTTAAATGCCATTTGGGCAAATAATCCAGATCCACCTGATTGTTTCTTTAATCTTTCTGTGTGATCAACTTCTAAAGTAAGTGCCTCCTTATAAGTAACTTGAGGCTCACCTTGATTACACTCAACTTTAAACTCACGCTTAAGTCTATCAACAATAATTTCTAGGTGAAGCTCACCCATACCTGAAACAATTGTTTGATTTGTGTCTTCATTATATCTAACCTGGAATGTCGGATCTTCTTCAGCTAATTTTGCTAAAGCCATACCCAATTTATCCATGTCTTTCTGACTTTTTGGTTCAATAGCTACCCCGATTACTGGATCTGGGAATACCATTGATTCTAATTCAATAGGAAATCCTTCTTGACTTAGTGTATCACCTGTACGGATATCTTTAAATCCAACTCCAGCCGCAATATCTCCAGCTTCAACTCTTTCAATGGCATTCTGCTTGTTAGAATGCATCTGGAATAGTCTAGAAATTCTTTCCTTCTTACCTGTTCTGTTATTTAAAATGTAAGAACCTGCAGGTAAGGCCCCAGAATAAACTCTAAAGAATGCCAATCTTCCTACATAAGGATCCGTAGCAATTTTAAAAGCTAAAGCAACGAAAGGTTCTGATGAATCAGCCTTTACGGTTACTTCTTTTTCTGTCTCAGGATTTGTTCCTGTTGTTGATCCAATATCAACTGGTGATGGTAAAAACGCACATACTGCATCAAGTACAGCCTGAACTCCTTTGTTTTTAAAGGCAGAACCGCACATCATCGGCACGAATTTATTATCTAATACTGCTCCACGAACAGCATTTATCATTTCTTGTTCTGTAATAGAGTCTGGATCTTCAAAGAATTTCTCCATTAATGACTCATCATACTCAGCGATAGCTTCAAGCAAAGTTTCCCTCCACTTTAAGACATCATCTTTTAGGTCATCAGGAATTGGAATCTCGGTAAAGGTCATCCCCATATCCTCATCATTCCAAACGATAGCTTTGTTTGTAATTAAATCAACTACCCCTTTGAAGTTTTCTTCAGCACCAATAGGTACTTGTAATGGAATCGATTCAGAACCTAATTTTTCTTTTACGTCTTTAACTACTTCAAAAAAGTTAGCTCCTTGACGGTCCATTTTATTTACAAAACCGATTCTTGGAACATTGTAGTTATCTGCTAAACGCCAGTTTGTTTCCGACTGAGGCTCAACACCACTTACTGCACAGAATAAAAATACAAGACCATCTAATACTCTTAATGATCTGTTTACTTCCACAGTAAAATCCACGTGACCTGGCGTATCGATGATGTTCATCGGATAATCCTGATCTTTCCACTTCCAGTTTGTTTTTGTAGCTGCAGATGTAATAGTAATACCTCTTTCCTGCTCTTGCTCCATCCAATCCATGGTTGCTGCTCCATCGTGAACTTCACCAATTTTGTGACTTAAACCTGTGTAGTATAATACACGTTCAGTCGTGGTTGTTTTCCCTGCATCAATGTGTGCAGCGATTCCGATGTTTCTAGTAAACTTTAAATCTGTAGCCATTTTTATGTCTAATTATTATTATAGTAATTTATTATGCCCTAAAGTGAGCGAATGCCCGGTTAGCTTCGGCCATTCTGTGTGTATCTTCTTTTTTCTTAACACTAGCACCTTCTCCTTTGCTTGCTGCCATTACCTCTGCTGCTAATTTTTCTGCCATTCCTTTACCAGAACGTAGTCTAGCGTATTTTACCATCCACTTCATTGCAATGGATAATTTTCTACTAGCTCTAATTTCAGTAGGAATTTGGAAAGTTGCCCCTCCTACTCTTCTACTTCTTACCTCAACTTGGGGTGTCACATTTGAAACTGCTGCTTTCCATGCTTCTAAAGGATTTTCTTCTCCTTTTTCTTTCATAAGGTCCATAGCATCATAAAATATTTTGTAGGCCGTAGCTTTCTTCCCACTCCACATCATATTATTAACAAATTGGGTAACCATGATATCATTAAAGACTGGATCTGGTTGAATGATGCGCTTTTTCGGCTTTCTTTTTCTCATGTTCGTAGTTTAAAATGTGAGATTTTATTTCTTAGGTCGTTTTGTTCCGTATTTAGATCTACTCTGTAATCTATCAGTTACACCTGCTGTATCTAGTGCTCCTCTTACAATGGTATATCTTACCCCTGGTAAATCTTTTACTCTACCTCCTCTCAATAATACAATTGAGTGTTCTTGTAGGTTGTGACCTTCTCCAGGAATGTAGGCAATAACTTCAATACCATTGGTAAGTCTAACCTTTGCTACTTTTCTTAGTGCTGAGTTAGGTTTCTTAGGTGTTGTTGTATATACTCTTGTACAAACTCCTCGCTTCTGAGGACTACCTTCTAAAGCTCTTGACTTGCTTTTAGTGATAATCTTCTTTCTTCCTTTATTTACCAACTGGTTGATTGTAGGCATATCTTTACATTATAATATAACAAAATTAACCCCTTTTAAAAAGAGACTGCAAAAGTAAGACTATTTTTGGGTTAAGCAAGTGCAAATGGTAAATTATATGGTAAATAATGAAATAAATATTCGAACAGCTGAATATACTGACATTCCAGCGATCTATAAGTTAGTTCAAGGCTTAGCCGAATATGAAAAAGAACCTGATGCTGTAACTGCTAGTTTAGCGGATTATAAAGCTTCATTCAAGGAAGGATGGTGGTCCTCTGAAGTAGCAACATTGGACCAAAAAATAATAGGCATGACAATATTTTATAGATCCTACTCAACTTGGAAAGGAAAAATGATGTATTTAGAAGATTTCTATGTAGATGCTGACCATCGCCGCTTAGGTATTGGAGAAAAATTATTTAAGTCATTCATTGACTTAGCAAAAAAAGAAAAATGTGTGTTGGTAAAGTGGCAAGTTTTGGATTGGAATGAACCAGCTTTAAATTTTTACCATAAAATGGATGCTGAAATACAGAAAGGTTGGTGGAATGGACTGGTTCGATTTACTGAAGAAAAGTAGTTAAGTATTCAAACAACATTGGCATAACTCATCAATATTCTCTTCTAATTAAAAAATCGGCAAACTCTTTAAGGTCTTCTTTCTTAGCATCATTATCTGCTTTGACTGCTTCCAAATGTGATAGCGCCAACGATTTGTATTCATTCATAAGTTCGACAGCATATACCTTGACCATGGCTTCCTCGTAAAGTTTTGTAACTTCTTTGATTTTCAAGTCCTCATCTTCGCTATTTCCCTCAAACCATGAGCTAAGTTCTTTTGCTAGATTTTCTGGTAAAAGCTCAAGTGCTTTAAGGTATAGGTAAGTTTTTTTATTTTGTAATATATCGCCTCCAATGCGCTTTCCTACCCTTGCTTGATTGCCAAAAGTGTCTAGCATGTCATCTTGTATTTGGAAAGCAATGCCAATATTTTTACCGAACTCATATAAATGGTACTGGTTTCGACCAGAAGTCTTGTTTGCAAGCGCCCCTAGTTGCATTGAAGCTCCCAATAAAACAGAAGTTTTCCACTCAATCATTTGGATGTAATCTGATATCGAAACAGTTGTGGATGCTTCAAAATCGATATCTAGTTGCTGGCCTTTACAAACTTCTTCAGCCATCTGATTAAATATACTCAGTGCTTCACTTGTCGTTGCTTCATCTTCGGTTTGTAACAATTGATAAGCTTTAATTAATGCCATATCTCCAGACAAAATAGCTGTGTTTACATTATACTTTTCATGCACAGTTTTATGGCCTCTTCTCAATGCTGCATCATCCATGATGTCATCATGCATCAAGGTGAAGTTGTGGAAAATTTCCACGGCTAAGCCGAAATTAGTGGTGGTTTGATTGTGCTCTCCGAATAGTGCGGAAGAAGCATAGACCAAGACAGGTCTTATTCTTTTCCCACCAATGCCCAGTATATACTCTATTGGTTCGTAGAGTTTTTCAGGACTCTTGGGCCATTGAAAACTAATAAAATCTTTCTTGATTTGGGCGAATTCCTGATTCAGAAATGAAGATTTAATCACTGGTCTAATTTAGAGTTCAAAGGTAAACAACCACTTAAAAAAACATGCCATGAGAAAGTAAGTAAGTCATGCCTATTGCAAATGTTCTTAAATTTCTTAAGTTTTTACATAAAACAATTAGTATTTGATTATCTTCCGCCATTCAAAAATTAAATCTTACTAATTTAAATTTATAGCAAATGAAAAAAGTTTTACTATCTAGTTTATTTTTCTGTTTTGCCTTGATGAGTGTAAACTTATCTGCTCAGATGGCAGATGGAAGTTTTACTCCAAACTTCGAGGCTGCAGATATTGATGGCAACATTCACAACTTGTACGATGTCTTAAAAGAGGATAAAAAAGTTATCCTTGACTTCGGAACTACATGGTGTGGGCCTTGTTGGTCATACCACACAAGTGGTGTTTTAGAGGAACTATATGAAGAATATGGTCCTGAAGGAACTGACGAATTAAGAATTTTCATGTTAGAATCTGATGATTCAACTACACAAGCAGATTTAGAAGGGACTGGTGGGAACACAACTGGTGATTGGATTACTGGAACTCAGTATCCAATAATTGATAATGCTGAATCTATTGCAAGAGATTTCGAAGTTGCCTATTATCCAACTATGTACACTGTATGTGGCGATGGAAAAATCTATGAGTCAGGTCAAATTTCTGCTCAGGCACATGCTCAATTATTTATGGAGATGGACTGCCAGCGATTAGAAGAGTCAATGGGGGTGGCTTCATCTGGAGATATCTCTCAGTGTGATGGAGAGGTGAATACAACTATTGAGGTAAAAAATACGGGAGCTTCTGACTTAACAGCAGCAAATATTATTTTAGAGGGTTGTAATAACTGTCCTTTAACACAAGAGTGGACTGGACAACTTAGTTTCCTAGAAGGAACTTCTGTTACTTTTAACGGTGTTGAGGTTGATGAAGGAAGTACAACTTTAACTTATACTGCTGTGGTTGGTGAGGAACCAACTGATGAAGTAAATCAAAATGTTACTATCGGTTCCGTTGTTGCTTTACAAGATTGGAAAATGACTTACAGTGCAGACTGCTGGCCACAAGAAACTACATGGACTGTAGCTGATGACCAAGGAAATATTTTTGCTGCTGGTGGTCCTTATGATCCATCTTTAGCACAAACTGTAATTGAAGAAGAGTTTAGTTTACCAACTGAAGGATGCTTTATTTTAACAGTATTTGATTCTTATGGTGATGGTTTTAATGGAACTACTGCTAACTGTCCTATTGACGGAAGCATGATTGTTTATACTGATGCTGGAAATGTAATCGATATAGACGGAACAACACAGTTTTCAGTTATCTCTGGAAATGCTGATGTAGTTGCTATGGTAAACAATGATGATGTAGATTTAGGTGCTGCTATTAATATAGCTCCAAATCCTGCAACTGATATGTTCCAAATCAATGTAAGCGATGTAAATGTATCTCAGATGTCAATCAATGTGATTGATCTTGTAGGTAAGTCAGTTTACAGAGCTAATGTTGGAGCTGTAAACGGTACATATGCTGACCAAGTAAATGTTACAGAATTTGCAGCAGGTGTTTACTCTGTAGTAATTACTATGGATGACGAAACTATTGTAAGAAAAGTGATGGTTGACTAATTAGTTAGCTAACATTTCAAACATAAAAGAATGTCATGTCTGTGTTTCAGGCATGACATTTTTTATTTTTGCACGTCTTAAGAAAAAGACACTCGAAAAATGACAAGAATAATATTCAGTTTTACTCTCCTTTTTTTCAGCTTGCAAATTGCTTTTGCTCAATCTTCACTTAGGTGTCGAACGGGTCATGTATATATTAAATCGACTAATGCAGTGATGAATTTGGAAGCCAACAACTTTCAAGTTCATAGTACTTTAGACACTGAAACAGGAGCCATTAGTTTTATCGGATTAAGTAAAAGTTTTCAGTGGGAAAAAGGTGCTTTAGACCAAATCTTTGCCAGTGATCAATTTGATATAAGTGCATATCCTAAGTTTACCTATGAAGGTGAAATCAAAAATATAGATCAAATAGATTTCAGTGCCGCTGGCACGTATCATGCAACTATTAACGGCTATTTAATCATTGGCGATGCAAGACGAAGAACTAAAGCGACGGCCATTATATTGGTAGCAGAAGACTTGACTGTTTCAGGAAAATCTGATCTAAGTTTCACTATTGAACAGGCTAATGTCGATAAAATAAATGCTCTATTGAAAAGTAAAACTGGAGCAAATATGGAACGTTTAAAAATTTCAGAAAAGATCATTGTTAAAGCAAATTTCAACTATCGTTAATATGAATAAGTTTGTCAAAGGATTTTTAATCGTTTTCCTAATTGTATTAATTCCATTCATCATTTTCCAATTAGTGCCCCAAGCTTCATTCGAAAACAAGGATGCTGATTACAGTATGGATATTTCTCAGCTATCTAATGCCTTTGAACAAAATGAGGCAGAGGCTAACAAACTTTATTTAGGGAAAGTCATAGAAGTAAGTGGGGAAATATTAGAAGTTTTTCGGGACGAGGATAATTCTTGGGTTGCTTTATTAGCTGCTGCTGGCGAGGATGCGCCTTTAGTAATGAGCACCTTTGACAGTAATGTTTCTGATAAAAGTCAATTAGGAATAGGTAAAAATATTACTGTCAAAGGCCAATGCACAGGTAAGTTAATGGAAGTTGTACTTAACAAGGCTAGTATCGTTTCGCTCAAATAAAATAATTGGATAGAGCTGACTATTAAAAGCCAGCTCCTCCAATTGGAAAACCACAATGATCAAGTTAACTTCATGATATCACGTATCAATATCTTAGTTGGTTTTCTGGGACTAAAATGTATTATATTTTCTTCTTTTAGTTCACTAAGTACTCTAGCAACTGTTTGTCGTGAAGTATCCGTAATATTTGCTATTTCTCGGTGGCTAAGTTTATGATTAACTAGAATTTCTTCGATACCAATTTTGATCCCTCGCTTGTCGGCTAATTCTTTTATAAAGCCCATAATTCTGTTCTTTGCTTTAGTAAAGACAAAATTTTGTCTTCTTTGCTGTAAAGCTTTGAGGTTTTTGAGCATTTGATTAAGAATGGCTTCCCTTAGTGCAGGATTAGTAGCAAGCATATGGTTGTAGTGGTTAAGCGGAATTGAAAACAACTGACAATCTTCTAAAGCCACGGCAAAATCTGTTCTTTGATCAAGGTTGAAAACATTTTCACCAAACATTTCTCCGGGATAAACGATGTTTTTTATTAGTTGCTTATCCTCTATGGTAGCACAACCAATTTTAATCGAACCTTTCTGTAAGCAATAAACTGCCTGCACTTTGTCTCCTACATTGTACGTAGGTAAACCTTTTTGCACTTTAAAAAAAGTACATTTTTCAGCAAGGTCGTTTAGTGTTTGAGTATCGAGGCTTTCTAAGATCTCGTACTCTTTAAGCATGATGTATTTTGATGAATGTAACATATTGTGTGGTTTGATAGTAAGATGAAGCAAAACTTAAGCACCCCTAGTTTTTTGAAAAAAATATTTCGAAATTTCTTTATAAAGCAAAACTAAATTGGCTTTCAAAACAATGAAACCCAATAAAACCAATGGTTTTGAAGCGATAAATGATTTTTAGGGAATCTAAAATATATTCATCTTGTTTATTTAATAAAGGATGAATTATGAGAGTTCGAGGCCAAATAATAGACACAAGAAGAACGACTACCAATAATTTAAACATGCGTAGGAATCGAAATTTTCTTGATTCCAAAAAAGACCCTAGTTACAATACAAGTCTTTCTAAAAAGTATTCTAGGAAAGAACTAAGTGAGCATCGTCAAAATCTAGAAGATAAGGTGGACCGTACTAGACGTCTAAATACTAAGATCGGATTGATTTTTATTATACTTGTTATTCTCTTTAGTTATTGGAGCTATATTATATTACTTTCAATAACTTCTGGTTAGTAGTTACTTAAAGTCGACTGAGGAACCTAACTTAAGGGTTGTTTCCATGGCTTGTCCTTCTCTTTCAAAAAGCACTTGGACTGAATCTCCAGCTTTAAAATTTTCCAGGATAGCGGTAACTTCTGCTGAGGATTTTATACGCTTAATTACTCCATCTTGATAAAAGTCTTCCGCAATAATGGCTTTTTGTTATTTGTAATAAATAAGAAATAAAGTCCTGGACTTAAGCTCTGGACATCAAAAACTTTTGATCTGCGATTGCATAGATAACTATTTACTAGTACACCCCTACTATCATAAATACTTGCTTCCCAATCCAATGGGTCGACATTATAGAAATCCAAGTTTAGATGACTCGTAGCTGGATTTGGGAATAATCGATATTCAATATCATTAATGACATCTTCTAAATCAGTCATACCAATAATCAACTCTTTACAAGTAGTGCTAGACTTTTCTTCTCGTTTAACTGTTAAGCAAACATTGTAGACACCTCCTGTCTGATAAGTTTTAATCGGACTATGATAAAAAGACTTTGTATTATCTCCAAAATCCCACTCCCACTCTTCCGGTTCAATATAGGAGAGATCTATGTATTCAATTTTATTATCGTCAATGGTATTAACCGACCATCTCCAATGACTTTCTAACACTAAATCTAAGTCAAGTGTATCGCAAGGGCTTCCTTTTAATGGACCCAAACGATAGTTAGGGCTATTCGGTATGGTAGGAGCAATCGTTGTTTTGGTTTCAATGACATGCTGTTCTACATCACACTTGTTACCTTTTCTACTTGGGGAATTCATTCTCAATAGATATTTATTGCTATTAGCTCCACTAACCCCATAAATTTTTTTATCGGGTGCTAACCACATTTTACCCAAGGTTATATCCCAAAAGTCCTCATACTTTGTACCATCAAAAACTGCAACTATCTTTCTTGATTCTTTGAATTGTGAAAGATTTAAAAGGTCGTATTGGAAAATGAATTCTCCATCAGATACATATAAAAATCTTTCTTCTGCATCAAATTCAATGCCTTGCCCTCCAGCTGGTTTAAAAAAAATGGTATCTATTGCTAATAAGTCATAACTTGCCTCACATCTATCAAATTTAAATAGATGGATATTCATAATACTAGAATCACCATTTTGCCTATGGAGACTAGCATAATAATTTCCAAGTGGCGAAAATTTATCTTGTCCATTATGACTATGTTCTAATATACGTCCGGTAGGGTTATTTTTAAATAATTTAATTCCACTTGGGTCCAATAAAAAAGTGTGAAGTGTATCAAAAAATAAATCTTTTGTATTGATCCACCAATCTCGCCCATTTCCATGCCTAACTGACGCTATTTTACCGGAAACTAATGTGTCATTTAGAATTAAACTATCTACTAAAAACATCTCACTTTCATTTTCTGAATATTGAATTTCTCCATAATTCAAATTTTCAGAATAGTAAAACAAATCCAGATTTTCAAAATCAAAAGTATACTCATTACTAATAACTGAAATTCGGTCTTCAGTTCCGGGCTTATTCAACATAACTGCTCCTCCACCTGAAAAGAACCCACTTGGTCGATCATCAGACTCTACATATTGAGTATACCAAAATGGATTTTCGTTAATTATTTCACCACCTTGCATAGTATTATGAAAAGCATCAAAAACCCTCATACCATTCGTATATGCAATTAATTCACCTTCATCATTACAATAAGATGCATATGTTGTAAATAACCATGCTAAGGCATCTGGAACGTAGGTTAACTGAGGAGGATCAAAATGGAAGTCCATTAAGGTAATACCCCAGTTGGTGTCCTGAACTTCTCCATTGTACCCCATAACCCATTGGTAGTCATTAAGCTGTCCAAGCAAATTAAAAGGGAACAACAAGAGCAATATGAAGTATTGATTTTTGATAGTTTATTTTTCTATGATAAAATATGAAAAACTTCAAAAAAATCCTACCATTAGCTTAGAACTAGAATTCTTTTCTAGCTTAATTTTTTCGCTATGACTCTTTATTTTTCAGCCATTATTTGAAGTCTACCGAGGAACCTAACTTAAGGGTTGTTTCCATGGCTTGTCCTTCTCTTTCAAAAAGCACTTGGACTGAATCTCCAGCTTTAAAATTTTCTAGGATAGCTGTAACTTCTGCTGAGGATTTTATACGCTTTCCGTTGATGGATTTTATAATATCTCCGTAGTAAACACGACCATAGTTATCCTGTTGGACACCTTTAAGTCCCGCTTTTTCTGCAGGACCATTTTCTATGATGTTTCTAATCATAGCGCCATCCTCTTCGAATGCTTGATCAGGTACTAGCCCTACCCCTAAAAACGGACGTTTGACTATGCCGTAATTTATTAAATCTGGTACGACCCAGTTTACTTCGTCAACCGGTATTGAAAAACCAATACCTGCATAGGCTCCTGAAGGACTGTAAATAGCTGTATTTACTCCAATCAGTTGCCCAGAAGAATTTAACAATGGACCACCAGAATTACCTGGGTTAATAGCTGCGTCCGTTTGGATCACTCCATCTATGGGACTGCCGCTCTTTGATTTAATTTCTCTACCTAGGGCACTAATAATTCCTGTAGTTAAGGTCTGATCTAAACCAAATGGATTACCAATGGCTAGCACGGACTGCCCTACTCTTAGGTTTCCTGATCTACCGACAGGAATTGGCTTAAGCGATCCATAAGGCACATCAATTTTTAATACTGCTAAATCTTTGTTTGGAGCTTCCCCTATTACTCTTGCTTCATACGATGTCTGATCTGATAAGGTTACAGAAACTCGATCACTTCCATCAATCACGTGGAAGTTAGTCACAATATGACCTTGATCATCCCATACAAAACCTGAACCCGAACCTTCTGGAATTTCATGGACATTTGTGGACCATCTTGATGCTTGTAAAGAAGAGGTCGTAATATATACCACCGATGGAGCAGCCTTCTCAAATAAGCTGATTACATTCCGCTCGTGTTCCGTTAAAGACTCCACGAAATTTTCTGCCGTTTCTTCTTTCTCCCAAGTGGTAGAATCTGTATTTGCTTGTAGTACAGGGGAATCTGCAGAAGATGCGTTTATTCCATGAATTTTCGACCCAATGATAAAGCCACCTGCTAATATTAAAGCTCCAAAGATTATATTTCTAAGCATAGTTTTCTTTTCTGTGATTTGACCTCTGAATTTATTTAATGTTGGTCAATTATTATAACTAAACGGTATAATTTGCCTCCATCTTATATCTGGCACTAAAAATTGCCATTTAACCGCCCTGGCCACCGCCACCTTGTCCGCCTTGTGATTCATTCTGCTTCATATCATCGTTTTTAATCTTTGATTTACGCTCTTTAAAATCTACTTTACCGAACTTGTATTTGTAGTTTATACCAATCGATCTGAAAGGTACAGTGAAGTTGTTTTCAGTGGTAAATGTATGTCCTTGTACAGTTGTCCAAGGAATGTCACCATCAAAACCGGCATCTGAGTTAAATGATTTATTAGCATTGAAAGGATCGATGATTCGTAAACCGAGGCTTGATTTTTTAAACTCTTTTCTAAATCCTATCCCTGTCATCCAGAATGAAGTAGAGGAGCCTTGGAGAGTTTGTGTTCTTGCTCTATAGAATCCAAATAGATCCGCTTTAAGGGTGGCTGTGATCGCATAATCTCCACTCACAAACATATCAAATGGCACAGCTTTTTTGGTTCTTTCAATGCCATCAATAATTCCTTTTGCGTTGTAAGTGTACAGATTAAATCCTCCTCTTGCAGTGACTTTATTTACATTTTTTGTAGCGAAGAGATTTAAACCAAATGATTGGTTTTGGTCGACATTTATATAGTTTGTCACAGCTTGTAGTTCGTCTACAAACACAAATGCTTCGATCGGATTTTGTATGAATTTGTAGAAGACACTAGAGAAAATCCCAAAACCCTTTATAAAGGTGTTGTAGGAAAATTCTATTTGGTCTACTGTTTCAGGACAAAGTAGCGGATTACCCGTCGTTAGCGTGTAAATATCCGCGTTGTTTGTAAACGGATTAAGGTAGAAAAGGGAAGGTCTTTGTATCCTTTGGTTGTAGCTCAATTTTAAGGAAGAAAAGTTTTTGAGGCTTTTTGAAATGGATATGTTAGGAAAGAGGTTTTGGTAGTTTAGCGAACACTCAGCCTCGTCGATTCCAGGTATTTCGTTGTATATTTCATCTAGTCCTAATATGGAAGTGTTTTCGTATCGAAGACCTGTGGTAAACTGAAACTTCTTAATCACAAATGAAAATTGGGAATAAGCGGCTAATACTTGCTGACCATATTTAAAATTTTCGTCAAATGAGCTGCCTAATTCTCTTACTACTCCTTTTGCTCCAATTTCTAATTTTCTCCCTTTAGCAAATGGATGAGTATAATCAGTTTGTAATGTATATTCAACATTAGAGCCTTGGTTTTCAGTATTTCTGTTATTTATGATCAATGCTGAATCCAATACACTAATCCGTTCATTTACATCAAAGAATGTGTTTTGAATATTTCCTGACAATTGGGCTGCTAGGACAAATTCTCTATCTTTTTGTTCCTCAAATTTTTTAGTGTAATCCAAGCTAACATCGTAACCACCCTGGGTAAATCCAGAGTTTGTTGCTCGAGCTATGGATTGATCAATATTGTAAACCGGATCTATTAGACTGCTAATAATCGGTTGTCCCACAATCGAATCAGAGTTGTTGCCAAAACCTCTAAGCGAACCTGTGAGGTTTATCGAATTATAGGCGTTAAAATCGTAGAACATGTTAGCCGAAGCATTTGCTCCTATCCAATTAGATCTTGATGGTCCTTCACTTACATATGTTCCTAGTTCACCATTTCCATAATCAACCGTCCGGTTAGATGTAAATGAACCATTGTTTGGGAATGAGTAAAACATATTGCCACTCAGGCTGCTCCCAAATCTACCTTTACCCGCATTTAGATTTCCTGATAAAGAATTTTGCCTTGTTCCAACAGATAGATCGACTGAACCTGCTACCCCTTCGATATTGCTCTTCTTGGTTATGATATTTATAATTCCTGATGATCCTTCGCTATCATATTTGGCACTTGGGGAGGTGATTACCTCAACACTTTTTATTTGATCTGCTGGAAACATTTTTAGGGCATCTGCTACATTATTAGAAAACATGCCTGATGGTTTGCCATTGATTAAAATGCGCACACTTTGTGAACCCCTTAGGGAAACATTTCCATCTAAATCCACTGATAAAGTGGGCACTTTCCTCAGTACATCTGTGGCATCTCCACCTGCAATGCTGGCATCTTGCTCAGCGTTATAGACAATTTTATCGACCTTCATTTCGACCAGTGATCTTTGGTCTTTGATTTCTACAGCGTCTAAAACATAGTTTGCCGGAGCCAGCAATATTTTGTCAATCGTTGCGTCAGGTTTTTTAGGAGTTAGTTCAACTCCTTTAATGACTTTATCATCGTAACCAATAAAGGAAATGTACAAATCATAGATTCCTTTTTTTAGCCCTTCGAACTTAAATTTTCCGCTTTCATCACTTAAGGTTCCATCTATTTCTTTTGTTTTTTCTGATTTTTTAAGCACAATCGTTGCGTAGCCCACTGGGTTCGAACTTATAGAGTCGATGATGGTTGCGCTTATTTTCCCTTTGATTGTATTGGTTTGGCCACCAAATCCCCCACCTGGTGGAAACTGTGCTGAGAGGACGGTTTGGAGACATAGACAAAGAGCCAGTGAGTATAGGTATTTCATGTTTGTTTGATTGTTTTGTAAAAATAAGGTTGTTATGTTTTAGATATGGGCTTATTCGATGAATGCTTGGATTTATTAGATTTTACTAGGTTAGATGTTAGTGTTGGTACTTGGTACTTGGTACATAGTACTATGTACGTTCCTGATATAGGTTGAGAACAACTGGTACCAACTGCATATCCACCATATATAAAATATCAAAAAAAATTAATTGTTTTTTTGCTAAGTTCACTTTGAGATTGATCTTCCTACATCGGTCTTTGTATAACTAAAGACCCACCAAGCTACTTTTTTACTTTACATCTTTATCAGATTGTTTTATTGAATTGTGATATATGAAAGTCTAATCTAAGTTTAGAAAAAATTGTTATATTCACTCCCTGACAACTAAATCGACCATGAGAACTCTTCTTTTTGTCTCACTATTTATTCTAGTGGGACTAAATGCTATAGCACAAACCTACTGCGATGCCACAGGCATAATAACAAACGCTGAAATTTGTGAAGGTGAAACCTATGATTGGCTGGGCAATACATATTCATCTTCAGGAACCTATGTTGAACCTACAAGTCCATCTTGTGGAGGATGTGCTTATCAATATGTTGACCTTCCTATTGGAGATAGATTTTGTACTTTAAATAGTTTTTCAGGGAGCTGTGATGTATACAATTACATCAATAATTCTAATGCATATAATAGTTGTTTTAATGATGCGGCAAATAACAATGCTACAGAAGCTATTTATTCATCTATTCTGAATTGTTTTCCAGGGTGCGATGTATCTAATATGTGCGTCTATTATACATATGAGGGAGGGTGCACCAGGTATCATATCCTTAATGCCCCAGCAACTTTCACAACCATTTCACATGTAGGACCTCCTGCTAGCTGCCAGACACCTATTTTCTATTCTTTTGAGCATTCTTGCTTAGATATTATTTATCATACCTTAAACCTGACAGTTCACCCAAAAGTAACAACCAATCTTGACGAAGAAATTTGTGATGGTGAAAGTTATACAGTTGGTACGAGTACCTATACTATAACAGGTGAATATTCAGATATACTTACAGATATGAATGGTTGTGATAGTACAGTCTATTTGACATTAACTGTTAATCCATTGCTTACAACTAATCTAGATGAAGAAATCTGTGACGGTGAGAGTTATACAGTTGGCGCAAATAGTTACACAATCTCAGGAATTTACACAGACATATTGACTGACCAAAATGGATGTGACAGTACTGTTATCTTAGACTTAACCGTCCATCCCCTTAACACTACCAATCTAGATGAAGAAATTTGTGATGGAGATAGCTTTACTGTAGGTACTTCAACTTATACTTCTTCTGGTATCTATGCAGATATACTAAGTGACCAAAATGGATGTGACAGTACTGTTATCTTAGACTTAACCGTCCATCCCCTTAACACTACCAATCTAGATGAAGAAATCTGTGACGGTGAGAGTTATACAGTTGGCGCAAATAGTTACACAATCTCAGGAATTTACACAGACATATTGACTGACCAAAATGGATGTGACAGCACTGTTATCTTAGACTTAACCGTCCATCCTCTTAGCACTACCAATTTAGATGAAGAAATTTGTG
>JAHDEC010000004.1 GCA_020629035.1 Saprospiraceae bacterium | reverse complement strand
AATCCTAGTAACAAATATTGGTATGCTATATACACTCGCTACAAATGCGAGAAAAGAGTAGTCGATCACTTATTGGCTAAAGATATTGACGCATACACACCAATGCTTACTAAAACCAAGAAATATCAGCGTAAAACTAAAACCCATCATTATCCACTCTTGAGCAATTATGCTTTTGTATGCATTAGCCAAAAGGAAAGGATTAAGGTGTTAAATACGCAACATGTATTGGGTTTTGTAAGGATTGGAAAAGAAATGCCGACAGTAAAAACCCACGAAATAGAGTGGTTAAAAAGGATTACTGGTGAATTGGTCGATCTAGCAGTCATGCCTTCTGCTTCTATAATCGGCGAAGCTGTAGAAATAGCAAGTGGAGCACTGACAGGTATTAAAGGCACCCTAATCGGAGTGAAAAATAAAAGAGAATTTATAGTGAGTTTGGATTCGATTCAATGTCATATTAAATTGATTATAAATCCAGCTGACTTGCACTTTGTTCCTCTACAAGTTGCCTAACAACATTATTTAATTTTCAGGTGAATCTTAATTTAGAAGAAGTATTTCTATACAAAATTTTATTTTACCACAAAACAACTAACGGTTATAAAAATGCGAAGACGGAATGGTTGTTGCTTTTAATAAAGTAAGTTTTAAAAGATGCAAAATTTATAGTCAATTTTTTCTTAAGGATGAATCACAACCAAGACAAGCTTTTAAGAAGCGAACAAGATCAAGAAAGGCGCTTTTAGTTAAAAGGAAGTTATTTACCGATTAATAAAAATTATGATTTAATAAATTTTTCAAGGAATTTAGGTAGAGCTATTTATTCATTAAAAACGCTTTTTATGAAATTTTACAAATTAATTAAAAACTTCTTGTTGGCAGTTTTTTATTTAACAGCACATTCTTTGATTTCACAACAAAATTGGTCTTCTGGTTTTAATAACATTGGGGGTTGCGAAATGAATTGCATAAACGATATTGACCAACATTTTTACAATGGCTGTATCGAAGGGATTTTTGCTATGCAAGGAGTTCCATCAATTTATGGAGAAGATTGTAATAATGTCCAAGGAACTTTTAATTACCCAGAACCATTTGGAAAAGGCTGCTTAAACTTAGTAAACCTTTTTGAATCGGATGATATAGACCCTCCTTATGGACGGTACAGCGGAATAGTAATCGAATTTGATAAGAAAGAAAACATGTCTTATGATATTTCTTTTGATGTGTTTTATGATTATTTACATGCAACACAAAGTCTTCAATCTTTTGTGGAAATTGGTTTTTCCAATGATTTACAAAATGAAAATGGAATTTTTGCAAATGGAACAACTTCTGAAATCTTGAATTTAGTATTCAATGAGAATGACTCATGGCAAAACATTTCATCAAATTTTGATTTTGAAATAGATGCACTACAACAATCGTTTACACAAATATATTTACGTCATAAAAACACAACAAATAGTCCAATAAACCCTTCAATTCCAGCGGCTGGGCCAAAAATGCTATTCATCGACAATCTTGAAATTTCCTGTAATAATTTTTTTGTAACTCTAGAGGTGACAAATATCGAAACCATAGCATTTGATAATAATGGAACGTGTGAAAAGAAAATAGGAATAAGCATGGAGCGAATCGATTGTAGTTTAGATGCTGAATTCATATTTGGAACCGTTGATGTTTTTAATGAAGCGGGCTTATTACACGAGTCCATTCCTTTTAATGGAAAATATGTTGAGATTCCTTATTATAATTTTGACTTTAGTATTGAAATTAATATCGACGAAGACCAAATTCCTGGAGGTGAGATCATAGAGTTTTTATCCAGTGGAACCACAAGTTTTACTCAGCAATTCAGCGCAAATCAAGCTAATTTGGTGATAGAGAGTGGAAATCAAACAGAAATTTCAACCAATGAGTTTATCCAAGGAAATGTAATTGTAGAAACAGGAGCAGAATTATTACTAACAGGATCTTTGTCAATGAATGAAGATGCATACATTTTAGTTGAGAGAGGTGCTCGTTTGTGGGTTCATGGTGGTTTAATTACAAGTTGTGGAGACGATTGGAGAGGTATTATGGTAGAAGGGAATGGGATCAATCAACCTGATAACCCTTTGGCATTTTTAAATGCCAATGATGCTGGAGTTGTTGTTGTGGATTTGCTAGGAACAATTGAAAACGCCAGTTCAGCTATTTTTGCCAGAGGAATGAATGGGTCCGATAAATCCAAATATGGTGGTCTCGTCTTTTGTGATAATGCTAGATTTTATGATAATGATCGGGCAGTTGAATTTTATCCTTTTTCCAATGATAAAAGCCAATTTATTAATACAACAATGCAAAATGGGCGCTATGGTATTTCTCTATGGAACAACCATGGTGTTGAAATTATTGACTGTAATATAATTAACATGAGTGAGGATGGTGTTTATTCTGAAGAAGGCACTATATCTATATTTGACAACACTTTATTTTTAGGAAACAACTATGGAGTTTATATAGATAACTCCATAATCCCAGTCACTAATATTAATAGAATTGGCCTTGAATCTGGCTCAGGAAATTTATTTCAACATAATTATATTGATATGCATTTTGTTGGTGCTGATCATGCCAATGATATTTACCATAATAGTTGTTCAAACTCTACTGTTGGAATTTATATGAATGGTAAAAATACTTTTAGCATTAAAAGAAATACATTTACCGATATTGATAGGCAAGCAAATAATCTGCAATCCACAGGAAATGGAACCAGTGCAATTCATGAAAATGTATATACAAATACAGTATATGGAATAATTCTTTCTCATAATAATGAGGATAAAGACTTTGATATAAATTGCTTTTATGAGACTGAAAAGGTAGATGTTTTATTAAATGAAGCCAATATTGATGACGAGATAGGTTTAATGCAACGTTCTGCTTCTAATTGTTTTAGCCATGATGGGGCTTTAGATGTTTGGGCACAAAACATGGAGGTTTCTTTTATTTACTGGGAACCACCTTTAGGAGAAGGAGATGAATGTCAAAGAGCTAATGATTTAAACCCCATCTTTAAGGCGTTATCTAACGCAGCGACCCCAATTATTTGTATGGAGCCTTCAGGCCCGCCAAATGACGATGATGGTAATTTATGTGTTTTTGATACAGAATCAATGAATATGGATTCATTGATTCAAACCATTGAAATAGAGATAGCATCGATCGAGCAAGACTCAACGAATACATCACAACCAGGTCTTCAATTGTCGAGATTAAAAAAATGTTTGAATGTGGCACTTAAAGAATATGTTGATAGCTTATTGACAGCAGGCGATTGCACAAAAGCTTTTTTATTGTACGACAGACAAACTGATAATAAGTTAAGAATTAAAGCTTTATCAGTATTATTAGAATGTGATGATTGTAGTGGGGCCCAAATGTGGTTAAATAGTTTTATTCCAGTGAGAGAAGAAATTCAAGATTATACTGCTATACAATCAATCAATTCAAGAAGACTGTGTGATCGATCCAATTTTGTTGCCAGTCAAAATGAATTGGATTTAATTTATACCATAGCGCACAAGACGCATCCTTATGCTGCTTATGCTAGATCATTGTGGCATATAATTACCGAAGAATCTATCTTTTTGCCAGATCCTGAACTTGTTCATGACACTAAGACTAGGGAAAAAGACGAGACATTCAATGTGCAGATTCAACCAAACCCTGTACAAGACCAATTGAACTTATTATTTAGTACAAAGCTAAAACAATCAATAGTTCAAATTGTGACTATGCAAGGACATGTTATTGCCAGACAAAATTTGCTTGATACTGATGAATGCAAAATTGATTTGATCGATATTCCAGCTGGAATTTATATTGTGAAAGTGACATCAGGAGGTGAAATTTTTCATTTAGAGAAATTTACAAAACTTTAAAGTTTATATTTGTTGAAGGGCTAGATGCTCTTCAACTTTTTAAAAAACATCCTATGCGAGCTTTAATTTGCCTATTAATTATTCCAAGTACTTTCTTTGCGCAAAACTTCTCATTAACCTTTGATGAAGTAGATGTTTCATATGAAAGAGGATTAGGTATGTACATTGATGATGAGTCTATCTATTGTACCTCGGGCTTAAGATGTGAAGACCTTACGACCAATTGTATTGAATTATATAAGTTTGATTTTGAAGGTTCTTTACAATGGCAACGAAGGTTTTCACCTTTTCAACCTTTAAACTGGGAGAATGTATTAGTACAAAATGATTCTGTATTTATAGGTGGAATTAGTTTTGTTGAAGGAGCTTTCAATACTTTAAGACAATATATAATATCTGCTGAGACAGGAGATAGCTTGAGTTATTTTGAGTCGGCTTTACCAGAAGGAAGATCGATGGCACCATTCGGACACATTCTCTATAAAGAAAATATACTAGTCTATGGATCAGGAGGGGTAATTGAAGATGCCTGGGATGGTCCAGGCTATATACACATTATGGATAAGCGGGGCAATTATATAGATCACTTAGACTATCGAAAAGATAATTTCAATCAAATATACCAGTTGCAAGAAGGCGTAGATGGGTTTTTATATTTTATATGCAGTAGTACCAGTTTTTTGACAGACTCAGATGATTATTGGTTGGTAAAGTATGATTTTGACACTAAAGAGACGGAAGAATTACATCACATACCTTACCAAAGTGACCCACCTTTTTATGGCTTACAATCGGATGGCTTTGTAATGAATGAAGAGATAATCGATGATTTAATTAACTTGAGGGAATTGTATTCATTACGAGGGGTATCCTCGGTAGGAGACAGTTTGTGGCAAACAACAGTTAGACAAGATTCACTACAGCAAATATCAAATTACAATTTTGGGGAAATGACGACTTGTGCTAACGATGATGTATTAATGAGTGGAGAATACGAAGGAGATGATTCGATCGATGTAGGATTTATCATGCGTTATTCTTCGGATGGAACATTAGTTTGGGAGCGTCATTACATCGCCTATGGAGAAGGAGGCCGATTGGATGGATTTCTGTCATGTGTTCGAGAATTACCTACGGGAGATATAGTTGCGACAGGCAGTTTGCAACAAGAAGCGATGTCTGGTGCGGAGCGAGATTTTTGGATATTGAAGGTAGGCTCAGACGGCTGTTTTAATGAAAATGAGAATGATTGTGGTTTAGAAGTAATCCCCCAATTTTTGACCTATACAGACGAAGAACCTGCACCGCAAATCCAAATAAAGATGTATCCAAACCCAAGCAGCGATAGAGTGCATCTTGAGTTAGCAGAAAGCACTGGATTTATTCGTTATAATTTACTGGATTTGAAAGGAGATTTAGTCGCAAGTTTTGAAGGATCAAGCCACAGCAGCATCGATGTATCAGCATATCCAAGTGGAATCTATTTTGTAGAAGTATGGGAAAATAAACAGTTATTGGGTGTAGAGAAGTTGTTGCTGGTAGATTAAAACGATGCATTCACCTTCTTTTTTTGTTGCACCTAAGTAAAAGAATAATATCTTTATATTACACAAATTGTTCAGCTTCAAGGAACATTCAAAATAATTTAAACATTACTGCTAATGTTTAATCATACTTCATAAAACTGTAGGAATCCCTGCGACCCTAAATGGGCGAAGCCTAACATATTACATAAGATTTTATGTCTTAAAACACCCATAAAAATTAGGGTCAGAAAGAATATTGAAGCATCTTTGCACCCTTTATGAAAACAGCTAATATACACCCAATATTTGATCGACTTTTAAGTCGTGCTGATAAAGAGAATTTTCTCAACCAAAAAGCAAAAGTAATTTGGATGACTGGACTGTCAGGTTCAGGTAAAAGTACGGTTGCCCAAGGCTTAGAGAGACTCCTATTTAATGAAGGTTACTTAACTCAAGTGCTGGATGGAGATAATACTCGGATAGGGATCAACAACAATCTTGGATTTAGTTTAGAGGATCGTAAGGAAAACATTCGACGGATTTCAGAGGTGTCAAAACTATTTGTAGGGGCAGGAATGATTTGTATAAATAGTTTTGTAAGCCCGACAAAGGAAATCAGGGGAAAGGCAAAATCAATTATTGGAGAAGACGATTTTTTAGAAGTTTACATCAATGCTCCACTAGAAGTTTGTGAAGCAAGAGATGTAAAAGGATTATATAAGAAAGCAAGAAATGGCGAAATAAAGGGTTTCACGGGAATTGATTCACCATTTGAAGCTCCTGAAAATCCATTTTTAGAAATAAAGACAGATGTTCTTTCACTAGAAGAATCTGTTCAATTAGTTTACAAAAAAATAGCTCCATTTATCGGAGCAAAATAGTATAGTATGGATTATCACATGAATCACCTCCAGGAATTGGAGTCAGAATCAATTTTTATTCTGAGAGAAGTTGCTGCTAAATTTGAAAACCCAGTATTGATGTTTTCAGGTGGAAAAGATTCTATCCTCATAGCACACTTAGCTTACAAAGCGTTTTACCCAGCTAAAGTGCCTTTTTCTTTTTTACATATTGATACAGGTCACAACTTTGACGAAACCATTCGATTTAGAGATGAATTAATTGAAAAAACAGGAGCCAAATTAATCGTTGGATCTGTTGATGAAGCAATTAAGTCAGGATTGGTGACTGAAGAAACAGGAATAAACGCAAGTAGAAATGGCTTACAAACGGCTGTTTTACTTGATGAATTGGAAAAAGGTAAATTCGATGCAGCTTTAGGAGGTGCGCGAAGAGATGAAGAAAAAGCAAGAGCTAAGGAGCGTATATTTTCACACAGAGATGATTTTGGTCAATGGGACCCAAAGAATCAACGACCTGAACTATGGAATTTGTTTAACGCGAAGCATAAAATGGGCGAACACTTCCGAGTATTCCCCATTAGTAACTGGACAGAATTAGATGTGTGGCAATACATCGCTATGGAAAAAGTGGACTTACCATCATTGTATTTTGCCCATGAGCGTGCAGTATTTGAAAGAGAAGGTACATTGCTAGCAGACAGTGTTCACATTCCTAAAAAACCAGGCGAAGAGGTATTTACTGAAATGGTAAGGTGCCGTACGATAGGTGATGTAACATGTACTGGAGTTTGGAGATCTAATGCAACTACCGTTGAAGATATCATAGATGAAATAGCAACCACCAGGATGACAGAAAGAGGAGGTAGAACCGATGATAAGCGAAGTGAGACAAGTATGGAAGACAGAAAAAAACAAGGGTACTTCTAACAAATCGAATTAAGAACAAAAAAACCACAAGGTTTAAAATAGATATAAGATGGCAGATTTTCAATCAAGCGAATTATTAAGATTTACCACTGCAGGAAGTGTAGATGATGGAAAATCCACATTGATCGGAAGGTTATTATATGATAGTAAATCTATCTACCAAGATCAAATGGAGGCAGTAGAAAAAGCAAGTGCAAGAAGAGGAGAAGAAGGTGTAAATTTAGCGTTACTTACCGATGGACTTAGGTCTGAAAGAGAGCAAGGGATAACTATAGATGTAGCCTACAGATACTTCTCTACTCCAAAACGTAAATTTATTATTGCCGATACTCCAGGCCATATTCAGTATACAAGAAACATGGTAACTGGCGCCTCTACAGCTAATGTTGCTCTAGTTATCATTGATGCCAGAACAGGTGTGGTAGAGCAAACAAAGCGGCATGCAATTATTGCTTCATTATTACAGATTCCACATTTGGTGGTTTGTATTAATAAGATGGATTTAGTTGATTACGCAGAAGAGACCTATGATAAGATCCAGCATGATTTCGAAAAATTTGCAGCCAAGTTAGATGTGAAGGATGTTCACTTCATTCCAATGTCTGCCTTATTAGGAGATAATGTGGTGAATCGATCTGAAAACATGACTTGGTATCAAGGTCAGACACTTATTCATTATTTAGAAAATGTGCACATTGCAAGTGACCAGAACTTCATTGATGTGCGTTTCCCGGTACAATATGTCATCAGACCTTACAATGATGAATTCCATGATTACCGAGGATATGCGGGCAGAGTGGCAGGCGGAACCTTAAAAGTAGGAGATGATGTAACCTTATTACCTACAGGGTTTAAGAGTAAAATTAAATCAATCCAAGGTCCAGGAGGCGAACAAAAAGAAGCTTTTCCACCACAATCAGTAACTATATTATTAGAAGATGATTTGGATTTAAGTCGTGGAGATATGATTGTTAGACCTAACAATCAGCCTGATGTAACCCAAGATGTAGATCTAATGATTTGCTGGTTTTCAAGTGAGAAAAAACTTCAATTAAGAGGAAAGTATAATTTATTGCACACCACTCAAGATATGAGATGTGTGATTAAAGAAATCAGATACAAACTAGACATTAACTCTTTGCATCGAATAGAAGATGATAAAGAGATTGGGCTAAATGATATCGCAAGAATCACGATCCGTACAACGAAACCTCTATTTGCAGATGCATATAGAACGAATCGAAATACAGGAAGTGTGATCATTGTGGACGAAGGCACAAATAGTACGGTAGCTGTTGGGATGATTATCTAATCAAGCCTTTGATTATTCAAAAAATGGTTTTTGCTTAAAGACACTTTGCTAAAAAGTGGCTATCAGGTATTGGTCTTAAGGATCATAGGCGTGGCTTTTGTTACGGTCTTAACTTGGTTAATGACCAAGCTTTATGGCGCAACTAAATACGGAGACTTTGTCGCTTTCAGTATGTGCGTGCAGATATTAAGCATGTTGGCTGTACTTGGTTTGGATCAGTATTTATTACGCGAACTTTCACGAGATTCAACAAAAAACAAGCTTATTGGATGGAGTTTATTAGTTTGTTTACTTAGCTCCATCTTGTGGACCGGAATATTCTATTTATTAAATGGATATATTCAATTTTTAGACCCATCATTAGTTAAAATGTTAGGTTTATCCACCTTTATGTTGGGCTTAATAAGAATCATTGCCGAGTCATTACGCTCGAAAGGAAAAGGTTTATTACATACTACTTTGTCGCAATTTTTATTGCCATTATTTTCTATTATTTTACTGCTTATTTTTTACTATTTATTAGACGAATTATCCACGGTTTCGTTGGAGCAAATATATTACTTAAGCCTGATAATTGTCGGGCTTTCAGCCGGAATACTATTAGCTATTTATCTTCCCCATAGACCAAAATTATGGCCCTCCAGCAGTGGGCAAATTATACAACAATCACTTCCTTTTCTATGGCTTGGATCAATGCTGCTAGTAAATGAATGGGCGGACAAAATTTGTCTCAAAACTATGCGCGATAGTTACGAGTTGGGTCAATATAGTTTAGCTAACCGTTTGAGTCAGTTTATTGCTTTTCCTCTAATGGCATTTAATATTGGTTTAGCGCCAAAGGTGTCTAATTATTTTAATAATTCTGACATAGCAAGCTTGAGAAGTACGGTTAGGAAAATAAGTCGTCCTGCCTTCTTGTTGGCCTTGGGGATTTTGGCTTTTCTGTTGTTATTTGATGATTTTATACTCAACTTTTTTGGTCATGAGTTTATAGAGGCAAAAATGGTTTTACTCATTTTAGGAATAGCACAAGCAGTGAATGTCTTTTTCGGACCAGTAGGAGTTTTGATGAAAATGACCGATGGAGTAAAAATGTTTCAGTACATCATATTGATAGCTTTGTTGGCCAATGTTGTATTAAATATTGTGCTTATTCCGAATTATGGTATTAACGGAGCAGCTATGGCAACACTGGTTAGTATTTGTTTGATTAATGGAATGGCGGCTTTGTGGATTAAGAAGAAGTTGGGTTTTTTCTCACTTGCAATAGGTAAATGGAATGATTAATAAAACCATTATTGTTTTAGGCTTTGGTCGATCTGGCACCACTTGGATGTCTGATCTAATTTCTAAATCAATGGGAAGTCTTTTGTTATTTGAGCCTTTTCATCCAGCAGTCTGGGACCAGTCTAATAAGCTTTGTTATGCTTCAGAAAATCCAGAGTCTTTTAAAAAGCAAATAGAACTTGTTTTAAACAAAAGCAATAGAAACCCTTGGTTAATCAGAAATCACTTGAGTGTAAACCCAAAAGAATTGGATGTTTCATACATAGATTCTATTTGGGAAAATTGTGATGTCATAGGATTTAAAGCTATAAGAGCAAATCATCAAATTCCCTTTTTATATAATCAAATTAGCAGAGATATTCTGTTTACAATAAGACATCCTCTTACGGTCATTTCATCAATAAAAAATAGAGATAGATTTTATGAAGAATATGGCTGGGCAGAGCATCAAAAACTATTTGAGCAGCATGTCCTCCAACATCCTTTAGTGAAATCGTCCTATAAAGGAGAATTCAAACAGCTAGCTAGTTATGAAGAAAAAATTGCAAGTATGTGGGCCTTGTCTCACTTAATTGCTTTATCAGACCTGTTGGCTCATAATTTGCCCATTGTTTTTTATGAAGATTTATATCTAAAGCCATTTGAAGAGGCTAAAAAGATCCTTAAAATTTTAGGAAGTAATAATAGTATTCATCCTTCCTATTTGTTTACACCATCAATGTTGACCTTAAAAACAGCTCACACGTTTAGTCATATTGGTGATGATTTTTTTAAATCTCAAAGCAAAGTTTTTTGGGAAAATAATTTGACAGACAAGCAAGCCGAGGGCTTAATGGATATAATAAAATCAATTCTAGAACCGCATACTCAAGTTTACCAATTAATCAAAAGATATTTTGAGTCTTAAGAAGCAGGCTATAAAAGGTATGCAATGGCAAGTTTCTGCTATTGGCATTCAGGCCATGTTTAGTTTAGTTAGTCTAGCTGTTTTTGGAAGACTTATTTCTCAAGAAGCTTTTGGACAATTTGCAATCATCAATGTTTTGATGCTGTTTATTGTAAGTTTTACTGAGTTTGGTTTTGGTGCCTGTATTGTTCAACTAAAAGAATACAATAAATACCATGTTCATTTTGCCTTTTATGCTAGTCTTGTATTAGGCTTTATAGCCTTTGGCTTTATGTGTTATTTTGCAGGCTGGATAAGTCAATTTTATGACCATAAGATTTCATTGCTTTGTATCCAAATCATTGCCTTAAACCTAATTGTAAAAAGTCTCGGAGTAGTAAGTAATGCACTAATGATTCGAAGGTTTCAATTTAAACATCTGTTCTTTAGTGTATTAATTTCTAATATAATTGGCACACTTGGAATAGGTTTTTATCTAGCATTTAATCAATATGAGGTTTGGGCCCTGATTTTTGCTTTATTAAGTGTGGGTCTCATTCAAGTAATACTAAATTTCTTTTTTGCACCACATAGTGTTTTACCAGTATTTTCTGGTAGTGAGGCTAAAGAGGTTATTAATTATGGGACAGGTCTAACTTCTGTTAGAGTCATTAGTCAAATTGGGAACTCAATCGACAAACTAATAATTGGCAAATATTATCCGATGGCTGCATTAGGTCTTTATGAACAAGCATTTAAAATAGCTAATCTTCCAAAGGTGTACATAGCTAGGTCCATCGACGGAGTGTTATTTTCAATTATGTCTAGAGTTCAGGATAATTTCATAAAGCAACGAAGTTTGTATTTGAATAGTTTAAGTTTAGTAGGGTTAATAACTGCTTGCTTTGCTATGACTTTGATCTTTTTTCCAAAACAAGTGATTAGTGTTTTGCTAGGCGATAGATGGTTAGAAGCATCAGCGTTATTACAAATTTTTGGAGCATATTCTTTTTCTGTAATTTATATCCGATTTACAGACACTCTGGTGAGAGCACAAAATAAATTATGGGGATCTACACTGATTAAATTTATTTTTACGATTATTAAGGTCGCTCTTATTATACTTTTTATAAAGACAAATTTAATTTGGTTGGCTGTTGTCGCCACTATCGCATATTTTATTCACGCCATATTAATGATGTGGTATGCGTCCAGAATTGTTGAGATAACATTTATATCCATTATGAAAGCCTTAAAGCCAATCCTCTGGATTACACTAATAATTGTTGTAAAGAATTCATTATTAATTAGCCTGAATGCTCATGTAATAAATCCTTTTTTGTTTTTATTGTTCAGTTTCACCTTAGACGCAGCTATTATTTTATGGTCCTATATGCGAATACCAGAAATTTATGGAAAAGATTTATTCCATTTTATTCATGATACAGCATCAGAAATAACCTTGGTAAATAAAGTGCAAAAAAAATTAGATCCTTTCATGAAATGGTCAAAGTAGGAGATTTGAGATACATCTTTTTACTTTATGTACCTAGGTCAGGATCTACTTGGTTAGCAAAAAATCTATCACAAGCATCTAGTGAAATCTTGGTCCTACCTGAACTAAAAACATTGGAAATATTATTTAAACTCAATGATTTTTCCAATTCTAGAAAACTAGCAGAATACATATTTAGTGATCCTCGATGGAAAAACCTTGAGATTAATTTTGACGAACTAGAAACCCTTATAAAAGAAGTTAAGAAACCGAATCCAAAATCAATAATAGATGCTATAGTTCAACATTTAATATCTAAAAGAAAAATTAACCCTAAAGCTGTTCTATTTAAGAATGGAACCAGTATATGGCAGCTTGATAAAATTGAAAAACAATATTTTAATTATAGTTTTTTACATATATACAGAGACCCAAGAGGCTGTATTTCATCAATGCTAAAAGCTAAGGCAGCTTTCAGGCCTAATGAGAAGTTTACCCTAAAGAACAGCTTACAATTAGCCAGATATTATAATAAATATCGGACCCAGGTTAACAAAATAGATAAGGACAAACTAATTGAAATTGCTTATGAATCCATGGTTTTAAATGAGTCCAACGAGCTTAACAAACTCATAAAAAAATTAAATTTAAAAGCAATTCAAAATGCTTCGAGCTTGATAATTAGCGAAGAGGAGAAAAAACTTCATGCAAATGTTGACAAAAAGGCATTAAAAGAAAGAATAGACGCTTGGAAAAAAGACTTAAGTATCGAGGATGGGAAATTAATAGAACATCTATGTGATATATATTTATCTAAGGAGAACTATTTCTTAGAAACGAAAGATGGACTTGCTCAGATTAAATTTGTTAAGACTTTTCAGGCACTCTTAATAAATTTATCTAGACCATTTTTAGCCGTTTTGAGATATATTAAAACTCCAAACGTACCTTATTTAAAGCATAGAATTAGAATATGGTTACGAAACTGAAAAAGAATGTAATTATAATAATTGGAAGCAATAGATGTGGTACAACATCCCTCTATAACTATTTAAAAGTACACCCAAATATAACTGCATCTAGGATAAAAATGACTGGGTATTTTTTAGATAAAAACTATCCAAAGGCAGATTATAGAATTGCCCATTACTATGACGACGGCAAGGATTTTTTCAAGAGCTATTTTAACCAATCAAATTCAAATACTTTTTTAGAGGCAAGTCCTGATTATATGTATTCAAAAGGTACATTAAAGCGCTTAATTGACTTTAAGAAAGAGAATAAAGTAAACCTAAAATTGATCGTACTTATTAGAGATCCAAGAGAAAGATTTTATTCATTATTTTATCACTTAAAAAAATTAGACCGATTAGATGAGACTATAAGTTTAGAAGAGTTTTTAAACCTCCAAACCAATAATTATGAAGACGATTTGGTAAAATCAAGCTTAGAAATGGGTTTTTACCATAAGTATTTAGGAAAATATGTGGAAACCTTTACTGCCGATGAACTCTTTATTTGTCCTTTCGAAAAACTTGCCTTAGAGCCAAAAGCAACAGTTTCAGATTTGTGCAAATGGATAGGAATTTCACCAACAATTTATGAAAGCGATTTTAACTTCGTTAAGCATAATCAGGGACTTCGACAGACAAAAACCAAAGCACAGAAAAACTATATTTATTGGAGAAAAAAGATGTTTTCCTTTATAATGGAAAGACCTTGGTTATTTAATATAATAAAACCAATAGCGAAACTTGTTAGCAATAAACTATTTAATCCTAATGTAGATAACATTAAAGATAATAACTGGAAATCTTCGCAGACTTATCTTCTTCTGTCGAAAAAATATGAAGATGAAGCGGTACAACTAGGAAAATTATTCCCAACACTAAAACTAATGTGGCATGAGTAATTTAAATTTTGCGAGAAGTGCAGCAGATATAAAAAGATATAGACAGAGAAATTCGTTACGACCGATTTTTAGAAATTATGCTTTGAAACTTTTGGCTCATTTAGTTAAAAGTGATTCCAAGCCAAGATTGTTGTTTTTGTCCTTTCACTTTACCTTCGAAAGTGACAGAGAAAACCTAAGAAACATAATGACTTTCTTAGCTAAAGATTTCGAGTTTATTAGCTACAGTGAAGCAGTTCAAAAATGGAAAAATAAGGAAATTGACAAAAACTATATATGCTTTTCTTCTGATGATGGTTTTGAAAACTATCAAATTGCAGCAGAGGTGATGAAAGAATTTGGTGCTACAGGGATTGTATTTATTTGCCCTTCTATGATAGGAGAGTCAAATAAAGAAAAACTAGCAAAATTTAATGCAAATAGGTTAAATGGACCCAGCATGCCTTTTTTAAATTGGGACCAAATAGAAAATTTAGCTAGTGAAGGTCATGAATTTGGAAACCACACTTTTTCTCATTTCAATCAAGCCGAAATATCAAAGAAAAGTGCTGAAGAAGAAATAGCAAAAACACATGAAATAATAGAAGAACGACTTGGTTATTGCCATCATTTTGCATGGCCTTATGGTAAACCTAATCGCATTAGAAGAGATACTATTGACTTTGTGTACAACCTTGGATATAAATCTGCGGCTTCAACAGTGAGAGGATATTACACAAAAGAGGGACCCTTTGATCAAAACTATATCTTGCGAAATAACTTTGAACCATTTTGGCCCCTGAGCCATATAAAATATTTTACAAAGACCAATAGATATCAATGAAACAGGGTTTTCCTAGATATAAAATATTAGCATTCTTCTTGATGTTTTGTTTGATTTCAAGCTCCCGATTTTGGGAGTTCAGTTCATCAGACACCCATGATATTGATGCATTACCCTGGATAGTTTTTGCCGTAAGAATTGTGCCTTTATTACTCATTTTGTGCGTTCTGTTTTTTGATGATTTATTGCATGGTTTTAAAGGAATTTTGAGTCTAAGGAAGCACTTTTTTTTGGTGCTCTCTATCTATTTGTTAGTTTCTTTTGGTTCTGCATTAACAGTTTATGGAGAAATCTACTCAGCATGGAAAACAACAGAGCTCATAATAATTACCTACTTGGCTGCTCATGTCTATGCTTATGTACAAACAACAGATAAAAAGCAAATTAGCTATTTATTTAGGAGTTATTTCAATGTAGTTATACTTTTTGCCATCTCTATTATCATATCAAGTATAGTATATTTTGACATTGCTTTCCGCTTCAGCTATTACCAAATGGAATCTATCTTTCCACCGATGAACTCTAATGCCTTGGGATTTTTTGCATTAGGTTCCTTAATGTATTTCTTTTTTGTTCCATTTAAGAATAGCTCATTAAAATTCTTATCTGTAGGTGTTTTTTTTACTTTATTCTTCTTATCTCTTTCACGAACTTCATATATCGCTTTTTTTATGGTAATTGGTTTGTTTGTTTTAAGAAATATCATTACTCTGTTAAGAGAACAGCGAATCAATAAATTAAGATTAATAGGCTTTGCTTTAGTTTTTCTTTTTTCTTCAGCATTTGCAGTGATAAATGGAGAGGCACTTTTGGAAAGTGTGACTAAAGGACAGTCTACAGAGGAGCTTTCAGAAATGTCGCACAGAGTATTTACCTGGCAAGCCGCCTCCTTATCTATTAAAAAGCGCCCAATATTTGGTTATGGATTAGTTGCTGAGACTCGAAAATTAGTAGATAAATACCCTAGTATAGTTACCTATAAAAGTGATAGTATAGGAAATGTACACAGCAGCATTTTTGAATCCCTTCTAGCATCAGGCTTAGTTGGTGCATTGCCTTATTTATTAAGTTTAGTTTATTTCTTTTTTCGCTCCTCTTGGTTTATAGTTTTTGGTAAATTGAGAGATAATATTAATAATATTCATCTCTTTGCTTGTTCCTTTATGGTGGTTATGTTTTTTAGGATGCTTACTGGAAGTGCTTTAACTTTAGTTTCGTTTGAATTTATCACACTAGTTTTATTGTATGGAACCAAAAGCTTTCCTTGGCAAATGAAATATTCGCATGCTCAATAGTATAATCAAGGAAGCAAAGAAAAGTAGACCAATAAAGTGGTTTAGACTTAGGTTTCCATCTTTCTTTCTTTATTTAGTCATAAAACCACTAAACTGCTTACGCTTTAAAGAAGAGAAAAAATTCTTTAAAGGAACATTAAAGCCTGAAGTAACTAAACCAAGTATATTACTTTTTACAACTCATAAATGTGCCTCGACCTACACATCGAAAATATTAAAAAAACTAAGTGATAAAGAGGCATATAAAGCAGTAGATATCGAAGCCTGTTTAGCATTGACTGAGCGGCCAGTTCCTGATTTTTATCATCAAAAAAATCGTTTGGATCAATTGGATCAACCAACAGGATTCTTTATAGGACCTTTAAGATATTTTGTTAAGCTTGAAGGCCTACATAAGTATAAAATAATATTGGTCCTAAGAGATCCACGGGATGTTTTAACATCCTACTATTACTCTAAACTGTATAGCCACATAGTGATAAATAGAAAATTTAAGAAGGAGCGGGAATATTATAAAAACCATACCATTGATGAATTTGTATTAGAAATGCTACCTGAGATAAAGACCCGATATAGACAATTTATTAAAGAGTTACTTCCGTTACAAAACTGTATAAACCTTTCTTATGAGTTGTTAGTTACCGATTTTAAATCTTGGCTAAATAAACTAGTAGCCTTTTCGGGATTAAACAATCAAGAAGTACTTGATGAATTATTAGCAGAGGCTAACTTTCAAGTTAAAAAAGAGGACAAATTTTCTCAAGTGAGAAACATAACTCCAGGAGATTACAAGAATAAACTTAGTTCAGAAACCATCAAAATATTGAACGCAGAACTTAAGGATGAGCTTAATGCACTAAATTATTATGTTGATTAAAGTTCTAAATATAACCGAAGAAGGGAGAGGAGGAGGACCACTCAATCGGATTGCCCAAGTCGCAGATGAAATTAAGTCCTATGATATAGAAACCCTCGTTCTATTTCCTAAAAATAACGCTGATGGATTTAAGAGTAAGTTGAAAAAGAGTAAAGTAAAATTTAAGCAAATCTCACTACATAGGTTGACAAAAGAACTAAATCATTTAGTAAAATATATACTACTTTTTCCTTTTGAAGTAGCATTAATAAGAAGGATTATCAAAAAGGAAAAAATTGATATTGTACATTGTAATGGAGCTTGGCAAATAAAAGGAATAATCGCTTCTTATTTAAGTCCCACAAAGTCAGTTTGGCACATGAATGATAGCCAATCAGCCACAATTGTCAAATGGTTGTTTAAATTAATGAGTCCCTTTTCTGATGGATTTATTTTTGCATCAAAGCGAACCTTCAACTACTATAAAAACTTAAGCAAAGACATTGATAAAAAAACATTTACTATCGCTCAAGCACCAGTAAATTTCGAAAAATTTAATATCCAACCAGCAAGTGCATTGGAAAAATTTAAAGGAAAAAAAATACTGACTGTAGGCTATATAAATGAAAATAAAGGGTTTCATAAATTGCTAAAAGCCTTTGAAATAGTACAAAAACAAAACGAGGAAGAAGTTCATCTCTTTATAGTTGGAACGATCTTTCCCAACCAAAAAACGTACTACGAAAAATTAACAAAGCTATCTGAATCTCTTTCACTTAAAAATGTCCATTTTCTAGGTTTCCGTAAAGATATTGCTGAACTGCAAAACGCAGCAGATTTATATGTTTGTTGCTCTGATTTTGAGGCAAGTCCTATTTCAGTTTGGGAAGCACTTGCATGCGGTAACCCAGTTGCTTCAACAGATGTTGGAGATATAGCTCATATTTTTGGAGACGATGAATTGATTAGAGTAGTTGCAATTGATGATGAACTTTCTTTAGGAAATGAAATGGTATATCTATTAGAACAGAAACCAACAGAGAAACAACAAAAAGCATTGAGATTAAAAGCAAAAAATCATTTTGATTTGAGCACAAATGTCATGGAACACGTTAATATATATAGAAAACTTTTTGAGGCAAATAGCAGCAGATAATATTGGAAAAATATTTATATATCAATTCGTTATATATTAATACTTTTGCAACTGTATAATTATAACTATGAAGAAGTTATTGGTAACTGGGTCGTCTGGATTAATAGGATCTGAGGTATGTATCCATTTTGGACATAAAGGATGGGAAGTTCACGGGATTGATAATAATCAGCGTGCCGTATTTTTCGGTCCTAAAGGAGATACACGTTGGAATCAACAGCGGCTAGAAAAGGCACTAAGCAATTTTGAACATCATGAGCTTGACATACGTGACAGAGAAGGGGTATTAAACATCATAAAAGAAATCAAGCCTGATGCTATAGTACATACTGCTGCGCAACCAAGTCATGACAGAGCTGCGGATATTCCCTTTCAAGATTTTGATACCAATGCTGTCGGTACTTTAAATTTATTAGAAGCAACCAGAAGATATTCCACACAGATTCCGTTTGTACATTTATCAACGAATAAAGTGTATGGTGATGCTCCAAATGAAATTGATTTGGTAGAACTAGATACACGGTATGAGTATGCAGATAAAACATACAGCAACGGAATTCCAGAAACTTTTAGAATTGATCAAACCAAGCATTCATTATTTGGCTCTTCAAAAGTTGCTGCCGATATAAGCGTGCAAGAATATGGACGATACTTTGATATGCCTACTGCTTGTTTAAGAGGTGGTTGTTTAACTGGACCTAATCATAGCGGCGTAGAACTACATGGCTTTTTAAGCTACCTTATAAAGTGTAATTTAGAAGAAAGAGAATATACAATATTTGGGTATAAAGGAAAACAAGTTCGTGACAATATACATTCTCAAGATGTTGCCAAATTTATTGAGGCTTTTATAGATGCCCCGAGAGTTGCAGAAGTCTATAATTTAGGTGGTGGAAAAGAAAATACTTGTTCAATTCTTGAAGCATTCCAAATCATTTCTGATATTTCAGGTATTCCGATGAAATATAAATATGACGATAAAAACAGAATAGGAGATCATATTTGTTACTATTCTGATTTACGTAAAATGCGCGCCCATTATCCTAACTGGGATTTGACAAAATCCTTAGAAGATATTTTTACAGAAATTTATACTTCTTGGAAGACAAGAATACATTAAGTGTTACAATTGTTGATCGCAATTATCCGCCAAATCGGAGTGTGATTGCAGAGTCTGCTAGTGATTTAGCTAAATTTTTAATTGCTAATGAAGTAGAGGTACAAGTTGTACATACAGATGGGAAATATCAAGGAGGAGGATCCACAGGAGAGATTGTTGGACAAACGCATCAAGTAGCATCGGTCTACAACGGAAAAAACAAAGGAATTAGATTATTTAGTAGTCTTATCGAAGGCTATCGATTAATTCGTAAGGCAAAAAAAGTAAATAAAGGTATATTGATCGTTATGACCAGTCCACCCTTACTTAACTTTTGGGCTTCAAGAATGCTTAACCGGAAAAAGATACCCTGGGTCTTTTGGAGCATGGATTTGTACCCAGAGGCATTCGTAGCTGGAAAACTTATTTCAAATCAGCATTTTTTATTTAAGTTTTTCTTTAATCAGACCTATAAAAACCCTCCTAACGGGTTAATTGCTTTAGGAAATATTCAATCAAAATATATCCAAGAGTCCTTCAGAACATCGATTCCTAATGTGATTTTACCATGCGGAGTTTTCCTGCACAAAAATAAAAGCTGGGATAAGGAAGTTAGTAAGCCAGCATGGAAAAAGAATGACGAAAAAATATATCTTGGTTATATAGGAAATCTAGGTGAAGCTCATTCAGTATCTTTTCTAAAATCAGTTATTGATCATTTTGATAGAGAAAAGCAGACATTAATCTTAGTTGTTTATGGGTCTAAATCATTGCAAATCAAAGAATATATTGATAAAGATGATGATCAAATTGTTTTATTAGATTTTGTACCTAGAGAACATTTAGCATTCATAGATATCCATCTTGTTTCGCTAAAACCTGAATGGGTAAATGTCTGTGTTCCCTCAAAATTAGTAAGCGCTGTCAACAGCCAATCGATTTTTCTTTTTTATGGTATTAGATCCTGTGATAGCTGGCAACTATTAAATAAAGCAGGCTGGATAATTGAGAAATCTAAAAAAGATGAAAATAATATAGCTGATTTTTTAGCTAAAATTAAGAAAAGTCAATTAGAAAGAAAAAGAAAAGAAGCTGTTACTCTCTCAGCTGATTTAGAAGAAAATACTAAAATAGCCTACCAAAATATTTTATCATTACTTGAAAACATCCACTCATGAATCCAAAAAACACATACATAGCTATTATGGCAGGCGGAGTAGGTTCAAGATTTTGGCCTTATTCTAGAGAAATGAGACCAAAACAGTTCCTAGATATTCTCAATGTAGGAAAATCATTAATCCGATTAACTTTCGAGCGGTTTCTAAACCTTGTGGAGCCAGACCATATTTTTGTGCTAACCAATGAAAAATACAGAGATCTCGTAAAAGAGCACCTGCCAGAAATTCCTAATGAAAATATTATTGGCGAACCATCGAGAAATAACACAGCTCCATGCATTGCCTACACAGCCTTAAAGCTACAACAATTGAATCCAGAAGCATCCATGGTAGTAGCTCCATCAGATCATGTAATCTTAAAAGAGACTGCTTTTTTAAATAAGATTAATGACGCACTGGAATATTCAGAAAACAACGATGCTTTAGTAACGCTGGGCATCGAACCGACTAGGCCTGACACTGGCTATGGATACATTAAACGAGAAGGCAACAACCTTGGAAAAGACACCTATAAAGTCGAACGTTTCACAGAAAAACCTGATAAAGAAACAGCCACTTCTTTTTTAACAGAAGGTTCTTATTTATGGAATGCTGGCATATTTATTTGGAAAACTAAAAATATCATAGCTGCATTTAATAAAAATGCTCCCCAAATTGTCAACAAACTTTCCGAAGACTTAGATAAACTAAACACAGCAGATGAGGCAAGTTACATAGCTCAAGTCTATCCACAAACGGATTCTATTTCGATTGATTACGCCATTCTCGAAAAGGCAAATAATGTATTTACCATTCCTGCTGATATCGCGTGGTCCGACCTAGGTACCTGGAATTCATTGCATGCTTATTTGGAGAAAGATGTAGATGGGAATGTTTGTTCTAAAAACCCAATGAAGCTTTACAATGTCAATAACAGTCTAGTGAAAATTCCTGATGGAAAAATGCTAGTTGCTAAAGACTTAGATGGATATTTTATTATCGATGATGGTGAGGTACTTATGATTTACCCTAAGGAAGAAGAACAAGCTATTAAGCAGGTTAGATCATCTATAGAAGAAGAAAAATTTCTCTAATTAAACCTTCTAAAAAACATATTGCCCTGGTAGCCAACACTAGTTGGAACATACATAACTTTCGTCAAAATGTCCTTGATGTTCTGAAGCAGAATGGACATCCAATTACCGTTATTGCCCCGGAAGACAAGTACACAAAAAACATAAGCAAACAGGATGGTGTGCACTTCATACCGCTAAAAACCTTAGATCGAGACACCACCAATGTTTTTGCCAATTGGACTTTATATAAAGAGTTTAAATCGATCTATGAGCAAGTAAAGCCTGATCTTATTCTACATTACACAAGTAAACCGATCATATTTGGTGGACGAGCTGCAAAACGATTAAATATTCCATCTATAGCAATCATAACCGGATTGGGGTACGCCTTTATTAGAAAAGGTTGGCTACAAATGGTTACAAGAAGATTATATAAAAACGCTGCGAAGTACCACAAAACCTTTGTCTTTGAAAACAAAGATGATTTACGACTATTCGAAAATCATTTCATAGCTAAAGGGCAAGGAATCGCGATAAAAGGCTGTGGTGTAGACATAAACCATTTTAAACCAAGCTTACCAAAAGAGTCTAAAGAAATCCAATTCACCTTTGTTGGCAGATTGCTTAAGGACAAGGGCATCAGGGAGTTTGTTGAAGCAGCGAAACTATTAAAAGATCAGCCGAACATCACGTTTAACATAGTCGGAGAACTTGATGAAGAGAATCCTTCCCAAATATCGAAGGAAGATTTACTTCACTGGATTAATGAAGATTTGATCAAGTACTATGATTTTAAAGATGATATTAGACCAGAAATAGAAAAGGCAAGTTGCATTGTCTTACCATCTTATAGAGAAGGCATGCCTAGAACTATCCTTGAAGCTATGGCAATGGCAAAACCAGTTATTGTTAGCGATGTTCCCGGTTGTCGAGAAACAGTTAGTGATGGGCTTAATGGTTTTATATGTGATGTCAAGAGTGGGCCAAGTTTAAAAGATGCTATGAACAAATTTTTAGCTTTAAGTGAAGCTGATCGATTAAGCATGGGAGAAAAGGGAAGGTCAATGATTTTAAATGGCTTTAGTTCTACCCAAATTGCAGATAAACTTTTTAGTATAATCCAGGAAAACACCCTTGTCTAGACCTATTTTACTAATCCATTATTATTATCCACCCATTGCATCCATTGGTGTTATAAGAAACTATGAGATGTCTAAGCAATGGGCAAAATGGTCAAACAACATTTGTCTACTGACTACCTCAAATGCACAAGTCTTAGCTTCTGAAAAACGCCCAATCCCCGATAAAATACACAAAGTCGAACTTACAACCCGTGATTATAGAACGACTAAGAGTAGATCAACAACAAATCATCTAGTCGAATCAAAAAAGCAATCTTGGCATAAACAATTAGCCATAAAAGCAATCAACTCATTTCCGTTTTTGCCCATTATTGGTGAAGGAGGAAAACGGTACTTTGCTGAAGGAATCAAAGAAGGAAAAGCATTTTTAACTAAAAACCCTAAGGCTATTATTTATTCTTCTTTCAGACCATATGCAGATCATTTGATTGCTCATAGATTAAAAAAATTATTTCCAAAAAGTCTTTGGGTTGCGGATTTTAGAGATCTACATTTAGATCCTTTATACAAGCACTATCTATTCGAAAAGCGACAGATAGAAGTAAATAAACGCATCTTAAAACACGCTGATTTAGTAACCACTGTTTCGGAAGGATTAGCAACGCAGCTCCGAAAATTATCACAAAATGTACATGTATTAAAAGCGGGAATCGAAATGTTTCCGCCACAAAGTGCTTTTCGAAAGTTTACCATAAGTTATACAGGGTCTTTGTTTTTGGACGAAAGAGATCCGAGGCCTGTAATGAAAGCAGTTAGCGAATTACTGGCAGAAAACAAAATTGACCAAAACCAATTTCAACTCATTTATGCAGGTAAAGATGGGCCACTTTTTGAAGCACAAATCAGAGAACATAGTCTTGAGTCCATTTTTTCTAATAAAGGGATGATTAGTAGGGATGAGGCGCTAAACATCCAGCAGAAATCACATCTAAATTTGCTATTAACGGCTTCTTCTAAGGAGTACTCTGGTATTTTAACCGGTAAATTTTATGAGTATTTGGCGGCTGGGCGAAAAATGTTGCTGATTATAAAAGGTAATATGGACGCTGAATTTGAACAACTCTTCAGACGTGATCATTTAGGTTATATTTATACCACAAATAAGGCTGACATGGAAGCCTTAAAATCAGCTATTTTAGACGATTACCAATATTGGCAAAAAACCCAGCAAGCTAAAAGCTTAGATATGGAGCTTATCAAAAACAACTATAGATGGGAAACAAGCTTCAACGAAATGATTAGGACTCTTGGCATATAAGATATTGCATATAATCGGCAATCGACCACACTTTATGAAGCTTGCACCAGTGCATCGCGCTTTTGCTAAGCAAGAGGTCGAGCAATTAATTGTACATACAGGTCAACATTACGATTTTGAATTATCAGAAATATTTAGAGCGCAATTTAATCTTCCTGAAGCCGATTATCAGCTATCAGTAGAAGCAAGTACTAATGCAGCTTTTTCAGGCCTCACGATTGTAGAATTGGACAAAGTTTTACAAATCGAAAAGCCAAATTTGGTACTGATCTATGGAGACACTAATTCTACCGCTGCTGGAGCTATTGCTGCCTCAAAAAACAATATCCTTTTAGCACATGTTGAAGCCGGTTTGCGAGAATTTGATAAATCTATTCCAGAGGAAATTAATAAGTTATTAAGTGATAGTGTTTCAGACTTGCTATTTGCTCCTACACAGACAGGTTATGATCATCTGGTTAGTATTGGAAGAAAGTCAGATAGTTTCCTTGTTGGAGATACGGGCTATGATTTATTACTACAAAGCCAGGCTAAAATAGAAGCCCAAAAACCCTTATTAGATAAATGGTCTCTTAAGCCAAATAACTATGTATTCATGACCTGTCATAGAGCGGCTAACACCGATAAAAGACACAATCTTGAGGCCATTGTCGAAGCAATACTAAGCATTTCATCCACGATTATTTGGCCACTTCATCCACGAACAAAAAAGTATTTGGACACATATAACTTATGGGATTCAATACAAGTCGACCACATCCGATTAGTCGAACCACTAGGTTATTTCGAGACGCAGTTTTTATTGTCCAATGCTGCTGCCTGTTTGACCGACTCTGGTGGAATTATAAAGGAAGCTTATTTTCATCAGGTGCCATCTATTATTATTGACAAGCAAACGGAATGGATGGAAATTATGGAAGATGGATGGACAAGCATTGCTGGTCCTAACAAACAAAAAATATTAGATGGCTATAGTGGTTTAAGGAGTCCTGAAAGTCATAATAATAAATTAGGCGATGGAAAAGCGGCACAAAAAATTGTCGATATTTGTTTAAGAAGACTCAGCAATGAATTTTAAAGATAAAAAGGTTGTCATTTTAGCGCCGCATACTGATGACGGAGAATTAGGTTGTGGTGCAAGTATTAGTAAAATGCTAGAAGAAGGTGCTCTAGTATATTACGTCGCTTTTTCTACTGCGGATGAGTCTGTCCCTAAACACTTTCCAAAAGACCAGCTAGCTACAGAAGTCAGACATGCAACCAAAGCACTAGGTATCGAAGAGAAATATTTAAGAGTTTTCAGTTATCAAGTTCGTAAGTTGAACTATGTACGTCAGGAAATCTTAGAATCCCTTATTAAGATTCGAAACGAAATTAAACCAGACATCGTGTTTTTACCGAGCTCTAAGGATATTCACCAAGATCATATTACGGTTAGTCAGGAAGGAATCAGAGCCTTTAAATTTGCAACGATTTTAGGTTATGAGCTAATTTGGAACAACTTGTCATTTAATACCGATTGCTTTATTCGAGTAGAAGAACGACATGTTTTAAAGAAAATACATGCTTTAGCTCAGTACAAAACGCAGGAAGGCAGAAGTTATATGGATCCTGATTTTATTCGATCGCTTGCAAAGGTTAGAGGAACCCAAATAGGCGCTGATTTTGCTGAAACATTTGAACTCATCCGCTGGATTATTTAATGTCTACTCGTTGAAAATCGCGATACATCAGCCTAATTATTTTCCTTGGATAGGATATTTTATAAAAATGCATCTTTCAGATGTTTTTGTGTTTCATGATTATGTGCCAATATCAGACCGTAGTTATACAAGACGATGTAAAATTAACTCGCCTAGCAATGCTAAAACACCTGAAAAATGGTTGAGCGTACCGATAGCGTCCCCAAAAAATGAATTAATCTATAAAACACAAGTTATCGATTTGGATAAGACCTTAGATCAACATTTTAAGTATCTAACAGGATCTTATCACAAGGCTCCATTTTACCATGAGGTTTTTGCTCAACTGGATGGACAATTAGAGGACTGGAAATCTTCAGAAAGTATAGCAATATTGAACATAAAAATAATTAGCTATATAGCTCGTCAGCTTGATATTTATCGGGATGTCAGGCAATCTTCAAGTTATAAAATAGAAGAAAAAAAAGACCAGCATAATCTACAGTTGGTAAAGCAATTAGGAGGGACAGTCTACCTATCTGGAACTGGTGCTAAAGCTTATCAGGATGAAGATGTTTACAAGAAATCAGCCATTCAATTAGTCTATATTAATAGCTTATCGTATCTAGAAAATCATAAAAAACATGCTGAGTTTAAGCCATCCTTTTCGATCTTGGATGCATTATTTAATATTGGATGGTCCAATGTTGCATCACTTATTAAAAGCAGTGATGTACTCTTAAAAAACTAGGTATAAGAAGATTGAGGCCTAATAAAAGTAGGTCATTACATAGTCTCTCACACTCACCCAATTAAAGGCAAGCATAATTAAGCCAAAAAGTAAAGCTCCTATAAAAAAGGCTTTCACTCTTCGCTTAGTTTGCAGGTTTTTTTCCCGCATGGATTTATAACGTACTCTGCCTGAATAAGACATATTTATGATTTTAATAGATGACCAAACTTTTCAACTTTGGTATCTAGATATGATTTATTTTGCTCGTTTGCTTCGATAACAATCGGAAGACGTTCTACTAGTTCAATCCCACTATTTTTAAAAGCACCCATTTTTTCAGGATTATTGGTCAGCAATTTTATTTTGCTGATTCCTAAGGACTTTAGCATTTGTATAGCAATGCTGTAATCTCTTGCGTCAGGTTCAAATCCTAAATGCACATTAGCATCAAAGGTATCCATTCCTTCATCTTGTGCATTATAAGCTTTCATTTTATTTATCAAGCCTATACCTCTTCCTTCTTGTCGCAAATATAAAAGGACGCCTTTTTCTTTGGCAATTATTTCTAGAGATTTATTGAGTTGGGCTCCACAATCGCAACGTTGGGATGCAAATAGATCACCTGTTAAACATTCTGAGTGCAGTCGAACTACAGTGTCTCTATTTTTTTCAAAACCTTCATGAACTAAAGCAATATTCGGCATTGGGTTTTGGTCATCTTTAGCAAAGGTGACAATATTAAATAAACCAAAATCTGTGGGTAACTTGGTACTTGTTATTTGATGTACTGGCATCTACTTTTTTTCTGTATATCAAAATAACTAGTAGTCCTTAGAATGGATTTCCCAATAATTTTGATCTTCAATTTCTTTGATAATAGCAAGATAGTTAGCATATCTAAACTCACTGATAGCATCTTCCTCAATTAAAGACTTTACAGCGCACTTTGGTTCATTCTGATGAGTACAATCTGAAAATTTGCAGTTAGGCGACGCCTGAAAAAATTCCCTAAAATTGTGAGAAACGTCCTTTACTTCCAGGTGATTAAAGGATAAAGTTTTTATCCCAGGAGTATCTACAATGTTACCACCAAAAGCTAAAGGAAACATTTCTGCAAATGTGGTTGTATGCTGCCCTTTCCCTGAAAAATCAGAAATTTCATTCGTTTTTAAATCTACCGTATTATCTATATAGTTTACCAAGGTAGACTTTCCAACCCCTGATTGGCCGGCAATTAGTGATGTTTTATCTTTTAATACTTTTTTGAGTTGTTCAATGCCGTCGCCAGTTTCACATGAGGTTAAATGACAATGGTATCCAATTTTCTCATACACAAATTGCAGGTATTCGAACACAGCTTTGTCTTCTTCTGTATATAGGTCAGCCTTATTAAATACGATATGAACAGGAATATTATACGGCTCAGTCATCAGGAGAAAACGATCTATAAATCCCTGTTTTAGTTTTGGTTGTACAACCGTAACGACTAAGATAGCCTGATCAATATTAGCGGCAAGAATGTGTAGAAAATGTTTTTTTCGTGGAGATTGTCGGATAACGTAATTTTTACGATCCATAATTTCCTTGATGTTACCAGTGTTGTCAAGGGGGTCGATGGTCATTTTTATTCGATCACCTACGGCCACCGGGTTTGTTAGTTTCTTTCCATTTAGTCGGAACTTACCGACAATTCGACTTTGGATCACATCACCATTGTCCAATTTTACATCATACCAACTGCCAGTAGATTTAATGATGACACCTTCGACTAAGTCCACTAAGCTTGAGAGTTTTGGTATGAGTGAATAGCTATAGACATATCTGTTATCAGTTCAGGATCTTTTTCTATGGCATTGCCAACTACAATGACATCCGCTCCTGCTTCTACATTTTCTCTTGCTTTTTCAGGAGTGCGGATACCGCCTCCTACAATGAGTGGGATATCTAATGTACCAGAAACGGCTTCGATCATTTCTGTAGGTATTGGATTTTTTGCTCCACTTCCTGCATCCATATACATAAGCTTTAGACCAAGCATTTCTCCCGCCATCGCTGTACACATAGCAATGTCAGCTTTATTTCTAGGTATAGGATTCGTATCACTCATGTATGAAACAGTTGTTTGTGTTCCACCATCTACCAGCATGTAACCAGTAGAAATTACTTCTAAAGGAGAAACCTTTAAGTAGGGAGCAGTAATCACATGCTTACCTATTAATAAATCAGGATTACGTCCAGAAATAAGTGAAAGAAAGAGAATAGCATCTGCACGATAACTTAGCTGAAAAGAGTTTCCAGGAAATAAAACCAAAGGAATATCACACTGCTTTTTGACCTGATTTAACAACTCATCCAGCATGTTATTAACAATCAAACTTCCACCTATCAAAAAATAGTCAACATGCGCATCTTTTGAAAGTTGGACTATGCGATCTACATCCCTCAACTTTAGTTTGTCTGGGTCAATTAACACAGCAAACTTTTTTCGTTGGTTTGCCTTAGCCTTTTTAATCTGCTCGTATAAAGACATCTTACTTTCTCTTTTCCAAAGATACTACAAATTGGCCTCAACTATCTTCAGGCTTAATACAATAACGAATATTATTACTATTTTAATCAATCAAAATCAATCATTAACATTATGAAGAATCTTTACCTCCTACTGTTTACATGTTTAACAAATCAAGCGCTATCTCAAGATTGGCAATGGTTTTGGCAATTTGACGAGAGCAATGTAGAGTTTAGTGGGCATATTGCTCATGATAATCAAGGCAATTCTATAGCAACAGGGAGATTTAATTCAGAGCCTCTCATAGCTGGAGAAGACACACTCAGCATGTTTACAAGTATGAATTATTACATTGTCAAGCACGATAGTTTAGGAAACGTACAATGGGCAACCCAGGCAAAAACAAAGACAGAGCCCTTTGGTCTAGTGGGTGATTTATATGATATCGAATGTGATAAAGAAGGTAATATTTACATTGCGGGGACTTACATTGACACGATTTCTTTTGATAATTGTTTGTTGAGTTCAGCAGGAGCACCTTCTAATGTAACTCATGCTTTTGTGGTTAAACTTAATCCAGATGGTAGCTGTGCATGGTTAAAAAATGGGGATTCGAACGCTTATACTTGGGCCAATGATATTGACATCGATGATGAAGGATTTGTGTATGTAGGTGGCTCTTTCAGGAATGAAATAGATTTTGGAGATGCTAGTTTAAGCAGTTCGACCCTCACAAATTTTACATCAAGCTATGTGATGAAACTTGACAATGATGGGAATGCCCTATGGATTCAGGAGATTTTTACTTCGGGAAATAATGCTTTTATGGCTGGTTTAGATGTGGATAAATCAGGAAATATTTATGTAGCGGCAGGAATACAAGAATTTGTAGAAATTGATGGAAATGTTTTAACAAGCGATTATCGAACAAATGTATGTCTGGCTAAACTAGGCACAAATGGATCCTACCAATGGCACCAATTTATTAGTCTTACTGATGATAGTGTGAACGGCTCACTCTCGGTGACCGATATTGAAGAAGTAGATGGAAAATTAGCGCTAGCAGGTCATTGGTCGGGGGGTGAGTTAATAATAGGTGGAAATGGCTTTGATGCCCCAGTTGGTAAGCGAAACTTTATTGCACTGATGGATGAAAATGGAGAAGGATGGAGTTCAGAAGTGGGAGAAACATCAGGTTCTTGGGTCATGCACCCAGACATCGCCATTGATGCAAATCAGCTTATTCACTTTATTTCAAACTTTGATAATACAGCTGATATTGGTGGTGTTTCATTAGAAACAAATGGTGGGACAGATATAGTTTTAGCTGATTTTGATCTAGATGGAAATGTTATTTGGGCAGAGCATTATGGTGGCTTTGGATTGGACTTTGGTTATGGTATAAGTGTTGATCGGTTTGGTTCAGCTTTTATTACGGGCGACTTTAGAAACAATATAGAAATTGATGGCGCTAATTATTTTAGTAATGGTTCGGTGGACGCATTTATTGCTAGGTTGTTTTATGCTAATACTGTTTCCTCAGTAAGCGATGCTAGCTACAATTTGTCTTACACCCTGTGGCCAAACCCTTCAAATGATTATGTATTTATACAATCAGATAAAACGATATTGAACACCACCATATTTAATCAGCATGGAAAAGCTATACAAAGCTTCACAGGCTTGCCTACAAAAATAGCTGTGCGTGATTGGCCAAATGGGCTGTATTATGGTGTACTAACAGATGTGGAGCAGCAAAAATTTAATATTGAGTTTGTGATAAAAAAATAGACGCTTAATAGTTACTCTTAAGATTTTGCTGGGTATTTAATGTATTAAAAAACTTGGCTCATTTTCGATACAACTTGCTTTTAGTCGACTATTGTACATGTAGAGTTTGCCAATGGGCTGAAGGCTAGTATCAAGCGCCAAGTAAAACAAACCGAAAGAACTAACGAGTGCATAATGCTTAGAAGAAAGTTGAAAAACCTTACAAGATTTGAGAAAACCTTCATGTTTAGAACTTAAGGTTCCTATGCCTTGCTTAATGGCTAAGTAACCTTCTGATGTTGTCATGTTTTTAGTCACATCTATCAGGCGTATTTTTTTATTAATCATTAATTTCTGTTCACTCAGGTCTACTTTGTTTCTTGCGACATAGGCAATCAAATGAGCTGTTTCTTCGATAAATATTGGACATTGAGCATTTACCATTAATGAAATACTCAAGGTATCATCTGGATAATGGACAACTACCGATCTAGCACCTCTCCAATTTCCAGCATGCTCAATAAGCCTATGGCCAAATGGGTCAATGGAGGCTCGCCAAGCAATTCCCACTTGTGTTTCAGTACCATTTTCTAATTGGGAGGAACTAAACATTTCATCAACAACCTTGGATTTAATGAATCCATTAGAATAAGCGTCCAAAAGTAGTGTTAGGTCGTGAGGAGTAGTTTTAAACCCAGCACCGGCTAATTTATGATTGGAACTTGTAAATCTTTCATTTTTTAGCCTTCCATCCTTTAGATAGTAGAGGCTAGCATCATCGTCATCCTTATATTCCTTTTTGTCAGCTAAAGTTTGATTCATTTGAAGTGGTTTAAAAATTTCATTGCTCATATAGGTTTCAAAAGACATACCTGAAACAGATTCGATAACCGCAGCCAGAAAATTAAAAGCATGACTTGAATAGCTATAATCTGTTCCCGGCTTAAATAGCAGGGCTTCCTTACTTTTTGCTAAAAGCTGAGCAGTGTTTTTATACTTCTTTTTTGTACGATGCACCATTCCTGCAGTGTGGTTAGCAAGCTGTCTGATGGTGATGTTTGCATATTCCCTATGCAAATTGGGCAGATGTTTACTAAGTGTATCATCCCAATCAAGCTGCTCTAAACTGACTAATCTTGCTAAAGCTGTTGCTGTAATCACTTTGGAGACAGAAGCAGCTCTTAACTTGGTATTTACATGCATAGCCTGGTTTTGAGCCATATTGGCAAACCCAAAGCCATTAGAATACACTGTTTTTCCAGATTTTCGAATAGCTATAGAGATTCCTGGTAAGTTTGCTTCCGAAATTAGTGATGATAACAAACTATCAATTAAAGGAAAATGAGAATCCTGAATGGTTTGAGAACCTGCATGTTTACACAAGATCAACATAAAAAACAGGAATAAAAATGAGTACTTATTCATAAGTTGATTTTTACAGAATTTATTTAATAGCCCCTTGATGTAATAAAAATTCCACTACATCAGCATGCTGTCCTCTTTGAGCCATTTTTAAAGGATTTCTCTGTTCAGAGTTTAATGCATAGCCTTCTCGTACATTCAAATTAACATCTGCTCCTTGAGAGACCAAGTATTCTACTATTTCCAAATGGCCGTTCCATGAAGCTTTTATTAAAGGAGTTTCGTCACCAATTACATAAGCATCAACGTCGGCTCCGTTTTCTAATAAGTATTTTACAATATCAAGGTGACCTGCACCAGCGGCAATAATCAATGGGTTACCATCTCCGTTTTTCGATAGATTAACATCTGCTCCATGCGCTACAAGGCTTTTAACTACACCATAATTTCCATACTTAGAAGCAACAATAAGCGGAGTACCTTCACCAGATAACTCTTGGTTAAAATCGACATTAAACTTAGCTAGGAGTGATATTAAGTTGGGATTGTTTATTTGGCAAGCCATGAAGAGTGGACTTCCTTCTCCTTTTACCTCTTTCGTGGGGTTTGCGCCATGGGTAAGTAAAATTTCGGCAATACCATGGTGACCATGTCTGATAGCAGCAATTAGCGCGGTTCCATCGCCTGGCACCAGTTTATTTACATCTGCTCCTTTTTTTATGAGATAACTTACGATTTGCTTATTTCCTCCTCTTGCTGCAGCTATTAGCGGAGTTCCATTTGATTTTATTACCTGGTTTATTTTAGCTCCCTGCTCGATTAAAAACTTTGAAGCTTCGAAATGGCCGTTGCGAGCAGCTATCATTAGAGAACTTGCGTCACCATCTCCTATGTAGTTAGTTTTACCTCCTGATGATAAAATCATCTCCAAAGTTTCTACATCACCACATTTGGCTGCCAAACCTAAAGGAGACCTTGGTTCCCCCGCCCCTCTATAAGAGCAATTAGGATTAACATGGTTTAAAAGTTCCTTTATTTTTTCTACTTCTCCATTTTTTATAGCTTGTAAAAGATTAGCACAATCACTTTGGGCGAAGATTGGGTTTATACATAAGACAAACATGAGGAGTGTGAAGTGTCTAAATTTTTTCATAATTTTTATTTGTTGATTAATTGATGAAACTAAGATAGAATCGAAGTGTCTGCTCTTTTAGAGAAAGTAGATGAACCAGTTTTATCGCATGATAGACAAGCAAATTTTTTCAAAAATTAATTTATCATCAGCTTTCTGCTTTTCATAGGTAGCAAAGGCTCATTTGGCTTTTTATTTCTTGAGAATCAATAATTGTATATACATTTAAAAGAATGGAAGAAAAACCAACATACCTAGATCAAGTATTAAAAAACAGATACTTGACACATCTATTATTTTGGTTAGGCTTTTTGATAACCACTACGGTATGGGCTTCTGTTAGCACTGGCATCTATCGAATTAATATTTTTAACAACCTTGCAATGCTTCTGCCTCAAATGGGATTTGCTTATTTGTTAAGCTACTCTCTAGTGCCAAGATGGCTCCTGAATAAGAAATATATAATTTTTTCACTGCTTGTTTTTTCGGGGCTGTATGTTTTCTCCATATTAGCAAGACTTGCAGTAATTTACTTGGCAGAACCCTTTTTTAGAAGTGATTTTGATCAAGAATCTTTACTCGAAATCTTGCAAGAGCCCTTGTATTTAATTTGGGTATATTTCCCATCAGTCGGCCTTATCTCGTTTATTTTTCTTTCATTAAAAATGATTAAATCACGCTTCGAAGAAAGACATCTATTGGAGGTATTAGAAAAAGAAAAACTCACCAATGAACTGAAATTTTTGAAAGCACAAATACACCCACATTTTCTGTTTAATACCTTAAACAATTTATATGCACTAACCTTAGAAAAATCAGATTTAGCGCCAATTGTTGTGGTAAAACTTTCGGAACTTTTAGACTATATTTTGTATCAATGCAATGAACCTTCCATAGAAATTCATAAAGAGATAAACCTATTGCAGGATTATATAGCTCTAGAGCGTTTGAGGTATGGAAATAATTTGAAATTAGTTTTTAACCATGACGTAGACAATGAAAATGAGAAAATTGCTCCGCTACTTTTGTTATCTTTTGTAGAAAATGCTTTTAAACATGGTGCCAGTAAAGATCCCATAGCACCTACCATAAACATAGATTTAAAATTAAAGAATGGACAATTGAAATTTAGTGTACACAACACCACATTAAGTCAAGAGGCCAGAAGTAATATAGCTCCAGCAAGAAAAGGAATTGGGTCAAACAATATACAAAGACAACTAGATCTAAATTATCCAAAAAATCATAGTTTAATCATTGAAGAATTAGAATCAAGTTATACCATACACTTAAGCATAAACCTAGATAATAATGATAATTAGATGTGTAATTATCGATGACGAACCATTGGCTATAAAGATTATGCAAGAGCATCTTAGCCAATTAGCAGATATGGAGCTTATTGCCTCATTTCAAAATCCCATGGAGGCTTTTGAGTTTCTTAGTGAGCATACGATTGATTTATTGTTTGCAGATATTCAAATGCCCTTATTAACCGGTATAGATTTAGTCAAAAGCTTAGTTCAGCCGCCATCTGTAATATTTACTACGGCACATCGAGGGTTTGCGCTTGAAAGTTACGATTTAGAAGCGGTGGATTATCTATTAAAACCTGTCACTTTCAGTCGATTTTTCAAGGCTGTTAATAAATATAAATCACAAAATAGACAGGTATCAAAGATAGATGTGAATCAGCATAAAGCGCTGAAAGAAGATCATTTGTATGTCAATTCTAATAAGAAATTTATTAAAGTCTTATTTAGCAGCATTCTGTATATAGAAAGCCTTAAAGATTACATAAAAATACATACTGAAAATCAAGCGATAGTTACGAAAGATACCATCAGTGGGTTCATGGATAAACTACCTAAACAATTCATCAGAATACATAGATCTTTTATTATTAATCGTGACAAAATAACGGCATTTACCAGCTTAGATATAGAACTTGGAACCAAAGAGATCCCTATTGGCAATAGCTATAAAGCTGAAGTGCTGGCCAGATTAAAAAAACAGTAACTCTGCCTATTCTATAATCGATTGTCTTGCTCTATTGACATTTAATTGTGTGACATCAGGTCGACTATAATGCCCTGCGGGATCCATATTTTGTCGTTCCTCGTAGATCTTCATAATATCTAATTCAGCACAGAATAAGCCTTCTTTTTGTATGATGGGTTCGATTAACCAAGTTCCATCGGGAGCAGCAATACAGGATCCGCCAGTATCAGGTATATCAGGACATAATTGGCGCATCAAATCATAATGAGGAATACTTTCATGAATCAAGGCTTTGCTGAAAAGTCCAGAAACCGAAATCACATAAGACCTGGATTCTAAGGCTATAAACCGAGTGATATCTTGGGTGTTTCTCAAGTTGCCAGGCCATACAGCTACATGAACATTTTCTCCTTGTCCGTAAAGAGCCGCCCGACTTAATGGCATCCAGTTTTCCCAGCAGTTTAAACCACCCAATCTAAATAACTCCATCGGATGGGTTTTTAATCCATGTCCATCACCAGCTGACCATGCTAATCGTTCCTCATATGTAGGGCGCATTTTACGATGGACCGACTGGATGACACCTTCTTTATCAATAAATACTAAAGAACAATATAAACTATGTCCACCCCGATCTAGGGGTCGTTCGATAATGCCTAAATAGATAGCAATATTTTCTTTTTTTGCCAATGTCGTAATACTGTCTAAATCACCTTCTTCTATACAAATGGATTGGTCCACATAATGAGCATGAATTTCCTTTTGTGCTTTATTTTCAAAGGCTGAACTATGGGTAAAAGACAGCCAAAATGGATATCCTGGCAATATACCTTCACCAAAAACAACCAAATCGCAAGATTGGTCAGCAGCCTCCAAAATGGACGCCTCAATCTTTTTAATATTTGCCTTTTTGTTTAGCCATGCTGGAGCAATTTGTGCCATGCCTACTTTTATCGACTTTCTCTTTTCCATACCTTGAAAATAACAAATCATTTTGCCAATAGTCCACTTTTAATGTAAGCTAAATAACAACTTGAATTGTTTCTCGTTTTTTTATTAGACAACAAATTAACTTTACTTAATGAAGCATCTACTTCCATACCTTTTCATTCTTTCCTTTTTTCAAATAAATGCGCAAGAAAGTGATAATCGTTGGTATGCAAGTGCAGCCTTTGGTCATCATTCGCTCAGTTTATTGAGTCCTCAATTTTCCACTGTTCACCCAGGATTAAAACTTGGCTTAAGCTATCAATGGAATAGGAGCAACAAACATCAATTTATCCAAACGATGAATGCTAGCTATTTTAGCCACAAACACTTTCAAAAAGCAACACAAATCTATTCAGAGATTGCTTATAGGCTAGTGCTTAATAATAAACTGAGTATAACACCATTGTCCATAGGAGGAGGCTATGTTTTGTCGATAAGTGATTTAGATAGTTTTGTTTGGAATGAAGATACAGAAAGCTATGTATCAGCCAACAAAACAAACCACAACTGGCTCATTTCTTTAGGACCTAGTATTTCTTATTCCATAGGTGGTTTATTAAATCGACCTGTAAACCTCTTTCTTGATTATCGAATTCAGGTTCAAGGTGTTGTCATTCAAGAAACGGTTCCTATCGTAGCATATGCACCACTCCATGTAGGCTTTAGTATTCCAGTTCATAAAAAACAGCAAGATGAAAAATAGAGTTCATAGAGTATTTGGCTTAATGGTTTGCCTTTTTCTGCTTATTAGCTGTAATCAGAATAGAATTCAAGATTCTGTGGATTGTGTCCATGAAACAACATTGGCGCTTAATACAAATCATCCAAAAGGGGCTGACTTATCAGCTATAGTGGATAAATATATTGCCAAGGGACTACCAGGCATTAATGTGTTAATTAGCGACGATCAAGGTATTTGGATGACATCAAAGGGGATGGCTGATATCGAAGCACAAATACCTATGGAGTTATGTCATATTAATAAGTTGGGTAGTGTTACAAAGATGATGATTGGTGCTTTAGTTTGGCAACTCATTGAAGAAGGGGCATTAGCCATTAATGATCCTATCAATCAATACATTCCTGAAGTGGCTGAGAAATTAGCAAATGGTGATGAGATTACCCTAGCCATGTTAATTAATCATACATCTGGAGTCTATGATATTGCAACTGACTTAAATTATAATTTAGCTGTAGTAAATGATTTTAGTAGGTCTTGGACCTCAGATCAAATTATTGCTTTTGTTGATGGAAAGCCTGCCACTCATTTTCCAGGAGATAGCTTGAGATATTCTAATACCAATACGATGCTCACAAGTCTAATCATAGAAGCTGCCACTGGGGAAAAACACGGGGATTTGCTCCAAAGTAAGATATTTGATAAGCTTGGTATGGAAAATACATATTACTATGACTACTCTGATGATTTTCCAAGTAATCGTCTTGCCCAAGGATATTTAGATTTCTACAATGATGGTTCAGGAATACAAAATATTTCGCAACTAAACCCAGGTAGTGGTAATGGATATACTGGTGTATATTCAACAGTGGAGGATTTATATCTATTTATGAACGCTTTGTTGCGCGAAGAAAGTTTAGTGAATAGCAACTTCTTACTCGACATTGGAAACAGTTATCGAATTTCAGAAAATGGTACTTGGGCTTCAAGTATTGGAGGCATACATGATGAGTATTTGCTACTGTTACCAGAAGGAGTAAATGCCTATGGCCATGCAGGCGGAGATATTGGTTATTCTGCGAACTTAAGTTACTTACCGCATAACAACACCATCTTTGCCGGGACGTATAATTATGGTACAAATTTACCTACGGAACTTGGAGAAGTACTGCATGATATGAGGGATGAGATTTATTTGTTGTTGGCAGAGTGATTAATCGTTCGATTAAATAGCAAGGGCTGACTTTCCACAGTTTAACTCCTAGCACATTAAATGCATGAGCCGACTAAATTGCCTCAATTAAAATCTCTAACATTTGTATGGCTGCTTCCGCAATGACGGTCCCTGGCCCAAAAACACCTAACACTCCTTTGTCGAATAAATACTCATAATCTTTAGGAGGAATAACCCCACCAACAATTACAGCAATATCTTCTCTACCTAGTTTTTTTAGCGCTTCAATGGTTTCTGGCACCAATGTTTTATGACCAGCAGCCAGTGAAGAGATACCCAAAAAGTGTACATCATTTTCTGCGGCTTGCATGGCAGCTTCGGAAGGAGTTTGGAATAATGGGCCAATATCTACATCAAAACCTAAATCAGCAAAGCTGGTAGCAATAACTTTTGCTCCACGATCATGACCATCTTGGCCAAGCTTAGCTATCATGATTCTAGGTCTTCGGCCTGCCTTAGAAGCAAACTTGTCAGATAATGCAAGCGCTTTTTTAAATGTTTCGTCGTTGCTCATTTCGCTGGAGTATACACCTTGGATAGTATTGGTTTGTGCCTTGTATCGATCAAAGACTTCTTCTAAAGCTAGTGAAATTTCACCTAATGTGGCTCTAGCTCTTGCCGCAATAACAGCTGCTTCTAAGATATTCATGCTAGGATTAAGCGCAGCTATTTTTATTTTTTTCAATGCTTTATCAACTAAAACCTGATCCCTCTCGTTTTTTAGTTGATTGATTCTGCTGATTTGTCCTTCTCGTACTTTAGTGTTGTTTACCTCCAAGGTTTCAAGACTATCATCTAGGTCTTTTTTGAAAATATTTATACCTACAATTTTATCTATTCCACTATCGATTTTTGCTTGTTTTTTAGCGGCAGCTTCTTCGATTCTCATTTTTGGTATTCCTTTTTCTATGGCTTGAGTCATACCGCCATAAGCATCGATTTCCTCGATTAATTCCCATGCCTTAGTGGCTATTTGGTCTGTTAAGTATTCGACATAATAGCTACCTCCCCAAGGATCTACGACTTCGGTTAATCCCGAAGACTCCGCAATAAATTTTTGGGTATCTCTTGCGATTTTAGCTGAAAAATCAGTAGGTAGAGCAATCGCTTCATCCAATGCATTGGTATGTAAAGACTGAGTGCCGCCACCGACAGCAGCAAGTGCTTCTATACATGTTCTACCAATATTATTAAAAGGATCTTGGGCTGTTAAACTCCAGCCAGAAGTCTGGCAATGAGTTCTTAGGGACATGGATTTTGGATTGCTTGGATTAAACGTTTTAACAATCTTGGCCCATAGCATCCTAGCAGCTCTCATTTTAGCGATTTCTAAAAAATAGTGCATGCCTATTCCCCAAAAGAAAGATAATCTAGGTGCAAAATCATCAACATTTAGTCCTGCGTCAATTCCAGCTTTTATGTATTCCATCCCATCTGCGAGCGTATATGCTAATTCAATAGCAGCGGTAGCACCTGCCTCTTGCATATGATACCCGCTTATACTAATTGAATTAAACCTTGGCATTTCAGCGGAAGTATACTTAAATATATCACCCACAATTCGCATAGAAGGTTTCGGTGGATAGATGTAGGTGTTACGAACCATAAACTCTTTAAGGATGTCATTTTGTATGGTTCCCGAAAGCTGGGCTTTGGAGACCCCCTGTTCTTCTGCCGCCACAATATAAAAGGCCATAATTGGAATGACCGCACCATTCATGGTCATGGAAACAGACATTTTATCAAGTGGAATTTGGTCAAATAACACCTTCATATCTTCTACTGAATCGATGGCCACTCCAGCCATTCCAACATCGCCCTTAACTCGTGGATGGTCTGAATCATATCCTCGATGTGTCGCCAAATCGAAGGCTACTGAAAGTCCTTTTTGTCCTTGAGCCAGATTTCTTCGGTAGAAGGCATTACTATCTTCAGCTGTAGAAAAACCAGCATATTGTCGGATGGTCCAAGGTCGACCTGCATACATAGAAGAATAAGGACCTCGTAAATATGGAGGTATTCCACTGACAAAATTCAGGTGTTTATACGGTTCAATGTCGTGATTAGTATAAAACGACTTGATGGAAATATTTTCAGGTGTAGCTTTTAACTCAATAGGGTTTATTTGTGATTGGATTCTTTCTTTTATGGTTTTTATAGCTGGATCATCAGAGCATAGTTTTTCCCAAATCTGACTTGATAGTTGATTTACTTGCTCTTCAACATAATAACTACCAGCACTTGGATCTAGGACCTGGTCAATATAGCTTTCCATGCTTAGGAGGTGTTGCATATTAGCAACAATCCTGTGGTCCATTTCATGCTGGACCTTCGAAAAAAGCCACGGATTTGCATGTATCACATCTACATTAGCACAAGCTGCAGCTAATTGCATGCTCATCGCTGCGATGCTGTGATAATCTTTATTTAGTTGATCATCGATGAGCATGTGGGCTTCTATTCTCGGATAAACATTAGCTATTTTATAATTAGCGTGTATTTGCTCTATAAGCTTGTGCAGACTTTTTATCTGGATGATAGATCCAAAGAAGTGTGGATAAACTGCCACATCTAGAACAACTGAATCCGCGAAAGCTTTTCTTTCTTTATTGCTTAGGTTTTTTAATTGAGCTGAATATTCCTGTAAGAACTTAATTGTCTCATCTTGCTTATTAATGTCCAGTCTATGGTATAGAAAAGACACCTGACTGAGGTCTTCTCCATAGCTTTTCCAGAGTTTATATCCTTCTTGTTGATTTTTAAAAGCTCCTTTTATGGATGATGCTTCTATGTTTTGTCCAGTTAAATATTGTAAAAAAGCGTCTAAAGTTTCTTCAGCATTATCATGTTTAAAATGAAAGTTTATATCAACAATATCTAGAATGACCTGATCAAACAAGTCATCTAAATCAACCAAGCTTAGCTGTTTTTCTACAATTAATTCTATGAGTTGAACACCTCCTTTTAGCGCTTCTAAGACTGCTTTGTTGGTTTCTTTCAAGCCTTTATTTAACTCAAAAGCTTGGGCAATTTTCCAGTGATTAGTGGTTTTTGACCTAGTAATTAGCTGATTATGATAAGTAACATCCTCTTTATGATAAAAAGGTGATTGAACATTTCCAAAGAGGCTAGAGTTTAAACTGGAAAGCTCTTTAGTTTTTAAATCCTTGGTAACTTTTTCAAGCCACTGGTTTTTAGAACTTTGTGTGAAATCAGCGAAGAGATTTTGAGGCATACGTATGCTTTTGTATTACCTTTGCAAGGTACGTAAATTACTATTTCCATTTTATTGACTGATCTAAAACAATCTACAAATGATGCAGGAAGCTCAAGCTTATACGCTTAATAACAAAGTCAGATTAGTTACCGCTGGTTCTTTATTTGATGGTCATGATGCAGCCATAAATATCATGCGACGGATTTTGCAGCGGACAGGAGCAGAGATTATTCATTTAGGCCACAATCGATCAGCCAAGGAAATAGTAGAAACAGCAATTCAAGAAGACGTACAAGGAATTGCTATCACATCCTATCAAGGAGGTCACAATGAATTCTTCAAATATATTTATGATTTACTTCAGGAAAAAGGTTGTGGGCATATCAAAATTTTTGGAGGGGGAGGAGGAACTATTCTACCTACCGAAATAGCAGAATTAGAATCCTATGGAATTACCAAAATTTATGCTCCAGATGATGGAAGGAGAATGGGGCTACAAGGGATGATTAACGATGTGCTACAACAATGTGACTATGCCATCGGAGAAACAGTAAATGGTGAACTGAAATTACTAGGCCAACGAGATAAAAAATCCATTGCGAGATTAATCACGGCGGTTGAAAATTTTCCCGAGAATAATGAAAGTTGGTATCAGGATTTACTAAAAGATGTGGAAACTAAAAAAGTGCCTGTACTGGGAATTACTGGAACAGGAGGCGCAGGAAAGTCTTCCATGGTGGATGAAATTATACGAAGATTTCTTCATGACTTCGAAGACAAGACGCTAGCGATTGTTTCCGTAGATCCCTCAAAAAGAAAAACGGGAGGAGCTCTATTAGGTGATAGAATACGTATGAATGCCGTTAATCATGATCGAGTGTATATGCGGTCATTAGCGACTCGTCAATCTAATTTAGCTTTATCAAAGTATGTACAGGCTGCTGTAAATATTTTAAAAGCAGGTGGATACGATCTAATTATTTTAGAGACATCTGGCATTGGACAATCTGATACTGAAATTGTGGATCATTCAGATATGAGTTTGTATATCATGACACCCGAATTTGGTGCTGCAACCCAATTGGAAAAAATTGATATGTTGGATTTTGCTGATCTGGTTGCTATAAATAAATTCGATAAGCGAGGAGCACAAGATGCTTTAAAATCAGTTAAAAAGCAATTTCAGCGAAACCACAATTTGTGGGATAAAGACCCTGCAACCATGCCGGTATTTGGCACGATAGCCTCACAATTTAATGACCCAGGGACTAATACACTATATGCTGCTATCATAGAGACATTAAACGAACGATTTAAACTCGATTGGAAGAGCAAGTACAGTGCTTCAGCAGAAGCTAGTGAAAAGATATTTATTATTCCACCTAGCCGAGTTAGGTATTTATCTGAGATTTCAGAAAGTATTAGACAATACGATAAGTGGGTAGAAAAGCAAGCTCAGATCGCTAGATCGATAGGCCACTTGGAAGCTGCGTCAAACTTGATCGAAGACAATGCTAGCCAAGATTTAATGAAAGAGAAAATCACAGCACTCGAATTAGATCAAGATGGCCGTTGTAAGCAGATATTAGAACATTGGGAAGACAAAAAAGCTTCTTACAAAAAGGAAATATTTACGTATCAGGTGCGAAGCCGAGACATCAATGTAGAGACACATACTAAGTCATTAAGTGGTAATATGATTCCAAGAATTGCTTTACCGGACTATCATGATCAAGGTGATATATTGACTTGGAACTTACAAGAAAATGTGCCTGGAGAATTTCCATTTACAGCAGGTGTTTATCCTTTTAAACGAAAAGGGGAAGATCCTACTCGAATGTTTGCAGGAGAGGGTGGTCCAGAAAGAACAAATCGCAGATTCCATTATCTGTCTAAAGGTATGCCGGCTAGTCGATTATCAACCGCTTTTGATTCGGTGACCCTATACGGTGAAGATCCTGATCATAGACCAGATATTTATGGAAAAATTGGTAATTCGGGCGTGAGTATTTGTTGTCTTGATGATGCTAAAAAGCTATATAGTGGTTTTGATCTTTGCAATCCAAAGACCAGTGTTTCAATGACTATTAATGGGCCTGCAGCGACTATCTGTGCATTTTTTATGAACGCAGCAATAGATCAACAATGTGAGCTTTATATCAAAGAGCATGGTTTAGAGGCTAAAGTAGAAAAGGCTTTAGTTAACAAATATGATAAAAAAGGCACCCAAAGACCTGTTTATCAAGGCGAAATACCAGCAGGAAATAATGGTTTAGGCTTAATGTTGTTAGGCTTAACTGGAGATGAAGTTTTGGAAGATACTGTTTATCAAGAACTCAAGGATAAAGCCCTGAATTCTGTAAGAGGAACAGTACAGGCGGACATTCTAAAAGAAGATCAAGCTCAGAATACATGCATTTTTTCTACTGAATTCTCACTTCGTTTAATGGGTGATGTGCAGCAATATTTTATTTGGAACAAGGTGCGAAACTTTTACTCAGTCTCCATTTCAGGATATCATATAGCTGAGGCGGGTGCAAACCCAATATCGCAAGTAGCTTTTACTTTGGCTAATGGATTTACTTTTGTGGAATATTACCTATCCAGGGGTATGGATATTAATGACTTTGCCCCGAATCTTTCGTTCTTTTTTTCTAATGGTGTAGATCCTGAATATGCTGTAATTGGTCGGGTTGCCAGAAGGATTTGGTCCAAAGCTATGAGGGAAAAATATCAGGCAAATGATCGATCACAAAAGCTAAAGTATCATATCCAAACATCAGGTAGATCACTTCATGCCCAAGAGATAGCTTTCAATGATATACGTACAACTTTACAGGCATTGTATGCCATCTATGATAACTGCAACTCCTTACATACCAATGCATATGATGAGGCCATTACTACGCCTACTGAAGAAAGTGTGCGTAGAGCAGTAGCCATCCAGATGATCATTAACCACGAATTAGGTCTAACGAAGAACGAAAATCCATTACAAGGATCGTTTATTATTAGAGAATTGACGGACTTAGTGGAAGAAGCTATTTTGTCAGAGTTTGATAAAATTACTGAACGAGGTGGAGTTTTAGGTGCCATGGAGACTATGTATCAGCGTAATAAGATTCAAGAAGAAAGTATGCATTATGAGATGCTAAAACATACAGGAGAATTTCCAATTATTGGCGTCAATACCTTCTTGTCTAGTGAAGGTTCGCCTACTGTGATTCCGGAAGAAGTCATTCGATCTACTACTGAAGAAAAAGAAGCACAAATAGATAATCTCCAGAATCTCATAAAAACTAACGAATCAAGCATTTCAGCTCAGTTAAAAGATCTACAGGAAAGAGCCCGTAATAATGAGAATTTATTTGACTCCTTAATGGAGGCTTCAAAGACTTGCTCCTTGGGTCAAATAACGCACGCACTATTTGCTGTGGGTGGGCAGTATCGTCGCAATATGTAGGGGATAAGTTTTTTGCTAGGATCAAAAAAACCAACAATCAAAACAAGCAAATTTTTTCTGTTTGCAAAATGTATGGTAACAGCATTTGTCATTAGCACTGCCTAAGCACAATCCGTTCGTAAAGAAATTTGTCATCAAGCGCCACTTTATTTGTTAGACTCCAAGTTAAGTATTGTTGGAAGTTTAAAGTAAAGCTGAATTTTTTGGGATATGTTTTTATCTCTATTCGGAAGGATTTATCCTTTTTTGAAGTGGATTGTGGATTCGGAGCTTGCTTTTTTCTTAGGCGGCTTTACCCAAGTCCAGCACAATATCCTCGATGTTTTATTGCCTAATTTCATTTCCAAGACTTCGTATCTTAGGTTGTTAAACTTTTTTAGTTGCCTGATATAACCTGCAACGTTTTCGTCTCTTGAAACTAGACTGGTAAACCACTCTATACGATCTTTATAGTAGAAACTTTCTTTAATCATTTGTCCGACAAAAGCCGGTTCGCCACCTGGGTAAACTAATTCGCTTTTTTTGCCACCGAAGTTTAATTTCTTCTGGTCTTTGTATCCAAGGTTTTTCCATTTTCTGCTGGTTCCACGTCGTGCATCTTCCAAGTTTTTATGAAAAGGTGGATTGCAAACCATGAGATCAAACTTCTCTCCTTTGTAGCTAATGTTTTCGAAAATCATTTCTGGACGACGCTGAAATCTGATGGAGATAACATTTTCCAGTTTGTTTTGTGCGACTATTGTTTTAGCATTTCCAAAGGCTAAATCATCGACTTCTGTCCCCACACAAGTCCAATTAAACATTTTGTGAGCCAATAAGGAATAAACACAATTTGCTCCGCATCCAATGTCAAGCATATGTACTTTATAAGCTTTCTCTTTATTTATTAAATCTTTAATCAGAAGTAAATACTCAGCTCTACCAGGAATAGGAGGACACAAATATCCCTTGGGAATATTCCAGTGATCTATCCCATAATGGTGTTTAAGTAAAGCTTGATTTAAGCATAAAACACCGGTAGGGTTACTAAAATCTATAGTATCTCTTCCTGCTTTAGATTTAATAATAAATTTGCTTAATTCAGGTAAGGCTTTAGTTAAGGCACTAAGATCATATCCTTCTCGATGAATATTGAATGGATGTAAGGTAGATTTTGACAATGGATTAAATTTGAGGTAAATTTACCAAGTATTATCAGTAGTATGAGTGAAAGCTCAATTAAAAGCGAATATGAGTACAATAACAAAAACCGAATTTGATTTTTTAAAAGACATTGCTAACCATAATGATAGAGATTGGTTTGCAGAAAATAAGCCTCGATATCAAGCAAGTTACGAACAAGTAAAAAGCTTCTTTGCTGCGATGGAGGAGCAAATGGCTAAACATGATTCGATAGCAAAAACTAAAGTTTATAGAATCTATAGAGATGTCAGGTTTTCTAAGGATAAAACGCCATACAAACGAAGTTTTTCGGGAGGTTTTTCAAGGGATACCGATCGATTGCGAGGAGGTTATTATGTGCATATAGAACCTGGAAATAGCATGTTAGCAGGCGGATTTTGGAGTCCCAATGCTGATGACTTAAAATTAATTAGATCCCATATTGCTGCAGATGACGCAGCATTGAGAAAAGTGCTAAAAGCCAAGAAATTTAAAGATACTTGGGGAACACTTCAAGGAGAACAATTAAAAACTGCACCTAAAGGATACCCAAAAGATCACCCAGCCATTGACCTACTTCGATACAAACAATTTATCGTTAGTAAGCATCTGTCTGATAAAGAAGTACTTCACAAAGACTTTGCTAAACATGCCAGTGATTATTTTAAAGCGCTCAGACCCTACTTTAATTACATGAGTGATATACTTACTCACGATCTAAATGGCGTATCTTTGTTGGCAGATTAATTTAAGAAAACGACTATGTCCACTCAGGCATCTATTGCATTTCATACCCTTGGTTGTAAACTAAACTTTTCCGAAACTTCTGGGATTAGTCAGAAGTTTATTAAAGCTGGATATGAAGTAGTTGACTTTGATCAAGGGGCAGATATTTATGTCATTAATACCTGTTCGGTTACTGATTTTGCAGACCGAAAATGCCGAAATATTGTGCGAAAAGCTCAGCGATTCTCACCATCGGCGAAAGTGGTGGTTATGGGTTGCTATGCACAGTTAAAGCCAAAAGAAATAGCTGATATTGAAGGCGTAGATATGGTCCTAGGTGCAGAAGCGAAGTTTAATATCTTGGCCCACGTAAACGATTTATTAATGTATCCTGGACAAGAAGAAAAGGTCTTAGTTGGAGATATTAATGAAGCCAATACATTTGAGAGTGGTTATTCTTTTGGACAACGCACTCGGACTTTTTTGAAGGTTCAAGATGGCTGTGATTACAAATGTACTTTTTGTACTATTCCACAAGCTCGTGGCAAAAGCCGCTCTGATACAATCGAAAATGTGCTGAAGAACATAGATGAAATAGAAGCACTTGGTATTAAAGAAATTGTGTTAACTGGGGTAAATATTGGGGATTTTGGCAATGGAACGGAAGTCATAGAAGGCCTAAAGCCCAAAAAAGAAGCCATGTTTATCGATTTAATTAGAGCGATCGATGTACACGGAGAAGTCCCAAGATTTAGAATATCCAGCATTGAACCAAACCTATGTACTGATGAGGTGATTGACTTTGTAGCAAATTCTAAGAAGTTTATGCCTCACTTCCATATGCCTCTCCAATCAGGAAGTAATGAGCTATTAAAAAACATGCGCAGGAGGTATAAACGAGAACTCTATACCTCTAGAGTACAACACATAAAATCCATCATGCCACAAGCTTGCATTGGTGTGGATGTTATTGTCGGTTTTCCAGGAGAAACTGACGAGCTTTTTTTAGAGACTTATGAATTTATTAAATCATTAGATGTTGCTTATCTGCATGTCTTTACCTACTCTGAACGTGCAAATACTTTAGCAGCAAGCATGGAAGATGTAATTCCTGTAAATACCCGAAGAAAGCGAAACGAAATGCTTCGAATACTTTCTAAAGAAAAAAAGCAACAATTTTATCAGCAGCATCTAGGACAAAGCTTTTATGCCTTGTTTGAAGCCGAAGATAAAGATGGTTATATGTACGGATTTACAGAAAACTATATAAAGGTTAGAACAAGCTACGACCCCACTAAAGCGAATCAACTAGTTGAGGTAAAAACCCTAATGCTAGGCGATGATCATGTCGAGGTGGCTGTTTTAGCACAAGAAATATTGAGTAAATAACTAAAAGAAAAAGCCGGCATTTACCGCCCAGAAATTCACCTTACTTTCTTTAATTTCATGAATAGCATTAACAAAGCTATGGTGATATTCTATATCCGCAGTGAGACCAAACAACTCGATTCCTAGACCTAAAACACCGCTCACCGTTGCATCATTATACCTATAAGGTCCGAATGTCGCAATGGCTAATTCAGGATAAATTAAATCCAGAGAAGCTAGGGTTTTACCACGAACTTTAAACTTTTTAGTTATCCTAAACAAGTGGTATCCTAAACCTCCTCTGCCCTTTAACCATCGAACATCATGCGGATGATCCATTAATTTAAATTCGGTAGACGGCTCGTGCGAAGTGCTATGAAATTGAGCACCAAAAAGGAAATACATATTTCCTTCATTTAATCTTCCATCCACACCGATATGATAACCTGGATGACTTTGATTAACAGGTGTAAACTCTTCTAACTGATTATATGCTTGTGAAGCTCCAAGATAAACATGCATACCAGCTTGTGCTTGTACAAAGTTTACTGAAATCAGCAGTACAATTAAATAAAGTAGGTTTTTCATTGTGGCTCGTTTGATTGGGATATCAATCGCTATGCAAAGGTCTAAAAACTAAGCTAAGCAATCAACTATTATCTAAACTTTTTGTTTTGCTCTACATTATGAATAGAACGGAGAAAATACTTTCTATACGTCCTGCACTAGGCATTGATATTGATAAGGAAAAAACAAGCGGAAAGCTTCACCACGCAGTTTTACGACCTATCTTGAAACTCCAACATGATTTATTACAAAGCACATTAAAAGCTAACCCTCACTTTTCTAAGCAGTTGATAAACATAAATGCAGAAGACCCTAAAGCTTATTATACACTAGTAAGTCAACTTATAAAAACGAACAAAGCATTACGATTTCAGTACATCGGAATGGTAATCGGATTAATGAGCATAGAAGAGCTCTTAATTTATCAAGCAGATTCAGCAGAATACAACAAGCGTATTATCCAGATGCTCATTAAGCGATTAGGTTCAAAATAGCGCGTAAAAAGCGAAATACTCTCCCTGACAATGGTCATAAAACCACATTAAACATATTAGTTTTTTGAGTCATCTTAGTTTATAGTATCTTTGAGTTTAAATACTCCTTATGTACCCTGATTTGTCGTATTTTTTTCATGATGTCTTTGGAACACCAATGGACAATTGGACGGCAATATTTAAGACATTTGGTTTAATCTTGGCGATTACTTTTCTTATTTGCACCTACATTTTATACATCGAATTAAAGAGAAAAGAACAAGAGGGATTGATCAGCCAAATTATTGTTAGGCCAAGAAAATTCTTAAAGCCAGGCATGATGGAAGCCATTTTGAATGGTATAATTCTAGGAGTTGCCGGCTGCAAAGTACCCTATATTAGTCAGCATTTTACTTCATTTAAAAACAACCCAGCATCCGTCATATTTTCTACTTCGGGAAACCTTTGGCTAGGTCTATTAATAGGAGTTTGTGCGGCTGCATTTTTCTATTTTAGATATAAGGATAACGATTTAGATCTAAGCATTCAGAGAGTTCATCCTTATCAGAAAGTAGGCGATATCATTGTATTGGCTTTTGTGTCAGGCATTTTTGGGGCACGCTTATTTTCCATACTAGAGAATTTTGGTGATTTTCTAAATGATCCAGTTGGACAATTATTTTCTGGGAGTGGTTTAACGGTCTATGGTGGCTTTATTATGGGCTTTTTATGTGTAGCTTGGTACGTTAGGAGTTTAGGTATGAAGATGATCCATATTATGGATATAGCAGCACCCATTCTTGCGGTAGGTTATGGAATAGGTCGCTTAGGTTGCCATTTTGCAGGTGATGGAGATTGGGGCATTGATAATTTGAAACCGAAGCCTGATTGGTTTATTTTACCGGACTGGGCATGGGCTTATGATTATCCAAATAACGTGCTCAAAAAAGGCGAAGAAATAGTTGGATGTTATGGAGACTATTGTTACCAATTAGTTAATCCTGTTTATCCAACGCCTATTTGGGAAACAAGCATTTCACTTATCTTTTTAGCCACCTTGTGGTTTTTGAGAAAACGGATTAAGATTGCAGGAATGCTCTTCTTTATTTATATGATACTAAATGGAATCGCTCGTTTCTTTATAGAAGGAATCCGTATCAATGAACGATATGATTTGTTAGGCATGGATTGGTCACTATCTCAATGGATAGGATTGTTATTTGCACTTATAGGGATTGCAGGTGTATTGTTTTTGTCCAAGTTTGGAAAGACCATGGACACGCATATTGCTGAAGAAAAAGAGAGAGTGAGGGAGCAAAACCTTAGCCTACCGAAAGAGACTTAATACAAGCATATATATCTTCTGCGCTCTTATCCCAACTAAATGTAGAAGCTTGCATTATCCCTTTATTAATCATCATGATTCTTAGGTCATCATCTTTAGCTACTTGAGATATGGCTGTAGCTATTTCTTTTACATCATGTGGATCAACCAAAATGGCCGCTTCGCCAGCTACTTCTGGCATAGATGAAATATTCGAGCAAATTACCGGAACTCCGCTTTGCATAGCTTCTAAAATCGGTATTCCAAAACCCTCAAAAAGAGACACATATACTAAGGCTTTAGCTGAGGCAACAATGGAGCTTATTTCATCACCTATTTGATTTAGGTGAATGATGTCTTTTTTAAATATTGAGTTTTCTAAAGCAGCATTTATAGCTTCCGTTTTCCATGCTAAACGACCGACTAAAACCAGCTTTTCTGTACTATTTGTTGCTTGCTTGAAAAGTTCGAAGGCCTTGATAAGATTGACGATGTTTTTACGAGGATGCAAGGACCCTAGATATAGAAAATAGGCTTCTCCTTCAGTGTATTTTTGTCTAGTTTTTTCTTGTTCAATGTTGCTTATTGGTTTAAACATTTTAGATGCAGCATTGCCTATTACTGTTATTTTGTCGGATCCTATGTTATAAAGTTTACTGATATCTAGCTTAGTTGCTTCTGAGACAGCAATGATTTGCTTTGCTTTTTTATGGTATTGTGGACTGTATTTACGATAGAATGTGAGATGTGAAGATTTATTATGATCATCGAAATGCTCAAAGGCTAGATCATGACTTACCATTGCGGTGGGTATATCTGTAGACAAACTACAGTAGCCATCACCTGATAAGAAAACATCGATTTTATGTTTTTTGAGGACCTTAGGTATTCTTCTTTCAAACCAAAATTTCCATAAAATGGGATGTCTTGTCGGTGGTCCTAGCACTAAAGGAATTACATTGTCAGCAAAGACATATTTTTTATCATAAGGGCGATCAAATAGTAGAAAAAATTGATCTTCAGGGTGATTCAAAACCATCAATTTAGTGGTTTCGTAGATGTATCTACCGATCCCTTCCAGTCTACCTTTTTGTAACATTCTAGCATTAATAGCTATCCTCATGATATAAATGTAGTATTTGAAATGGCATCATCCATACGTAAAGCAATTTTATTCCAATCATACTTTTCCATCTCTGCACTTACATTTATGGCGGGAACACCATATGAAAGGTACTTTCTGAGTTTTAACATCATTTCCTCTTCTGTTTGGTAGAAGCAATCAGCGTATTGTATAGGATCTAAGTGCTCGGGATAAGCCAGTTGTTTAGGCATTAGCGGAAAACAACCAGCAGCGATGGATTCGACGACTGAAATACCAAAAAAGTCTTGATCGTTTGTAATAAAAGCTAGATCTGATTTAGCCAGATATTGGTAATAGACTTCTTTTGAAGAAGCATAACCAAAGTGGATTAGATGTTTAGCTAAACGACTTTTAGCTTCATCAAAAATGCTTGGGTATTTGTGGGTTTTTTCGCCTAGAACTACTAAGTTAAATTCAATTCCTTCAGCTGAAAGTTTAAAAAGTGTCTCGAAAAAAAGGCTAGGGTTTTTATCATATTCCCATCTATGATTCCAGAGAATCGTCCGTTTTTTATCGGTGATATTGGCTGAAATACCTTGAATTTTTTTCCATGGAATACCCACTGGAATGACGCTACTTTTTCTTTCTATTTGTTCAATGTTGCTCATACATCGATTATCTGGTAATCGTTGTAGTAAAGCCTTTAATGCGTCAAGAAATGAGCTTTTGTGATATTTTGAATTAAAATAGATTTGATCTGCTACTAGGCAGCTAGTATAATTAATGAAACCATAATGATGATCTCTTTTTAGTTCAATATCGGGATCCGTTTTTGACCAGGGATAACTCAGCTGGTTTTCGTGCATGTATAAATGAATGGGAACATTCTTATGACTTAACAAGGCCTTGAACAAAGACACATTTAGCATATCAGTTACTAAGAATGCGTCTGGTTTTTCTTCTTGATTTAATTGTTCAGCTAGGCTTATGGCAGCTCCTTCCATCCGCCATTTCCAGTTTTTTGCCGATAAGGTAAAGCAGCGAATGGAATGCTTGCTGTGATGTATGTAATCATCAAGCCATGTTTTGTGACTTCCTCCATAGAACGGTTCGAGGGCAAAGACTTTCATAGACTATATTAACGAAAAAACATAAGTATATTTATTGCGTAAAAATAACAGAATGTATAAGACAGATGTATTGGTGATTGGAGCAGGGGTAGCAGGCTTAAGTTTTGCTATCAAGTTTGCGGAGCAAAGATCAGATCTCAAGATCACCTTATTAACTAAATCACACAAGCAAGCTGGCAATACGGCTTGGGCACAAGGAGGCGTGGCTACAGTCTGGGATTTTGATACGGATAGTTTTAACAAGCATGTAGATGACACACTTATAGCCGGCGATGGGTTATGCGATGAAGATATTGTAAATATTGTGGTGAAAGAAGGGCATGATCGAGTGAAGGAAATAATTTCTTGGGGAACAAGATTTGATAAAGAAGAGGGTGGCGATTATAATTTGGGAATGGAAGGAGGACATTCTGAACATAGAATTCTTCACTATAAAGATGTGACTGGAAAAGAAATCCAGCGCAGCTTAGTAGAAAAGGCGATGACCTTTCCAAACATAGAATTAAAGGAACATTATTTTGCGATAGATTTATTGACCCAACATCATTTGGGGAGAAACATCACGAGACTCTCGCCAAACACAGAATGTTATGGGGTGTATGCCCTCAATAAAGAGAATAATGAAATAGAAACTATATTGGCCAAAACAACCATAATGGCTACTGGTGGAGCTGGTCAAATTTATAGAAACACAACAAATCCAACAATAGCCACAGGAGATGGAATAGCCATGTTTTATCGGGCGAAGGGACTTTTATCCAATATGGAATTTGTCCAATTTCATCCGACGGCGCTATTTAATCCAGCAGGCGAAAATCCGGATTTTTTAATATCCGAAGCAGTTAGAGGCTTTGGTGCGATATTAAAAACCCCGAAAGGGGAAAGTTTTATGGAAAACTACGATCCAAGGTTAAGTCTAGCACCCAGAGATATTGTGGCAAGAGCAATCGATAATGAGATAAAAACAAGGGGTCTTGAATTTATGAGTTTAGATTGCAGGCATCTTGACCAAACAGAGTTTTTAGAGCACTTTCCTAACATCTACGAAAAATGCAAATCACTTGGCATAGATGTATTTAAAGATTTGATACCTGTGCTTCCTGCTTGTCATTATTTGTGTGGTGGAATCCACATTGATCAGCATGGAAGAACCTCAGTTAAGGGCTTATATGCTGCAGGTGAATGCACAAGTTCAGGCTTGCATGGCGCTAATCGTTTAGCTTCTAACTCCCTATTGGAGGGATTAGTATTTGGTGAGCGGATTGCTAAGGTATTAGCTGCCGAAATTGATAATTTCTCTTTAGAAGAAAATATACCTGACTGGGACGCTGAAGGAACAGATGTGCCTAAGGAATTAGTTTTAATCACCCAATCTTGGAAAGAACTCAAGGAAATCATGAGTAATTATGTGGGTATTGTACGTACAAACACTCGATTAAAGCGAGCGATGGATCGGCTTAATTTGTTGTATAATGAAACTGAATTACTATATAAAAACACCAATGTTTCGACCCAATTATGTGAATTAAGAAACGTAATTACCATTGGTTATTTAGTTACTTCATCGGCTATTATGCGACGAGAAAGTCGAGGTCTTCATTACAATACAGATTACCCAGAAAAGTATGATTATTTAGAAACTACTTGGCTGTAATTTAGGCTTTGTAGGTCTTAAAATATAATTAGGCTCTCAAAAGAGATGCTTTATCGAATGTTTGTGGCTAAACTTGGCTATTTTCTTACCTTTGCGAAGTTGTGAAAAAGGCAAAATATCAATTCTAAAGTATGAATTCATTTAAGCGAACAAAGACAATAGTTAGTTGGGCAGTATTTGCTATTGCTTTGATAGTCTATATTTTCTCTGCGGAGCGAACAGGAAGTTTGTGGGATTGTGGAGAGTTTATTTTAGGAGCATATAAGTTGCAAGTGGTTCACCCACCAGGAGCTTCTTTGTTTGTTTTAGTGGGTAGATTATTTACTTGGGTTGCGACATTAGTATCAGACAATCCAGCAAATATTGCTTTTGCTGTTAACTTAATGTCTGGTGTTTGTACTGCCTTTGCCGCCTTTTTCATCTCTAGAATAACCATGTTATTTGCAAATAATGTAATGAATGGTAAAGAGGCAAATGATGAAAATGATTCAAATTTAAGTATAGGATTTGCTGGTTTAGTAGCTGGATTGGCTACGGCTTTTTGTAGTTCTATTTGGTTTTCTGCTGTGGAAGGAGAGGTATATGCTATGTCAACTATGTTTACAGCATTAACCTTTTGGACAGCCACAAAATGGTATTTCTTGCCAGATAATAGACAGTCTGACCGTTGGTTACTTTTATGCATTTATTGTGGAGCACTTTCTATTGGTGTACACCTTTTGAGTCTATTGACTTTTCCTGCTATTGGTCTGTTGTTTTATTTCAAAAAATACAAAAATCCAAACATTTTAGGAATGGGACTGGCTTTAGTGGCTGGTGCTGGTGTTATTGTTTTTATTCAAAAATTTGTAATTGTAGGTATTCCTACATTATGGAAGAATTTTGAGTTGGGTTTAGTGAATGGAGCAGGTCTTCCTTTTCACTCTGGATTGGTGCTTACTTTATTATTAGTAGCCTTGTTAATTTATGCCCTGTTATTATTTGCTCATCGTTTAAACAGTTATCCTCTGCAGTTTATAACAATGGCAGCACTTATGTGCTTGGTAGGATTTTCCACTATTGGAGTGGTCGTTATCCGTGCAAATGCAGATACGCCGATAAACATGAATGTGCCGAGTGATGCCATGCGTTTATTGCCTTACCTTAACAGAGAGCAATATGGTGAAAGACCTTTACTTTTCGGTCCACATTTCGATGCTCGACCGAAAGAAATGGATGAAGAAGATAGATATGGTAGAGTAGGCGATAAGTACGAAATTGTCGATCGAAGATTATCTTACAAATATGCATCTAAAGACAAGATGTTATTTCCTAGAGTGGGTCACTCAGATCCTGGAAGACCAGAGTTGCATAGGCAATGGTACGAAGCCATTAACGGAAAGAAAATGAAGGGTAAACCCAAAATGGGTTATAATCTTCAGTTTATGCTTCACTACCAGATTGGTTGGATGTATAACCGATATTTTATGTGGAATTTTTCTGGACGTCAAAACGGTGCACAGGGATATAAACCATGGGATTTAAAATCGGGTCATTGGTTAACTGGTTTTAAGCCTATTGATGAGGCTAGGTTATATAACATGGATGAGATGACAGACACCATGAAAAACCATAAAGGAACCAATCGCTACTTTATGCTACCATTCTTGTTTGGATTATTAGGCTTGTTTTTCATGGCATTTAAACGGCCTAAAGAATTTACGGTTCTGTTTGTACTTTTCTTTATAACTGGAATAGGTATCATATTGTATTCTAATCAACCACCGAATGAACCTAGAGAAAGAGACTATGTATTAGTTGGTTCTTTTATGACCTACTGCATATGGATAGGAATGGCAGTGATTGCTATTGCATCGATGCTGAAAGATAAAATAGGAAGCAATAAGCAATTACCAGGCATTATTGCTGGATGTTTAGTGATGATTGCTCCGCTGCTTATGGGTTTTCAGAACTATGATGATCATAGCCGAAAAGATCATTATGCTTCGAGAGATTATGCCTCGAATTTCCTAAACTCGGTAGAGCCCAACTCGATTATTTTCACTTATGGAGATAACGATACTTATCCACTATGGTATGCTCAAGAAGTAGAGAACATTCGAAGAGATGTGAGAGTGGTGAATTTGAGTTTAATAGCAGTAGACTGGTACATAAATAAATTACGAAGTAAAGTAAATGAATCGGCTCCATTAAAGTTGACCTTGGATGAGGACGACTATCGTGGTAATAAGCGTAACCAGGTATTCTTTTACAACCCAAGGAATCCAGAAGATCAAGATCTAATGGATCCGACCAATATCTTTGATGAGTTCCAATTTATTGGACATGAATCAAATGAGCAAAAGGGACAGACGATCAGTAGATCTAGAAATTTATTTATACCGATAGATAAAAATAAAGCGCTTAGAGCTGGATTAATAGCTAAGACTGATACGGTAGCAGTTAACCAGATTAATGTTAAGTTTAGTAAAAATAAGAGCTTCTTACAGAAAGATGAGTTGGCTGTTTTAGATGTAATCATATCAAACATGTATGATCGTCCTATTTACTTTGCAGTCACCTGTAAGAATGATAAGTTGTTAGGCCTTAATGATTATATGTCATTAGAAGGTCTTGCGCTTCGATTAAAGGCTGTTAAATCGCCATCTGATAAACAATTATCCATATTTGGTTCGGGAGCAGTAAATACTGATCGAGTGTATGATAATGTTATGAACAAGTGGGTTTGGGGTAATTTCGATAAGAAAGAAACCTTTATTGATGATAGTTATGCAGCAGAGCTTCAAGCTATGAAGTTAATTATGATGCGAACGGCAAACTCATTACTACAGGAAAGAAAAGTAAAGGAAGCCAATGCTTTAAGTCAAAAATATTTCGAGGCATTTCCACATTTTAATTTCCCTTATGATAATACGGTCATTCCATTTATAGAAAACATGGTATTGGCAAATAATACAGAAGAGGCTAAGAAACATTTAATGATTCTTGCTGAAGAGACTAGACAAAATCTTGCTTTTTACGAGTCCTTAGATGATGATGATTTCAAGAGCAGTTTCCAAAGTGATTTTGGTTATGAAGTACGAGCAGTTTCAGAAATCATTGATTTAGCAAAGGAGATTGGTGATAAAGCAATGTTGACAGAAATCAAGGCGATGTTAGATGAGTATGATCTAATGAAACAAATGAAAGGATAATATGAAGATTGCAATTGGCTGTGATCATGCTGGCTATCAATATCGATTAGAGATAATTGATATGTTAGAAAAACTGGGTCATGAAATGTTTGATTTTGGGACTGATGGCGATGCTTCGGTTGATTATCCAGATCATGTCCATCCTGTTGCACAAAAAGTTGACAATGCTGAAGTCGATTTAGGTATTTTGATTTGTGGCACTGGAAATGGAGTTGCCATGACAGCCAACAAGTATAAAAATGTTAGAGCGGGCTTATGCTGGAATGAAGAAATCGTTAGTCTCACCAGACAACACAATAATGCAAATGTATTGTGTCTACCTGCCCGATTTATAAATATTAAAGAAGCACTACAATTTGTACACGTGTTCTTAAACACTGATTTTGAAGGTGGAAGGCACAAGCGAAGAGTTGATAAAATTTGTATGTAATGAAGAGAAAGAGTTTATTAGCGATAATGGGTCTTTTATTGAGTAGTTCTATGTTTGCTCAGTATATCAGTGGAGTGAGTGTTCCAGATTCTACTAAAGTAAAAATCACCGATGAGTCATTAGCTAGAGTTAAATATGCTAATGAAATTAGTGCTGAAGACCTATTTGGCCACCTATCCATTTTGGCCAGTGATCAGTTTCAAGGAAGAGAAACAGGTGAGCCTGGTAACGATTTAGCTTCAGCATATTTAGCGGATCAATTGACTAGTCAAGCTTTTCAAGCGGTAGGTTTAGAAGGTTCATATTTTCAACCAGTTGCTTTTACCTTTTCAAGTTGGGAAGATCCTGTCATTTACGTAAATGGTAATCGATTTAAGCACTTGTGGGACTACATAGCTTTTCCAAATGTAAATTCTAATACCGGAGAAATTAATGCGGAAGAAGTGTTATTTCTAGGATATGGGATAGAAGACGGAAAGCATAATGATTATAAAGGTAAATCAGTTGCAGGGAAAGTGATCATGATTTACGAAGATCAACCAGCAGATGTAGCCGATAAAAGTTGGAGTGAGAACATGGATCGAAAATTGACATTGGCCAAAGAAAAAGGAGTCAAATTAGTCTTAATTATAAAGAATGAGTTAAAAGAGTTTTTGGGAGAAAATAGAAAAAGAGTTTTAGGTCCGACAGTAGAATTGGGGATGAAAACAGATGATGATATAATGTTAGCTGACCATCTCTATATATCAACCAATATCGCAAAAGAAATTATTGGATCTAAATCAAAGAAATTTGCGAAAATCAGAAAGTGCTTAACTAAAAAAGGAAAATTAAAAAACCTGGCTTTACCGGCTAAAATCCAGTTGACAGCCTCTAAAAGAGTAAAGCATTTAGAAGGTAAAAACGTTATGGCTTTTGTGGAAGGAACCGATAAAAAAGAAGAAGTAATTGTTATTTCAGCTCATTATGATCATATAGGAATGAGAGGTGATGAGATCTTCAACGGTGCTGATGATAACGGGTCGGGAACATCCACTGTATTGGAGATTGCAGAATCATTCCTCATGGCAAAAGCTAATGGCGATGGACCGAGAAGAAGCCTATTGTTTTTGTGGGTAACAGGTGAAGAAAAAGGCTTACTAGGCTCGCAATTTTATGCTGAAAACCCAATATTTTCTATCGAAAATACGGTGGCTAATATCAATATAGATATGGTCGGAAGAATCGATAAAAAATACAAAGACAATCCTGAATACATCTATGTGATAGGTTCAGATCGTTTAAGCACCGAGCTGCATAAAATCAATGAAACCGTCAATGATGACTATTCTCATTTGACCTTGGATTATACTTATAATGATGAGAACGACCCTAATCGATATTATTATCGTTCAGATCATTATAATTTTGCCGCAAAGGGTATTCCGGCTATCTTTTTCTTCAATGGAACTCACGAAGATTATCACCAACCAGGTGATACAGTCGAGAAAATCGAGTTTGATAAAATGGAAAAGATAGGTCAGCATATTTTCCAATTAGCTTGGGAACTTGCTAATAGAGAAGAACGTATTGTGGTGGATGGGGAAGTTAGATAAGTTATTGTTTTAGCGAAGTAATGGTCTCCTCGATTTTTTCAATCAATATTGATTCTGATTGAATAACATCTCTTAAAATCATGGTTATTTTTCGAATCATTGGACGTGTTTTATCTAACTGATCCATGTCTAAATTTAAAAAAGAACTTAAGGCTTTGTCGAAGTACTTATCGATGTTAGTTTGTTGTAAGTAGGTCTCGTTCAAATGATTAATAGAGTTTACATCAAACTTATTTAACAAACCAGTAATAATGGCAGATTCAAAACAGGACCGTTTTAATTTTGGCGGTCTCATGCCATACCAAAAAGTGGATAGTCTATCAGCAGGGATTTCACCCACTTCATCAAAAACAACAGCAAAGGAATCTTGGACATTTTTGTGATAGCTGTACACCTCTTGAAGTTCCTTTAAATTTTCGTTTAGCTCCAAGCTTAGCAGATCGCCAAGTGCTTCCTTATCTTTATTAATTTTCCTGTTTTCGTTCCAATTATTAGCTACTAAACCAAGAAAAACACCAATCATTACTGGAATGATTTGGAGTAATCCGCGCAGGATGGGTTTACGTTTCTTCATATGATTAAAGGTAAACCAAGTTTATTAATTTAAAAAGTGGGCGACTATCTGCCTACATGCACCAAAAGTACCGAAATATCGGAAGGCGAAACACCGCTAATTCTGCTAGCTTGACCGATAGTTCTTGGTTTTTGTGTGGAAAGCTTTTCTTTAGCTTCTGCCGATAAACTTGGAAGCTTATGGTAATCAAAATCAGCGTGTAATTTGACTGATTCCAATCGATTCATTTTATCCACCATTTCTTGTTCCTTTTCGATATAGCCAGCGTATTTAATTTTAGTCTCAGCTGAATGTAATACATCAATCGAATAGGGAGCAAGTGCTACTTCCAATGCTTCACAATTAGCCATCACATCTTGGATACCTACCTTAGGTCTGTTAATCAGGTTAATAGCTTTTTGTTTTTGGTCCAATGCTTTAGATCCTACAGTTGCTAAGAATGGATTTAACTTCGCGGGTTCAACGCTAGTTTTCTTGAATAGTTTTTCAATATCGATGAGTGCTTGTTCCTTTTCTTTTACCTTTTCTAGACGCTGCTCCATGCCTTGCATACCGATGGCCGAAGCTAGTGGAGTAAGGCGTTGGTCTGCATTATCCTGTCGAAGTAGTATACGGTACTCGGCTCTTGAAGTAAACATTCGATACGGCTCCTTGGTCCCTTTATTTACCAAGTCATCGATAAGTACACCGATGTAAGCATCTGATCTTTTTAATATAAAAGGTTCCAATTCATTAACTGCCATGTGAGCGTTTATACCTGCCATTAGGCCTTGACATGCTGCTTCCTCATAGCCAGTTGTCCCGTTAATTTGACCTGCAAAGAATAAGTTTTTAACTAATCTTGTTTCTAGGCTAATGTCTAATTGAGTAGGTGGAAAAAAGTCATATTCAATCGCATAACCAGGTCTAAACATTTTTGCATTTTCGAAACCAACAATTTTTCTTAATGCTTTGTACTGGACATCTTCTGGTAGAGATGAAGAGAATCCATTTACATATATCTCACAAGTATTTCGACCTTCTGGTTCGACAAATAATTGGTGTCGATCTTTGTCAGCAAAGCGCTCGATTTTGTCTTCAATGGAAGGACAATATCTTGGGCCTAAACCTCGAATTCTCCCGTTAAACATCGGGGATCTGTCAAATCCGGTTTTAAGTACTTCGTGCACTTCTGTACTGGTAAAAGCTATGTGACAAGGTATCTGTTTAGTCAGTTCGGGCGTATCTGTAAATGAAAACTTAGATGGGTTTTCGTCACCAGGTTGCGTTTCCATCTTATCCCAATCTAGCGAACGACCATCTACTCGTGGAGGCGTTCCTGTTTTCATCCTTCCAGATTCGAAACCTAATTCTACAAGTTGCTCTGTAATACCGGTGGCTGCTTTTTCCCCTGCTCGACCACCACCAAATTGTTTTTCTCCTATATGGATTAAACCATTTAAAAAGGTTCCATTCGTTAATACTACAGAATCACTCTCTATTTCTAGACCAATGCCGGTTAATACTCCTTTACAAACACCATCTTTTACAATAAGTCCTCGAACCATCTCTTGCCAGAAGTCAATGTTAGGATGTGCTTCGAGCATTTGACGCCATTTTGCAGCGAATTCCATACGGTCACTTTGAGCACGTGGGCTCCACATAGCTGGTCCTTTGGAAAGGTTTAGCATTCTAAATTGGATCATACTATGATCAGTGACAATCCCTGAATAACCACCTAAAGCATCTACTTCTCGAACAATTTGGCCTTTTGCTACACCACCCATAGCGGGATTGCAAGACATTTGTGCAATGGTATTCATGTTCATGGTGGCAAGAAGGACTTTGGAACCCATGTTTGCCGCAGCTACTGCTGCTTCACATCCTGCATGACCTGCACCGACAACAATTACATCGTATTTTGGAAACATGTTGCAAAGGTATTTAGAAAATTGCGGAATCTTATTGAATTTGTTTTTCTGTATTTTTATAAGGATTAAAATGCCTGGTTGTTTATTTAAAGCATTGATTTAATATGAAATGGACGCACTTTAAATATCTATCTGCTTATCTAGTTCCTTTAGTTGTTATATTTTCCATTTATCAAGGTGGCTATTTTTCTTTTGCTGCCGTGATTTTTTTATTTGGTTGTATCCCCTTAGTGGAGTTGTTTACCTCAGTTAATGATAAAAACCTAGACAGCATCGAGGATGAAATGACTAAGGAGGATAGTTGGTTTGATTATCTTTTGTATGGATTAGCACCTTTCCAGTTGCTAATTTTGGTTTATTTCCTTTTCCGTATTAGTGATTCTAACCTAGCTCTGCATGAGACCATTGGAATGATTACAGCTTATGGCATGGCTTGTGGTTTATCGATAAATAACGCACACGAATTAGGCCATAGGACAAGCAAGTTTGAACAAACCTTAAGTAAGGCTTTATTAATGACATCTCTTTATATGCACTTTTTTATAGAGCATAATAGAGGTCATCATTTACATGTAGCTACTGAAGAAGATCCAGCTTCTAGTCGATATGGAGAAAATATTTATTCCTTCTTTATGAGAACTTTATCTGGCTCCTATATTTCAGCTTGGAGAATAGAAAATAAGCAGTTGAGAAAAGAAGGTAAACAAGCCTGGAGTTTAGCTAATGAGATGATAATTTATCACCTATTACAAATTGGTTTACTCGCAGGAATTGCATGTTTTTTTGGAATTAAGGTGATGTTGTTTTTTATTGCTGGGGCATTTATTGGAATCTTAATGTTAGAAACCGTTAACTACATTGAACATTATGGTTTAAGCAGAAAGAAAAAAGGAAAGCGATATGAACGGACGCTTCCGATCCATTCTTGGAATTCTAACCACCCAATAGGCAGAATGATTTTATTAGAATTATCTAGACACTCAGATCATCATTTTATATCGAATAGGAAATATCAATTATTAAGACATTTTGAAGAGAGTCCTCAGATGCCGACGGGTTATCCAGGTATGATGATTCTTGCATTATTTCCACCTTTATGGTTTTATGTCATGCACAGGCGGATAGCTTTTTATGGTGAATTACTCGCATGATAAGTTAAAGCAACCGAAAACATTTTTGCTTTGGTCAATTAGCTAATAACAAAAAAAGCTCCGACAATTGTCGAAGCTTTAAAGCGCCTCCTCAAGGACTTGAACCTTGGACCTACGGATTAACAGTCCGCCGCTCTAACCAGCTGAGCTAAGGAGGCTTTTTTTATTTATAACACTTCAAAGCGAAGTTCTTGAAAAGCAGATGCTTCTTCGGAACTGAGCTAAGGGGGCTTTATATTTTACTACTTTCTTTTCAATACCGTTTTGTAATATTGAAACAAGCAGCAAGTTGATCATTTTAAAAACTATTAATCATCATTAATAGTGTAACGGGTTGCAAAAATAGAAGAAGAATTGAAAAAGGCAAAAGATTTATTCACAAAAAGCAATTTAGTTTCGTTATTACATTGGATTAAGCAAATGCTAAATATTGTTTAAAAAACAAACACTGAAAATATCAGTGCATTTATTCGCTTAACTTTATAAAAGCTAACACAAACAAACGATTAAGCCTTACAGTATCATATCGATATGTATTGCTTGGTTCTTACTCTTTTTAGGACCAGGAAAAAGTTGTTGTCAAACAACTTATGAACCTATTATTTTAGCACCTCAAGACAACAAAGAACTTCTAGAACAACACAGAGGAGACGAAAATGGACCTTTCGAATTTGCAACAGCCATAAAACACAAAATTGATTTTAAAGATGATGATCGTTGGCAAAATACGGACGAGGATCAACTTATTTGGAAAAACAGCTTTCTTTCAGCCGGAGCCTATTCATTAAATTTTGGGTTTTCTTCATACCATTTACCACCAGGTGCTCATTTATTAATATACAACGAGGACTTAACAGATATCAAAGGCCCCTTTACTGATCAAGATAATGAGTCTCATGGACAGCTGTGGACACCGATTATTCAAGGAGATATGGTGACCATCGAAGTAGTGGTACCCATTGAAGTTTGGGATGACTTCGAATTAAATTTGTTAACCGTAAATCATGATTTTATTGGTTTAAGTCCTGTGCGTTCAGGTTCTTGTCATTTAGATGTGGTTTGTGGTAGTGAAGAAGGTTTTGAATTAGTTGAGAAGTACAGGAAAATGATTAATGGAGTTGGCGCGTATCATTTTAATGGTACAGCGATCTGTTCAGGGTCTCTAATAAACAACTCACTAAATGATTGTACGCCATTCTTCTTGACCGCAGAGCATTGTAATGTAAATCAAGTCACTGCTCCTACTGTGGTGGTCTATTGGAATTATCAAAATAGTTATTGTCGCTTACCTTATAGTAACGATAGTGGAGGCAGTGGTGACGGTATACTTAATCAATATAATACGGGATCTATCTTTAGAGCTGCCTCAGAAAATAGCGATTTTACACTTATTGAATTAGACGACCCACTAAATCCAGAACATCGTTTGTATTTACCTGGCTGGAATAGATCTTTAGTTTTGCCACAAGAAACAGCATTGATCCATCATCCCAGAATCGAAGAAAAAAGGATTTCCATAAATACCGATCCAGTTAATTACAAAAATGACAACATCAATGGAAACTATATTCAAGTAGATAATTGGGAAATAGGTTCTTCGGAAGTTGGGTCTTCAGGAGGTCCCTTATTTAATAAAGAAGGTCAAATTATTGGTCAATTAAATGGAGGTCAAGCGGCGTGTGGCAATAATGATTATGATGAATTTGGTTGGCTAAGATCAAGTTGGAATGGTGGAGGAGCCAGTCATAATGCACTAAAATACTGGTTAGACCCCGATGGTTTAGAAGGAGAGTCAATGGATGGTCTTTCCTGTGGATACTCAATAGATTTAGTTAGCAATCGACAAAATATCTGTTCGGAGGATAGTAACCAATTAGTTATAGAATCAAGTGTGAATGAGTTCTTTAGTAATGATGTGATTATTAGTTTGGATAATCCTGATAATATAGGTGTATCAGTATCGAATAACAGCATCGGACCAGGGCAATCTTTTTCTCTAATTATTCACGATTTAGATCAGTTGCCTCCTGATATTTATAGTCTCACCGTCATGGCTAAATCTGGAGTAGAAATGGCAATGGAAACTATTTTTATAGAAGTTTCGAATCAAGTGCCCACAAAACCTACATTGGTTTTTCCAGCAGCATCCCAGCAAGATGTTTCCTTAACGCCTTATCTGCAATGGTCCATGGATCCACAAGCTATAAATTATAGAATCCAAATAGCAGGAGACGATGTGTTTAACGAGTTGATTTATGATTTTACGGTAAAATCGAATGGTGTTCTTCAGGCTTTTGAATTGGAAGGAAGTAACCAATATTATTGGCGAGTTAAAGGACTGAATCATTGTGGAGAAAGTGATTGGTCAGATGTATTAGACTTTACTACTAAAAACAGATTTTGCACAACGGTAAGTTGGGATGAAGGATTAAGCATACCTAACTCAGCAAGCACCGTTGTAGCTAAAATGAACAATCCATACAATGTCTATTTAGAAAGTGTTTACTTACCTAATATGCACGGTACTCATAGCTATGTGGGTGATTTAGGCTTTAGTTTAAAACATCAAGGTTTGGAAGTTTCCTTATGGGAATATGAGTGCGGTGATGATCAAGATTTTAACCTTGGATTTAGCGATATTTCTTCAGCGGCCATAAGTTGTCCGCCGACGAACGGTGCTATTGTCGAATCATTAGAACCATTAAGCCAATTTACTTCTATGAATGCAGGTGGAGAGTGGCAATTAATTATCGATGATGCCTTTAATAGCGATGGAGGTTATTTGGAGCATTGGGAATTAGAATTCTGTTTTGCTGATAGTGAACAAAACACTTTTTTAAGTTCGAAAGATCGTTATGATTATTGTGAAAATAACAGCCTCCAATTCGATTGTTACTTAAAGATGCCTGATTTAGATTTAACAACGGTGACTGTTTTAGATCAAGGAGACAATCCATTGCTAGTAGATGTTGATTTAAGCCTATTAGAGAGTAATAAGATTGTGAGTATAACTATTGATTCTTTGCCTATTTCGCTAGGGACTTACGTACCCTTAACGCTAAGAGCCTATAATAATACTAGCGTGTTAAATCATGATATAGTTGTCGTCAGGGAGGATGCAAGTGAAGGAGTAGAGATTTTAAGTCCAGCTAATGAAAAGATTTTTCACTTTAATGAGGCAGTGATCATCCAATGGAATACAAGCGAAGAAGACCTTGAATATTTAGTTGAAATTAGTACAGACTCACTCTTTGGAAATATAGTTTATAGTCAAGCTATTACTGATCAGTTGCTTGTATCAGAATATGATTTTTTAGATAGTACTCAATACTATTTAAGGATTCACAATTATCATCTAACACATTGCCCAGGCTTATCTGAAACACATAGCTTTATTTACGGCTTAATCTCTTCAAATGACGATCTGTCTGTAGATGGAGAATTACTAATATTTCCGAATCCAGCCGATCAAAAGATTAGCATACACACCCATTCTTACCATCAGCAGCAGTTAATTATTTACAATTATTTAGGTCAACTAATTCATGCTTGTGAGTTTAGTGAGCCATCGATTGAGTTAGAAACTGATTCCTGGAAAGCCGGGATTTACTATGCGGTAGTTCTTGATGAATTTAAGCAGAAGAAAATCCAACAATTCCAAATCCTACACTAAAGACAGTTTTGTTACATTTGCATACTAAACAAGCAAAAACAAAACGTCATGAGTATAGTAACCGTCGGAACCGTAGCCTTTGATAGTATAGAAACGCCAAGAGGAAAAGCTGATCGAGTAATCGGTGGAGCTTGTACTTATATTAGCTGGTCAGCTTCATACTTTACTGATGATATTAAATTAGTCTCTATAGTAGGAGAAGATTTTCCTTCAAGTGAATTAAAGGAACTTGAAGGTCGAGGTGTAGATTTAGAAGGCTTAGAAATAGTGAAAGGTGGTAAGTCTTTTTACTGGTCTGGAAGATATCACGATAACATGAATCAACGAGATACTTTGGTGACGGAGCTTAATGTTTTGGCTGATTTTGACCCCACTTTACCCCATTCTTACAAAAACGCAGATTATGTAATGTTAGGTAATCTAACTCCTGAGATTCAGTTACAAGTTATTAATCAAATGGAGAAAAAACCAAAGTTGATTGTAATGGATACGATGAACTTTTGGATGGATATTGCTTGGGATAGTTTAATAGAGACGGTTAAGCACGTAGATGTTATTACCATTAATGATGAAGAGGCAAGACAGTTATCTGGAGAGTTTTCTTTGGTCAATGCTGCTGCCAAAATACACACTATGGGTCCAAGGTATGTTGTGATAAAAAAGGGTGAACATGGAGCCTTGTTGTTTGGGGATGGAAAAATATTTTCTGCTCCAGCGCTACCTTTAGCTGAGGTTTATGACCCTACAGGTGCAGGAGATACATTTGCTGGCGGATTTATCGGTTATTTGGCTTCGCAAGATGAAATCAATTTTGATAATATGAAGCGTGCCATTATTTATGGTTCAGCTATGGCTTCCTTCTGTGTAGAAGAGTTTAGTATTAATAAGTTGAAGTCCCTTGATAAGGATCAAATAGATGCTCGAGTACAAAAGTTTATTGAGATTTCAAGGGTTGAAATCTAGAAGGAACCGTTACCTGCGTGGTTGTACATATAGATAAGTAAAATAATAAATAGTAAGAATACCAAAAAGAATTGTCCTAGACACGATCCTTTTCTACCCCAATTTTGATTTGATCCACCTGACATAATCTATAGTCTATCTTGTTTTCAAAATACTGTGCAAAGAAATAGTAAATCTTAAAATTAATTGCCTTTACAGCCAAATATCTTAGAATAAATTTCTTTTGCTAGCTTTTTAGCGCTCATATACTCGCTTAATGTTCAATTTTTTGGCACTTATCTTTTAGCCAAGCTTGCTCTTTTTCGTTTAATAAAGGACTGATTTTATCATACACTTCCTGATGGTACTGATTAATCCATTTCAGTTGTTTAGCGCTCAGTTCGTTTAAATTAACCGGTCTCATATCTATAGGAAAGAGGGTGATTGATTCATGACATAGAAATCCTTCAATGCTATGTTTTTTAGTCAAGATTAGATTTTCTATTCTGATACCGAAATGTCCTTCTTTATAATATCCTGGCTCATTTGAAGTTATCATACCTGCTTGCATTACCGTGTTAGATCGCGGAGATGGTCCTGCTGTAAAACCTTGTGGCGGTTCGTGGACATTTAAAAAATAGCCAACACCATGACCGGTACCGTGTAGGTAGTTAAGTCCTTTTGCCCATAGGTGTTGTCTAGCAAGGATATCCATTTGGACACCATAAGTACCTTCAGGAATAATGGCTTGTTCTAAATCAATCATACCTTTTAGCACAGCTGTATATGCTTCAATAAAACTGGGATCTATAGAGGATTCCATAACTATGGTTCGAGTAATATCTGTTGTTCCATCATAATATTGACCACCAGAATCACAAAGAAGGGTTTTAGCTGGTTTTATAGTTAAGGAAGTCTCTTGCATAGGTCGATAGTGGATAATGGCTCCATTTGCTTCATATCCAACAATAGCGTTAAAACTTTCTCCAAAGTATTGTCCTTGTTCGCTTCGGCAACTAGCTAATTTCATGGCAAAGTCGTATTCCGTAATTGCTTGGCTAGCTACATTTTCTTCAAGCCACATAAAGGCTTTAGTTAAAGCAACGCCGTCTTTTATCATGCAATTTCTAAAGTGTGCAATTTCCTTATCTGTCTTTATGGCTTTTAGTTGCCTTATAATACTTCCACTATGACGAACTTTAGCCTTGATCGCATTAAAGAAATGATAGCTTACAATGCCTTTATCCATAATAACACACTCATTATCCTTGATTGCTCTTAGGTCATTTATTATGTCTTTATAAGGTTTAAGACTAACCTTGTTTTCTTGATAGTTTGCCAATGTTGCTTCATCTAACTTATCAGGGTCGATGTATAAACAAACAGCATTAGCATTCATTAATACATAAGCAATTGCTACTGGATTGCTTTCTACATCTCTGCCTCGCAAGTGTAATAACCAAGCAATATCATCAAGGGCTGAGAATAATAAATGTTCATTTTCTTTTATGCTTTGCTGGACCTGCTTAATACGGTTTGACATAGTATCGCCTTGATAAGCTGGATCATGGATAAATGCTTTGTCTTTTGGTAAGCTAGGTCGGTTTTCCCAAATTGATTCCATGAGATCGCCTACGTCCTTCAACTGAATATTCTTAGCCTTCAACTTGGCTTCGAGCGACTTAAACTGATTAACAGATACATTTAAGCCATCCACTCCGACAGTATCGCCGGCATTCAAATTATTGCAAAGCCAATCAGTATGAGAAGGAGCAAACTGATCATATACTTTATGTAAGACATACTCGCTATCTGCTAGCTCTGTTTCTCCTTGTAAGAAATATCTAGAATCGGTCCATAATCCAGCATGATCTAAACTTACAATGGCTGTTCCAGCCGAGCCAGTGAAGCCTGATATCCATTCTCTAGATTTCCAATGATCTGTTACATATTCGCTTTGGTGTGGATCGGAAGAAGGTATGATAAAAGCTTTGATATTTATTTTTTCCATGGAGGCTCTCAATGCGGCTACTCGGCTATCTACACTCATATTAAAAATATCTTTAAAATGTTAATTACTGAAATTAAGCTAATTTTATATTACAAAAAATAATAATATGTTTATATTTGGTTTTGATTCGGTTTTTTCGACCAAATTCAAAACTTATTAGTCATTTTTGAAGTAATATAATTAAATAATAATTCAATAAGATATGTTAAAGCAGAATTTGAGCCAGAAGATGATGCAGAAGTTGTCTCCCCAGCAGATACAACTGATGAAGCTTTTACAGATACCAACAGCTACTTTGGAGCAACGAATTAGTGAAGAACTAGAGTCCAATCCGGCACTTGATGAAGGAAACGACAACCAAGAGGTTTTTGACATTCAAGATGAAAAAGAAGATGGAGCAGAAGAAAAAGAGGATTTTGAATTAGATGATTATTTAAAGGAATATATCGAAGAAGATCCAATTAGCTATAAAATTAAATCCGATAACTACAGCTTAGAGGATGAAGATAAAGCAATGCCTATTGCAGTAGAAACATCATTTAATGATTTTCTAAACAGGCAATTAGATATGCTTGACCTTAAAGATGATAGAGAGCGAAATATAGCTCAGCAGATTATAGGAAGTATAGATAGTGACGGTTATTTAAGAAGAGACCCTATGGCTATTCTTGATGACTTAATGTTCTCTATGAATATCGATGCAACCATCGAAGAAATAGACAGCTTTTTAGGCCAAATTCAAAAATTTGATCCTGCGGGAATTGGATGTAGAGATCTTAAAGAATGTTTACTTCTTCAATTGCAACGGAAACAAGAAAAAATGACCGATGAGTTCGAACATGAACGTAGCGTCGCCATTAAAATATTGGATCAATATTTTGAAGAATTCTCAAAGAAACACTACACAAAGCTGCAGAAAAACTTAAGTCTTTCTGAGTCTGAATTAAGAGATGCGATTGGAGAAATATTAAAACTAAACCCGAAACCCGCTAGTAATTTTGTAGGTGCAGGAGATAGAACAAATCAATATATTGTACCAGATTTTATCATTACTAATAGAGACGGTGAACTGGATTTAGTGCTTAATAGCAAGAATGCTCCCGATCTTAGAATTAATGATAACTACCTAGACATGCTAAAGTCTTATAACGTATCCAAAGGTGGCAAGAAATCCACGAAAAAGGAGAAAGAGGCGGTCATGTTTATTAAACAAAAAATAGATTCAGCAAAATGGTTTATTGATGCTATAAAGCAACGCCAAGAAACCCTTCATAATACGATGTATTCTATTATGCAATTTCAGCTAGACTATTTCTATTCTGGAGATGAAAAGGTTTTAAAGCCTATGATTTTGAAAGATATTTCTGAAATAACCAATTTAGATATATCTACGATTTCGAGAGTAGCCAACAGCAAGTTTGTGCAAACAGAGTTTGGAACAAAACGTCTTAAAGACTTTTTCTCAGAATCTTTACAAACACAAGATGGAACACTGGTTTCGACATTGGAAGTAAAAAATATCTTAAATGATATAATTTCTGCTGAGGATAAGCGAAAGCCTTTTTCTGATGAAAAGTTAAAGAACATGTTGCTAAAACGTGGCTATAACATTGCAAGAAGAACGGTTGCTAAATATCGTGAGCAATTAAACATTCCGGTAGCAAGGCTAAGGAAAGAACTCTAATTCCTCCAAACATTTATTGAAGTATACCTACTGACTTGTTTTTACAGGCAGGTTAAAGAAGTATTAAATCATCTATTAATCCAATGAATGATGGTCTAATTCTGTTACTATATGGCAATAGAATAGTCCAAAGGATATATTTAACGATTAAAAACAATACTATGAAAAAGTCACTATTTGCTTTATTATTACTAGCAGGATTTATGTCGACAAGTTGTGCATTTTTAGAACAATTAGCTGGTACAGGAGAGCCTGCAACTAAAGAAGTTGAAGCACCGACTCACAAAAAAATTGAAACAGCTCCAAAAACCATTTCTAAACAAATATCGCCTACAGATTCTAAAGGACTTGTTTCTGCGCTAGGACTTGAAGGAGATAAAGCAACCGATTTTTCGACTACGCTTTTGAAATATAACAAAATGAGAAAAGCCTTAAAGATGGAAAATGTTTCTGGAGATAAAATGATTGCAGAAATGTCCAAAATCTTAACCAGTCAGAATGCAGATATGAAGAAACTATTAAGTGCTTCTCAGTTTGAGACTTACTTGTCACTTATTTCTGATACAGCAAGAGAATCCGGTTCACTTAAAGTAGGAGGAGGAGAATAATAGTTAATTATATTTTCTAAAAGAATAATCGAAAGCTTGTTGCAAAATGTGACAAGCTTTTTTTATTTCATCTTCACTAATAACCAAGGGAGGCGCTAATCGGAAGCTTCGATCATTAAACAAAAAATAATCGATAATTGCACCTAATTCGTGTGCTTTAGAAACCACATGTTTTAAATACTTACGCTTAGTCAATTCCACAGCCATTAACAAACCATCTCGACGCACTTCTTTCACGATTTCGTGCCTTAATAATTCAGCAAAGGCATCCGATTTATCTATAACGCTTTCTATGACTTTGGCATCCAACATAAACTGTAAAGATGCGTGTGCAGCCGCACAGGACAATGGATGTCCACCAAAGGTGGTAATATGACCCAATGCTGGTTCTTTCATTAAGGAAGAAAGACAATCTTTACTAGCAATTAAGCCTGCTAAAGGAAGTCCACCACCCATAGCTTTTCCTATACAAATAACATCAGGTTTCAAACCATACTTTTGAAAAGCGAATAAGTGGCCTGTTCGTCCAAAACCAGTTTGTATTTCATCTAATATAAAAAGGGTTCCGGTTTCCTCACATCGTAGTTGGACTGCTTTTAAATATCCTTCTTTTGCACAGTTAACGCCAGATTCTGCTTGAGTAGGTTCTATAATTACCGCTGCCGTTTCTTCCGTTATGAGCGCTAGATCTTTTTCTTCATTAAACGAAATCCAATCAATCGCAGGCAAAAGTGGATAGAATGCTTGCTTATAAGCTTCATCTGAGCGCAGGCTTTCTGCACCTTGAGTACTTCCATGATAGGCATGTTTTGCGGCTATAATTTGTCTTCTATTGGTTCTTTTTTTGGCCAGTTTCATAGCAGCTTCTATGGCTTCTGATCCCGTCAAAAGATAGTAAAGACTTTCATAGTGCTCGGGTAATTGACTAGTAAGTAATTCGGCAAATTTAACCTGGGTTTGCTGAACATGTTCACCGTAAACCATCGTATGAAGATGGCGATCTAATTGATCGTGGATGGCTTTTTTTATCTGTGGATTGCCATGACCTAGAGAACTGACAGAAATGCCAGAGTTTAGGTCGAAATATTTTTTTCGATTAGTATCATATAAATAAACACCTGATGCTTTGGCCACTTCAAAAGCTAAGCTAAAATCACTAGTTTGTCCTACATATTGTAGATATAATTGTCTAAGATTTGGCATTTATTAATTACATATTTTTGGAAAATGCAAGGTAGGGCAAATTCCTCTTTTTTTGGAAGCTTTTGATATAGAGAATGTACGTAAGTTTTATATCTTTGTTATCATACTGTTAAAAGCGAACATTTTATCGCAACTTTCCAATTTTCAGTCCCAATAATATAATTTGCAACACATTTTAAACGTATGAGTCTAAAGGATTCTAATATGAAAAAGATTGGTTTATATATACTATTCATTTTTTTGGGTGGAGGATATTTATCTGCACAAGGCATTGAGTTTTTTGACGGCACCTGGAAAGAAGCACTTGCTAAAGCAAACGAAGAAGAAAAATTAGTATTTGTAGATGCTTATGCCCAATGGTGTGGACCCTGCAAAAGGATGGCAAAAAATGAATTTACCAAAAAAGATGTAGGCGAGTTTTTCAACAACAACTTTATCAACCTAAAATTAGATATGGAGAAAACGGATGGCTTTTCTTTTGGGAAAGAATATCCAGTATCGGCTTATCCAACAATGTTTTTTCTAGATGGGACTGGGAATGTGGTGAAAAAGATGAAAGGAGCTAGAACAGGTGATGCATTAATTAGCGAAGGAAAAGTTGCCCTAGGTTCGGTTGATTATAGTGCCAAGTACGCAGCAAAATATGACGAAGGAGAAAGAGATTTTACCTTAGTAAATAACTATTTGAAAGCATTGAACAAAGCAGGAAAACCTACCCTCAAAATTGCCAACGAATATTTAAAGGAACAAGATCTCAGTAAAAAAGAACGATTTACCATCTTAGCCTCAGCATGCACTGAAGCTGATTCAAAAGTGTTTGAAGAATTAGCAGACAACCAAGCATTTGCTATTTCTACTATAGGTAAGGATGATTATTATGCGATGGTACTAAAAGCTTGTAATAAAACGGTAACTAAGGCCATTGAATTTGATTACCAAGAGTTACTAGAAGAGGCTAATACTAAAATAAAAGCCAGCAAGTCGCCAGATGCAAAAGCATTTAGCTTTACTTCTTACATGGACTTTGCCGAAGCATATAAAGATGAAAAAATGTATATGCACTACGCTAAATCGTATGTAAAGAAAATAGGTAAATCTGATATTGATGTTTACAAAAAAGTTAGTAGCACTTTATTTCAGTCATTTAAAACAGATGCTGCCAAATCATATGCTTACGAATTATTAGCAAAATTGGTCAAGTACGAGCCTTCTGGGCCTAATTATCTATACTACACAAAGGCTTTATTACTTGATAAAAAATATGACGAAGCTTTCAAACTGGGTGATGAAGCAAAAAAGGTATTAGGTGAAGAATCTAAAGATTTTCAACAAATAGAATCATACTTAAAGAGAGTAAAAGCTAAGAGCTAGAAAAAGTATGCGTTTATACATCACCTCCATCATATTGCTTTTCTGTTGTTGTCTTCAAGGACAAACATCTGTTCAATTTCAAAACATTAGTATTGATCAGGCCAAAGAACGAGCTAGAATGGAAGGTAAATTGATCTTTGTTGATACTTATGCTCCATGGTGTAAACCTTGTAAAAAATTGGATCCAGTTTTCAGAGATCGAGAAGTGGTAGCAATACTTAACAAAGACTTTATCAATGTTAGAATTAATGCTGATGATTATACGGCAACTGATTTCAAAAACAAATATAGAGTCGTCTTTTTACCTACATTATTGTTTTTAGATCAGGAAGGAAATATAAAAGTCAAAGTAGACAAAGTAATTTCTAAATACGAGTTACTTGCCTTTGCAGATTTGGCTTTGCATTCTAACGAAGTCTATAACACCATGGTTATATCTAATAACCCAACCGTAAAGAGAGCTAGTAAACCCGTAGAAGTTCCGACCGGAACCATTGTCACAGCTCCGCCACCTGCTCCCAAAACAAGCACTCAACCGACCACTAAAGCACCTGTCAGAAAAAAACCTAATAGTACGAATAGCACAGTAAAACCAGAAGAAAAAATACTGTACGTATTAGATGAGGCCTTGGATGCACCACCTGAAATCCTCTATCAAGAGGCCTATTTCAGAATGCAACTTATGGATGGTAGTCACTGGGATGTTGCTAATCAATATTTATCTACCCAATATGATTGGGGGACTGAAAAAAACATGCGTTTTATATTCGATTTCTTGAAAGATACCGACACAGATGATTTTAAGTACTTTATCGACAATCGAATGGAGTTTGAGAAATTGCTTAACAAAAAACAAGTAGATATCACGATAGAAATATTAGTAGAAACTAAGCTTACTCAAGGTTATCCAAGACCTGATCTAGCTAAAGCTATTCAATTATATGGATACATAGATCCAACAAACAAGATAGAAAAGGCTTATAAGTATTCTATTGCTCGATCGTATGAGGAAAAGAAGTACAAAGAATTTGAGCGGTATTGCGAGCAATATTTCCCCAGTTTTGAAGAAACAGCGGACTTAAATATTATGCATCTATATGCTGCCTTTTTAGAATACCAATACAGCAGTAAAGAAATGATGGTAAAAGCAGAGCAGTGTATGAAAAAGTGTGTTGTTAAGGACAACACTAATCCTGCTTTCTTTAATACACTGGCCAGAATCTATTTCAAACTTAAAGACAAACCCAAAGCTGTTGCTGCTGCACAAAAAGGAATCGCGCTCTCGCAAAACCAAAATGTTGCACATCATGAATTAATGCAACTAATGGAGCAAATCGAACAACTTTAGAAACGCAGTTTTACATCTATGGGACAATGATCAGAAAAGGTAATTTCCGTATGATGATGTGCACTCTTCAGTTTATCTTCTAAATTCTTGGTACAGGAAATGTAATCTATTCTCCAGCCTTTATTTTTTGCTTTCGACCCAGCTCGATAACTCCACCAAGAAAAGACATCATTGCTTGCTGGATCAAATTTTCGATAAGTATCTACAAACGAGGTATCAAACCATTCGTTTAACCAAGCTCTTTCTTCTGGTTTAAAGCCGGAAGGTTTATCTCTTCTTGTCGGATTATGTATATCTATATCAAGTCTAACTACATTATAATCACCGAGGATAATCAGCTTTTCTCCTTTTTTAAGACGTTTGTCAATGTACTTTTTAAAGTCATGGAGAAACTCCATTTTAAAATCATGCCTAGCTTCTCCCGACGAACCAGAAGGGAAATAACAATTAAGTAAAGTAAACTCTTTAAACTGGGTTTCTAGTACTCGACCCTCAACATCATAAACCTTATTACCCATGCCTTCAATAACTTTAGTAGGAGCAACTTTCGAGAAAGTAATCACGCCACTATAGCCCTTTTTTTCTGCAGAATGCCAATAAGCATGATAACCCAAATCTTCGAATAAGCTAGCATCCACTTGATCGACCTGGGATTTGCTTTCTTGGATGCAAAAAATATCAGGATTAGTTTCTTTTAACCATTTAAGAAGGCCTTTCTTAATGGCTGCTCTAATTCCATTCACATTGTAAGAAACGATATGCATGCTTAGTACTTAAAACTTGAAGATTCTGTGCCAATATCGGACAAACTTGCCCCACCTCTAACTCCTTTCATCTCGAAGTTCATCATTTTGCTGCCATGTTTTTGGGCCAATTTTGCTCCATCTACTTCGATCCAATCTTCCCAACTAACTTCCATTCCTTTTACGGGCAATATTTTTACCCACATCTGATATGAAGTAGGAATATTGTTTTTATCTAAATGCCAGACATAGGTATCACCTGGTGTTACTCCACCATTTACATATTCGACTTTTAGTGCTTTATTTCCTTCCTTTCCTTCGACAACGGATAGCTGGGTGCCAGGGTCTTTTATCTTAAATGGAGCAAACATCCAGAATGAATCATTGCACCAAAAACCCCAAGCTCTATCTATGAGTTTACGTTTTTTGTCGCCCTCAACCTCTTGTCCATTTACAAAGGCCTTGCCATCTACTTGATCAAGATTTAAGATTACTTCTTTGTCTTTCCATTGGACATTTGCCACATTATTTTGCTTGTCCCACATATATTTATGACCCATCATAAACTCCCATTGTAGATAGTTTAAAGAGTCAAAAGCAGGTTTATTTAAAGCTGTCAGCATAGCTTCAGCTAAAGCATCCGCATTTTCATTGCTAAGAGGGGCAGGACTTTTTTTGCTTAGTGCAGAGATACAGCCAATACTAAGTAAGGCAAGCGCCAGGCAAACGATAAGTATTTTTTTCAAAAGTTTCATGATTTTGATTAGATATAGAGTAACATCGAAAACTAAAAATTTGTTTGAAGATACTCAGTGCTAGTGTATGAATTTAGGATAAATAGTATTTTCGGCCTTAGAATTAATGTTCCATGTATAAAAACAAAAAGGTCGTTGTCGTTTTACCAGCGTATAATGCGGAAAAAACATTGGAAAAAACATACCATGAAATTCCATTTCCAATGGTAGATGAAGTGATTCTATGTGATGACGCTAGTACAGATGGAACGGTTGCATTGGGCAAAAAATTAGGTATCACCCATATTATAAGTCATGAAAAAAATAAGGGCTACGGAGGAAATCAAAAATCCTTATACAACAAATCCTTAGAATTGGGCGCAGATATTGTGATTATGCTTCACCCTGATTACCAGTATACTCCTAAACTGATCCCCAGTATGGTAAACATCATTGGAGAAGATCTGTATGAAGTAGTTTTAGCCTCTAGGATTTTAGGAAAAGGAGCGCTTAAAGGCGGTATGCCTTTGTACAAATATTTTGCTAATCGTTGCTTGACATTGGCACAAAACTTATTAATCAATTATAAACTTTCAGAGTATCATACAGGTTATCGTGCCTTTAGTGGAAATGTGTTAAGAAGCATAAATTACAATGAGAATTCAGATGATTTTGTGTTTGATAATCAAATGCTTTCTCAGATTGTCTACAAAGGTTTTGACATCGGAGAGGTGACTTGCCCTACAAAATACTTTGAAGAAGCATCTTCCATTAATTTCAGAAGAAGTGTAAAATATGGTTTAGGAGTGCTAGCTACTTCAGTAAAACATCGATTTAATAAGATGAAATTATTGCGCTCAAGTTTATACAAATAGAACTATTCTCAAAGCAAATCGTTATAAATAAATACGTTTATATCTATGTCCCAGTTTAAGGAAACAAATGATCCTAATGCAGCAAATCGGAAAGAAGACCACATACAGTTGGCCTTTGATTCCTATGTAAGTAGGATCCATCAAGATAAGCGGTTTTTTTATGAGCCAATGTTGTCCTCCCACCCAAATGACGAACAATTTCCCATAGAGATTTGCGGTAAAACGATGTCATTTCCGATATGGGTAAGCAGCATGACTGGAGGTACAGAGCGAGCTAAAATGATCAACCAACATTTAGCCAAAGCATGCGGAGCATTTGGGCTGGCAATGGGATTAGGCTCTTGCCGTCAGTTATTATATAGTGATGATCGTTTAGTAGATTTCGACGTGCGACATTTAATGCCTGATCAACCATTACTTATAAACTTAGGTATTGCTCAGATTGAAGAGTTACTAGATGCAGGAGAAACTAATCGAATCGATAAACTAATAGCTAAGCTTTCTGCAGATGGTTTAATAGTCCACATAAACCCGCTACAAGAATGGTTACAACCTGAAGGCGATCAAATAAAATACGCTCCCATAAACACCTTACATCGACTACTAGAAGTGGCCAAATATCCCATTATAGTAAAAGAAGTAGGACAAGGAATGGGTCCAAAAAGCCTAGAAGCTTTGTTAAAGATGCCCATCGAGGCGTTAGATTTTGGAGCTCATGGAGGTACTAATTTTTCGAAATTAGAGCTACTAAGAGCTGATGAAATACAACAAACTAGTTTTAAAGAAGTAGCCAATATTGGCCACAATGCATACCAAATGGTTCATTTTGTAAATGAAATTATTTCGAAACAGTCAAGTGCTATAAAGTGTAAAAAACTAATTATATCGGGTGGTGTAAAAAGCTTCTTAGACGGTTATTATTTGACTGAATCAGCTAAAATGCCAGCTATTTACGCACAAGCTTCTGAAATGCTTCGCTATGCAATTCAAGGATATTCAGCATTAAACAACTATATTCAATCTCAGATTAAGGGCTTACAGATGGCGCATAAATTATTAAAACCAACGGATCTAGATTCATTTCTCCATGGAAAATAAAAAAACCATAACAGGCTTTTCTAAGCTGTCAAAGCGAGGAAAGATTAAATGGATAGTGGAGAATTTCTTCAAAAATCCAGAAACAGTCATGCGAGAACTAGCTAGTTACTGGCATGCCAACGAAGATCAACAAAAGATACTTGATGGTTTTAGTGAAAACACCATCTCTAATTTTCCCATGCCATTCGGAGTAGCGCCTAACTTTGTTATTAATGATAAAGCCTACTGCATTCCTATGGTAATCGAGGAAAGTTCAGTAGTTGCAGCAGCTTCTAGTGCCGCTAAATATTGGATGGATAGGGGAGGATTTCATGCTGAAATTGTAGGGACCGTAAAGCTGGGTCAGATGCATTTTAAATGGGATGGAGACTTTGATCTATTAGAAGAACAGTTTGATCAAATAAAAGCCCGATTAATTGAAGATACTAATCCGATTACTAGCAACATGCGAAAACGTGGTGGAGGAATATTGGATATAGCGTTAGAAAAAACAGCGGATAACTTACCAAACCATTACCAATTAAAAGCTTCGTTTGAGACTTGTGATTCGATGGGAGCAAATTTTATCAATAGTTGTTTAGAGCAATTTGCCCAAAGCTTTAAAAGCTATATGCTCACGAGTGAACGGATACCAGATAATCAGCGAGATGTAGAAATTGTGATGAGTATTTTGTCAAATTTCACCCCACAATGTACCGTAAGAGCTTGGGTGAAATGTCCTATTGAGGATCTGGGTAATTTTCCGAATAAACTAAAGGCCGCAGATTTTGCCAAAAAATTTAAGAGTGCCATAGACATTGCAATTCACGACCCGTATCGGGCGGTTACCCACAATAAAGGGATATTTAATGGTATAGATGCCGTGGTTTTAGCCACAGGAAATGATTTTAGAGCGATAGAAGCATGTGGGCATGCTTATGCTTCCAAGGATGGTCAATACAGAAGTTTGAGTACTTGCAAAATTGAAAAGAACGAGTTTTATTTTGAGCTCATAATTCCTCTAGCTGTAGGTACTGTTGGTGGTTTAACTTCATTACATCCAATGGCTAAAAGGTCATTAGAATTGTTAGAAAACCCAAAAGCGGAAGAATTAATGAAAATTATTGCAGTGACAGGATTGGCCCAAAATTTTGCTGCAGTACGCTCATTAGTGACCACAGGAATCCAGCAGGGACATATGAAAATGCACCTCCAAAACATCCTAAATCAATTAGAAACGAATGAGGAAGAAGCCAAAATGGTTGGTGATTATTTTGAGGACAAAACCATTTCTTATAGTGCAGTTAGGGATTACGTATTATCACTTCGAACAACAATAATCCAGCCTTAACAAAAATACATATTAAAATATTTTTAATTTATGTACTTTTGTTGCTTTAAAGCTAAAACGAAAAATCATCGGCCAGTTCTACGCAAACGGAAAACTTCTAATTTCAGGAGAGTATGGAGTACTTGATGGTGCCTTAGCACTAGCTGTCCCAACAAAGCAAGGCCAACAATTAAACGTCAAAAATTATAGTGGTTCTGATATCATTTGGAAGAGTTATGATCCAGATGGTAAAGAATGGTTTAAATCTAAAATTTCATTATTTGATTTTAGTGCCATTGAAACTACCGATGAAGAAAAGAGCTTATATCTTAAAAAGCTTCTAAAATCTGCTGTTCGTTTGAATTCAGAATTTTTATCAAAATGGAAAGGATTTAGAGTAGATTCTAGATTAGATTTTCCTAAAGATTGGGGATTAGGATCTAGTTCGACCCTAACTCATGCCGTGGCAGCTTGGGCAGATATCCATCCGATGGAATTGCATTTCAAAGTTTCTAATGGTTCGGGTTATGATGTAGCCTGTGCGGGTTCAGATGATCCGATTTTATATCAGGTTACTGAAGATAGTATACGATATGAGCCGGTGGAGTTTAAGCCAGCTTTTAGTGATAAATTATACTTTGTTTATCTAAACCAAAAGCAGTCTTCTAATGATGCCATAAAGTATTATCTAAAGACGGTAAAAGGCAAGAAAACCTTTTGCAAAGACTTAACAGCTATCACTGAAGCTATGCTTGAGGCTAAAAGTCTAAGCAAGTTTGAAGGGCTAATGGATAAACACGAAGACCTAGTAAGTCAAGCTTTAAAATTAGATCGTATCCAAGCAACACATTTTAGTGACTATTGGGGAAAGGCTAAATCCTTAGGTGCTTGGGGAGGAGACTTTGCACTGATAAGTTCTGATAAATCTGTTGCAGAAACTAAAGCCTATTTTAAAGGCAAAGGCTTCGAGGTAGTTATTCCATATGCTGAAATGGTCAAGTAGTCTATTTTATTTTTTGCCATTGCCGTAAAAAGTAGCAAAAAGGGCTAGATTTTTTAAGGAAATTCCCTTTAGGACCACTCACTATAATCCTTCGTGCTTTTTTCTGCTAAGCAGAACGCAACTTCGGACCTTCGTTCACTATTTCTTTAAAAAAGTCCTGAATGTTCTAAAATTTTATGGAATCCATATTAGGGTTATGTTGTTGTACCATACATCTTTGAAGCTCTTATAAAGTTGGATGTATTCTTTTGCTTAGATCAAAGAATCAACAATCAAGACAAATTAAACTCCTACGAGTCGGACAGAGAATTGTCATCAAACGCCATAGTTTGTTGGATACAAATTACTTTTCGGCTTCAATTTTTTGTGCTGGGCCATAGTTTTGTTCGCCAAAATCTGCTTTCTTATTTTTTATCACCCAAATCGCTACTAAGGCAAAAACAAGGCAGGCGATGATGAGCTGTTTTCCAGTCATTGGAAATACATTTCCATATTTGCCATCCTCCCTAGGTTCGTCGCTGAAGATTAAAAACTTTCTAAGGATTTTTTCTTGTTCTTTGGGGTCCATTTTAGTCATGATCAAGCATTCTTCGGTGATAATTTATTTGCCCTATATGGTACATGGTGTGTCCAGTTAGGTGAGTCAAAAAGTGATGAACAGACATGGGCTTTCCTAGCACTTCGACAGGGTAGAGTTCATTTAACTGATTTTCTTCCATAGCTGTAAAGCTTTTGTCCAATGTTGCTTGAAGGTTTTTAATGCCTTCTAATAAAAACTCACGAGGAATTCCTTTCCCAGCAAATTCTAGTTCTCGATCTCTTTTATAATCTGTACCTCCTAAGTGATGGCCTATAAAAGTGTTTAAATTTCCCACTAGATGTAAACACAAATTTCCAGCGGTATTAGTAATGCCTCTACCTAATACCCAGAGGTTGTCTTCATCTTCATAGGCTTTGATTTCTTTAGCTAATCGGTCTAAATCTCGATTAAATATTGATTTGAAACTTTCAATTTGCGAATGAGTCGATGACATATATTATTGTTTTTTGAAGATATGATAAAGCAATAAATCTTCAGGATCATTTGGGATATTTATTATTTTATCAAAACCTAATCCCAAAGCTAAGATTAGTTTTTGGGAAGCTGTGTTTTCTTTCGTAGTAATAGCAGAAATTTGTGTGAGTCCAAAGCTGGTAAATCCTATATGTATCATTTTAGAAGCTGCTTCAAAAGCATATCCTTTTTTTTCAAATTCAGGTAGTAAAGCAAAACCAATGTCAACGTGATCAAGGCCTTCTCTATGATATAAACCACAGGTACCTATCTTTTCTTCTGTGGATTTAAGTATAATAGTGCAATTTGAATATCCGTGAGAGTTTAGTTGTGGATACATTTTCTCTTCTATGTATTTCTCTGCAGCTTCGACAGTTCTTACTTTACGATCTCCAATGTTTGTTATCCATTTAGGTGTATTCATAAGTGCTAAAATGAAAGCAGCATCCTTTAGGTTTGTCGGCCTCACAATGAGTCTTTCCGTTTGAAACTCCATAAGTTTTAATCTTGCTTAATTACTAGATGAGGCACCTTTTCAAGCTCCCAATCTATGACTAATCCAGCCGCTAGCCGTTGAGCTATTTCTTTCCCATAAAGTAACTCAGTCAGATAGAGAGATGCTTCAAAGGATTTAGCTCCACCAGCAGATGTAATGTATTTACCATCATGAACAAACAAGACATCTGTGCGAATATCCAAGGAGGGAAACATTTCTTTCATGGTAATTATATCTGATGGAAAGGTAGTGCTCACATGATTATCTAACAAGCCAGCTTTAGCTAGTACAAAAGCTCCGTCGCAATGAGAGGTAACAAACTGTGCTGTTTTATCCACCTTTTTAACCCAGTTTATCATCCGCTGATTCTCGAGGTCTGAGTCTAAGTGATGTTCTGCACTAGGCACAACTAATATATCAATAAGCGGCATTGAGCCATCATCAAAAGAAAAATCAGGAAGTATCCTCAGTCCCTCAAAAGATGTTATGACCTCTTTAGTTTCGGCTACGGTAAAGACTTGCATTGCTTTAATACTGTCTCTAAATATCGTATGTTGGAATATATCATAAGGTGCTGTGAGCTCTGTATTATACACTCCATCCATGATGAGAAAACCTACTTGATAGGCATCTTGATTTTGAACATAATTAATAGCATTCGATGTTTTGCAAGCGCTAAAAGTTAGTAGTACAAAACAGCAATAATGAACAAGTTTCATGGTGTGGATGTTAGCTATAAAAATAACTAAATATGTTTTCAATATTCAAGAAAGATCCGGTCAAAGCTTTACAAAAAGAATACAAAAGACTGATGGAAGATTCTTTCCAGTTATCAAAAACCGATCGACAAGCCAGCGATGCTAAGCGTGAGGAAGCAGAAGAAGTTTTAAAGAAAATAGAGGCTTTAAAAGCCTAGCTATAGGATTTCAAGTAAATCGACATTGAACACTAAAACTGCATTTTTTCGAATCCCGGCAGGAGGATTATTGCCATAACCTAAAGACGCAGGAAGCAATAAAATAGCTGACCCTCCTTCGGATACAAACTGCATACCCTCAGTCCATCCAGCAATCACTTCTGACAAATTAAATTCAGAACCTACACCACTATCAAATTCCCAACCATCAATGTATTTTCCAACATAGTTTACTTTAACATCATCATTATTAGCGGGAAAATTTCCATTACCAGTTTGAGTGGTCACATAGTGTAAACCAGAAGCTGTTATTTCTGAAGTTAGATTGTTATCTTCTAAATACTGTTCTATTTCAGCTTGGTTATCATCAAACACTTCTTCTGAGCTAACACAGCTAAAAAGAAAAATAAATAAACAAGGAATAAAGAAATAAGCTAGCTTTGACATAATTGGTATGATATTTTAGAGTTATTAAGTTAGCACTCAATTTTGTGCAATATTACAATTAATTGAATAAAACAAAAAGATGGCAAATCCAAAAATAGCAGGTACGTCGCCGATACGAGTAGAATTAGAAGCAGGAAAGAAATATGCTTATTGCACTTGTGGCGAATCAGATAACCAACCCTTTTGTAATGGAGCTCATAAAGGAACTGAGTTTGTTCCTAAGGTTTTTATAGCCGAGGAAACAAAAACAGTAGGAATGTGTACTTGCAAGCAAACAGCTAACCCAGGCTTTTGCGATGGATCACATAAAGCGCTTTAATGTCATCAAGCAATAAAGTAGCACTAATAACTGGAGCAAGTAAAGGCATAGGTTTAGGTATTGCTAAATCTTTGTTGGCTGATGGATATGCTGTAGTTATTACTGGAAGGAATGCCGAATCTTTATCCCAAGCTAAAACTGAGTTAGCTCAAGACTCTCTGGTATTAGATGTTGTAGCTGATGTGCGTTCCTTGGAAGATTGTAGAGCCGCCATTGACCAGACCATGCGTCGATTTGGACGACTAGATGTACTCATTGCCAATGCTGGTGTGGGTCATTTTGCACCGATTGATGAAATGACTGAGGATCAGTGGAATCAAACAATAGACATCAATCTCACAGGCGTTTTTAATAGTGTTAAATCAGCCATTCCTCCCTTAAAAGAAAGCAAAGGTTATCTATTTACTATCGCTAGTTTAGCAGGCGCAAACTTTTTTCCAAAAGGTGCAGCCTACAATGCGAGTAAGTTTGGTTTAGTTGGTTTTACACAGGCTGTTATGTTAGATTTAAGAGAATATGACATCAAGGTTTCTACCTTGATGCCTGGTTCAGTTTCAACCTATTTTAATAATCGTGTACCCAGTGAAGCGGATGCTTGGAAGATTCAACCCGAAGATTTAGGACAGATAGTTTCCGATCTATTAAAAATCAATCCGCGAACTTTGCCAAGCAAAGTAGAAATACGACCAAGCAGGCCTCCAAAAAAGTAAGAATAGTTGTATTAATTCACCTTAGGTCGTAGAGGAGATAAGATGAATACTGAGTTATTTGCTAAAACCTTTCAGACTTTAGTCTTTTAAACTTATTTTTACTAGTCAATCAAAAACAACCTTATGCGATTACTTGCCCTATTTGTGTGTTTGTTTATCACGGCTGAAAGCCTTCATTCACAAGCATATCAACGAATGTTTAGGCATGGAGATAGAGATAATACAACACTAGATGCTTTCCATACAGACAATAGAAACACCTATGTATTATCAATTTTCCAAGACACGCTTGCCGGTCTCCAAGGGATAAACCTTACTCGACATGATGAAAAAGGCAGCAATAGATGGAGTAGAGATTATTATGTAACGGATACCATTTCAGTGGAGCCTTTCGGTGAAATAATCTCATTACCGGATGAAGAAACCATAGTGATGACTGTTAGAACTAGAGATAATGGTGCTTATGGTCAAATAGTTTTGCACACCAATAATATGGGTGAATTAAATTATAGTGGAGCTATTGGCGGTGTCCAACTAGATACTACAGAAGTAAATCGAGTAGAGTTATTTGAAAGTCCCTATGGAGGATATTTAACAGCTACCCAAGATTCGATTGATTCATTAAGTAGCGTATTGATAAATTATTTAGATGTAGGTGGTTCTTTGATTTGGAATCAATCATATAGCAGCATGGATACTTTAGGGAATGCTTTCCAAAGTTCATTTTCTGATATGGTGGTTGAGCCAGATAGTAATATTTTGATTGTAGGCTCTTTTAGAGATACCTTTGGTTTTGATACGACTAATGTAGTCAATGATGGTTTTTACCTGGCACGATTTGACACTTTAGGTGTTCCAACCTGGAGCCAAGAATATACCATAGCAAGTTCAACTGAGATTGTTCCATTAGATATGGAGATATTAGCTGATTCTAGTATCATGGTTGTTGGTGCTAGAGTTTTAAATTCTTTTCAAGGATTTGCTTGTCGAATTTCGAAAGATGGAAATGTGATTTGGAATCGAAATATTAGAGCATTTAATATTCCTTCACCTTTCGAAAACATACATATAAATGAGGTAACTCAGGGAGTTAATGGAAATCTAGTGGTCTCAGGTATTGTTTCAAAATTAAATCCATTTGTCCAAGGAGTTGTAAATATTGAATTATCTATAGATGATGGTTCTATTGTGTGGTCAAAAGTGTATGATAGAGAAATTGTGTTTAATACAAACTCTAACTATCTGGGGATGGGAGGTTTAGATTATACACCACTAAAATATAATAACCAGGGTAATCTTTTAAGTTCGGCAGATAATGGCTATATGGTCGTGAATTCTATGTATGATGGCCCTGGTTTTCAAACGCCACAGGCCTCTCCTTTATTAATAAAAACGGACGATGTTGGAGGTGCTTTATGTGAAAATGATATTGAGCTTAATCTTGATTCATTAACTATTTCAGTGGATACTTTAGTTTGGACAGCTAGAGATGGCGCTTTTTTACAAGGCTTGAATGTTGAGGATGTACCCTATTTTGGGATTTCGGCGCCAATTTTAGGCATAGAAGAAGTGGTTGTTTGTCCAAACTTACCAATTGATACTTTTCTAGATGGTACCCAAGTAAATGCTATCAAATATGAATGGGCTACAGGAGATACCACCGCTATTTTAAATGTTATGGAAGAGGGTGATTATCCAGTAACTGTGACATTTGATACGGAAGTTTGTTTTACTTTATGTGATACGGCTAAGGTTAGTACCTATGATGTTTTAACTTCTGAAGTTGATAATGTAAACTGGGATTTATGGTGTTCTGATCGGTTATTTAGACTTGATGGTCAAGGTATAGATGGACAAGATCCATATACTTATCAATGGAATACTGGAGATACCACTCAGGTTATCCTGATGCCAGAAGATAGCATTGAAATGAATTTTATTGTCACAGTTACTGATCAATGTGGTATGACTTCAGAAACTGCAATCTACATTGGATATGATCATCCTGGCATTCCCGAACCTGATGTTGCCACAATTACATTTAGAGAAGATTTATATTGTTTAAGTCCCGAGGACAATAGAGCATATATATTAGAAGTTTCTGTAAACGAAACAACACCGGCCTTTGACCAATCCACCATACGTTGGAGTACAGGATCTGCAGATGATGGAATGTTATCGATTTCTGTAGATGGTCCAGGTATGTATTCAGTGACTTTAGTAGATAACTGTCAATATGAGATAACTGATGATATTGATTTTGATGTACCAGGTCCAGAAACGATAGAGCTGGAAGTTATCGAAGACGAATGTTATGAACAAATTCAATTAAACTTTGAGTCAGGAACAATAAATATAAATTCTATTCAGTGGAGTACTGGACCTATGGATAATGGCCAAACGGTCATTGATGTAGAAGATTATTCAGTTCCATATTCAGTTACTGTTGTGGATAATTGTAATTATACTTTGACGGATGAGATTATGCTGGACCCTAATTTAGAGCCTACGCCAGTAGAAGTTAGTTTAAGTCAAGAAGCTTCTGCATGTGGAGCAAGTATTTCTATAAATGTAGATGCTGATGATATAGATCCAAATACGATTATTTGGACTCCAGATATTGGTTGTAATGGGAGCTTAGATTGCACATTTGATGGAGATTTACCAGCAACAGTTTTTGTTAACTTGACGGATCAATGTGGATTTAATATCACAGAGTCTATAGATGTTAACCCTGATTTTATGGCTGTTCCAGATGTAATTTCCTATAACCTAGAACAGTTTGTCTGTGGTAATGATGGTTCAGGTGTGCCTGGGGCATTGATTACATTGACAGGTCCAGCTGGTTATGATCAATCAACGATTACTTGGTCAATTGATGCAACTGCCGCAGGTCAGGATTCATTATATGTTTCTTTAGGTCAACCTAGTATTGTTACGGTTAATCTTGTAGATCAATGTGAATTTGTTATTTCTGAAACCATCGAATTCGAATTTGAGCAACTTGACCCAGCTATGATTGAATTAGTTTTAGACAGTGTTGGATTTTGTGATAATGGATTTATTAATGTTAGTGCAGAATTAAGTGGTGATGTAGATGAGTCAAGCATTTCTTGGATACCATCTCTTATTGGAGGTGAAGGAACATCAGTTGACATTGCAATGGATTCTATACTTTACGATACTTTAGGTAATCTGATCATTACAGCTCAGGTTTTAGATATTTGTGGGAATCCGGTTAGTGATAATATATTAGTTAATCGTCTAGATAGCTTTCCTCCTTGTGGATCGTGTTTAAGATGGCCAAATATATTTTTCCCTTCAAGACAAGGATCTATTGTAGGTGATACAACTGATTTCTTTTTCCAACCAGTTTCTTTAGATTGTAATTTAAATTTACTGGAAGGTTATGAGTTGTATGTGTACAATGGATATGGAAATCTTGTATTCGAATCCACTGATCCCACGGCCGGATGGAATGGAAGAAAAGATGATGACGAACAACCATCTGGTGTTTACATGTATTACGCCAAATGGAGTTTTAATCAAGTTGAATACGAATCTAAAGGAGATGTTTCGTTGATGAGGTAAGGGATGTATGATCTTGTAATTATTGGAGCTGGTCCTTCTGGCTTAAATTGCGCTATTGCTGCTATAAAGGCAGGTCTCAGCTATGTGGTGCTGGAGAAAGGTGTGCTGGTTAACAGTATCTACCATTTTCCTACAAACATGACTTTTTTTTCTACATCTAAAAATTTGGAAGTAGGAGAAGTACCTTTTATTTCACACGTAGATAAACCTACTCGTAAGGAAGCACTGGAATACTACCGAAGGTTAGTAGAGTTTTATCAGATCGATATTCAATATAAGCAGCAAGTAAAAAAGCTAAGTCAAACTGATGAGGGTCTGCAAATACGTAGTTCAGACAAAACATACAAGGCCAAACATGTAGTTGTTGCTACAGGTTTTTATGATCAAGCTAATATGTTAGATGTACCTGGAGAGCACTTAGCCAAAGTAAAACATTATTATGATGATGCCCATCCATATATAGGGATGAATATCGCTATTGTAGGAGCCGCTAATTCTGCTTGTGATGTAGCATTGGAAACCTGGCAAAAAGGCGCTAAGGTCACCATGGTTATTCGCGGTGCCACTCTGTATAAAAAAGTAAAGTATTGGATTTTGCCCAATATTGAAAATCGTATAAAAGAAGGCTCCATTAAAGCATACTTTAATGCTCAGATTAAACAGATTAATGAAACGAGTATCGACATTGAACAAAATAATCAAACCATTACCATCCCTAATGATTATGTGTTAGCAATGACTGGCTATCATCCTGATTATGATTTTTTATCTTCTATAGGCATTACATTGGATAAAGAAACAAACATACCTACTTTTAATCCAGACACCTTAGAGTCAAATGTATCTTCCATTTATTTAGCTGGAGTAGTTTTAGGCGGTAATTTAACTTCAAAGTATTTTATAGAAAACACTCGTGAGCAGGGAGAAAAAATTATTTCTTCGATTCAGGCTAAGCAGGCTTAACTGCTTTCTTTTTTGACTTATACTTATCCGCATTAATTAAAAACACACTGGTTAAGAGTATGACAGTAGCAATAATGGACTGAGTACTAAGCTGCTCGGCATTTAGATGCCAACCTAAAAACAAGGCGACTATCGGATTAATATAGGCTGAGGTAGACACTTTGATGGGTGACACCTTAACCAAGAGATAATTAAAAGCAGAGAAAGCTATAATCGACCCAAAAAAGATGAGATAAATTAAGGAATAAAGTGCTTTTTTATTTACATCGCTCATTTGGAATTGTTGGAATTCTCCAGTAACAAGACTCATTATAGCTAATAAGATACCACCGAAAACCATTTGTAAACCAGCTATTTTAATAATCGAATCTGGCTTTTCTCGATCATTAATCCGGATAGAAATGAAAGCCCAAGAAGTCATAGCCACTAAAATAGCTCCAAAACCAATGAGCCAATTACTACTAGAAATAAAACCATCTTGCCAAACCAATAAGCCCATACCGATTAAGCCAATACCCAGCCCTATCCAACTTAAAAAGCCAGGTGCTTTCCTATAAAGAAGCCAAAGCATGAGACCAATAACTAGTGGTTGGAGAGAAATAATAAGGGCGGCAATACCACTTTCTATAAACTGCAGACCCCATACGAGTAATCCATTTCCAAGAGCAAAAAACAAAAATCCAGCTAAAAATGTCTCTTTTAGTTGCTCTTTGGTTACTCGTAAACCACCTTTTAACAGCAGAAAAATGATGATAAATAGTCCAGCAATAGAAAATCTAAGCGAAGCAAACATGAAAGGAGGAAACGATGCTATTCCCCAGGTGTTTGCCAAATAAGTTGAACCCCAAATGATATAAATTGCGAAAAAGGAAAGTAAAATATACCAAAATTCCTTAGTTTTTTTCAAGACGGATTTATTTATATAACAAACATATAATTTTTAATTGGTAGGTAATGACTTGTTTACAAATAAGGGTTAAACTTATATGTTAAAATGGGTGCTTACCCCTACTAAGAATCCATTTTTTTTCTGTTACTTTGAGTCACCGACTGTAATGCTCTTGTTTTAAACACTGAGATGTAACGCTCTTATTTGAACACTGTAAATACTTACGTTTTTTCGTAAGTGTATGCTCGTATTAAACACTAAGACGCTCACACTGTAGTGCCCTGAATTAAACACTTAGTCCTAATGGGTTGGACCTCATTAAACTAATTCTTTAAATTCAATTGGCACAAATGGCAAAACTTAAACAATTACTTTTTACGATGGTGGCGATATGCCTTACCACGTCCCTTTTAATCTCTCAACACACTATTTACGAAAAACATCAATCCAGTTTTTCTTCTATCAAAACCAAGATTGCTCCCTTTCAGCAAAACCATCTTAAGACGGCTGGAGTGGAAGGATTTAGCAAAGTGGATTGGTTAACGCTTGATGCAACTGCACTTTCTAACTTATATGTATCCAATCCTAACAACTTTGGTTTAGATGTTTCTATACATTCTAAAGACGAGACGCTTCTCTTGATTAGAAATGACATTTTTAAAGAAGATACCCAATTCTTATCAGGTACTGGTCGAGATTTAAATTCAACAATTGATAAAGGAAATCATTATTATGGTATCGTTGCTGGAAAACCAAACTCATTAGTTTCCGTCAGTACTTTTGCAGATGAGCTGCTTGTTTTTGTGATCATTGATGGGGTTCAGACGAGCATAGTAAAGAATCATGACTCAGAAGATTACATCATGTATGATAAGGCAGCAGTATTGAACCCGCCTACGCATGATTGTCACACAAATTCGGACGAACATTACATTGGCAATGCTGAAGAAAAAGTAGTCTATGACGAGAATAATTGTGTAAATATGTACATCGAAGTAGATTACGATATCTATAACGATTTTGGAAGTATTTCAGCAACCTCTAGCTATATAACCGGGGCCTTTAACCAGGTTAGTACACTTTATGCTAATGAGTCGATTGATTTTAATTTGAGTGAGCTTGTCATTTGGGATACAGTAGATCCATATACTGGTCCAAGTACCGTTAGTTATTTAAACCAGTTTCAAGATGAAATCAACGGAAATTACAACGGTGATTTAGCTCATTTAATTGGCTATAATGGCGGTGGAGGAGTTGCTTATGTAGACGTGCTGTGTAACAGTTACTATGGGATAGGGTACAGTGCAATTACTTCCTCGTATAACACAGTCCCAACTTACTCATGGACGATAGAGGTACTTACCCACGAGATAGGGCATAATTTAGGATCGAAGCACACACATGCATGTGCATGGAATGGCAACAATACAGCGATTGATGGTTGTGGTCCGGCTGCTGGTTATTCAGAAGGTTGTGATGCTGGCTTACCAGCTGCAGGAACGATTATGAGTTACTGCCATTTAGTGGGAGGAGTAGGTATAGATTTTAATTTAGGTTTTGGACCTCAACCAGGTGATAAAATTAGAGACGAAGTATACAATGCAAGTTGTTTATCAGCTTGTGCTGCCGATGATGGATGCACAACCGAAGGAAATGCATGTGACGATGGTGATGCATGTACAACGGGTGATGTTATTGATGCTAATTGCGATTGTGTAGGTATTTATACAGATGATGATCAAGATGGTTATTGTGTAGGTGATGATCCAGACGATAACAATATTTGTGTTCCAGTAGCTAGCGATCCTTCATGTAACTCAGATTGTAATTTGACCAATTATCACGGATTTGAGAATGGTTGGGATATCTGGAATGATGGTGGATCGGATTGTGCTCGTGTATTAAGTGGCAATTCTAGCAGCGGTAGTTACAGTGCTAGGTTACGCGATAATTCTGGGGCTGCCTCCTCTATGTATACGGACAATCTAGCAATGGCTTCAGCTGAAAGTATAATGATTGAGTTTTCATTTTATCCATATAGTATGGAAACCAATGAAGATTTCTTTTTAGAAATCTCTGTTAATGGTGGATCAAGCTATTCGATCGTGGAAAGTTGGAAAAGCGGCACTGATTTTTCTAACAACAACTACTACCAGGAATCAGTAAATATCACAGGATATGCCTTCAGTAATACTACCAGATTACGATTGAGATGTGATGCTTCAAGTAATGCTGACCAATTATTTTTTGATGATATATATATCCATAAATGTGCGATAACCATCACTGGAGGATGCGCAGAAATGGGAGACCCTTGTGATGACAATGATGATTGTACAGTGGGAGAAACGTTGGATTCAGATTGCAATTGTAATGGTGGGGTTTATACAGATGGTGACGGAGATGGTTATTGTGTAGGCGACGACCCGGATGATAATGATGCCTGTAATCCTGATGATAGTGGACCGAATTGTGGTTGTGCTATTGAAGGAGATCCATGTAATGATGGTGATGTGTGTACCCTTGGGGAAACATACGATGCAGATTGTAATTGTAATGGTGGTGTGTATACTGATGCCGATGGAGATGGTTATTGTGTTGGGAATGACCCAGATGATAATGATGCATGTAACCCAGACAACAGTGGACCAGATTGTGGTTGTTTAACCATAGGAGACCCATGTGATGATGGAGATGCGTGTACTACCGGAGAAACCTATGATGTTAATTGTAATTGTAATGGAGGTGTTTTCCAAGATAGCGACAATGATGGTGTTTGTGATGCTGATGATGTTTGCCCGAATATGGATGACAACCTAATAGGTAGCTCATGTGATGATGGAGATGTATGTACTATAAACGATATTTATCAAGCTAATTGCGTATGCGAAGGAATCTACGTGGATAATGATAATGATGGATATTGCATTGGTGATGATATAGATGATAATGATGCTTGTGTACCTGACGATTCTGCTCCTAGTTGTAATACTGGTTCACCGTGTATTACCATCGATGCGGCTAATTTTGAGTCAGGCTGGGGTAATTGGAATGATGGTGGATCGGATTGTTCTAGAGTAAATTCTAGTTATTCGCCTGAAGGAACTTATAGTATAAGGATAAGAGATAATTCTGGTGCTCCTTCTGCCATGTACACAGACAATTTAAATTTATCTGGCTATTCTACAGCTCAAGTAAGTTTCAGTTTTCAGGCGAGTAGTATGGAAACAAACGAAGACTTTTTCTTAGAAGTTTCTACCAATGGAGGAAGCAGCTATTCCCTAATCGAGGAGTGGGATGCGGGCGACGAATTTGTAAACAACGTCGTTTATAATTTAGTAGTTGAAGTGACTGGGATTTCATTTACTTCTACTACAAGATTTAGATTTAGATGTGATGCAAGTTCAAACGCAGATAAAGTGTATATAGATGATGTGTTAATAGAAGCATGTACTTCAGGAGGAGGTGCATTAGTGATGGAGTCCAATGATGAGATCGAAGTTAAAGAGGAAATGAATATTGAAATCGATCTTCGTCCTAATCCAATAAAACAAGGAAATGATTTGCAAGTATTACTTAACAAGCCAATAGAAACAGCCCACATTGTTTTATTTGATATGAGCGGAAGACAAGTTTATGATGCTGAGTATTTAGGAGAAGAAACGAGTCAGTTTGTGATAAATACGCAAGATCTTTTAGCAGGAGCTTATGTAATTATGATACAAACATCAAGTACGCGATGGACTAAAAAAGTAATTATCCACTAGCATTCCAAAAGCAGGATAATGAAGGCAGTTGGAGAATTTCTCTAACTGCTTTTTTGTTGTAAGAAAAGTTGTTAGATTTGCAGTCCTTAAAGACCGTTCTATTGCTTTCCGATGCAAGATCGAGGATTGAGCATCCAAGAAGCAAGGAAAAAGGTTCCATAGCTTCCCGATGCAAGATCGAGGATTGAGCATCTAAGAAGGTAAAGGAAAAAAGGTTCCATAGCTCAGTTGGTTAGAGCATCTGACTCATAATCAGAGGGTCCAAGGTTCGAGCCCTTGTGGAACCACGAAAAGATCAAGTGAAAGCTTGGTCTTTTTTTGTTATACTTCATAAGTTTATTAGCAATAAGAAGGTTCACAAAGGCAGGCCTTATGGAACCACATTAAGACTACGTTGAAAAGCGTGGTCTTTTTTATTATAAGAGTATGAAATAGGAATGGGCGAGATCCTTATGTCCGATTTCCATCGGAACATCGGCAAGTCAATGTCCGATTTCTGAAGGAACATCGACAAGCCCTTGTGGAACCACTAAAAGACCGTACGAAAGTTCGGTTTTTTTTTTATGCATTTAAAAATCTAGTTAAATAATAGGTTCACAAAGGCAAGCCTTGTGGAACAACGTAAAGACTGTCCGAAAGCGTGGTCATTTTTTATGCATTTAAAAAATCTAGTTAACTAAAAGGTTCACAAAGGCAGGCCTTGTGGAACCACCAGAAAGACTGTATGAAAGTGCAGTCTTTTTTTATGCAAGATTGTTAGAGAAAAAGCATGGGCGAGATCCTTATATCCGATTTCTGAAGGAACATCGGCAAGTCAATGTCCGATTTCTGAAGGAACATCGGCAAGCCCTTGTGGAATCTATTTTGAGTGATTTTAATCAGGAAATTGATTTTTGAGGAATTTTTTAGGGAAAACGGAACAGCCAAATCATTCTTTTTATCTTATTACTTCTGGGTGAAATGATAATTTGTTAGAAGAGTTCTGTAGCCTTAAGATCAAGCATTTATTATCAGTTACAAAATTGAAAGCAAGCCCATTATATTTTTATCACCTTTAAAAATACCTGCTCGTTATTTTTTTCGAATGATAAAAAATAAGAGCCTGGATTCAAATTAGTTAAGTCTATTCCAAGCTTTGGGTGTGTTATTATTTTGCACAAATGACCATGAATATCTAATATTCGAACTATCTCATCATCTAGCCCTAAGCAGTGAATAATACCAGTTGTAGGATTTGGATAAATTATGCGTCCTGAGTTTAGATTTAAAGTTGTATTTGTAAACATGGGTAATTCATAAACTCTTGTATGACCGGCGTTCATTCCATTACAGTCATTGAGCCATGCACCTATTGCGACTTTGCTTCCATTTGATGTTAATGAAACATCAGTCCCTGATTGATCAGATTCAGCTTCTCCATAAATATCTGGTCCAAACTGTATCCATGATTCTCCATCCCAGTCATACACTCTTATTAAGCCTGCATTGGACAGATTTGCCTCATTTATAGGCACCCCCACAGCGATTCTATTTCCATCAGAAGCTATCGAAACACAGATGCCAAAACTAAATTCACCTAAGCGACATTCAATATCACTTCCAGTTTGCTCCCAATTTATTCCATTCCAATGATAAACTCTAGCTAATCCAGCCTTTTCAGTGCTCTGATTATAAAATGGAATACCTATAATTATTTGATTTCCGCTTGAAGAAAGTTCAATGTCGTGCCCAAACAAATCACCCTCCACATCTCCTAGAATATCTTCACCAAGCTGTTGCCATTCATTATCCACCCACTCAAACATTTGGACATAACCGATTAAATTGCCCGAAGCACTAACGGCCATTAATTGACCATCTGAAGACAAAGATACAGACATGCCCAATTGGCTGGAAATAGCTTTACCCACATTGTAGTACCCATTTGATTCCAATCATCACCGTCCCATTCATATACTCTTACGCTGCCTTCTAATTCATTTTCACGAGGACTACCTATACTCATACGTTTTCCATCAGCTGACAAGGATATCGAAGAACCAAATCGTGCGCCAGCCATTTGACCATTTAAATCATTGCCTACTTGCATCCATTCGATTCCGTCCCAATCATACACACTGACCTTGCCCGCTTCATTCCCAGCATCACTATTTAATCGTGCGCCGATGGCTATTCTTTGGCCATTCAGTGCCATGGAAATAGAACGTGCTGCTTGATTACCTTCTAAATTTCCTTCAATATCTTGACCCATCTGAACCCATGAATCATTTATCCGTTCAAAGATTCTTACATGACCTAATTTGTTTTCCATTGTAAATTGCAAAGTGCCACCTATAGCCACCCGATTGCCATCTGCAGAAATCTTTACTGCTCTACCAGAGAGGTCCAATGCCTGACGACCATCAATGTCTTCACCGATTTGATTTTGACCTATAGAAATATTCCATGAAGCAATAAAAAAGAAGAGGATGGAAGTAGAACGTTTCATTTTAATTACATTTTGTCATATACAATCTAGTAGGATTTAAATGCATAAGATGATTAACATCACCCTATATAAAACAAGTCAAACCTACAATACCCTACCTAAGCAATCGTAAATAATAACAATTAGTAAAGATCAGAACGATCCATTTTGATAACAGCTTGGAAGACTGCCAATATTTTACAAATAGTAAACTACATTATTCTTGATTTATACATTGTTTACTATTTCATCAAAGGATATAGTGAACTTTGAAACAGAAATTGCAAGCATGAAACATCATTCTATTTTATTTATATCCCTATGTTTTCTTTTTTCTTCCTGCGGAAAAGAAAGATGCAGCGGAGTACGTGTAGAAGGCATTGTGACTGACCACGGAAACGGCATGCCAATCAAAAATGTCTTAAATATCCATCTACGAAAAAGGAGCACAGTTATTAGACACCGTAAGGACTGACGAAAACGGAATATATACAGCCTGCGTTGATGATATAGGTTCTCTGTCATTATATAGAGCAGAAATAGAAAAAGAAGGATATTGGGAACACCATGGAGCAGAATTTTTTGAAAGTTTTGCTCAAGAACAAGAACATGAGTTGAGAGCAGAAGCATGGGTTAGGATAACTGCCGAGGATGTTGATTCTATTGTTGGAGGAATAATAAGTTTATTTGCAACTACTATTGGAACTCATACAATAAGTCTTCCAAATTATAATAAAAAAAATAAAATCATTGGCAATATGGATTACATAATTACTTATAGAGAATTATCTGCATGGGTACCTGACCCTCAAACATTTGAAATCAAAGTATTTGCAGACAAAGGAGATACGATTTATTTAGACATAAAATATTAACCAAAAAATTTAAACCAAAAACAGATTTAATTATGAGAAACTACACAACGTGTGGTGCATTATATAACAATTAGAACTATGAAAAATATTTCAACATTATTTAGTCTACTTATCTTACTGTGTCTCTTTTCATGCGGAAAAGAAAGATGCAATGGAGTATGTGTAGAAGGCATTGTGACTGACTTCGGAAACGGCATGCCCATAGAAAATGTCTTTATATCCATCTATGAAAAAGGAGGACAGCTATTAGACACCGTTAGGACTGACGAAAATGGACTATATACAGCCTGTGTTGATGATATAGGTTCTCTTTCATTGTATAGAGCAGAACTAGAAAAAGAAGGTTATTGGGAACATCATGGAGCAGAATTTTTTGAAAGTGAAGCAATGGATATGGAGCACGAGTTGCGAGCTGAGGCTTGGGTAAGAGTTAAAGCAATGAATGTGGACACAATAGAAGGTAATCAGATATTACTTTCAGTCGCAAATGGTAACTCAATCACAATATTTGGAGGATTTGGAGATTTTGACGATTTATTTTTAATTACAGGAGATATTGAAAATGAAATCAGATACAAACCTAACATAATAGATGGTGAATTTATCTTCAGAAATATTTTCACCCCTTCATATGATACTACATTAGTCGAAATACTTTATTAGCCAAAAAAATATACCAAAAACAGATTTAATTATGAGAAACTACACAAAATGCGGCTTAGCATCGCTATGCCTTTTATTAACCTTTAGCATTTATGGTCAGGATAACTGTTGGCCTAATGAATATGAATCCAATCAAATATTTTTTAAATGTGACGAAAGTGGATATTTATCAAAAGATAGCAAATTTAATCAAGGGTCGCTATCAAGAAAGGCCGTGCTAGCTGACAATGTTGAATTCATATTCCCTAGACATGAAGAGCCACCATTCTTTAGCCGAATAAGTTTGCTGGGTTGCTCCTGGATATAAAGCGATGAATTTATAAAATGCTGAAACATTCTTTTCATCAGATTATTTTAAGGTAGAATCATCACTCATGAAATCAAATACATATTGAAAAACCGAAAAGAAAGATGTTGATTTCGTGCTGCTTTGTTGAAGTTTTACAGTCAACAATAATGCAGTTATAAGTGCTAGAATAATCAGTGATTAATTAACTTAGTGAGGCACTTCTCTATATTGTTTTACTTTTTATATGCGAAAATTAATACTATTAGCCTTAGTTTTTAAATGCAGTTTATGCATTAGTCAAGTGAATAAAATACTTGAATCAACCTCACCTGGTCACAACACGACACATATGTATGAGGTAAATGATGGTTTCGCAATTCCAACTATTTTTATTGGTGATTACTCTGAAATTATCCTATTTGATGAGGATTCACAATCAAATTTTCTATTTGAAGATTTTGATTTTTGTTTTACTCCTTGTGTCAAAGTAGAGGAGAATTTATATTGTTTTGGAGATATACGAGAAATTCCAAAATCTTTAGAGTTAGCTAAAATAAATTCAGCATTTGAAGTTGACTGGAGAAAAGATGTCACATCTGATGGATTTGATAATTTCCCCATGCATATTACAAAATTTGGGGATGGCTTAGCCTTGGTAATTTGGGTAGAATTTCCTGAGAATAAAAATAGATTTCAAGTTGCAAAATTAAATCTTGAAGGAGAAACAGAATGGCAAATTGAGTTTGATCAAGATGCTAATAAATCTTATCCCTTTTCTATCGCAGCTCCGAATGACACAACTCTAATAGTTGCTGCCGGCATTTTTAAAAATACAATTGCAGGCAGACATCTGAGACTTAGATCACTTAAACCTAATGGAACAACCAAATGGGTTGTAAATTACGAAGAAGAGATAATGAGCCTAAGCAATAAAATGGCCGTAACAATTCTTCAAAATGGAGAAATTGTTCTTTTTTATGAAGTGAATAAATGGAATGATGAGGAATTTGATTTGAACACATTCACGGCTTTCCCCTATCAATTATTGTGGTTTGATTCTGAAGGAAACCTCATTAGAGAGAGAGAAATACTTTTAACTAATGGTCAGAAACTCACATATCATAAATTATTAGCGAGTAACGATGGGAATTTCTTTGGGTATGGTTCCTTCAATGGATCTTCTTCTACAAAAGCAATAATTACAAAATTTAACACTGAAGGAGATACCATATGGACAAGAAGAATTGAAAGACCTGAATATGCAGACTCAGACGAGCATGGATATTTTGTTAAGTCTATGATTGAGCTTGATAATGGGAACCTTCTAGCATAAATAGATATTACGTCTCAGGAAAATGGTAGAGAAATATGGGCTTTAGAATTAAATAGTGAAGGGTGTTTTGTTGAAGATTGCAGTGAAGTCATTACTCAAACAAAGACCAGCTCATTTTCAAGTGAAATTAGTGTTTTTCCAAACCCAAGCAATGGAACATTTAATATTTCATTTGAAAGCCCTGCAACAGGAACTCTTCAAATTAGCTCAACCAATGGTGAAATTTTGTATTAATTTAATTTAAAAAACGAAACTTTTATTTTATCTCCATTTACTTTGCCTGTCGGATTATACTTTTTAAATTATTATGATGAATTTTATAACAAGACCCGTTATCAAAAATTAATTATTTCAAATTAGTAGCATTCTTACAACAGCTATTGGGGGCACTTCTTAAATTGCTAATTATTTATAAAATCTGTGTTTCTTGAATTAATTTAGGTCCTAGCAAAGAATCTGAAATTCAATGTAGGGGTTGAAGATACTTGTCTAAATTCAGACTTTAGAATTATACTAAGGTTATGCAATTGACAGGAACTTCCTAAGATAAACCTCAGGTGCATGATTAAGCAAAAACAATTATTGCGAAACCACAAGATAACATATTGACTATTCATACTAATTTATCCATTCTAAAGATTAAGTCTTCGAATTGTTTTGAAAGAAAGTTTCCACATTCGAGGAATTACCATTTCTTAAAAAAGTAAAAATAGCGCAAGACCATCTAGGGTTTTTTATCTAAATAAGTTGATCGTATGGTCTTGTGGCTAAAGAAATCTTGTAATATTTTTGGATTTTTGACTTTGTGAATCTGCATGGGCTTGAAAATGGAGTTATAAAGGCAAATTTAATTATGTGTGACAAATTGTCCTAAGTTAGTACATATCAAAAATTTATATGTGAAAAATAAAGAATAAAAACTAGGTACATATGGGAAACCGTTATTATTTTCAACAAAAATTAATTTATGATATCATTACTACCATTTTTACTTCCTTTCAGTTTTTTGAATTGCGAAATTCCAAGTCCATGTGAAGAGGATAGAATTATTATTTGTGATCAATATGATAGCAACACCTCTGATAATTCTGTTTCAATTGGTGCATTAGTTGCTGCAGGTGTACTTGATGAAAATGTTTCTATTGGAAAAAAACTCTTGGTAAAAGGAAAATTAGTTATAAATAGAGATTATAGTTTTAGAGGTTGCGACTTAATTATGGCTGATGGTGCTGAAATTGTGGTTAAGAGTGATGTTAATTTTTTGTGTAGGACAACTTATTTTAAGGGCTGTAATAATTTATGGCAAGGAATCAAACTTCTTAAGAGTGCAAAACTTGATTTGTTTCAATGTTCAATCAGTGACGCTGACAAGGCAATCAGCTTTAACTTTCACCTTCAAAATTTAAATGATGCGGAAGATTTACTATATGAACAAAATGGAAACTATGACCAAGTTCCTTTAAATGAAATTACATTGAATTTAAATACGGTACAATTTGGAAATAATATTTATGACATTCATTTAAGTTCCGGATATTCAAGTTTTGGGTCAGGGTTTTTTAATTCAGTTGAAGATGCAGACTATGTATTTACACTTCAATTAAAAGGATTTATTGCAAATTGTACTTTTTTAGGAGGGGAAATCAAACCATCATACACTGGACAAACAGACTATCCTGATGAACCTTATTCCCATACCTCAATAACTATTAATCAAGTTTCAAACACCATTATAGTTGATTCTGATTTTAGCAACTATCTAGTTGGAGTCAAAGCGAATAAATGTGTCTTTGTGAGAATTACAAATAATAATTTTACAAATATTAGAAGAAGAACAATCAATAGGACTAAATATGGGATTGCTATTTTAGCCTCTTTTAATAATTCTGTTTCTGGATCTTTCAACAATTTTATCAATATAGACAAGATTGGGGTAGAACTTAGTGGAAATAATGGAGCAAATTTTTCAGATAATTACTTTGAAAATATTAAGATTATTGAATATAACAAAAGAGGTGGAGGAAAAGCTATAAGGATAAGGAATGATCATGATGTTTCTAGTCATAGTATATCTAGGAATTTCTTTAATGGCTGTGAAATTGGAGTTGAGGTTCAAAAAGTAATTGGGTCAGTTTCGAAAGTTAGGATAGAAGATAATGAGTATATAGGGGTTGATAATACAATTTATTATAATCCATTTGACGCTACAGACCCTGTAAATCTCCATCAATTTGGGTTCAAAATAAATTCAGCAACAGAAACTCTAATACAAAGAAATAAAATAACATTAAGTAGTCAAATTCATGATCAAACTGGTATAGAAGTAGTTGGTGGTGGCAGGCTTTTTGCTTTAGAAAATGAAATTTCAATGAAACAAAATTCGACGAATAAAAGAGGAGTTGTTGGATGGGGTACTAGTCAATATTTGGCAATTAATAGAAATAGTGTTGCAAGTCCAAAACAATTGGAATTAGCGAATAAAACAATTGGGTCAAGTATTGGAAATTTATTCAGTTTTAATAATGCAAATAATTGTAATCTGTATAGCAAATTATCAGTTGGGGATTTGAAACAGAATGTATGCGCACTATCAAATAGTATAGTTAAAAATAAATTTGAGGGAAACCTAATTGATGTTCGATATCAAAACAATACAGTCACGATGACTCAAAATTTAACATTAAACGAGTTTGAACATCCGGAAGATATGTCGACTTGTGAAATAAAAGGTGAGAGTATTGAGTTAATTACCGAATTAGCACTCTTATCTAAATTCATTGTTGATCCTAATTTTAATATTAATAATGGTGATCCTGAAAATCAAACAGGAGTTTATTCCCCAAATATCGTTACTCCTTCATTGATAGAACATGTTTGGTTTGATAAAATAGATTCACCTCTTATTACCAACTCAACTGAGTGTGAACCAGAATTTACAGGTGATGAAGATGACTTTTATGTTTCAAATGATTGTTCCGAGATTTTTGACGATATTTTAGTTAAGGATATTATTAGAATGTTTGATGAACAATCTTATTGGAAACCATATAAGAAAAAAGTGAATAACTACTATAAGTTACTATATGCAATTTGGTATTTAAATGATTGTCGTTTTGAAAATAGTAATGAGTTGGTTGACCTATATGCTGATTCTATTCAAGGGACTGATATAGAAGTATTAGCTGATATCATTGTTGAAACAATTTATACAGTAAATAATGATTCCACAGTGGTGGATATATTGAATGAAATAAAATTGGATATTGACTTAGTTGATAGTTTAGGAAATGAATATGTTACTATCACGCAGTTTTACCTAGATTCAACATTAACTGAAAGTCAATACGAACTTCAAATTAATTATATTTCAAATGAATTAAATAGTTATAATTACAATATATCGGTCAATCAAAACTTAGTTGATTCCATAATTGACGAACATTACAATTCTATATTAAATAAAATAATAAGTTTCAATCCAACAGAACAAACTTATGAAGTTATTACTAATATTCTACAAGTATATATTAATCATGCTCTGGGAAATGTCCAAAAAGATATTTTTGACTACACTGAAGTCATTGAAGCTTCAAAGTTTTGTGATTTAGAAAACCCAATTGCTAAATTGTTTGCAATAGAAATACTTAATTTGTCGGATAGAATTTATAATTATGAGTTATTCAAGGATTGTCCAATAGTGAAACAAAAAAACAATCAAAAAGATTTATCAAACTCTCTTAAAGTTTATCCAAATCCAATTAAAGACCAATTAATTTTAAATATGAAATATGATGTTAAAGAATTTGAAATATTTGATAATTTAGGAAAGAAATGGCCATGTAACATAAATAATAATATCATCAACACTACAAATTTACCATCAGGAATATTTTATTTAAAAATTGAAAATATGGACCCAGTAAAATTGATAAAAATTGAATAAATATAATTGTCTATATTTTCTGGTTTTTATGACATTCCATTTGAATTGTCAAGTTCTTGAAGATCAGTGGCTGTTAGGGTATTCAATCCAAAATAATCCAAGTGACAGTTTATTTGGTTTATCAATTCTGACTTTTAATGAAGGATTAGAACAAACATATTTGGGTGATGCTGAATGCAATTTTGATCTAACTTCTTCTTCCTTGCTTAACAAGGATGGAAAACTAGTTCTTTATACAAATGGAATGGAAATTTATGATGGTGGACATATTAGATTACAATCTGAAGATGGAATAATTGGGAGGGGTGACTATTGGGATATTAATATAACTCTAGGGGAGCCAAGAGGTTTGCCAATCAACCAAGGCAGCTTTTTTATTCCTGAATCAGATAGTCTTGTCCATTTATTTTCTTGTATTAGATATTCAGAAGACCTTTTAAAATTTAGCTTAATTTATCATAAACTGCAATTGAATTCTGAGAATCAATTTGAATTTGTTGTTAGAGACTCCTTAATCCTAAGTGATGTAACAAAAGGTGGTTTTACAGCGTGTAAGCATGCGAATGGGAGAGATTGGTGGATAGCAATTCCAAGTTACGATTTTGGTAAAATAAATAGTTTGTATTTCGAGAAAGGAAAAATTATAGAACAAGAATCAATTGATCTTGCAATAAATCAAGGTGGGTTTCATTCGGCTAGATTTTCATCTGACGGAAGATATTTTACAGTCAATAGTGCTCATGGTCAATTATCATTGTTAACTTTTTTTGATTTTAATCGGTGTTCTGGCTATTATTCACAAATAGCACAAGACACGTTTGCATTTTCAACATTTGCAAACGGTATTGATTTTTCTGTTGATAACCGATATCTATATGCAAGTAATGGAAATAATATTTTCCAATACGATCTTCAATCTGAAGATATAATCGGATCAAGGAAGTCAGTTGGTTTATATGATGGGACTGAATACGATGGGTTTTGGGATAACAATTTAGGCTATTTATGGACTGCGCCTAATGGTAAGATTTATTGTGTCCCAGGAAGTTCGAGTAATCAAAATATTCATGTTCTTCATAGTCCTCATAAAAGAAACAAGGACAGTAACTTTGAAAACAATGCCCTTTGGTGTAATACTGTTTTTTCTCAAACCGTACCTAACCAATTAAATCTAAAATTAGGGCCTGTTGATGGCAGTGAATGCGACACGCTGGGTATTGATAATATTCCAGTAAGTAAGTTTAGGATAGCACCTGACAGTGTAAATGCATTTAAATTTGAGTTTGTTAATTTGTCTTACGGAGCACCAGAAGAATGGAAATGGACATTTGGTGATAATTCATCATCACAAGCACTTGACCCAGTACATGCCTTTGAAGAAAATGGAAACTATGAAATATGCCTGGAGGTTTCTAACCAATTTGGGATTGATATTTCGTGTAAAACGCTTTCGCTAGATATATCTGATGTAGTCCAGTCGAGTTCATTAAACTTCCAAGTGTTTCCTAATCCTGTGCAGAATACATTAAGCATAAAAACATCCGTGAAACCTAATCTAAGAACAAGCATAAGATTGAATACATTGGATGGAAAGTTGGTAGTGAAAAAATTATTATCAGACGATAAAACTAATTTAAATACGAGCACTTTGGATCCAGGAATATACCTCTTAAGTATTGAAGAAAATGGGAAAATGCTGTTTACAAAAAAGATTATTAAACTATAAGGCTTGTTAAACTTCCCGAACCTCACCCACAGCCAAACCCTTGAGTGCACCTTGATTATAATGCCACTTTGATAGGCTGACTCGAACTAAACGTAACACCGGAAAACCTACACTTGCAAACATTTTTCTTACCTGCCGATTTTTGCCTTCTTGGATTTTTATTTCTACCCAAGTGTCAGGGACATGCTTTCTAACTCGAATAGGAGGGTTTCTTTCTGGTAAATCGGGAGAGTCCGATAAAACACGGGCCTTTGCAGGCAAACACTGATGAGTTTTCCCTTTTATTTTTATGCTAATCCCTTTAGAAAAAGCATTAAAATCTTGTTGGCTTGGTGATCCTTCTACCTGGGCTAAATAGGTTTTGGTTTCTTTTTTAGATGGATGTAGGATTTTATGATTGAGTGATTTGTCAGAACTAAGAAGTAAAAGTCCTTCGCTATCTGCATCTAATCTGCCTACAGGGTAAACATCTTTATCGAAACTAAACGATAAATCTGCTAAGGTCATATGATGAGCAGCTTCCTTTGTAAATTGACTTAGCATGCCATAAGGCTTATAAAGAATGTAGCTTTTCCCCATAATCACATCAATTTACCATCAAATAACGATTTCTAATATATAAAAGCCAACATTGTTGAGGTCAAGCATCTATATTTGTAGCGGAATGTAGATACGCTATGAAACGACAGATATTACAACAACAACAAAAGGCTTTAGAAATAAACTTGGATAAGTCTATTTATGGAACCTTTGCTGAAATTGGTGCAGGACAGGAAGTAGCGCGACTGTTTTTTAAAGCCGGGGCTGCAGCGGGTACCATCGCAAAAACTATGTCAGCTTATGACAAGGAATTTTCAGATGCGATCTATGGTGCTGAAGCTTCAGGCAGATATGTTTGTCGGTCAAGGTTGATTAGAATGTTGGACCATGAGTATGGACTGATGGATGAGCGTTTAGTAAAGACTACAGCAGAGACTAAGTTTTTTGCCTTTGCAGATACGGTTTCAGCCATTAATTATGCTCGGACGATAAAAGGAAATGGTTGGATGGGCGTGCGTTTTCAGTTGGACCCCACCAGCAAACCAAATGACTTGATGCTTCATGTAAAAATGTTGGATAATGACAATGTTTTACAACAAGAAGCGATCGGATTGTTAGGAGCCAATATGATTTATGCTTGTTATTTCCATCATGACAACATGAGTGATTTTATACAATCGCTGATGGACAATCTAAATGGACGAGTAGAAATCGATATGTTATCACTCACAGGTCCAGATTTTGAACATGTAGATTGGAGAATTTTAAGTTTATACTTGGTGAAATTTGGACTTACCGAAGTAAGTATTTTCGACCCAACAGGAAAGCCATTGCATGGATCAGATTTCTTATATAAAAAGGAACTGATGGTAGTAAGAGGACATTACCGTCCGCCTACTTTGGTAACTGTCGATGCATTAGAGAGCAGTTTTGAGCAGTTTATAGATGATCCAGAAGTAGATAACGAAAAAGCCCAGTTAGTGTCAGAAATAACCTTGGACAATCTAACAAGAGACGGCGAGATAAATGAAAAAGACTTTATCGAACGAATGGATGCGATCGGAGTGCTTAACCACAGCATTATCATTTCGAATTGTAGCAATCACCAACGGCTTATTAATTATTTAGCTGATTTTAAGATTAAAAAATTAGGTTTAGTCATTGGAGCTAAAGAACTACTAAACATCATTAACGAGAAGTATTATCAAAATCAGGATGGACGCCTTTTAGTAGCTTTTGGCGAACTGTTCAATCGAAACATAAAGATTTATGTGTATCCTGCATTGACAGATGATAAATTGATGGATGTCGGTAATTTGCCCGTTCCTGAAGGCATTAAATTTTTATATAAACACTTAATTGATTCTAAGCAAATCGTACCAGTCATCAACTTTAACAAGGATATTTTGGACATTTTTCCTAGTGAAGTATTGGCAGAAATTAAGGAGGATAAAAAAGGCTGGAAGGAAAAAGTACCTAGCAAAATCGTCCAATTAATAGAAGAAAAAGGATTGTTTAATTATCCCAAAAAAAAGTTGGAATTTGAATATTAAAATACCTGTTTTAATCGCAGTGCTCGCAGCTAATTTGATTAGTTGCCAAGAAACAACAGAACAAACATCAATTCCCAACGTAAAAGCACAAACGGCACCTGTGGAACCAAAAGTTAGCGCATACAAACATTTAAAAACCGTAGATTTTTTAACAGGAAACTTTAATCCTGCAAAGCATCAAGATTTTGAAGCAATCCCTGCAAAGTTAGCGGACCGTGCTGGTATGTATGCTCATAAAGAATGCTTAATAGCCTTTAAAAAGATGCATACAGCCGCAGCTAAAGAAGGCATTAATATAGTCATTCGTTCGGCAGCAAGAAATTTTGATTATCAGCGTTCTATTTGGGAAGCAAAATGGAGTGGAGATCGGATATTAAGCGGAGGCATCAATGCTAAAAAGCAAATTCCTGAACCCTTGGCAAGAGCTAAAGAGATTATGAAATATAGCGCAATGCCAGGTGCATCTAGACATCATTGGGGAACAGATTTAGATTTTAATGCTTTTGAAAATAGCTACTTCGAAAAAGGAGAAGGATTAAAATTATTTAACTGGTTAGAAGAACATGCCATAAGTTTTGGTTTTGGCCGACCTTACATTGCCAAGGGCGAAGATAGACCGAATGGATATGAAGAAGAAAAGTGGCATTGGTCCTATTTACCTATCTCCACAGAGTTGACACAATTTGCTGCGGACTCACTAACAAATCAAGATTTAAAAGGATTTTCGGGTTCGGAAACTGCCAGTGATTTGCAGGTAAAAGAACATTATATTTTAGGAATATCAAACGATTGTTTATGGCATTAACCCCATCGAATATGTTGCCCTTGGGTACAAAGGCTCCCAATTTTCACTTACAGGATACCGTGAGCGGGAATTACCTGAGTTTAGATGATTTAAAATCAGATAAAGCTACGGTTGTGATGTTTATTTGCAACCATTGTCCTTACGTCATCCACACCAATCCAGAAATGGTGCGGATAGCTAACGACTACAAAAGCCAGGGAGTTTCCTTTATCGCTATTTCGTCCAATGATGTGGAAAATTACCCTGACGATGATCCAGATAAAATGCGCCTAGTTGCTAAGGTATTGAAATTTCCTTTTCCTTATTTATACGATAAAAGACAGGAGGTGGCTAAGGCTTACGATGCAGCTTGCACACCTGATTTTTATGTGTTTGATGGTGATATGAATCTTGCCTATCGAGGTAGAATGGATGACTCTAGACCCGGAAATGATACGCCACTAAGTGGTTCGGACTTAAGAAATGCCATTGATGCTACTTTAGCCGGAGATGCTATAGAAAAACAGTATCCGAGCATGGGTTGTAACATTAAGTGGAAAGCGTAATTACTGGGTATTGCTCAGTGGCAAATCACCATAATACTTTAAGTCTTTATTAATGAGGGATTTTGTAATCCAGCTTATCTGGCCTACATGGTAACTAGTATGTTCGATAACATGGATAAGTATACTAATGGTCGATTCTTCGAAACATTGAACAGGAATAGGCTTGGTTAAGTTATCTGATTTGAGTGCTTGAATGTGTGCTACAGCTTCCTTAATAGTAGTAGAGATATTATCTTTTAGCGCTTCTCTGGTGGGTTTTTGCTCGGGATTAAACTCTAAATCTCGATTTCTTATGTCATTTTCTTTGCCCAATGTTGCACAAATATATTGCCTGATATTACCACATAAATGTAAGACTAAGACACCGACTGAGTTAGTATTTTCATTTGGAGAAAACCACACTTGATCATCATTAAGTAAATCTAAGCATTGCGTAATTCTCGCTAGAGACTCATCTTCTAAGCGTCTTTTAGATTCAAATTGTATGTTTTCAAATAGAGTCATATATCCATTAGCTTCTTGCTAAAGCTATCGCTCCAAAATACAAATTATCGCTCACATGTCTATTTAATAAGATGCCACAGGTTTCTAAAGTAGCTCCAGTGGTTACCACATCATCTACTACTAATAATTTTTTGTTTTGCCAATGTCGTTTTGGAATAACGTCGAAGGTTTCCTCCAAATTTTGCAATCGGTCTAAACGACCTTTGTTGGTTTGACTGCTCGTACTTGTGCGTTTTACCAGCATATTTTCGATGATGGGTTTATGGATCACTTGTTGAACGCCCAAGGCAAACATGGTACTTTGGTTATAACCGCGTTTTGCTTTCTTTCTTGGATGTAATGGAACAGGGACTATTGCATCCGGTATGGCTCGCTGGTTTTCAATCCATTTTAGGCCAAACTCTTTTCCAAGCAAGATGCCGATATTAGCTTGATGTTTATACTTAAGAGCATGTACACACTCGATGATTTTACCGGATTTGTATTGGTAAAATAAGAAGGCTGCTTGTTCGAATTGTACTCTACCTAATAGTTTTTGATAGAGTTCATGTTCTTCGTATTCAAAACTGGCTGTGTAAGGGAGGTCAGATTGGCAAAACAAACAAAAGGCGCTATTTCTGAGACGATTTTCGCAATGACAAGCAATACATATTTCAGGGAAGGCATAGGAAAGCAGGTCCTTAGCTATGGTTCTAAAGAAATTCATTCTATTATGATTTAGTCAACTAATATAACAAAAAACGCCCACCTATGAGAGAGGTGGGCGCATCAAAACAAAACGAAAAACCAACTTTTATTTGAATAACAAACCTTATGCGGTTTTGTTAAATATCTTTTCTAATTTTTACATTAATTGTCTGCTTCTTTCCTTCACGAACGATTTCCATCTTCATAACTTCGCCTACTTTAGTAAAACGCATTTCTTTTTTTATATCCTCAAAAGACTCAATCTTTTTACCATTTAGCCCGACAACTACATCACCTGGTAAGATGCCAGAAAATTGTGCTCCGCTGCCTGGTACAGTTTGCGCGACATAGATTCCATAATCAACGATTAAGTCTTCTTGTTCGGCTAATTCCTCATCTACATCATATCCTTGGATCCCCAAGTTTGCGCGTTCTATATTTCCATTAGCTATGATATCTTCTACAATCCTTTTAGTCAAATTAGAAGGAATAGCAAATGAATATCCCGCATAGACACCAGTAGGAGTCGCAATGGCCGTGTTAATGCCGATTAAATTACCTTCAGCATCAACTAAGGCACCGCCACTATTACCAGGATTAACTGCCGCATCTGTCTGGATAAATTCTTCGATGGTTTTTTTGCCTTCGATGATATCTAAATCTCTACCAAGCGCACTAACTATACCAGCGGTCACCGTAGAAGATAGGTAGCTGAATGGATTTCCTATAGCCAATACCCATTCACCTACATCTACGTTTTCACTATCTGCAAATTCGAGGATTGGTAAGTTTTCTGCTTCGATTTTAATAACGGCTAAGTCTGTACTAGGGTCTGTTCCTATTTTCGTTGCCTTAAATTCTCTTCCATCAGGTAGTAAAACTTTGATTTCGTCTGCAAAGCCGACTACGTGATTGTTACTTACAATAAATCCATCTTCAGAAATAATGACTCCACTACCAGTTCCTTTTTTAGGCCCAAAGAAATTTTGTCTCATAAAATCTTGACCAAAGAAATCAAAGAAATTACCATTACCCTGGTTATTCTGCATTCTTTGTTGAGCTAAGGTTTCACTTTCTTCAGCTTCTATATGCACAACCGCAGGAGTGGCTAATTTAGCAGCTGCCACAAAGTCAAATGGTGCTACAAATGAAGGTGAGGTATTAGCTGCTGTTAATACTGCGTGGTTTTCTTGGCTAAGAATGGTTTGGTCCTTTGTAAAGTGATTAGTTAAACCAAAGGCAAACATTCCTCCGATCATTCCAGCAAATACGTATGTGATTAGTTTACGCATAAATTTTAGTTTATTGACCTTAATTACTATTTCAAAACGTCATAAAAATATAATAGTTACGAATCAATTTTTGTTTAACAATACATTAACGTAGGCTCAGCTAGGCTATATTATTACCTTTGTGGTAAAGTAAGTAATAGCTTATGAAATATTTGATTCTTGGTGGTTTACTTTATTTAGGTTATCGAGTGTTTTTTCCTCCGCCTAAAGAAAGTATAGATGAGAGTACTTCTGAAAAAACTGAATATACAGATTATGAAGAAGTCGATTGAAAATCTCTTTGTTAGACAAGAGAAAGGATGGATGGTTTTAAATAAACCAGCAACATTGGCCATACAGGCCGATAAAACAAAAGATGAGTCTTTAAAGGAATTGGTGGATGAAAAACTAAGTACTAGTTTACATTTTCACAATCGATTAGATCGTCCCGTTTCGGGTCTGGTTTTAGCAAGCACAAAAAAGAAAGCTCAACTGCATTTTACTAAGCAGGCTTCTTCTGGTAAAATAATTAAACACTATTTGGCCATTGTGGAAAAAGCAGAAATACCAGCCGAAGGACATATCGTACATTACCACTATCACAACCAAAAAGCGTTTAAGGCCACGGTCAAAGATAAAATGTTTGAAGGAGCAAAAAGAGTAGCCTTAGATTATGAAGTGATCGAAACTCTTGATCGATATTTAGTCTTGGATGTCAAAATAATTTCAGGAAAATTCCACCAAATTCGTAGTCAATTATCAGCAATAGGAACCGCCATTAAGGGAGATGTAAAGTATATGGCTAGAAGATCTAATAGAGATCGAAGCATTTACCTACATGCTTACGAATTAGCTTTTGTTCCTTTTGGCGAAAAAGAACCTATTAGCATAACGGCGGCGCCTCCAGAAGATACCCTTTGGGATTTAGCATGGGCTGCTAAAAATAAACACATTGAAAGAACAAGAAGTTAAACGAACAGATGTAAATACTTTAGGAGAATTCGGTCTAATCGAACATATCACTAAAGATTTCAATAATATTCATCCCTCCACTAATAAAGGAATCGGAGATGATGCTGCTGTCCTAGATGCTAGTGGCCGGAAGATGGTGGTAAGCACCGATATGTTTGTCGAAGGCATCCATTTTGATTTAGTTTATAGTCCCTTAAAACACATAGGATACAAAGCAGTCATTGTAAATCTATCTGATATTTATGCGATGAATGCCATACCTGAACAGATTACCTTTTCGATGGCTTTCTCCAGTAAATATTCGGTGGAAGCTATTCAAGAAATTTATGAGGGTGTACGTACTGCCTGTGATTTGTATAAGGTGGATTTAATTGGCGGTGATACCACTTCTAGCACAAAAGGAATGTCTATCAGTGTTACAGCCATAGGTTATGCTAAGGAAGAAGAAATTGTGGGTCGATCAGGCGCACAAGTAGGTGATGTAATTTGTGTTACGGGAGATTTAGGGGCGGCTTATTTAGGCTTACAAATTTTGGAGAGAGAAAAGCAATTATACATTAATCATCCAGGCATTCAGCCAGATTTAGCCAAAGCCCAATATTTAATTGAACGACAATTAAAGCCTGAGGCTCGAAAAGATGCCATAGATTACTTTAGGAAAAACGAGATTATTCCGACTTCTATGATTGATATTTCCGATGGATTAACTTCAGAGTTATTCCATATTTGCAAATCGAGTGGCGTCGGTGCATTTATAGAAGAAGGGAAAGTGCCGATTCATGATGACTCGCAAATGATGGCTTTACAATTTAATATGGATCCCATTACTTCAGCCTTAAATGGTGGAGAAGACTATGAGTTACTTTTTACCATTAATGAAAAGGACTTAGAAAAGGTTAGGTATATGCCAGATATCTATATGATCGGCGATATTGTACCAAAGGATGACGGAATTAAGCTTCATACTACCGGAGGAAACCGACATGATTTGAAAGCACAAGGCTGGAATCATTTCCAAACTTAAGCAAATAAGTCTAATGTCTTCCCCATATCATTGTTGTAGGGTTCTATATTGGATGGAAGGTTATTTCTTACATTGTTTACACCCATAGATACCTCATAAGCCTCCATTAAATCTGACGGATACGGGCTGAGCATTTCGATTAGATCTTTTACTGGAATATCTTGGTCCAGCCATAGTTTTTCTTGATCTGGAAGTAAAATAGCTGGCATTCTATCGTGGATGGAAGCGACTAATTCGTTTGCTTCTTGAGTGATTAATGTAAAAGTAAAGATGTCATCACCTTCCGGCGAGACCCATTTTTCCCACATTCCTGCAACGCTAAAAATTTCCGTATTTGTGGTTTTTATGCGGAAGGGTATCTTTTTGCCATTGCTTTTTTTCCATTCATAAAAACCATCTAGAGGGACAATGCAACGTCTTTTTTCTACTGCAGATTTAAAACTAGCTTTCTCAAGCACGGTTTCTTTTCTAGCATTGATCATTTTAAAAGCAATCTTCTGATCTTTTGCCCAGAAAGGGATTAAGCCCCATTTAAATAGTTGTAAATGTGATGGATCTTCCCCAGTTAGTATGGGGTGGAGATGAGTTGGTGCTACATTATAATTGGGTAGGGGGTTAAATTGGCGTAAATCATCCGAATAAAATGTAGCATTAAACCTTTGTTCGATTTCCTTTTGTGTCTTGGTTAAGGAAGAACGTCCGCACATAATTTAATACTTCTTGCGATGTACGTAACAGTCGATCCCTTTATTTTTTAACTGGTAGGTTACATCTACAGCCTTTGCATTATCATCGTACTTCCCAGCAATAACTGTTTGGTAAGCAGAGCCGTCAAACACTAAAGTTTCGGCACCACTATAACCCATGTTATTTAGTTTGTTGACCATTTTTCTTGCATTGTCAGCTTGTAAAAAACTACCAGCAATTACTAGATAATTGCCCGAAGAGCTGCTTGGTGTCGGGTCTGAATAACCCTTATCATATTGTGTATAATCAGTGGTTTCTTCTACTTCTGATTCAGATTGAAACGCTGCATCGTCAGAAGTTTTTTCAAAGCTTTTTTCAATGGCTTCATCCAGTGCTGTATAATCTATAGGCTCGTTATCTCCTTCGAATAATGCATCCTCATCTTCCTCATCTGATTCTCCATCTTCAAATAGATCTTCCTCTGCAGTTGCTGTTTCTGCTGACTCAAGCAAATCAGTATTTTCTTTAGTATTACAACCTTCAATAGATTTGCTCAACCAGATAAATAGGCCTAGCATTAGCAGTAAATAGATGACAATCTTTAGGGTTTTAGACATTTGCTTCCTTTCTAATTTATATAAAAATACAAATTAATTTATTTGATATATGTTAATCGGGTATGAGAAGTGCTAATACGCTCTTTCTTTCTTGTCTTCGAAGAAGTTTATGTATGCTTTGTTTACAATCCTATTTCCACCAAGGGTAGGGTAGATTCCCGAGAAATACCAGTCACCTGTATTGTTAGGACAAGCGATATGCAGGTTTTCGATGGACTGGTAAATCACCTTAAGTTCGATATCTAAAGATTTAGGTTTGAGTAGTTCTGCAATTTTAGTGGATATCTCTTGCTGAGTGTATAAATCGTACAATGGTTTTACTTCGTTAGTAATTTGCTCGATCGGTAATTTATTAGCTTCGACACACTTATCGTACGTTTCTTTTATGAGTGCTTCTTTACCATCATCCTTTAAGCATGCAATAAGGGCTCTAAAGGCAACGAGATTATACATTCTAGACATGTCGATACCGTAACAGTCGGGATATCTTATTTGTGGAGCAGAAGAAACAACGATTATTTTTTTAGGCTTTAATCTGTTTAAAATGGTTAGTATGCTGTCTTTCAATGTTGTTCCTCGTACAATGGAATCGTCGATTACCACCAAGGTATCTTTATGGTTGTTTACGATTCCATAGGTTACATCGTATACCATTTTTACCATTTCTTGACGGGACACATCATCAGCAATAAAGGTTCTCATTTTTGCATCCTTTACAGCTAATTTTTCGATACGAGGATTTACTTCCATAATGGCATTTAAATCCTTAGGATTAAGGTTTTTGCCCAATGCCTCTATCTGATCTATACGTCGTTTATCGTTTTGTTTGTGTAGTTCTTCTACTAGCCCATAAAAGGCTACTTCAGCCGTATTTGGGATATAAGAATAGACTGTATTTTTAAAGTCATACTTGACTTCCTTAAGAATTTCTGGCGCTAGTAATTCACCTAATTTTTTGCGTTCGAAGTAAATTTCTCGATCGGTTCCCCTGGAAAAGTAAATGCGCTCAAATGAACAAGCTTTTCTTTCTATTGGGTCTTTGCAAGGGACTTCAGCGAGCTCACCATTCTTTTTTATGATAAGAGCATGACCTCTTTTAAGTTCTTTTACATCTTTAAAAGATACATCGAAAGCGGTCTGGATGGCAGGCCTTTCTGAGGCAGCCACTACCACTTCATCATCTTCATAGTAATAGGCAGGGCGAATACCTGCTGGATCTCTCATAATGAATGAGTCACCATGACCTAACATTCCCGCAATGACATAGCCGCCATCTATTTTTCTTGTAGCCCTTTGAAGAATTCGTTGGACATCTAAGTTTTCAGCAATTAATGAAGTTATTTCTGCATTAGCAATGCCTTTAGCTTTAAACCACTTAAATAATCGTTCTACTTCAAGATCTAAAAAGTGTCCAATTTTTTCTAAAATGGTAATCGTATCAGAACGCTCTTTAGGGTGTTGTCCAAAGGAGATGAGTTCATCAAACAACTCATCGATATTCGTCATATTAAAATTTCCAGCTAAGACTAAATTTCTGGTAAGCCAGTTATTTTGTCTAAGGAATGGATGCACTGTTTCTATTGTATTCGAACCATGCGTGCCGTACCTAAGATGACCAAGTAATACCTCTCCTGTGTAGGGTTTATTAAACTTCATCCATTCAGGATCATGCATTTTGTCAGCAGGAACATTTTGAAAATGCGAATAAATTTGTTCGAATAAATCCTTTAAATACTGTGGACTGTTCGACCTTTTTCTGCTGATGTATCTATGACCAGGTTGTGGGTCTAATTTTATGGTGGCTATTCCCGCGCCATCTTGGCCTCTGTTTCTTTGCTTTTGCATAAGAAACTGCAGTTTATAAAGCCCGTAGAGCGGGGTGCCGTATTTTTCCTCGTAATACTTAAGAGGTTTTCTTAAACGAATAAATGCCAATCCGCATTCATGCTTAATTTGGTCACTCATGAGTTAGTTTACTCGGTTTTTATTCAAAAAACAAATGTAATCTAAAATCCACTCATGCCTTAATTTTTATAAAAAAGTATCTTTAGATAGTCTAAAAAGTTTAAAATTGCATCTATTAGACAAGCTTGTTTAGCATTTAGCATAACATTGAACCAAATAAAAACTCAATAAGGATTAATTTTTAAATAATCGAGACCCAAAAAGTATGTTTAGGAAACGAGTTAAAAATAAACAGTTTGATTTTATTCCAAAGTACTACGATCCAGCGAAAGAGGATCTAGAAGCAAGACTGTCTGTGCATAGTGAAGAAAAGCAGGGAGTAGATCATTTAAAGCACAACATCAGAAGTGGATTTCAACGAAAAGCTAGAGGTAATACATCAATGTCCACTAGTGTTCGGAAGCAATCAAATATTCGATTACTGATGATTATTGGAATACTTGCGATGCTAAGTTATTTGTTATTACAATCCGATTTATTTTTAAAATTTGCAGAAGCCATTAGTGGATAGTGGAAATGTTGAAAACTAATCTTTTTGTACCAATTTAGCTTCTGTATATTAGTGATGAGAAAGCGGTATACTTTCCTATTTTAAGATTCAAAAATTTATTAAAAACCGATATTCTATGGCTGATATTATTCAGCTTTTACCAGAATCTGTTGCCAATCAGATAGCGGCTGGAGAAGTAATCCAGCGCCCTGCCTCAGTTGTTAAGGAGCTGATGGAAAACTCCATTGATGCTGGTAGTGAATATATACAGGTGGTCATTCGGGATTCTGGCAAGTCATTAATACAAATCATTGATGATGGAAAGGGAATGAGCGATGTGGATGCTCGTATGAGTTTTGAAAGACATGCTACCTCCAAAATCAGAGATGCGGATGAACTATTTTCCATAAAAACAATGGGATTTAGAGGAGAGGCGCTAGCTAGTATTGCGTCGATTGCTCATGTAGAAATGATTACTAAAACAGTAGAGGCAGACATGGCATCTAAAATTGTAATCCATGGATCCACCCTAAAAAAACAAGAATATACTCAAGGAAATAGCGGTACTTCTATAGCCGTAAAAAACCTGTTTTATAATGTTCCTGCCAGAAGAAAATTTTTAAAATCTGATGGTGTAGAGTTTAAGCACATTTTAGAAGAGTTTAAACGTATTGCCTTATCTAATCCTGAGGTACAATTTATTTTACTACATAATGATAATGAACTTTATCATCTACCCAAAGGGAATTTAAGAAAACGAATTGTAGGAATTTTTGGAAAAAATCATAACGAAAAACTAGTTCCACTTGAGGAGTCAACTGATATTTTAACCATTGATGGATTTATAGGAAAACCTGAGGCTGCTAAGCGGCAAAAAGGTGATCAGTACTTTTTTGTAAATGGTAGATTTATTAAGAGTAACTATCTCAATCATGCCATAAAGACTGCATTTGGCGAACTCATCAGCAAGGAACATTATGCGTTTTATGTTATTCACTTAACCATCGATCCATCGACGATTGATATCAATATACATCCGACTAAAACGGAGATTAAGTTTGAAGAAGAGCGTCTGATTTATCAATATTTAAAGGTTACCACTCAGCACGCTTTAGGTAAATACTCTGTGGTGCCTACCTTAGATTTTCAGCAAAGTACTCATTTTTCCAACAGTTTTGGACAACCGAGCAACATTGGACAAAATCAAAATGATCGCCAGGTTTATAGCTCGGCCAGCATTGGAAATAAACCTAGTAAAAAGGACATCGATGACTGGAATCAATTTTATCAAGATTTACCGAGCACAAGCCCTGTAGAGCCAGACCAGCAAATGATCCGCCTCAGCAGTAAAATGGATCAGGCAAATCCTGAGCACAGTCATTTAATTCCAGATGAGCATCAAAAAGAAGCTTATCAAATACACAACAGTTATATCATCAGTCCTATTAAATCAGGCTACATAGTTGTGAATCAGCAATTTGCTCATGAGCGGATTTTATTCGAATATTATTTGAAGTTGATTGTAGATAGCGAAAAAAGTACGCAGCAGCAGCTCTTTCCTATCCAAATTAGTTTTGAGCCTGACCAATCAGCCTGTGTCCTTGAAATGCTGCCCATCATTCAAGCTATAGGACTAGATATAAGTCACTTTGGAGATCATACCTTCGTGATACATGGAGTACCGGCTATTATGACTAATGTCAATATAGAGGAAGTACTCATCCATGCAGTCCACCAATACGAATCTAACTTAGAACTCAATGTAGGCATTGAAGAAAATGTGGCAAGAAGTTTTGCTCGAAGCTCTTGCATAAAAAAGGGAAAACATCTTAGTCATGAGGAGATGCTTTCCATCATAAGTGATCTTTTTGCCTGTGAAGTACCATTTATTAGCCCAAGTGGACGAAAATGCTTTATAGAAGTTGAACTTAATGAGCTGGAAAAACAGTTTTAAGGATATTAGTGTTTAAAGAGAAGTTTAGCTAATTAAGAAGATGCAACGAATTACTGAAGGAGTCAAGAATCTTATTATTATTAATGTGATTTTGTTTTTTGCAAAAGCGACATTGTCGGGCCAGTCAAATGGTTTACATGTATTTTTCAGAAAACTAGCTTTATTTTTTCCAGAGTCTCAGCATTTTGAGCCCTATCAGCTCGTTACTCATTTTTTTATGCATGCTGACAGAAGTCATCTGGCTTTCAACATGCTTGCCTTGTTCTTTTTGGGTCCAATGGTAGAGTCAAGATTAGGACTAAAACAATTTTTGATATTGTATTTTTCGAGTGCACTAGGCGCTTTCATTTTACATTTAGGTTTTGATTATTACCAATTTTATACTAGTCCTGAAACATTTAGAGTTATTCCTATGCTTGGAGCATCTGGAGCTATTTTTGGAGTAGTGGCTGCCTTTGGGGCTTTGTTTCCAGAAGCTAGACTAATGTTACTATTTCCACCAATACCCGTCAAAGGTAAATACCTAGCTATTATAGCAATAGGAATGGGAGTGGCTATGGGAGTTATGGCTCCAGAAGGACAAAGTGTCGCCCATTTAGCACATGTGGGAGGAGCTATTATTGGATATTTGTATATACGTTTCTTTGTAAAGTAAAGGATATAATTAACGATGTTTGAATCAATATTTGACGACTTAAAACATGCCATTCGATCAGGCAACATGATGACTCGGATCATTTTGTTGAATGTGGGTGTTTTTGTCTTGCTTAACTTAATAGCCGTCTTTTCAGGGGGATTCAGCTCAAGCTTGTTTTTATTCTTTAAGGAAAACCTAAGTATTTCGTCTCAATTTATTGAGATCTTAAGACACCCATGGACTATAGTTACTCATATGTTTACTCACCTAGGCTTGTTCCATGTGGGAATGAATATGTTAATGCTTTATTGGTTTGGACGTATTGTAGGTGATTTTTTAGGTGATGAGCGATTTTTACCCTTATATATTTTAGGAGGATTATTCGGTGCTTTAGTGTATGTATTAACGGCTCAGTTTTTACCAAGTGCTGGAGCAGGATCATATGCATTTGGCGCGTCTGCAGCTGTTATGGGCTTTGTTTTTGTAGCGGCGTCATTATCTCCTGATTATCAAATCAACTTAGTATTTATAGGCCCTGTTAAGTTAAAGTGGATCGCAGTCGTTTTGTTGTTTTTAGACATTATAGGTACCATAGGATCAAACTCAGGTGGTGCGTTTGGCCATATCGGCGGAGCGATATTTGGAATGGTTTATGTCTATTATCTAAGGCAAAATATCGATTTCACAAAACCCCTACAAAACTTCTTTGCATACTTTGATTGGAGTAAGGAGAATAAGCGAACCATGAAGCCCAAATCTGAATTTATTAAGGTGGTCCATAAAGATTTAAACAAGCCTAAACCGGCTAAGAAGTCAGGTTTTATTTATGATCAAAAACGCATTGATTCTATCCTAGATAAAATTAATAAGGAAGGCTACGATAGCTTATCTTCTGAGGAGAAAGAGATCTTATATAACGCTAGTAAAAAATAATGTTGAAGAGGTTATTAATCATTATTAATGGGTTCCTTCTATTATTGCTTATCCTAGGCTTTTTGACTCCCTATATTTCTGCCAATTACGGCAGTTATTTTCCACTAATAAGTTTATTATTTCCCTTTATTCTTTTGGCCAATATTGCTTTTATATTTTGTTGGTTACTCATTAAACCAAGTTACGCGCTTGGTCCTTTCCTCATAATTTTGCTTGGATACAAACACATTCCTAAGCATTTGCATCTAACGAATGCTGCTGAAAAGACTGAATGCAGTAAGCTATCCATCGTTTCTCAAAATCTACAAGCAGCAAAGTATTTTAAGAAAAATAAAAGAACACTAGATAAACATAAATCTGAAGAATTTGGTGCTTGGATAAAAACGCTTGGGCCTATTGATATTTTTTGTTTTCAAGAACAGAGGTATCACGCTAACCAACTCTTAAAAGAGCATTTATCATCACTTAATATACATAGTGTAGATACCATCGGAACAGGAATTTACTCTTCATATCCGTTTGTGGATAAAGGATTTGTCAGTTTAGGTGGAAATACTAAGTATGCAGCTTGGGCTGATATTAAAATCAAGCAGGATACCTTACGAGTATATAGTGTCCATTTAAGTTCAAACATGATTTCTAGTAAAGCCAAAACGGTATTGGATGAACATGATTTACGAAAGTCAGGTACTTGGTCGAATATAAACTCAATTATACAGCGATATGGAAAATATAGTCTTCAGCGCAAGAGTCAATGGGATAAACTAGAAAAGCATATAAATACCACAAAACATAAGGTAATCATTGCGGGTGATTTTAATGATGTACCCCAATCTTATCTCTATAAAAAATTAAGCAGCAAGTTTAAGGATAGTTTTAAGGTAGGAGAGGCTGGCATTGGGACGACATATAAAGAGATTCCAGGACTTAGGATCGACTATTTTTTTAGCAACGAATCAGTACATCTATTAAACCACAAAGTCCTTAATCAATCCTTTTCCGATCATTATCCCATCAAATTGGAATTTTGTTTAAATAACTAAAGGCCCGATAAATATCAGGCCTTCAGTATCTATCTAAAAAGTTATTACTGCAATTTGAATTTGACTGGAAGTGTGTATTTTACGTGTACATCTTTCCCATCAACTTTTCCTGGCTCCCAAACTAAGGTCTCTTTCATAATATCTAAAACCCTGAGCACCTCTTCATCAAAACCGCCTTTTAAAGGTCTTATTATCTGAGGATTTTCTAGCGCTCCTTTATCTGATATAATGAAATCACAAACAAGCATTCCTTCAGTTCCTGATTCTCTACCTTCGGCAGGGTAAACTAGATTTTTATATAAGGTTTGTAGTAGTTTCTGAGTGGAACAATTGGTTTTTTCTTCAAAGTCTGTAGAATTGGTATTGCATTCCTTAATGATGGGCATATTGTCTGGAACTTTGTAAATAGTTCTAGTAGAATTAATAATTCTTTGCTCCTCTGTATTGCTGTCTGTGTTAAAAACGAATACGGTATCGGTAACACTTTCTTCGTAGAATGTTACTTCAGCAGGTTCTGTTTTTTCTTTGGTCTCTGTGACTTTTTCTTTTTGACAAGATTGGATAAACAACATTGAACAAATGATTAAGCCAAAGGTGAAGTACACCCATTTTCCAGTCTGGTTTTCCTTTTTTTGATACATCATGTTAATTCTTTTTTTGATGAATGAATAAATAGTATGAACCAGTAATAACTTTTGATATTGATAGATTTGACTAATTAGAAACTGTGCATAATGATGCTTGTCTTGTTGGTGAATCATTAAATGATCCACTTCATATTCATGATTTAATTTCACTAAACCATTCCAGAAGTACATAGTAGGCAACCACCAAAACATTGATTGTAGTGTACCCATTAAAATATTATCCCAACTGTGATTTAGTTTTATATGCGTTTGCTCGTGCGATACGATAAGTTTTAATTCTTTGTCAGTATACGTTTGATCTATCGGAATAAATATGTTTTGCAAGAACGAACAAGGCTGTTTAATAGCAGATGTTCTAATGATAGTATGCTGTTGGAAGACTGATTTTTCTCCAGCTTTAGCTATTCGATTTAATTTCCAAATTCCATAAACTAATTTTGAAATAGAAAGCAAAAAACCAATTAGGAGTGTAGCCATCAAAAGATAAATGCCATTAAAAGAAAAGCCTGCATTGGGCAATTGTTGTAAGAAACCTTGTGCACTAATTTCTATAGCTTCTAGTTGGATTCCATAGGTTTCAGCGATAACATTTGAAGGTAATTTAATAAAGGGTAGTGCTATTGAAAACAATACACTTCCAATGATCAGCTTTCTGTTTAGACCAAAGTTATTTCCTTTAGTGACACACCAGGTCATTGCGAAATAAAGCAAAGTACTGTAGAGGCTGACCAGCAGCATATATTGAAAAGTTTCAGCGATCATGATGGCTTATTTTCGAGTTCTTCAACTAATTTTTTCAGCTCATCAGTATCAATGTTTTTCTCTTTGACAAGAAAGGAAACCATATTTTCTACCGAACCATCAAAATACGATTTAATCATATCTGACAATGTTGTGCGGCTGTATTTTTCCTTAGCTATAATGGGAAAATAAGCATGAGTTCTTCCATAGGTTTCATGATCAACAAACTTTTTCTTTTCCAGTATGCGAATAACTGACGAGATCGTAGAGTGTGGAGGCTTAGGAGACGGCATGTGTTCGATAAGCTGTGAAACGGTGGTTTTTCCATGTTCCCAGAGCAATTGCATGATCTGTTCTTCTGTTTTTGTCAGTTTAACCATAACGGTGTTTTACGATTTATAACGTAAATATACGTTATATAACTTATAAATGCAATGAAGTGTGAAAATATTTTTTTTTGTTATGCTGATTTCAAGCTATGAGAAAGGTGCTAAGCCGCTTAAGAAATATATACTATAGCTGGAATGTACTAAGTGCTAAGCGGACAAGTTGGTTAACAATTTAGTAGATATTCCTTTATAACTGAACTTATTTATTGTTATGCATTAATTTTGGTTCTATGAATCATCTAATTGGTTGTTTCTTAGTTATTATCTTTTTTTGTGTTGCTTGTAAAACACCTAATAAGTCAAATCAACAAACTACCGAGCCAAAAACCCAAACATCGCTTCAAGATGATGACTCATGTGTAGAGGACATGATTATCATAACCCTGAAAGGAAAGGTCAGTCAAAAACAGATTGTCCATGCTTTTGGAAAAAAATATAATATGAGGTGGTTCTCTGCATTTGATTCTCCGCTCAATGAAGGGATTTACTATTTTTCCCCTGATTCGGTTAAGTTGGAAAAATTAATTGAAATAATGAAAAATGAGCAATTTAGTTCTGATGCACGATGCATCACAACTAAACAGCTTGAAGAAATACATTAAATAGAACCTTATGAAATTATTACTAAACACATTGCTTGTCCTTGTTTTCAGTACGCAGCTATTTGCACAAGAGTATTCTAGAGTTAAATTGGATTTAAGAAATCATGATATACATGATGTAGCAAGATTAGGAGTAGAAGTAGAACATGGACATTTAGAAAAGCAAAAGTTTTTTATTAATGATTTTTCGGCCAAAGAGCTGCTACTTTTTGAGGAAGCTGGAATTCCTTTTGAAGTTGTGATTGCTGATGTGCAAAAATGGTATATTGACCAAGAAGCAGCAAAGTTTATTGAAGATTTCAGGCCCGATTGTGATCAAGAAGATGGCGTGAATGTCCTGGATAAATACGAGACTCCAGAAGATTATGAATATGGAAGTATGGGAGGTTATTTAACCTATGAAGAATTTTTAGCTCAGCTAGATTTAATGTATGAAAAGTATCCAAACTTAATAACACCTAAAACGCCGATCGGAGATATCAAGACCCATGAAGGTCGAGATGTATACTTTTTAAGAGTATCCAATAATCCCACGGTGGATGAAGAAAAACCAGAAATTCTCTACACTGCTTTGCATCATGCTAGAGAACCTAATAGTTTGTCTCAGTTGATTTTTTACCTGTGGTATATATTGGAAAATTATGAAGATGATCCGCAGCTTAAGTTCTTAGTCGACAATACAGAAATGTACTTTATACCGATGATTAATCCAGATGGTTACGTATTTAATCAAATGGCAGCACCAAATGGAGGAGGGTTTTGGAGAAAAAACCGACGAGATAATGGAGATGGAACCTTTGGTGTGGATTTAAACCGAAATTATGATTATCAGTGGGGGCTAGATGATGAGGGGTCATCTCCATTTACTGACTCACAAACCTATCGTGGTCCAGCACCTCATTCTGAGCCTGAAGTACAAGCAGTTACTCAATTAGTCAACGAACATGAATTTCAACTGGCTTTAAATTACCATACATTTAGTAATGTGCTGATCCATCCTTGGGGATATCAAAATCAAACGTCTGAAGATGATCATATCTTTAAGGGCATGGCTGAAATCATTACACAAGAAAACACCTATCCATATGGAACAGCCTTTGAAACCATTGGATATAATGCCAATGGAAACAGTGATGATTGGTTTTATGCAGGAGATTCTAAGCCTAAGATTTTTGCAATGACTCCGGAAGTTGGCCCTGGTTTATTTGGATTTTGGCCACCTGAAGTGGCTATAGATGAATTAAACAAGTTTTGTGTATTGCAAAATATTGCGGCCGCGAATTTATTACACTATTATTTAGATGTTCAGTATGACAATGCAAAGGTGATTAATGCAACAGGAAGTTTCGAGCTAGATTTACAAAGATGGGGTTTAGCAGATGGTACTGCTCAATTAAGTGTAAGTACAGAAACAGCTGGATTGACGGTAGATCCTTCAGTCTATGATGTAGCTGTTTTATTTACTGAGCAAGCAAGTTATGAATTTCCTTACTCATATGAGTTTAGTCCAGGAGAAGGAAAAGTAGACGTTACATTTAACATACAGCTTGACTATGGAGAGTACACTATATCAGAAGATGTAGTTAGAACCATTGAGAATGGTGAGTATGTACCTATATTTAGTATGGACAGCGATAACTTGGATGGTTGGACCACGAATGATGAGTGGAATGTTACTGAGGAAGATTTTGTGTCTGCTCCAGTGTCTATTACGGATAGTCCGGGCGAAGAGTACAAGAATCAATCAAGTACTGAGCTATTGTTAGACGAAAGCATTTCATTAATTGGTTTAACAGATGCAAGGATTACTTACTCAGCTAAGTGGGATATTGAAGATGAGTATGATTATGTACAGATTTTAATATCCGCTGATGGTGCAGGTTTTGAACCTGCATGTGGATTATATACTAACAATGGTTCTCAATTTCAAGACATGGGACAGCCTTTATATGATGGCACACAAAACAGTTGGGTAGCGGAGAGCATTGACCTAGCTGATTACCTTGGGCAAACGATTCAAGTTAAGTTTATTTTAGAGTCAGATGGTTTTATAACGGGTGATGGATTTTACTTTGATGATTTTCAAGTTATTTCTTTATTACCGACGGCAGTGGAAGATGAGCTTTTAGCTAAGCAGTTGGTTATTAGCCCAGTTCCAGCTCAAGATTTTCTGAACATCGATTTTACAGGATCTGAAAATATAACTAGCTTACAATTAATTAATGCTGTAGGTCAGCAAGTTTATACTTCAAATAATATTGAAAAGAATACTCAAATAGATATTTCGACATTAGAACAAGGGAGTTATGCTTGTTTAGCGGAACTATCTAATGGGTTAACTATTCGAAAAATGTGGATCAAGTTAAAGTAGGCACATAGGAGTATAGAATGACTTAAACCAGATGGAAAACATAAATGTAAAATTTGCTTTTGACTTTGTAGAAAGAGACCATGATTGGTCTACCGATGATTTGTATCAATGTTACAAAAATGTAGATGATAATTTTTGGCCATACATTCTGGGAAAGTACATTAATACGCCAAAGACTCAATTATTGCCTGATAAACCTGGGGTAAAAATCCAGCATAAATTTCATGGAACGACAGAAATAAAAGCACTAACCCAAAGCTTATACTTCTATCAAATAATCAAGGAATCATATAAAAAGTACGGCAAAAAACCACTGGTTGATTCTAATTTGTTGGACTTTGGGTTTGGTTGGGGTCGCATGTTAAGATTCTTTTACAAGGATATGCCAGTGAGCCAAATCTTTGGTTGTGATCCTTCAGATGAATCTATGTCCTACATTGAAAAGCTGCATTTAAAAGGTGTATTTAAGCAAAGTGAATTTATACCCGAGACTCTGCCATTTGATGAATCTTTCGATCTTGTTTTTTCTAGTTCGGTATTTACTCATTTATCAGAGCATACCCATTTAGCTTGCTTAAAAGCCATTGCTAATGCCATGAATCCAGGCGGAATAGCTTTTATTACGGTCAGACCCCCTGGGTTTAAGGAGCGGAATAAAGCGATCATTGATTATTTAGCTCATTACAATATGGAATCTTCAAGTCCGAATGAAGATTATTTGTTTGTCCCAAATGAAAACTTCATCGTAAAGGGTCACGCGACATATGGACATGCAGTTATTTCCAAGCGATACATTCATGAAAACTGGTCAAAGTATTTTAGGGTGTTGGATGCTAAATTTCAAGCTTTTGATCCGTTTCAGGTTGTGCTAGTGCTGGAAAAGAAATAGACTTGCCTGTGCTGCTTAAACTGAAGGTGTTAAGTTAGCATTACTAATCAGCTACCACCATTTTCTCGCTTAATTTGACTTAATAAATCGGTGAATTTTATGTTGGGTTTTTAAGAGGTAGCTTCCAGCATTTAAATCACCGACATTGATTTTTATATCATTTACTTTCTCTTGTTTTAGCTTATTTCCAAGGATGTCATATATTTCTATCATTGTTCCAGAAGCAATGGTAGACGTATCAAAGAATAGATATTGATTAGTAGGGTTTGGAAAAATAGTACCTAGCGAAAACACTTGGATGTTCTGTGTTTTGCTTGTTTGCTCAAACATGATGGGTAGACTTACCAACGTATCGACAAAGCAATTTCCATCTTCATACAAATTAAAATAACCAAGGACTGAGGTTTTATCAAAATCAGTCGGTATGTCATCTAAAGAAAAGTGTACAAAAACAGAAGCAGAATCCATGGCTTCAACCACATTGGTGGCGAACTCAATATCACAAGTGCTTATGATGTCAGGTGTATAATCAAAGTTAATATCGGAAATAGAAATCGTGATAAATTCTTCGGTCTCATTAAGGTATTCGATCTGCCAGTCGAAATCTATAGCGTTATCACTAATATTTGAAACGACGATTTCTATATGTTGCGTTGGATCGTTTTCTAAGATGGTAACTGCCTTATTATTGGGTGTTTCTAACTGAGCAGTCAAATGGAGCGAACAAGCAGCAAAAAGCATGAGGAATAGCTGTTTCATATTTATTGATTGGTTTTATGAAAAAGAATTTTGTTTTGTACGTGTTATCCTTGACAACTCGATTTTTCTCCAAACATAATTATCAGAAAAAAACTGTTCACTTAGCTGGCAATACCTTTCCTGTTACTTCACCAAAACCTACTCTATGTCCGTCTTTTATCGAGGATGCCCGCATAGTAACTGTGTCTCCATCATTGATAAAAACTCTGGTGGACCCATCATCTAATGTTAGAGGATTTTTTCCTGCGCTAGCTATTTCCAACATTGATCCATAAGAATTTTCGTCTTTACCACTTATGGTACCGGATGCCATCATATCACCTACATTTACATTACAACCATTTACAGTATGATGCGCTAATTGCTGGCTCATGTTCCAGTACATATATTTAAAATTTGATCTTGAAACCACATTTTCATTTCCGCCTTCAGGAGTAATACTGACCTCAAGAGCTATATCAAAATTTCTATCTCCATTATATTGCAAATAAGGGAGTACAGTGGGTTCTTGTTTAGGAGACGGTACACGATAAGAATCGAGTGCGTCCAGAGTTACAACCCATGGAGAAATAGAAGAAGCAAAACTTTTGCCTAGGAATGGCCCTAAGGGAACATACTCCCACTTTTGTATATCTCTTGCTGACCAATCGTTAAAAATCACCATTCCAAATATGTAATCTTCGGCATCATTCACTGGAATCGAATCTCCTAAGTTTGTGTTTTTCCCTACGATAAAACCCATTTCTAATTCGAAGTCTAATCGTTTTGTGGGTCCGAAAACAGGGTTTCCTTCAGGTGGTTTTGTTTGTCCTTTTGGTCGATGAATATCAGTTCCACTAACCACTATTGAAGAGGCTCGTCCATGGTATCCTACCGGTAAATGACGCCAATTTGGTAATAGTGCATTATCAGGATCTCTGAACATTTTACCTAAATTGGTTGCGTGTTCTATACTCGAATAGAAATCGGTATAATCTCCTACATGTACAGGCATATGCATTTGAGCATCAGCCATGGGTATGAGTAGTTGATCGCTAGTTCTTAAAATTGAATTATCGTCTGAAAGTTCTTTTTGGATAATCCATCGTACTCTCGATGTTACTTTTTTACCCAGACTAATAAATTTATTTAGCGTGTCTTCTTCCCATAAGGTTACTGAAAGATTCATTTCATCGAAAATCCCTAAAATGGCAGCTACTTTCAAATCCATAATTTGATCACCAATGGCAATTCCAATACGTTTGCTATATCCTTCTGCACTAAATATCCCGAAAGGAATATTATAAATACTAAAGTCTGTATCTGCTGATCCTTCTATCCAACAATTCATCTATTTTAATTTTATGCGTGATCTAACCAAGACTGATAGTATTTTCCATCATCCAGGGCGATTGCTTGTTCTGTTAACATTAATGGTTTAAATGTATCGATCATAACCGCTAATTCTTCGGTTTCTGTTTGTCCAATACTGCGCTCGTAAGCTCCTGGGTGAGGTCCATGTGGTATTCCTCCAGGATGTAAGGTCATATAACCTGGTCCAATGTTGTTTCTGCTCATAAAGTCACCATCCACATAGTACAACATCTCATCTGAATCAATGTTCGAATGATTGTATGGTGCTGGAATTGACTGCGGATGGTAGTCATATAACCTTGGACAAAATGAGCAAATAACAAAAGCACTTGTTTCAAAGGTTTGGTGTACTGGTGGCGGCTGATGTACTCGTCCTGTAATCGGTTCGAAGTTATGTATGGAAAATCCATATGGGAAATTATATCCATCCCATCCTACAACATCAAAAGGATGTGAAGTATAATGCAAGGTGTGTAACATGCCTTGCTTCTTAATTTTCATCTGGAAATCACCTTGAACATCATGTGTTTCTAGCTCAGTTGGAAGCTTATAATCTCGTTCGCAAAATGGCGAGTGCTCTAGCAGTTGTCCAAACCAATTTCGGTATCGTTTTGGGGTATAAATCGGGTGCATAGACTCGGCATAAAGTATGCGATTATCTTCGGTATCGAAATCTATTTGGTAGATCATTCCTCGCGGAATAATTAGGTAATCACCATACTCAAAGTTGATATTACCAACTAATGTTCGGAGTGTTCCAGTGCCTTTATGGATAAAAAGCATTTCGTCTGCATCAGCATTTTTATAGAAGTAATCCCTCAGTGATTTTTTGGGAGCAGCTAGTCCGATGATAATATCATTATTGACCATAACAGGCACTCGACTTTGAATGTAGTCATCGACGGGTTTCACATCATAACCTAATAACTTCCGAGCTTTTATATTCTTGTGAACCGCTATTTTAGGAGTCATGTCTATGGATTTTCCAACCTCAGAGACCATGGTAGGCCTATTAACATGATAGAGCAAAGAAGACATTCCATCAAATCCAATGGTACCGAACAACTGCTCATAGTATAAATCACCATTTTCTTTTCTAAACTGGGTATGTCTTTTGGGTGGGATTTTTCCTAATTTATGATAGACAGGCATAGAATCTAATTTAGTTAGAATGCTTAAAGATACAGCTAATTCATTGATCCAAATTAGCAAGTTTGCACATTTTCGTATAAATGTTTATTCGATTATTTTTCTGTCCAATCTTGCGACCGCTGGAGTGCTTTTTTCCATTTAGATAATAAGGCAACTCTATGATCGTTTTCCATATCATCTTTAAACGAAACAACCGCTGGGTTTAACCCTGATAACTGATCTAAAGTCCAATATTTTGCAGCTAATCCAGCTAATAATGCGGCACCTAAGGCAGTAGATTCTTTTTGAGCGGTTTGCACAATCGTCAGTTGGCTAATATCCGATTGGAATTGCATAAGCCTAGAGTTGGCCGAAACACCTCCATCCACTTTCATATGTTTTATATCTGTTTGCAAGTCTTTTTGCATAGCTTGGATGACATCATTTACTTGGAAAGCGATGCCTTGCAGAGCAGCCAGTGCAATTTGACCTTTATTGCTTGCTCTGGTTATTCCATGTATGCTTCCTCTAGCATTGGGATCCCAGTGCGGAGCTCCCAGACCAGTTAGCGCTGGAACAAAAAATACATCACCCGAATCATCTACATTTTTTGTGGCTTCGATTAATGCTTCTATAGATTCAAATAATTGTAACTCGTCAATCAACCACTGTGTGATGGCGCCTGCAACAAAGACACTTCCTTCTAAGGCATAATGTGTTTTATCAGCTATTTTCCAGGCGATGGTCGAAAGCATTTTATGAGCTGATTTCACTGGTTTTTCTCCAGTGTTGAGCATAATGAAACATCCTGTACCATAGGTGTTTTTTATACTTCCTTTTTGCAAACAAGCTTGGCCAAAAAGTGCGGCTTGTTGGTCTCCAATAATGGATTGTATAGGTATTTCTTTTGCAAACCAATCAACATCAATGTTTGTTAGATTTCCAGAGGAGTCAACTACTTCAGGCAGCATTGAATCTGGAATATCAAACAAGTTTAAGAGGTCTTTATCCCAGGATAAAGTATGAATATTATACAATAAAGTTCGACTGGCGTTTGAAGGGTCTGTAAGGTGTTTTCTTCCTTCCGTTAATTTCCAAACCAACCAAGCATCTACTGTACCAAAAGCTAAGTCTCCCTTATTTGCCTGCTCTCTAACTCCTTCTACAGTATCTAGGATGTACTTTATTTTAGTCGCTGAAAAATAGGCATCTAGTAAGAGACCTGTTTTATTTTGGATCATTTCAGCATGACCTTCTTCGATTAATTGCCTACAATAATCAGCTGTCCTTCTATCTTGCCAAACGATAGCAGGATGGATGGCTTTACCTGTTTTGCGATCCCATACAATCGTTGTTTCTCGTTGGTTAGTTATGCCAATACTTGTTATTTCTTTAGGTTCGATTCCGGCTTTATTAACGCAATCAAACATACTTAACATTGTCGTTTGCCAGATATCTTCAGGATCGTGTTCTACCCAGCCATTTTGTGGGTAATGTTGCTTAAAAGCCATTTGTCCCGTGGCTACGATTTGTGCTTTTTTATCAAAAAGGATAGCACGTGAAGAAGTTGTGCCTTGATCTAAAGAAAGAATGTACATATCGTTTAATTAGTGGGATTTATAAAAGGGAATTTGTCTGAGTGCTCCTTTTTCTTTTTCATAGGCATATGATGTTTGCACATAAAGTATATGTTCTCCTTTAGGCAGCGATTGAATATCTACATAAAAACGTAGGCCTTTTTCATCCCTATTGGGGTGCTTGCTATAAGAGTATTTAATGTCTGGATATGCAATGGTGTCAATTTTTACTTGATAGTAGTTCTCAGCGCAGTTAGTATAATATTGTATTTTATTAGCTCTGTTTTCTCTTTTTGAAAACTCTTTATTTTTTGTGTATGATCCGCAAATGGTATCGCGAAATCGTTGTTCTCTTTTGAGGATTGGGATAAACACTTCTAGGTGATTTTCTTCGATTACGCGAGATTGTATAGAGATGGCTAGACGTCTGCCTTCGTTTAATTCATCTTCATAATTGTAGCCTTTGTTTTCAAATGAGTTTTGATTTTGGTAATAAAAATCTCTTGCGCTAAAATTATCAAGATAGGCGTCATATTGCAGAGCTGTTAATATGCCTATAGGTATTAAGAGTGCAAAAGGTATAATGTAGAATTTCTTCATATTGGCATTTGTTCTTAATGTCCACATTATATAACCAATAGGCTGGTAGGCTATTAAGAATAAACCTTTACTTAATATTTGATTAGTTAAATAACCATGTTTTTTTCCTAGGCTTTTATTCTTTAATGGTCCAGAAGTAACTAAATAAGCAAAAGCAAGAAATATGAGTAAGCAGTACAAAATTATTTTACCAAGCACTGCAAATAAGTTTGGATCAAGAATCGTTCGCAACCAATTAGAAGCAATTATGAAGACGACTATCCAAAAAGACAGTGATATTAAGATCATAAGTAATGCACATATTACCGAAAAAATAATGCTACAGATCTTATCTAATTTCATGGAATAGGCTGAAAGATCAGGAAATTCGTCCTTCAACTTTCCTATAAATAAACTGGAATATATGAGATTATTTTCGGTGCTTATACCATTTTGATATACTGAACTTAGTCCTAAAAACCCAGCCCAAAGTATCCGTAAAGAAAGATGCATGATAAAGCACAAGACCATGATTAATTGTGCATTAAAGAGGTATAAAAATACTGCCTCGAGATTTTGTAAGGTATAATCAGTAAAAAGCGGTATTAAGTTTTCGGACAAAGATTTGAGTATCGGACCTAGGGAAATGGAGCCTACAATGGCCAGACCAGAAGCAACCATTTCTGTTTGCCAAGATTGGTTTTCTAAATCAAGTAACCATTGTGGTTTATTGTAGTTTTGCTCTGACATTGCAATAAGTTGGGATTGTACAAGCCAAAATAATAAATATTTAGCTAGTTAGTTGTCCTGAATGATATCCCACAAGTCATCGCCGTACTTTTTTAGCTTTACTTTTCCTATACCATCTACTTGCAGCAATGATTGTTTGTTTTTAGCATTGATGGCTGCTAAGCCTTTAAGCGTTTTATCATGGAAAATTACAAAAGCCGGTACATTTTGCTTTTTGGCTTGACTAGCTCTCCATGTTTTAAGTTTTTGGAAAACACGCTGGTCTATGTCTTCATCTAACACATCGAGTTTCTTTATTTTGACTTTAGCCGTTTGTTCTTCTTTCTTGAACTCACTTAGTTGGACCGTTCTACCTTCGAGTACTTCTTTTGACAAAGGCGTTGTTTTTAGCTTGGAGTAATCGGCAATATCCATTCTGATAATGCCTTGATTAATCATTTGGGTGATGTAATGGTTCCAGCTTAAAAAATCAACATCTCGGCCTACTCCATAAGTTTTTATTTGGTCAAATCCTTCGCGAACAAGTTCTTGCTTATAAGATCCTCTAAGGATATCAACTAACATATTAATACCCACTTTCTCCTGAGTACGGATAATAGCAGAAAGCGCCATTTGTGTATACTTTGTGCCATCTATTTGGGGTGGAGGATAAAGACAATTATCGCAGTGACCACAAGGATCACTTTTATACTCTCCAAAATAATTAAGTATAGTGTTTGTTCGGCAATTAGAGGATGTGGAGAATTGCCACATGCGCTCAAGTTTTGATGATTGTACTGCTTTAAATGAGTCGTTTGCTTGACTCATATCAATGAACTTTTGCAGATTTACGCGGTCAGCCCAAGAGTAAAAAAGTAAGCTTTCTGCATCTTCGCCATCTCTGCCAGCACGCCCAATTTCTTGATAATATCCTTCCAAGTTTTTCGGGAGATTATAGTGGATGACAAATCGGATATTTGATTTGTCAATACCCATCCCAAAAGCTATGGTTGCGCAGATTATATTTATTTCATCGTCTTGAAATCTTCGTTGGATTAAGGTGCGTTCTTCGGCACTCAGACCAGCATGATATGCGGCTGAATTAAATCCTTTGGCTCGTAGTTTTTCGCTTACGGTTTCTGTGTTTTTGCGACTTAAGCAGTAAATAATTCCGCTTTGGTCCTGCTTAGTTTTTAAAAATTGGATGATTTGTTCTATCCGTTGTTGACCAGGTTTCGCCTTTGTAAGAATGTTCTTCCTTTCGAAGCTACTGAGGAATAATTTGCTGTCCTTTAGTTTTAATTGTTTGCTTATATCTTCCTGTGTAAGCGTATCGGCTGTTGCGGTGAGAGCAATTGTCGGCGTATTTGGAAAAAGGGTTTTTAATTGGCCCAGCTTTACATATTCGGGTCTAAAATCATTACCCCATACCGATACACAATGTGCTTCATCAATGGCTATTAAATCAACCTTTTGCTTAGTAATATATTGGACAAAACCATCAGACATTAATCGTTCTGGAGAAACATATAATAATTTTAGAGAACCAGCATTGATCCGCTCAAAAATACCTCTAGTGGTGTTTTCATCTAAATTGCTATGGATAGCTTCGGCTGCAATGCCTAATTGTTTTAAGGCAATTACTTGATCATTCATTAGGGCGATAAGCGGAGAAACAACGATGGTTAGATTTGGATTTACCAATGCAGGGATTTGGTAGCAGAGGGATTTACCGCCACCAGTCGGCATAATTACTAATGCATCTTGCTTGTTAATTACATGGTCGATTATGCTTGCCTGTGTGTCTCGGAATTTAGTATATCCAAAAACATCTTTAAGAATTTGAAGGGATTTGTCCATAAATAGTAAAGGTAGATTTCTGCGAGAGGAACTTTTGGGAAGATACGTTTTTTTTCTGGTGATGTGTGGGAGTCATTCTCCTTGTCCTGCTGGCGAAGGATATTTTTTTCTTTTTTGTCTGAATGTTAGATGGTTCGGGTGCGGAAGATGTTATTCATGGTTTGCCATAAGTTTGGTGCTACTTCTTTTAGGCGGTTTCCGTGACTAAAGAATACACTTATGGTTACTGGCAGTAGGTCTATTTTTTCTAGACCTAAGACACCGATTATGTCTTTGCTTTTAAAGCCAGTGGCTTGTTCGATGGGCTCCCAGGACAATTCTAGTGGGTAAGGTTCTTTATTGTACTGAAACATAAATGCCTCACCGAATACATGGTATCCCACATGATAAAAACGATCAGGATCATTAATTGCGGAAGAAAAGTAATCTAGGGCACAGATAATCACACCATCTTCAGCATTGGTTTCTACAGTATGCAGAAATTTCATTCTTGGGGAAGGGAAGGGATGCTTGTAAAATACTATGTGGTCAAAATGATCTAGTCTAAAATCTTTTTCTTTAAAAAAAGTCATTTCGATAACGATGAGTCCAGTTAAAAACTGTAGGTCATGAGGAACACTTTCTGCTTCACGACCCATAGCGGTAAACTCTTTAGAAGAAATATAGGTATGCATTCGTTGTTCGAAGCGCAATTTTTGTTCTTCATTTAGGCTATTATAAAACGGAGAAAACTTTTCTGCGAGTACTTTTTCTTCTTTATCGAAACGAATTGGGAATCGTTGCTGGTACCAAAAATCTATTTGATTATGAAACACATAAATGATGGTTAAGATAATTACACTTGGCATTAAACCATAGGTAAAGAAATCTTTGTTACCATCGAAACCATAATAAAAGGAAATGAATGCAATAATGATAAAGGGAGCGGCAACAACACGGGAAAATAGGTGGATTTTCATGTTTGTGTATTATGGTACTGAAATAACTAGTCTAGCGGAAAATTAAGTATGTTTCTAAGGTGTTTTTAGCTAAATGCCATAAAAATAAACTGGGCACCCATATCAGATATCAAAAATATGCAAACAAATTCCTTGGGATCTTTGTACGTTTTTCTAAACTCTTCGACTTTCGATTGATGGATTAGATTTTTGACCACAAACTCTTCTAAGGTAGAAGCTTCTATGGACCAGTTAGCGGTTGTGGTGATTCTATCAATGATGTTAATTCCTACTTTTATTTCTTCCTTGTGTACTACAAAAATGGGGTATTTGCTAATCTCATTATCTAAGATGCTCGCCGAAGCTTGATTCAATATCGGCAAGTATTGTTTTAGTTCTTTTTCAACTAGAAATAATCGTTCGGTACTACTCATGTCGCAAAGATAATAAGGCAATATTTTCTATATGGTGTGTGTGCGGAAACATATCAACTGGTTGCATTTTTTCCACAACATATTTCTCATTTAGGAGTTGTAGGTCTCTAGCTTGAGTAGCTGGATTACAACTTACGTAAATGATTCTAGGGCTTTCTAAGCGAAGCAACATATAGACTAAATCCTTGTGCATTCCTGCCCTTGGAGGATCGGTGATCACTAAGTCTGGTTTGCCATGTTTTTGAGCAAACTCATTAGTCAGTATGTTTTTTACATCGCCAGCATAAAAGATGGTGTTTTCAATACCGTTTTCTGCTGCATTTAGTTTTGCATCCTGGATAGCTTCGGGAATTTCCTCGATACCTACGATTTGTTTTGCTTGATTAGCTAAATAAAACCCTATGCTTCCAATCCCAGCATATAGATCATATACATTTTCTGTACCCTTTAGATTGGCTAAGTTTTTTATTTGGTCAAACAGCACTTTTGCTTGACTTGAGTTGGTTTGGAAAAAAGATTTAGGACCTATTTTATAGGTTATGTGTCCAAGGCTAATTTCCAAATATTTTTCTCCATGATAGTGTTGTGCCTCCAAATCAAATACACTGTCATTTTGTTTGTCATTAATCATATAATATAAGGAAGAAATTTCTGGAAATTCCTCAATTAAGGCATCCAAAGCCACTTTATAAGCTCCTTCGTTTTTGTGTTTAAAAACGACATTGATCATCCACTTACCTTCAGGAGAGTTTCTAAGAAACATACTTCTTATAAAACCAGTTCTTGCTTTAGCATCATAAAAATCCCATTGCTCTTTATAACAAAGTGCTTTGAAAAAGTTTCTGATTCGATTTGTTGTATTTTCTTGAAGGTGACATTGTTCAATGTCAACTACCTTCTCAAAGGCACCTGCTCGATGAAAACCAGCGGCTGGTGATTGTTTAATGGCATCTCCCTGGTCTATTTCTTCTCTGGTCAACCATCGTTTATTAGAGAAGCTGTATTCTATTTTATTGCGATATTCGAAGATTTTTGAAGAGCCGATGATAGGTGAAATAATGCTGGTGTCGATTTTTGCAATTCGGCGCATAGCATCATGTACGGTTTGTGTTTTATGCTCTAATTGCTTTGGGTAATCTAGGTTTTGCCATTTACAGCCACCACAGACTCCAAAATGCTGGCATTTTGGCTCTATTCTATCTTTTGAGTATTCTACGAATTCGGTAACACTTCCTTGGTAAACGCCTCGCTTTTTTTTGAGTCTGAGGATATTTACAATGTCACCAGGTACAGCATCAGGAACAAAATAAACAATCCCTTCTGCATCTCGACCTACAGCCTTCCCTCGATCAGCAATTCCGGTAAGCACTACATTTTCTACTATTTTTTTCTTTCTACTCATATTGTATGATCATCTCTGTCCTCCGGTTGTTTTTTCTGCCAGACTCCGTTTCATTACTATCAATTGGTTGTGTTTCACCTTTTCCAATACCTGTCATTCTTTCGCTTTCGATGCCCTTTGCAACTAGTGCATTTTTTACAGCTAAAGCCCGTTTTTCTGAAAGTGCTAAGTTATCGTTTTCTTGTCCTACATTATCAGTATGACCAACAAATTGGATGCGGACTTTTTCGTTTTCTTTCATAAAACTTGCAATACTCTTAATTTCAAAATTTGACTTTTCTAAAAGCTCAAAGCTTCCACTTTCAAAAAAGATATTGTTTAATACAATAGGATCTGAAGTTTCTGTGGGTTCGCTTTCAGTAGGGACTTCGACTTTTTGCAGAAAAATTTCGTAGGTGAAAGGTTCATATGATTTTGCTATTTCTTCGAATTGGATATTTTCAGAATGAAAAATATAACCATCATGTCTGACCGTAAGACTATATTCTTTTTTTGGATTAACTAGTTGGATAGACTCGCCTTCTAGATTGGTTGTTTTTTGGAGCTTGCGTCCATCTTCCAAATCAATGAGAGAAGAAGTGGCCGAAATAAGTTTTTTAGTCTCAGCATCTCTTACGATTACCTTCACAAAACTTATAGGATCTGGTTTGTAGGCTTCAGGCAATGGAAAGGAATAAATATCTAATAGTCCATACGAATCGTCGTACGAATCCGAAGCAAAATACCCTGAATTTCCATTGATATCTACAAACAAGCCATACTCATCACCTTCTTGATTTATTGGATAACCTAAGTTTTTTGGTGTCTCCCATTGGCCATCCTTAAAATGGCTATAAAAAATATCTTTTCCTCCCATTCCGGGATGACCACTAGAAATAAAGTATAATGAATTTCCATCAGGATGGATGTAAGGAGATTCTTCTTCACCCTTAGAATTTATTTTATCACCTAAATTTACTGGAGTTGTCCAGCCGTTATTTACATAGGTAGATCGATATAAATCAGATTTTCCATATCCTCCTTTTCGATTAGAAGAAAAGAAAAGCGTTTTTCCATCAGCTGAAATGCAAGGTTGGGTTTCTCTTGCTTCTGAGTTAATATTTGATCCAAGATTTTTTGGTTGACTCCATCCATCTTGCTTTTTTACCGAAACATAAATATCACATCTTCCATATCCATCGCGTCGTTCGCAGCCTGTGAAAAATATAAAATTACCATCTGGACTTATGCACTGAGCCCCTTCGTTTGCGGGTGTATTTAAATTTACTAAGGGTTGGGCTTCTATAAACCCAGTATCCGTGAGCGTAGATATAAAAAGATCTTCTTGACCATTGACTATTCTCGAAAAAAGTATTTTTCCATCAGCAGTAAAGAAGGGCAAATTTTCTGCGTTTATTGTATTTATATTTTGTCCAATGTTGTCAAAAGGAATATCCACCTGATTGTTTAATAAGGAATCAATAGTGTTCAATTGTTTAAGCTCCGCTAAGCCTAGCTCATGTGATTTAGAGCCTTGGTTTTGATAGCCTAAGAATTCTTTAATTTCTGATGTAGCTTCTTCGTATTTTTTCTGTTGCTTAAGACTGTTGTAATAGGTAAAGTGAACCCTACTATTGGGTGGATTAGAGATGTTTTTTAAGGTTTTTAGATGAGGCTCTGCCTTCTCAAACTGTTCGTTGTTTAGGTAGTTGGTGACTAGAGCAGTGAGTAATTTTTCGTTGGCTGGGTATTCGTTGATGTTTTTTTCTAACCATTGGTTAGCTTCATCGGTTTTTGAAGCTTTTATAAGTTTGTTGGATTTAGCTAAAATCTTAGCGACTTTTTTATCCGATTGGGCTTGGGTAATGACTGCATTGCAGCTAAAAAGCAAGATCAACAATAAAGTGAATTTGATTTTCATGTTTATCATTTAGTGTTTAACGAAAATCAAGATATAAATTATTGGCTGTAGCTAGTTAAGATAGTTCTTTTAAAAGGGCAGCGGCTTTTTTGTCGCCAAGATCTGCAGCTTCTTTTAAGTCTTTAATATGTCCATTTTTACCTGCCTTATGTCTAGCAATGCCTCGATTCCTTAAAAAGTCAGTTTTTTTAATTTTGTCGTAACCTTCTTCGAACTCCATGGCTTTATCAAACATCTCAAATGACTTTTCGTACTCTTCTAGTTCAAGAAGTGCTAAGCCATAATCGTAATGAGCTGCTCTTTGCCACCCAATATTAGGATTGTCTTCGGCAAATTTTTTATTGGTAAAAAGTTTTAGATCAAAAGCGGCTTTTTCATATTGGTTTAAGAAGAAATGACATTTCGCTTTTAGTCTTCTTGCCTTCCAGTATACCGGTTGTAATGCTACAGATTTCTTTAAGCACATATCAAAATCTGCAATGGCTTCTTCGTGATCTTTATTATGCAAATGTACTTTGGCTCTACCGTAGTAAGAGTATGGGTTTGTTTCGTCTAAGTTGATACTCTTAGTGTAGTCCCGCATTGCATCGTGATATCTTTTAAGAATGAAGTTTACTTTCGCTCTTTTTTGATAAGCTTGCGCATGACGGTCGTATTTCTCTATGGCTTTAGTAAGCAACGTAATGGCATCTTCTTCCATGCCTTTTTGAGATATAAGATCAGTCCCCTTAATATAGTTTTGAACAGCGATTTTCTCGCTGTCAGGCTCCATGTGCGTGAAGTTTAAAATTTTGCCTTCATCGATAAGCCACGCATTTATTTCTCCTGCTAAGCCGAACTGTGTACAATATTTTAATAGGCTCACAGTGTTGCGATAAGCTTTATCATAGGTTTGTTTAACAAACCTTGGAACACTCATCGTAAATGTATCAGGAAAAAATATTTCTTCTGATTCGAACAGTGTTTCTGACTTGTGATAGTTTTCGGCTCTATATTCATACATCTTTAAAGCTTTTCCAAAGCTTTTTTCCGACCCAAACTCTATTTTCCCTTGTATAATTGTTTTGAAAAGCATGTAAATATTGAATGAAAAAACTATTCCAAATTTTTGTTAGTGACTGTGGAAGGTCAATACCCGAAAACAAAATTAATCAAAAGCATCAAGCAAACTGCAAGATAAAACACATATTATTTATCTTAATGTATTAACAATCAACAGGTTATGCACTAACCCAGACTTTGCAACCCTCTGTGCAATTAGCACAGATGTCGATTTTATCTCTTCCTTCTCTAATCTTAGACCTGAAATTTTGTGCTTGATCATTTTGCCAAACTTCTCGAAATGCTTGGGTTCTGAGCGAACCAAAGGTATGCTTTGCATCTTTGTCAAAACAGCAAGGAACCATGGTTCCATCCCAGGTAATTACACATGCATGCCATAGTTTCCAACAGTGATTGAGCAATTTATTTTTGACCTTATAAGTACCGTCGGGTTGTATGGCATAACGGGCAAATTTTTCATTTGTAGGTATTAAGGGGTTTCCATGCTTATAATCATAGACCTGAGCTGTTTTTAATTTTACTTCATCGATGCCAATCTCTTCGGCTAATTTGTATACCTCTTTTATCTGGTGCTCATTGGGTTTTACTACTAGAAATTGGAAAACTAAATGAGGTGTCTGGCTATTTAGTTTTTTCTTCCATTTAACCATGTTTTTAGCACCTTGCAAGACTTTTTCAATATCTCCTTCCTTACGGTATTGTTCGTATACTTCCTGCGTTGTACCATCTAAAGAAATAATCATTCGATCCAGTCCAGATTCTACCGTTCGTTTAGCTACATCGTCTGTAATAAAGTGGGCATTGGTGGATGTTATGGTGTATATGTTTTTTTCTGAGGCGAACTTTACCATATCCAAGAAATCTGGATTAATGAAGGGTTCGCCTTGAAAATAGAAAATCAGATACATGAGTGTACTGCTGATTTGGCTGATGCTCTCTCGAAAAAAATCAGCTTTGAGATTTCCTGTCGCTCTAGAAAATGAACGAAGGCCACTCGGACACTCTGGGCATCTTAAATTGCAAGCTGTAGTAGGTTCAAAAGAAATGGTCATGGGAAGACCCCAAACAATAGAAGAAGATCTCCATTTGGTTAACTGGTAGGAGCTATAAAGCTTTATAGCATTCCACGCTTTTTTTGGCGTTAATTTTGAAATAAAATTTCTAGTATCAGAAAGATAAAATGGCACTAGACTAAATATTTATTTTGCAGAATATTTAGGTGGTGATCCACATGTCCGGCAATGATAAAAGGGAATAATCTAAGCGGTACCTTAAAGTTATTTGCTGTCCCAAAAATATCCCATTGAATACCTTGGATACGTTCAAATAACTCCAAATTAGCTTTTCGCAAGTGCGTAAATTCTGCTAACAACGCTTCCTCATTTAGGTTTTTACTGTTGGATTTATTGATGTAATATTCTTGGTCGAAACCAGGTAAATTTTGTTGTTCATTTCGACTTATACTAAAGGCTCGATATCCAAAAACTCTTTCCGTGTCATTAATGTGAAGCATGACTTGCTTTATGGTCCATTTATCTTCTTCGTATTTATAATCAAATTTTTCAGAAGGTATAGATTCAATAAATGAGGTATAGAGATCTAATTGCTCAGTAAGATGGCGTTTAATGTGATCTGGGACCAAATTTACATAGGTATCATAGTAAGTAGGAAAGGTGCCTTTTAATGGTTTTGCAATCATAATTTAGGATGTTAACTGTTTCCTTCTAGGAAACTCTATTGACAAATAAAAAATGCTGAGAAACGCGACTAATATAAGTCCTTCCCATGGTTTTAGAACGTGATATACTATATCAAAGTTTAAAAAAGTCCAAAAGCTTTCTTCAGGAATCCTTATTAATGTCCAAAGCTCCACACTGTCTACTGTAGGATTAACCCACAAAAGCTTAAAGAAAAATGCTAAGGCTATTAATGTGCTAAATACAGCAAACAAAACCGTCATTGGACGAATGCTCTTTTTCTTTTTACTTCGATAAGTATATATATATAAGATAATAATTCCTGTTCCTGCCCCTATTAAGTCAAGCACTATATCATTAAAATCAAAGTAATTTGTGCGCTGTGGAGACAAATAAAAATACTGGTAAGCTTCATCTATAATTGAAGCCATGAGTGATAGTAAAACTACATCTAAAAAGTTTCTTAAAAGGGGATAAGCTAATATTGCAAACATTGCATATTGTATAAAATGGATACACTCTATGTTTACAATTATCAAATAGTAGAATGAGAGCCCGATAAGGAGCGTATGAAAAAACAGATAGGTAAACAGCTTAGTTTTTTCCACTGATTTTCTGATTTGCTTGGCTATTATAAATACAAGCAATATTGATCCAACCAAAAAAAGGAAAATGACGGTATTATTATAAAAATCTCGGCTGTAGCTTTTAAATGCCTTAGAAATAGCCACTCCCAATAACTCATGTGGAAGCACTACTAAAAGAAAGTAACCAACTAATATTAGGCTATTTAGCCAAGGACTCCGGCTCAGAAAAAAGGTAAATGGTCTTAACATTAATTACCAGCTAACATTTGGTTTAAACTATCCACAAAGTAATCTAAATCTTCCTCTAAGGTAAAAACGTTTGGACTGACCCGAATGTATGATCCCTTTTTAGTGCCCACCATTTTGATGTTTATTTTGTACCTGTTAAGTAAAATAGGTTTTAGAGGTTTGAGGGCTTTGTTTTTTATCTTAAACGAACGAATTCCAAAAGTTTTGGAATTTGGATGATGTCTAAATATTACCTCATGTTTAGCACTTAATTTTTCCATCCAGTAGTTGGATAAAAAGCTAAGTCTTTCCTGTTTTTTATCGATCGGAATGATCGTTTTATTAACTAAAATAGAAGCAGCAATCCCAGCCCAAACGTAATAAGCTGAAGTGCCAAAATTTTCTACATTAGTTAAGCGATTATTATTGGGATAAAGTGGATGTGCTAAGTTTTGATCTTCTTTTTCTTTTACATAAATAAACCCTGTCCCAAGCGGCGCATTAAACCATTTGTGTAAACTGGTTGCAAAAAAATCAACCCCTAAATCTGATAAATCAAAATTAAAATGACCAAACGATTGTGCTCCATCAAGTAAAACTTTTGCTCCAAAGGAATGCGCAATTTCGGTAATTTTCTTAACCGGCAAAACTCGACCCTCTCTGTGTGTAAGATGGGTAAGCACGACCAGTCCTGTTTTATTATTAATGGAGTTTTTGTACCGTTCTATTATTTCATTATCCGTTAAACTTGCTAAATCAATTGGCAGTTTTTCTGGTACAGCTTCTGTGCTTTTACCACGATATTCGATGGCTTTTATTACGTTCGGATAATCATGTTCTGCATAAATTATATTAGACTTAGCGGAATCTAATTGTAAACCGTTAATGATAAAATTTAAAGCTTCCGTAGCATTTCTAGTGAAGGCTAATCGATCGCCAGGAATATTTATAAAATCGCCCAACTCATTTTTAATACTTGCTATTGCTTCAGACCAGTCACCCCAAACTTTATAAGCTGGTCCTCGATTCATTTCTCTGATCTTTTCTATTAAAAATGTCTCAACAGATAAGGGCATGGTGCCAGCACTTCCACTATTTAAATTTATGATTGGGTCTTGTTTTGGGAAGAGTTTTTTTACATCATTCCAGTCAGCTAATGCAGAGCCATCAAAGTAATTAATAAAGTCTCTTCCAAGAAAAGACAAAATTGGTAAACTCTCTATAAATTTGCGTCGTTCCAATTACAGATTTTAGCTTTATGTCAATGTACAATTATTTATTAAGATTATTTAGAAAAAAACCTTTAGGAGCATTAGAGGAAGAAATAGATCCATCTATGAAATTTTTAATAGTAGGCTTGGGAAACATTGGCAATAAATATGCTGGGACTCGGCATAATATCGGTTTTGAGGTTATTGATTATCTGGCTCATGATAAGGAGGTAAAACTGGAGTTAAATAATTTAGGAGAAACGGCATTGATAAAACATAAAGGCAAACAGGTTTATCTATTAAAGCCTAATACGTACATGAATCTATCAGGAAAGTCGCTGCGATATTGGATGCAAAAATTAAAGATTCCGCAGGAAAATGTATTAGTAATTGTAGATGACATCCATTTGCCGTTTTCAAAAATTCGGTTAAAGACTAAAGGAAAAGACGCTGGACACAATGGATTGAAAGATATTCAAGAAAAATTAGGAACCCAGAGTTATGCACGATTAAAATTTGGAATCGGCAATGATTTTAAAAGTGGCCAACAGGTGAAGTATGTTCTAGGTACCTGGAATAAAAAGGAAGTGGAGGAATTAGGTTTCTCTATTCCGAAAGCTGCAGAAATAGCTTTAAGTTTTGTGGCTATTGGTGCTAAGTACACAATGGACCAATTTAACTAGCCAAATTTTTAAATACTTCGAGATCAGTTAGATCTTAGCCTGATCTATGTTCTTTTAGATGCAAAAGGCTTCATGTAGAGTTTTCCAGTGTTGTGTTTTGGTATTATTCTTTTGAAAGTCAATATTCTTTTAAATTTTCTTTTAATTATTTACGACGTAAAGCCTTGAAAAGCAAGGGTTAACACCTAGCTTGTTTTTTAAATCTAATTTTTACTTTATTTATTTAGTCGATTTTTAGAGATTGGCAAGAAATATGCAATAGTGTACCTGTTCAGATTAGAGAAGGAGAAATACTTAAGTGATTAAGTTTTCTTCACGACCGGTTCGTAGGGGGTAAGAACCGGTCTTTTTTTTGCCCTAAACTGAAATTTTTTTTCATTTCAAAGCCCTAAATCCATTTTAAATACTTCTCAAGAAAGCTCATAAGGATCAGATGATGATACCTGAGGCTATCATTAAGTATCCACAAACGCTGACAAGTTTAGTTTGATGGAAGAACTAAGAAATTAGAGTATTTAGGCGCTTATTTTATACCAAAGTCAGTGCAATCACCCATAATTGGATCTACTTCAATGTAGGTTTCACTCATTTTGTCAGCTATCCAAGTATTAAAAAATTGCGCTTTTTTACTTTGCTTAGCCAGGTCTTGAATTTTAGCGTAATCCTGTTTCAAGTTAGCTTTATGTGGTTTTGATTTAGATTGCAATTGGATGATTCTAAAATATGTATCTCCTTGAGGCGTATCATAGCTTAATACCTCTGAGACATCCATTACATCCATATCTTCGATGGCAAAGTATACATCTGTTGGTAACTGACTTGTTTCGTAGAAGGTCTTTCCGGTGGCAGGATTTTGTACTCTTCCATTGTTATGATAACTAGGTACATCTTCCAACGAATGCTCCTTAACAGCGAAAGTAAAATCAATGGTTTTGTCGTTTACTAGCGTACGAATAGAGTCTAAAGTGTTTTTACAAAGATCAACATCAGCACTGGTTATTTCTGGTCTGATGAGTGTGTGTTTTAATCGAATTTTTGTTCCTTTTCTTTCTATAAGTTTTAGGATATGGATACCATATTCTGTCTCTACTGGATCAGAAATTTCGTCTTGCTCTAGATTAAAAGCAGCCTCTTCGAAAGCAGGTACAAAAGTTCCTCTTTCTGCAAATCCTAAATCACCGCCTTTTGCAGCAGAACCAGGATCATCAGAATAAGTACTAGCTACTTCTTCAAAGCTTAGTTCACCAGTAATGATTTTTGCTTTTAAATTGGTTATTTTATTAATGGCTGCATCTATTGCCTCTTGACTAGGAACAGGTTTAAGTACAATCTCGGCAAATTCAACTTCTGCGTTTAAATAGGGTAGACTATCTTTTGGAATATTTTCGTAGAAGGTTTCTACTTCATCTGGAGTAACATTTATTTGAGCAATCAAGGTTTGCTGCATTCTTTCGGCTAGGATTTGAGATCTTAAATCTTCTTTTAAGTTCTCTCTCATTTCAGGTACGGTCATTCCGTAATACTCTTGAAAAAATGACTCATCTCCACCCATTTGTCTTAATACAGCATTTACTCTAAAATCCAATTGAGAATTAATTTCGTCTTCACTAACCTCGATACTATCTAATTTAGCCTGGTGTACAATTAATTTTTGTCCAATGATGGATTCTAAAATTTCACACTTAAATGATTCGTTTGCTGGATTACCTTGCTGGATAAAGTAATTGTATTGGCTTTCTATATCAGAAAGCAATACCGTTTCTGAACCAACCTTAGCAATAACTTTATCTATTAGCAGTTTATTCTGACCAAAAGCGGACAATTGGCATGCAATAAAAACGAGTATAAGAAACCTTTTCATTCAATGGTAATTTTGTCTATTAGACTATAATAGCGTATGTATCAACGAATTATTTCAATGATGCAAAGATATTTTTATTAATATAGGATTACTTCTTTATTTTTTATTTTTTCCTTTAGCAAGTTGTCTTCATAATTAAACAGCAAACTTTTCTTTCGTTGGTGGATTATGAGTTTAATTATTTTATCTCTCACAAATGAGAGCGGTGCAGGTTCGTTAGCTTTAATGATGTCTTTTACCCATACAAAATATTCGAAGTCATTTATGTTGTTTTGGGTGATCAAGTTCTTCTCCCATTTAATTTTCTTCTTAAGTTTTTCTGGAAAAATCTCTATGAGTTTATCTGTATAATACCATCTATCGGCTTTTAGTAGACTGTCCTTACAATGCACTTTACAGTACTTCCTTACATCTTCAATGTTGTTATTCTTCCAATTTTCGTAAAATCTATCAAGCCCTTTTGCGTCTTCAGGAATCTTAGCATATAAACATAAGGCAAGGTCTTTTTTAAGGTAAAACTGATCTTTATTTTCATTGTAGTTCTGTTGAATTTGTGCATCAGTTACCACGGTATCAAGCGTAGATTCGACCAGTTTTTTTTCGAAGATATCTAGGATTAGTGAGGCTCTATAATCATCTACAAGCTTTTGGATATCTATGTCTTTAGCAATCTTATTTTCAGCTTCGTCGATTAAAATGGTTTTACGGACCCATTGATCAATAAAAGACTGAGCCATATCAATGCTATCTTTTATTGAATATTGGTTTGGGAACATATCCAATAGTTCGGATTGATTAAGTTTTTTACCGTTTGCTTCTGCGAGAACAATCGAGTCTGTTTTCGATGCTTGCTCACATCCAATCCAGAAGCAAACAGCTAGGATCAAGACGCAGATCCTCATTATTTTTTAATTAGACTATCAAACACTTCTTGATTAACTTCCAAGCTGTATTTACTTTTCAAGCTTTTAACCCATTCCCGCTCCAAGTAATCTTGATAATCAGCAATGATATATCCTCTTGCTTCATCAAAACTTTTTGCTTTTGGAGGATATAGTTTGCTAATTTTTTGGATAGTGGTAAAGCTTCTATTTGACTCATCTGGGGCAGAAGTTGCTCCTTTTTTCCATGTTAAACCTTTGGCAGCCTTTGAAGATTTTTCAATGGTTTTTGAACTCACTTCAATAACTTTTTCGTCTCCAACATTGTATTTGTTCATCAGTTTTTCGCTATCCCATTTAGCCAGTGATTTGATAATTTTCTTCATGGTTTTAGCATCCCTATTCTGGATTTGGTAAGTCTCTACCTCAGCTCTTTCTTCCCAATTATAGTTCGAAGTATTGTTTTCATAATACTGCTTAAGTCCTATTGTGTCTTCAGTGGCCTTATCCCAAACCTCCATTTTTGTAGCTTCAAAAAGAAGAATTCCTTCCTCGTATTCTCTCATCAATGCTTTAAAATCAGGATATTTCTTTTCCAAGTTTGATTCTTCATATTTGATGGCTATTTCGTCTAAATAGCTATCATATAATTCTAATGCTGCAGCACCTATTACCTTATCCTTGCTAAACTTAAGACGACTTCGCGTATTCTTTTTACAATAATTGGCGAAGTCATTATTAGTAAAACTCATGTTATTATTAAAAGAAACAAGCTCTTTGTCTTGCATTGGCGGAACCTTCCATTTGTACGAGTAGAAATCTTGGCCCAGCTTAGTGATAAATTCATTTAACACAGCCTTGTTTTCTTTAATTCCAGCATCTTTTTTAATCTTTTCGATTAATGATTTTTTTGCAATGCTTAAACGATCATCTTTAGATAACTTGGATTTTACTCGTTTTTTATTGGTTTCTATATCTGATTGGTCAATGCTGGATTTTCTTTGAACGATATGATATCCAAATTTAGATTCTACAGGACTCGAAACATCACCATCTTCAGCTAATGCAAAGGCAGCTTTTTCGAAAGCTTTGTCAAATTGATTGATTTTAACAAAGCCTAAATACCCTCCTTTAGCTGATGTATTTGCATCATCTGAATGTTGCTTGGCAATGTCTGAAAAATCTGCTCCGGCTTTAATTACTTGATAAATAGAATCAGCCCGTTCTTTTGCATTAGGTACTTCCTCTCCTTTTACTTTGGATCGAATTAAGATATGCGATAATTCTCGCTCTCCAAGTGCGGGTCTTTTTTCTTCAACTTGGATAATATGCCAACCCATTTTTGTTTCAAATGGTTTAGAGCTTTTGCCTACTTCTGTGCTGTACATTGCGTTTTCAAAGTTGTAGAAACCAGAAGGCAGTGGAGCCGAATAAAATCCGAGTGCACCTCCATTTTTAGCTGATGCTTCATCTTGCGAATGTTGTTTAGCTAGGTCTGCGAAGTTTTTTCCTTGTTGTAGTTGAATAAAAAGCTGATCTAAGGTTTCTCGAGCTTTAGCATTGCCTTTATCACCCTTTTTAGGGTTAGCAATAAATATGTGACTTACTCTAACATCGGTTTGCATTCTTTCAGCAACTTCATCCATTAAGCGGCCTGTTACTTCTTTATCTGTTAAGTAAGAATTAGCTAATTGTTGTCTATATCCTTCTAATTCAGTCTGCAGAACAGCAACAGTATCCAGTCCCATTTCCTTAGCTCGCTGTACTTTAAGTTTGAATTTTGTGTACAGTTCTAGATATTCGTCGAGACTCTCTTTACTGTAGTCCGCTTTGTCACCGTTGTTTTTTTCATAGATATATTGAAATTCAGAAAGACCTACTTCTTTGCCTTCAACAGTAAATAATGTCGGATCATCTTGTGCGAAAGTTGTTGCAGAAAAAAACAGAATAAAATATAATATTCCAATATACTTTGTCATAGTCAAGTTGTTTAAAAATCGTAAAACTTGTACAAAAATAGCAACTAAATTGATTAGACATAAAAACATCTAATAACAGTCTTATTAATTGTCTACATAGAGTCTTCTAATTCGAGGTGAAATCCGCGCTAAGATTTCATAAGGTATGGTATCTGCCATGTTAGATAAGTCATCAAGTGATGCGTTTTCTCCAAAGATTTCAACAGGATCACCGTGCTTTGCTGATGGTATATCTGTAACGTCAATCATCAACAAATCCATGCAAATTCTTCCTACTATTTTTGCCTTTTGTCCATGAAGATGTACATGCCATTTGCCGCCTAAATTTCTAGGGATTCCGTCAGCATATCCAATATTTACCGTAGCAATAGTTGCTTGCCTAGTCAAAATATGGCTTCTGCTGTAGCCTATCGAATCTCCTTGATTGTAGGATTTAATCTGAATAATATTAGCATGTAAAGCGTGTACTTTTTCAAGCGAACTGGTAGGTGGATTAATGCCTACTCCATACATGGCAATCCCTAAACGTACCATATCATGTTGATGAGAAGGATAATTCCAAATTCCATTCGAATTTAAAATATGGAAGATGGGTGCTTCTTGGCTGAAAGGTTGGAACTGACTTTTTAGTTGATTAAACTCCAACAATTGTTTTTCAGTGAATGCCTTATGCGCAGGAATGTCACTTGAGGCCAAGTGAGAAAAAACAGATTTTAAACGCAAAGATTGCTGATTATTCAGTTTAGTCATTAATTTTCCAACATCACTCGAATTAAATCCTAAACGATGCATACCAGTATCAAATTCGATATGGATATTTATGTGAATATTTTTTTCAAGTCCTTTTTGTGCTAATAATTCTAATTGCTCAAAGGAATAGACCACTACTTCCAAGGTATATTCTTTTAGCATGGAGATGTGCTCCGTATCGTAAAAATTAAAAATTAATATCGGAAGATTGATGTTGTTTTTTCGTAGTTCGATTGCTTCGTCTATATAGGCGACTGCCAAATAATCTATATTTCTATTTTCTAAAAACTTAGCAATTCTTGAAGCACCAGAACCATAAGCTGCTGCTTTGATACTGGCCATAATTTTGGTGTTGGGATTGAGTTTTTTACCTAGTTCATTGATATTTCTACCCAAGGCTCCTAAGTTAATACTTAGTGTGGCTTTATGTTTTCTTTCCTGATAAATCTCGGCTAATTGGCCAAGTTTTAGCTTATTCGATCCTTTGATTAAAAGTGCACTGTTTTCGATTTTATTGGAGGATAAGTGATTTCTTAATGTGGCAATGTTCTCAAAGACAGTTAGGTTTTTGTTCACCTCATTATTATCCTCGACTTTGCCTATCCAATAGATCTGGTCTATTTCTACTTTATGTAAGTAGGCTAATAGTTGTTTGTTTTTGCTCGGAATGCTCAGACCATTTGTAATAATGATGGTGGGTTTTTTCTCGGCATTATTAATTAGGTATTGCGTTGCAATTTTAAAGGCTTCAAAATCAGAAGAATAGCTGTCATTAATGATGATGTTTTGATTTATTCCATCAAATTTTTCTAGTCTTAATGATAATTTTTTAATTCTATTTAACCCTTCATTTATCTCATTTTCTGACCATTCATTGGTGAGTAGGTAGCAAATCACATGCATGGCGTTTTCTAACTCAGCATCACTGGTGAGAGGAATTAGAAAGGTGTATTTTTTGTGTTTAAATGTTAAATTTATGGTGGCAGCATCCTTGTGCTGGATGGACTTGGTGATTTGCATATCTGCACCTTCCGTGTACCCCCAATGAATGGTTTTTATGCTGGTTAGTGTGGATTCTATTTGTTCCTTAATAAGTGCATGATCGAAGCAATAAAACAGCTTTTTAGCTTTGCGTGCTAATAGTAGTTTTTCTCGAATTTTTTCTTGAATATTTTCGAAACCATCTTCGTGTGCATCACCAATGTTTGTAAAAATTACAGCATCAGGAGCAATCATTTCTTCTAGCTTCTCCATTTCGTGAGTTGTGGAAACACCTGTTTCTATGATGGCTAGTTCATGCGTTTTTTCTATTTCTAATAAGGAGTAAGCAACACCAATTTGTGAGTTATAACTTTTAGGAGATTTTAGGGTTGGAATTTTTTCTTCAATCATCTGACTTAACCATTCCTTGACAATGGTTTTTCCATTACTTCCGGTTATGGCTAGCAGTTTTATAGCTGTTTGTTCTCGGTGATATTTTGCAATTTGCTGATAAGCTTGCAAGGTGTTTTTCACTTGGAACCAGGCCGTGTCGCCTGCTGGAGGGTTTTCAGATATGATGGCAATAGCTCCAGCGGCTATAGCTTGGTTTATATATCTATGTCCGTCTGATTGTTTTCCTTTGAGCGCTACAAAGCAAGTTTGTGTGTGCTTAGAAATCATTCTACTATCAAAGCTGAATTGATTTATTTCTGCTTCACCCGCATTAGTAATAAGTTGCTTTCCGAGGATTTTGGCGATATGTTTAGTTGTGTATTTGATACGTTTATTTTAAAGATCAAAACCAATATCTTTTCGATAATATTTATGCTCAAACCTCGTGTTTTCAGCGAGTTTATAGCTTTTTTGTAATGCTTGCTCCATAGACTCCGCAAGAGCAGTACAAGCAATTACTCGACCACCTGAAGTCACGATGGTATTGTTTTGGTCCAATGTTGTACCGGCGTGAAATATTTGTGTGTCTTCTAGAGAATCCGGAAAACGTATAGCTTTCCCTTTTTCATATTTTTCTGGATATCCTCCGGAAACCAAAAACACAGAACTGGCTGTTCTAGGATCGATTTGTATACTTTGTTTATCTAGTGTTCCATCAAATACGGCATTGAACAAAGAGACCACATCAGATTGTATTCTAGGAAAAACGGACTCTGTTTCTGGATCTCCCATTCTACAATTGTATTCTATGACATAGGGTTCATTATCCACTTTTATGAGGCCTATAAAAATAAAACCTTTATAATCAAGTCCTTCTTTTTTGATTCCTTCAATGGTTTTGTCAATGACTTGGTTTTTTACTTTTTCCTGAAGTGTTTCATCATAAAAAGGAACAGGTGAAATAGAACCCATGCCGCCCGTATTTAAGCCTACATCACCTTCACCGATACGTTTATAATCTTTTGCTTCAGGCAGGATGATGTATTTTTCACCGTCAGTTAAAACAAAAACAGAAAACTCAATTCCGTCCAAAAATTGCTCTACAACAACCGTCTTGGATGCCTCACCAAATTTCCCTGAAAGCATTTCTTGGAAGGCTTCTGTGGCTTCATCTAGATTATCTATGATGAGTACACCTTTACCTGCTGCTAAACCATCTGCTTTAAGTACAATGGGTAGACTATGATTAGATATATAGCTGAGACCTTCCTTTAGGGACTCTTTTGTAAAGTGTTTACTTGAGGCTGTGGGAATGCCGTATTTAGCCATAAACTGGTTGGCATAAGACTTACTCCCTTCTAACTGGGCTGCTTTTTTTGATGGTCCTAAAACCTCAATATCAGAATCTTCGAAATAATCATAAATGCCTTCTACGAGCGGTTGTTCTGGACCTACAACAATCATTTTTATTGCATGGGAAACGCAGAAGGATTTAATGCTGCTAAAATCTAAAATGTTTAAACTAACATTAACTGCTAATTGGGCTGTACCTGCATTTCCAGGACATACATATAATTGGTCGCAATTTGGGCTTTCATTAATTTTTGCAGCCATGGCGTGTTCTCTTCCACCTCCTCCGATAAGTAAAATGTTATCCACTTTTTTTTATTTACAAATATACGAGGAACATAGGACACAAAAACACATTAAGATTAATTCTAATATGTTGTTTGAATTAATTACTTTTGCAAGATGATAGGATATTTAAATGGCCAATTAACTTTTAAAAGTCCTACTACGATTTATGTTGATGTAAATGGGGTAGGTTATCATGTAAACATAAGTTTGCATACTTTTCAAAAAATTGAACATTTAGAGAAAGCTAAAATTTTTATTCACCATCATATTACCGAGAGTGACCAAAGTTTATTTGGTTTTTTTGACGAACAGGAGCGATCTATTTTTAAGCATTTAATTTCTGTTTCAGGTGTAGGTCCTAGCACAGCTAGAGTGGCTACTTCATACATGGAACCTTCAGCATTAAAACAGGCAATTGTTCAGGGTAATGTGCAAATGGTTAGTAAGATAAAAGGCATAGGCCCTAAAACTGCCCAAAGAATAATTCTAGATCTAAAGGATAAACTCTTTAAGGAGATGGACGGAGATGTAGTTGTTTTTGACCAAAAAGATGCTTCGATTAAAGAAGAGGCACTTTCTGCGCTTTCTTCACTAGGTTTCCAAAAATCAAAAATTTCCAAAACAGTGGATATGATTATTGCTGAAAATGATCAAGAATTAACAGTAGAATCGTTAATTAAATCAGTATTACGACAATTATCTTAGAATTCGCATAATGTATGAAAGGTATTTGCGTTAAATGTATCGATTAGCCCGTTAACAAGTAAAAATACTATTATCGTAAAAGTTGCTAAGGTCAATTATTTCAATACTTTTACGCCCGTTTTAGCGTGTAGGTAAATTAAGCTTACATCGTAACTAAATAACCCAGAATTAGTCCATGAGTCAAATGAAATTAGTGTATGGATTTTTGTTGTTTATAATATCGTTTGGTACCCTACAAGCGGCAAACATCGAAGATTTTGAGAAAAGCCCATACATAAAGCAAGCATCAAGTCTGATTGACACCATTCCTATCAAGGAAAGGTTTGGAGATTTTATCAATGATCCATCTGATAATCCTTTTGATATATACCCATCAGATATAAAGCAAACGGTAGATTATGATCCTGACACTGATCAGTATATAATTACGGAAATGATTGGTGATGAGTTTTTTAGAGCACCGACTTATTTAACTTTCGAAGAGTATTTAGCTTGGAAAGCTGAGCAAGACCAAAAAAATTATTTTTCTAAACTTTCAGGTATTAGTTCAGGGGATCGAGGAAATAGTGGACTTGTCGATCCGATGTCAAAAATAAATATTGAGAAAAAACTAGCAGATAGGTTATTTGGAGGTAATGGAATATCTATAAAACCACAAGGTAATGTGGACGTAAAAGTGGGCTTAGATTATTTTAAAACTCAGAACCCAGCACTTACTTTGCAACAACAGAGACAATTTGGATTCGATTTCCTTCCAGATATTAAGATTAATATCGATGGGAGTATCGGAGATAAAATGAATCTTGGATTCAATTATGATACACAAGCTTCTTTTGATTTTGATAGAAAAATTAATCTAGTCTATGATTCAGAAGAGTTTACTGAAGATGATATTCTTAAACGAGTTGAAGCGGGTAATGTTAGTTTGCCTTTAAGAGGTTCATTAATTCAAGGAGCCCAGTCACTATTTGGTTTAAAAACAGTTCTACAATTTGGACATTTAAAATTAACAGGAATTGCCTCTCAACAGCAATCAGAAAGAAAGCAACTAAGTATTCAAAATGGAGCTTCCGTTAAAGAATTCGAAATACGTCCGGATGAGTATGATGAAAATAGACACTTTTTCATCTCTCACTATCATAGAAATGCTTACACTCAAGCCTTAAGCAATTTACCTCAGATAAGAAATAATTTTAGAGTTGCCAATATCCAGGTTTGGATATCAGATGACCAGCAAAACTATCAAGAGAACAGTACCAAGATTGTAGCTATTGCGGATTTAGGGGAAGGTGTAGACTCTTTATTAGATGATCCCAGTGCCAACTATACAGTAAATCCAGCGCCAAGCGCTATTTTTGTAGATGCAAACGGTAATATATTACCCGATAATCGGGCCAATGATTTGTATGAAAGTCGTTTGGAAGTCGATGAATTAGCCAGAAGGTCTGAATTTACAAATACCCAATTATCGAGTGAGTATGGAATGGAACAGATCAGTGGCTATGAGATATATAGAGGAAGGCTCCTAAACCCAAATGAATACACCTTTAATGCAGAATTAGGATTTATATCTCTAAACATAAAACTCCAGCCAAATCAGGTGTTAGGTGTTGCTTACCAGTATTACTACACAGCAAATTGCGACGAGGTTTATAAGGTAGGTGAGATGGCTACTGATGCCTTATCTCCCAATACACGAGAGGATGTGGAAGAGCAGGAAACAGAATCAGTGTTGTATGTTAAAATGCTAAAAAGCACAAATCAGCAACCGGGATCCAACATGTGGGATCTAATGATGAAAAATGTTTACCCATTGAGAACAAGTCAACTGACCAAGGAAGATTTTGTTTTTGATATTTTTTATGAAGATGATCAAACGGCAAAAATTAAGAAGTTTTTACCGATTGATGGCTTAGAAACAACGCCATTATTAAATGTTTTTAATTTAGATAGATTGAATTCGCAAAATGATCCTCAGCCTGATGGAGTCTTTGATTTTGCGCCAGGTATTACCGTATTGCCTAGAAATGGTACCATCATTTTCCCTGTGCTAGAACCTTTTGGTAGGGATTTAGATGCGGCTATCGGTGATAAAAATATACCCAAAGAAAAAATAGATTCATTACGATATAACCAGTTGTATGAATTATCAATCACCAATGCACGTGAGTATCTCCACTTAAACAAATTTGTCATGTTGGGTAAGTACAAATCCGATGTTTCTTCTGAGATATCATTGGGTTCGTGGAACATACCACAGGGCGAAAACTCGGTAATTGTAAGAGCGGGAGGAAAAGTACTGCGGGAAGGACAAGATTACGAGATTGACTATGGTATTGGAAGATTGAGAATATTAAACGAAGCATATTTACAACAAGGGGTTCCTATTACTGTAGATTTTGAAGACAATAGTTTTTTCAATGTCCAGCAAAAGACGATGCTAGGTTTGAGAGCGGACTACGAGTACAGTGAAAAACTTTCCTTTGGAGCTACGTATTTAAAGTTAAAAGAAAGGCCTTTAACACAAAAAGTAAATATTGGTGATGATCCGATAAATAATAGAATTTTTGGATTCGATGTTAATTATACAACTGAGACTCCTTGGATGACAAAAGCTCTGGATCGCTTGCCATTGTACAGCACCAAGGAACCTTCTCAAATACAGATGGTAGGAGAGGTTGCAGCCTTGGTCCCAGGACACTCAAGAGCTATCAATTTAAATGATGAAAAAGGGGGAGTAGTAAACATCGACGATTTTGAAGGAGCAGTTAGTGGATTACCGCTAGGCACCCAGCCTTTAAGGTGGATTTTAGCCAGTGTACCTAGGGAACGAGATGAATATCTTGCCCCAGATTTAGAGTCTGGGTTTAACAGAGCAGCTTTAAGTTGGTATGTAATTGATCCCTTAGCAAGGCAAGGAGTCATTGAAACATCATTTTCAAGACCAGTTGCACCTACCGAACTATTTAATAGAACCTTATTGCCTTCTGACTTTCCTGATCTGAGGACTTTTGATATGACTTATGATCCAACGTCTAGAGGTCCATACAACTTTGATCGTATAGATGCATCAGCTAACTCAGCTGGTGTTAGTGTTGAAAATGGTGAAATAAAATTAAATGAGCCAGAAACAAGGTGGGCAGGAGTTATGACCTATATGAATAACTCAGATTTTGAAGCGACCAATTACGAGTTTATTGATTTTTGGATGCTTAATCCTTTTATGGATTCATTAAATACACAGGATGGAGAAACAGGTAAATTGGTTTTTCATTTAGGAAATGTTTCAGAAGATGTTTTAGGAGATAATATCCAATTCTATGAAAACACTATTCCAGTAGAGGCAGACTCAGAAGTACCTATTAGAAATACAGCCTTTGGAAAAATTCCTTTAGTGGTTCCAAATAATCTAAATGGCTTCGACATTGATAATAGAGAACAGCAAGATTTGGGTTTTGATGGACTTAATAATTCAGGAGAACGCTTGTATTTTGAAGAATATGTTAATGAAATGATAGGTGAAGGTGCAGCGGTTGCGGATGATCCATCTAATGATGACTGGATTTATTATGACAGTCCTGCATTATCTAATGAAACAAACTTAATAGAAAGGTATAAGCGTTTTAATGCTCCTGAAGGTAACACGCCAGAGGGAAGTTTAAATGAGCGAGGTAATCCATTTCCTGAGAAAGAGGAATTGAATGGTAATGCTTCACTAGATCAAGGGGAAGGTTATTACAAGTATGAAATAGTTTTGGAAAATGATGATTTCAAAATTGATACAACAAAAACGAATTTTATCAGGGATAGAAAGTCCATTATCTATACAAATGCTAATAATGAATCAGTAGAAGAAATCTGGTATCGATTTCAGGTGCCAATTAGAGATTTGGAAACGGCGACTCCGGTAGGAAATATTTCCGGATTTAGGTCTATACAATTTATGAGAATGATTTTGGAAGGTTTTGAACAACAAAAGACTTTCAGAATGGCAGAGTTGGAATTAGTAAGATCTCAATGGAGAACATTATTAGAAGTGTGTGATGGTGATCAGCAACAGCCAGAGTTTTATCAAGACATTGTTAGTATTCAAGAAAACACAAGAAAAACGCCTTACCCATATGTACTTCCAAGAGGTATTAAGCAAGAGGTTCTTCAAAATAGTTTTGCGAATGTAGAGCAGGATGAAAGATCTGTCTCTTTGAATTTTTGCAAATTTACAGATCCTGGTTGTGAGCCAGCAATTTATAAGCTTACAGAACTTGACTTGAGGGTTTTTGATAAGCTGCAAATGTTTGTCCATGCTGAAGAAGAAGAGATTATGGGCGTAGATTTTTCCAATGATGATTTATCACTTGTTGTCAAGATTGGAAAAGACTTTATAAGCAATTATTATGAATATGAAATTCCGCTTGAGTTAACAGATGAAGATATCATAAATAACCAAGTACATCCTGATACGCTAGCATCCTTCATTTGGAGAGATGTAAACTTTATGGACTTACAACTCAGTGATTTAACCGACTTAAAATTAGCAAGGAATTCTTTAGGTTTTTCTCCGACAGAGTTTTATGAAGGAACTCCAAGCTTAAAACCTAATCATAAAATTGGAATTATCGGAAATCCGAATCTAGGTTTTATCAAGGGAATTTCTATCGGATTACGAATAAATAATGAAGATTTTGTTGCCACCGATGGAATTTGTGGTGAAGTATGGGTAAATGAATTAAGAGCTGTTGGCTTTGAAGAAAGAGGAGGAGTTGCCTCAGTAGCGAGAGTGGATTGGCAATTAGCGGATTTAGGAAATGTTACCGTATCCGGAAAATACAATAGTATTGGATGGGGTGCATTAGATCAAAAGCTAGATGAGCGATTAAAGGAAGAAATTATAGAATATGATGCTGCCACAAATTTAGAACTGGGAAAATTCTTTCCAAATAAATGGAATGTAAGGGTTCCATTTTATGCCCAATATGCAAAATCTATTAGTAATCCGCAGTTTGATCCTTTCGATCTTGATTTAACATTGGAAGAAAAATTAGCAGCCAATCCTGCAAAACGTGACTCTATTAAGAATACAGCCCAAGATGTTACAACTATTAAGACCATCAACCTGATTAATGTACGTAAAGAAAAAAGCAGGGGAGGTCCAAAAGGTGGAACTACTGGGCCCATATCATTGGGTGGTAAAAACACTAAGCCGGGTGCAGAAGGAGCAGTTGCAAGTGGTGGAGCAGCGCTACAAAATAAACCCAAACCTAAAAGAAACTATCCTTGGGATATTTCAAATTTTAGTGCAAGCTACGCATACACAGAAACGGATAAAAGAGACCCTCTATTAGAGTTTGATAATACAAAAGAATATAAGGCAGGGATAGACTACACGTATAAACCCAAGTCAAAGTCGATAACACCATTTAAGAAAATGGTTAAATCTGATTATTTGAAATTTATAAAGGAGTTTAACTTCAACCCGGTACCAAACAGTTTCAGTTTTACAACAGATATGAATCGAAGGCTGAAGACAAGAAGATTTAGATTGCCAGTAGAACCTGTTTTTGAATTTGATGAACGGTTTTTTACTTGGGAGAGACGTTACAATCTAAACTGGAATTTGGCAAAATCCTTGAAGCTTAAATTCAGTGCCACTAATATGTCATTTATTGACGAATATCGACAGACAGGAATACAGGCTGATCCTGTAGATCGAGAATGGATAAACGAGGTTGGTGATACGGTGACAGATATTGTTCGAGAAAATGAAAATCAGGTCACTGAATATTGGCAAAACAATTTAAGGGATGGTGGAAGAAATACAAAGTACAACCACCAAGCTCAATTAAGTTATGATGTTCCTTTAAAGCATTTTCCATTTATAAACTTTATTTCAATAAAGGGTCAGTACAAAGCAGACTATAGTTGGTTAAGTGGACCTCTAATTGATATCGAGCCAGGAAATCCAGAACTAGTCTTGCCAGGGGCCATTATACAAAATGGTCAAAATAGATCCATTACGGCAGATTTTGATTTAAACAAACTCTACAAGAAATCTAAATACCTTAAAAGCTTAGATAAAATAGAGGATAAAAAATCCAAGACGAAGGAAAAGAAGAAGAAGTCTCGAGAAAAAGACGATGACAAAGCTGATAAAGATAAAGAAGATCCTAAAAATGATCGTTCTAAAGATCGGACAAAGAAAACAAGAGTACCTAGCACTTTTGAAAAGATAGTTGTGAGACCACTCTTCCTTTTAAGAGGTGTTAAATTTCAATACAAAGAAGACTTTACTACACTTATTCCAGGTTTTATGCCATCCACTAATCTACTTGGGATGGATAGAAACTTTGTGGCTCCAGGATGGGATTTTGTAGCCGGAATTCAACCAGATATCACCTATCGTGATAAAGATAACTGGTTATATGGTGCAGCTGCTAATGGTTGGATAAATGAAAGTTTAGCATTAAATCAACAGATCCAAACAAGCCGAAGGCAAGACATGCTTTTTGATGTTGAATTAGAACCATGGAAAGGATTTGATATAGATCTAACCATGAATAAGAAATTCAACTATAGACACAATGAAGAGTTTAGGAAGAAAAATAATACGGGTGATCCACAAGAGGATTGGATTCAATTAGCACAAATAGAAAATGGATCTTTCGAGATGTCATACTTTGCAGTGAATACACTATTTGGCAATAGAACTGACGAACTTTTTAATACATTTATTGATAACACAGCCATTGTATCTGAGAATTACCAATATGAGGCAGGCAGCAATGTTCCTAACGAATTCGATCCTCATACGCAGAACGACAATAACCCTGGTTATACCTATGGATTAGGTAAACTAAACAATGAAATAATAATTCCAGCATTTATTGCTGCGTATACAGAAACAAATCCGCTAAATTCATTACAGGTTGATTACGTAATGAATCCAAGGGATAACTGGAAATTTTTGCCAAGACCTAACTGGCAAATTTCCTATAAAAATCTAAATAAACTTCCATGGTTTAAAGACCGTTTGAAGAGTTTCAAGATAGATCATGGTTATAAATCTAGTTTAACGATAAATAACTACAACCTAAATCCTGAGTACACCATTGATGATCCTTATTCAGAGATTAGGGAGGTGAATGGAAACTACTTTACAAGGTGGGAAATTCCAGAAATTGCTATATCAGAACAGTTTTCACCGATTGTTGGATTTTCAATGAAAACACTTAGTGATTATACCTTAGATTTCCAATATAAAAAATCTAGAAATCTTGCATTATCAACAGCAGTAGGTGAATTGCGAGAAAGCTCAAGCACAGAATTTGTATTTGGCGCAGGAACAGTTCTCGAGGATATTAATATAGGATTTTTAACGGGTGATCGAAAAGGCAAGAAAAAGAAGAAAAGAGCGGATGATGATAAGGATAAAGATGGGAAAGATGTACTGGGCGCCTTAAATTCAGGAAATAGACAAGGAAGAGGAATTAATAACAATAAGCCTAGAACATTGACTTTGAATCTAGATTTTTCTTATCGTGATACTGATGAGCTGATTCATGATATCTTAACGGAGAATCCGACAAACGAATCAGTAAGAGGTTCGACAATAATTATACTGAGTCCTAGTGCTGAATATGCTATTACGAATCAATTGTCACTTAGATATTACTTTGATTATAGTAATAACAGGCCGAAAAACATAAACACTTTTGAGACAACGTCTATTGAAACAGGCTTTGTAGTAAGATTTAAATTGGACTATTAATTAGTCCAATTTTTTAATCTTCTTCGATAAAAATTTGTTCAAATTTAGGGCTAAAGCTAGAAGAGTCAGCCATAGCTAACAGCTCTTTCCAATCTTCTGGGACACTGCTTGGATCTAATAGGCAAGCTTCAGTGATATAAGGATAAAGACTTAAATAAGAACTTGACTTTGCCGTAGAAATTCTTCGATGTACGTGACGTCTGTTAATTCTATCTGGATCATCAATGCCAGCCGCCGCCATTAGTTCAACAAAGCTTTTTATGGTTTCATTGTGATAATTAGCTACTCGGTGTTTCTTATCTTCCACAACTAAACCTTTCATTAATTCAGGATCTTGTGTAGCTACTCCTGTAGGACAGGTATTTGAGTTGCACTCCAAAGCTTGAATACATCCTACAGCCATCATCATAGCTCTTGCACTATAGGTGGTATCTGCACCTAAAGAAATAGCTCTGAAAATATCAAAACCAGAAACTATCTTTCCAGAAGCAATTAGGGTGATTTCCTTCTTAATATCAAAGCCAATCAATGTGTTATAGACAAAAGCTAAACCTTCTCTATAGGGCATGCCTACAGAATTACTAAATTCCAAAGGAGCTGCACCTGTGCCTCCCTCTGCACCATCCACACTTATAAAATCTGGTTTAATTCCAGTAGACAGCATGGCTTTACAAATAGCTATAAATTCTGACTTTTGACCTACACACAGTTTAAATCCTACTGGTTTTCCTCCGGAAAGGTCTTGACATTTTTTGATAAATCTCAGAAGTCCCTCTGGAGTATTAAATGCCTTATGATAAGGAGGCGAGAGGACATCTTTATTTGGTTCAATGTTGCGAATCTTGGCAATCTCTTCCGTCGCTTTTTTAGCAGGCAGAATACCACCATGTCCCGGTTTTGCTCCTTGAGATAGTTTAATTTCTATCATTTTTACATTAGGCTCGGCTGTTCTTTTTGCATACAATTCTTCCGAAAAGTTTCCATCCTTTGTTCGACAACCAAAGTAACCAGTGCCTATCTGATAAATTAAATCTCCACCAAATTTATTATGATATTCTGAAATGCCGCCTTCGCCCGTATTGTGAGCAAAGTTTCCAAGTTTAGCACCACCATTTAAGGCCATTACTGCATTTTTGCTCAATGAACCAAAACTCATGGCAGAGACGTTAAAAAGACTTGCACTATAAGGTTGCTTGCAGTTTTTACCACCTATCAAAACTCTAGGATTAGGGTCTAAATCATGGTGATCTTTTGCAGCAATGGAGTGTTCCATCCACTCATATCCTTCGTCATAGACATTTAATTGGGTACCAAAAGGAGCGGTGTCTAAAACCTGTTTTGCGCGTTGATAAACGATGTTTCGGTTTATTCTACTAAAAGGTCTACCATCAGTATCTGATTCAATAAAATACTGATATAATTTAGGCCTTAGCCACTCAGCAATATATCTAGACCTACCAAGTACAGGAAAGTTTCTAACAATAGCATGCTTAGTTTGGAAAGCATCATACCAAGCTAAAAGAAGCAATGGTGATAAACCCGCCAGCACCCAAAACCAAGCACTACTAACTAATACTCCTAGACATATTAAAACAGCAACGACTAAAAAACTGAGAACAAGAACTTGTGAACGCATAAAAAAGCTTTGAGGCAATATATAAAATATTGATGAAGAAGCAGATTTAATTGATTCACTAAAACATATTATGTATTTTTATAATATGAATTGGAAAAGTTCTATGTTGGGTTTTAAGTCTTACATGATGCTTGAGCGTTCGATGTCTGCAAATTCTGTAGAGGCTTATATGGCTGATGTAGAAAAACTGGCCCAATATTCAGAGCACACTTTAGGCAAACTCAATGTGGGAGAAATTCTACATAATGATATCGAACAGTTTTTAGGATTCATTCACCAGCTTGGACTAAATAGTAGATCACAGGCTAGAATCTTGTCTGGAATCCGGTCCTTTTACAAGTACTTAATATTAGAAGATATCATAAAAGATGATCCAGTTGAATTAATAGAAAGCCCAAAGCTTCCTAAGAAAATTCCTGATGTATTAACTAAAGAAGAAATAGATGCTTTAATAGCTGCCATAGATTTGAGCCATCCACAAGGGCACCGAAATAAAGCCATTATCGAGACTTTGTATGGATGTGGATTACGAGTTACTGAACTAACTCAGCTTAAATTATCTAATATTTTCAAAGAGCTTTCTTATATACGTGTCATTGGAAAAGGTAATAAAGAACGGCTAATACCTATTGCACCCTTTACTTTAAAACATATAGAAAACTATGTAAATCACGACAGAAATAATCAAACCATTAAGCCTGGATTTGAAGATTTTGTTTTTTTAAATAGACGTGGAAAATCCTTAACACGAGTGATGATCTTTACCATAATTAAAAACTTAGTTGAAAAATCTGGTTTGCGTAAGAAAATTAGTCCACATACTTTTCGGCACTCTTTTGCAACACATTTAGTGGAAGGAGGGGCTGATTTACGAGCTATTCAAGAGATGTTAGGTCATGAATCGATATTGACCACAGAAATATACACACACCTCGATAATAATTTTCTTAAGGATACACTATACAGATATCATCCAATGGCTCGTTGAGGAAGTAGCTTTTGTATCTTTAAGTATGCTAAGAAAACTAGTCATTCTTTCTTTTATTCTATTCTGCATAGTTTCTTGTGCCAGAATCACAGGGAACATTGAGGGTGGTCCAGAGGATACTTTTGCTCCAGTATTGGATGAAAGTAAATCCAGCCCAAATTTCCAAAAGAACTTTACGGCTGAACCTCTTTATTTTTATTTTGATGAATGGCTTCAACTAAAGAATCAAAACAACATACTAGTTTCTCCTCCCCTTAAACATAAGCCCAAGATAGAACTCAGAGGCAAAAAATTGACCTTTGAGTTTAATGAAGAAGAAATCTTAGCAGATAGTACAACCTATGTTATAAATTTTGGTGAATCCATTGTCGATTTTACAGAAGGAAATCCTGCTAAAGATTTGCGTTTTATATTTTCAACAGGAGACGAAATAGATTCGCTGTTTATTCAAGGAAGAATAAGAGATGTGCTCACTAACGAACCCTTGGAAGATATATTGGTTTGTTTGTATGATACACTACGAGATTCTATTGTTGTTCAAGATAGACCCTTGTATATCACCAAGACCAATGAAGCTGGAGAATTTAGACTGTCTAATCTAAGAGAAGACACCTTTCAACTTTTTGCCATAGAGGATAATTTTAATTACAAATTTGATCCTCCTGCTGAGCGAATTGCCTTTTTAGATAGCACTATTTATGTTAGAGAGGATAGTGTAACGCAGGTATTTGAGCTTGATTTATTTTTAATGGATGACTATAGGTTACTAAGTCATTCCTTTAAAAAAGCTAATAGACTCTCTTTATTATTTAGCAATTTGCCAGACTCGGTAAACCTAATTAATGAAGCATTTACAAGCATATATCAAGAGTCATCTAAAGATTCTTTTCACATCTGGTACACCTACCAAGAACCTATGGAGGATAGTTTATTAATTCTACATGATGATGGTGGGAATGTGTTAGATACCATTAGGTGGAAGGAGGCTAGTTATAAGGATTCATTACAATTGGAGGCAAGGAAAAACAATAAACTTTTTAAAGTAAATCCTAATGGGGAGATAGCATTTAATTATAATGTACCGATTAGTATAGCAGACACCAGTTTGATTTCTCTAAAAGACACCTTAGATGTCTCAGCTGCCTATATTGCTAAAACAGTGGGTAAAAATCTTAAGTTTTCACTTTCTTTGAAGGATCAAACGATCTATAACTTAACCATCTTACCGGGTGCAATAACTGACCTCTATGGACAAACTAATGACACGTTATTAGTTGAAATAAGCACTGCATCTAAAGAAGACTTTGGGAATCTACAAATAGCATTTAACGCGGAAAATGATTCGATCAGTTACCTATGTCAATTGCGAAAAGGAGAAAAAATAATAGACAATTTTCTAATGAAATCGTCAGAGATAAAAGTTTATCAACAAATAGAACCGGGGAAGTATAACATTAAATTGATTGAAGATATTAATGGAAATGGGCGATGGGATTCAGGAGATTGGTTCGAAAAAAGACAACCTGAAAAAATTAAAACCATCGAAGTTGAAGAAATTAGAGCCAACTGGGATGTTGAATTAAGTATTGATTGGGATATATTGTAACACAATGAAGTTAAAAGCCGCAAAGTTAGTAAAAATTTATGGTCAACGACGAGTAGTCAATGAGGTGTCTATCGAGGTAAATCGAGGTGAAATCGTGGGTTTATTAGGACCGAATGGAGCAGGAAAAACGACTACTTTTTACATGGTTGTAGGTTTTGTAAAGCCCAATGATGGGACCGTATATTTGGACGATATAGAAATCACCAGTTTTCCAATGTACAAAAGAGCAAGACATGGCATTGGATATCTACCGCAAGAACCATCCGTTTTTAGGAAATTATCCGTAGAAGATAATATTGCTGGAATACTTGAAATGACCAAGCTTAACAAAGCAGAACAAAGAGATAAATTAGAATCGCTAATCAATGAATTTGGATTAGAAAAGGTTAGAAAAAACATGGGTGATAGTTTATCTGGTGGTGAACGAAGAAGAACAGAGATTGCTAGAGCTTTGGCTTCTGACCCAAGCTTTATATTATTGGACGAACCATTTGCAGGAATTGATCCAATAGCGGTTGAAGATATTCAGTATATAGTGGCTAAACTAAAAGAAAAAAACATTGGCATTCTGATAACAGACCACAATGTGCAAGAAACCTTATCGATCACAGATAGAGCTTATTTAATGTTTGAAGGAAATATTCTTAAATCTGGAACAGCGGAGGAGCTAGCAGCTGACGAAATAGTAAGGAAGGTTTACCTAGGTCAAAACTTTGAATTAAAACGAAAAATCATTGATCTTGACAAGTAAGTGGAATATATCTTTATTGTTTGTGGTTTTGTTAGCTATTTCCTGTGGTGGCTATGAAGATTTGGAAGCAGAAAGAGCGATGTTTAAGAAAACTGATTCATTATTTGCTACTCAAAGACTTGCATTAAAAAAGGAAATGGACAGTTTATGTGATTTGAATTTTGATACTTATTTTCAAAATGCAATAGATTCTATAAAGCAAAAGCAAATTGATGAAATCCAAATAATCTTAGAAAAGTGAAAAAAGGTATTATTATTTGTTTGTTGTTGTTTGTTTTTCTGGCCTGTGAAGAACCAAGAGATATCGATGCTGAAGTTGCAGTCGAGCTCGAAAAAAAAATAAATAAATACAGAAGTGGTGAGCTTGAAAAATGCCTCAGTAAGGCAACAAATGAAGCTGAGATTTATGTAGACTCATTGATTGCATTGTGGGTTTCAGAACAATTAGTCGACACCATGACTATTCCTGATAAACCAGCTAGACCCATCACTCCAGCACATATTTTAGGCACAGTTGACACTTTTTCTAATAAGTAACATTAGTATAATACTTTTGCATCTTCTCCGATATTTTCTTGGCTAAAGAATCATACTTTGCTGGACTATTTTTTGCCTTAGGTTTAAATACTCCTTTAATAAATTGCTCCCAGCCGTTGTTTAATCTAAAATAACTAGGGAAGGGGTCATTTAGTGCAATCCCATCCTCTGTCATACTAATCCAATCATAATGATGACCAACCACTCTGGCGAGCAGAATATAAGATGAAGGCATTTCTTCTAAATCAACCAACTCCAACTTTTCATTCATCGCTATTTTATTGGATTGTCCATTCAAAAAATCTTCATATTTATCTTCTGGAATAAAAATAACTTTGGAGAATGTGTAATGTTCTTTTATTGATTTTATCATGTTCGTGTTCTCCCAATCTCGATCTTCTCTAATCATCTGTGCTTTTTTACTGTATGCACCGTTTGGTTTATTACTTTTGCTCGCAAGTTCATCGAGTTTATCTAGAGCATTTTTTTTAGTTTGTAGTCGGACAACTAAATAATGGTCCTTTAGATTTAATATGGAAGACTCAGCTAATTCTACAGTTTCAGTAGGTACAATAATTTGCGATGATAAATGTTGGCTCGAAATAAAGCACAAAACAAGGCATAAAAAAACATGTGTCGAATTTTGAATATTATTTATCGAAAAGCGTTTAAAGAATTGTCGAATTAGCATAAATTTTTAAATTTTGTACCGTTAAAACACAAGTTACATCAAAGTTAAATAGTATGACGCAAGCATCCATAGATATAGAGTTATTGAACCAACAAATCCAAGTAGAAAGTGCTTTTGTAGACAAAATTAAGGCTTCGACTGCAGAGATAATAGTTGGACAAGAATATATGATCGAACGATTGTTGTTAGGCTTATTGTCTAAAGGTCATGTCCTATTAGAAGGTCTTCCTGGATTAGCAAAAACATTGGCCATAAAAACATTAGCTTCTTCAGTAAATGCGGGTTTTAAAAGAATCCAATTTACTCCGGATTTGCTTCCAGCTGATATTGTAGGAACAATGGTTTATAACCCGAATAAAAATGAGTTTAATGTTCGTAAGGGTCCCATATTTTCCAACTTTATCTTAGCGGATGAAATTAATAGAGCACCGGCAAAGGTACAAAGTGCCTTACTGGAAGCTATGGCAGAAAAACAAGTAACCATAGGAAGTGATACGTACAAGTTAGAAGAACCATTCCTAGTCTTAGCCACCCAAAACCCTATAGAGCAGGAGGGAACCTATCCTTTGCCAGAGGCACAAATCGATCGATTTATGTTGAAGGTCAATATTGGCTATCCAACTAAAGCAGAAGAAAAAGTAATTGTAGATAGAGTATTAAATGGCGCCACAGAGCAAAAAGTAGAATCGGTGATAAGTCCTCAAGAAATCTTGAAGGCTCGTGAAATGGTGGACAAAGTTTATATGGATGAAAACATCAAAAACTATATTTTGGATATCGTTTTTGCCACTAGAGATCAAAATGTTCCAGGCCTAGAAAAAATAAAAAACTTACTTGAATTTGGAGCCTCACCAAGAGCGAGTATAAATCTAGCAAAGGCATCTAAAGCTTATGCATTTATAAATCGAAGAGGCTATGTGATCCCAGATGATGTCAGAAACATTTGCAAAGATGTTATGCGTCACAGAATTGGTTTAAGTTATGAAGCGGAGGCAGAAAATATTACCCAAGAAGATATTATCACGGAAATTCTAAATAACGTTCAAGTACCTTAATGGAAACATCCGAAATACTAAAGAAAGTACGACAGATAGAAATCAAGACAAAGGGCTTGAGTAAACATATTTTTTCTGGAGAGTACAATAGTGCTTTTAAAGGAAGAGGTATGTCTTTTTCTGAGGTACGTGATTATCAGTATGGTGATGATGTTAGAAATATCGATTGGAATGTAACCGCTAGAACAGGAGATCCATTTATTAAAGTGTTCGAAGAAGAAAGAGAACTTACTTTAATGCTGATTGTCGATATTTCTAAATCCACTTTATTCGGTACAAGGACACAAACTAAAAGTGAATTAATAACAGAGTTGAGCGCCGTACTTGCCTTTTCAGCTATTCAAAATAATGATAAAGTAGGTGCAATTTTATTTTCAAATGAAGTTGAGAAATACATCCCACCTAAAAAAGGGAAGAAGCATATCCTGCGGATTATAAGAGAGATCCTGTATCATGAAACAAGTCATGCGGAAACGAATATCAAAAACGCTTTAGAGTACTTTAATAATATTCAGAAAAAGAGAAGTATTGCCTTTTTATTGTCTGATTTTATGGATACAAATTATGAAGCATCATTAAATATTTCAGCTAGAAAACATGATTTAATAGGTATACATATCCATGATCAAGCAGAAGCAGCATTGCCGAACATAGGTCTAATACAGACTAAGGATGCAGAAACTGGCAAAATGGTGTTAATTGATACATCAAGTAAATCGTTCAGAAAGAATTACAATGAATGGTTTGAGTCTAATCGGACATATTTTACCGAACAGTTTAAAAAAACTAGGGCTGACATTCTAAGTATCAAAACAGGCGAAGACTACGTAAAGTTATTATTGAAATTTTTTAAAACGAGAAGTAGATAGTTGAGGCATTTAGTGTACATATGTTGTTTGTTTTTTCCAATGTTGCTTAATGGACAAATCATGAGCACCATCATTTTATCAGCCGATTCGGTCATGGTCGGAGACGAATTAGAGCTGACATTAAACATTAAAAACATTTCAGTAAGTCAGCGAGATTTAAATATAGATTTCTCATCGATCGATACGATTGAAAACTTAGGATTTGAAGATTTAGAAAATTTCAAGCTTGATTTAGAGTGGGCAAATAGAAATATAGAAGAAAGCAGATCTCTTGGGATTACAGTTGAGCCTAAAAAAGGTCCATCTGGACAAATTGAGTGGTCTGAAACATTTAAATTTACTATTTGGGATATGGGAGTTTTTCAAATTCCTCATCCACTAATATATACTAACACAGGTGAGCAAGTAGAAGTATTCAAAGGTCAAATGCCTACACTTTTAGTGAATGCTCCCATGGACAGCGCACCACTTGATACTACTCAAATAATTCATGATATTGCTCCAATACAACTGGAAGCTAAAACCTGGCAAGATCATCTTTATTGGATAATACCGCTTGCTTTTTTACTGCTTGTATTATTAGCAATCTTATTTGGCATGAGAAGAAAGCTTAAGATGGGTAATTACCAAGCTCCTGTAGAACCAGAAGTTATTATCCCATCGCATATAACAGCACTAGAAAAACTAAACGAATTACGAAGTTCAGAAATTTGGAAAACAGGTGATATTAAAGAGTTTCAATCTAGTTTAACCTTTATTGTAAGAGAGTATTTAGAAAACAGATATGATATCCAAGCATTAGAATCCACAACAGGAGAAATCATGGAGGATTTAAAAAAGATGTCTTTTGATCAAGACTATGTGCCTCCATTAAAAAACATCTTACAAATAGCCGATTTAGTAAAATTTGCTAAAGCAGATCCACCTGATGAGATTCATGAAGAATTTTTAAACACAGCCGAAGACTTTGTAAACAATACAAAGGAATCAGAAGCAATAAATGATAAGGATGAGCTGGCTGAGTAATTACGAATTCCATAATCCATGGCTCTTGCTTTTTCTGCTATTGGTGCCTTTAATCGTTGTTCGATATTATCGCCAAAAAAAGCAAATTACTCGATCGATTCAATTCCCACATACGGAAGCATTTGCTGGCCAAAAAAACTGGAAGAACTTATTAGCTAAACTAATGCCCTGGCTGTTTTTTATCGGACTCACCTCCATGTTAATTGCATTAGCGAGACCGCAGCAAGTATTACAAGAAGAAGAAGTAAAAGCAGAAGGAATCGATATAATGATGGTGATGGATTTGTCATCGAGTATGTTAGCTCAAGATTTTGCACCAGATCGATTATCGGCAAGTAAAAAGGTAGCTACAGATTTTGTAGAGAAAAGAAAATACGATCGAATAGGATTAGCTGTTTTTGCCGGAGAAAGTTACACACAATGTCCATTAACCACCGACCATCAGGTGCTTAAAGGGTTTTTGGAAAGTTTGCAATGTGGCCTACTCGAGGATGGAACAGCCATCGGGATGGGATTAGCCTCAGCAGTAAATAGACTCAAAGAAAGTCCTTCAAAAAGTAAAATTGTCATTCTACTAACGGATGGAGTAAATAATTCGGGTTATATAAAACCACTCACAGCAGCTGAAATTGCTAAAGAAGTAGGTGTAAAGGTTTATACCATTGGTGTGGGAACCAGAGGAACAGCGAGAGCGCCCATAAGTAAAAGACCCAATGGCCAATTTGTGTACGGAATGACCCGCGTACAAATTGATGAAGAATTAATGAATGAAATATCTAGCTCAACTGGTGGCCAATATTTTAGGGCAGTAAACCTGAGCCAGTTAGAACGAATTTATGATTACATAGACGAGTTAGAGAAAACAGAAATAGAAGTTAATGTCTTTAAACGATACAACGAAAAGTATAGAATCTTCCTAATGGTTGGATTGATACTTCTAGTATGCCGATGGTTATTATCAAACACTATATTAAGGACTTTACCATAATAGCATGTTTAGAATAGAAGAAATAACATATTTGTTTTATTTAGGCTTGATTATAGTTATGATTTTGCTCACTTACTTTTTTATAACAAAAAAGAAGCGAGATTTATTAAAGCTAGCAGATCAAGGACTATTTAAATCATTGTTTCAGGGTTTTGATGCTCGAAGGCAATGGATGTTGTTTTTGTGGTTTGCATTAGCTCTTGGACTTGGGATTTTAGCCTTGGCAAACCCACAGTGGGGCACTAAAATGGAGAGGGTAAAAGCTAAAAGTTCGGATATAATCATAGCCATGGATATTTCCCAAAGCATGCTAGCTGAAGACATATTACCTAATAGAATGGAACGTTCTAAGCGATTTGCTGAGCGTTTAGTTAGATCTTTAAAAGGAGAGCGGATCGGCTTAATTTCCTTTGCTGGAAGCGCCTACCTGCAAATGCCCCTCACTTCTGATTATGCTGCAGCTGAGATATTTGCAAAAAGTGCGAGTCCAAGCCAGGCTGGAACTCAAGGTACAGCTATAGCTGATGCTATAGATTTAGCCGCAAACCTATTTGAAGAAGAGGCTCCTTATCAAAAGGCATTAATCATAATAACTGATGGAGAAAATCATGATTCTGATGCACTCTTAGCTGCACAAAAAGCTAATGAAAGAGGGATGGTCATTTATACTATTGGAGTAGGAACATCAGAAGGAGCTTATATTCCAGTTACCCAAAATGGGAAAAAAGGATATTTAAACGATCGATCTGGTAATCTTGTTACCTCTATTATGAATAAGCAAATGATTGAAAATTTAGCAAATGCTGGTAATGGAAATGCGTATTTTTTAACGCAAGGAAACAGCATTTTGTCCGATATAAAATCAGCCATTAGCAAAATGGAAAAGCGGGAAGTACAGCAACAATCTTTTACGGATTATGTTAGTTATTTCCAGTATTTTTTGGGTGTATCCTTATTGATACTTATCTATTTGTTTTCTATAAAGCATCTAGGATTTCTAATTAAAAAGGAACAAGTATGATTAGAAAAATAAGCTTTATTATTTTGTCAATCTTGTGTATTCAAGCAACATTGGTACACAGCCAAACAACGCATAATCACCTTAGAAATGGAGATATGTTGTATGGCTTGGAAATGTATGATATGGCGGAACAAGAATACAGAAAAGCTGAAAATGCAGGTCCCACGTTTAAAGGAGCCTATAATTTGGGAAATGCTCTCTATAAACAAGAACGATTTGAAGAAGCTGCGGAACAGTTTAATAACGCCCTCTCTAAAGCCGAAAACTCGCTGGAACGCTCGCTTGCAAGTTATAATTTAGCTAATGCCTATGTATTTAACCAAAAACTGGATGAGGCTATCCATTATTATAAAGAAACGATCCGTACCGATCCTGGTAACATAGAAGCGAAGTATAATCTGACCCGTATAAAACACGCGAAGTTAGAACAGCAACAACAGCAACAACAGCAACAACAATCTGATGAGCAGCAGGATGGGGAAGAGGGAGAAGAAGGAGAGCAGCAAGAAAATCAGGAGCAACAGCCTCCTCAGGAAGGAGAACAGCAAGATTCTACTCAACAAGAACAAAGTCCTCAAGATAGTCTCTCAGAAGAAAATATGGAAGAAACCGCGCTTGATTCGAGTCGTCTGGATAAAAGTGCTTTAGATAGTTTAGATGCTATCAAGTTATTAGATATCATTGCAAACGAAGAACAAAAAGTCCAAGAAAAACTTAAGAAGTTTAACTCGAATAGAAAGAAAAGCGATAAAGAATGGTAGCTTTTTATTCGTAAATTTTAAAACCATAAATATTAATTGAAGTGAAAACTATATTTATTCTAATCTTAAATTGTACTTTTTGGTGCTTGACAGGACAAGCCCAAGAAAAGACGTTTACCGTTAGTTTAAGTAACGATTCTGTACTAATTGGAAACGTAATCAAAGTAGATTTTACATTGCAAAACATAGAAGGTGAGTTTACGGCTCCGATATTTGAACAAATGGACATTATAGCGGGTCCTAATGTTAGCAGTTCATACAGCATGATAAATGGAGAAACCAAACAGACTAAATCCTACACATATATCTTAAAACCGCAGAAGGAAGGATCATTTTACATTCCACCAGCTTTATTTGAAGGAGAAGGATTAAGTTTAGAAACCGAGGCATTAAATGTGGATGTCTATCCTAATCCTGAAAACATTATTACCGATCTCCCAAATGAATCTATGATGCAATCGTTCCAATTTAATTTCGATCAATTTCCTTTTGATTTCGATCTAGATCAGATTTTTCCAAAAGATGATATGAGGAGAACTATACCTGAAGAGAAAACTGAGGGCAAACGTAAACTGCAAAAAATTTAGGTGAAGTATTTGATGTCTATATCTATGTTGCTATTGGCCAATGTTTTGCTTGGTCAACAAGTAACTTTTACTGCTTCACTGGATGCTAAAAAGGTTGTACAGGGATCGTATTTTGATATAAGTTTTCAAATTTTAAATGGAAGAGAAACGGCATTTGAACCACCGCCTTTTAAGTCTTTTAACAAGGCTACAGGTCCTTCTACTTCTAGCAGCATGTCTATCGTAAACGGTCGGACGACACAGAGTAAAACCTATACCTATTCAGTACTTGCTAATAATATTGGGAAGTTTACCATTGGTCCGGCTGTGACTGTGGTAAATGGAAAAACGTATCGAACAAAACCTCAAACCATAGAGGTTGTAAAAGCTGCAAACGTCGGGAAAGACCAAGCTCAGGCTTATGTTAAAATTATTGCATCGGATACATCTGCCTATGTAGGTCAGCAAATCTGGTTAACCTATAAGCTATACACCAGAGTAAATGTCCAGCAATTTAACATAGTCGATGAATCTGATTATGAAGGCTTCTATGTAGAAGAGCTTCAAAAGCGGAATAGATTTACTAAAGAGGTGGTCGAAGGAGTAGAGTATTATACTCGCGATTTACAAAAAGTTGCTCTCTTTCCTCAACAAGTAGGCTCCTATGAAATACCTAATACTAATATTACCTTGGGTATCTCAAATAATCAGTCAAATTCATTTTTTAAAAGAATCGACCAACGATTAAACGCAACAGCTGAGGGGTTTATCATTACGGTTCAGGATTTACCGCCTAATCCACCTAAGTCCTTTTCAGGTGCTGTAGGTAAATATCAAATGAATGCAAGTACTAATAAACGAACAATGACGACCGATGACGCCATTGTTTTTAAAATGTATATAGAAGGAAATGGAGATAGTAGGATGGTAGATGCTCCTATTTGGGATGTGCCTGAAGATATCGAATGGTATGACCCAAACACTATATCAGAAGAGCAACTTGAAACAAAAGGTTCGTTTAAAAGAAACAAAGAAGTATATGAGTATATCCTAGTTCCAAAGAAAAAAGGAAGGTATCAACTAAGGCCTAAATTCACGTATTTTGATGTAGATAGCAATAAGTACATCACCCTTAATAAAGGAGTTACGGTGTTTAATGTTGCACAGGGAAGCAATCAAAATAAGACAGTAGTAGAAGAAGATGATTCTATAGAATTTGCCCCTATAATAAAGAATACTAAGCTGACAAAAGAAAGGATTACAAGCTTTAATCAAAGCATGTATTTTGGAGGCCTTGGTTTTTTAGCTTGTTTAGCATTGGGTCTTTTTGGATATAGAAGAAAATTAGAAAACGAAGGATACTTCGACCAGCAAGTCCAACGCAAGAAAAAAGCAAAACTCAGGATTGTTAGAGAAATGGAGGCAGAAATAGCCCAATTAAAAGAAGGCTCTAATAAACAATTTGTAGAAATACTTTCTATAAAACTAAGAAAGTATGTCACCCAAAAGTTTCGAAGTAAAGATGTCCAATTAACAGACCAAGAAATTTTAGATTTATTTCAAAAGGAATCCCTTCCAGCATCGATTATAGAAGAAACAAAAGACTTTTTTAAACAATCGGAATTAATCATTTATGCGGCATCATCGATTGAAAGTAAAGAAGCCCTAAAACTTAATTGGGAGAAAATAATCAACCAAATCGAAGATTACACAAACCCCTCAAAATAAAAGAACCTCTTTGCAGCAATGCAAAGAGGCCCTAAATAAAAAGGTGTATTATAAATCTTAATGGACTATTAGTGTCTCGACAATTTTACCTTGTTTGTTAGACAAAAACTCTATAAAGTAAGTACCAGTATGTATTCCTTCTAGACCGATTTGCAGTTGATCCATTCGCTGATTCTTTACAGAATGGATAAAGACTTGCTTACCCAAAATGTCAAATATTCGAATACTTATATTGTCAACTTCACGGTTAAAAAACAGCTTTAACTCATCATTATTATAGGCTGGATTTGGGTACATATTTACACTGAAAGGTTCCTCATATTTTTCAGATTCACCACTGAAAGATTCACCCCACAAACTTTCAACATTACATCCTTCTATGCTAATATCATCTATGTAAACCATATCAGAATTAGAAGAAGCATCACATCTGATTCTTAAGACAACCTGATCAGAAAAATCTATGTTACTGATGATGGTTTTCGCATCATAATGTGCTAAATTTTCAAATTCTTGACCGGCCGTCCAAGTGGCTATTTTGCTAAAACTGTTTCCACCATTGTTGGATAACTCCAAGAAGAAGTCTTCCCCATTTTCCATACTGACAGGATAGAAGGAAAATGAAACTTCTACGGTGTTAAACGCTGATAAAGACAAATCATCTGTATATAAAGAGGAACTAGTTCCGGCATTATCTCTTAATCGAATGCAACCCGTTCCACTATTCGAATAATTTCCAAAATTGGTAGAAAATGCAGCATCTCCACCTCCATCAATCCAGATTCCCCATGAGGATTCAAAAGACTCATCATCTAGAAGTAAACAATCTCCAGACCCTTCTTGATCACACGCAGCATTCTGATCATCGGGGATACATGGGTCACCATCATCTGGGTCATTCCCTATACAATAACCATCTTCATCCAAGTCATAATATTGACCAAAACAGCTACAGTCAATCCCATATGTATCGTTTATAGTACAATCATCTCCGTCGTCACAAGCTTGACCTATTAAGGCATTATCAAATGCTGGACAATCATCTTCAGCATCACAAATTCCATCATCATCTGCATCAGCAAATGTTCCGTTTCCACAATTACAATTTTCATCGTAAATCTCTCCTGTTGTGCAATTATCACCATCGTCACAAGGAAGTCCAGTCATTAAACATTCTACATCATCCGTACAAAACTCAAGCTCGATATCATCCAAATATATCATATCAGAATTAGACGAAGCATCACATCTAAATCGAAGTACTGTTTCGTTATTAAAGGGTTTGTCGGTTATCGATAAATTCAAGGAAAAACGTTGATTATTTTGAAAATGTTGGCCAGAAACCCACTGATTCAATACTTCATAATCTTCACCGTTATTAAACGAAATTTCTAAAAACATATCCTCTCCTGACTCCATACTAACGGGTAAAGCTGTAAACGAAATATTGACCATAGATATACCCTGAAGGAATAATCGTTCAGAAATAAGCGAAGATTTATTGCCTGAATTATCTCTTAAACGGACACACTTTGTGCCTGAGTTTGATTGATTATAATTACCTAACTGGACATCGATTCCTCCATCGATCCATGCTCCATAGTCTATTTCAAAATCATCTTCACTAAAGACATCACAGCCAGCAAAAGGCTCACAATCTCCTTGATTAATATCAGGTACACATGGATTATTATCATCAGGATCAATGCCTGAGCAATAGCCATCATTATCTACATCATAAACAACTCCACCGTTACAATTACATTCATTATCAAAAGTTTCACCGATAGTACAATCATCTCCATCATTACATTCTTGACCAGTGATTACGCAAGGGTTAGCATCACAAGAACTCAAGCAATTAGCATTCGCAATTTTTTCACGAATTAAATTACCAGGCTGGGGCCCAAAACCTAAATTGAAATTAATGCCGACATGGTATAAGAGATGGCAATAACTCATGATGGTTCCTTTATTAGGTATCGGACCATCACAACCATCAGAATATCCAGCCTCAGCTCCACAACCATCTATAGGTGTGTTATTACCATTCCAGGCACAGGCATGCGTATGCTTAGAACCTAAGTTGTGTCCTATTTCATGGGTCATTACCTCTACAGCCCAACTATAAACAGGTATTGATTGATATCCAGATTTTATATCACTATATCCTACACTATAATAATTGTTACACAACACATCGATATAGGCAACTCCTCCACTACCTTTTTGGCCCACAAGGTGAGCTAAGTCTCCGTTAAATTGTCCAGACAATCGATCTCTAAAACTATATAAATTACTGAGGGTTGATGTACCAGTATAAGGATCTTCCACATCCCAAATTTGAACTTCATTAAGATATAGATCAATGCCTTCGTTGGCATATAATAAAGATACCTGGTTAAAGATGGCTGCTAGGTGATCAAAAGCAGACATGACTGAGCCTTTAGCTAGTACTAAATCGTGATCTATCTCGATATACATTCCAACACAATTGTTGGAAGAACGAGTCGTTGTCGTAATTATATCATGACCTACATGATGGATTTTTTCTTCCGTATTACAGTTGGATTCTTTTTCTATTAAGACATCAGATTCCTTGAAAAGTAGGTATTGATCAGTTTGTTCAATGTTGGACAAATTATATTGAGCATCTATCGAATTAATAGTCGCAACCACACCAGTTTCGCTAAAGGAAATAGCCACCATAGACTGTTTCCAATGCTTTACCGTACCCCAATAATGTACTTGGTGATCAAACCATATTTCACAATCTGGATCGCTAATTAGGTAAGATTTGAATTCATCAGAAAATATCTGAGACCTAAATAATTCAAGCACCGCATTTTCGGATTCATTAATAGGCAGACTGATTTCAATAAAGGGAGATCGCTGACTTAAGATGGTCCTTAAAACGGTTTGATCCATTTCTAACACAATACCTTCTTGGACAAAATCGCTGTGTTTGTCTAAGGAGTTTTTCTGTTGGGTAGGAAAAAATAATTTTGTTTCATCTCCTAATGCTTGAGCATTATGTACTTGAGGAATAAGTAGTAGGAAAAAGACTAAGCTATTCCATAGCAAAGACTTACGGACATACCTCTGACGAGGTAACGTTGTTACTTTCATTTTCAATACACCTTTTTTTTATAAATTATTTGGAGCTTTACAGCTCTAAATAAAGCGATCTTAGATCATTTAAACATATGATAGAAAATCTTAATATGATTGCTGCAAAAACTGCTTCGTTTTATGTTAATTGCTCAAAAACACGCAATAAATAACTATAAAAAGGTATATATTCTATCAAAAATGACACAATTGAGCGTTTTATGTTCAATGATGTTTTTCGTATAATTATCATCGAATGATTAGATTTTAATATTAACTCTTTGATATTTCTACTTTGATTAAATGATAGTTTGCATCAATGCATCTACCAAAAACTAAAAAATGTAATTTTGTTCTTTCTTAAAATGGAGATATGTACAGATCAAAAATTAAAGACATTTTAGCAAAGCAAACATTTGACTATGAGACAAGTGTGGCAGGATGGGTTAGAACCTTTAGAAATAATCGTTTCATAGCGCTTAATGATGGTTCTTGTTTATCGAATATTCAGATCGTGGTAGACTATGAGAATATGGATGAAGCTTTACTAAAAAAGATAAATACGGGAGCAGCAATCCATGCTAAAGGCCAAATCATAGAGTCACAAGGAAGAGGTCAAACACATGAAATGGTCTGTACAGAATTACAAGTGCTAGGAGAATCAGATCCGGAGAAATATCCTTTACAGCCAAAACGGCATAGCATGGAGTTTCTTAGAGAAATTGCTCACCTGAGATTCCGAACAAATACATTCGCTAGTGTTTTTAGAATCCGAAGTAACGCAGCATTTGCCATCCATAAATTCTTTGCAGAAAAAGGTTTTGTATATCTACATTCTCCAATAATAACAGGTTCTGATGCTGAAGGAGCTGGAGAAATGTTTCATGTAACTACCATGGATCTAAAAGCACCAGCTTTAAATGAAGATGGAGAAATAGATTATTCCCAAGACTTCTTTAATTCAGAAACCAACTTAACTGTTTCGGGCCAACTAGAAGCTGAGCTTGGAGCCTTAGCTTTGTCTGAGGTCTATACCTTTGGTCCAACATTTAGGGCTGAAAACTCAAACACCACTAGACACCTAGCTGAGTTTTGGATGATCGAACCCGAAGTGGCTTTTTGTGATCTAGATGGTGATATGGATTTAGCTGAAGAAATGCTCAAGTATGTTATCCAATATGTAATGGATCATAACCAAGAGGATTTAGCTTTTTTAGAAAATCGATTAGTTGAGGAAGAAAAACATAAGCCACAAAATGAGCGCTCTCCAATGCTACTCAGGGAAAAGCTCGCATTTTGTATTGAAAATGATTTTGAACGACTAACATATACTGAGGCCATTCGAATATTGAAAAATTCGAAACCCAATAAAAAGAAAAAATTCCAGTACCTGATCGAAGAGTGGGGAGCTGACTTACAATCAGAACACGAACGCTATCTAGTAGAAAAGCACTTTAAAAAACCAGTAATTCTGACGGATTATCCTAAAGACATTAAAGCGTTTTATATGCGGTTAAATGATGATGGGAAAACGGTACGTGCCATGGATATTCTATTCCCAGGTATAGGAGAAATAGTGGGTGGTTCTCAACGAGAGGAGCGTTTAGAACTATTAGAAAAACGGATGGACGAAATGGATATCCCTAAAGAAGAAATGTCATGGTATTTAGATACTAGACGTTTCGGGACTTGTGAGCACGCGGGTTTTGGCTTAGGATTTGGTCGATTGGTTCAGTTTATTACCGGAATGGGTAACATTAGAGATGTTATTCCTTTTCCAAGAACACCAGGAAATGCGAAGTTTTAAAAGCCTTACTTATATTCTATGTTGCAGTTTACTACTGGTAAGCTGTTTATCTCGATCACAAAGTTCGGAAGATCCATATATAATAGTGTTAGGTATAGCGCAAGATGCTGGGTATCCGCAAGCGGGATGCATGAAGTCTTGTTGCCAGGCTTTCCATAAAGGATTAGAGCCAGCCAAAATGATTACTTGTTTAGGGATTATTGATCCAGTAAGCAATCAATGTTGGTTAGTGGAAGCTAGTCCAGATTTTCCTGCGCAGTGGAAAATTATGCAAGATCTGAGCACAGACAAAGAGCAACCCGATGGAATTTTAGTTACCCATGCACATATTGGCCACTATACAGGTCTCATGCATCTTGGTCGTGAAGCGATGGGAGCTAAAGAAGTAGACGTTTTTTGTATGCCTAAAATGAAAACTTTCTTAGAAAATAATGGCCCATGGAGCCAACTGGTTAAACTTAACAACATCAGTATTAATGAAATAGAAGAAGGCAAAACAATTCCTCTAAACGACCGGCTTTCTTTTTCTGCTATTACAGTGCCCCACCGAGACGAATTTTCAGAAACCGTGGGTTTTAAAATCTCAGGCCAATCAAAATCTATTTTATTTATTCCGGACATTGACAAATGGGAAAAATGGGATCAAGATATTATCCAAGCGATTAGAACTGTCGACCACGCATTTATAGATGGTACTTTCTATAGTAATGGTGAGTTACCAAATCGAGACATGAGTGAAATCCCTCATCCCTTTGTAGAAGAGACCCTGAGCTTAATGCATCATTTACCGCCAAGCGAAAAAAACAAAATAAATTTTATCCACTTTAACCATACAAATCCTTTAATTTTTAATAAAAGTCAAGAAAAGGATGAACTAGAAAATGCAGGTTTTCATGCCTCAGAAGTTGGAGATATCATAAGGATATAAAAAAAAGGAACCCCTGCTAAAAGGATTCCTTTTATACACTAAAACTCAATTTTTTCTAGTAGATGGTTAGTTCTTTTTCTCCAACCATTTTACGCATATTAATTAGCGCATATCTCATTCTACCTAAAGCAGTGTTTATACTTACTCTAGTAAGTTGTGAAATCTCTTTAAAGCTCATATCCGCATAATGTCTAAGGATAACAACTTCTCTTTGTTCTTCTGGTAACTGATCCACAAGTTCTTTGACTTTTTTATGAAGTTGACTTTTTATGATATTAGTTTCCTCATTATCTTCTTGGGATTCTAATACATCGAAAATGTCAAATGTCTCAGAAGGAGAAACTTTAGTTCGTTTCTTGTTTTTTCTAAAATGATCCACACACATGTTATAGGATATTCTCATTGCCCACTGCAAAAACTTTCCTTCGTGATTGTATTTACCATTCCGTAGTGTACGGATAATCTTAATAAATACATCTTGGAAAATATCTTCAGCAAGATCTCGATCCTTCACAAACAGATAAATAGATGTATAAATCTTTTCTCTGTGTCGATTCAATAAAACCTCAAAGGCTTTATCATTTCCTTCTAAATAAGCAATAATTAATTCGCGGTCTGAAAGCTTCAATACATTCATGACTAACAAGTTTAGGGTTCGTAATTAGTAATCTTAATGTTAGTGTAGATGTATTGAATCGTATAGGCAGTTATATTTTATAGAACAAATAAAAACTAAAATTGTATAAGATGCTATTATTAAATATCAGTTAACAATAGTTTAACGAAGGTAGATAAATAATTGTTTCGAATCAAGGGCAACCATAAATTATTCGCAACATTGGACAAAAAACCAACGAAAAACAGCTAATAAATAAATAATTAAATCCTGAATCGCTGAATAAAATCCTTTGATAAAACCGTAAATTGCAAGATTTATAAAGTATCTATCTAAGCGATCGAATGATTACAAAAGAGCGTGTTAAACCTCAACTGAGTGATAAGGAAGATATCAGAAAGTATATCCACATAAAAGGCGCAAGTGCGAATAACCTAAAGGATATCGAAATTAAAATTCCGAAAAACAAACTTATTGTTATTACAGGCTTATCGGGTTCGGGAAAGTCTTCCCTAATCATGGATACCTTATATGCAGAAGGCCAACGTAGATATGTCGAAAGTCTGTCTTCCTATGCAAGGCAGTTTCTGAGTAGAATGAAAAAACCTCAGGTAGACTACATTAAAGGTATATGCCCTGCGATTGCCATAGAGCAAAAAGTAACCACGAGTAATTCTCGATCTACCGTTGGCTCGCTAACAGAAATTTACGATTACATACGATTGCTTTTTGCGAGGGTAGGAAGAACATACAGCCCCATCTCTGGAAAAGAAGTAACTAAAAGAACTGTCAGTGATGTTGTAGACTATATCAAAACATTGAACAAAGGAGAAAAAGTACAATTGTTTTTTCCAATCCCGAATATTTACCAAGATCGTACACTTAAGCAACAACTCGATTTATTAGTCCAAAAAGGATACAGTCGTTTAAGGTCAAAAGATGAAATAATATACATTGACGATTTTGTGGTCAAGGAGAAGAAACTTCTTAAAAAAACCGTCGCTGAAATTAAGGAACCTGTCATGATCTTGATGGATAGATTTGTGATTAGCGATGAGGAAGAAAACCTAAAAAGAATAGCAGATTCAGTCCAATCCGCTTTTTATGAAGGAAATGGCGAATGTCTTGTGTTACGTGAAGATGGCAAAACAGCAGATTTTAATAATCGATTTGAGTTAGATGGAATTACCTTTTTAGAACCTACGCATCAATTATTTAATTACAACAATCCATATGGAGCCTGTCCGGCGTGCGAAGGTTATGGACAAGTTCTCGGAATAGATGAAAATAAAGTAATTCCCAGAGACGATTTATCGGTTTACGAAAATGGAGTTGCTTGCTGGACTGGTGAAAAATCGAAGGCATACAAAGAAATGCTGATTAGAAATGCTGATGCGGTAAACTTTCCAATCCATAGACCCATTAAAGATTTGAGTGAAGCCGAATATGATATGTTGTGGAATGGATCCTCTCATTTTAATGGCATCAATGACTACTTCGAGAAACTACAAGAAAAAATGTACAAGATTCAAAACAGAATCATTGTAGCTCGATTTAGAGGACGTACAAAATGTCCTAATTGCAGTGGAGGAAGACTTCGAAAAGAAGCTCAGTATGTAAAGATTGGGAACAAGAATGTCACTGATTTAGTGCACATGCCCATCGAAGAATTAGATCAGTTCTTTAAAACAGTCAAATTAAACGAGTACGATAAACAAGTTTCTAGCAGGATCCTTCTCGAAATTAACAAACGACTTAAAACCATGAACTCGGTAGGTTTATCCTACCTTCATCTAAATAGAGTATCTAGCACACTATCCGGGGGAGAAACACAAAGAATAAATCTAACGCGTACCCTCGGAAGTAACTTAACGAATGCCTTGTATATTTTGGACGAACCCAGCATTGGACTACATCCAAAAGACACCGAAAACTTAGTCAAGGTGCTTAAAAATCTTCGCGATTTAAACAATACAGTAATAGTTGTTGAGCACGAAGAAGAAGTAATCAAAAATGCAGATTACATCATAGACATTGGTCCGAGAGCGGGATCTCATGGAGGAGAAGTGGTTTTCGAAGGACCTTTTAAAACCTTTTTAAACAAAAAGAACCAAAGCCTTACCGCTCAATACATGAGAGGAGATTTGACTATACAAGTTCCCGAACAAAGGCGTAAGAACATACAACGAATTAAGATAAATGGATTAAGGCAACACAACCTTAAAAACATAGACATTGAAATTCCTCTACAGTCATTTTCGGTGATTACAGGAGTTTCTGGCTCAGGGAAATCTACGCTTGTAAAACACATTTTGTATCCAGCCATCACCGTTTTGCTCCAGCAAAGCACCTCTAAAAGTTTAGGAAAATATGATTCGCTAAGTGGAGATACTGATTCGATCGACATAGTGGAGTATATTAATCAAAACCCTATCGGACGATCATCACGATCCAACCCAGTTACCTATGTGAAGGCATATGATGCCATTAGAAAGCTATATGCTAGGCAACAAGCATCAATTATAAAGGGATTTACTGCCAAACATTTTTCCTTTAATACAGAAGGAGGTCGATGCGAAAACTGCAAAGGAGACGGCACGATTACAGTTGAGATGCAATTTCTGGCTGACGTAACACTAACTTGTGAAGATTGCCGAGGCAAAAGATTTAAGGAGGAGGTGTTAGATGTTACTTATAATGGAAAAAACATCTTTGAAGTGTTAGCCATGACGGTGGAAGAAGCATTGAGCTTTTTTGAAAAAAACAAGGAGATCATCAGAAAACTAAAACCTTTATTCGATGTAGGTTTAGCTTATATAACCTTGGGACAATCTTCGAGCACTTTGTCAGGAGGAGAAGCACAAAGAGTAAAACTTGCCTTGTATTTAGGGAAGGAAAACTACCAAGAACACATCCTGTTTATTTTTGACGAACCGACCACAGGCCTTCATTTTCATGACATAAAACAACTGCTAAAAGCGCTGAATGCTTTAGTCGACAAGGGACATACCGTTGTGGTTGTCGAACATAACCTAGACGTCATTAAAACAGCAGACTGGATTATCGACCTTGGTCCTGTCGGAGGGCACAAAGGCGGACATTTAGTGTATCAAGGACCAGTTGATGGAATTCTAAAAGTAAAAGACTCTTACACGGGTCAATTTCTTTTAGAAAACGACAAGCGATAATGCTTAACTAATTAAAAATTTACTGCTTGACAATTTGCTTTGTATAAGTCCAATTAGACGATTTAAATAAAAGCAGATAAAGCCCTGCAGATTGTTCTTGAATATTAACTTCTGTATTTCCCTTTTGACTCATGGACTCACCTTCATAGACGATCTTTCCTTGTAAATCGGTAACACTTACTGTAAATACCTCAGCTGAAGGTAGTTCGTATGATATATTAAAAATCCCATCACTTGGGTTAGGACTGATTTCCAATGTCTTAAAAGGATTAACATCATTATTATCTAAGATGAAAATTTCAGCAGTTGAGAAACAACCAGCGTCATTCGTCACATCTACTTGTACCGAACCTACAACTTCGGTTACGATATGATAGGGATTAGTTGCACCAGGCACTGCTGCTCCATTTACAAACCATTGGTAACTAGCAAAAACATCATTGACCACATAAAATGAATCAACCAAATAGTCTATTATCGGATCTTCCACCGTCAGTTCATTGACCAAAACTACATCACCTAAAGCCGACTCACAAAGCCCATTAGAGAACAACAAAGAATACAATCCACTTCCGTTAATTTCTAAGATAGGCATTCCAGTCGGGTCACTGTAAACCAAACCATCTTTATACCAAACATATTGATAACCATCAGGTAAGTCACAATTTTCCAATTCAAATAGGGCACTTTCTCCCTCACAAACGGTGAAAGCAAATAGATCTAAATCACACAATTCCACTTCCATTTCATCATTTATTTCCACACAAGAAGCTAAGAAACAACCATCTTCATTTTCTAGCCAATAGGTATAAACACCCGATGCAAGCCCTTGCCGCTCAAACGATGTGTTGCCATCTTCCCAGACTATTGAATATTCATCTCCTCCAGCATCGTAGTTGATGGATACTGAAGAATTATTAGCTCCTGGACAACTATTATTTATTACATCAGCCGCACTAGTTATAGATGGGCAAGCGGAAATAATTTTTTCAATTTTCCCACTACTTATCGAAGCAATATAAACTTCACCATTTAGTCCTTCACCAAAGGCACTATAATCTTGTGGAGAACCCTCAAAAACCAGTCGATTTCGCCATACATCGCAATCGTCCCGCTGCAAAGACCATATTCTGCCTGAGCAAAAATCAGCATAAATATATTTGCCATACAAATACTCGATTTCATCTCCTCTGTAGACATAACCTCCAGTAATCGAACAACCATCTTCAAATTCATTATTTAGGTACACAAAAGCTGGTGGGGTAAATTCACTTTCATCAGGACAGTTCGAGAGGTTGAAAGCTTCAAAACCTTCATAACATCTCCAACCATAATTATTTCCTCCTTGGTTCGGTGGCTCGACAGATATTTCTTCCCATTTATTTTGTCCAACGTCGGCCATGTACATTTCACCTGTTAAGCGGTCAAAACTAAACCTCCATGGATTCCTCAAGCCTATAGACCAAATTTCATCCAGGGTTTCGTCATCTTCCGCAAAAGGATTATCCATGGGGATAGAATATCCATCGCCGCTTACATCTATTCTCAGCATTTTACCTAGAAGTGACTGCCTATTTTGTGAAAAATTTTGCGGATCTCCTGCAGCACCACCGTCTCCCATGCCGATATATAAATAACCATCAGGTCCAAAGTCTAAATCACCCCCATTGTGATTATTATAGGGCTGATCGATGCTTAAGAGAATTTCTTCCGAAGCGGCATCCGCAATATTTGGATCAGAACTAACATTATATCGAGCAATGATACTATTTCCAGAGCTGTTGGAATAATGAACAAAAAACCTCCCATTAGTCGAGTAGTTTGGATCAAAAGCTAGACCCAATAAACCTCGCTCTCCAGCACCACTATTTACTTTCGAATCAATATCCAAAAAGTCATTGCTTAGCACCGACCCATCACTTTCTACGATTTTTATATACCCACTTTTCTCGACTACAAACAATCGATCATCTCCTGCGTGCACCATATCCACTGGCTGATTAAAACCATCTGCAAAAAGTTCTAGTGTTATTTCTTGGGCTGAAACTTGAAGTCCAGCTAGAGCTAATAAAAAAACCAGCAAGTATTGTTTCATGTAGTATTATTTTAGTGGTTCAATGTTATGAACATTAAATTAAGGATATAACTCAAAGAAATAGACATACCTAGTTCAATAAATATCAAATAAGTATCAAGAAAGTAAGCATTAGGATTCTAATCCGTCTGATAAGTTTATCCACATAGCTGCAATGGTTTATTGAGGAGCGACTAAAATTAAAAGACAAGCAATTAATCTAATCGCTTAAAGATATAAGGACCCTCTGTTGCACCCCAAACCTGCTCTCCTTTTAGATCGAATCCTTGATCCCAAGAACTTATCAAATTGGTCTTAATGCTGACCACCGAACTGGCATAAGCTGCACCGCGCAAACTACTCAAGCAGGATACTCCATCAGTAGAACCTTCATAGTGATTGGCTGAGATTCTTTTAAGAAACACAGAACAACCTTCTCGTTCTCTTAACAGGCTATCATCAAAGTCCTCAAAGAATTCAGGACTTGACCATTTATTGACAAAATCTTTTTCATTTTCCAGTGTATATACTTTACTTTCTATCACTCCATTTTCGACTTGGATCAGTTCATAAACTCGTTGTCTATATGGACTTTCTTGCTTAGAAAACAGCGCTTGTTCTACATACAAATAATGTTTATCACTGGCTGTCCAAATCGGATACATATGCAGAGAAATATTGTAGTAAGTAGAATCTGTTTGGGATTGTTCAATGCTGGAAAAAGAACCAGTCATAATCGTCTTTAATTCATCTATTGCAGGATTAGTTTGTAGGCTTTTTGTGCTCTTGCATTGAATAAATGAAAGGATTAAAACACAAGCCAAAACAAGATATTTTATTGATTTCATAATTGTAGTTGGTGCTCGCGTAAAAGTAGGCTTTTGCAGAGTATAGTTTAGTGCAGCTAAGTAAAAAGTCCGCAAGATTGGAACATTTTTTCTCTAAATCGAGACCTAGTTTTGCTTTAGACAAAAAATTAAACGTATGATCTTCAAAAACAACAACACTATTTCAACTGACTTTCCTTTCCAATCTAAATATGTGGACCTATTAGATTCAAATATTCATTATGTTGATGAAGGAAAAGGACAAACATTCCTAATTATACATGGAAATCCTACATCCTCATATCTATGGCGAAATATAATTCCTTTTATTGCTAAAGACAATCGAGCTATTGCCGTTGATTTAATAGGGATGGGGAAATCAGGTAAACCTGATATTTCCTACAAGATGTCTGATCATTGTAAGTATATTGAGGCATTCATAGACAAATTAGCCTTAAAGAATATCATTCTTGTTCTCCATGATTGGGGCAGTTTTATCGGACTGAAATATGCCATGGAAAACGAAAAAAATATAAAGGGAGTGGTACTAATGGAAGGTATATTAAGACCTTGGGAAAGTTGGGAAACAATCCCAGTTGTAACCAGAAGAATGTTTAAGAAATTTTTTGACCCAATTGAAGGACCAAAATTGATCTATGACCAAAACTTTTTCATTGAAAAAGCAATGCCATATTTGACAAAGAGAAGACTATCAAAAGTGGAAATGGACCATTATAGAAAGCCTTTTTTAGACAATGCGTCACGGAAACCTATGTTAATGTTTCCAAGAGAATTACCTATTGCTGGTGAAAACCTTGAAAACGCAAAAATCATCAATGACTATAACCGTTGGTTGTCGAAAACTGAAGTGCCCATTCATATTTTGTGGGCAAAACCAGGATCTCTTTTTAGAAAAGAGTTTATTCCTCTAATGCGCAAAGATTTTCCAAAAATGACTGACCAATGCGTGGGAAAAAGTAAACATTATTTACAAGAAGATTTGCCAAATGAAATAGGAAAGGGGATCATGGACTGGTTTTCAAAAATAAATTTATGAGGAATTACCAAAAAAGGCATAGACAAGGTGCTTAGCTATGTGGATGCTCATCTAAATGAAACACCAGATTTAGAACAACTAGCGACATTTGCTAACTTATCTAAATTTCATTTCCATAGAATTATTAGAGCCTATTTAAATGAAACACTTGGTAATTACATTAATCGAATTAGGTTAGAAACAGCAGTTAAGTTATTGCGTTATTCTTCTCAACCTATTTATGAAATCGGCTATCAAGTGGGCTACCAGACACCTTCAGCTTTTGCCAAGGCGGTGAAAAAAATGTTTGGTGTTAGTCCAAGCCAAATAAGAAAGAATAAAAACTTAATAATAGCTATGTCAACAAAAAATATTAAGCATGATTTTCAGTTAGTTCAGTCTTTCAAAACAATACAAGACATCCATGTTATATTTTCAACAATCAAAAGGCAAAATTGGTGACAGCACAACGAAAACAAATTGGCAAACTTTGTTTGCTGAGGCCCAAAAGCAGCAAGTCCTCAATAGGGAATCAACATTTTATGGGATCAACTGGGATGATCCTCAAATTACATCAAGCGAAAAGGTCAGATATGATGCCTGTATCTCCATTAAAAAAGATTTTAAAGCACCATCAGAATTCTCTAGCAAGACCATTGCCGGCGGGAAATATTTATGTTTTTTATATAAGGGTCCTTACGAAAACTTGGGGTTTGTCTATAATCATATTTTCAGAGATTGGATTCTTAACAAAGATTATGAATTAAGAGAAGCACCCATATTCGAACAGTATATTAACAATATGGAATTAAGTCCACCAAAAGATTTACTAACTGAAATTTATATCCCCATAGAAAAGTAATCCTGATTAAAAGTTTAAAGAAAATGGAGAAAATAAATCGACTCTTCCCAAACATTCTATCAAGCAAATTAATAGAATCGAAATTTTTTTTACACCAAATTATTTGACTTTAAGGTTGAATTTGAAAGTGATTGGTTTATCCATTTAATTTCAAAAGACCAAAGGCTTGAATTAGGAATAATTGATAAAACAAATGATCTAGTACCAGATAAGTTTCAACATCAGCCCCTTGGATCTTACCTTACATTTGTGGTCGAAAGTGCCGATAGACTTTTAGAGATAGCCGAAGCTGAAAATTTTAAAATAGTTAGCCTACCAGAGAATACCTTTTATGGTCAAAGACGACTTTTGCTAGAAGATCCTAATGGTACTTTAGTGGATATTTCTTCGCCAATATTGGAGACTAACATTAAATAGCCTGGAGAAATTTGAGTTCAGTAGAGCAGAGCCAATACTATCAAAGTACATGATCAAGGGAAATAAAGACTAAGCCACAGTTTTTGCTAGACTTAACGCTTTGGAGACCAAATCTAAGTTTTCAAATATCTACTTTTGTAATTAATGAAACTTAGGTACCTATATATCTTTTTGCTTGGTTTTTTGAGTTTTCCGCTTGCAGGTCAAAATTTGCTAGTTAATGACGCAAATGGAGATTTAGTCAGTATCGATATCGATGGTTGCACTACAAGTGTAGTGACAGATATTGGTTTTTTCACAGATATTGCAGCTCATCCAAATGGTTTTTTCTATGGGGTAAATACAGTAGGTAAATTAACTAGAATTAATGTACAAACTGGTGCTACTAATCAGGTGGAGGATTTTACATCTACAGCTTATTATGCATTAACGGCTAATGCTGAAGGACTAATATTTGCAGCCTCAGGATTGGGCGATTTAGTTTCTTATAACCCTTCTAATAACCAAACGATTTATTATGATAATATGGGTTTCAAAGCGGCAGGAGATCTAACGTACTATCAAGGAAATATGTACATGGCAACAGATGAAAACAAGTTGGTTTACATAGATCCTCTAAACTCTAGCAATAATGAAGTTTTTATAGATTTTGCCTCGTCAAATGCTTCGATTTATGGCATTGTAAGTACTGTCGATGGTTGCAATGTAAGCACCTATGCTTTTTCTAATGATAGCAACGCGAAAGTGTATCAAATCGACTGGATAAATAAGACATTTGATTTTGTTTGTACTATAAATAAAGAAGTGTATGGTGGATCGAGTGAGTTTGAGTTTGCAGCTTCTGATGATTTAATACAAATTGATAGTATTATTATTAATGCTTCGCCTTGTGATGAAGGAACCAGCAATCTTATCGTCTATGCTACTAGTGAGATCGGCGAATTATCATACAGTTTAGATGGAGTAAATTACCAATCAGATAATGAATTCATTGATTTAACCTATGGTGATTATACCATTTACATTCAAGATGAATCAGGATGTGTTGGCAATGAAAATATAACCATCGATGTAGGCTATTTAGTAGTGGATAATGTTCAAGTATTTGATGCCGTATGTGGTCAAAACAATGGAGTGGCAACCATCTTTGTCGATGCCTCCACTCAGGATTTAATGTATAGTTTAGATGGTATAAATTTTCAGTCCTCTCCTGTATTTATGGATTTAGCACCAGGAGAATACGAAGTGTTTATAGTTTCGAATCAATCTTGTGAAACAAGCAGCACTTTTTCAGTAAATATCAGTTCGTCTATCCAACTAATTAACACGAATGCCTTTGGTCCAAGTTGTGATCAGGGCTCAGCTTTTATTGATATTTCAGCCAGCAGTCCTAATGGAGGTTTAATGTATAGTTTGGACGGTATAAATTTTCAGTCTGATCCTTATTTTGGGGATTTGACGCTTACTAATTATACAGTGTATGTCATAGATGCAGTAGGCTGTGAAGATTCATTTGATGTAAGCATCGAAACGGGGATTTTAGATTTGGCCAATGTTGTGACCAGTCCTGAGACATGCCAATTAAACAATGGAGTTGCTAATCTTTTTATCCAAAGCTCTTTAGCTAATTATGAGATTTTTATTGATGGAATAAGCCAGGGAAATAATACAACATTTGAAAATTTGGATGGAGGAGAATATATGATTGAAATTCTTGGAGCAGATGGGTGTTCGATTGACTATGGCTTAATCATCGATGAGATTTTAACTTATGAATTAGATACCATCGAATTAACGCCGGATTTTTGCAATCAAGGTCAAGGTTCGATAGCTGTTTCTTTAACTGATAACGGTAACATCATTAGTTATTTATTAGACAATATTCCGGCAGATGATTCGGGAATCATAGGTGATTTATCCCAGGGAGTCTATCAGCTACAAATTACGGATCAGAATAATTGTTCTACTTCATATAGTTTAAGCATAGAGGAGGATGATTGTCCGATATTTATTCCCAATGTTTTTGCTCCTGGAGAAACAAACAATGGAAGATTTGGATTGAAATCCGCGTATGATTTGGCTGTAGACCAATGGTCAATATATGATCGTTGGGGAAATTTAGTTTACCATGCCACTGGGTTTGGTATAAACGATGAAAGTATATTTTGGGATGGCACATTTAATGGTAGAGAAGTAAACGCAGGAGTCTATGTGTTCAGTCTAACTATTCAGGGATTCGAACAAGCAATTGTTGGTGATATTACCTTGATTCGCTAGTAAGTCTAAGATTTAAATGCTTCATCATAAACAAGAAATGCTGCGGTAGTTCTGCTTCGATGCTAAGTTTAGTTCCTTTGCTTGAGCTTAAGACTACTTCCCTTGCATGTAAACACATATTTTGGAAGTTTTGTGTCTCAGCAAAGTATTTGTTGTGTTTACAGTCACCATGTTTTTTATCACCAATAATAGGATGTCTGATGTGAGCAAAATGTCGCCTAATTTGATGAAACTTTCCAGTTTCGGGACGAACTTCCACTAAACTATATCTAGAAGTAGGGTAGCGATTAACTTCAAAATCTAGTGTTTGTTGGTCTATCCGTTTATAATGGCTAATCGCATCCTGCAGAAGATTTTTACGACCACTTTTTAGCGGATAATCGATGGTCCCTTCTTCATCTACAAAACCTCGAACAATAGCCAAATACTTTTTCTCAAACTGGTTAGCCATCATGAGCTTTTGAACGCGTGCAGCTTCTTCAGTATGCTTGCCAAAAAGCAATACACCACTGGTTCCTCTATCGAGGCGATGGATGGGATAAACTCGTTGATTAATTTGATCTCTTAATAGTTGTAATAAGAAAACCTTGTCCTCTGTAATGTTGGTTTTATGCACCATAATCCCAGCGGACTTATTGATCGCAATCAGATCTTCATCTTCATATATTACTTTTAAATCCATCAATCAAGACGATAATAAACACATTTTAAATACGCGCCTTCTTGGAAGGTTATCGGATGGTCAATATCGTGATAAGTCTTTTTTAGGAGTCGCTTATTGGTTTTGTCCAATGCTGTTTCTATGGTCTCAAAGAATACTTCCGCAGAGACACGTGAAGAGCAAGAGGCGAGCACTAGCAATCCATTTGGTGAGACTAGTTTACTGGCAAGGCGAGCAAGTTTAGCATATTGTTTCAAGGCCACATCTACTTCCGATTTTTGTTTAGCTAATGAAGGTGGATCGACCACGACAATGTCATATTTTTTTTGTTCAGTTCTTAGCTGACCTAGCATTTTAAAAGCATCTCCTGCGAGACAAGACAATCTTTCTTCCAAGCCATTCAGCATAGCATTTGCCTTGCCATCTTCTAGCGCTTTTTTTGAGATATCTAACATGGTTGCATGCTTAGCTCCTTGTGCTAATGCATGAATGGAAAATCCTCCATTGTAGGAAAATACATCAAGTATGGTTTTGTCTTTAGCTAAACTTGCCACATCGATTCTATTATGTCTATGGTCCATAAAGTAGCCTGTCTTATGACCCTGCACAACATTGGCCAAAAACTTAACTCCCTGCTCTAGAAATACGACACTTTCATTTTCGAGTTCGCCATAAAGAAGATTACCTTCTTGAATATTATCAAGTTGGTTTGCTAGCTGGCGAGACATACGTAAGACGATGCCTTTTATCCAAGAATATTCACTTAAAACTTCCTTGATAATCGCTAAATAAGGAATCCAAATGGAAGAATACAGTTTTAAAACTAATACTTGAGCATAAGCATCTAAAATGAGGTGTGGCAATTTATCAGCTTCTCCATAAATCCATCTGAAGCTATTGTTTTGTTCGGTTCGTAGAGCGCTTCTTTTTTCTAGAGCAAGTTGAAAGGTTTCTTTAAACCAATGTTTATCTATCGGTGTATTTTTCCTTTTTTCTAATACTTTAATCCGAATAAAAGAAGCAGGATCAAAAAGTCCACAAGCTAAAAATTGGTTTTTGTTTTGATCAAAAATGATGGCTAGGTTACCAGCATCACCTGCTTTACTTTGCTTAGCAATACTATCTTCATAGATCCAAGGATGACCTTTACGCACATGCTTTTCTGCTGCTTTGTTAAGTTTTATGGCGATTCGCTGAATACTCAAGCTCATGAGCCAAAAGTAGTATTACTTGTCAATAATGAATCCATCAATTCGCAAAAGCTTTCTAAAAAAAGTAGCTTTTTTCTTATTTTACTAATTCATAAAAAATCAATCAGATGAAAAAAGCCATACTTTTTATTTTATGCTCTTATTTAGGTATATCCGCAAGTGCACAAGTATTTGTGGATGCTGATGCTTCTGGAGCTAATGACGGTTCCTCATGGGATAATGCTTATACGAGTCTTCAAGACGCGTTAGATGCCAGTGAAACAGATGTTTGGATTAAGACAGGTGTCTATAAACCAGAAGCATTAAATGGTTATATATATTACGAAGTAAATAGTCCGAAAAATATTTACGGTGGATTTGCAGGAACTGAATCATCGATTGATGAAAGAGACATTAGCAGTAATCCAACAAATATTAATGGCGATATAAATGATGATGATAGTATTGTGGATTTTATGCTCAACAGAGAAGATAATGCTAATCACTTATTTCATGTAACACTTGCAGCAGGACAGGTAATATTTGATGGTCTTCAAATGACCAATGGCACGACTGATCTGGAAAATAATGATCAAGAAGATTTCTTACTTCGCGGTGGTGCTATTTTTAGTGAGAGTCCTATTCAAGTTAGTAATTGTGAATTTAGATATAATACCGCTTTTAGTGGTGGTGGAATTTATGTAAATTTTACTAGTGGATCTTCGGTTCAGAATTGTGTTTTTGATTCGAATATGTCCATTGCACAGGGAGCAGGACTTATGTTTAATGAAAGTACAAGTCCAGTTTGCAGAAGCAACCAATTCATCTCTAACCAAGTGGTTAGAGGAGCACTATATACTCTATATTGCACAGATGCAATAGTTGAAGATTGTCGATTTGAGTTTAATAGTATTGTCCTAGATGGTTGGGGAGGTGCTGGATATTTTAATTGGAATTCTACAAACACCATGATTACGAATTGTGAGTTCTCAGATAATACAGGCGGTAATGCTTCCGGTATTTATTTAGATGGGAGAGAACTGGAAGGAGCCTTACAAGCAACCCTCGATAATTGTACGTTTGATAGTAACTCTAATACAAACTATGGAGGCGTCTTGTATGCATGGACAACAAATTACATCATAAGAAACTCTCAATTTTCAGGAAACTTTGGTCCAAATGCTACTTGTTTTTACAGCGGAAGAACCACATTTTTAATGGAAGACTGCTCGTTTATCACTAACAATGCTGACTTTGGTCCTTGCGGGGCGAGTTACAGTATTGGGACTAATGGGACCTTTAGAAATTGTGATTTCTTATTCAATGAAGCGTTTACAAGTGGTGGAGCTTGTATGGTAGGATTTACTGGCCAAGCTCATTATGAAAATTGTTTATTTGAAAACAATGTGGCCAGATTTGGAGGTGCTATTTATATGCAAAACGATACAACTAAAGCATCATTTACCGATTGTGTTTTTAAAAGTAATACATCAGAAAACGCAGGTGGTGCTATAACGGTAAATGGTTCTATAGAACTAGATGTAGTTAGTAGTAGCTTCGAAAGTAATATGGCTGATGTAGGAGGGGCCATAAGTTTTAATCTTGACACCATGACTACTGAAGGTTATTTAAACATAGATAAATGTGAATTTAAATTTAATAACGCCTTAACGCAAGGAGGTGCAGTTAATATTTCTAATGGAACTACTAGCATTAGCTCTTCTTTGTTTGCACTAAACTTAGCATCCAACATAGGTACGGGTGGAGCTATTTCGAACAATGCGTTTGAAGGTCATAATTCGGTATTAGATATTAGTAACAATACATTTGCTCATAATGAAGGAGCTCTTGCTGCAGGCATTGCTCAGTTCGAGGATGAAACTGGTAAAGCCAGAGTAAATCTTGTTAATAATATTATATATAACCCTGGTGGTAATGATTATGCTGTGGAAGATGGTGATCCTGGATTATTTTCAATGGGAGGAAATTTAATACTTCAAACGGATTTTGATGATGTATTTATAGAAGAAAATGATGAATCAGGAACTGATCCTTTATTTGAATCTTTAGTACTGAGAGATTTCCAGTTACAAACAGGTAGTCCTGCCATTAATACAGGGGTTTTAGTAGGAAGTCATGAGACTGATATTGATGGTAATGGTATTATTGAAGGACCGGATAAGGGATGCTATGACCGAGGAATATCATCTACAAAAAACACTCTGGACCCTAATGCTTTTTCGATCATTGGTAATCCAAGTGATGATCAGACCATCGTGCGTTTAGAAGCATTAGTGGTAGGTAAGTTTAGAATGCATGTTTTAGACAACAATGGTAAGCGAGTCCAAACCTTTAACGAAATAAAAGATTCGAATACGAGAGATATTATTTTAGATGTGAGTAATTATCCTGCTGGACAATATTACATTTATTTAATAAATCAACAAGCTAGCTTAGCCAAAATGCTCATTGTTCAACACTAAACCTATTCGATACCGCGTGAACCATTTATCCATGGTTCCCAAACATTAAACATCCGCATAGTGAATTCCAAATCATGTTTTTCAAACATGGATTGGATTTCACTTCTGCTTTGTCGTTTAAACGTGTCTAATCTTGTTTTATCAGCATTGGCCCAAGAAAGGACAAGGGCCGCTACAATAGCCGAATTTTTATTCAAAGCAACCAAGTCTACTTTGTCGTAAGTATCACTACTCGCATGATAATTTAATCCATAGCTTGCTGGTTTATGTATAGCCACTAAATTAGGTACCCCTTCTAACATAAAATCAAAATTGTCAGTACCTACTATTGGATTATTGATATTAAGATAATTGCCAATGCTGTCCACACTTGCAAGACATTGGTCCACAAAAGGAATTAAATCATCTCTTCCATTAGTAAAAAAACCAATTATATCACCACTGCCTATATCTACTGATAAGGCCATTTTGTGATTGTCCAATTCATCTTGATGAGTTTTTGTATAATGCCATGAACCAAAATAACCTTGTTCTTCTCCATTCCATAGAGCAAAACGAATGGTTCGTTTAGGTTTAATATTTAGTTTTTTCATCTGTCGCGCAATGTCTATCATCATAGAAACATTACAAGCATTATCATTGGCACCAGTACCTAAAGCCCAAGAATCCAAATGGGCTCCAATGATGATTACTTCCTCCGGATAGACCGATCCTTTGATTTCGGCTATTACGTTTTCACTGATAAAGGTTTCGCCTTGTGTTGCTTTGCAATCAATAGATACATTGAGTGATAGATTATCTTCGATTAAGCGTATACATCGTTTAGCATCTTCTCGCGCCATCACAAATTGGGGTAGTTTATTGTCCGATGTTTTTGTTGTAATAAATCGATACAATAGTTTATTGGGTCTTGAAGACATAAAGATTATTCCTTTAGCTCCTCGCTTTCTCGCGTTAATTTCAGCAATAGCCGCATCTGTATATTCTTTGAAAAGACCATTTATGTCTAAGCAAATATCTGCATCTACAAATACAAAAGACTCTGATAAGTCTTGCGTGTTTTCTTTGAAATCTTCATCAGTTCCGGCACCTAGATAAGTAAGCTTAGCCTTATAATTACCAGCTGGTGTTTGGTATTTTGAAACGGCATTGACCCGAAAAGAAGGGATTTGATCACTATGTATGTTCATACTTGTAGATTCTGCTAACCACAATGAAGGCATTTCGAAAGGGTCCTTTATAGTCTTGACGCCTGTGGCGCTCATCTTCTCATAAGCCCACTCGACAGATAAATTGTTAGCTTCCGAGCCAGTGACTCGCCCACCTATTTGATCGCATAATTCATACAAATCCGACTCCATCGAACTTTCGGCTAGCATAGCTTTTAATAGAAGAGAGAAGTCTTCAGCTTCTGATGAATCTTGAGCAGTTAGCACAGATAAAGTAAGCATGAAGCCTAAAAAAGGGAATAAATACCGAAGATTGAACATAATAAAAAGTGTTAAAATTTGCATTGTGTTAACACTTGAGGAACTGCGAAGTTCATTTTTGTTAACACTTTAATAGTAGTCAGGTTAAATCAAATTTAATTTGGACCTAGTTGTGTACTAAAATAGTTGAAAAGGTAGACATTTAGATTAATTGATCATTTTAAACTGACGACTATGAAAAAGCAAATGCTAGTATTGATCATGGCAATATTTGCCAGTTCATGTGCCAACTTAGACAAATTAGTAGAACAAGGACGATACAATGAGGCGATCCGAATAGCTACTAAAAAGATGCAAGGAGACAAGTATAAGAAGACAAAGCATGTACTTGCACTTGAAGAAGCCTTTAATAAGGTTCAAGACAAAGATTTACAAGAGGCTAAATACTTGGAATCAAATACCGATGGAGCGAGCTGGGATCGTGTTTATGGTATTTATAAGAATATTCAAGAAAGACAAAGATTAGTAAACCCATTGCTGCCTTTAAGGAGTAAGCAAGGATACAGAGCTACATTTAACTTCATTAAAGTTGAACCCTTATTAGCCAATGCTGCAGAACAAGCATCTGCTTACCACTATGCAAATGCTGAGCGTTTAATCCTGAGTGCAGAGCAGGGAGATAAAGATGCTGCTAAGCATGCTTTTGCTTCTCTAGAAAGAGTACAAAGGTATTTTTCAAACTATAAGGATGTAGAAAACTTAAAGTTGAAAGCGGAGTATTTAGCTAAGACAAGAATTTTGGTTGTTCTAGATAATCAAGCGCCAGTTATGATTCCTCGAGAATTTGAGCAAGAAATTTTGGATATTTCTATCCGAGATTTGAACTCAAAATTTAAGGAGTTCCATATGCAGGATCGGGACAATATTGACATTTACGCAACATTGACCATAACTGAAATGGAAGTAAGTCCAGAGAGAGAAATAGTCAATCATTTCCATGAGAAGAAAAGAGTAAAAGATGGTTGGGAGTATTTACTAGACAAGCGAGGAAATGTACGTAGGGACTCTTTAGGGAATAAAATGAAGGTAGATAAATTCATCATGGCTAAGGCTCATGTGCACGAGATAACAAGGGAAAAGCGAGCTTATGTTCGAGGGAAGATCAGATATGTTGATGCACGAACTAATGACTTAATTGGTAAAATGCCAGTTAAAGTAGAGACGGTCTTTGAGGATTTTGCTATAAGTTTTGATGGTGATAGAAGAGCATTATCGGATAGATGTATAAATAATCTTAAACGTTTTCCTGATCCATTTCCAAGTGACTTTGATATGGCTTTGCTAGCTGCAGATGAAGTAAAGGAATATTGGAAATCTGACCTAAGGAGACAATTTAGATAATACTAGCTCAAAATATTTTTAGTACTATGTTTAAGGAGGTGTAAAACACCTCCTTATTTTTTTAGTGACTCCAATTGTCCTTATTTATAACATATATAAGTGTAGATTCTCTTTTTGCTGGGATATGCTCTGTTCCTTGAGGCTCATATTTTTTAGCGCCCAAATTAGCCATAGCTTTTTGTGAAATAATATTTGTAGTGTCTACATAAAAAAGGATATCAGTAAAATGATTTAGCGCATAATCTATCATTAGTTTTTTAAAGGCTAAATTATATCCAACTCCCCAATATGATACCGCTAAAAAAGACCATCCAATTTCTATAATATCATCACGATTATTTATAGTATTAAACCTAGAGCTTCCAATAATGCGATCTGTTGATTTATCCCATATCACAAAAGGTCCAACCGAATTGAGCGCACCTTTAAAAAAATCGATAAATACTTCTTTCTTAAAGCGATCATTTGATGGGTGGTATTTCCAGATATTTGGATCTGAGGCCACATTCAATAGCTCTTCGAAATCTTCTTGTACTAGAGGAGTAAGTCTTACTAGATCGTTTTCTAAGGTTTGCTTAAATAAAGCCATAGAACTAAAATTGCTTTTTTAAATTGATGAAGCTAAAAGCAATTATAAGATATAGCTTTAAAACGTACAAAAAAAAAGAGGAATCAAGTATGCTTGATTCCTCTTTATATATTTTTTAGAATTGTTTTCTATCGTTTACTTAACCTCATAGCTTTTAACACATTTCCATCTGCATCGTATGCTCTAACAAGATAAATACCACTGTTTAAATTTCCAGTAGAATAAGCTTGGTTAGGTGAATGTGTAAATACATTAATTTCAGATCCCACTATACTGTGAATAGATACTTTAGCTACATTATCGTCATTAGATAATTGAAAGTAATCTTGAGCTGGATTAGGATATAGATTCATGTTAGCAATAAATAAATCATCCTCAACTGACGAAGGCATTGCTATCTCATATTCTATTGGAGTAGTAAATAATTGATCTGTTCCTGCACAATCAGAAGTTACAGCTAACTCTAAAACGCCATCACCTGCAACACTAGATGGTTTGATTTTAACCATAAATGTCATAGTTGCTCCAGCACCTAGAATATTTGGATCAGAGCATGGACAACTTACTATTCCAGGAGAATAACATAAGTTATTGTCACAAACTACAATCTTCCAAACATCAGCACCTTCAAGCATATCTACCTGCCAGTAAAAAGTTTCTTCTGTATTACCAGTATTAGTAACTGTTATGTCAACTTGCACTTCATTCATATCAGAAGTACCAAAACCTATAGGCTCATCTGGCGAAAAAACCAGCTGTGCTTGTAGGCCTAAGCCAAACATTAAAATAAATAGGGTAAGTAAATTTCTCATCATAACCAATCTCTTTGACGTAAATATAAAGAAATAAACACAAAAAATTAAAGGATTTGAGTCGTTTTTTGACATCTAGGCGACTTATAATTGATAGTATACGCTTAGCCTCTAAAAAAATAGTGAAAGTCCTAGGTTGGACAAACGAGTACAATGCATTTATTTTTCTTTAATTTCAATTCAAATTCATATCATGCATATTGCAATCATTGGAAATGGAATCAGCGGAGTTACTGCTGCGAGATGGATAAGAAAACTATCAGATCATAAAATCACGATTATTTCTTCAGAGAGTAAATTCTTCTACTCAAGAACAGCCCTAATGTACATTTATATGGGCCACATGAGGCAAAAAGATACTCAACCATATGAAGCTGGATTTTGGTCAAAAAATCGAATCGATTTAGTCCATAAACACGTAGAAAGTATCGATTTCGCAGGGAAGAAACTCAATTTTAAAGCAGGTCAACTAGGATACGATAAATTGATATTAGCGGTTGGGTCAAAGTCCAATAAATTTGGATGGCCGGGACAGGATTTGGGTAAAGTGGGCGGACTTTACCATTTACAAGATTTAGACTATATGGAAAAACACAGCAAGGGTTTAGAACGGGCTGTGATTGTAGGTGGAGGATTAATAGGTATAGAGATGGCAGAGATGTTTGCCTCTAGAAAAATACCTGTCACCATGTTGGTCAGAGAAGAAAGTTACTGGAATAACGTGCTTCCCGCGGAAGAGTCTGAGATGATTTCTAGACACATAAAACACCATGGTATCGACTTAAAGTTAGGATGTAATTTGGATCAGATAATAGATGATGGTACAGGAAATGCATCCGCTGTAATCGTAAAAGAAACAGGAGAAAAAATAGATTGTGGCTTTGTAGGTTTAACTGCCGGAGTTAGCCCAAATATTGGTTTTTTGAAAGGGACAGATTTAGATCTAAGTCGAGGGATAAAAGTCAATAAATATTTAGAAACAAACATCAAAGATGTTTATGCTATTGGAGATTGTGCAGATCAGCAAGAACCTACTGAAGGAAGAAGAGGCATAGAAGCTATATGGTACACAGGAAGGATGATGGGAGAAACAGTGGCCTATAATATTTGTGATAAGCAAGTCGCTTATAATCCAGGCATTTGGTTTAATTCTGCGAAGTTTTTAGACATAGAATATCAAGTATACGGAACTGTGTTAGCAAGACCAGCCGAACATCATGTATCGATTTATTGGGAGCATGAGGACGGAGAAAAAAGTGTAAGAATTGTGTATGATAAAAATACCCATGAAATTTTAGGGTTTAACTTAATGGGTGTTAGGTATCGTCATGAAGTTTGCGAGAAATGGCTAGCTAACAAAGTTCATATTGAAGAGGTTTTAGCACAATTAGCTTTAGCTAATTTTGATCCAGAATTTTACAAAATGTACGAGCAGGATGTGATTAACATCTACAACAAGCAGACAGGAAAAAATATTAAAAGCAAATCGAAGAGAAGCTGGAATTTAGTTCACCAATTTTTAAAAGGATAAGTTATGAGTAAAGTAAACGAGAGTATGTCATTAGCTAATCCATCACCACCGTTTTTGGATTTGCAACAAAAATTAGCTTCTGCTTTAGGCGCTATAGGATTATTAATTTTATTGATAGCATTTGGTGGATATAGCTTTGAAAGGCCAATGATGGCGCTTATCAGTTCATTAGGTCTGATAAGTGTTGGAACCATTTGGTTTTCATTACGAGCTTACCTAACTAAGTCTGCTGGCATTAAAAATGATGGAGTTTATTTTAGTAATATATCTTATCGAGGTCTGGCAGCTTGGATTGCTGGAATAGTAATCACTGGCTTTTATATCTTACTTTATTGGTTTCCTCAGATGCTAGGTCAAGGAGCAGCTGCAAATACTGGATTAGTAGGCTTATTTGACCCACTGTCTTTTGCGATTAAAGGATTTGCCGCAAGCCAATGGTTCGTTTATGGTGTTTTGTATACTGTTGCCATTCTTGCTTTTGGCATAAAGTTTATTTTAAAATATAGACATAATAAATATCAGGTCTTAAGGACTATTTCAGTGATGTTTTTTCAATTAGGTTTTGCGTTTTTATTGCCTGAGTTTTTACAGGCAATGAATCAACCTTACTATAATTTTGCCAATATGTGGCCTTTAAACTATTACTTTTTTGATGGTTATAATATGGCTAGTTACACAGGTGGCACAAACTTCGGATTATTGATGATTTTGTGGGGATTAGGGATGGTCTTTATTATTTCTCCTATTCTCACCTATTTTTATGGAAAGCGCTGGTACTGCAGCTGGGTTTGTGGTTGTGGAGGTTTAGCAGAAACAGCTGGAGATCCATTCCGCCAACTTTCTGATAAGTCTATTTTAGCTTGGAATATCGAGCGTTGGATGATTCATGGAGTATTGCTTTTTTCTTTTGTTATGACGGCAGGTGTTTTATCTACCTATTTTACTGGCGAAGCAAACGGATGGGTATCTAAAAATGGTTTTCTCATTATTATGGCGGCGATCGTTGGATTTATTGTTCTTTTTACGCTTTGGAGAAAAGAAGAGATCCGCCAGAGTGGAGAAAACATTCCTTTGTACATTATTGGTGCCAGTGTTGCTGTTTTTATTCTAGTACTCATTACTCATTTTTCGGGTTACTTCTTGCTTAATTCGGATGCACTCAGAAAATGGTATGGCTTTTTCATAGGTTCTGCTTTTTCAGGGGTTGTAGGTGTAGGATTTTACCCATTAATGGGTTCTCGTGTTTGGTGTCGATTTGGTTGTCCAATGGCGGCTATCTTAGGACTTCAGCAAAAATTCTTTTCGCGATTTAGAATAACTACAAATGGTGGTCAATGTATCTCCTGTGGAAATTGCTCTACCTATTGTGAAATGGGAATAGATGTAAGAGCTTATGCACAAAAAGGCCAGAATATCGTTCGTGCTTCTTGTGTAGGTTGTGGTGTTTGTTCGGCAGTTTGCCCAAGAGGTGTCTTAAGATTAGAAGGAGGAAAAGCTGATTTACATTCGAAAACTGACGAATTAAAAACCATACACATTACTGAAGATCAAATCCAGATTTTAAGCTAGTTATTCGTATTCGATGGTAACTTTTTCGCTGACAGGATGAGCTTGACAGGTTAGGATGTATCCATCTTTAACTTCGTCGTCATCCAATGCAAAGCAAGAATCCATACTTACTTCGCCTTCAAGCACTTTTGCTACACAGCTAGAACACGCTCCGCTCGTGCAAGAATAGGGTGGGTTTTTACCTTCATCTATAAGTACATCTAGGATAGATTTATCAGCAGGAATGCTAATTTCAAATTCATCACCATCAAGTTTAACTAGCACATTTCCTGCTCCTCCAGCTCCAGACGAACTGGCTTCTTTTGTTTCATCTGGTGAACTAAAATATTCTTTTAGTATTGCTGACTTTGCTATGCCTTTAGTTGATAAGAAATCTTCTGTTGATTCGATTAATCCACCTGGGCCGCATAAATAGTAAATCTGCTCGGAATTTCTTGGAGGAAAATCTTCCATAAATTCGGCTAACAAATTAGCATTTATCCGTCCATATTTTCCCTCCCAGTCATTAGTCTTCTTAGAAAAAAGTCCTTTTAGCTTTCCTTTTGGTTTTACACCAGACAAACAATAGCTAAGGTGTAATTGGCCCTCATAGGTTTTACTTAATTGGTCCAATGTTGCTTTAAATATAATGCTGTCCTCTGTTCTATTACCATAAAATAGATATAATGAACTTTTAGGCTCTTCTTCAAGCAGGGTTTTAATCATACTCATTACTGGCGTGATACCACTACCTGCAGCGATGAAATAATGATCTCTTTTTAAAGCAGGGTTTGCTTTGGCAACAAACTTCCCTTCAGGTGCTCCAATGGTCATATCATCACCCACTTGAATTTGGTCAATTAAATAGTTAGAGACTCGACCATCTTGCACCCTTTTTACTGTAAAGGCCATTTCATTTTCATATGGTGAAGTAGACAGGGAATAGGACCTTCGTAGGGTTTCACCTTTATAATCTACTTCTACGGTAATGTATTGACCAGCCGTAAAATTGAATGTCTCGCTTAAACCCTCGGGAATTTCTAAATAGAAACTAACCGTATCCGAAGTTTCTATTTTCTTATTTTGCAGTCTTAAAGTATGAAAAGTGTTTGCCATAGTACATTGTAATAACTCCAAAGGTAAAATAGTTTAAAATAATGCCACAAACTTTATCGATAATCATTCCTGCCTATAATGAGGCAAAAACTATTGTTTCCTTGCTAAATAAGGTAAAAGAAGTAAGCTTGATACAAGGCATTACCAAGGAGTTAATTATTGTCAATGATGCTTCTTCTGATCAAACTGATGAGACCATTAAAAACTACATTGAAAAAAATCCATCATTAAAGATTGAATATTTGCAGCACGAGAAAAATCAAGGTAAAGGGGCTGCTCTTCATACTGGTATTAAACATGCAACGGGTGATTTTGTTATTATCCAAGATGCAGATTTAGAATATGATCCCAGAGAATACAACTTATTACTTTCCCCAATTTTAGAGGATTTTGCAGATGTGGTCTATGGGTCAAGGTTTATCGGCGGCAAACCACATAGGATACTCTTTTTCTCACATTCTATAGGAAATAAAATTTTGACGAGCCTATCCAACGTTTTTACCAATCTAAATTTAACCGACATGGAAACATGTTACAAACTTTGGAAACGAGAGATTATCCAATCACTAAAACTAAAAGAAAAAAGATTTGGCTTTGAACCAGAAGTGACCGCAAAAGTAGCAAGACTAAAAGGTGTTCGTATTTATGAAGTTGGGATTTCTTATTATGGGAGGACCTTCGAGGATGGAAAAAAGATTGGATGGAAAGATGGATTTAGAGCCATATATGCCATTTTAAAATATAACATTTGGGCTAGATAATGCAGTTATTAAACATTGAGAATTGTAATAAGAGTTATGGAGAAAAGAAGCTCTTTGAGAACTTAAATTTTACGATAAGCCAAGGACAAAAAATTGCATTAGTAGCAAAAAACGGCTCAGGCAAAACCACCTTATTGCGCTTGATTGCTGGCGAAGAATCACCAGAAGGAGAAACAGCAAAAATCCAATTCACTCCCAATATCTCCAGATATTATTTACTTCAAGATCCAGTTTTTGAAAAAGGAGCCACAGTTTTAGAAACGGTTTATGATTCTGAAAATCCCAAGATCCTAGCAATCAAAGCCCATGCTGAGGCTTTGTTGGCCAATGACCAAGAAGCTATAGAGAAGGCTAGTCTTAAGGTAGATGATTTAAAGGCTTGGAATACGGAAGTGAAAATAAAAGAGATCCTTTCTAAATTTAATATCTCTGATTTAGAAAAGTCTGTCGATGAGCTATCAGGTGGTCAACTAAAACGACTATCCATAGCCAAAATGATTATCGACGAACCAGATTTTATCATCTTAGATGAGCCCACTAACCATCTAGATTTAGATATGATTGAGTGGTTAGAGCAGTATTTACAATCTAATCATCTAACCATCTTTATGGTTACTCACGATCGGTATTTCTTAGAAAGAATTTGTACCGAAATCTTCGAATTAGATCAGGGAGAATTATTTGTTTATCGAGGCAATTATTCTGATTATTTAGAGAAAAAAGACTTAAGAGTTAGTAATGAATTAGTGAATCAGGAAAAGGCTAAAAAACTATACAAGAAAGAACTGGAGTGGATACGAAAAATGCCGAAAGCTAGAGGAACCAAGGCTAAATCAAGGGTAGATAAATTCGATGAAATAAAGAAAAAAGCCTTTAATAATCGAGATGATTCGACCTTAAGTATAAACCTGAAATCCTCCAGGCTGGGATCGAAAATATTAGAAGCACATGCGATTACCAAAGCCTTCGATGAACAAATTATCATCAAATCCTTTTCCTATAAATTTAAGCGAGGAGAACGTATCGGAGTCGTAGGTAAAAATGGGGTTGGTAAGTCAACATTCCTAAATATTCTTACGAAAGATTTACGACCAGATGGAGGAAAAATAGTGGTAGGCGAAACGATCAACTTTGGTTATTATACTCAGGATGGAATTAAGCTAAATAAAGATAAGCGTGTCCTCGAAGTGATTAGAGATATTGCAGAATACATACCATTGGACAAAGGAAAAAAACTTACTGCTGAGTCACTCTTAGAAACCTTTCTTTTTCCACGATCTCAGCAACAAGTATATGTGAGCCAGTTAAGTGGAGGAGAAAAAAGAAGATTGTACCTACTCACCATCCTAATGAGTAACCCTAATTTCTTAATCCTCGATGAGCCAACTAATGATTTAGATATTTTAACTCTCAACGTATTGGAAGATTATCTGATGCAGTTCCAAGGTTGTTTATTGGTAGTAAGCCACGATCGATATTTTTTGGATAAAATGGTTGATCATTTATTTATTCTCGAAGGTGAAGGAGTCATTAAAGATTACAATCACACCTATTCTGAATATCGAGCCCATAAAAAAGCAAATCAATATACGTCTAACGATAGCAAGGCAGAAAACAAATCTGATGACAAAAAAGCTGCTCAGTTAGATCGTGAAAAACAAAAGAAAATAAAGAATAGAATAAATAAAATCGAAAGGGAAATCGATACATTAGAAGCTAAGAAATCTCAACTCACGCTCAAGTTTAATGAAGAGCTTTCTTTGGAGGATATACAAAAATTTAGCAAAGAATTAGATGAGGTAAAATCCCAAATTGAAAAGTATGAGGAAGAGTGGATGGAACTGACAGAAACCTTTGATGCATAAAAAAAGAGCCAAGCATTTACTCGACTCTTTTTATCTTTTTTAAAATTTACTTACTTGCCGCTAGCAGCCACGATTTCATCTTCTAATTCGAATTCGTCACCTGGATTGTATCCATTGTGCTCGTAAATAATATTTCCTTCTCCATCGATTAAGAAAGTTTGAGGCACAGTTTCGAAGTTTAGTGCACTCTGCAATTCTTGGTTGGCATCCGATAGAATCGTGTATTCCCATCCTTTAGCTTCCACCATGCCAGGTACTTTTGCTAAACCTCTTACATTATCTATTGTGATAGCAATAAACTCTACGCCATGATCTGCTTTCCAGTCTGGGTAAATATCTACGATTGCATCTAACTCTCGCTTACATGGACTGCACCAAGTAGCCCAGAATGATATAACCGTAAGATTTCCTTTGCTAACAGTTTCTTTGATATTTACTGTTTCACCAGAAAGATCTTTGAGATCAATATCAGGCATCACCTTTTGTGCGTTCAGGGAAGAGAAACCAACTAAAAAACAGATAAAAACTAGTAATCGCATAATTGTCATTTTATTTTGAGTTCAAACTTAATAATCTTCTTTTAAATTTCCATTAAAAACTAAAACAGTTGATTTGTTTGTCCATTAAAGAACTTTCAAGCGTTTTAATGTAAGATTACATATTGCAATCTATATATTTATACGCTAGAAAACACAAAAGGGTTTTCAGTTAACCGATGTTTAACCAAAACTCTTTAAATGTTAAATTTTATAAAAGAAGGCATGAAGTATCGATATATGAAGTTTGTTGAATATTGGAAATTAGCATTGATATGTTGTTTAGCAATATCGCAATTCAGTATTATTAACGCGCAAGAGAAGGGGTCGTTTTCGGGAGGATTCCAATCCAATGGAAATATATTCTTAAGAGATTCTTTAATAGGCGCGAGTGATATACCACAATATGATTACCAATTATACGGGGCCGATGCATGGTTAGATTTGGGTTTTGCAAAAAATGGTTTCAAACTAGGGGTACGATTTGATTTATTTAATAATTCCAATTTATTAAATCCAAATGGATCCTATACTGATCAGGGCATTGGGAAATGGTTTATCTCTAAAAAGATCGATCGTTTAGATTTAATAGCCGGTTACATCTATGATCAAATTGGAAGTGGAATTATTTTTAGGTCTTTTGAAGAGCGACCGCAATTAATTGATAACGCGTTGATTGGAGCACGAGCAAAATATAATTTGACCGATAACTGGCAGATAAAAGCATTTACTGGACAACAAAGGAATCTTTTTTCTAGATACCCATCGATCATTAAAGGAGCAAGTATCGATGGTTTTTTGAGTTTGGGAGAAAATAATAAGGTCACACTCGCCCCGGGCATTGGATACACAGGAAGAACCTTAGACGAAGAGTCAATGACTAACTTAATTAATATAGTTAAGAACTATATTGGTGAAGAAGAACGATTCAAGCCAGAATATAATGTCCACATGATGAGTTTATACAACACCTTGGGTGTTGGTCCTTTTGTTTGGTATTTCGAAGCGGCCTATAAATCAGAAGATACATTCTTTGACCCCACTGAAATTAGAACGGAGTATACCGGAGATGTTAGCTTAGGTCGATTTGTTAAAAGACCTGGTTCAGTGGTGTATTCAAGCTTAAGTTATGCTGGGCATGGTTTGGGATTGACCTTGGAAGGAAAACGTACGGAGAATTTTAATGTCCGAACCGAGCCAACCTTAGGGTTAAATAGAGGTTTTATTGGATTTTTACCGCCAATGAACCGTTTAAATACCTATCGGATGACAACAAGATATTCTCCTGCCACCCAGGATTTGAGCGAGTTAGCATTTCAAATTGATGCATTATATAGAATAAATAAAAAACTATCTGCTACGGTTAACATGTCTAGTATTACAACTAATGAGAATGACCTCTTGTACCGCGAGTTATATACGGAATTACTCTATAAATATGAGCGCAAGTGGCAACTTACAACGGGCCTTCAAATTCAGCGATATAATCAAGAAGTATATGAAGTAAAACCTAATGTACCTATCGTTGAAACATTTACCCCATTTGTTGATTTTCTCTATAAAATCACAAGAAAAAATTCTATTCGTACAGAATTCCAATATATGTTAATTGGTGATGATGAAAAAGCCGGTTTTAAACAAGATTTTGGTGATTGGATTTTTGGTCAGGTTGAAGTTGCATTAGCTCCGCATTGGGCTTTTACCATCTCAGACATGTACAATGTTACTCCCGGAAAACAAAGTCCAACAGACGAAAATGGCGAGAAGCTCTCACTTCACTATCCAAGATTTGATGTTTTTTATACGCACAAGGCCAATAGATTTTCTGCAAGTTATGTTAAGCAAGTTGAAGGTATAGTTTGTACTGGTGGTATCTGTAGATTGGAGCCAGCATTTAGTGGGTTCAAATTTTCTATTGCAACTAGTTTTTAATTATTAAAATCATTTAAGATGAATTTTCGAACATTTATATATTTAGGATTGCTATTGGTGTTTTTATCTTCATGTGAAGAGAAGATGGTCTTTGTACCGGATAATCCTGGACCTCCAGAAACAGATAAGGTAGTTTTAATAGAAGAATTAACAGGAGCAACCTGTCCTAACTGCCCTAAAGGAGCAGCGGCTTTGGCTTCGATTCTTGAGCAATTTGAAGGAGCTGTTATTGGGGTAGGTATCCACGGAGAACAGCAAGCTGAGCCTGTTCCTAATTTAAGTATTTACGATTTTAGAAACCCAGCTGCGGCGGCTGTCGAGGCATCCTTTTCTCCATTTTTAGGTAAGCCCTCAGCGGTTATCAATCGAGTAAAATTTGAGAATCAAGATTTCTTAGCCATAACAGGTACAGATACTTGGTCTACCTTTGTTGAAACAGAATTAGATAGACCAAATGAGATGAATGTATTTCCTAATTTAAGCTATGATCCAGTAACTCGTCAAATTGATTTAGACGTTGTAGTAAATGGTGTGGAAAGCATTACCGGTGATTTTTCTTTAACTGTTTATTTGACCCAAAGTCATATAATCGATGCGCAGGAAGACGTATCAGATATAATTTTGGACTTTGAGTTTAATCATGTTTTAATGGATGCTATGACTAATCCATTAGGAGATTCATTTTTTACTGGAACCATAAATAATGGTGATATTTTAAGCAGGCAGTATAGTTATACTTTACCTGAAAATCCGCAGGACGGACTCTGGATTCCAGAAGACATGGAAGTCATTGCTTTCATTACTAATGTAGATATAGAAGATCCAAGAGTTATCCAAGCAGCCATCGTTCATTTACAAGAGTAAAAAGAAGGCTAGATAAAAATAAAAAGGTGGAGCATAAAATTATGACTCCACCTTTCTTGTTTATAAGCCTGAAGGGTCGAAATCTCTATTTACCCCAAACCATTTAATAGTTCTTGACACACCTAAATCTGGTGCACTGATGTGTATTAAATAAACGCCACTTGCTATGGGAATTCCTGCATAGTTTTTTAAATCCCACTCTAATGATGCTTCTGATTGAATAGTGTTTGTACCACTATCACTTATCTCTTTATAGACAGCTTGTTCGTCCCGATTAAAAGCTCGTATAAACCTTCCATCTAGGCTATAAATATTGATGTCACAACGATCAGGCAAGTTGGTCAGCTTTATGATTTGCTGGAACTTGTTTGCTTCGTAGTCTGATAATCCGTAATAAGGATTAGGCACAGCTTTTACTTCTGATAATGCATCTTCATACTCTTCTTCTGCTAGAGCAGTGGCCGCTTTATTTTCTATAATAAACTCATATTTAGGATTACCGCCGATGGTTTCACAGCTTGGTATTACATCGAAAATATATTCAGTTTCTACATTAAAATGATTGTTAACTCTAAGTTGTACAGTTAAATCATTTGGAATGGCTCCCTCTGCATAATCTAATAGAGACATGTTATTACTAGGCATCAAAACCATTGAAGTCCAGGTAATTGATCTGAGCGCATCTCTGCGTGTGATGATGGTTCCATTTATTGCATTGGCAAGATTCGCACAACCGTCATATTTTTCCCTTGTTACAAAAACGTTGTGTCCGCCACCCATCACCATTTGCTGTATATATGGGTCGGAGATATTAAACTCACTAGTAAATAATTGGTTAGATGGATTAAACATCATATCAGCTCCCAGTGGAATATTGTTATTGAGCAGGTCAATTTTGTCCTCTCTCCATATAGAATTTTCGCCAAAAAAGATATTTAATCGTTCACCTGTTTCAACATCAATAGCATATCCTGGAAACCAACTCATGCCCGTTCCAGACCCGTCTTCTACACCATTTTTATCAATAGATGGGGATTGCCTTAGTTCGAAATTTTCTACATCTCCAATGGTTGTTTCTACTGTTTGCAAATAGGGTTTTAAGTACTCATCATTAGCTGTTTCTACTACCACACATCTAGACCATTTAGTTCGATCCTCGGTAAAGACGATATCAACATTATTAAGGTTTTTCAGACTATTTTGGTCAAAGACTTTGTCCATCAACAATCCATCTTTCCATGCTGGAGAGATATAAAAATCAAATTGTGGATTTTGGCTTGCGGTATAATCACAAAGTAAAAATGGATACCAGTACCCATCAGCCACATTGCTGTAAGCTTGATTTAAATCATCTTCGTGATTTAATTGCCCTTCGTTAGTTTTAAGAAAATCAAATATGGGTGAAAACGGTCCTAGTGATTCTTCTCCCAGTAGTCCTCTGCCTTCATCCCTTATTGCAGAGAACCATATCTCTTCGTTAGGGTTTTTATAAACTAATTTTCCTCCTATAAGACCATTATTATCTGAGGTGTTTGTACCTGGCTCATCTTTTTGGTTTATGCTTACACTAAAGCCAAAGTCACCAAATATTTGTTCGTTAATAGATTCGATTGGTCCATCAGACTCAAAGGTTTCTCCTGATTCTTTATGCGTCAAGATCCAAGTTGCGTTTTCTGCTAAAACACAGGTGTCAACATCTAAAAACTCAGCTATAATTTCCACTTCATAGGTTCCATCCTTTACTTCAAGTGGGTTAAATATTTTCACATCGATGGGACCTTTTCCTTCTTTGTATTGAAGTTTTTCGATGGTTTCTCCGGCAAGAATTTTTTCTTTCATTTCGTCCGTTATCTCCATGAATGTTCCACTATTGCCTACACCATCAAGTCGATAAATGCTTGGTCCATCTCCATAGAAACTATTTAGATTTTCATAAACTATAGGTCTTGGAACGGCAGTATATGTTTGAATATTCATTCTACCTTCTCGATAAGGTAATGCTTGGCCGTCAGCTGTGAGAGGGTCGAAAGCTTCAAATTCATTGTAGCCATAAGCTACGACAGAAAAATGATATTCTTTATGATTAATTAATGATCTATCTCCCTCGGCAAAAGCATCTTCGGTAATTTGGAAAGTATGTGAAATTCCCTCATCGACCCCTTGGACTTTTTGCTCATAGGTGTAGATAAACTCTCCTACAGCATTAGGATTGGGTTCAGCTGTCCAGTTGTATATTTCTTGGACTCCATTTTTCACATCTACTTGACGTATGAGTTTTGCCTTGGTTACATCACCAAATTCCTGAGATGATATGTTTGATTGAGCTAGTTGATAGATCTTATAACCTTCAAAAACATATTCATTATCATCGATGGTATCTGAAACCAAAATATCCACTTCTCTATAAGCTTCTTTGTAATTATTCGACTTAATTTCATTGCTTAACACCAAGATAATTTCTCGATCAAGCTCTACCATACAAAGATCTGGAGCATCTGGGCCCCTTGGGATCCTAAAACAATTATCAAAAACAGCCTGTGCTAAATCATCAGCTTTTAATAATCTCGAAAGATCGGGACAAGGATAAACTATGTCTGGAACCCAAGGCACACCAATAATCAGTTCATTAACCGCCCCGGGAGTTAGTAAGAAAGGACCTGAAGCTTGGATGGTTCTTCGATCTCCGAAAGGTAAATCGGCGGTGCACATCGACCAGCCATCACTATTTGGAGCATCTGGAAAAACAAATCTTGTAGAATCGGTGCTTCCCAAATTGAAGCCGCTGCCTCCAAATGTCACTGCTGTGCCATCTCTCCATAAACCTTGTAGAATATTGTAATATTCGAAATCTTCATCTGGATCGGTAGTTTGTGGTGGAGGATTTCCTATTGAGGCATTATTATTATACATAAAGGAAGACATACCCAGTTCTATAAGTGTATCAAAAGATCCACCAATTGGCGGGTTAGTCAATATGGTGTCTCCATTTTGATCAATGTTTATTCGTTTAGGCCCTAATGGCCCTCTAAAATAATCTACCCCCAAAATAGGCACTTTGTCACAGTAAGTATTTGGATTAGATGAGCAATCACAGCCATTATCTCCATCCAGTACGTCCTCATTATAAACATACATTAAACTTCGTTCGACATCACATCCTATATAATCATCTTCCGCACAACCAAGATCAGGATCTACCCACATAGCAAAATAAGTATCTCGGAGATCTACGTCGGCTCTATTGATTAATTTGTAGCGCTGAAATGTCATATCATTAAGCTCATCATTTGTCGTATATCCGAATGATTGTACTTGGACCTCCATTTTAATGGCATTACCATTGGATAGGGTGTGTGGACCACCAGCGTCATTAAAAATCCAGAAAATCATTTCATCTGGAACCAATTTTGCTGCATCCTCTCGTGCATCAGTTCCACAACCTTTTATATCAATGGTAGGAAAATCACCCATTAGAGGATTATATAATCCATCTCGGTCTTCATCATGAAAAGAAGCTAATCCTTGGTCATTAAAGGGAAGCTCAAAGCCATAAAAATTTGCAAACTCTTCATTCCCGACAGCAGGCCAATATCGAATATTATCAGCAAAATCCTCAATGGATAATTGGCAATTTGGATTATTAACGCATTGGTCATATAAATTAATAGCTTCCTCTACTTCTGATCCATAAATGGTGAAGAATCGATCCCATTCATTACATTGTTCTAGGTCGGTCAATCCTGTATCTGGATTTAATGGTCCCGGGTAAAAATCAGTACCGTTACGATAAGCCCCTGCAGCAATTTTTAAGTTGCCAGAAGGATCATAACCTCCTAACCAGATGGAGGCAGTAAATATGGAAGAGACTTCAGGAACGCCTGATCCAGGTGTTTGTTTTGGAACAACATAGCCTGCTTCTCCTTGACCATCCCACCAGACATCTCCTCCAGTCAGTAGTCTTGCTCTGACATTATTAATACTTTGATCAATCTGAGCAGTAGATAATACACAATCTTCTCTGAAGTTTACTTGATCTGTTATTGTGGTTTTAGATGGTTTGTTTGGATCCTTGTGAGCTAATACCTGAATATTTATTCCAAGTAAGATAATCACACTAATCCATGCAGATTTAGTAAACATGGTTGAAGTTTTTTCGTATAATTAAAAATTTAGAGATTTCGCTTAAAGGATGTTTGCCCTTGCTTTACTCACTACTTGATTTGATCTAGCCTCATCTTGCACTACGCTAAGAAGACATAAGTAATCTTTAATCATGAAGAAACTAGGGGTATTGCTTTTGTTCAATGTTGGGAATTAAAAGTTAGATACTTAATCCCCAAATGTTCGACAATTAGATGAATAGAAATATCTTTGTGTCCAAATTTTTTAGGCTATGAAGCTTTCTTTACAGTGGTTAAAAAGACATATTGAGTTGGACTTAGATCCTCAGCAAATTTCTGAGATCCTTACGGATATTGGATTGGAAGTAGAAGGAATGGAAGAAATCGAATCCATAAAAGGCGGATTAGAAGGCATTGTTGTAGGGGAGGTAAAAACTTGCGGACAACATCCTAATGCAGATAGGCTTTCTGTCACAACAGTAGATTACGGACTAGGAGAGGATGTTCAGATTGTATGTGGTGCCCCAAATGTAGCTGCAGGTCAAAAAGTGTTAATTGCCACGCCTGGGACTACATTATATGATATGGAAGGTGGATCATTTAAGATTAAGGAAGGTAAGATTAGAGGTGAAGCATCTTTAGGGATGATTTGTGCTGAAGATGAATTGGGTTTGGGTGAAAGTCATGATGGGATCATGGTATTACCTGCAGATGTTGCTGTTGGTACCTTGGCTAAAGATTATTTTGAGGTAAGTACAGATGTGGTTTATGACATAGGACTAACTCCTAATCGATCTGATGGAACTAATCATTTAGGAAGTGCTAAGGATTTAGCGGCTTATATAAAGGTTAATATTAACCCGTCAATAAATGCATTTGACCATACTCAGCATACTGTTACTTACACAAGGGAAGAATCTATAAAAGTGATCGTTGAGGATACAGAAGCATGCCCAAGATTTTCAGGGGTTTTATTGGAAAATATCGTGGTTAAAGAATCGCCAGCCTTTATAAAAAGCTATCTAAATGCAATAGGAGTTCGCCCGATCAATAATGTGGTAGATATCACTAATTTTATTTTGCATGACATTGGACAACCACTTCATGCCTATGATGCAAAAAAGATTGCGAATAAAACTATTATAGTCAAGAAGCTTCCAAACGACACACTATTTTTAAGCCTTGATGAAAAGGAAAGAAAGTTGTTGGCCGATGATTTAATGGTCTGTGATGGAAATGAAAAACCAATGTGTATTGCCGGTGTTTTTGGAGGTTTAGAAAGTGGTGTAACCGATAACACAACTAGCATGTTTTTAGAGGCGGCTCATTTTAATGCCAAGTCTGTTAGAATATCAAGTACAAAGCACAACTTAAGAACGGATGCTGCAAAGGTTTTCGAAAAGGGAAGTGACCCTAATATTACCACGACAGCCATTAATATGGCCGTTCATTTATTAGAAGAATTTGCAGATGCAAAAGTAGCTTCTAGTTTAATTGATTTATATCCAAATAAGATAGCTCCAAAAGAAATAGAAATTAAAGTTGCCAACGTAAATCGATTGATGGGAGCTAATTTAAGTTCGTCTGAAATCCTAAACATCTTAGCTGCCTTAGAAATCAAAACAGCAACACTGGATGAGGAACGGATTGTTTGTCATATACCTACGAATAAGGCCGATGTTTTAAGAGAAGTAGATGTGATAGAAGAGATTCTGCGTATTTATGGATTCAACAAAATTGAACTACCCCAAAAACTTTCTTCCACTTTACAATTTGCAAGCTATCCAAGCAAGCGTTTATTTAAAGAAAGGATTTCCGAATACTGCGCTCATCAAGGCTATAACGAGATGATGGGTCTGTCATTAATCGAATCAAATAAATACGCTTCGATAAAAGGCCTTGAAGAAAAGAACATGGTCTTTATAAATAATACCAGCAATATCCATCTTGATATCATGAGGCCGGATATGATGCTATCAGGTTTGCAATCGATAAGGCACAACTTGAATTATCAGCAAAACGACTTGGCTTTATTTGAGTTTGGTAAGTCTTATCGAAAAGAAGAAGAGTTTGTAGAGACTGAATATTTAAGCCTTTATTTAACAGGACGAAGCAAAAAGGAATCTTGGAAAAATGTGGGTGAAAATGCCTCAGATTTTTACACGCTAAAAGGCATGGTTAGACAACTGTTTAATTTAGTAGGCATAAAAAAGCATCAAACTTCACCATTAGATGCAGAGGATCAATGGGCGTATGGATTAAATTATCATCAAGGTCCAAGAAGTTTAGCAAAACTTGGTTTATTAGATAAAGAAGTATTGAAAAATGCTGGTATAGAGCAAGATGTTTATTATGCAGAGATTCCGGTAATTAATTTTTTCAATGCTAGTAAAAATCAAAAATTAACGGTAAGCGAGATTAGTAAATTTCCAAGTATTAGAAGGGATTTAGCTATCGTGGTTGACGAATCTGTTCAATATCAAGCTATTGAGACCATTGCCAAGAAAACAGCCAAATCTTTATTATCTGAAATGGATTTATTTGATGTTTATAGGCACGATGAGCACGTCGGTAAGGGTAAAAAATCGTATGCTATTAAATTTATTTTTTCAGATGTTAGCAAGACCTTGAAAGATAAAGAAATAGAGAAGATTATGAACCAATTAATCGCTAAGCTCAGTAGTGATTTGGGAGCTGTTATCCGTTCATAGCAACATTGAACCAAATAATTCAAGGTCGCTAAAAGGAAATGTTTAATTAAATTTCAAAGTAGGAAGATAATATTGATTAACTTTGGTTTAGATATTACAGAAAAAAATATTTCTTAACAAGGAAATGGGAGAGGAGCGAGTTGAGAGTTTATAGAATAGAATCGATCAATACACCATAATAAATCAAGAGCACTATCAATTAAGGCAAAAATCATTAGTGTTTAATAAGTATTGAAGCTATATACAGGCTAAAAGCCGAAAATTGAGCCCTCTCATACCATTGCCATAATATATATAATAAATGGATTTAACCATGTCAGCGATTATAGGATTAATCGGAGGTCTGATCATAGGGATAATAATTGGTAATGTTATTATGCGCCGAATGTCGGGCAAAAAAATAGAAGAAGCCAATAGGCAAGCAGACCTAACACTTAAGGAAGCTGAATTAACAGCTAAAGGGAAAATCGATTCTGCTGAAAACAAAGCTGAAAGTATCATATCGAAAGCAGAGTCAAAAAACGAAAGTATAAAGCAAAAGAAAATTGGTGAAGCAAAAGCAAAATTTGCTAAGCTTAAAGAAGATTACAATGCTTACAAATCAGAGCATAAGGTGGAAATGAAGGAGCGAGAAATGCTCGTGGTAAGCACAGAGAAAGAGTTAAAACTTAAGACAGATAAATTTAAAGAACAGTTAGAGTCCATTGAAAGTAGAGAATCGGAAGCGAAGGCCATTAGACAAAATTTAGATAAGCAGTTAACCATCATTGCTAAGAAAAAAGAAGAATTAGATCGCGCCAATGAGGTGAGGATTAAAGAACTTGAAACGATATCAAAACTTTCAGAATCAGAAGCAAAAGAGCAACTTCTGCAAGCGGTAAAAGCAAAGGCAGAAACAGATGCGCTTAGTATCGAAAAAGATATCATTGCAATGGCACGATCAAATGCCAATAAAGAAGCGAAAAAGATCATCGTAGAATCGATTCAAAGAATGTGTGCTGAATACACTATTGAAAACACTGTATCAGTATTTAATTTAGAATCGGATGATATCAAAGGACAAATCATCGGAAGAGAAGGTAGAAACATACGAGCTTTAGAAGCAGCAACTGGAGCAGAAATTGTTGTAGATGATACTCCAGAAGCAATTATCATTTCTAGTTTCGACCCGATAAGAAGAGAGATTTGTAGATTATCATTAAAGCGATTAGTTGCAGATGGTCGAATCCACCCTGCAAAAATTGAAGAGACAGTAGCTAAGGTTAAAAAGCAACTTGAAGATCAGATAAAAGAAATAGGAGAGCGTACGGTTATCGATTTAGATATCCATGGCTTACATCCTAAATTAGTAAGAATGGTAGGAAGAATGAGGTTTAGATCTTCCTATGGCCAAAACCTACTTAAGCACTCTATGGAAACGGCAAACTTATGTGCTGTAATGAGTGCAGAGTTAGGACTTAGTCCGAAGCAAATCAAATTGGCTAAGCGAGCAGGTTTGTTACACGATATTGGAAAAGTGGCGGATGAGGAATCAGAATTACCACACGCATTGCTAGGTATGCAAATGTGTGAGAAACACAATGAGCATAAAGTAATCTTAAATGCAGTAGGAGCTCACCACGATGAGATAGAAATGAATAATATTATATCTCCGATTGTTCAAGCTTGTGATGCAATATCAGGAGCAAGACCAGGAGCAAGAAGAGAAATTTTAGAAAGTTATCTAAAGCGTATTGGAGAATTAGAAGATTTAGCGATGTCTTATGAAGGTGTCCAAAAATCTTATGCGATCCAAGCGGGTAGAGAATTAAGAGTCATTGTAGAAAGTGAAAAAGTGACAGATGGATATGCGGATGATTTAGCATTTATGATTTCACAGAAGATTCAGGATGAGATGCAATATCCAGGTCAAGTAAAAGTTACCGTTATTAGAGAAAAGAGAGCAACTGCGGTGGCCAAATAATTAGGATACAACAAGTTTTAGAAGGCATTTTAGGGATTAGAACCTTAAAATGCCTTTTTTACGTTTTATATGTAACTTTTCTATAAAGCGAACGAAATTTCAGCAATCAGCATTTTTCTTAAATAAAATTTTGCGAATTAAAGGCTCGGGCGTACAAAAGCCAATACTTTATTAAGTGTTAAAAATATTCTTTTTAACATTATGTTAGTCCTTGATATTGTAAAGAAAAAAAGCAATTCAGATTATAAATTGATAGTTCATTAAGCTATTTTTGTGGCGAATTTTAAATCGTCGAGCATTGGGTAAGAAATTTATTTTAATCAAGCTTGTTATTGTTGCCTTGTTGTTTGGTTCTTCATTAGCAGCTCAGCAGCATAACCACAATCACAGCGGTCACAATCATGACCATAGTGGACACAATCACAGTGGACACAACCATGATCATAGCGGACACGATCACAGCGGTCATAATCATGACCATAGTGGACACGATCATAGCGGACACAATCACGGCTCTCACGACCATGATAGTCACGGGCACCATGGTCCAGTATGTGGAGTAGCTCACGATCATACTTTTGATGCAGGAAATACAGCTCTACATCATATCTCAGATGCAAATGTCTTTAGTATAGGACCTTTACAAATTCCTCTACCATGTTTTCTATATGCACCAGGTACAGGATGGGATATTTTTATGTCCAGTAAATTAAAGTTTGATAAAATCGGTCATGGTGATGGGGGAAAGGCCTATAATAGATATGTACTAGATGGTGGTGCTGTTAGGAGAGTTAAGGATGCATCTTTCCCAATGGGTGATGTAGCTATATCAGGAATTGTACATCAAAATGATGCCTACTTTGTCTGTCACAACAATAAATTATACGAAACAGAGGCTAAGAGTTCAGCCGATGGAGGTTTATTTGGAGGAGGAATTACTTCTTTTTATGACTTTTCATTGACAAAGAATGTTACGTCAATGTTGATAGTTACTCTTTTATTAAGTTGGTTGTTTTTGAGAGTGGCGAGAAGATATAGAGAGCGTGATGGAATGGCTCCTAAGGGCACTCAATCATTTATAGAAACCATGTTTGTTTTTATTCAGGATGAGGTTGCTAAACCATTTTTAGGTGCTCAGTATATGAAGTTTTTGCCTTTTTTAATGGCTATTTTCTTTTTTATACTAGGGCTTAACTTATTTGGTCAGATTCCATTTTTTGGTGGATCTAATGTAACTGGAAATCTAGGTGTAACAATGGTTCTTGGTATACTTGCCTTTTTAGTAACAAATTTCAACGGGAATAAACACTATTGGGAACATATATTATGGATGCCTGGTGTGCCGGCATGGGTTAAAACTATACTGACGCCGGTTGAGATTTTGGGGATATTTATTAAGCCATTGACATTAATGTTGCGTTTGTTTGCCAACATAACAGCGGGGCACATGGTAATTATCATTTTTGTGAGTTTGATATTTATTTTTGGTGATTTAGGAAATAATATGGGCGCTGGATTTGGTACTGCAATAGCCTCAACTTTGTTGACATTGTTTATGATGGCGATTGAGTTGTTAGTTGCATTTATCCAGGCGTTTGCATTTTGTATTTTGACAGCATCTTATATTGGTGCTGCTGTAGAAGAAAGTCACGAGCCACATTAATTTGTAGCTTTTAACTATATGTGCTTTTGCACGATTATTTAATTTTTTTTAAAAATATTATTATGACAGGTTCAATTGTTGCAATCGGAATGGGAATAGCTGTTATCGGTGCTGGAATCGGAATTGGTAACATTGGTTCAAAAGCTATGGAAGCTATTGCAAGACAGCCTGAGGCTGTAGGTGATATTAGATCAAGTATGATCTTGATGGCTGCCCTTGTAGAGGGTGCTGCACTGATTGCAATCGTAATGGCGTTCTTAGTAGCGTAATCATTGTTGATTGAAAAGAATAATGGAAGATGCAACGGTTGGTTGTATCTCCATTTTTTAAAAAATTGTAAAATCAATTGTAATGTTTTTTTTAGCAGATTTTAATGTAATTAGACCTGATTTTGGACTCCTTTTTTGGACGTCTTTAATCTTTATACTTTTTTGGCTTTTGATTGGCAAGTTTGCTTTTAAGCCTATAGCTCAGGCATTGAGAAAAAGAGAAGATGATATACAGGGAGCTTTAGATGAGGCAAAGGCAGCTAGAGAAGAAATGGCAAACCTTAAGGCTGAAAACGAAAAGATATTAGTTCAAGCAAGAGAAGAAAGAGCAAGCATCTTAAAAGAAGCAAAGGAGGCGAAGACACAGATGATATCTGAAGCTAAAGAAGGTGCGAAAGTAGAAGCTAATAAGATTTTGAATTCGGCTAAAGCTGAAATCGAAAATCAGAAAAAGCAGGCTTTAAGTGATATAAAGAATCAAGTAGGTATTATGGCTCTGGATATTGCTGAGAAAGTAATTAAGAAAGATTTAAAATCAGATTCTAACCAACAATCGTTTGTGGAGAGTTTGGTGAATGATATAAAAATGAACTAGGCACATGGCTGTAGGAAGAATTGCAACAAGATACGCCAAGTCACTACTTGATTTAAGCATAGAGCAAAATCAATTAGAAGATGCTGTAGCTGATATCCAAGGAATGAAGGATGCAATGGCAAGTAAAGAATTGGTTAGTTTCTTTAAAAGTCCGGTCATTAAATCAGAAAAGAAATTAGCTGTTTACAACGCCGCGTTTGGTGGTAAGTTTAAATCTATAGCTGATAAGTTTTTTCAGTTAGTCATAAAGAAAGGAAGAGAAGATGCTTTGCCAGAGATATGTGAAGAGTTTCTCCACCAATATAAAGAGCATAAAGGGATTAGTGCAATTACGATTGTTTCTGCAACGAAAATGAGTGCTGAAGCCGAAGCAAAAGTTAAAGCTAGATTGTTAGAAAGTAGTGAGACTTATGCAAATGTTGATCTCGATTTTGAAATTGATGAATCATTAATTGGAGGATTCAAAATTAAAATGGGAGATAAGTTATATGATGCTAGTGTAGCTCATAAACTTGAAAAATTAAGAAAAGAATTTTCAAACTAATAAGATTATAACCTTTTAAAATTATATACTATGGTTGGTGTTAGCCCAGAAGAAATATCAGCGATAATCAAAGAACAATTATCCGGATTTAAAACTGAAGCAGAACTAGAAGAAGTAGGATCTGTCCTTCAGGTTGGTGATGGAATTGCACGTGTTTATGGTCTATCTAAGGCTAGAGCGGGTGAGCTTGTTGAATTTGATAATGGCGTGAATGCAATTGTTTTAAACCTTGAAGAAGACAATGTTGGGGTCGTATTAATGGGTCCATCTGATGGTATAAAGGAAGGTTCTACAGTAAGAAGAACAGGAAAGATTGCTTCTATTCAGGTAGGAGAAGAGATTGTAGGAAGAGTTGTAAATACCTTAGGTCAGCCTATCGATGGTAAAGGCGCTATTGGAGGTGAGTTATATGATATGCCATTAGAGCGAAAAGCTCCTGGTGTAATTTATAGACAGCCAGTAACTGAACCATTACAAACAGGAATTAAGGCCATTGATGCGATGATTCCTATTGGTAGAGGACAGCGAGAGCTTATTATTGGAGATAGACAAACGGGGAAAACGGCGATTGCGATTGATACAATTATCAATCAAAAAGAATTTTATGATCGTGGAGAGCCTGTATTCTGTATTTATGTAGCTTCAGGACAAAAATCTTCTACAGTGGCTCAGGTAGCCAAAGTATTAGAGGACAATGGAGCTATGGATTACACAGTAATTGTATCGGCATCAGCTGCTGAGCCAGCACCATTACAGTTTTATGCACCATTTGCGGGAGCTGCGATAGGAGAGTACTTTAGAGATACAGGAAGACCAGCACTTATTGTTTATGATGATTTATCTAAGCAAGCGGTTGCGTACAGAGAGGTATCATTATTATTAAAGAGACCTCCTGGTAGAGAGGCATATCCTGGAGATGTATTTTACCTTCACTCAAGATTGTTAGAGAGGGCGGCAAAAGTTATTGATAATGATGCTATAGCTCAAACAATGAATGATTTGCCGGATTCGCTTAAAAATTCTGGTAAAGTTAAAGGAGGTGGATCATTGACAGCTTTACCTATTATTGAGACACAAGCAGCCGATGTATCAGCCTATATTCCTACCAATGTAATTTCAATTACAGATGGACAGATATTCTTAGAGTCGAATTTGTTTAATGCAGGTATTAGACCAGCGATTAACGTAGGTATTTCTGTATCAAGAGTGGGAGGATCAGCTCAGATTAAATCAATGAAAAAAGTATCTGGTACTTTGAAATTAGACCAGGCACAGTATAGAGAATTAGAGGCCTTTTCTAAGTTCGGGTCTGATTTGGATGCGGCTACCTTGTCTACTTTAGAGAAAGGTAAGCGTAATGTGGAGATATTAAAGCAACCACAATATTCTCCATTATCAGTAGAGAATCAGGTGGCTATTATTTACTTAGGTACAAATGGTTTATTAAAGGATGTACCAGTAAATAAAGTAAAAGCATTTGAAGAAGAGTTTTTAACAGCGCTTGGACAAAAGCACCCAGAGGTTTTATCTTCTTTTAAAGCGGGTAAATTAGATAAAGAAAACTTAGAGTTAGTAAAGACTTTAGCACTAAATATTGCTAAAGGATATTCTGCTTAAGAACATTTAATAAGAGCCAATTTAAAGCATGTCTGGAAAATTAAAAGAAGTAAGAGAGCGGATTTCCTCAGTGAACTCAACTATGCAGATTACTAGTGCCATGAAAATGGTATCAGCTGCTAAATTGAGAAGAGCTCAACAGGCAATCACAGAAATGCGTCCTTATTCTGATCGATTAGCAAGAATGTTAAGTAACATTCTATCTAATTTGGAAGGAGAAGCTAATACTAGCCTAGGTACTGCACGACCGGTAAATAAAGCTGCACTTGTTGTGGTGACATCTACTAGAGGATTATGTGGTGCATTTAATTCCAATATTATAAAAGCAGCTGCTGATAAGATAGAGGGTGATTATAAGGCACACTATGATTCAGGAAATTTAACGATTTATTGTATAGGGAAAAAATCCTTTGATGCAATGAAGCGTCGATTTCCAGCGGCAACAATAGTAGATAAATTCGTAAATCTATTCAGTGATTTAAGTTTTGATAATGTTTCTCAAGTATCAAAGCAATTAATGCGTGAATTTGAAGGAGATTTAGTAGATGAAGTACATGTTTGCTACAGTAGGTTTAAGAATGCTGCAGTGCAACTTCCAAACTGTGTACAGTTTTTACCTGTACCTAAAATGGAATTAGAAGAAAGTACGGAAAAGAAAATCAATGCAGATTATGTTTTTGAGCCTAGTAAGGAGGAATTATTAGAACGATTAGTTCCTACTATTCTCCAGACTACTTTCCATAAATACCTTCTAGACAATCATGCTTCAGAGCATGGTGCAAGGATGACGGCGATGGATAAGGCGACAGAGAATGGGGGCGAGTTATTAAGAGAATTAAAGATTAGTTACAACAAAGCAAGACAAGAATCAATTACTAAAGAGATTTTGGAGATTGTAGGTGGTGCGGCCGCTTTGGAAGCGTAATTATTTAGAAAATAAAAGTAAAAAGCCCAGCTGGATTCAGTTGGGCTTTTTTATTTAGATTTCTTTTAGGTGTACTCGCATAAAGCTAAGTTCATCATGCATAAAAATATCTCCTGAGGGATCAATTTTTAATCCTCCTCTATAGAAGCCTTTATAGTTATTTATAGGTGATTGATCAGTTTGGTATTTAATATTTCCGGATAGTGGCTGCAAGGTGAAGAAACCACCATCTGCAACCGTGTAAAGTAAGCCATTATATTCAACCCAATAATCCATATGACCAATCGGTGAATTTTGTAGATACCAATCAAGATTGCCGGTCAATATGTTGAATGCAGCAATTTCTCTAGAATATGGTTTTACAATAATTTTATCTTCATAAATTATGGGCTCAATATTCGTAAATGAAGGTAAAGTTGCTCCAGGTAATTTATTTTCCCAAACTATTGTCCCTTCATTTATATCGATAGCAAAAACACTAAAAGCACCCACCATAAATACTTGATTGTCATTAATAAGTGGAGCCACATGATTTATATCATGAGAATCTATGTTTTCGATTCTCCACTCTTCTGTATTCTTGCTTAGGTTATATCTAATCAAATGGACAGTGCTCTCAGAAGATTGGGTTTGAAAATATGTTAATCCGAATATCAACACTATTTGATTCTCTGAATTTCTAAAAATATTAGGTTTATTTAGAGAAGGTGAATTGTTAGCTTCACTTGTATAAGTAACTACTTCTTCTATTTCTAGATTATCTAGATTAAGACGTTTCATGGTATTATATTCTTGATAAGGATTTTTGCAATCGCTTATGTTGATATATAAATAATTTTCGAACAGAGAAACATTAGGGATAATACACTCATTGAAAGATTCAAAGAAATTCAGACTATGCTTAATTTCGCCTGTTGTGTTGTCAACCCAAAAAAGTGAATTGTTTACGTTTACTATTACATCTTCTTCATAGGTAAAAAGAGCTCGAGTTGCTCCATATTTAGGAATATCTAATTTCCAATGGAGCTCACCATTCACTTTGTTGAATTTACATAGGAAATCATCTTCCGTTAGGGCTGTAGAGCCGAATGCCACGAATATGTCATTTTCAACAATTAAAGGTTCAGAGTTATAAAATGTTGAATCCAAGCCTTCATTATCCTTATTGAATTCATAGTGCCATGCGACTTCAAAATCAGGATTTGGATTATAAATTCTATCTATTCTTGGGCCTTTCAAAGGCTCTCTATCGCAGGCAGAGAATAAACAGAATAGAAGAAACATCATCACTAATTGATTTTTCATAATAACAATTTTAAAGAGAGACTAGATAATAAGTTTTATCTAGTCTCATTATAATTTAATCACATCTTGGAGTTAGAAACCAGTCGCCCATTTCTCCATCAAAAATATGTCTCATAGCTCGAAGGGTTCTTCGATCGTTTCTCATTTGTAAATGATTTGAACCGTACATTTCGTATGGTATATAATTCATACCGGGGAAATCTAATGCGGATTCAACTAAAACTACTGCATCACTAAGTTTAGTTTCAACGCCAGTAACACTTGAAGAACAAGAAACAGCATCTGGATCAGTACAAATTTCGCCCTCTTCTAAAACCCATGTTTCATACGTAACTTCATTTTCGCCTTCAATCTCACCTTCTATATCAAAATATGTACAAGTACAAGAATATTGAGCTTCTATCATTCCGATCGCATGTTTCCAAATATTGTTAAAGTTTAAAGTCCAATCTTCACCTTTAGCCCAAGCATTTCTCAAGTCTTTTACCTCACTCTTTTTGAGGCAAACTTCATCATTTAATTCTCCATCCCCATTGCTATCATAACTTATACTATTCTCAATTAGATTAAAACAATCAGGAGTAGGCCAGCTATTCCAATCTTCATAAACTTCTTGCCATTGCTCTGTGGCTGATATGTACTTAGTTTGTACTTTTTGCATTTGTGCAATGGCAGGTGCATCATCATTAAATCCAGCCATTCCAACACCTAAACCAGGGAAATTAACACCTGCTAAAGCACTGTGAAAAAATCTCCAGGCAAGTGTTCCATTATCTTTCTCAATCGCATAGAAAGATGCTTTTCTAATATTTTCATCATAACCAGCACTATTAAGTTCAACTAAATTGGGACTGCCGGGTACGAGATCATCAACTACTGGAGCGGTGTATCTTTGTTTAATTTGCTCAAAAGCAAACCCGCCTACATTTAAACATACCTCGTCTTTCAACTCTTGTAGAGTTAACAGCCCGATATCACCTAAGATGTTAAAGAAGGTTGAACTTTCCTGAAACTGAACAATAGGACCATCTGTTAAAGAGATACAAGCATTTACAATAAAATCATCCATATCTCCATTTACAAGTTTTTCAGCAGCCACAGCTCCTGCGTGAGGAGTACCAAAAGTTAAAATGGCTCCATAAGGTTTGTCTTGGCCAGATAAACCTAAGTTTAGATCCATAACTCTACTAGCTAAACCTCCCATACTATGCGCAATGATTATGTTGTCACTTAATATCTCGTCAATCCCAAAGCTCATAATTTCTTCTTCTAACTCAGCTCCAATACTCCAAAGGCTCGATTGATTTAGATTATAGTCAGGAGTGTGGCAATCCACCTTCCAGCCACAAAAATCACTAGCCTGACCATGACCATGCTCTAAATAACCAACCATATTATCCCAACTTCCTCCGTCACCTTCTAATCCATGAACAAGGAAAACATCTCTTCTATACCCATCGTCATAAAGCTGATAGTATTCATCACCGTCATCTGGTCCTAATTCATCACCTGGTGGAGGTGGAGGTAGACCTGGTGGCAACGTTGGTATTTCAATATCGCTATCTGGATCCCCTTTAACTTTTATAATAAAATCAATTTCTTCTCCGCATGGATTTTGACTATAAACAGCGTCAAAACAAAGGAGCATTACTATTAAGATAAATATATTTTTCATGAGGTTTTATTTATTGGTGAAGAAAAACTTTTGTGTGGTGAAATTATTTTCGCTTTCAATAGTGATTGTGTACATCCCATCGGAACTAATTATATCCTGAACGGGTAGAGCTAGTTGCTTAGCTCCAAGAAGATTAAAGGTACCTAACACTCTTCCTGATAAATCTCTGATGGTAAAAATTAATAGCTCATCAAAATAATTATCGGATAGAGTTATGTTTAGATATTCATTCGTTGGATTAGGGTAGAGTTTTAAAGACGAAAATTCTCTTTCGTTAAATTGAATGCTTTGATCTAAGCACGCATAATCGCCATAAGTTTGAGTTACAATGAGTTCAGTGCATAGTCCATTAACTAGGGTTTCAAAACTGACATTTGTGCTTGTATTTAAAAAATATTCTCCATTAGCAGCTTGACTATAAGAATTATGTTGATAAGATCCATCGGGATAATTATATCTAATAGAATGATTGATTAAATCATACATTATACTTTGTCCATTGCCTTCTATAATAATTTCATTTCCACTATTTGAAACCAAGAAATTAGCATTTGCAAAAGCTGTTAGTTCTTGAGAGGAAGGAACATGGTAAGTAACATTTTGTTGGAAAGTAGACAAGTAATCTTCTTGATAGAAAGAACCTGCAGAGTAACTTTGGAAGTTATTTATGATGGTTCCAAAATTAGTTCTTGTACCTGCTGCAGGTAATGTATAGAATGATTGGTCATTACTTGAAAAACTTTGCGACCATGATTGTCTTTTCCCAAGTGTACCTTCAGAAAGACCTTCAACCTGATCAAACGAATTAATTACC
>JAHDEC010000050.1 GCA_020629035.1 Saprospiraceae bacterium | reverse complement strand
TTATATCTCCATTGCTATGATCCATATTACTTTTATTTTGTTTTGTGCAAATATCGCTGTAATTATGTATTTACAAAAACTATATAAACAATACAACTATTGACTTCATCAATATCATATAATCAAATAAAGTATGTGCTAGCGCTTCATAAAACAGGAAGCTTTAGTACAGCCGCTGAACGCTGTTTTGTGACCCAGAGCACTTTGAGCACCATGATCAAAAAGTTGGAGGACCAGCTAGATCTAATCCTATTTGATCGAAAATCTAAGCCCATCCAACTAACTCAAGAGGGTTTGTTGCTCATTGACCAGTTTACCTTATTACACAATGAGTATGATAATTTAAGAGAGCTGATACAAGACACCCAACAAGAATTTTACGGCACACTAAATATTGGTATCATCCCGACTTTAGCCCCATTTTTATTGCCTTTGTTTTTGAGAAGTATGACGCATAAGCATCCCAATATTGCGTTTAGTATAAGCGAAATAACAACCAATGAAATCGTCAAAAAAATCAAGTTGAGGGAGCTAGATGTGGGTATTCTCTCCTTACCAATTGGTGATAAATCTATTAATCAAAACCCATTATTTCTAGAAGAGTTTTTAATTTATGACACGCAAAACATTGGCAAAAAAAATAAAAAATACACCATAGAAGATATAGATGTAAATCGATTATGGCTCTTAGAAGAAAGCCACTGTATGACCAGTCAGATAGAGAAAATTTGTCACCTAAGAAAGAAGCGGCAAGCTAATCAAAACTTAGTGTTTAATAGTGGTTCAATCCTATCCCTCATTGAATTAGTAAAGATGAATAAAGGATTAACCTTACTTCCTAAATTGGCTTTGGAACATAGTAACTTGATAGATTCAGCTTATATCCATACTATCGAAAGTCCGATACCGGTTAGAGAAGTAGGGCTTGTCAGCCATCCAAATTTCGCCAAAAAACGGTTCCTTACCATGTTAGAAAAGGAAATAAAAGAAGCGGTTAAACCACACTTAAGCAAAACAAAAAAAGTTCGAGTTATCTCACCCAACTTAGCAAAATAAACCATTGCTTAGCGGCCAAAGCACTGAACTTCAATAAATAATTCTATGAGTAATCTTCAAGAAAAATTAAAAGCAAACGAAAAATTAATAGGCAGTATAGCTTCTATACTTGCCATCATCATGTTTTTCTCCTTAATTGAAGTGTTTATCTCTAATCTTAATGGATCAAGCAAAATATTTATTCAACCTATTGCCACAGCGATAAACGGAATTTTTTGGAGCATGTATGCCTATGGACGTAAAGATTACTTCTTACTTATACCTAACTTACTTGCCTTAGTGATAGGTTCCGTGACCGCCATTGCCGCCTTTTTATAGAATTAAAGCCATTTTTCAAGCAGATAAAAGCCTAGAAATATAGCCTCCATAAGCTTTTGATTTCTTAATTTTGACTATGAAAACCATCATTTTCAGTCTACTTATGATGGTCCTAATCTATTCAGATAGCCAAGGACAAACTGATCTGTTAGTTAATGTATATAACAGAGCAACAACTTCCCTTAATGGAGATTGGAAATACATTATCGACCCTTATGAAAACGGGTATTACAATTACCGATATCAGCCATTTGACCAACAAGAACTTCCATGGGCAAGTGCATTCTTTCTTAATTCATCACCAAAGGATAGTTCTGATCTGATTGAATACAACTTCGATCAAATGGAGTCACTGCTTGTCCCAGGCGATTGGAACAGTCAATCTGATAAATTGCTTTATTATGAAGGGACCCTGTGGTATAAAAAATCCTTCGATTACCAATTAACAAAACCATCCAATCGCCTCTTTATTTACTTCGAAGCATCCAACTATAAAACCGAAGTCTACTTCAATGGCCAAAAACTAGGAACACATATTGGAGGATTCACTCCTTTTAATTTCGAAATCACAGAATAGGCTTTAGAACCATAAAGACAAAAGGCACTGAAATACTCTTAAATGACGAAGCAATTTATCTAAAAGGCATATCGATTCATGAAGAAAGCCCGCTTAGAGAAGGTCGCGCACACTCTCTAGAGGATGCTGAAAAAATCCTTGATTATGCTCAGGAACTAGGCTGTAATTATGTGCGATTAGCGCATTACCCACACAATGAGCATATGCTTAGATTAGCTGACCAAAGAGGAATCTTGGTATGGGAAGAAAACCCAGTCTATTGGACCATTTCCTGGGATGAGGAAAAAACTTACTTGAATGCACAAAACCAACTTGATGAATTGATTACCAGAGATAAAAACAGAGCAAGTGTCATCATTTGGTCGATGGCCAATGAAACGCCCAATGTTCCATCTCGAAACCTTTTTTTAAATAAGCTAGCAAGTTTTGCAAGATCCAAAGACAACACTCGATTAATCAGTGCAGCGCTGGAACAAAAAGATTATCAAGGTAAGCCCAATATCAGGACAATCGATGATCCATTTGCCGAGGTGGTCGACGTCCTAAGTTTTAACCAGTACATCGGCTGGTATGATGGATTACCCGATAAATGCAAAAAAATTAGTTGGAAAATAGAACAAGACAAACCAGTATTGATATCCGAATTTGGTGGAGCTGCAAAGGCTGGATTATTTGGTGATCCGAATGATCGCTGGACGGAGGATTTTCAAGAATATTTGTACATCGAAAGTTTAGCCATGATCGACCAATTAGATAAAATTCAGGGCATGTCACCTTGGATACTCATCGATTTTAAATCACCAAGGAGAGTATTGCCTGGTGTGCAAGATGGATGGAATAGAAAAGGTTTACTGTCGGAAAAAGGCGAAAAGAAAAAAGCCTATTACATACTTCAAAATTATTATTCAAAACATTAAAAACCCATTTAAAGATGGATTCACAGATTTTACTAGACTTGGCTAACAAGTATCAAACACCTTTGTATGTGTATGATGCTCATTCAATCATTGATAAATATGAACGATTTAAAAAGGCCTTTCAAGTTAAACATCTAAAAATACATTTTGCGGCTAAAGCCTTAACTAATATATCCATCCTTAAGCTCTTCAAAAAACTTGGATCGGGTTTAGATTGTGTGTCTATTCAGGAAATTAAATTAGGCTTGAAAGCAGGTTTTGAACCCGGCGAAATTGTCTATACGCCTAATGGGGTTTCCATAGATGAGTATTTAGCAGCTATAAAGTTAGGAGTAAAGATAACGGTCGATAATATTTCGATTTTAGAGAAATTAGGCCAGGCCTTTATCGATAAACCAACACCGATTTTCATACGGGTAAATCCCCATCTCATGGCTGGTGGAAACAGTAAAATTAGTGTGGGACACATTGGTTCTAAATTCGGTATTTCGATTCACCAAATCCCGATTGTTTCGAGGATTATAAAAAAGTATGGTATTAATATAGAAGGCATCCACATCCATACCGGTTCAGATATCATAGATTCTGATATTTTCGAGCGGATAGCCAATTTAATCTTTAGCATTGCAGACGAATTTGAGGACATTAAGTCCATTGATTTTGGTAGTGGTTTTAAGGTGCCTTATAAGCCCAATGATTTACAGACTGATATCGAAAAAGTAGGCGAAAGATTTAGTAAAGTGTTTAATGAATATTGCGCAAAACGCGATCGAGATTTAGTATTGCGTTTTGAGCCAGGTAAGTATTTAGTGAGCGAATCAGGTTATTTTTTAGCCAATGTTAATGTCGTTAAGCAAACGACTGCCTGCACATTTGCTTCTATAAATAGCGGTTTTAATCACCTAATCCGACCTATGTTTTATAATGCACACCACGAGATCGAAAACATATCCAATCCTGAAGGTGAACCCAAAATGTACTCTATTGTAGGATACATTTGTGAGACAGATACTTTTGCGGAAGATCGGATTTTAAACGAGGTAAGAGAAAAGGACGTGCTTGTATTTAAAAATGCAGGAGCCTATTGTTTTTCAATGTCGTCCAATTATAATTCACGATTAAAGCCAGCTGAAGTTTTGTGGTACAAAAACCAAGATTTTTTAATTCGGGAACGAGAAGAGTTTGAAAGTTTATTGAGTCATCAAATTATGGTAGATCTTGATTAATGAAAGACAAGGCTTGTTGCTAAATCTTTAAGGAAGCTGCTTTTTAAAACTATTCAATTAAAATAGTAGCTTGATATATCATTATTCCCTATTTTATAAAACAATCACAACTTCATGAAATTAATTAGTTATTTAATCTTTGGCTTAATTTGTCTCGCAAAAGTCCAATCTGTCCAAGCCCAAGATTTAGAAAACCAAACTCCAAACCACCTTGAGAAAATACACCTTGGGGTAGGTATTGGGGTTGACCATGCTAATATTGGATTTAAGCTAGAATACCAATTTGCTAAAAACTTAACTGTGTATACCGCATTAGGCACAAACCAGCGAATTAAAATTCATATTCCTCCTTTAGGCATCAGGTATAATTTTAAGCGTGAGGTAGACCAAAAACTAATTCCATACTGTTTTGGTCAGATAGGCCATGATCACTTTGTCATTTTAAATAAAAACTCTGCAGACTTGCCCATCAATATTGCCAATAATTTTGGTGCAATTAATCTCGGATGTGGTCTCAGTTATCCGATGAAATTTAGACCAAACCTTAAGCTAAATATTGGTATTTCTTATAAGTTTATCAACGAAAAAAGTGTCGATGAGTACATTGAAGCATTTAATGAAATGCATCAAAAACAGTATCGTTCAAAATTCGATGCCTTATTGCCGGTAATAGGCTTCCGAATTAGTTTTACAGACTTGGATAAATCCTACACTTAAATTCACATTAATAAATTGAACCAATCGCTCCCTGCAATGCTATTTAATAAATATCTTGAGACATTGAGTCAGGTACGAAATAAAAATGATAATGATGAAATACATTAATATAGCATTCCTTTTATTCTGTGGTTTTCAAATCCAAGCCCAAACACAAGTAGATTTTTATACAACTATGGGCGATTTTCGGGTAGAATTGCGAGAGGATTTAATGCCTATTACAGCACAAAATTTTATAGATTTAACCGAGGCTGAATTTTATGATGGGGTTATCTTTCATCGAGTTATATCAGGATTTGTGGTTCAAGGTGGTGATCCATTAGGTACCGGCTTTGGCGGACCAGGATATACCATCATGGATGAGTACCATCCAGCAATGAACCATGACTCTACAGGTGTCATAGCGATGGCAAAAACTTCCCAACCTAATAGTGCAGGATCACAATTTTACTTTAGTTTAGATGCGCTGCCGTCCCTAGATGAAACCTATGCCGTGTTTGGTTCTTGTATACAAAACATTGAAGTAATCGAAGCTATGGGTAATGTAGCTACAGGTGCCAATGATAGGCCTATAGTGGATATTGTGATGGATAGCGTGCGTGTTGTTTCAGGTATTACTTCAGCTGTCAAAAAAGAAACTCAAGTGGTTACTATTGAAACATTCCCAAATCCTTTTACTGAGTCGATCAATCTCAGTTATATTGTTAAAACAGCAGGCCCTGTAGATATCCTGCTATTAGATATTCATGGCCAGATTGTTGAACAATTAGACAGTGGTTACAAGTCACAAGGCATTCATTCCATGCAATTTAAAACTAGCTCTAAACTACCATTAGGAAGCTACATATTGTCTATAAAAACAGCCGATGGCAAAGGGGTGAAAAAATTGATCCGGCATAAATAGACAATGAATAAAATTCCAAGCTAAATATCAGATGCCTTAAGAATTAAGGAATAATAATACATTTGCAAAACTTAGCGGGCATTCGAAGGATTTACCACGTTTAATCGTCTAAGTAATAACAAATAAACCAACATGAAACATTTACTTTATGCCCTGTGTGTTGTAAGCATCTGCCTACCTTTTTGCTCGAATGCCCAAATCGAAGGTGACAACATTTTTGCTAACGATCAGATCATTAATATCGAGCTTACCTTCCATCAAGAAAATTTCTGGGATAGTTTAACCACAAACTATGAAACAGAAACGTACATGAGAGCAGACCTTGTACTGACTGATGAGACAGGAACGGCTAGTTTTGAGGATGTAGGAGTACGCTTAAAAGGAAATTCTAGCTATGGTCATCCAGGAAATAAAAAATCCTTCAAAATTGATTTCAACAAATATATAAGTGGACAAAATTACGATGGTCTAAAGAAATTAAACTTTAGTAATGCCTTTAAAGATCCGGCCATCATGCGCGAGAAAATTTTCTTTGATATATGTCGAGATGCGGCAGTTCCAGCACCTAGAGCTAACTTTGCCAATGTATACTTTAACGGAACTTTATGGGGGTTTTATTCAGTCATCGAACAAATAGATGATCAATTTTTAGATTGGGCCATACTGGATGACGATGGAAATTTATTTAAAGCTGGATCTAACTTTGGTGGCGGACCTAATGGAGGTGGTGACGCAGCTGATCTAGTCTACTACGGCAATGATCAGGCAGATTATGCGGATAAATATGAGCTAAAAAGTAATGAAGATGAAAATGACTGGACAGACTTAATTGAGTTTATTGATTTCCTAAACAACAGTTCAGACGAAGACTTTGAAGCTGAGATAGGGAACCATCTGGAGTTAGACGAATATCTACGTTCAGCAGCATTGGACAACCTGTTTAGCAATCTAGATAGTTATACAAATTCTGCACGAAATTATTACTTCTACCACAACTTAACTTCGGAAAAATGGGAATGGATAAAATGGGATGCTAATGAGGCATTTGGGACCTATCGAGGAGGACCAGGAGCTGGTGATATGACCAGTTTAGCCCTTGACTACAGCAGTAATGATAGACCATTACTCCAACGTATATTTGACAACGAAAACTTGTATTTACGTTATCAATCCCATATGTGTGATTTGGTGGATAATTTCTTTAATGAGGAATACATGTTTCCGCACATCGATAATATGAAGGCATTGATTCAAACCTCTGTGTATAACGACAACAATAAAATGTATACCGATGCAAACTTTGATACCAATGTAGAATCAAACATTAATGGTGGAGGTGGACCTGGTGGAGGCACAACATACGGTTTAAAATCTTTTATCACTGCCAAAGAAAGCTTTGCATCTAACCAGTTAGATTGTTCGTTTGTATCCACAGATGATTTAAGTACATCTAATCAAATCAGCATCTACCCTAACCCGAGCGATGGACAAATTACGGTTTCTTGGGATACCAAAAACGTGGAGGCTGTGATTATTTACAATAGTCTAGCTCAAGAGATTTTTAGTCTTCCCACTCATGGTGCTAAAGAGCTAAATACAGACTTGACTAATCTAGCAAATGGTATTTATTTCGTTTCCTTAAAGACCAACACAAATAAATATAACAAACCACAGGTCAGTTCATTTGTAAAACATTAATCAAATATTGTTTGTAACTTTCCATCGAAATTGAGCAACAGCTAATACCCAATTTAACTGTTAATCAATCATAGATGAAAAATTATAATTCCTGTCTTTTCTTCATGCTCATCTCGTCGGTGGCAATGAACTCATTATATGCCCAAACAGATGCAAACACTCCATTTAAAGGCATCTGTATCTACATAGACTACCCAGATGCACCTATTAGTGTTGAAGAAAGTGAGTTGGAACTTCTGATCAATTCAATGGACTACCAAACTCCTTCTATACAACGAACATTTAGAAAGTACTGGAATGAGCAAACGAGACGAAATATCGATATGACTCACGACATATTCTATTTTCGCGCTCCAGAAAACACCACATACTATAAAAACATTGGCTGGCAGGAAAGCATTCTTCTTTGGAAAGATGCTTTAGAATTTGTCATTGAAAATAATCCTGATTACGATTGGAGTGCACTAGACTACCATGAAAATACTGGTATTTCTTCTGTCATGATTCTTAGCTCGTCTTTTGATCCTGCTGGGATGGGAGCTACTCATTACCCTCAGTGGACGCTGAGTAACGGTCTACGAATTTTCCAAATCTATGGTTCAGTTTTGCAAGCTCCCTGGGACAGTGATCTTAATATGTTTATGAATCTTCATGAATCTGGTCATGGGATTTTTGGCTTTCCGGACACCTATGATAATGAGTACGATTCGGGTGGAACTTCATTCTACACCTTAATGTCTGGTGGCAAACCAGCTGTAGAGCCTGTAGGTGGCCCGTTTCAAGTAGAGAAAAATTGGGGCCATTTAATCGAGCCTGAAACAGGTGTCCATACCATTACTTTAAGAGCAGATGGAGATAGTGTTTTTGTCTATCGAAACCCTCATGATTCGCTGGAGTATTTCACCATAGAAGCAAGAAAAAAGGCCACTTTAGGCAATGAATTATTCCCAGTCGATCTAGGTTTATTGCTATGGCATACAGATACAAAAGTAAATGACTCCAATCGACAGCAGGATATGACTCAGTACAAACATTATCGACATTCTATCGAGCAAGCAGATGGTTTGTTCGAATTAGAAAATGATATCAATATCGGGGGGAATTCGGGAGACATCTATTTGCCTGGTGATGAATTTTCAAGCACTACTGTTCCTAGCTCCTTTTGGTGGGATGGTTTAGCCTCAGATTTTGAGTTATATGATATTCAGTTGGTGGGTGAGGATAAAATCCAATTTACGGTTAATATTCCAGCAAGAAAAGATGACCATTACCCTACTTTATCGAGAGATAATTGGTTTATCATTTCTACACCTAGCTTCATCACTAACCATGAGCCAGAAAAAGCAATAGATGGAGATGTTGATACTTATTTTCATGTTGCGTGGGGTGCTCAAGATGTAAAACCATACGAATTTGTGATTGATCTTGGTGGCACGTTTACTATCAATGAAATAAATTATACTGCCAATGATAACTTTTCACCACCTTGGGAAGGAAGAATCGAAGATTTCCAAGTCTATATTAGCAATGACCTAAATGATTGGGGCTTTCCTATTGTGAATGCAAAGTTTTTTCAGACCCCGATTCGGCAGTATTTTATTTTTCCAGAAACTACTGGCAAATACTTGAAATTCTCAACCATTACGACGTTTAACAATGATCCAAGAGCATCTATCGCCGAGCTAAGTTTTCGAGGATATAGTGCACCTTCATCTGCAAACTACATTGAAACAGAAGCTCTCTACTCAATATCGCCAAATCCTGCATCCAAGTGGTTTACTATTGAGGGCGAGATAGCCAACATACAAAAGATGGCTATTTATAACAGTCAGGGAGTATTAATTAAAAATACGCCCTTAAATTCGGAAGACAAGATGGATATTTCTAGCTTTCTGGCAGGAATTTATTTTGTGCATTTGCTCACACCATATGGTAAAGAAGTCCATCGTTTACTAAAGCAGTAAGATTTTTATGTTCAATGTCGCTTTTAACAAAAAGGACTGCTTACTTTGTAGTCAAATAACCTTTGTATGAAACGACCACTAATATTACCTATAGACCCTAATTCAAAACCTGAAACGAAAGACTTAGCTGATTTCTACCAGGAAACTTTAGGCTTCACACCAAATAGTTTATTTACCATGATGCATCGCCCTAGGATTGCTTTTGCCTTCCAAGAAATGAACAAAGCAGTTATGGAAAATAAAGGAAGAATTACCAGTTCGCTTAAACGTGAGTTGGCTTACTTATCATCAATGACCACAGGTTGCAGATATTGTGAAGCGCATGCCATACGAGCAGCTGAGCGATATGGTTCAGAACAAGATAGACTCAATAATATTTGGGATTACAAAACCTATCCTGCCTTTACTGAAGGTGAGCGTGCTATTTTCGATTTCGCAATTGCTGCTTCCTCTGTGCCTAATGCAGTAACTGACGAAATAGCTGAGAATATGCGCAAGCATTGGGATGATGGTGAAGTCGTGGAAGTATTGGGTGTGATTGCTTTATTTGGCTATTTAAACCGGTGGAATGACAGTATGGGAACCCAGTTAGAAGAACCTGCCGCTGATGATGGTGTGAAGTTTTTAGCCGGTAAAGGTTGGACTCGAGGTAAGCATGCTTATTCTGAGTAGATTTTAGATTTTAGATTTTAGAAGCTTATTTTAATTTGATTAATGGACATTCGGACAGTTGATGTTGTGCAATATTTGCAGCCTTTACGAGAAGGTGGATCGCTTCCTGCTATTGTTCGGGCTAGTGATGATTTCCTCTATGTCATTAAGTTTAGAGGAGCTGGACAAGGTAAGAAAGCATTAGTTGCTGAACTGATTGGAGGACTGCTAGCTACAGAGATGGGTTTGAATATGCCAGAGTTAGTATTCATGCATTTGGATGAATCATTTGGCCAGACGGAAGGTGACGAAGAGATTCAAGATTTACTCCAGTTTAGTGTGGGTTTAAATTTGGGTTTACACTTCCTTTCGGGGGCACTGACCTATGATCCAGTTGATACTGTGGCTGATCCCTTAACAGCTTCTAAAGTGGTGTTACTCGATAGTATGTTGTCCAATATTGATCGAACTGCTAAAAACACGAATCTTTTAAATTGGAATAAAGATTTGTGGTTGATCGATCATGGCGCTAGTTTGTACTTTCATCATAACTGGACTTATTGGGAGTCGCACTTAGACCGAAGTTTTCCAAATATTAAAGATCATGTGCTACTTAATAAGGCAAGTCAGTTAACTCAGGCTGCTACGTTTATTAAAGAAAAGATCAGTAAAGAGACCATCGAGAAAATTGTTTCTTTGATACCTGAAGATTGGCTCCAAGAGGAATCAGCTGATCTATCTCCTACTGATCTAAGAACTGCATATGCTGCATTCCTTACCAGCCGATTAGATAAATTAGATGTACTCGTAAAAGAAGCCGAAAATGCCAGATAAAGTACCATACGAGTATGCCATCATCCGTTTAGTCCCAAAGGTGGAGCGAGAAGAATTTTTAAATATAGGTGTGATTCTTTTTTGCAAACGAAAAAAGTATCTAAATCTTAAATATTACATTGATCAAAAAAAAATCAAAGCTTTTGCGGATGAGCTAGATGTCTCAATCATCAGCACCTACCTCCAAACCTGGGAAATGATTTGTCAGGCTAATCCAGCAGGAGGACCGATCAGCGAGAAAGATCAAGCCTACAGATTTAGATGGTTAGCCTCATCACGCAGTTCGATTATACAATGTTCTAAAGCACACCCAGGTTTATGTATCGAACCAGCAGCTATACTCGATAAAATGTTCGGGGGTTTCGTGCTGTAAATGCACCACTCATCATGAAGTTTGTTTTAAAAACCATACTTAAAGAGATAAACCAGCTGTATTTACAGCCAGCAACATTGGACCGCTTTAATGAATATATAAACAAGCTGCAAGGTAACACGAAAGGAGATATGACCCTTCCCATTGCTGGTTTTAATCCGATGGCTAAACAGCATATGCTGGATAAAATTGGTGAATTAGAAGTATTGCAAGCTGAGAAAATTATGGAAGAAGCCATCCATGAATTTAATAAAGGTTTAGGCGAAGAAAGTGATCGGCGTATTTCAGTTGTACTAAATATAGCTGATGATTTAGCAGGTGCCTGGACTAATTTTTATACTACTGATTTTGATAGTAAATTTAAACTCAATGCTTTTGTAACACGTGGCTTTTGTGTTCCTTATTTCTGGACCAGTGAATCTTATACAGCAGACTTAATTCGTCAAAGAACTACCGCTTATTTATCGCGTACTTTGTACTGGATCAAGCACGGAAAACCGCTAAAACTCCGGGACTATTTCGAGCAAGAATTATATGTAGCAAACAGATTACCAGTTAATAAAACCACTTCAGTTCATACTGTCTTTAAAGCTTTGATTGAGCATTACGAGCTGCATAAAGAAAGTGAAGCTTATGACTTAATCTTCAATTTTTTCTATGGGGACAAAGGCTCCAGAAATTTAGGTTTTAAGGAGTATGGTGTAAGCGAGTTTACAGGTTTCGAGATGGTTAAACACTCAGTCCTGCAAAAATAGGGCAAGTATAATTTCACATTAGGCTTGCTCTATCTAATTGCAAAACTGAGTAATGATTGACATTATCTATGGATAAACTGCTTAATTACACGATCCACAATCAGCACTTTCATTGCAATCATTAGTGATCGTACTTCTTATCTGAAAAGAAAATTGCAGCAAAGGATTATTTATTAGATTCATGTTTTCAAGGCTATTAAATGGAGGGTTATCATTTCGAAATCCACTAGGACAAATTAGGGTTCCTGTACTGCCAGGAACCGAGGTAGATGTGGCCTCTGCATTAGGATGTCTTAGACCAAGAACATGGCCGACCTCGTGAGCTAAATGAGTTTCATCAACTCCCCAAAAAGCGTTTTCATCAGAGGAAACAACTTTAGCAGAGGCGGTTCCTGAACCCATTGTAAAGCCACCACCTGCAAAGTCATTCGGATTGAATTCTTGGACAAAATAGATTTCTATGCAGTCATCTTCATCCACTAGATCTAATAAATCTGTTCTTTCATCAACATCCATTATTCTAAACTCAGGATTATATAATATAATGGGTTCTCTAATTTCGAATACAACATCGGCCTTCCTCCATTGATTTCGCAATGCTGGGATTCCAAAATCTAAACCCAAACCTGTAGTATGGACAGAAAGCATAGGCGTAGAAAGAAAAGGCCAGTTAGCACTCTCTTTCCAGATCAACTTATATGACCTAATAAAAACCGGCTGTAAACACAAGGTTTGAACAGATTCAAAGAGTAACATGTCTGCCATTTCAAGTTTAAAGTTTGATTCCTCAATGACAAATTGAAGCGCTGGAATCTTAACACCCTGCAAATCATATGCTTTACTTTTTACATTAATAATAAGCTCAGCATTCATTTTATTTAATGCGTCCTGCTTGTCTTCGAGTTTCTCAGATAATTTTATTTCAAAATACATTTCGGCAGGAATAACTGGAGTCAGAGCCAAATCGGTCTCTTTAAAATCAGTAGGTTCAGCTAATTGGTTGAAAATAGAAGCATCAATCACGACCTTTAATTTTCCAGCAATTGTGTTATTTCTTTTAGAATACTTCAAGAAATTTTTCGCTCTGCGATCTAACATAATGGAAACACTCCCATATTTATTTTGGGTTTTAATTTTATCAGTTAGCAAGGCTTGATCCACATTCTGAAAGAAAATATTAAGATTTTTTGGAATAATTTGTGCTTCTTCAAGTGATTTCTTCGAGTATTGAAATTTCAAATTTATTTGACCTCCTGGATTAATTTCCTTTGTACCGATTTGTGATTTTGATTGAAATTCACCTTGACTTATAATTTCAAAATATTCTTGTTTATCAATGTAACTCAAATGTTCTTGAGAGAAGATCTTACTTTGAATTATAAATAATAACAATATTGCTGGTAGAAATTGGATAGCTTTCATAGTTTACTAAATTTTATTGATTTAGCTATGAGTGCAATTCTAAAGCAAAAGGTTACCCCAATTGATTTTTAAATAAATTTTGTGCCTGGCAAGACAAAGTGTAAACTATTCAATTAATAGAGAATTAATTTTAGTCAAGCAGTTATAACTTTCTAAGCCATTTATATTTTTTCACCATAACGATTCCATTATGAAACTTCTCACTGCTCTTGTTTTAGCTTTCACCACCTTTTGTTTCACCAAGGTATTTAGCCAAAATGTGTTGACGACAGAAGTTGAAGCCTCCGCTGGTCTACTTTATTTCAGCGATTATGATATGGCTTACTCGGGAGTGGAAGGGTCGTTTAACAGTATTCTTCCTGAGGGTAATAAATTCAGAGTAAGTATTGGATTTGGATATGGTCTTAATGCGGATTTGTATGATGACTTCTATTTAAATGCTTCAGCTAACTATCACTTAAAGCCACTCAAAGTGAGCAAAAAATCAAGCTTAAACTATGCAATAGGGCTCTCATATCTTTACATAGAAAAATCTTTTTCAGGATCAGTTGCTAGCAGCAATGTAGATGTTCAATCAACCAATACCACGATCATTCGTCCTGAAAAGTACCCCTTATTATTCGGGCTTAATAACCGTTTAGATTACACAATAGACATCAGAGATTACTTTAGTCTTGGTATTGGAGCTAGTATTCAGCCATTAATGGCTAATAAGCGCTTAAATCTGAGACACCCCTATCGAGGTAATGAAGTAAAGCTTTTTGGTGGTCTCTACTTAAAAAGTATCATAAGATTTTAAGCGACTAGATTATTACTCTTCAACAATGATTCGTAATTCACTGCCATTAAAAGCTCCAAAATAGCCTAAAGCTCCATTATCAAAATTCGAATTTGGATTTGCTGGAGCGGCATTATTACCTCCACCCTGGCCTGCAATACCAGCAAGCGTTACAAAGTAATCATAGGCTGAGGAATCAATGGTTGTAAATCGTATATCTACCGTGTCACCTAAAGCAAATGTTTGTGTAAATAGCGGAATCGTGATATAATTTCCATTTGTAAAATTACTATCATTCAGCCAAAGGTCACCAGCACTATTGAGTTCTTCTCCATTTTTCCAACTGAATGCTCTGTAGTAATTATTGACATTAGGATCATCTTGATAATACATAAAGACTAAGTATCCACCTTCTTGTCCAAACATTCCTGGCACAAACTCTGAAGTCAAACTATCCAAGGCTACAGGTGTAGGCATTTGGCTTACCGCTTGGTATGTTTTGTCTCCTACATTAACTTCCAAGGTATAGTTTTGACCAACGGTAGCTGTATAATTAGAGCTTGTATAATCGCCATTAGATTGATGTTCGAGTGTGACAGCATTCATATCTTGATCGTACAAGGTAACCATAGCATCGGTGATGATATTTTGTTCTTCTTGGGTATAAAATGAACGTGTTTCTTTAATGTTAATGCTGACATCATTTGTACCTTCCCATATTTCACCTTGAATAACTATTCTTGGCTCAGCGTCATCTAATTCTATATCGATAACTTTTTCGCAAGCACTCAGCGCGAATAAAATGACAATAAGGCTTAATAAACTATATCTCATGATTAAAATTTAAAATTATAAGAAATGGAAGGAATGATTTTAAATAATGCCAGTTGGACAGCTTGAGTTTCCTGAGGATTATCAGGATTTTCCCGAAAATCAATAGTAAATGCATTTTCTTGCCCATACACGTTGTAAATCGAAAAATTCCAAGTAGACTCTTTGGTTTCAGTTTTCAACCTTGTATAGGTGACTCCCAAATCAGCACGATGATAATTTGGAAATCTTGAACCATTTCTTTCGGTATACAGCGGCACATTAATCCCGCCGATGTTATATCTGCCTGAAGGGAAGGTCGCAGCATCTCCTGTATAAAAAACAAAGTTGGCTGCTAATTTCCATTTAGGAGCAATGTCATATAAGGCTACGACTGCTAAATCATGAATTCTGTCTTGTCTAGCAGGATATGGATT